>NZ_LR607338.1:2207841-2208720 GCF_902164725.1 Pseudescherichia vulneris | reverse complement strand
GTGCGTAAAGTTTGGTGATGATTTAAGCACAGCGCTTGCTGAGCAAAGAAACAGCGGTAGAATAGGTCAA
Source organism: Pseudescherichia vulneris (assembly GCF_902164725.1). Classification (NCBI taxonomy): domain Bacteria; kingdom Pseudomonadati; phylum Pseudomonadota; class Gammaproteobacteria; order Enterobacterales; family Enterobacteriaceae; genus Pseudescherichia; species Pseudescherichia vulneris. The sequence goes on along the minus strand of NZ_LR607338.1, from coordinate 2,208,650 downwards.
CTCCCGCCGTTGTTTACTTCCCTTATAGGTGCCATGATCGCTCTCAAAACATTTTTATTGAGTTTGCTGTGTATTATTCTGCTCTCTCTTGTTGCCAGCATCGCCCAGGCGGTAAGCCAGCGCGAAGCCAAAGCCAATGAGGGGTGGTGGTCTGCCCGCCGCGATTCGTCCGGCATTGCGCCCGATCCGGCTAAGTTTGCCCGGCTGGCAATTGTCCAGGTCTATGCCGCCCCCACCTACGGCTGGAAAGGGGCGGTGGCCGTGCATCCGTGGATCATCTTCAAGCGTGCCGGGGAGACCCAGTACAGCCGTTACGAGGTGATCAGCTGGGGCAGCGGCGACAAGGTGCGGCGTAACAGCAACCTCGCGGATGGTTACTGGTACGGATCCAGACCGCGCCTGCTGGTGGATCGCCGGGGGCCAGAAGCCGAAGCGCTGATCCCGCAGATTCAAGCGGCCATCGCCTCTTATCCATGGCCGACTACCTATCACGCGTGGCCTGGGCCCAACAGCAACACCTTTATTGCCCATATTGGGCGAGAAGTGCCTGACCTAAGACTCGATCTGCCTGCCAACGCAGTGGGGAAAGACTATCGTCCGATCTATCGACCCATCGGCTTACCGCCCTCGGGGCGCGGCCTGCAAATCTCGCTGCTGGGCGTGGCAGGGGTGACTTTAGGAGTAGAGGAGGGGTTCGAGCTTAACGTGCTTGGATTGAACGTCGGTCTCGACTTTACGCCCCTGCGCCTGCGCCTGCCGTTCATCGGCGGCGTAGGGTCGGATAATTTGCAGGAGCAGTAAAAACCCAC
>NZ_LR607338.1:2202042-2204744 GCF_902164725.1 Pseudescherichia vulneris | reverse complement strand
CCTATTTGCTTGCTACCTGCGCCTGCAGGTGCTTGCTGCGTTTCTGCTTGCGCAGCTTATCGATCAGGCGGTGCGCCTCGGCATGCGTTGCCACCGCCGGAGATGAACCGCTGAGCGGCTTCTGGGCCGTCTCGCGCAGGGTCAGGACCGTAATCAGACCGATAATCCCCGCACCCATCATATAGTAAGCTGGCATCATCACGTTGTGCGTGGTATCCACCAGCCAGGCGGTCACCAGCGGCGTGGTGCCACCGAACAGCGAAACCGAGAGGTTAAAGCCAATCGCCAGCGCGCTGTAGCGGATATCGGTCACGAATAGGGCCGGGAGCGTCGCAGGCATGGTGCCGCTAAAGCAGGTGTGCAGTACGCCAAGAATAACCAGCCCGCCAAATACCGCCAGCATATTGCCGGATCCGATCAGCATAAAGCTCGGGATCGCCAGCAGGATCAGCCCGGCTGCGCCGAGGGCGATGACCGGACGGCGGCCGATGCGATCGGTCCAGTAGCCCCAGGCCAGAGTCAACGGCATCATCACAAACATGATCACCATTACCAGCAGCAGGCCGGTCAGCTCGCTCATGCCCAGCACGCTGGTCAGGTAGCTTGGCATGTAGGAAGTCAGCATATAGTTCGAGACGTTGAACACCAGCACCAGGCCGATGCACTTCAGGATCTGCTTGCGATGTTTGTTCAGCATCTGGATCAGGCTAAGCTGCGGCTTGCTATGCTCCAGCGCCTCCTGCTTATCCATATGATCTTTAAACGCGGGCGTCTCCTCGAGCTTAAGACGAATGTAGAGGCCAAACAGCCCCAGCGGCGCGGCCAGGAAGAACGGGATACGCCAGCCCCAGGCGTGCATCGCCTCGGTAGGCAGAACCGCGATCATAATTGTCACCAGGCTGGCACCCAGTAGATAGCCGCCGAGGGTACCGAACTCCAGGAAGCTGCCCATAAATCCGCGACGTTTATCCGTAGAGTACTCCGCGATAAAGGTTGCGGCTCCGCCATACTCGCCCCCAGTGGAGAAACCCTGCACCAGACGCGCCACCAGCAGCAGGATCGGCGCGGCGATACCAATGCTGTCATAGTCGGGGATCAGGCCGATGCTGAACGTACCGATCGACATCATAATCATCGTCAGGGCGAGGATCTTCTGACGACCGAAGCGATCGCCGAGCGGACCGAATACCATCCCGCCGATAGGGCGCACGAGGAAGGCAGCGGCAAAGGTCCCGAAGGAGGCGATCAGCTGCGCGGTGCTGCTGGCACCCGGGAAGAAGACCTGGCCGATGATCACAGCCAGATAGCTGTAAACCCCGAAGTCGAACCACTCCATGGTATTACCGAGCGCAGCTGCGCCGACGGCTTTTTTAAGCAGGCCGCTATCGATAACGGTAATGTCGTCTACGGTCAATTCGTTGCTTGTTGAAGCGTTATTCTGGTGCTGGTTTAACGTCGTTCCGTTGCTCATAAACTCCCCATGAGTGTGGATGGCGCAACCTTATAGCTTTCGCAGCCGTAAAACCAAATTAAAGGAAATGAAAGCTATAAGATGCAGAGAATGATGGTTCGCCACGTTTAGCGGCGGGGGTACACCATAAATAAAATAGTCGACGGGTGCAACTTTTTGGTGGGAATAGCTGCTTTTCTCTGAAATGGTGGCGATATCAGCTTAATCTGAAGAGCGGCGCAGCAGCAAATAAACCCCCTAAACTGCAGGGAATATTATTTCGCCTGCTAACGATCTATGTAATTAAGGCCATTAGCACTATGATGGCACAACTCTTTTTATATTTTTCTGTAGTGATGACTATTTCAATGAATCCCCAGCGGCAAGCCGATCTTCTCCTCATTATGGTCACCCTTATCGCCGCCTGCGGCTGGATTTTTTCCCGTGAGGGCATCTCCGGAATGCCGGTTTTCGCTTTCCTGGGATTGCGTTTTGGCTGTGCCGCCCTGGTGCTGCTGCCGTTCTGCCGGGGACAGCGTATTCCGCGTGAGCAGATCATCAGGGTGCTTATCAGCGGGGCCTGGATGGCGCTGACCATGTGTCTATGGATCTACTCCGTTTCAACGACTCCCTCGCTCGGCGAAGGCGCATTTATCATGAGCCTGTCGATGCTGTTCGTACCGCTGGTGGCCTGGGGGATGATGAGGGTCCGGCCCGCCCGTGCCTACTGGGAGTGCCTGCCACTGGCCTTTGTCGGTCTGGGACTGCTGAGCTTACAGTTCCCGGTGTCGTTTCACGCCAGCCAGGGGTGGTTTTTGCTGACCGCCGTGGTGCAGTCGATCTCGTTTTGCTACACCAGCCGCTGCGCCAGAGAAGTGCCGCTGCTGCCGCTGACGGCGGTGCAGCTGGGGATGACCGGCGTGGTGGGGCTGGTGCTTTCAGGGCTGACGGAGACATGGAGCCAGCCATTTACCGCCACCACCGCGATGTGGCTGCTCGCCAGCATCCTGATCGCCACCAGCCTGCGCTTTGGCCTTCAGCTCCAGGGGCAGAAGCATGCCGCGGTCGCCAATGCGGCAATTATTATGGTGCTGGAGCCGCTGCTGACGGTGATTGCGGCGGCAATGTGGTACGGAGAAAAGCTGCCGATGCAGAAAATCACCGGTGGGATACTGATCCTGGTGGCCCAGCTGTGGTTTAGATGGCGGATGGTAGTGCGGGCGTAATGGAGCAGGGGTGAGTAAAAATTTAT
>NZ_LR607338.1:2181678-2199303 GCF_902164725.1 Pseudescherichia vulneris | reverse complement strand
AACCGTCCCACCTGCGGGTCGTAATATCTGAACAGATTATAATGCAGGCCCGTCTCGCTGTCGGCGTACTGCCCGGCGTAGCGCAGGGGCTGATGATACAGGGTTCCGCTCCGCAATAGCCGCGAGAAGCCGTCACTGTGATACCGCACCTCGCCGAAGCTGCCGTACTGGCCGCTCCAGCAGATGTTGCCCTGTTCATCCGTCACTTCCAGCGGTGCGCCGTTGAGATCTGTACCGAACCAGAAAATATCGCCCTGGCTGTCATCCCTGAGATGATCGATACGCGCCAGCGGGCTGTATGCCTCGTTCGGATCATAAACATAGGTCTGGCACCGATCTTTTTGCTGCTCCTGCAACAGGCGATAGCCCTGCCACAGGAAGCGGATCTCTGACGTGCCGCGCGGCGTGGTGACGGTTTTACGGGTCCGCCTGCCCAGCGCATCATAGTGGTACTGTGCCGCAAACCGGCCTTCCGGCCCGGTGCCCTCTGCCTTTATCAGCCTGTTTTCTGCGTCATAGACATAATGCTGATCGCCCGTACTACTGCGGCGGCTGGCAAGATTGCCCCAGGTGTCATAGTTCATCACCCGGTGCTGCCAGTGCGTCAGGCGGTTATCAGTAACCGGCAGGGCGGGCAGGTTATCATCCGGCAGCAGGTTACCGGCAGCGTCGTAGCGAAAATGAGAGGTGCTGTGACCCCGACGGGCTTCATAGTGTTTCAGCAGGCGGCCTTCGGCGTCGTAACCGTAGTGTATTTCACCGCGCAAGGTGTCGCTGACGCCCACCAGCTCGCCGCGTCCGGTGTAACGATAAAGACGCGCCAGAATCGCCTGTTCCGGCAGCGTGACGTCTGCGTTCAGCCCGCTGCGCTGCAGGCTGCGTCTGCCCAGACTGTCATACTGGCGGTGCTGCGTGCGCATCCCCTGGCTGCGTTCGGTTTCTCGGTGCAGGCGGTCGCGGGTGAATTCGCTAATGGTCTGCTGATTAAAGCGGACGGCGCTGACGTGGGCGGAGCCGTAATGCAGCCATGCCAGCTGCTGCCCGCCGGGCAGGGTGAGGGCGGTCAGGTTGCCCGGAGCGTCATATGCATAATGCAGCTCACCGTTTACTCCCCGTTCACTGAGCAGCTTTCCCGCAGCGTCATACGTAAACTGAATCTCATCCTCATCGATACCCCGAACCCTACCTTCGGCTGTTGGCATGCGCCGCACGCCGGTAAGCTGTCCGCTGTGGTTACGCCGGTAATGGTATCCGGCATCGCGGGTCGTTCGTGCGGTGAGCAGGCCGCTGTCGTCATAGCCGAACTGCTGCCACCGGAGACCAGCACCGCCGTCGGCGGCAGGGCTGCCGCGCTCCTCAAGCGCAGTGAGAAAACCCCGCTCGTCCCACTGCATTTGCCGTGACGTCCCGTCCGGACGAACCTCGCTCAGCAGGTGCCCCGTGGCGTCATAATTAAAGCGGTATTCAGCGCCGTTGCCGTTCTCCAGGCGTAATACGTTGCCACGGGGATCGTAATGCCAGCGGCGGGTGTGCCCGGTACGGTCGGTGAGGCTGACGGGCAGACCCAGGATGTTATAAGCCTGGCGCACCTCGCTTTCCAGCGGATCGCGCCAGCCCACGAGCTGTCCGCGTGTGTTCCACAGCAGCGATTCGCGGCTGCCGTCAGGGTGAATGACGCTGCTGAGCTTTCCGGCCTCGCTCCATTCCCGACGGGTGATGTGACCTTCGGCATCCTCGCTGCGGACAAGCTGCCCGAAACGGTCGTACTCAAACCGCGTGAGGCTGCCGGAGCAGTCGGTGCGTTGCGTCAGCAGCCCCTGAGGGTTCCACTGCAGCTGCACCACGCCGCCCGGGGCATCGGTGATGCTGTCTGCCAGAGGATCGCTGTCATCCGGATAATGGTATGTGGTGCGGTGTCCACCGGGATCGGTTTCGCACTCCAGCCGTCCCCTCAGGTCATATGCCGCCTGCGAGGTGGTCTGGTCAGGGTAAACGATGCGGGTCAGGCAGTCGGTCTGGCGGTACCAGTGGTAAAGTGTGGTTCGTCCTTCCGGATCGGTTTCCTGCGTCAGGCGTCCGTACCTGTCCCATACGCTGCGGCGAATGGCACCGCCGGGAAGAATAACATCAGTGAGCTCCCCGTCGTGGTACACAAAGGCGGTCCGGCGTCCGTCGAAATCCGTATGGCTGGCGACGTTGTCATCGTCATCAGTCAGCCAGTGCGCCTGCGCGCCATCGTCCCGCGTCGCCTGGCGTGTGCCGCTGTCAAAATCATATTTTAACGTCAGCTGCTCGCCACCGCTGTGCCGGAATGCCACCACGCGGGGCAGACCCGCGATGCTCTGCCAGCGGTACTCGCTCAGCAGGCCGTTTGCATCCTCATGGGCGCTCATCAGGCCATCCTGCCAGCAAAACCGTCTGCGCACGCTACCGCCCCGGCCCGTCACGGTGACGAGCTGGCCCTCAGTATCATAAGCATAACTGACCAGGCAGATCTCATCATCCAGCCAGGCGCTCTCAAGACGCCCGCCCCGGTAACGGCACACCACGCGCTGAGCGGCGCTGTCGGTCAGGGCATGCAGGGTGTGGTCAGGGTTCCATTCAAACAGGATTGCGTTGCCGCAGGGGCCGGTGAGCCGCAGCGGCAGGGAAGGGGAACACGCCTGCAACGGCTGATAGTGCCAGCGCTCGCCGCTGATATCATACACCGACCAGGTATCGTCCTGATGATGTTCCAGCCAGCGTTTCTCCGCTTCACAGAAGGTCCGCTGGCCCTCCGGCACCATCGGGAAGGAGACGTAATCCCCTGACGGCGCGCGCCACACCAGCCCGTCACCGTAGCGCTCCAGGGACGTTTCCCAGAACAGACTCCAGCCCCGGCCTAAAACGCTGTCGCCGGGGTTGCCGCTGCGCCAGCAGCGCTGCCAGCGTACCGGCAGGCGGGAGGGAAGGGTGAAATCCAGCTCGTCATCATCACAGAGAAATTTTTGTCCGCTGATGATATCCACCGGGCGGGCAATGATGCCCACCGCAGCGACACTGGTCAGCAGCTGTCCGGCGCGACAGGCGATACGGGCCAGTTTGTTAATACCCGGCAGTTTACTCAACAGGCTGCCCAGCGCCCCGGCTTCTCCACCCGCGCCACCCGCCCCGCCGAGCAGCCCGGCAAAGAGCAGCGTCAGGTCTGAGGCCTTGTATAATCCGTCCGAAACTTCAGCCTGAACGGGCAGGGTCTGCTCTGATGCACCGCCAATCAGGACATTGGGCGAGCCGGTCATGACGGTCGCCCCGCAGGTTGTCCGGTCACCCAGGCGTCCGGCAGGCTGGCCGTTGATGTAGACCCGTGACGACCCTTCGGCCAGGTGCTGAGCGCCATCCTCCTGACAGGAGACCAGACTGGCGGTAGCCGCTGCGGCGGGCCTGCCGTTGATGAAAACATTGGGCGAGCCGGTAGTGATGACGCCCTGCTGCGTCATGCTGTCGGCACCGCCCTCTGCCAGCGTGTCCCGCGCCGCCGTTGCCAGTTCGCCGGTAAGCCAGCCCATGGCAACGCTGAGTCCGACAAGCAGCACACCCACGCCCAGGCAGGACGCGCCCAGACCGGTGAAGAGCAGTGCCCCTGCGGCGAGGCCTCCCGCAGCGGCAATGAAGCCACCCACGAGCGTACCGGCCACCATCCCGGCCAGGGCAGCGGAGTGACCGATATCATCCCCGACGCGTGCGGCTTCAAACATAACCCCTCTCCCTGTTGTCAGGCGTGAAGACGAAAGCGCTTAAGCAGGGAATCGAACAGGACATTATCCGCTTCGGTCAGCATCACCGTTGCGGTCATGGTGAACACAAGGATGTGCGCTCCCTGCAGATTAAACACCGCCTGCTGCTGCCAGACCTGTCGCCCGTTGCGCTGGTAGCTGCCATGAACAATCTCACCGTACGACACGTTCTCGCCCAGCGTGGCAGGGCATCGCTCGCTCTGCTGCCACTGTTTAAGGTGTTGCTGCATCTGAGCGAGCTGGCGGTCAATGTAGGCAGCAAGGGCTTCGTTTGGCTTCAGGCTATCGCGGGAAACGGTGAATGATGGGGCGTCCTTAGCAAAGGACATAAAGATATTGACGGTGCGATCTTGATAGCCGTCAGGAAGTATTATCTGACCTTCATTGAGCAGAGTGGATGAACTGAGTTCCGACATATAGCGCGTCCCTGACGTATGTTGCAGATAAATAGGCGGTCTCTAATGCTCTGGCATTAAATACTTCCGGCGGAACATGTCAATTGACGAGGCGGGACAACATGCCTTGAATTTGATTTAGGGCAGGGTTGTTGTTGAAATTTGAAAATTCAGACAGCTATTGCTCGGCTAAAAATGAGGTGAAGGTATGTGGCTGATTATTAAGGGGATCGTTAATAAGGACGAAAAAAATCCACGCCGAAGCGTGGATTTTTATTTGCAACGAAAGCGAATTACACGTTGAACAGGAAGTTCATCACATCGCCATCTTTCACGATGTAGTCTTTCCCTTCGGCACGCATTTTACCGGCTTCTTTCGCACCCTGTTCGCCTTTATAGGTAATAAAGTCTTCAAAGGCGATGGTCTGAGCGCGGATAAAGCCCTTCTCGAAATCGGTGTGGATCTTGCCTGCGGCCTGCGGAGCGGTTGCGCCCACCGGAATAGTCCAGGCGCGAACTTCTTTCACGCCGGCGGTGAAGTAGGTTTGCAGGTTCAGCAGTTCATACCCGGCGCGGATAACGCGGTTCAGACCCGGCTCTTCGATGCCCAGTTCGGCCATAAACTCTTCGCGATCGGCATCGTCCAGCTCGGCAATGTCGGACTCAACGGCGGCGCAAACGGCAACCACGACTGAACCTTCAGCGGCAGCGATTTCACGCACTTTGTCCAGGTAAGGATTGTTCTCGAAACCGTCTTCGTTGACGTTAGCGATGTACATGGTCGGTTTCAGCGTCAGGAAGCTCAGGTACTTGATGGCCGCCTTGTCTTCTTCCGTCAGGTTTTTCAGGGCGCGCAGCATGCCGGCGTTTTCCAGCTGCGGCAGGCATTTCTCCAGCGCAGCCTGTTCCGCTTTCGCATCTTTATCGCCGCCTTTGGCTTTCTTCTGTACGCGCTGCAGGGCGCGCTCGCAGGTGTCGAGATCGGAAAGCGCCAGCTCGGTGTTGATGACGTCGATATCGTCAGCAGGATCCACTTTGTTATTTACGTGGATGATGTTGTCGTTCTCAAAGCAGCGCACCACGTGGCCGATGGCTTCGGTTTCACGGATGTTGGTTAGGAACTGGTTACCCAGGCCTTCACCTTTGGACGCGCCTTTTACCAAGCCCGCGATGTCAACGAACTCCATCGTGGTCGGCAGAATGCGCTGTGGCTTAACAATCTCCGCCAGCTGATCGAGGCGCGGATCCGGCATCGGCACCACGCCGGTGTTCGGTTCAATAGTACAGAACGGGAAGTTGGCAGCTTCGATGCCCGCCTTAGTCAGCGCATTGAACAGGGTAGATTTACCGACGTTCGGCAAGCCGACGATACCGCATTTGAATCCCATGGTTTACATCACCTTAATATCTTGATAAACAACCTGTTAGATGAAACAGATCGCTGAAAAGTTAATAACTTAGCCTATTATACACGTTACAGACGCGCTGCGCGGCAAAAATGGCATTGTCCAAGGCTACTGCGCCTTAAACGCGTGCAGGCGATTGGTCGCCTTGACCAAATCCTCTTTCAGCCACAGCTCGGTGCAGCGCACCGCTTCGTCAACGGCGTCATCAATGAGCTTCTGTTCAGAGGTAGGCGGTTTGCCCAGCACAAAGCCCACAACTTTGTTTTTATCCCCTGGATGGCCAATTCCTATCCGTAAGCGATGAAAGTTGGGGTTATTGCCAAATTTGCTAATGATATCTTTTAAGCCGTTATGACCGCCGTGGCCGCCGCCCAGCTTAAACTTTGCTACGCCGGGAGGAAGATCCAACTCGTCGTGGGCTACCAGCACCTCGTCCGGGTTGATACGGTAGAAGGTTGCCATCGCTGCAACGGCTTTACCGCTGAGGTTCATAAATGTTGTCGGCACCAACAGACGCACATCTTCGCCTGCCAGGTTAATGCGTGAAGTAAAGCCAAAGAATTTAGGCTCTTCCCGCAGCGGGGCGCGATAGCGTTCGGCCAGCAGGTCGACATACCAGGCTCCGGCGTTATGCCGGGTAGCAGCATACTCCGCGCCCGGGTTGGCAAGGCCGACAATCAGTTTAATCGTCACGTCTCTTTTCCTGAAAAGTTCACTCTTTGGCGCGTAGTTTACGTGGTAGCGCGGGCGTTGACAAAATTCTGCCGCTAAAAGATAAAAACAGGAATAATTGCTATTTATAACTATTAGAAGTTGATTGAGTTCAGCGGTTTATATGTAAAGTTCTGTGAATAAGATATTTATAAATGTGATCTCGCCCGCACCCTGTCAAAGACGCCCTGCCTATACTTTATCCATAAGGATTGGGGATGTTTCCCGTTCAGACCACAACGCTGGAGGTGACATATGAAACGCAAAAACGCATCGAGACTCGGTAATGCGCTTATGGGTTTAGGATTAGTGGTGATGGTCGTTGGCGTCGGTTACTCCATCTTAAATCAGCTTCCGCAGCTTAACCTGCCGCAGTATTTCGCTCACGGGGCCATACTGAGCATCTTCCTTGGGGCCATTCTCTGGCTGGCAGGGGCACGCGTCGGCGGCCACGAGCAGGTGTGCGATAAGTACTGGTGGTTACGCCACTACGACAAACGCTGCCGCCGGGATCAACATAAGCATAGCTGATGATAACTATCTATTTTGCCGGGTGGCGCTGCGCTTACCCGGCCTGGAAAACAGTAAGCGACTCATGGGAGTCGTTTTTTTTCGCTTTTATTTTTGCATTGCGTCTTGACCCTCACGTAACGTAAGGCCCCAGAGTAGCGCCACTGGTTAGGACAAGGAGCCGCAATGTTAATTCAGGTAGGCGAGCTGGCGAAACGCGCCGGCATCACCGTTCGCACGTTACACCACTACGAACAAACCGGGCTGCTGCTGCCCTCCGCCAGAAGCGAGGCAGGCTACCGACTCTATAACCTTGCAGATGTCCAGCGCCTGCATATGATCCAGGCGCTGGCAAAAGCGGGGCTGGAGCTTGCCGAAATCAAGGACTTTCTGGAGCAGGATACGCTCTCGCTTCCCGATCTGCTCGATGCGCAAATCGCACTGCTGGACAGGCAACTGCGCAGCATTCATACGCTGCGCGACCAGCTTTGCACGCTGCGTAGCGGGTTGGAAGGGGAGAGCGAACCGGATCTGGAGTCCTGGCTACAGACTCTGGAGTTAATGAATATGTACGATCGCTGGTTTACCAAAGATGAGTTACAGCAGCTGCCGTTTGCCGCCGAAGGCGAACAGCTGGCTTCCCTCTGGGCGGCGCTGGTCACGGAAGCGCAGACGCTGATGGCGCAAAAGGTTGTCGAGACCGATGCCAACGCGATGGATCTGGCGATCCGCTGGATGGATCGCCTGGAGCAGGATACAGCAGGCAAGCCGGAGTTTCTGACCCGTCTTAATGAGATGCACAGCGTGGAGCCGCAGATGCGCGAGCGGACGGGCATTACGCCGCAGATTATCGACTACATCACCCGTACCTTTGCTGAGAGCAAGCTGGCTATCTGGCAGCGTTATCTTACCCCGCAGGAGATGGCCTTTACCCGCGCGCACTATTTTGACCGCCTGGCGGAGTGGCCGCCGCTGGTGGCGAAGCTGCACCAGGCGACGCGGGAGGGGTGCGATCCTGCGTCCGAACAGGGTCAGCAGCTGGCGCAGAACTGGCTTGCACTTTTCCAGTCCTACGCCGGGGACAATCCCACTACCCAGCAGAAATTCCGCGTTGCTATGCAGCAGGAGCCGCTGCTGATGAAGGGAACCTGGATGACCCCCGAGGTGCTGGCCTGGCTACAGCAGGCGATTGGGGTAATGATGCAGCGCCGGTACGCCGCACCCTAATCTTTACAGATCCGCCAGCGCCGCTTCCCGGTTGGGATAGAACGCCAGTCGCCCGGCAATCGGCTTCACGCCTGCGCGCGCCATCGTGCGCAGGGGCTGAAACTCCAGGTTGCTAACCCGTAGCTCACAGCCTTCCGGCAGCCGTTTGACAAAGCGCTGGAAGGCATCCAGTCCACCCGCGTCCAGCACCGGTACGGCATCGCACTTCAGCACCACGATACGCTTGCCAGCAATCCGTGACGCCAGATCGTTAAACAGCCCGTCTGCCGCGGCGAAGAAGAGCGGCCCAATGACTCGCAGCACGGTGACGTCATCGGGCACCTCGACGTTAACCGGGGCGAGTCGGGTCATACGGGCGATGCGGCGCATAAACAGCAGCGACGCCAGCACGATGCCGACGCTGATGGCGATAACCATATCGAACAGCACCGTCAGCGACATGCACATCAGCATCACCATGATGTCGTCCGTCGGGGCGCGTCGCAGCAGGTTAACTACCTTATGCGCTTCACTCATGTTCCAGGCCACCATCAGCAGCAGGGCGGCCATGGCCGACAGCGGCAGCCATGAGAGCAGGGGGGCGAGCACCAGTAGAGCGAGGATCACCAGCAGGGCATGGATAATAGCCGCCACCGGCGAGGTTGCGCCCGCCCGCACGTTTGCAGCCGAGCGGGCAATCGCCGCGGTCGCGGTAATGCCGCCGAAGAAGGGAGCGATCAGGTTGCCCAGCCCCTGACCGATCAGCTCGTTATTGGCCTTGTGCCGCGTGCCGGTCATGCCGTCGAGCACCACCGCGCAAAGCAGCGACTCAATTGCCCCAAGCATCGCCATGGAAAAGGCGGCGGGCAGCAGCGCCTGCACCGAGGCCCAGCTCAGGGTAAACGAGGAGCCGGGCATCTGCCACGGCAGCACCAGTTGAGGCAGAAGCTGCGGAATGCCGTTGCCCTGGGTGCCGTCAGCCAGCAGATAGTGAAAGCGCGAGCCGATGGTCGCCACGTCAACGCCAGCCAGCTTGACCAGCGCCATCACCGCGCAGCCAGCCAGCAGGGCGGGAAGATGGCCGGGAAGGCGGATCCCGAGGCGCGGCCAGAGGATGAGCACCCCAAGCGTGACCACGCCGATGGCGGCATCCCCCAGGTTAAGGGTCGGCAGCGCCATCACCAGCGCGCCGACCTTTTGCAAATAGTGCTCGGGCACCTGGGCCATCTCCAGACCGAGAAAATCTTTAATCTGCATGGTGCCGATGGTGATCCCAATCCCGGCGGTAAAGCCCAGCGTGACGGGTAGCGGAATGTACTCGATCAGACGGCCAAAACGGGCGAGGCCGAACAGGATCAGAAACAGTCCGGAGAGAAGCGTGGCCACCAGCAGTCCCGCCAGACCAAACTGCTGGGAGACCGGATAGAGGATCACCACAAACGCCGCTGTGGGACCGGAGACGCTAAAGCGCGAGCCGCCACAGAGGGCAATAACAATCCCAGCCACTGCCGAGGTGTAGAGGCCATACTGCGGCGCAACGCCGCTGCCGATAGCTAACGCCATCGCCAGTGGAATGGCAATAATACCGACGGTGATACCCGCCACCAGGTCGCGGGTGAAACGTGGGAAGCTGTATCTCTCTTTCCAACAGGCATCGATTAGCGCGCGGAAGGGTAAAATCTCTGAAAGGTTCATCATTTTCATAAAGGCTAGTCATTCATACACGTATTATCCGCCATATGAATGGTAGATAATGCGTGAATACATCATACAAATGTTTTTCAGGTACAAAAAAACCCGCCGAAGCGGGTTTTTAGTATACAACGCGATTAATGCTCAAACATCGCGGAGATGGATTCTTCGTTGCTGATACGACGAATCGCTTCGGCCAGCATGCCGGAGAGCGTCAGGGTACGCACGTTCGGCAGGGCTTTGATCTCAGCGGAGAGCGGGATAGTGTCGCACACGACCACTTCATCGATCACCGAGTGACGCAGGTTGTTTACCGCGTTGCCGGAGAAGATCGGGTGGGTAGCGTAGGCGAAAACACGCTTCGCGCCGCGCTCTTTCAGCGCTTCTGCCGCTTTACACAGCGTACCGCCGGTATCGATCATGTCGTCAACCAGCACGCAGTCGCGGCCAGCAACGTCACCAATGATATGCATAACCTGAGAAACGTTCGCACGCGGGCGGCGTTTGTCGATGATAGCCATATCGGTATCGTTCAGCAGCTTAGCAATAGCACGCGCACGCACCACGCCGCCGATGTCCGGAGAGACAACGATAGGGTTATCAAGGTTCAGCTGCAGCATATCTTCCAGCAGGATTGGGCTGCCGAATACGTTATCAACTGGAACGTCAAAGAAGCCCTGGATCTGCTCGGCGTGCAGGTCAACGGTCAGAACACGGTCAACGCCCACGCTGGAGAGGAAGTCGGCAACCACTTTTGCGGTGATAGGCACACGCGCGGAGCGCACGCGGCGATCCTGACGGGCATAGCCGAAGTAGGGGATAACGGCAGTGATACGGCCTGCGGAAGCACGACGCAGCGCATCAACCATGACAACTAACTCCATCAGGTTGTCATTCGTTGGAGCACAAGTGGACTGGATGATGAAAATATCACCACCGCGTACATTTTCGTTGATTTGTACGCTGACTTCGCCGTCGCTAAAGCGACCTACGGCGGCGTCGCCGAGAGAAGTGTACAGGCGGTTGGCAATACGTTGTGCTAGTTCCGGGGTGGCGTTACCAGCAAAAAGCTTCATATCAGGCACGAGAAGAACCTCAGGCATGCGTCCAGTGGTGGATAGCGTCGCCGAAAACTGTGCGGGCCAGGCTAGGCTATCCAGGCGATGTATTTAAAGAGCGCGATGCAACGTCTGGATCAGAGGTGACGTTGTCACCGAGTCTCAATTAGCCCCAAATGCTCGTTAGAGCATTATTAGAAATCTTTAGGGTCTAGCGCTTGCATAAGCGGCGAAACGTTTACGCCTCGCGCGACAAAACCCTGCAGCCATTCCGGGGCTTGCTCAAGCACCTGACGAGCGGAGGACTCTGAGTCAAATTCAGCAAAGACGCAGGCTCCTGTGCCAGTCAGGCGCGACGGCGCGTATTCTAACAGCCAGGAAAGCGCCGCATCAACCTCGCGAAAACGTTTTCTTGCGATAACCTCGCAATCATTGCCGAATTCACAGTTTAGTAACGTATTAATTGGCCGCTTTGGCGTATTGCGAGGCAAATCAGGATCGTTGAAGATGGCCGGGGTCGAAATATGTACGCCAGGGTGGGCCACCAGATACCATTTTTCCGGCGGATCCACCGGCGTCAGCTCTTCGCCAACGCCCTCGGCAAAGGCCGCGTGACCGTGCACAAACACCGGCACGTCCGCGCCAAGGGTTAACCCCAGCGTCGCCAGCGCATCTGCCGACAGCCCGCAGCCCCAGAGATGGTTAAGCGCCACCAGCACCGTCGCCGCGTTAGAGGAGCCTCCCCCCAGCCCGCCGCCCATTGGCAGGCGTTTATCGATGCGGATATCCGCGCCGCTGCCCGCTGGCAGGGAGTCGCGCTCCGTGGCCGCCTGCTGAAGCAGTTTGGCGGCGCGCACGATCAGGTTATCGCTCTCCGCCACGCCCTCTACCGGCGTCAGCAGACGGATCTTACCGTCGGTGCGCGGTTCAATGCCGAGGGTATCGCCGTAGTCGAGAAACTGAAACAGGGTCTGCAGATCGTGATAACCATCGCGCCGCTGGCCGGTGATATATAAAAAAAGATTAAGTTTTGCCGGCGAAGGCCACTGGGTCATCATTTTACAATCCAGTTATCCATCTTCAGTTTGATCCGCTGCCCGTCCTGGTTGAGCTCCATGTTTGACGGCATTGCCGGGCTAGATTTGGCATCGTAGCCGCCGTAGGTGACCTTCCAGGTCTTGCCGTTCTGGGTGTAGTTGAGCTCGCTCAGACGGTACTGGCTATCCAGCTTATAGTCGGTGGCGTCGCCAGGCAGGCCGAGGATCCACTGGCGCAGGCTGTTCAGCGGGATCGGCATACCGGTTAGCTTGCCAATCATCTCTTCGGCGTCGGTAGCGGTGTAGTGCTGGCCTTTGTTATCCACCAGCTCTACGCTGCCCGGCTTGGCGTTCAGCTCCAGCTCGGTGCTGCCAAGGGGATTGGTCAGCAGCAGGCGGTAGTTATCCTGGCCTGTCTGCTGCCAGAAGAAACGGGCGTACACCTTTTGGCTATCGGAGAGGTAAGCAAAGGCCCCGCGCGTCTGATACTGGCTCAGGTTACGCACCTCCTGCTGATGCTGACGCCACTGCGGCGAGTCCGGACTTTTACCCGGGCCTTTCGGAGCATGAATAGAACAGGCGGTAAGTACCAGGCTAGCAAGCGGTAACAGGCGAAGCAGTCGACGGTCCGGTAAAGTCATAATGAGGACAAATCCTTGTGGTGCGTTACGGTTATAATCTTTAATGCTAGCGCTGAGCAGGAATACCGTCTACGTTCAAGTTGTCTTAAATCATGAAATTACCAATTACTCCAAAAGGGGGCTGTCTCTTTTATTGACCCGACGCATCCTGTATGATGCGCACAGACTAACCTTATCAACGCTGGTACTACTCCCGCTGACATGACTCTTTTAGCGCTCGGCATCAACCACAAAACAGCACCTGTCTCACTGCGGGAACGCGTTACGTTCACGCCGGACACGCTCGACCAGGCTTTAGAGAGCCTGCTGGCGCAGCCCATGGTGCAGGGTGGGGTAGTCCTGTCGACATGTAACCGCACCGAGCTATACCTGAGCGTGGAAGAGCAGGACAACCTGCAGGAAGCGCTTATCCGCTGGCTGTGTGACTATCATCATCTGGACGAAGCCGAGCTGCGTAAAAGCCTCTACTGGCACGAGGACAACGATGCCGTTAGCCACCTGATGCGCGTTGCCAGCGGTCTTGATTCGCTGGTGCTGGGCGAGCCGCAGATCCTGGGCCAGGTGAAAAAAGCCTTCGCCGATTCCAGCCGTGGACACCTGAACGCCAGCGCGCTGGAGCGCATGTTCCAGAAATCCTTCTCTGTGGCCAAGCGGGTACGTACCGAAACGGATATCGGGGCCAGCGCCGTATCGGTGGCCTTTGCCGCCTGTACGCTGGCGCGACAGATCTTTGAGTCGCTCTCCAGCGTGACGGTGTTGCTGGTGGGCGCGGGTGAAACCATTGAGCTGGTGGCCCGTCATCTGCGCGAGCATAAGGTGCAGAAGATGATCATCGCCAACCGCACCCGCGAACGCGCCGAGCTGCTGGCCGATGAGGTGGGCGCAGAGGTGATCTCCCTCAGCGACATCGACGCCCGCCTGCAGGACGCAGATATCATCATCAGCTCCACCGCCAGCCCGCTGCCGATTATCGGTAAAGGAATGGTTGAGCGCGCGCTGAAATCCCGCCGTAACCAGCCGATGCTGCTGGTGGATATCGCCGTTCCCCGCGACGTCGAGCCGGAAGTCGGCAAGCTGGCGAACGCCTATCTCTACAGCGTTGATGACTTACAAAGCATTATTTCGCATAACCTGGCGCAGCGGAAAGCCGCCGCCGTGGAAGCGGAGACCATCGTTGCTCAGGAGAGCAGCGAGTTCATGGCCTGGCTGCGCGCCCAGAGCGCCAGCGAGACGATCCGTGAATATCGCGGTCAGGCAGAGCAGGTGCGCGACGAGCTCACCGCGAAGGCCCTTGCCGCGCTTGAGCAGGGTGGCGATGCCCAGGCCATTATGCAGGATCTGGCTCGCAAGCTGACTAACCGCCTGATCCACTCTCCAACCAAATCACTTCAGCAGGCTGCCCGTAACGGGGACGATGAACGCCTGCATATTCTGCGCAACAGCCTCGGGCTGGAGTAGCACAACAACCTCTTATTACAGGGTGCATTTACGCCTATGAAGCCTTCTATTGTTGCCAAACTGGAAGCCCTGCACGAACGCCATGAAGAAGTTCAGGCGCTGCTCGGCGACGCAGGGACCATCGCAGATCAAGACCGCTTTCGTGCGCTATCGCGTGAATATGCGCAGTTAAGCGATGTCTCACGCTGCTTTACTGACTGGCGACAGATTCAGGAAGATATAGAAACCGCGCAGATGATGCTCGACGATCCCGAGATGCGCGAGATGGCGCAGGAAGAGCTGCGCGAGCTGAAAGAGAAGGGTGAAGCCCTTGAGGCGCACCTGCAGGTTCTGCTCCTGCCGAAGGATCCAGACGACGAACGCAACGCTTTCCTTGAAGTCCGCGCCGGAACCGGCGGTGACGAAGCTGCGCTCTTTGCTGGCGATCTGTTCCGCATGTACAGCCGCTACGCGGAGTCTCGCCGCTGGCGCGTGGAGATCATGAGCGCCAACGAAGGCGAGCATGGCGGCTTTAAAGAGGTGATCGCCAAGGTGAGCGGCGAGGGCGTTTACGGACGTCTGAAGTTTGAATCCGGCGGCCACCGCGTACAGCGCGTTCCGGCCACCGAATCGCAGGGGCGTATTCACACCTCTGCCTGTACCGTGGCGCTGATGCCGGAGCTGCCGGAAGCCGAGCTGCCGGACATCAACCCGGCGGATCTGCGTATCGATACCTTCCGCTCCTCTGGTGCGGGCGGTCAGCACGTTAACACCACCGACTCGGCGATCCGTATTACCCACCTGCCTACTGGTATTGTGGTGGAGTGCCAGGACGAGCGTTCTCAGCACAAAAACAAAGCCAAAGCGCTGGCGGTGCTCGGCTCGCGTATCCGCGCCGCCGAGATCGCCAAACGCCAGCAGGCAGAGGCCTCAACCCGCCGTAACCTGCTGGGCAGCGGCGATCGCAGCGACCGTAACCGGACCTATAACTTCCCGCAGGGGCGCGTTACCGATCACCGTATCAACCTGACGCTCTACCGTCTGGACGAGGTGATGGAAGGCAAGCTCGATATGCTGATTGAGCCTATCGTGCAGGAGTACCAGGCCGATCAGCTGGCGGCGCTGGCCGAGCAGGAATAATGGATTATCAGCACTGGCTACGTCAGGCGGTAAGCCAGCTTGCGGCAAGCGAAAGCCCCCGCCGCGATGCGGAGATCCTGCTGGGTTTTGTTACCGGCAGGGCGCGCACCTTTATTCTGGCCTTCGGCGAAACGGAGCTGCTGCCCGCCGAGCAGGCGCAGCTTGAGGCGCTGCTGGCCCGTCGCCAGCGCGGCGAGCCGGTGGCTCACCTGGTGGGCACGCGCGAGTTTTGGTCGCTGCCGCTGTTTGTCTCTCCGGCTACGCTGATCCCCCGGCCGGATACCGAGTGCCTGGTTGAACAGGCTCTGGCCCGTCTGCCGTCTACGCCGTGCGATATCCTCGATTTAGGTACCGGTACCGGCGCGATTGCGCTGGCGCTGGCCAGCGAGCGTCCCGACTGCCATATTACCGCCGTGGATCTTATGCCCGACGCCGTGGCCCTTGCCCAGCGTAACGCCGAGCATTTAGGCATAGCTAACGTGACCCTGCGGCAGAGCCACTGGTTCAGCGCGCTTAGCGGGCAGCGCTTCGCCACCATCGTTAGTAATCCGCCCTATATTGACGAGCAGGATCCGCACCTTGCCGAGGGCGACGTGCGCTTTGAGCCGCGTAGCGCGCTGGTGGCAGCCGATCGCGGCCTGGCAGATCTGGCGTGGATTATCGAGCAGGGGCGCGCGTTTCTGCTGCCTGACGGCTGGCTGCTGCTGGAGCATGGCTGGCAGCAGGGAGAGGCCGTGCGGGCACTTTTTGCTAAAAATGGCTACCAGAACGTTGAAACCACGCGGGATTACGGCGGCAACGAGCGGCTGACTGCGGGTAGGTTAGGTCCATCGCAACCATAAGCAAGGCTGACTGAAGCGCCGTTTGGCGTTATCATCAACGTCGAATACCGTGACTGGGGTAAGTAATGAGGTCGTTAGCCGATTTCGAATTTAATAAAGCACCGTTATGCGACGGGATGATCCTCGTTTCACAACTTATCCGCGACGACTTTCCGTCGCAGTATGTCTGTGAGGAGCTGGAGAAGCTGGTTGCGCTGGCTCGCGAAGAGATAAGCGAGGCGCAGCCGCAGGAAGGGCAGCTCGAGAAGCTGCTGGCAC
Organism: Pseudescherichia vulneris; assembly: GCF_902164725.1. NCBI lineage: Bacteria > Pseudomonadati > Pseudomonadota > Gammaproteobacteria > Enterobacterales > Enterobacteriaceae > Pseudescherichia > Pseudescherichia vulneris. Next base: position 2,183,197 of record NZ_LR607338.1, on the reverse strand, counting down.
TCTTTTATGGCGACTGGGGTTTTCAGGATTCGCAGGGCGTCTATCGCCTGTCCGATGCGCTGTGGCTTGATAGCGTGCTGAAAGAGCGCCAGGGCAGCGCCGTCTCTCTTGGGGCGATCCTGCTGTGGGTAGCCGAGCAGCTGGATATTCCGCTGTCGCCGGTGATCTTCCCGACGCAGCTGATCCTGCGCGCCGAGTGGATGGACGGTGAGATGTGGCTGATTAACCCGTTCAACGGCGATACGCTGGACGAGCACACGCTGGAAGTGTGGCTGAAGGGCAATATCAGTCCGATGGCGGAGCTGTTTAACGAGGATCTCGACGAGGCGGATAACGCCGAGGTGATCCGTAAGCTGCTCGACACGCTGAAATCGGCGCTGATGGAAGAGCAGCAGATGGAGTTGGCGCTGCGAGCCAGCGAAGCGCTGTTACAGTTTAACCCGGAAGATCCCTATGAGATCCGCGATCGCGGGCTGATTTACGCCCAGCTCGATTGCGATCACGTCGCGCTGCATGATTTAAGCTATTTTGTGGAGCAGTGTCCGGAAGATCCGATCAGCGAAATGATCCGCGCGCAGATTAATACTATTTCGCATCGGCAGATTACGCTGCATTAATCCGATGAGTTCCGATTCAAACCTGATAAGGCGATTCTATGAAACAAAAAGTGGTTAGCATTGGCGATATTAACGTGGCAAACGATCTGCCGTTCGTGCTGTTTGGCGGCATGAACGTGCTGGAGTCACGCGACCTTGCGATGCGCATTTGCGAGCACTACGTGACCGTGACCCAGAAGCTGGGCATTCCGTACGTGTTCAAGGCCTCTTTTGATAAAGCCAACCGCTCCTCTATTCACTCCTATCGTGGCCCGGGCCTCGAAGAGGGGATGAAAATCTTCCAGGAGCTGAAGCAGACCTTCGGCGTAAAAGTGATCACCGACGTTCACGAAGCTCACCAGGCGCAGCCGGTATCTGAGGTGGTTGATGTGATCCAGCTTCCGGCGTTCCTTGCTCGCCAGACCGATCTGGTAGAAGCGATGGCGAAAACCGGCGCGGTGATCAACGTGAAGAAGCCGCAGTTCGTTAGCCCTGGGCAGATGGGCAACATCGTCGACAAGTTCCGCGAAGGCGGCAACGAGAAGGTGATCCTCTGCGACCGTGGCGCAAACTTTGGTTACGATAACCTGGTTGTGGATATGCTGGGCTTCAGCGTGATGAAAAAGGTCTCTGGCAACTCGCCGGTGATCTTCGACGTCACCCACGCCCTGCAGTGCCGCGACCCGTTTGGCGAAGCCTCCAGCGGCCGTCGTGGTCAGGTGACCGAGCTGGCGCGTGCCGGCATGGCTACCGGTCTGGCGGGCCTGTTCATTGAGGCGCATCCGGATCCAGCCCATGCTAAATGCGACGGTCCGTCCGCGTTGCCGCTGGACAAGCTGGAGCCGTTCCTCAAGCAGATCAAAGCCATTGACGACCTGGTGAAGAGCTTCGATGAGCTCGATACCGAGAACTAATAAAGAAAC
>NZ_LR607338.1:2174296-2176726 GCF_902164725.1 Pseudescherichia vulneris | reverse complement strand
CCTACAGCGATGGCTTTGGTCGACCACTCCAGCAGTGCATGCTGGTGCCGGACGGGAAAGCCTGGCATCGGGAAGAGGATGGAGAGGTGGATACCACAGAGAGCGATGCCGCCCCCCGCTGGGCTATTTCTGGCCGGGTTGAGTATGACAATAAGGGGCAGGTGGTGCGCAGCTATCAGCCCTATTTCCTCGACAGCTGGCTCTATGTGACCGATGCCGCCATGCGGACCCAGGGCTATAGCGATACGCTGTATTACGATGCGCTGGGTCGCAATATCCGCACGGTAACGGCGAAAGGCCACCTGCGGCGTAATACGTGGTACTCATGGTTTACGGTAGCGGAGGATGAGAACGACACCGCTGGATTACCGGAAGATATTGACGCATAAAAGCAAAAAGCCCGCTAAAAAGCGGGCTTCTTTAAATATGGCTCCTCTGACTGGACTCGAACCAGTGACATACGGATTAACAGTCCGCCGTTCTACCGACTGAACTACAGAGGAATCGTGTGAACGAGGCGAATAGTAGCGGCGGCTGATCCGCTTGTCAAAGCCTTGATGCACTTCATACGATCGTTTGCTGAGATTTGCAGCAATCTGGTGTATTCATCAGCAAAAGCAATGGTTGTGCACCACCTCGGTGCATTTCTACCCCTTATGGGGCAGGATAAAAAGCCGTTATTAGGGCAGAGTCTTAGGAAGGTAATCAGAAACTCTTATAATCCAGCCTGTTAGATAGAATTAAAACCACTTTTTAAAACTGGCAAGCATCTTGCAACTCCTCCGACAAGACACTGACAAGCACTCAACAATGCGTTGAGTACCGGAGGCAAAATGAACTTAAGACGGCTGAAGTATTTCGTAAAAATCGTCGATATCGGTAGCCTGACCCAGGCCGCTGAAGTATTACATATCGCCCAGCCCGCGCTGAGCCAGCAGGTCGCCACGCTTGAAGGTGAGATGGATCAGCAGCTGTTAATCCGCACCAAGCGCGGTGTGACCCCGACCGAAGCCGGGAAGATCCTTTACACGCATGCCCGCACTATTCTGCGCCAGTGCGAACAGGCCCAGCTAGCGGTCAATAATGTTGGTCAAACGCTGCGCGGACAGGTAGCGATTGGCCTGGCACCGGGCACAGCAGCCTCATCCATTACCATGCCGCTGCTGCAGGCCGTACGCAATGAGCTGCCGGACGTGATGGTCTATCTACATGAAAACAGCGGCAGCGATCTTAATGATAAGCTGCTCGGCGGCCAGCTCGATATGGCCGTACTGTATGAGCGTGCGCCGTCTGCGGGCATCGCCAGCCAGCCGCTGCTGAAAGAAGATCTCTACCTGGTAGGCACCCGGGATTGCCCTGGGCAGAGCATCGATCTTACTGCCGTGGCGGAGATGAATCTGTTCCTGCCCCGTGACTACAGCGCGGTGCGCCTGCGGGTTGACGAAGCGTTCTCACTGCGTCGCCTGACGGCAAAAATTATTGGCGAGATTGAATCCATCACCACGTTAACCGCCGCTATTGCCAGCGGAATGGGCGTGACGGTCCTGCCTGAATCCGCTGCTCGCTCATTATGTACCGCGGCAAACGGTTGGATGGCGCGCATTACTGCGCCTTCCATGAGTCTCCCGCTCTCCCTGAATACCTCTGCTCACGGCTCGCTGTCGCCCCAGGCGCAGGCAGTGAAAGATATTCTGATGTCGCTGGTCAGCCGACCTACGCTGGAGAATCGGGAATTGCTGCTCGTGGGCTAGAGTTATTCCTAAATAGCATAAGTTGCTGGTTTTTATTATTTGTCCTGCCGGGCCTCAGACTTTAACAATAGTGACATGTCTGAAGGCTCTGGAGGGTAGGATGAATTTCCAGCAACTAAAAATAATTCGTGAAGCGGCACGTCGGGATTACAACCTGACAGAGGTCGCTAACATGCTCTATACGTCGCAGTCCGGCGTCAGCCGTCATATCCGCGAGCTGGAGGAGGAGCTGGGCATTGAGATCTTCATCCGTCGCGGGAAACGTCTGCTGGGTATGACTGAGCCAGGCAAAGCGCTGCTGGTCATTGCCGAACGGATCCTTAATGAGGCGAGCAACGTTCGCCGGCTCGCCGATCTCTTTACCAATGATACGTCCGGCGTCTTAACCGTTGCCACCACCCATACCCAGGCGCGTTATAGCCTGCCGCCGGTGATCAAATCCTTCCGTGCACTCTTTCCCGAGGTGCGCCTTGAGCTTATTCAGGGGACGCCGCAGGAGATAGAATCTCTGCTGCATAACGGCGGGGCGGATATCGGTATCGCCAGTGAACGTCTGAGTAACGATCCGGCGCTGGTGGCTTTCCCTTGGTTCCGCTGGCATCACAGCCTGCTGATCCCTAACGATCACCCGCTTGTCAGCATCTCCCCGCTTACGCTGGAGGAGATAAGCCGCTGGCCG
>NZ_LR607338.1:2165508-2167448 GCF_902164725.1 Pseudescherichia vulneris | reverse complement strand
AGGTGACCCCAGCGGTTCGCTGATCGTTCGTTACCGGGATCCTGCTGATGACTGGGTGGGTAATCCTGCAAACGCAGTCTGCTATCTTGATAAGGCGTCGAATCAGCCTGTGACGTCAGCGGAACTGGGGGATTATTTACCCGAACTGTATGGGGATACGTTAGCGAACTTTTCAGCAGGACATATTGGAGATGTAGTAAAAGACCAGACGTGGCCTGATTAGAACAGCAATCGCTGAGAGAGTGGCTCCTCTGACTGGACTCGAACCAGTGACATACGGATTAACAGTCCGCCGTTCTACCGACTGAACTACAGAGGAATCGTGTGAACGGGGCGCATATTACTGGCCCCGTATTTTTGTGTCAACACTAAAATTAACGCGCTGATTCAATTGACTAATTAAAGCACAAGCTGTGTTTTTACTGAACGCGATATCGACCCATGGCTAAAGGCGGAGAATTTGCGCGGAGACGTGCCAGCGGATCCTGACGGTAGAACTGGCAGAAACGCTGCCACAGGGAAGGGAAGCGCGGCGCGAACAGTTCAGGCGCGCTAAAAAAGTACTCAGAGAGCACCGCGAAGCACTCGGCGGGATCGGTTGCGGCATAGGCGTCGATGCTGGCCGTACTTTCGCCTACCAGATCGATCTCATCCTGGATATTGTTCATGGCGGCGTGGAGATCGTGCTCCCAGCCAGCCACTTCACGCAGGGTGATCATAGGTACGCCGCTGGCCCGGTCGCCGTTGCGGGTATCAAGCTTATGCGCGACTTCATGAATAATCAGATTATATCCTGAGGCATCAAAAGAGTCCTGAATGTCCAGCCAGTTAAGGACGATTGGCCCCTGCTGCCAGCTCTGTCCAGAGTGCACCACCCGCTGATTATGCACCAGGCCAATATCATCTTCCCACTCGTCATCGACAACAAAGGGGGCAGGATAGATTAACACTTCGTGAAACCCGTCAAGCCACTCAAGGCCCAGCTCAAGCACCGGCAGGCAAAAGAGCAGGGCAATACGGCAGCTTTTGAGGGCATCCAGATCGAACCCCTGTAGGGGGGCCAGGCGCTTCTGCTGTAAAAAGCGCTCGGCAAGCTGCACAAGGCGATGCTGCTCCTCCGGCGTGAGGTTTGCCAGAACCGGAATGGCAAGCGCCTCTTGCCAGGGATAGGTTGTCATCCTTGATGCTTCATTTGCTTTCCAGGGCCACTTTATCATCGTTTTGCTCGCAAACTCGTCACTTGAACTTAATTGACTGGATGAGGACTGTTAAAATGCGCAATATCCTGGCATGATATCAGTCATCAAAACGGAGAGATGCCGGAGCGGCTGAACGGACCGGTCTCGAAAACCGGAGTAGGGGCAACTCTACCGGGGGTTCAAATCCCCCTCTCTCCGCCACTATTCAAGCACTTACCCGTACCGCTTTCAACGACGTTCATCACAACTCACTGCTTACATGTCTCTCAAAGGTAGTTCTCTTCTATTCATACCGTGAATCATCATTATCCTAATTTAGATGCCCAAATTGGCACACATCGCCAAACAGTAGCCGACATACCCAGATAAAATAGACGGCTAATATTTTTCCAGGTAATAATAATCATGAAACTGGACGCCCAGCTGCCGTTTGTTACGGCCCTGCTCTTTATTTTATCCGTTCTCTTTCCTTTCTTTCCAGAGATCCCGCTGCCCATTAGCGAAGCGAGGCTGGTTAACTGGATTGAGAACGGGCAAGCCTTATGGCTGCTTTTTGGCGCACTGTTTACCCTTTTCTGGATCAAGCCCTGGACGCTGACGCCCGGTCAGAAAGCCTTCTGGCTGTGGTCCGTTGCGTGGTGGGTGGTACTGCTAGGACGCAGTACCAGCTGGGGCAGGGTCTACTTCCCGGATGAGCCGAAGCTGATATTCCGCCCTATTTCAGTGGTGCTGATTGCGGCC
>NZ_LR607338.1:2164754-2165225 GCF_902164725.1 Pseudescherichia vulneris | reverse complement strand
GCAAGATAGTCTTTTTGTGTTCTAGGGGCCAGATCGGCATAATCCGCACTGGCTAAAAACTTCCGCCAGAGCTGCGAGAAGGTGATGCGATTATTCCTTCCCTCTACCACCTTTTCATAAGCGACCCATACCTCAGCCTTTGTAGCGTTAGCAGCAGCTAATTTTTCCGTAGTACCACCGGGCTTCCAGTAGTAGCCAGAAGGGCGAAAAAAAACACCCTTCGGCATCCACTCGTTGCCGGGTGCGCGTTTGCGACCCATACGTTATCTCTCTATAGCGTCAAAGTTCATGCCTGGAATAGGCTGATAACCTGCTGGTGGAGCGAGGCGCTGAATAGGATGATTTATGTGGTACCAAGTGGTTTTAATCGAACCATCCCGGCGCTCAATAAAGTAGATCCCATTGCAGGTCAAAACCTCTTTTTGCAGGCACTTCTGGGGCGAGCCCGTGGCCTCCAGCGGTGGTACCGCT
>NZ_LR607338.1:2159888-2160750 GCF_902164725.1 Pseudescherichia vulneris | reverse complement strand
GTTTTTTTACAGTTGCCTCTGATGAACCATCAAGCACTGCAACGACGATCTTGCCATAGACGTCATCCAGTTGACCGTAATGAGGCTCGACAATAACAATAGATCCTTCAGGAATGGAGGGTAACCCGTTTGGGTTTGTCATTGATTCGCCACGAACAACGAGGCCGAAAACTTCATCAGAAACATTTGCAGTAGTTTGTGTCCATGTAATCACGTCAGTAAGCCTTGAGCATGCGTAGGTGTCAGTCCATAAACCTGCCTGCACAGCAGAGATGATCGGGACGGCGGTAGGTGGTTTCAGAAATGGAATAACCTTCGTATCGTCTGCAACCTCACTTCCCTTGCCATAGAGAACCCATTCCGGCGTAGTTTGAAGTGCCAAAGCCAAATTATGCAAATTTTCTCCATCTGGCTTAGTGGTTCCATTCTCCCATTTTGTTACTGATACACGACTGACGCCAAGCTTCTTAGCTAGCGTCTGCTGTGTTATGTCCAGTTGGACTCGGCGGGATCTGATTCGGTCTTTCATCTCTGTTTTCATGTAACCAATGTTACATACTTTCCTTGTAACTGTTGTTTGCTATTTAATGTACCTTTTGTTACCTTTACTGCATCGGGTAACTAGGAGGAACTATGCGCAAATCTGAAGTAATCGAGCACTTCGGCGGAGTATCTAAAACCGCCGGTGCATTGGGGATTTCTCACCCTGCCGTGTGTCGCTGGGGTGAAGTAATCCCCGAAAAACAAGCTTTCGTGATTGAGCGAATTACGAAGGGGAAGCTTAAGTACGACGCTTCTCTTTACCAAAAGCCTAACGAAACGGCAGCTTAAAAGTAACCACAGCAACAAGAGGTCGACCGTG
>NZ_LR607338.1:2157656-2158149 GCF_902164725.1 Pseudescherichia vulneris | reverse complement strand
CGGGGATGAGTACTAACAAATATTGCCAGGCGCTGGCTGAACTGCGCGCCCAGCCAGCCCACGAGTTGAAAGAGGTCGGCGATCAGTGGCGCACGCCGGAAAACATATTCTGGGGTATTAACGCCATGTTCGGGCCGCTGGTGCTGGATCTGTTCACTGACGGCGAGAACAACAAATGCGAGGCGTACTATACCGCAGAGGATAACGCGCTGACGCAGGACTGGTCCGAGCGCCTGGCGGAACTGCATGGCGCTGCCTACGGCAACCCGCCTTATAGCCGCGCATCGCAGCACGACGGCGAATACATCACCGGCATGCGCTACATCATGCAGCACGCCAGTGCCATGCGCGATAAGGGCGGGCGTTACGTGTTCCTGATTAAGGCGGCCACCAGCGAGGTGTGGTGGCCGGAGGATGCGGATCATGTGGCCTTTATTCGCGGGCGCATCGGTTTCGACCTGCCGCACTGGTTCGTTCCGAAAAATGAGAAGCA
>NZ_LR607338.1:2148711-2149238 GCF_902164725.1 Pseudescherichia vulneris | reverse complement strand
TTCACACAGCACCCCGACCCAATCGGAGGTGAGAGACATGTTTGATATGAGCAAACTGGCTACTGGCGCAGCTTATGGCGCATCAGCCGGGACGGTAGCCAATGGACTGCTAACCCGGTTAAGCCCCGACGAGTGGAGCGCTCTGGGGGTGATTATCGGGATCGTTGTGGCAATCCTGACGTTCGGCATCAACTGGTACTACAAGCGCAAGACCACGTTGGCGCAGATCCAGGCGCTGAAGACCTGGCCCAGACGCCCGGTTGATATTACGGAGGATTAATGGCGATCTCACTGTCGTTACGTAACAAACTGATCGGTGTAGCTGGTGCTGGTGCGCTGGCGATCGCCACGGTATTTCTGGGTGGCAAAGATGGCGTAGAAGGGCGCAAGTATGAAGCGTACCGGGATGTTGCCGGGGTGTGGACCGTCTGTGATGGGCATACGGGCCGGGATATCGTGAGAGGGAAAACCTACACCGATCGCGAGTGCGACCAGCTGCTTTGGAAAGACCTCCAGCCAGCCAAGCG
>NZ_LR607338.1:2141676-2147327 GCF_902164725.1 Pseudescherichia vulneris | reverse complement strand
GACCGTATCCGGGCGGTTTTTTTATTTACTCACATGCAAAGCCACTGGCATCCGCTGGTGGCTTTTTTTATGCGCCTCGCACGCGCACCAAAGAGAGTCTTTCAGCCGTGAGCCTGGGGATCCGCTTCTCTCGGGCGGCTGTCCCGTGCGACAGGCTCACATCTAAAAGGAAACCACTATGACTGAATGTTTGAGCATTCCCTGTGTAAAAACGACACCCAAGCCATTCGGTGTAAACGTCGAATGGAAATGGCCTGATTCGAGCTTCTGGGGTTCTCAGCTTGAACTGCAATACCTCCTTGCAGATGACCGCCTTGTGAAAGAGGTCATCAGTTGGCCGGTTACTGGGCTCCTGATTTCTGGGCGTAAAGCTGGTGAGCGACTGCAGGTGCGCCTGCGTCCTGTTAGGGCAGATGGTACCGCGCGAGAATGGCGCGCCGGAGACTGGATTGATGCTACGACATCGACCGATGTGCAGGATATTGTTGATCATATCCTTGAGGGCATAAATGAAAGCCAGGCATTTAAAAGGCTGGTGGGCCAAAACCTGCCTCCGTCTGGCGGTTATGTTACACCTCAGAACTACACGATCCGCGTAGGTAACGATGAGAACGGCAGGCTTTGCGCTACTGGTTTTGGCGTAGCTGTTGAGAATGGTAAAAAGCAGGTAAAGCTTCATGCTGAAAAGTTTGAGGTTAATATGAGCGGCACACTGCATTTAAAAGACGCAGTCGCGACAGCAGTCGAACTCAAGACCCGCCTCTCTGACGATATGCGCGAGGCTGTCATTGACGCTGTGCGTGAGAGTGATTTGTTTAAGGCGCTGCAGGCGTCACAGGATGCTCAGGCTTCTGCTCAGGTCACATTGCAACAGACCATTAATCAGGTAGTGACCGACGCCATACGCAACGCGGTAAAGCCCGGCGGCCTGCTGTATCGTCCCTAAGGGTTCAATGTATGGCATCAAACTCCCCCTGGCATAACCTCTACAACACGAAGCGATGGTACCGCCTGCGCTATCACCAGTTGCAGAAGCAGCCGCTCTGCGAGTTTCATCTGAAGCGTAACCAGGTGGTGTCGGCTGCTGTTGTGGACCACATCAAGCCGCACAAAGGCGATGAAACTCTCTTTCACGATCCGGAAAATTTACAAAGTTTATGCAAACGCTGCCACGACTCAGTGAAGCAGCGCATGGAGAACGGCGGAACGGTGACCGAGTTCGATGACGAGGGCCGGGTTATCTGGTAACAGGAGCACGCAATGCAAGACCTGAAGATTGAATACCGCGATGGCAAGCTGATTGAACTGAGCATTGATGGCGTGAGCTTTAACGATCTCACCTCGATCACCTTCAGCCACGAGGCAGGTAAGTCACTGCCAACCGTCAGCCTGACCATGCCGCTCGGCGTCGGCGATCGGCTCGTGTCCGCCAGCCAGCCCCGACCCCCAAAACCTGCGGATCATCGAAAAATGAGATTCATTCTCGTTTGCGGAGGCGATGGCAGGGGGGGGAGGGTAAAACTCTGACGCCTGGCCGGTAAAGACCGCGCTCCCAGTTTTATTTTTAAAAACGTCCAGAAAAAAAGGAAAAACGCGATGGCACAGCGAGGCAGAAAGTCTCTGGCTGCGACGTCGGCTGCCTCGCTGCCGGTACTGGCTGAAAGTAGGCTGCAGCCGTCCATTCACCTGAGCGATCCGGAGATTAACGTCTGGGTCCGGCTGGTCAATGACAACCCGGCCAGCTCATTCACCGAAACACACCGGGACATGCTGGAGATGTACTGTCGGCATGTGGTGCAGGCCCGGCTGCTCACAACCCAGATTGAAGAGTTCGAGCTCGAGTGGCTGGCCCGGGATGACGGTCTTAAGCGCTACGACAAACTTCTTACGATGCGCGAGCGGGAGGTGCGATCGGCATCCTCTCTTGCGACCCGCCTGCGGATCACCCGCCAGGCTACAGCCGACCCTAAAACGGTTGGCCGTGCTAACAACAATCTCGCTCGGGAGAAAAAGCCCTGGGAAATTGATTAAGGCTCTTTGATGGCTAAAAAAAATCTGACAAGAGCCGAGAGGAATATCCTCTGGTGCGAAAGAAATATCGTCATCCCTGAAGGTAAGTTCGTCGGCCAGCCCCTGAAAATGGCTGAGTTCATGAAGGACGATTTCAGGGCCATATTCGACAACAAGCATGGCACACGCCGGGCGATCATCAGCCGCGGGCGTAAGAACGCCAAAACTGTGGAAACCGCCATGCTAATGCTGCTCTACCTGGTAGGACCGGAGGCAGCACCTAACTCGCAGCTGTATTCGGCGGCGCGGTCCCGCGATCAGGCTGCCATCCTGTTTAATCTGGCGTCAAAGATGTGCCGCATGAACCCGGTGCTCATGCAGTATGTCGCGATCAAGGATTCAGCCAAGGAGATTCACTGCCCGGAACTGGGCTCTTACTATCGCGCACTGAGTGCTGAGGCAACCACGGCCTACGGTTTCTCGCCGCGATTTGTTGCACACGATGAACTTGGGCAGGTACGCGGACCGCGTGACCCGCTCTATGAGGCGCTGGAGACCGCGACTGCCGCCCAGGACAACCCCATTTCGGTGATCATCAGTACCCAGGCTCCTGACGCAAGTGATCTGCTCAGCCTGCTGATTGATGACGGCCTGACCGGTGCTGACCCGAGAACGGTGGTCCGGCTCCAGACCGCGCCGGAAGATATCGATCCTTTCTCGGTTGAAGCCATCCGGCTGGCAAACCCGGCCTTCGATGTATTCATGAACCAGAAAGAAGTGCTGGATATGGCCGCCAGCGCGAAGCGTCTCCCGTCGCGCCAGGCAGAGTTTGAGAACCTGGTGCTTAACCGGCGCGTGGAGGCTAAAAGCCCGTTCGTCAGCCAGACCGTCTGGCACATGAACAAGGAAGAGCCTGACGATCTCACTGGTAAAACCGTGTGGGGCGGGCTCGACCTCTCCAGCGTGTCAGACCTTACCGCGCTGGTGCTCAACACGACACAGGGTGATGTGCACTGTAAGTTCTGGTTGCCTGAAGAGGGGCTGGCAGACAAGGCGCGCAATGATCGCGTGCCGTATGACATCTGGGCGAAGCAGGGCTTTCTTAACACAACGCCAGGCAAGGCCATTGAATACGCCTTTATCGCCCGCGAGTTGCGGCGCGTGTTCGATATCTGCAACGTCCGGGCGCTGGCGTTCGACCGCTACAACATGCGTTTTCTTCGCCCGCATCTGATTGATGCCGGGTTTACTGAGGCAGAGCTCGAGCGGTTCGTTGAGTTCGGCCAGGGCTTTGTCTCGATGTCCCCGGCGCTCAGGGAACTGGAAGCCAGGCTGCTGGGCGCGCAACTGAAGCACGGCAACCACCCCATTCTCGAAATGTGCGCCAAGAACGCCACGGTTATTACCGATCCCGCCGGAAACCGTAAGTTTGTAAAAGGTAAATCCAGCGGGCGTATCGACGGCATGGTTGCACTGGCCATGTCTGTCGGCGCGCAGACGAGCGATGAGGTGGAAGACCAGGGCGACGTTAACGACTTTATCTATAACTTTTTGAGCATCTAGCATGGCAGAAACCGACTACAGCATTGACCTGCGGACACGTTCGCCATTCTGGGCGCGCATGGCCTCTATTCTGACCGGTGGCCGACTGGTTACACCGGATAACGGCTCGCAGATGGCGGGCACATCAGCTCACGGCACTGTCGGGGAATCGGTGGTGAGCGATGAGCGCAACATGTCGATCAGCACCGTATGGGCCTGCATCAGGCTCATCTCCACCGTCACAGCCTCTTTACCGCTGGACGTTTTTGAAACCGTCGACGATCAGCGTAAGAAAGTCGACAACACCAACCCGCTGGCGAAGCTTCTCCGCTTCCGGCCCAACAACTTCATGACCGCGCTTGAGTTTCGCGAGGCGATGACAATGCAGCTCTGCGCGTACGGCAACGCCTACGCGCACCTGGAGCGAAACAGCGTGGGTGATGTCATCAGCATGCTGCCGCTGCTGAGCGCGAACATGGATGTCCGGCTCGATGGCAAAAATGTCATCTACCGCTACCGGCGCGACAGCGAGTATGTGGATTTTAAGCCTAAAGAGATTTTCCACCTTAAAGGCTTCGGCTTTAACGGGCTGGTGGGGTTGTCGCCGCTGGCGTTCAGCGCCAAATCTGCAGGCGTGGCGATCGCTATGGAGGATAACCAGCGGGAGTTCTTCGCCAACGGCGCGAAGTCGCCGCAAATCCTGATGACTGACGGCAAGGTGCTGACTAAAGAGCAGCGCGGGCAGCTGGAGGAAAACTTCAAGGAGATTGCCGGTGGCCCGGTGAGAAAACGCCTCTGGATCCTGGAGAGTGGATTTACCACCCAGCCTATTGGCATCTCGCCTCAGGACGCGCAGATGCTTGAGGCGCGCAAGTTTCAGGTGGCAGAGCTGGCGCGCTTTTACGGTGTTCCTCCGCACCTGGTGGGTGATGTTGAAAAAACAACCTCATGGGGCAGCGGTATTGAGCAGCAGAACCTGGGCTTCCTGCAGTACACCCTGAAACCCTATCTCGATCGCTGGGAATACAGCATCGAACGCTGGCTGGTGAAAGAGTCCGATCAGGGCAGGCTCCATGCCGAGCATAACCTGGATGGACTGCTTCGCGGTGATTCAGCGAGCCGCGCCGCATTCATGCAAACGATGGTCAATACCGGGATCCGGACCGTTAACGAGGTACGGCGACTGGATAACCTTCCGCCATTGCCTGGAGGTGATGTGGCGACGCGCCAGTCGCAGAACGTACCCATTACCGATCTCGGAACAAACAAAGAGCCCCGCACTGACGGGGCTTAATTTTTATGGGGGCCATGATGCCTGATATTCACAAGACGCTGGCGTTCGACCAGACCGAAATTAAGTTTACCGGCGACGGAAGCAAGGGAACGTTTGAGGGGTACGCCTCGGTATTCAACAACACGGACTCAGATGGCGACATCATTTTACCCGGCGCGTTCGCTGGCGTGGTCGCAAACCAGAGTCGCAAGGTGGCGATGTTCTTTAACCACCAGACCCGCGCCATCCCGGTCGGGAAGTGGGATGCCATGCATGAGGACGATAAGGGGCTGTTTGTACGGGGGCAGCTCACGCCCGGCCTGAGCATCTTAAAGCCGCCATGCAGCACGGCACTGTCGAAGGCATGTCGGTCGGGTTTTCTGTCGGCCCGGACGATTACAGCGTCGGTACCACCGGACTCATTTTCAAAAACATATCTTATCTCCGGGAAATCAGCGTCTGCACCTTCCCGGCCAACGAACTGGCGGGCGTTACCGCCATGAAAAGTATCGACGGCATCAAAACCATTCGTGACGCGGAGGCCTGGCTGAGGGATTCAGTCGGCCTTACGCGCGCTGAAGCGCAGGCGTTTATCGCCCGCGTGAAGTCCGCAGGCCGAAGCGAGTTCGGCGGCGGCGACATTGACGCGCTTGCACAGCGCATTACCTCATTTGCCGCTAACCTGCGGAACAATTAACGGAGCACCACATGTCTGAATTATCTGTACTGGAAAAAGCGATCGAGAATTCACAGAAAGAAGTGAAGGAGCTCATCGAAGAGCAGCGTAAGTCCATTCAGGAGAACGGGCAGATCAATAAAGAGCTTC
>NZ_LR607338.1:2139960-2140651 GCF_902164725.1 Pseudescherichia vulneris | reverse complement strand
ACCGTTTCTTCTGGCGCATAACACGAGGGCGCGGTCAGCAATGGCCGCGTTTACCGCATGAAAATTAAAGCTCTCCGTATGTTCTCGCATTACCACCTCGGCACCGTTTCTCAGGGCGAAACCCGCATCGTGAAAAAGGAGATCGGCGAGGGGCTGGTGAAACTGCATCTGGCAGAAGAGGTTGAGCCTGAAAAGGCAGAAACGCCAGATCCCGAAAAACCAAAAACCGGGGGTAAAGGTGGAAATAAGCGCGGGGCAGATGGCGCAAATAAAGACGCATCTCAGGGTTGATAGCGACGCCGAAGATACGCTTATCGCCGCATATGCATCAGCTGCCGTCGATTATGTTGAGCATTTCTGTGACGGTGCGCTGGTGGAGGTACTGACGCCGCCAGCAGAAGAAAAAGAGCCTCCCCGAGAGGTTCTTTTTACTTCCGGCATCTGGGCGGCAATGCTTTTGCTGATTGGCCACTGGTATGCGAACCGCGAAGCCGCGTCGCAGAATCTGGCGGAAACGCCGCTGGGCGTTGAAGCATTGCTTCTACAGCACCGACGGTGGCACTGATGGCCTGCTCCGGATGCGCCGCCCGGCGTGAATGGCTTAAAAAGTGGATGAAAATCGCCTATGAACGAGCAACAGGTAAGCCAGCTGCTGGCAGCAATGGCAGCCCAGACAGCAGCGATGAACCGA
>NZ_LR607338.1:2135601-2139350 GCF_902164725.1 Pseudescherichia vulneris | reverse complement strand
GGAACGCCGCGAGGATCGATGACCCGTTACCGGGCCGCAGCATTGCTGCCAACGTGGCGATGCGCTGGAACGGCCGCGTCTTCAAAACCACCGGCAATCTCGGTTTCCGGATCGGCGTTCTTCACGGTGCAGTCCTGAAAAAAAATCCTGATCTCGGAGAGAATGCGCCGACGCCGCACTGGCGACTGATTGAGCTCGGTACCGAGAATGTGCGGGCGCAGCCGTTCATGCGCCCGGCGGCTGAAAGCAGCGTCGGTGAGGTGGTGAACGTCTTTGCAACTGAATACGAAAAGGCTATTGACCGGGCCATCAAGCGCGCGGCGAAAAAGGGAGTGCCTCCATGATTGCGCCGATCTTTAGCGTATGCGCCGCCAGCCCGTCGGTGGTTGCACTGCTGGGCGGCGACACGCTACGCCTCTATCCGTTCGGTCAGCAGGACGACAACGTGGTCTATCCCTACGTGGTGTGGCAGAACGTCACCGGCTCTCCGGAGAACTATCTCGCGCAACGGCCCGATGTCGATTAGTTCACCCTGCAGGTTGATGCGTATGCTGACACCGTGGACGACGTGATCGCTGTTGCCGCCGCGCTACGCGACGCTATCGAGCCACACGCGTATATCACGCGCTGGGGTGGGCAGGAAAAAGACCCCGAAACCAGACGCTACCGCTATTCGTTCGACGTGGACTGGATAGTTAAGCGATAACCCTCTCACCGGCCCTGAGCCGGTTTTTTTATGACCGGAGATAATCAATGTCTGTATTAACTCAAGGCACGCAGCTCTATGTGCTCGCCAATGGCGCAGTGAGTGAAGTGGAATGTATTACAGCGTTTTCACCAGGCAGTAACCCTGCTGACCAGATTGAGGATACCTGCCTCTCTGAAAAGAATGACCGCACTTACAAACGCGGGCTTCGTACCCCAGGCGCAGCATCCCTCACGCTGAATGCTGATCCTAAAAATGCCAGCCATATCATGCTCTATAACCTGTCGATTTCCGATGATGAGGCTGATCAGGATCTGACCTTTGCAATCGGCTGGTCTGATGGTGAAGCCGCACCGACGGCAGCCGCCAGTGGCACGAGCGGGGCGGTAGACGGACTGGCTTTGCCTGACAGCCGCACGTGGTTTGTTTTCAAAGGTTACGTAAGCGACTTCCCGTTTGATTTTGCAGCCAACACGGTTGTTTCCACTTCCGCCTCTATCCAGCGTTCCGGCTCTGCCGTCTGGGTACCAAAAGCGAGCGCCTAAAACATGAAGCTGACACTTGATGCACTGAAGCAGGCCGGGGCCTTTACTGGCCGCCCGGTAGAGAAGGAAATCACCTGGAAGCAGGGTGAGCAGGAGATCACCGCAACCGTCTATATCCGCCCTATGGGATACCACTCGGCGATGACCGACGTTATGGCGGCAAATGGCCGGGTGGATGGCGTAGCCGGGCGTATTGCTGCCTCCATCTGCGACGAGTCCGGGCATCCGGTATTTACCCCAGCGGATATAACCGGCGAAGCAGATCCGGAACGTGGCGCGCTGGACGGGCCGCTGACCATCGCTCTGCTGCTTGCCATCCAGGAGGTTAACGATCTGGGAAAGAGTACCAGCTCAGCGCCGAAGACGAGTTCTGGTGCGAGCTCGTCCTCAACGGCATCGGCGGACGTACAATCGCCGAAGCGCGGGAAGCGATCAGCTTCAAAGAGTCGCAGCTCTGGGCAAAATACCGGGAACGATACGGCAGCCTGAACCCGATGATGCGGACAGAGTGGGGCGCTGCGCTGATCTCCTCCGTTCTGGCAAACGTCAACAAAGACAAGGATGCCCCGACATTTCGTATCAGTGATTTTGCGCCACACATTTCCGAAGCTCCTGTTTCTCTGGAAGATGCAATGAGGGCTTGGAGCTAAGCAGGTTAATATTTGTGATACATTTAGATCTTCATAGATGGAGATCTCGCAATGAAAAATTTTGGTTGGCTTCTTTCGTTAATTGGTGTGTTACTTGGTATATATGCCCTATTAATGGATGTGACTGTCCCTGCTGGAGATGGCACAAATGTTGTTAATTTCGGGCTGCTTTCTCTAAGGCAGAATCTTGTAATAATCGCAGGTTTTTTGTTCTTAGGTGGCCTGATAGTCTCAGCATTGAGAAGGAAGAGGCCTGTGCCTGTAGTAGATTACACAGAGCTAGATCGCATCGATGCAGAATATTTTGTTATCCATGCTGATAGTGGTGAGCGTCTTGATATTTTAGCCATTGATAGGGTAACACTCATGCTTTTAGGGAAATATAGCAAGAGTAGTGTTTCAGATATCATGCTGATGAATAGACCTCTGATTGACAAATGGTTAAGTTCTTTGCCTGTTGAACTGCAAAAGGATTTTAGGAGACAGCTAGAGGATAGGCTAAAACAAAATAGCTAAATGAGCCCCGCTTAGCGGGGTTTTTTTTGGAGAAAAAATGGCTAGTAAATCTCTTGGCACCCTCACGATAGATCTAATAGCCAAGGTGGGCGGTTTTGTTGCAGGAATGGAGAAGGCCGAGCGCTCATCAGGGAAATGGCGCAAGCAAATAGAGAGCGACGCTAAAGCTGCCGGTTCTGCTATTTCATCAGTAGGTGTCGCTGCGGCAGGTGCGGCGGTAGCGGCAAGCGCTGCTGGCATTGCTTTGCTAAAATCCACTTCTGACCAAATCACTGAAACTGATCGCTGGGCCAAATCTCTGCGCGTATCGACCCAAGAGCTTCTTGCCTGGCAGTTTGCTGCAGAAAAAGCCGGGGTATCTGGCGACCAGATGGCTGATATTTTCAAAGATATTGGCGATAAAATTGGTGATGCTGTACTTAATAAATCAGGTGAGGCTGTTGATGCATTAAATGCGTTGGGTTTATCAGCAGATAAGTTATCCAAAACCACCCCAGATAAACAGCTTTTGGCTATTGGTGAGGCTTTAAGTAAAGTCTCTACTAACGCCGGGAAGATAACTATTCTTGAAAGTCTTGGTAATGACTTATCAAAACTACTCCCGCTTTTTGATAATAATAATGAAAAATTAAAGTCATTCATTCAGCAAGCTAAAGATTATGGCGTTGCTCCTGACGCCAAGTCCATTAGTGACTTGTTGAAAGTTAACGAGCTTTTTCAAGATATAGATGCTCAAGTTAAAGGGCTGAAAATTGAAATCGCTAGTGGACTCGCAAAAGTAGACTTGTCTCAATTGAATAGGTCACTCAGCGATGTAAAAAACATCTTAACCGATCCTTCGGTTTTGCAAGGGCTGGCTTCTCTTGTGAGCCAGATAGCTGGGCTGGCGGGATGGATGGCAAAGGCGGCATCTGAGGCTGGTAAGCTTGCAGTGGCGTCGGGAAATAGAATGGCTGCCTTAGGCGGCAATGTCGATATGTCAAATATCGATCAGATAAATGAACGTATTGAATATCTTCAGCGAAACCTTTCAGGGCGGAACGGATTCTATTCGCAAGGCGAGTCTTTCTTTGGCTGGCTAACTGGCGGGGATGACAGCGTAAAAACCTTGAGCGAAGAGCTAAAGGGATTAATTGATCAGCGTGAAAAGCTGTCGAAACAAAAAAGTGCTGTGAATCTCCCGCCCACGACTCAAGCCACCACAGCGCCAGCCGGTTCATTTGCGCTTGGAGTCAATGAGGTAAACGGCAAGCCAACGGTTGACGCCGGAGCTAAAAAGCTAGAAAACGCCTTCAAAGCTACAGAGCAAAGCTACCTTCGCCAGAAAGAGTT
>NZ_LR607338.1:2134234-2135215 GCF_902164725.1 Pseudescherichia vulneris | reverse complement strand
GTGAGTCAGAAGCTATCAATGACGCGCTGGCCGAGCGCCTCGGGAACTACGAATCCTATTACCAGCAGATAGACCAGCTCGACGCCGACTGGGTGACCGGCGCGCGCGACGGCCTGGCTAACTGGGTTGATGACGCCACGAATTACTCTTCTCAGGCTGCCAGCGCAATGCAGAGCGCGATGTCCGGCATTACCAGCAATATCGTCGATATGCTCAACGATAACGAGGCCTCCTGGAAGGACTGGAGCGTCAGCGTCCTGAAGTCTATCCAGACCGTACTGGTGAATATGGCAATCGCCAACGCTGTCAGCAGTATTGGCTCGCTATTCAGCTTTGGCGCGGCAGCGGGCGGCAGCACGCCTTCAGGTTCATATGCCAGCGCGGCGGCAGGCGTGAAGCTAAATGCCAAAGGCGGAGTGTACGAATCCGCCGATCTGAGCAAGTTCAGTAACAGCATCGTCAACAGCCCGACCATGTTCGCGTTCGCTAAAGGCGCTGGTCTGATGGGTGAAGCCGGGCCGGAGGCGATCATGCCGCTGACGCGTGCCGCCGATGGCTCGCTGGGTGTCCGGGCGCTGGACTCCGGGCAGGGGCAGGGCGGCGGCCTGTCTGTCAGTATCGGCGATATCAACTTCAACTCCCAGACGCAGCAACCAGCCAGCCAGGGCATTGCCAGCGCCGCTGGCCGCCAGCTGACGGATGCGATCCTGCGCACGGTCAACGATGAAGTGAGCCGCCCCGGCACACCTCTCTGGCGGGCTATCAAAGGAGTTTAACCTTGGCCGTAGAAACCTTTACCTGGTGCCCGCGTGTCGGCGCACAAAGTGACACCAGTTTCCGGACGCGTAAGGCGCAGTTCGGGGACGGATATGCCCAGGTGTCCGGCGACGGCATCAACCCCAGGACACCGCAGTGGAGTGTCAGCTTTACCGGAAAGGAGGCTTACATCCTGGAGATAAAAACCTTTCTCGAACGGCATGC
>NZ_LR607338.1:2132057-2134194 GCF_902164725.1 Pseudescherichia vulneris | reverse complement strand
ATGGGGCTTTACCGATCCGAGTCCATCAACATTGTTACCCATGGTGCTGGCCTCTACACCCTCAGCACCACCTTCACACAGGCATTTCATCCATGAGCATTTCATCAGACGTACAGAAGCTGGAGCCAGGCGAGAAGGTCAGGCTGCTGGAGGTGGACGGCTCGGCGTTCGGCGCGGGCATCCTGCGCTTTCACAACGAGACGATCGCACACACTGAGGCCGAGCTTGCCGCAGCAGGAAGGGACGAGAATCTTCTCGACCCGAAATCGCTCTGGTGGCAGGGCGTGGAGTACAGCGCCTGGCCTTTCCAGCTGGAAGGACTGTCCTTCAGCAGCGACGGCCAGAGCGCCAGGCCAAAGCTGACCGTGGCAAATATAAAGGGGACCATCGGCGCGCTGTGTCGCCGGTTCCAGGGCATGGCCCGGGCGAAGGTCACTATCCATGAAACCTTTGCCCACTACCTGGATGCACGTAATTTTTCGCAGGGCAATCCGGATGCCGACCCGCTGGAGGAGCGTAAGCAGGTCTTTTATGTGGATCGCAAGTCCGGCGGTGATGACGAGACGGTGGAGTTTGAGCTGTCCAGCCCCGCCGATCTTCGCGGGCAGCAAATACCGACGCGCCAGATCCAGCCGCTGTGCACGTGGTGTATGCGGGGCTGGTACAAAACCGGTAACGGCTGCACCTACGCCGGGCAAAACGGCTGGTTTGATAAAGACGGCAACCAGGTGGATGACCCGGCGCTGGATGTCTGTTCCGGCCTGCTTTCTACTGGCTGCAAACCGCGATTCGGCGAAAACGAGGAGCTGGATTTTGGCGGGATGCCGGGCGCTTCCCTTCTGAGGAGTTAACAATGCGCAGTAAAACCATCAGCGCCATTCTGGCGCACGCTGAGTCAGCTTTCCCCTCTGAGTGTTGCGGGCTGGTTATCCAGAAGGGCCGGGTAGAAAAATACATTCCGTGTGAGAACCGCGCCGCCGCCCCCGGCGAGCAGTTCGAGATCGCCCCCGAGGATTATGCCGCAGCGGAGGACCAGGGCACGGTGGTGGCCGTGGTTCACAGCCATCCGGGAGACGGAGCAACCACACAGCCCAGCGAGCTCGACATGCTGATGTGTGATGCCACTGAGGTACCCTGGGTGATCGCCTCATGGCCTGAGGGTGATATCCGCACTATCACACCCCGCGGCGATCGTCCGCTGACTGGCCGTCAGTTCGTACTGGGGCACGCCGACTGCTGGACGCTGCTGATGGATTACTTCCGCACAGAGCATGGCATCACGCTGCCCAATTACAGCGTGGAGCGCCACTGGTGGGAGCAGGGCGAGAACCTGTACATGGATAACTGGTACGAGTGTGGTTTCCGGGAGTTCAGCGGGCCGCCGCGCCCGGGCGATGTGGTCATCATGCAGGTCCAGTCGCCTGTGGCAAACCATGCCGGTGTGCTGCTGGAGGGCAACATGCTGTTGCACCACATGTACGGACAGCTGAGCCAGCGGGTACCGTACGGGGGCTATTACCTCGACCGGACCATCAAAATTGTCCGCCATCAGGAGTTGATGTAATGCAGAACTGCACCGTGATCAAACTGAGCGGCTCAATGGCGCAGCGCTTCGGGCGAACCCATTATCGCGTGCTCGACACGTCGAAGGAGGTTTTCCGGGCGCTCTCGGCGACTATTGACGGCTTTGAAGCCTGGATGCGCCAGGCTCGGGCGCTGGGCCTTGATTTCGTTATCTTCCGCAACCGCCGCAATATCGGAGAGGATGAGTTCGGGATGTGCAGCGCCGGTAATGAGCTGCGCATTATTCCTGTTATTCGCGGCAGTAAGCGGGCAGGCGTGTTCCAGATCGTGGCCGCTGCTGCTATCGCTGCCTTTGCCTGGTGGAACCCAATCGGCTGGACTGCTGCCACGCAGGGCGCGCTCTATGCTGCTGCCGGGTCTATGGCCGTCGGCGGCGTGGTTCAGATGCTTTCTCCGCAGGTGGCCGGGCTACGTTCGCGTGAGGATCCCGACAATAAACCTTCCTATGCGTTTGGCGGTCCGGTGAATACCACTGCCGCCGGTAACCCGGTACCGCTGCTGTACGGGCAGCGTGAAATAGGCGGAGCCATTATCTCCGCCGGGATTTATACCG
>NZ_LR607338.1:2129676-2132019 GCF_902164725.1 Pseudescherichia vulneris | reverse complement strand
TTCTGGCGGCTTTTTTATGGGCGCAATATGATCACGAAAATCAAAGGCAGCAAGAGTGGCAGCAAAAAGGGGCACACTCCGGTTGAGTCTCCGGACAGCGCCCAGTCGATAGCCCGCGCCAAAATGTTGATCGCCCTGGGCGAGGGGGAGTTTGCCGGCGGGCTGACAGGCCAGACAATTTTCTTCGGGGACGGAACCTCTTACACGCCGCTGCAGAACGCCGACGGATCGGAAAACTTTCCCGGCGTGGTCTGGGAGTTCCGATCCGGCGTGCAGGAGCAGTCCTACATTCAGGGCTTTCCCGGCGTCGAGAACGAATTGACTGTTGGCTATGAGCTGAAGTTCGCAGTTCCGTATATCCGCTCCATTTCAAACACGCAGCTGTCAGCGGTACGTGTCCGCGTAGGCTGGGCGACCCTGCTCTGGCAGAAGGATAACGGCGACAAGGTTGGTACCCGTGTGGAATACGCCATCGATCTGTCTGTTGATGGCGGCGCATATGAGACGGTGATTAACGGTGTCGTGGACGACAAGGCGACGACTCTCTACGAGCGAAGCCATCGCATAAACCTGCCCAAGGCCACCACTGGCTGGCAACTGCGCGTGCGCCGTGTTTCTCCGGACGCCACGAGCATCAACATCGTCGATACGATGAAAGTGCAGGCGGTTACCGAGATCATCGATGCCAAGCTTCGCTACCCTCACACCGCGTTGCTGTACGTTGAATTTAATGCCCGACAGTTCCCGAATGGCATTCCGCAGGTGGTGTGCAGCCCGAAGGGGCGGATCATCCGGGTACCCGATACCTATGATCCGGAGACCCGTACCTACAGCGGGACCTGGACGGGCACATTCAAATGGGCCTGGACCGATAACCCGGCCTGGATTTTCTACGATATCGTCCTGAGCGAGCGCTTTGGCCTCGGCCAGCGCATTGGCTCTGAACAGCTTGATCGCTGGGAGCTGTACCGCATCGCGCAGTATTGCGATCAGCTGATCCCTGATGGCAGAGGCGGCATGGAGCCACGCCACCGCTGCAACGTGTACATTCAGGACCGGGCGGACGCATGGACTGTACTGCGCGACCTGGCGGCACGGTTCCGGGGTATGACCTACTGGGGCGACAACCGCATGTATGTTCTGGCGGATATGCCGGACGACACCTCGCATATCTACAATCATGCCAATGTGGTCAACGGCAAATTTACCTTCTCCGACCCCAGCGAGACGACGCGCTACACCACGGCGCTGGTTAACTGGTCAGATCCCAAAAACCATTACAAAGACACACCTGAACCCGTTTACGACAACGATCTGGCTATGCGCTACGACTACCGCCAGATTGAGCTGACGGCTATTGGTTGCGATCGCCAGTCAGAGGCAAACCGCCACGGGCGCTGGATCCTGTTGACGAATGGGGCGGGCGAGGTAGTGACGTTCGATACCGGCCTGGATGTACCGTCGGTAGGGAAAGTTATTGGTGTGGCCGCGAATGAACTGGCCGGGCGTATTATCGGCGGGCGCATCAGTGCAGTGAACGGGCGCACCGTTAAGCTTGACCGTGCAGCCGACGTCAAGCCAGGGGATCGCCTTTTCGTTAACCTGCCTTCCGGCCAGGCGCAGGCGCGCACAGTCCAGGCTGTTAACGGCGGCATGGTTACCGTCACCACCCCCTGGAGCGAGACGCCGGAAGCGGAAAGCAACTGGGCGGTCGAGGCTGACGATCTGTATATGGCGCTGTTTCGCGTAACGGGCGTCACCGACAACAACGACGGCACCTATGCGGTCACCGGCACAACGTACAACCCCGATCTCTACTTCGCTGTGGATCATGGTGCCCGCCTCGATGAGCGTCCGATCAGCGTTATTCCACCAGGGGTGCAGGCACCCCCAGATAATGTTTCAATCGACAGTTACTCGCAGGTCAGTCAGGGGATTGCTGTCACCACGATGCGTGTGGCGTGGGACTCCGTTCCCGGCGCGATAGCTTATGAGGCCGAGTGGCGAAAAGACTCCGGCAACTGGGTCAGTGTGCCGCGTACCTCAACTCAGGGCTTTGAGGTACCGGGCATTTACGCTGGCCGCTACCTGGTGCGCGTGCGCGCCGTTAATGCGATGGACGCATCCAGCGTCTGGAGCTTCTCGGATGAGGTGGCGTTAACCGGCAAAGTTGGTAATCCCCCTAAACCGGTCGGCCTCACCGCGTCGGATAACGTAGTGTTTGGCATTGAGCTTAACTGGGGCTTCCCTGAGAACACCGGCGACACACTGAAGACGGAGATCCAGTACAGCGTTACCGGCTCGGAGGACGATGCCATGCTGCTGGCCGACGTGCCATACCCG
>NZ_LR607338.1:2123628-2126840 GCF_902164725.1 Pseudescherichia vulneris | reverse complement strand
CGCCGGGCCTGGATTAGCCTAAGACCGCCGTGCTCAGACGGCAGGTGCAGCAGCGTCGGCCCTGCTCGTCAAATATCGTAATCTCCCAGCTCTGGCTCTGGCGGCTGAGGTGCAGCGGCTGGCAGACTCCGCGCACTTTCCCCTGCGATACCGGGCGGTGGTGAGTGGCATTCAGCTCGGTGCCCACCACGCACTGGCCATCGCGGGTCATCAGATAGCCCGCCATCGAGCCGAGGGTTTCGGCCAGCGCCGCCGAGGCTCCGCCGTGCAGCAGGCCAAACGGCTGATGGGTGCGGGCGTCGACGGGCATCTCCGCTTCCAGCAGGTCGTCGTCCAGCCGGGTATAGACAATCCCCAGATGGGCGACCAGGGTGTTGCTGCTGGTGGCATTGAGTTCCTCAAGGGTGAGATGACGTTTCCAGATCATATTCATGCTCCCAACGTCGAGCCGCCATCGACCACGATGTCCTGCAACGTGATATGGCTAGCGAGATCGGAGGCGAGGAACAGAATAGTATTGGCGATCTCCTGCGGGCGAGCGATCTTGCCCAGCGGAATACCCAGCTTGAACTGCTCACCAAAGCCGCGAATGCGCTGCTGCTCGGCGTCCGGGCTGGCCCACAGCGTACGCTGCATATCGGTGTCGGTGGAGCCAGGTGAGACGACGTTGCACCGCACGCCGCTGGTCGCCAGCTCCAGCCCTACGGTCAGGGCAAGGCTCTTCAGCGCCGCCTTCGACGCACCGTAGACGCTCATGCCGATGCGCGGCGTATGAGCGGCATCGGAGGCGACGGTGACAATCGCCCCGCCCCGCTGGGCGCGGAACTGGGCCATGGTCTGCTGGAAGAGATTAAACGCGCCGCCGACGTTGACCGCCAGCGTCTGCTGCCAGTCGTCAAGCGACAGCTGGTCGGTGGCCCCCATGCGGAGGATCCCCGCCGCGTTCACCAGCACGTCGAGGCTCGGGGTGGCGGCCAGCAGGCGCTGGCACACCGCCGCCACCTGTTCGGCGTTGGCAATATCCAGCGTCTCACAGGCGAAGGGATAGTCGGCCTGGCTGAAGTCACGATCGAAGCCCGTGACCTGCGCCCCCGCCTCGACAAAGGCCAGCGCCGTCGCGTAGCCGATGCCCTTCCCTGCGCCGGTGACCCACACCGTCTTGCCGCTAAAATCCAGTCCGGCCACTATTTCACCTCGCGGGAGAGCAGCGTCCACCAGGCATCAATGGTGGGATTTTTCGCCAGCATGACAAAATCGATATCGCCATAGACCTTGCGCCAGCGCGCGGCCAGGGCCATCATCCGCACCGAATCGAGGCCGTAGTCAATCAGGTTCTCATCATCCATCGGCTCGTCGGACTCATCGAGCAGGGGCAGCACCACGGCACGCAGCGCCGCCTTGCTGACCGGCACCGGGAGCAGATCCTCGGTCATCACTACTCGTCCGGAACGCCCGGCCACGTAGTTGAGGGCCATCAGGTGCTCGTCGCGGCTAAAGTCCGCCAGCGCGTCGGCCACCATAAAAGGCTTAATGTCGCGCATAAAGGCGTCGGTGGCGGTGGTCATGCAGCCGATGTGGGCATAGACGCCGGTTATCAGAAGCTGGTTGCGCCCGCTCTCTTTCAGCATCTGCTCCAGCGGCGAGCGGTGGAAGGCGCTGTAGCGCCATTTCACCAGCACGGTGTCGTTCTCGTCCGGGGCCAGGGCGGCAACCACCTGCTGCTCTTCCGGCTTGCGGGTCAGGCCCGGCCCCCACATGTCGTTCAGCAGAGCGCGATCTTCATCGCTCTGCTCTTTCGGCTGGGCGGTGTAGTAGACCGGAATGTTGTGCTGCTTGCAGAATGCACGCAGAGCGGCGATGTTCGCCACCACCTGGGCCATCATCGGGCAATTTTCGCCCCAGAAGTTGATAAAATAGTCTTGCATATCATGAATTAACAGCGCAGCGCGCTCAGGCTCAAAGGCCCAGCTGACTTTGTTCTGCGGGATCTCGGTGGCCGCAGGCAGCGCATAGCCGGTTAATTTTGGGATTGCCATACTTCTCTCCTTTGTTACGCCTGTGACCGTTCGGCCAGCCGCAGGCGCAGCTCTCTCTTATCGACCTTGCCGACCGGCGTCAGCGGCAGCGCATCCACGCACTCCACGCGATCGGGCAGTTTAAATTCGGCGACGCCCTGCTCGCGCAGGAAACGGCGGATCTCCACGGCGCGCACCGGCTGGGATACCACCAGATACGCACAGCTCTTCTCGCCGAGCAGGCTATCTTCCATGCTCACCAGCGCGGCATGGATAATGGCCGGATGGCGCAGGAGCAGGTTCTCTATCTCTTCGGCGGCGATCTTCTCGCCCCCACGGTTAATCTGATCCTTTTCGCGCCCCTGGACGGTGATGTAGCCCGCGTCGTCGATAGCGATCAGATCCCCGGAGCAGTAAAAACCGTTCTCGTCGAAGGCGCTGGCGTTGTGCTGCGGGCTGTTGAAGTAGCCGCGGAAGGTGTATGGCCCGCGCGTCATCAGGCGGCCCACCTCGCCGCGCGGGAGTGGGTTGCCGTCGGCGTCCGCCACCCACACTTCGTCATCCGGGCTCATCGGGCAGCCCTGGGTATTGTTGATGCGCTCAAGGCTGTCATCGAGACGGGTATAGTTCACCAGCCCCTCCGCCATGCCAAACACCTGCTGGAGCTGGCAGCCGATCTCTGCGGGAATACGTGCGGCGAGGGTGGCGGAGAGCCGCGCGCCACCGACCTGTAGCAGCGTGAGCGAGGCCAGCTGGGCGTTGCTGCCCCACTCATGGATCGCCTGTAGCCAGAGGCTAACAGCGGGCGGCACCAGCGCGGTCACGTTGATTTGGTGCTTCTCAATCAGTGGGAAGCAGAGCGTGGCGCTGGGATCGGCGGCAAGCACGACGCAGCCTTCGGCCAGGAAGACGCCAAGCGCGCCAGGGGAGCTCAGCGGGTAGTTGTGCGCCGCTGGCAGGGCGCAGAGGTAGCGCGTCCGGTTATCGAAACGGCAGATCTCATTGCTGCGACGAATGCTGTAATAGTAATCGTTATGGGTGCGCGGGATCAGCTTCGGCGTGCCGGTGCTGCCGCCGGAGAGCTGGAAGAACGCCACCTCATCGGCAGGCGTCGGTGCATTCACCGCGTGCTCTGCTGGACGGTCGATGGCCGCCGCCAGGGCATGCTCGCCGTCCTCGTTGCGCAGTAAAACCACG
>NZ_LR607338.1:2116703-2123593 GCF_902164725.1 Pseudescherichia vulneris | reverse complement strand
TAAGAAATTGATCGTCGCTAAACAGGCTATGGTCGCGGTCGGCCACCAGCAGAGCCGGTTTGATCTGTGCCGCGTACGCGTTTAGCTCGCTGCGCTGATGGCTAAAGAGCGCGTTTACCGGTGCAACGCCGATTTTCAACAGGGCAAAGAACGTGATGTAGAACTCCGTCACGTTGCCGAGCTGCACCAGCGCGGTTTCCCCCGCCTGCAGCCCCTTTGCCTGCAATGAGGCGGCCAGGTTATCTGCCGCCTGGTTAAGCTGGCGATAGCTCAGCTCGCGCTCGCCGTCGATCACCGCCAACGCATCGCTCTGCGCGTGGCGGGTCAACATATCGCTCAGGGGCAGATCCTGCCAGTAGCCTTTCTCGCGGTAGCGCCGGGCAAACTCATCGGGCCAGCGGGTAAAAGGAATTGTCATGATTGCTCCTTAATGCAAACCAAAAACGTTGAGCATGGTGGTGAGTTTTACGCCGGTTTCGCGCCATTCGGCCTCCGGCGACGAGGCTGGGACGATCCCGGCCCCGGCAAACAGGCGGACCTGATTACCGTGCAGGCGCGCGCAGCGGATGGTAACCACCCACTCGCCGTTGCCGTCGGCGTCGCACCAGCCGACGATGCCGCCGAACAGCTCGCGGTTAAACGGCTCCAGCTCGGCAATAAGATCTTTTGCCGCCTGGTGCGGGAAGCCGCTCAGCGCCGGAGTTGGATGCAGCAGACAGGCCAGCGACAGGGCATTCTCCTCCGCCTGCGCCACCCCTTCGATAGGGGTTGCCAGATGCCAAAGGGTGGGCGTATTCACCAGCTGGGGTGAGTCCGGCAGCGTCAGGGCCCGGCTGCGCGGGGCGAGCACGGTTTTCATCGCCTGGGTCACCAGCTCATGCTCGTGGCGATCTTTCTCAGAGGCCAGCAGTTTGTTGCCCGCCTCGCGATCCAGCATGTCATCCGGCTGACGACGGGCGGAGCCGGCCAGCGGCAGAGAGCTAAAGTGCGCCGCCTCTTTACGCAGCAGCAGCTCTGGGCTGGCACCCAGCAGCACGCCGCCGTCGGGCAGCGGCACGTGGAAGTTAAAGCTGGCCGGGTTCTGGGCGATCAGCCGCTCCAGCAGCGCCCCGCCGTCTATGCGTTTGTCGGTGGTGATATCGATCAGGCGGGAAAGCACAACCTTATCGACCTGCGGCGTGGCGGTGAGCGCGGCGGCACGGGCCACCATATCGGTAAAGACTGGGTGCTCCGGGATAGCCTTGCGGGTGACCACGCTGAGGGTCTCTCTCCCCTGGAAGTAGCGTGCGGAGTGCTGCTTCTCGGTACGGGAGAAAAGCTCCCAGGCGCGGGGAATAAACAGCGCGGAGGGCTGAGTGGTATCAAACGGAATGGCTCCCACCACGATTGGCTTAGCGATCCCCTGCTTTTTGGCCTCGCTGAACGCCTGAGCCAGCCGCTGTTGGAATGCGCCGCTGAGATCGTCCCCGCCTTTCGCCGGTTCGCTGATGCGCATAACGCAGCCCGATGTGCTGAAGCTGCGATACGGCGACATAAAGAAAAATTGGTCTGATGCCAGCGTGTTCACGGTAAGTTGAGTCTCCTCCGCCATTGACGTATCCATATCCTTCTCCGAAAACGATAAAGGTAGTAAGAATTATTATCATTTATATTTGGGTCGGTAAGCTAAGAGTTATCCCGGGCGATGTCAACCTCAGCGAGCGCAGTTTTGTGCGGCTAAAAACTTGCATCCGGCGGCGCAATGATGAAAATGAGAAGCATTAGCCGCACAATAACAGGATGCACGCCGTGAGACTCCCCCCGCTTTTGCTTAAGGCCCTGCTAATACCAGGACTTTTTGTTTTAGGATTTTCTGTAGCCCACGCCGCCGACTGGCCGCGCCAGATCGCCGACAGCCGGGGCGTTCATACCCTCGATCATAAACCTCTGCGCATTGTCTCAACCAGCGTCACGCTCACTGGCTCGCTGCTGGCGATTGACGCCCCGGTGGTGGCCAGCGGCGCAACCGCGCCGAACAACCGCGTTGCCGACGAGAACGGCTTCCTGCGCCAGTGGGGCGAGATCGCGAAGCAGCGCAAGCTTGCCCGGCTCTATATTGGCGAGCCGAGTGCCGAGGCGGTCGCCGCTCAGATGCCGGATCTGATCCTCATCAGCGCCACCGGAGGCGACTCGGCGCTGGCACTTTACGATCAGCTCTCTGCGATTGCCCCGACGCTGATCATTAACTACGACGATAAGAGCTGGCAGACGCTGCTCACCCAACTCGGGGAGATCACCGGCCAGGAGTCGCAGGCCAAAGCCCGGATTAGCGATTTTAATCAGCAGCTGGCGAAGGTGAAGCAGCAGATGACCCTGACGCCGCAGCCGGTCAGCGCCCTGGTGTATAACCCGGCGGCGCACAGCGCCAACCTGTGGACCGCGGACTCGGCCCAGGGGCAGTTGCTCTCGCAGCTGGGCTTTACCCTGGCGACGCTGCCTGAAGGACTGCACGCCAGCCAGAGTCAGGGTAAGCGGCACGATATCGTCCAGCTGGGCGGGGAAAACCTTGCCGCCGGACTGAATGGCGAAGCGCTGTTTCTCTTCGCCGGTAACGAGAAAGACGCCGAGGCCATCTATGCCAACCCGCTGCTGAGTCATCTAAGCGCGGTGCAGAACAAACGCGTCTACGCCCTCGGCACCGAGACCTTCCGCCTCGACTACTACAGCGCCACGCTGCTGCTCAAGCGCTTCGCCACGCTGTTTAGTTAAGCGTCAACGGGTGGGCTCTGGTGGAAACGCCGCAGCTCGCCGAGAAGCAGGATCAGTACCGCGCCCGTCACCGCCAGCACCGCTCCGCCAACGCTGGCCGAGGCGGCGGGCGT
This sequence comes from Pseudescherichia vulneris, assembly GCF_902164725.1. NCBI lineage: Bacteria > Pseudomonadati > Pseudomonadota > Gammaproteobacteria > Enterobacterales > Enterobacteriaceae > Pseudescherichia > Pseudescherichia vulneris. Next base: position 2,120,732 of record NZ_LR607338.1, on the reverse strand, counting down.
CATCGCGACACTCATCCCACCCAGCAAGGCTGCGCCAATCGCATCCCCGGTAACGTTCTGCGCCGTCCACAGGCCGTTGATCCTGCCCAGCATCGCCTCTGGCGTCTGGGTTTGCAGCAGCGTGTACTGAAGCAGGGAGCTGATGGCGCTCAGCCATCCCGCCAGGGCAAGGAACAGCACCCCCAGCGGCCAGACCGGCATCAGGCTAAACAGGGCGATAGCGACAAAGGCCCCGAGGGTTGAGAAGAGGATTATTGCCCCAGGGCGCGGACGCTGAACCAGGTTGCCGCTGGTGAGCGCCCCTACGGCGGCTCCGAGCGGCAGGGCCGCGTAGAGAATACCGATCTCGGCGGCTGACATTTGCCAGTGCATTGCCAGTGCCGGATAGAGCACGCGAACGGCGCTGGCCATCGTCAGCAGGCCGCCCAGCAGGGCAATGCCGCCAATCAGCGGGCTGCGCAGCAGGAAGCGAAACGCCGCCAGCAGCGACTTCAATGGATGCTCGCGCGGCTGAGGCGGTGGAGGCAGCTGCGGCAGACGCAGTAGGGTCAGGGTGGTGATAAAGGTCCCCGCCGCCGCCAGGGCATAGTTCCACACTACGCCCCCGGAGGCGAGCAGCAGGCCGCCAAGCATCGGGGAGATAACCGATCCCAGCCGCACGGTGAGCATGGTGATCGCCCCGGCCTGCATCAGGTTCTCCCGCCCCACTAGCGCCGGGGTGGCAGCAAGCAGCGCCGTAACGCCCAGCGCGCCAAAAAAGCCGTCCCACAGGCCGAGGAGATAGATCGCCAGCAGCGAGGGTTCGGGCAACGCAGCGTTGAGGCAGAGGCCAATAAAGCCGATACCGCAGGTACCGCGCGCCAGCAGGATCAAGCGCTTGCGCTCGTAGCGGTCCGCCAGCACGCCGCCGACCATCAGGCCAACAAACATCGCTCCGCCGGTTAGGGTCACCGCCAGCCCCACCCGCCAGCTGGAGTGGGTCATGGCCTGAATCTGCACCGGTACGGCGACGCCGAGCAGCCCCAGCGACACAATCGAGATAAAACGGGCAATAAAAACAGCGCGAAACGCGGGATGGGTTCTCAGCAGGCTGACGTTGATCAGCCAGGATTGTCGGGTCATAACAAAGCCTTAATGCGAACTTTTGATACCAGTTTTTAAGCCGCACATGCTAACATATCGCAATAAGATCGATAACGATAATTACTATCATTATCATGTCAGGGACGTTGTTATGTCGCATTCCGTTAATCCGGCGCGCCCGTGGGCCGTGGGCGGATTATTGCTACTGCTGCTGGTGGCAGGCGTGCTCAGCCTGTTGATCGGGGCTAAACCGCTGCCCCTCTCCGTTGTAATGGATGCCCTCTCCGGCACCTGCCAAAGCGCCGACTGCACGATTGTGCTGGATGCCCGCCTGCCGCGTACCCTGGCCGGGCTGCTGGTCGGCGGCGCGCTGGGCCTCGCCGGCGCGCTGATGCAGACCCTGACCCGTAATCCCCTCGCCGATCCCGGTCTGCTCGGCGTTAACGCCGGGGCAAGCTTTGCTATTGTGCTCGGCGCAGCACTGCTGGGCCTCTCCTCTCCCACCGAGCAGTTGGCACTTGCTTTTTGTGGCGCGCTGGCGGCCTCGCTGGTGGTAGCTTTTACCGGCAGCGCGGGCGGCGGGCAGCTGAGCCCGGTGCGCCTGACGCTGGCAGGCGTTGCGCTGGCAGCGGTGCTGGAGGGCCTCTCCAGCGGGATCTCGCTGCTTAACCCGGACGTCTACGACCAGCTGCGCTTCTGGCAGGCTGGCTCCCTCGACGTGCGTACCTTACAGACGCTGCGTATCGTCTTGGTTCCGGTGCTGATAGCGGGGGCGATTGCTCTCCTGCTGAGCCGGGCGCTTAACAGCCTGAGCCTTGGCAGCGATACCGCGACCGCCCTCGGCAGCAGGGTCGCCCGCACCCAGCTGCTGGGCCTGCTGGCTATTACTGTTCTGTGTGCCAGCGCCACCGCCGTCTCGGGCCCCATCACCTTTATTGGTTTAATGATGCCGCATATGGCGCGCTGGCTGGTGGGGGCCGATCACCGCTGGTCCCTGCCGGTGACGCTGCTGGCTACCCCTGCCCTGCTGCTGTTTGCCGATATTATTGGCAGACTGCTTGTGCCGGGCGAGCTGCGGGTGTCGGTGGTAAGCGCCTTTATCGGCGCGCCGGTATTGATCTTTCTGGTGCGTCGCCACCGTCGGGGAGGTGCCATGTGATCGCCCCCTCCCGCCGTCTTATTGTTAGCGTTCTCCTGCTGGCCTGCGTCAGCGTGATGGTCGCCCTGTGGAGCCTGTGCAGCGGTACGGTACCGCTCTCTCCCGGCCAGGTGCTGGCCGCCTTTACCGGCGATGCGCCGCGCGGCATTGCCCTGGTAGTAAACGAGTGGCGTCTGCCCCGGGTGCTGATGGCGCTCCTCATCGGCGGCGCGCTGGGGGTCAGCGGGGCAATTTTCCAGTCGCTGATGCGCAACCCGCTGGGCAGCCCCGACGTGATGGGCTTTAACACTGGGGCCTGGAGCGGCGTGCTGGTGGCGATGGTGCTGTATGGTCAGGATCTCACGGCGATTGCCTTTGCGGCGATGGCCGGGGGGATCCTCACTTCGCTGGTGGTGTGGGCCCTGGCCTGGCGCAACGGCATTGAGACCTTTCGCCTGATCATTATCGGCATCGGCGTTCGCGCGATGCTGATCGCCTTCAATACCTGGCTGCTAATTAAAGCCTCGCTGGAGACCGCCCTCACCGCCGGGCTGTGGAACGCTGGCTCGCTCAACGGTCTGACGTGGGCGAAAACCTGGCCCTCCGCGCCGATCCTGCTGCTGATGTTGGTCTGCGCCACGCTGCTGGTACGGCGGATGCGGCTGCTGGAGATGGGTGATGACAGCGCCTGCGCGCTGGGCGTCAGCGTCGAGCGCTCCCGGCTGATGCTGATGCTGGTAGCCGTGGTGCTGACCGCGGCGGCGACCGCCCTCGCTGGCCCGATCTCCTTTGTGGCGCTGGTAGCACCGCATATTGCCCGGCGCATCAGCGGCACGGCGCGCTGGGGCCTGACCCAGGCGGCGCTCTGCGGTGCGCTGCTGCTGCTGGCCGCCGATCTCTGCGCCCAGCAGCTGTTTATTCCCTATCAGCTTCCGGTCGGCGTGGTTACCGTAAGCCTGGGCGGTATCTACCTTATCGTCCTGTTAATCAAGGAGTCCCGCAAAAGATGACCGATTTAACAGCCCGTCTGCGCGGCGACAGCTTAACGCTCGGCTACGGTAAAAAAGTGGTAGCGGATAATCTCTCCGTTGCCATTCCCGACGGGCACTTTACCGCTATCATTGGCCCCAACGGCTGCGGTAAATCGACCCTGCTGCGTACCCTGAGCCGCCTGATGATGCCCACCCAGGGGCATGTCTATCTTGATGGAGAGCAGATCCAGCGCTTCAACAGCAAAGAGGTGGCGCGACGCATTGGCCTGCTGGCGCAGAACGCCACCACGCCGGGCGATATCACGGTGCAGGAGCTGGTCTCCCGGGGCCGCTATCCGCACCAGCCGCTGTTTACCCGCTGGCGACAGGAGGACGATCGCGCCGTGCAACGGGCGATGCAGGCCACCGGCGTCGCGGATCTCGCCTTACAAAGCGTGGATACGCTCTCCGGCGGCCAGCGCCAGCGGGCGTGGATAGCGATGGTGTTGGCGCAGGAGACGGCGATTATGCTGCTGGACGAGCCCACCACCTGGCTGGATATTAGCTATCAGATTGACGTGCTGGAGCTGCTTAGCGAGCTGAACCGCGAGCAGGGCTACACCCTGGCGGCGGTGCTGCACGACCTGAACCAGGCCTGCCGCTATGCTACCCACTTGATTGCCCTGCGGGACGGAAAGATTGTAGCCCAGGGCGCACCGAAAGAGATTGTGACGGCAGAGTTGATTGAGGCCGTCTACGGGCTACGCTGTATGATTATTGAGGATCCGGTGGCGCATACGCCGCTGGTGGTGCCGCTGGGCAGAACGTGACCAGCGG
>NZ_LR607338.1:2105513-2116472 GCF_902164725.1 Pseudescherichia vulneris | reverse complement strand
CGGCAAAAATAATAATCAGTGCTTTGCCTTGGCCATCCTGCTTAATAGGCAGCGACGGGGAAAGTTGATATTTGAACGGGGAGAAAGCAATATCTTTTACATTAAGTTTTTGCAATTGCTCAACATGATATTCACGATTACGCAAATCGGCGTTGAGATCGGCAATATCCTTCAGCGATTTTTCAATCCGCAGCTTTTCCTGAATACCGTCCGCACCCAGCGTAATAGAGAAGTCCGGATCGTCATTCACCACCTGACCATTGCTATAGACTGGCTTTTTAATGCCCGCAGCGTTGGCCACTTCCAGCGAGTAATTCAGACGTTGGATCTTAATATCACGCTGGTTAGTCAGGCGAACGCGATCGAGATTCAGCTTCTCCTGCTCAAAGCGCGTTTTTAATGCCAGGGTAGTACGGATATTATCCGTGGTCTCGTTCACGACCTTCGCGGCGACATAATCGATATAGCCATCAAGGACTTCTCTCGCATCCTCTGGCGTTGAGGCAGAGAAGCTGAGTGTCCAGGAGGTAAAGGGCGCTTCAACGGGACTTTTTGGCGAAGCATTATCAACGATCTTCAGTTTTTCCGTCAGACGGACAACTGCGCGCTGAAACTCTAGCGAATCAGCATTAAGATCGGAATAGTGCGATTTAACATAGGGTGAGTTGCGGAAATACTCTTCCTGCAGAGACTGGGAGCTAAAATTCTTAATAAACTGACCAAAAACATCTACTGGCGTGACCGGCACCTCTATATCCAGTACTTGCAACTCCATCAGCGTTTGCTGAAGCGAGCGCCACTGGGTCTGTTCAGCAGGGGTAATAATGGCTTCACTGGTCCATTTCTGCGGCAGTACGAAAGAAACGAGAAGACCAAGCAGAGCAAACGCTGCGGCTATGGCGATAATCTGTTTTTTTGCTTCCCATAACACGTCAAGAAGCGTGAGAAGATCAATTTCGTGAGCACGATGAGGACCAACTGGATAGGGGCGTAGCTGCACCTCATTATCCTGTTTAATATCTAACGATGACATGTATAAACTCTACCCTGATTTGCTACGAAAGCAGTATTTACAATCCATGCTCCTATAATAGACCTTTATAAGATTAATCTGAACCAAGATTTGACTTTGGCTATCACGCCCACCAGATCTGGTAGGCGTAACGGTTTATTAATTAAGCAATCCTGATAATATTGGCCCAATAGAGACAAACGTCTTCGGTGAAATAATATCCACGTGGGCGCAGTCCTGACGATAGATATCTAGCGCAGTCACCCAGGGTGACCAGACCTGATGCGGATCCATCCCGGCTGGCAGCGTGCGTTCGGCAACAAACAGCGTCGCTTTACCCTCAAACCGCAGGCTATGGGCGGTAGTCAGCAGGCGAACCGCATCGCCATAGTTGCCCTCGATAGCGTTAAAAAGCTCACCTGACGCCTGCCCCTGCTGGGCAGCAAGGAACGCTTCCCGCTCGCGATCGATCTCCGCCAGCACCTCCGGATCGAGGCCGTTGGCCTCTTTTTCTGCCCAGTTCTGCGTCTCCGGCGGCCAGGTATCCAGCAGCCCAAGGAAAGCTACCGCTTCGCCACGCTGTTGTAGTCGGGCGGCGATCCCCTGCGCCAGCGTGCCACCGAGGGAGTAACCAAACAGGTAGTACGGGCCGTGCGGCTGCTGGGCGAGCAGCGTTTGCAGATGGGCGTCGCACACCTCATCCAGCGTGACGGCGGTGGCCATCGGCCCGGCTGGGCGCGGCGACTGAATACCCACAATCGACCAGCGTGGGCTGAGATAGCGCGCCAGCACGCTGAACTGCCAGGCAAAGCCGGAGGCCGGGTGGAAGCAGAACAGCGTCGGCCCGTGGCTTTCCCGCAGGGGCAGGATCGTCTCGTAACCCAGGTTTTCCAGTTGCCCATCCTCGACATCCGCCGCCAGCATCGCAGCCAGCTTCGCCACGCTGGAGGCCACCATCACCTGTCCCGGCGTCACCTGGCGCTCAAACGACTGGCTAAGCCGCGCCGCCAGCCGCATCGCCAGCAGCGAGTGGCCGCCAAGGGCAAAGAAGTCGGCGCTGACGTCCTCTACTTCGCAGGCCAGCAGCTCGGCAAACAGCGCGGCGATGGTCAGCTCAACTTCGCTTTCCGGTGCGCGTCCGCCTGATGCGACAGCAGGCGTCGGCAGCGGTAGCGCCTTGCGATCCAGCTTGCCGTTGGCGCTGAGTGGCAGCGCATCAAGCTGCACCAGCGCGGTGGGTACCATGTGCGGCGGCAGCTGCGCCTTCAGCTGTTCAATCAGCGCGGCACTCTCCAGCGGCTGGCCCGAGGCCGACACCAGGTAGCCCACCAGCTGGCGCGCATCGCCGCCGACCGCCGCCGCCTGGTTTAGCACGCAGGCGTGAGTAACCGCCTGGGCCACGTCCGGCAGCGCCTGCATAACAGCATCGATCTCTCCCAGCTCAATACGCTGGCCGCGAATTTTAAGCTGATCGTCGCTGCGCCCCAGGTACTCCACCGCACCGTTCGCCAGCCAGCGCGCCACGTCGCCGGTGCGGTACATCCGTTCGCCCGGCGCAAAGGGATCGGCAATAAAACGGCTGGCGGTCAGGTCGGGTCGCCCCAAATAGCCCTGCGCCAGCTGAATGCCGGTCAGGTAGAGATCCCCCGCCACGCCCGGCGGCACAGGCTGCATCATACCGTCCAGAATACGCAAACCGGTGTTCCAGACCGGATAGCCAATCGGCACGCTGGGCCCGGTGACCCCGGCCAACGCCTCGCCATAAGCCGGATACCAGCTGACATCTACCGCCGCTTCCGTCGGGCCGTAGAGATTATGCAGCGGCGCGCTGGTTAGGCTCTCCCACTCGCGGCAGAGATCCGTTGGCAGCGCTTCACCGCTGCAAAAGACATTGCGCAGCGTACGGCAGCTCTCCTGCGCCCTCTCCGGCGTCAGAGAGCCGACGAAAGCGGACAGCATCGAGGGGACAAAGTGGGTAGTGGTGACGCCGTAGCGGGCAAAAAAGGCCTGCAACGCCAGCGGATCGCGGTGCGCATCCGGCTCGGCCATCACCAGCTTCGCCCCGGCAATAAAGGGCCAGAAAAACTCCCACACCGAGACGTCAAAGCTGCACGGTGTCTTTTGCGCCACCACGTCCTGCGCGCTCAGCGGATAGCTCGCCTGCATCCACAGCAGACGGTTGACGATGGCCGTTTGCCCCACCATCACCCCTTTCGGGCGGCCCGTCGAGCCGGAGGTAAAGATGATATAGGCGGTGTGCTCTGGTTTTGAACGTGCCAGCGCAGGCGCGTTTGTTACCGGCAGCGGCGCGCTGTAGCAGAGATGGGCAAGCTGCGGGATCGCGCTAAACCGCGCCAGCTGATCTTCGGCGGTGATTAATAGCCGCGGCTGGGCATCCTCCAGCATCATATGCAGGCGGTCGTCCGGATAGCCGGTATCCAGCGGCAGCCAGGCAGCACCGGCCTCGACAATGGCGTGCAGAGCCAGGGTCAAGAAGACCGAACGCGGCAGCGCCACGGCGACACAGTCCCCTGGCCGCACGCCACGCTGGCGAAGCTCATCGGCCAGGGCGAGAACCTGCTCGCGCATCTCATGGTAGCTAAACTGCCAGCGGGCATCCGCCAGCGCCGGGGCATCCGGCGTTTTTTCGCTCTGGGCTGCCACAAGGGCGCTAAGGGTGGTGGCAGGCAGACTAACGCCGGTAGCGTTGATATGGTCAATCTTCTCCTGCTCCGCAGGCAGGATCAGCGCTGCCTCGCCGCAGCGCAGGGCCGGATTATCGGCGAACTGGCGCAGCAGCGCGTCTAGCCTGGCGGCATGGGTGCTTAACTCAGCCTCGTCGTAGCGGTGGCGATTGGCAAGGATCTCCACGGCAAGCCCGCCCTCCTCGTCTGGAATGAGCGCGATCTCCAGGTCGTTAACCGGCCCGGTTGCCAGGGTATGGGTTGTTCCCGCCGTTCCGTCAATGTCCAGCTGGTAATCAAACATCTTCACGTTGAATACCGGGCCAAACAGAGCGCGGTCGCCCGTTGCCTGTCCGCTGTCGCGTACGATCTGCTCGGCGTCATAGCGCTGATGGCGGCGCATCTTTTTCAGCCGCGCAGCTAGCTTCTGCGCCAGTGCGGCAAGGCTCTCTGCCGGGTCAACGTTCACCGCCAACGGCAGGACGTTGAGCACCGGGCCAGTGGCACAGAGCGCAGCGGAGCCCATTCGACGCATAAAGATAAACCCGGCGGCATAGTCCATGCGTCCGCACAGGCGGGCCAGCCAGAGGGAGACCAGCGCGAGAGCAAGATCCGTTGGCTGGCAGCTGCCGTTCTGTGCCGTAAGGCGGGAAAACGCCTGGGTATCAAGGCTCAGCTTCAGGCGAACAATGTCAGCGGTCGTGGCGCGTCCCGGCAACGGGCTGGCAGAGAGCGATACCGGCGGTGGCAGGCTCTGGCTTACCTCGCGCCACCAGGCCGCGTCCCGGCTATAGGCCTCGCTGTCGCGGTAGCGCTGATACTCCTCGACAACCTCGGAGAAAGGGGTAAAAGGCGATGCGGGGGTGGGCGCGCCGCGCCGCCACGCGGTATAGATGGCGGCGATATGGCGGGTAATGGCCGGGAAGCTGAAGCCATCCACCAGCAGGTGGTGATAGCGCTGATACCAGTACCAGCGGCGTTCTCCAAGGCGCAGCAACGCATGATGAACCAGCGGTTGCCCGCCGTCGACGCGCAGATTCTGGGCCAGATCGCCCTGCATAACGGCCAGCGCCGCCACATGGGGATCGGCGCTGTCACGCAGATCGTGGACAGCAGGCGGCATCAGCGGCATGGACTCATCGATCCACTGGAATACCTCCCCGCTATCCTCGACAAAGCGGCTACGCAGGGTGTCGGCATGGCGCATGCCGGTGACAATCGCCTCAGCGAGCAGGGCCTCATTCAGCTCGCCGTCGTCAATGACCACATAGTGGGCCACGCTCCAGGCGTTAGGTAATGTAGAGAGCGTTTCCGCCATCCAGATCCCGGTCTGGGCCGCGACCAGCGGCAGACGTTTCGACATAGGGTGCTCCTTAACGCGCATAATATGCAGGGGTGAGATTCTGCCACTGCGCCGCCAGCCAGGCGTAACACACTGACGGCGGCTGCGGGTCGGCAACTACGTGCCAGCCCTGCGGCAGAGCGCACTGCCGCGGCCACAGGCTATAGCACTGCTGCGCGTTTTGCAGAATGTAAAACTGACCCTCTGGATCGTCGAAGGGATTACTGAACTCCATACCACACTCCTGTCGTGGAAAAATGCTTTACGGCGCAGCCTGAAGCAGCGGCTGCCAGAGCGTCATGAGCCCTGCGGTTAGCCCGCCGCGCCAGCACAGCGCGTCGTGTCCGCCGTCGGTGGGACGCCAGAAGAGCGCCGCTGCCGTCGGCTGTAAAAGAGAGTAGAGCGTCTGGTTAACGCGGAAAATGAGTGGTTCACGGGTCCCCGCTTCCAGCACGATACGCAGATGCTGCGGCTGAAGCGTGCCGGTTTTTAGCTGTTCGATCACCACGCCATCCTGCTGCGCACCGCGGTGCGGCCACCAGTAGGAGCCGGACTGGCTCAGCACGCAACCGAAGCGCTCCGGCCAGTTTAGCCCGGCATAGAGCGCGGCCAGACCGCCAAAGCTCTGCCCGGCCACCACCGTGCGCGACGCCGCGTCGCTGAACGGGGCCAGGGCCTTAACCTGCGGGAGCAGCTCATCCTGTAACGCCTGCCAGAACACGGAGTTGCAGGGCAGCTCGCGGCCGCGCTGGGTGGTATCGATCGCGTCAACCAGCACGTACACCGCGGGCGGCAGCTTGCCTTCCCGGGTCAGGGCGGCCAGGGCGGGCCAGACGGGCATGCTCTCGGCCCAGAACTGGCCGTCCAGCAGCACCGCCAGCGGACGCTCGGTGACGTTCTCCTCGCCGGTGGTGTAGATCCAGACCCGACGTCTATTGCCCAACTGGCGGCTGCGCCAGGGAATGCAGATCGGGGGCGTATAAGGGGTATCCTGCGGTGCGTGCCAGCCCGGCTGCTCTGGCGCATCGGGCATCTCAAGGGCCGACACCGGATGGCCGCGCCCACCCCGCCACGACAGCGGATTGAGCGGATCGGCAACGGCATGGGCCAGCAGCCTGCGCCAGCCTTCGCGCAGGGCGATGCGATCCGGCACCTCGGTGCCGAACGCCGACTCGGCAAAATCCTGTGCATGTTCGGAGGGGATAAAGCAGTAGCTGCCGCGCCACTGCGCGTTAAGCGTGGTCTGCCAGAACCAGACGTCAGTACCGGGAACACGGCTTAGGGACTGCGGCCTGGCGTTTTGGTGATGATCGGTAACGCCGGTGATATAGATCCACACATGCTGGATAGAAGAAGTGGCTTCCGACCCCGCCGGATCGCGCCACCAGAAGGTGACCTGACATCGGTCATCACCCTCGCGGAACCACTCGGGCCCGTGTTTTGACTCCCACCAGGCATCGCTGCCCGTCGCTCGCATCGTCACCCTAATTAACCTCGTACTTATTGCGGTATTTTTTCAAATGTAAGAAAATTTATTGATAATATTATTGATAACTATTTGCATTTGCAATAGCGTATTGGCGCGCTGTGGGAAGCGCGTCTTTTACATAATCATGCCATTAACCGCGTGCGTGCAGGGAGCCAGGACGCGTCAGCGGTATTCTGGCGACAAAAACGGATAACACAATGAATAACAAGATTAAATCCCTGACCTTATTGGTCAATCTGGGCATTTACGGGGTAGCGCTACCGCTTCATGCAGAGGAGCCCCCTGCCGGGGATGACACTATCGTTGTTACCGCCGCCGAGCAGAATCTTCAGGCTCCCGGCGTCTCCACCATCACCGCCGATGAGATCCGCAAAAATCCGCCTGCCCGTGACGTCGCTGAAATTATTCGTACCATGCCGGGGGTTAACCTTACCGGTAACTCCACCAGCGGCCAGCGCGGCAACAGCCGTCAGATCGATATTCGCGGTATGGGCCCGGAAAACACGCTGATCCTGATCGACGGCAAGCCGGTCACTAGCCGCAACTCGGTGCGTCTGGGCTGGCGCGGCGAGCGTGATACCCGAGGCGATACCGGCTGGGTACCGCCGGAGATGATCGAGCGTATCGAAGTGATCCGTGGCCCGGCGGCGGCACGCTATGGTAACGGCGCGGCGGGCGGCGTGGTCAATATCATCACCAAGCAGTCGAAAAATGAGTGGCACGGGGCGTGGGATACCTACCTTAATGCGCCGGAGCATAAGTCCGAAGGGTCAACCAAGCGCACCAACTTTAACCTGACCGGCCCGCTGGGGGGTGATTTCAGTTTCCGCCTCTACGGCAACCTGGAGAAAACCCAGGCCGACGCCTGGGATATCAATAAAGGCCATGAATCCTTACGCACCGGCAGCTACGCTGGCACCATGCCGGCCGGGCGCGAAGGGGTGGAAAACAAAGATGTGAACGGTCAGCTGCGCTGGGATTTTGCCCCCATGAACTCGCTGGAGCTGGAGGCGGGCTACAGCCGTCAGGGTAACCTCTACGCGGGTGATACCCAGAACACCAACACCAACGCGCTGGTGAAAAAAAATTACGGTAAAGAGACCAACCGTCTCTATCGTCAAAACTACGCTCTGACCTGGAACGGCGGTTGGGATAACGGCGTCACCACTACCACCTACGCGCAGTACGAGCACACCCGCAACACGCGAAATAACGAAGGTTTGGCTGGCGGCACGGAGGGGATCTTCTCCGACGAGAACTTCTCCAATATCGACCTTGCCGACGTGCTGCTGCATAGCGAAGTCAACCTGCCGCTGGATCTGCTGGTAAACCAGACCCTGACCTTGGGCACCGAGTGGAATCAGCAGCGTATGAAGGATCTGGCATCCAACACCCAGTCGCTTACCGAAGGCGGCACCATTGCCGGGGTTAATCCTTCCAACCGCAGCCCCTACTCCCAGGCGGAGATCTTCTCGCTGTTTGCGGAAAATAACATGGAGCTGACCGACAGCACCATGCTGACGCCGGGCCTGCGTTTCGATCATCACACCATTGTGGGCGATAACTGGAGCCCGTCCCTGAACCTCTCCCAGGGGCTGACGGATGACATCACGCTGAAAATGGGTATCGCCCGCGCCTATAAGGCCCCGAGCCTGTATCAAACCAACCCGAACTACATCCTCTACAGCCGTGGCCAGGGCTGCTACGCCAGCGCAGGTGCCTGTTACCTGATGGGCAATGACGATCTGAAAGCGGAAACCAGCATCAATAAAGAGGTAGGTCTGGAATTCAAACGCGACGGCTGGCTGGCTGGCGTGACCTGGTTCCGCAACGACTACCGGGATAAAATTGAAGCGGGCTACTCGCCGATTGGCCGAGCATCTAAAGCCACGACGGACGTGTATCAGTGGGAAAACGTGCCTAAAGCGGTAGTAGAAGGCCTGGAAGGGACGCTGAACGTGCCGGTGACCGACACGGTAAACTGGACCAACAACCTGACCTACATGCTGCAAAGCAAGAACAAAACCACCGGCGACCGTCTCTCTATCATTCCGGAGTACACGCTGAACTCAACCCTGAGCTGGCAGATCCGTCAGGACCTCTCCGTGCAGTCTACCTTCACCTGGTACGGCAAGCAGCAGCCGAAGATCTACAACTACAAAGGCAACCGCGCCACGGGCAGCGAAACCGATGAGGTTAGCCCATACAGCATCGTTGGCCTGAGTGGCACGTGGGATGCGACTAAAAACGTCAGCCTGACGGCGGGGGTGGATAACGTCTTTGACAAACGTCAATGGCGCGAGGGCAATGCCCAGACTACGGGCAACGACACGACGAAATCCTATATGTATGGCGCAGGCGCAGCGACCTATAACGAACCGGGCCGCACCTGGTTTATGAGCGTAAATACTCACTTCTAATCATTAGCAGTACAGCAAAGTGCACCTCTTTTTAACAAGAGGTGCACGCGCTTGCCTTTTCTATTATCCTGATCCCTAATAGAGAAATGATAATTTACAATTTAAGAAAATTCTTAGATTGATCCATTATTGCACTTTCGCTACATTGCCCTCTTTTATCATATTTATACAGATCACGTTTTAACGCTTTAAAAAATAATCATTTATTAAACGCTGGTATTATTAGCAAAATTTAACAGGAAACACCCTTGTTAAATTTTGTTATAGAAATGATAAATAAATAATCAACCACAGCAAGGCTTAAGCACTGCTAATCTTTTTCTTTATCATCATTGAACTTTAAACTATGCAAATGCTCATAAATAAGTGGCGGCTTGACCCATCGCTGAATGCACTGGTTCATACTGAAACAGGTGAAGTTCAGCGCCTGGGTGAATTCCATTACATTCTGCTGGAAACATTGATCAACCACGCCGGGGAAGTATTATCACGCAATTTTCTTATCAATGCGGTTTGGAAAAATCGGGTGGTCGGTAATAACAGCCTGCCGACGGCGATCTACGCATTACGTGCTGCGCTGGGCGATGATGGCCGCTTACAAGAGATCATCAAAACGGTGCCCAAAAAAGGCTATGTTTTTAATAAAGATTTTATTACTTACCCTAACGAACCTTTGATAACCGAGACGGTTGATGAAAAGGATAACCAAGCACCGTCCCCAGGATTGCCTCATGCGCCGCCCTTAAGACGCCGACTCACGACTCTCCGATTAAAGAAAATTATCATTATCTCTGTTGCCCTTATCGGTTTGATATGCTTATTAATAAAATATCATCCCCAGCTTGCTCAGGGCAAAAAGGCCACTCCGTCTTTATCTAATCAAAGCGAATTAACGTTAAAAAATGAAACCAGTAAGGACTACTCACGTATCAGCATCTATCACCTGCACGCGGGTAACGATCCAGGTCATACGGCACAGCTGAAAAAGTATATGCCAGATGCGCTGCGCGCGATTAATGCTAAATTACAGGCTCAGCGGATGAATGCCGTTTTCTATTACAGTGAATCAGTTGCCAAACTGTCGATAAGTTTACTAATCCAGGATAACTGCCATCACCAATATCAATTAATGCTGGGTATAACAAATTGGCAGACCGGCATAAATAATTTGAATTCCGTTGTTTATCAGACCGTTGAGAAAACCATTAATGAAATACCAGTATGCCAGTAAACTTTTTTGCCTTTTAATATTCACAATGTCAATATTTAGCCTTTCGCTCTCAGCATCGGCTGCTATTATGCAAACCGACATGGTTTCTTATGATTTAGCCACGGCAAGCCAGCGTAGCTATACCCTTCACATGCTTCCTACGGTAGATGGCGCAAAAGTTACGCTGGAGGGTAAAGACACGGGCTACTCTCTATCAACGCTGGTCGTAAGCTGCTTTAATTCTCAGCAGCTCGCCAATTCGCAGGGATATCTATCGCTAAAAGGGCAAGAAATCCATCATGCCGATCCAGCTCTCTTACCGATTATCAACTTTACCCAAGATAATCGGCTGCGCGTTTCGATGGCACCTTTGGCGAACGCGCAATCGGTTCTGTTGGATAGAGACAGCCTTACCGTACTGGTCGTGGATCCCACCATGATGACGCTGGGTTCGGCGGGCTGTCAGCGCTAGCCAAGCAGGTTTTGCACCGTTAGCGCCGGAAGGTTAGCCTGACCGTTCACGGCCTGAACCAGCGTATCGTAGTGGTGGCAGGCCCAGGCGAGAGTCTGCCCCAGCGCGGCTGAGGCAGACGCTGCACTTTGCGTTTCGGGAAAACGCGCCATCACATCCATACGCTGGCGCGCTTTTTCCTGTGCTGACGCCAGCTGCTGGCGCTGCCCCCCCACCTGGTGGAGTACGCTCTGTACTATGCCCTGAAGGCCGTCACGCTGCCCACTTTCCAACGCGGTGCCTAACGCGTCGCAGAGTGATGGGCTGGCGTGAAGATCCAGCCGCCTGACA
>NZ_LR607338.1:2091815-2105463 GCF_902164725.1 Pseudescherichia vulneris | reverse complement strand
GCAAATGTCCATTTCCCCTCGCTATAGTGCGGCATAACTCCCGTACGCTGTAGAGCATTTTTGATCTGCATAACGGGATTAAGTGCCTCGGCTGGATTATCCAGCGATACGGCTGCCAGACGCCGACCGTGCCCCACTTCAGCGCTGAACATAAGCGATACCGGCTCGCCGTTATTCGCAAGCAGCGCGGCCAGCTCTGGGGCATGAAACGTCACCTGCGCCTCTCCCTGCAGCACCGGCAGCAGCTGCCTGTCCACCCGACCCGCAGAGCGCTGCGCCCGGTTAGCCAGCAGATCGGCAAGCGTTGCGCTGCTTTCCCCACGCTGCCCACCAGCAGAGTTAGCATGCCGCTGATTCAGGAGTGACTTCTCGAGCCGTGAGAGATAGCTGTCGGACTGCTGGAGGACGGTAAGCTGATCGTTAAGCTGAACGCTGTAGCGCTGGGGCCGGAGGGCAATCAGCGGCGAGGCGGGGTACTCTTCCCGCTCGGCGCGTTTGTGGAGCGACGCTACCCGAGCAGGATCACTTATCTGCGCCGGTATGAGCGCATTGCCAGAAGATTGCGTCGTTGTCTGTAAACCAACCTGCATGCTCATTCCACTAAACCGTATTAAATTGCATTAAACAGCGAGAGATCGCTGACTTTGGCGTAGGTTTTCATCGTCGCTTCCATTGCCATCTGTAAACCGGTAAAGGTCACCGTCGCCGGACCATAGTCCAGATCGCTCAGCTGGCCGATCAGTTCGCTGTTGGTATCCGCTACGCTGGTCTGCGCATCGCTTAACATCGTCAGGGTGTTCTGCCGCTCGCCAAGACTGGCAATGGCGCTGTTCAGCGATTCCGATGCCGCGTCGAGGGTATCGATAGCATGAGTGATATCGCTCTGCACCTGCGGATCGGCCGGGTCGAGAGTGGGCTCCTGGAGTTCTGCCGCCAGATCGCCCAGGGTGTTAAACACCGTCAGATCGGCACCAAACATATCGCTTGCGGTCACGTTGGTCTCCATCTCAACGCCGCTGGCAACGGTGGCCGTGCGGTGCTCGCTGTTGCCATGATAGACATATTCATCCGGCTCGCCGTCACCGTCGGTATCGTCGTAGCTCACGGGCGGGGTATCACTTTTCGTGCCACCAAAGAGATAGTGCCCCTGCCCATCCTGATAGTTTAGAGAGGCCATCATCGACTGCGTCAGGGAAGCAATCTCCTGACCCAGGTTGGCCAGCGACTTTGGCGTGGTAGTGCCGTTCGCCGCCTGAAGCAGATCGTCGCGAATGGCCAGCATGCTGTTGTTGATGCCGTCAAGGAGGCTCTCCTGCTGGCTCAGGGTGCCCGACACCGCACTGATATTGCTCTGGTACTGCGCAATAGCAGCCTGCTGGCTATTAAGCTGATTAATCCGGGTGGCGGCAATGGGATCGTCTGACGGCAGGATCACCCGCTGACCGGTCGCCATCTGGGTAATCACGTGCTCCAGCCTGCCGGAAAGCTCGGTAAAGCAGCTGGACATCGAAGTATAAGATTGTTGAGTGCTTACGCGCATAGAAGATGATTTTCCGCTGGATTAAAACATCTCCAGCACGGAGTCGAAAATTTCCGCACCGGTTGAGATGACTTTTAAATTGGCCTGATAGATCTGGGTATAGGTAATCAGATTGACCGCCTCCTCGTCCATGCTGACGCCGCTCACGCTGCTCCGCTGGTTCTGCGCTTCGCTGTAGACGCTGCCCGCCGACTCGGCCTCGGTCTGGTTCTGACGACTGTAGATGCCAATGTTGCTAATGAGACTGGTACAGGCACTGCCGACGGTCACCGTGCCCAGGTTCGCGATCGTCAGCGGCTCGCTGGCGATATTAACCAGCGCCTGTAGGTTATCGCCATTACCGGACGCATCCGGATCGCTGGAAAAAGCCAGCTGGTCGGCGGTGATATCTGGGTTGACCGCCAGCGGGCCGTCCGGGCTATCCGCATCGTAGATAAAGAGCGGCGTACCCGGGTTGCCGTTGAGGTCATAGCCCGCCGCCAGCTGATCGTTAACCGCCGTCGTAAACTGCTGAGCAATGCTGTTAATGGTGTCGGTGAGCGGATCGAGCACGTTGTGCTGATAGTCAAACAGCGCCCCCAGCGATCCACCGGTCTCCATCGTCATGCCATAGGTTGTTCCGGCAAAGGTTAACGTCAGGCTTTGGCTACCGTCGTCACCGCTCTCCAACTGAATAGTGGAGCTCTCCTGACCGCTGACCAATGGCTGGCCGTTTTGCAGCGTGATGTTGTAGTTGCCTCTGTCGTCAATGTTGACCTGGATGTCCATCATGCCGCTGAGCTGCTCGACCATTTGATCACGGGCGTCGTACAGCGCCGAGGCGTTATCGCCATTGGCCTCAGCCTCGGCGATTTGTTGGTTATAGCCTGCAATACCGGCGGTGAGCGTGTTGATCTGTGAAATAGCCGCCTGCTCCTGGCTGGCAATCTCGCTGCTCTGGGAATCAATGTAGCTACTGGTATTATTGAAGCGCAGCGCCAGCGCGTTTGCTTCGCTCAGAACCTGCTCGCGCAGGGCGGGATCGTCCGGCATGGTAGAGGCCGCGTTCAGCGCCGCGAAAAAGTTATCAAAGCCGGCGCTCAGGCTGCTGTTGTCATCGCTCAGCACGGTCTCCAGCTGCGTCAGGTACTGCTGCTGTGTGGTGTAATAGCCATAGTCGCTGGCAGCAAACCACACCTGGTTGACCAGGTACTGATTTGATACCCGACAGATGCTATCAACCTGCACGCCGTTGCCTGCGCTGTTAAGCGACCCAGGGCTGGCCCCAATGGTGCTGGTCTGGGCGATCTGCCGCGTATAGCCAGGCGTCATAGCATTGGCCGTATTCTGCGCGGTAACGTTGAGCTGCACCTGGGCCGCCGACGCGCCGCTGTAGCCAATCGTGATCATATCCATATCGTTAATACTCTCTGCCGGGTTGCCTGGAACCATAAAGCGGCACGGTGGGCCGCTTTCTTAAACTGACGCCGCTAATCATGCTGTGCCGATAACTGTTTCACGATCAGCTCCGCAATCCCCATGCCCTGCTGCCTCGCCAGGGTGTCGCAGAGGGTGTCATCATATAAGCCCTGCATCATCCGTCCGGCATCGCTGTTAAGGGGGTTATCTTTGGAATCCAGCAGCGCATCAACCTTACGCATCTCCTTGAGCATCTGGCGCATAAAGATGGCCTCAAACTGCTGGGCAGCCTGCCGGAGATGGCTCTCACGCACGGCGGCGGTCACGCTGCTATCATCAGCGCTCTGCTGAACGGACGTTAAGGCGTTAAGCACATCCATTAGATCACCTCCAGGTCGGCATCCAGCGCCCCGGCTTCGTGCAGCGCCTGGAGGATCGACATCACGTCATCCGGCGAAGCGCCCAGGTTATTCAGCACGTTCACCAGTGTCTTCAGGCTGGTGGACTCCGGTAGCGTCACCATCTGTGCGCGTGGGGTTTTGACATCGATACTGCTTTGCGGAGTCACCGCCGTGCGGCCCCCGGCCAGAGCATTAGGCTGGCTGACGCTGCTGCTCTCGGTAATCGAGACCGTCAGGCTGCCGTGGGATACCGCTGCGGCGTGCACCTTTACCCCCTCCCCCATCACCACTGTGCCGGTGCGGGCGTTAAACACCACGCGGGCACGCACGCGCTCCGGCGTAATCTGCACATCCTGTAGCTGGGACATAAAGGCCACGCGCGCGCCGGGGCTGGTGGGAGCCGTCACCTCTACGCTGGTGGCGCTCCTGGCCGTCGCCAGCCCACCGCCAAAGGTGCCGTTGATGGCGTTGGCAATGCTGTTGGCATCCTTGAAGCCAGGGCGCTTCAGGTTGAGCATCACCGTGCTGCCCATGTCGAAATCGCTGGGGATCTCCCGCTCAACCGAGGCACCGTTGGGGATCAGCCCGGCGGTAGGGGTATTCACCGTCACGCTGGAGCCGCTGGCCCCGCTGGCGTTCATACCGCCAACCACCACGCTGCCCTGCGCCAGGGCATAGATCTCGCCGTCCGCGCCGTGCAGTTGGGTCAGCAGCAGCGTGCCGCCGCGCAGGCTCTTTGCATCACCGATCGAGGAGACCGTGACGTCGATGGTCTGCCCGCGCGCATACATCGGCGGCAGCGTGGCGCTCACCGCCACGGCGGCAACGTTTTTCACCTTGGGATCGATCTTACTCGGCAGCTGTACGCCAAACTGCCGCAGCATGTTAGTGATGGTCTGATTAGTAAATTTGACCTGATTTTTATCCCCGGTGCCGTCCAGGCCCACCACCAGGCTATAGCCAATCAGCTGGTTACCGCGCACCCCCTGAATATCCACCAGCGATGACAGCGGCTGTGCCAGCCCTGGCCACGAGCAGAGCAGCAGCAAGAGCGTGACGATACGAGTGCGTCCTGAAAAAAAGCGCATAACAACTCCAGAGTTAAAGCGGGAACAGCGGATGGTTAAAGAGCCGGGTCAGCCAGCCCGCCGCATTGGCATCGCTGAGTGCGCCGCGCCCGGCATAGGAGATACGGGCGTTGCCGATGCGCTGGGAGGAGACCGAGTTGTCATTACTGATGTCATCGGCACGCACCAGCCCACTGAGGCGCAGATACTCATCCCCCTGATTAAGGGTGAGCCACTTCTCGCCGCGGATCTCCATTACGCCGTTGGGCAGCACCTGATGAACAGAGACGGTGATCGACCCGTGCAGGCTGTTCTGCTGCTGGGAGCTGGCGTTGCCGTCAAAATCCCGTGAAGCCTCAGCGGAGCTGGCCAGCTTATCTTTGGTTTTGCCAAACAGCGTGGGAACGCCCACGTCGAGGCTGCTCTCCTTGCCAAAGTTGGTTTTGGCCTGCTTGCTGGACTGGGTCGACTCTTCGAGGATCACCGTCAGAATGTCCCCCACCCGGTAAGCACGCCGATCGGCAGTTAATGACCAGCTATAGCCGGTCTCAAACACGCCCCCGGCCCGCCCCTCCGGCGTTGGCTGGGCCTCCATCTTCGGCGGGGCATAGGCCTGATCGTCCTTTTTAACCAGCAGCGCCGGGGATTCACACCCCGCCAGCCAGGGCACCAGCGCCATTAACCACAGATATCGTTTCACTCGCGTTCTCATTACAGATTCTGGTTGACGTACTGCAGCATCTCATCGGCGGCAGAGACCATTTTGGCGTTCATCTCGTAGGCGCGCTGCACGGTGATCATCGCCACCATCTCGTTGACGATGTCGACGTTGGAGCCTTCCAGCGCCCCGCCTTTCAGCGTGCCTAATGCATCCTCGCCCGGTGTCCCCTCCGTGGGCTGGCCGCTGGCCGCCGTTTCGAGATAGAGGTTATCCCCCTCGGCCAGCAGGCCTGCTGGATTGGTAAAGTTGACCAGCGTGATCTGCCCCAGCTCGGTGGGATCGCTGTCACCCGGCATCGAGGCCATCACCGTCCCGTCCTCACCGACGGTAATATTGGTGGCGTTAGCGGGAACGTCGATCTCGGGCTGCAACGGCAGCCCCTGAGCGTTGGTCAACACGCCGTCGGCGTTCACCTGCAAATTGCCGTCGCGGGTGTAGGCAATGTCGCCGTTGGCCTTCTGCACCTGAAAGAACCCCTGTCCCATGATGGCGACGTTGAGCGGGTTATCGGTGGTTTCGATATTGCCTTCGGTAAAGGTCTTCTGCGTTCCTACAATGCGCACGCCGCTGCCGTACTGAATGCCCGTGGGCGCAATGTTGTTTTGATCCAACATTGCGCCGGGCGCGCGTTGATTTTGGTAGAAGAGATCCTGGAACATCACCCGGTCACGCTTGAAGCCGTTGGTGTTGACGTTGGCGATATTGTTGGCAATCGCGCTCATCTCAGCATCTTCTGCCGAGAGGCCGGTCTTACTGATCCATAGTGCTGCGTTCATAAAAAATTATCCCTGGAAACGGCGATTAGGCACCACGCAGCAGGCGGTTGCCCGCCTCGCTCAGCGTCTGTGCCGCCTTCATCATCTTGATTTGGGCTTCGAATTGGCGATTCAGCGAAATGGAGGCCAGCATCTCGGAGACCGCCGTGACGTTGCTGCCCTCTAAGTAGCCCCCGCTGACATTGACGTTCTCATCCGGCTGAGCGCGGCTGCCGTCCGTCGTGACGATCATCCCCTGGGCGTCTTTAGCCAGATTTTCCGCTGGGATGGTCACCAGCTTCAGGCGATCGATGTCCATGGTAGCGGTGACGTCGCCGTCGTCCGGCGTAATGGACAGCGTGCCGTCGCGGCCAAAGGAGGCAATGGCGTTGGGCGGCAGCACGATAGGCCCGTTATCCCCCAGCACCGGATAGCCGTTGATGGTCAGTTGGCCTGCCTCGTTCTGTACCATATTGCCGTTGCGGGTGTAGACCTCGCTGCCGTCGCGGGCCTGCACCGCGATGTAGCCCTCGCCCTGAATGGCCACGTCCAGCGGTCGGCCGGTTTTTTCGGCGGCTGCGGTACTGGCGTCAACGCCGCTGGCATGCTGCTGCGCCATAAAACGGGTAGCAAAACCCTCGCCCTGAATCGGATCGTCCTGCGATAGCGCCATGTCGGCGCGAAAGCCGGTGGTGTTGACGTTCGCCAGGTTGTTGGCTGCGATCTGCTGCGCCATCAGGGCATGGCTGGCTCCACTGAGGGCGGTAAAAAGTAAACGATCCACTGTTGTACCCTTCTCCGTTACATCGCCTGGAACAACGCCTGATCCAGCTCGCTGCTGGCCGAGATCACTTTGGTATTGGCCTGGTAGTTACGCTGCGCGGTCATCAGATCCACCAGCTCGCTGGTGATATCGACGTTGGAGCTTTCCAGCATCCCCGTAGAGAGCGCACCGAACGTACCGCTTCCGGGCGCACCGACCAGCGGCGTGCCGGACTCGCCGGTCTCCATCCACGCGGTGCCGCTCACGGCCTGTAGGCCGTTCTCGTCAGGAAACGTGGCCAGCACTACCTGCCCCTGCAGCATCCGTTCGCCGTTGCTGTAGGTCGCATACACTTTGCCGTCCCCGTCCACCTGAACGCCGTTTTGCTCTGCGGAGGCGTAGCCGTCGGCAACGTTAGTGGTGACCGAAAAGGCAGAGCCATACTGGGTACAGGCGGCGTAGTCGAAGGTCATCTCGATTGGGGCTGCGCCCGGCGCGCTAAAGGTCATGGGCACCGCCGCGCCAGGGGTCACCAGCTTGCCCTGCTCATCAAAGGTTAGCGCTGTTGAACCCGGCTGCGTCGTGCCGTCAAAGGTGTAGTGCACCTCCCAGCTGTTATCCGCCGTTTTGGTAAAGTACTGGCTGACCGCATGCTCATTACCCAGCGAGTCATACACCGTGGTGGTGTAGGTGCTGTTATACGAGGCGGCGTTGGTGGGGTCGAACGGAACCGCGTTGGTATCAATGGTTACATCCGCAGCGTTAAAGTTAGCGCTAAAGGTGAGCGAGCTCGTCGCCTGCGCCGGCAGCGATCCGGTATTGATTTGCAGATCCGTCACCGTACCGGTTTGCAGCGCGCCGTTCGCATCCACCGGATAGCCCTGCAGATAGTCTCCAGAGGCGTTGACGATGTAGCCGTCCTTATCCGTGTTAAACGATCCGGCTCGGGTATAGGTGACGTTGCCCGCGCTGTCGCGAAGCATGAAGAAGCCGTCGTCGTTAATGGCCATATCCAGCGCGTTCCCGGTTGAGACCATGGAGCCACCGCGTGAGATGCTCTGGGCGGTTCCGTCCACGCTTACCCCCATCGCCTGGGTACCCGCGTACATGGCAGAGAATTCGGTCGTCATGGACTTGTAGCCCACCGTCCCGGCGTTAGCGATGTTATTACTGATGCCATCCAGCTGTTCATTAACCGCGTTCAGGCCGCTGGCTGCAATGCTGTAACTCATAACTTACTGTTCCTTTATCATTATTAAACGACGTTCTGCGCAGGCGTATCGTCCGGTACGCCAAACTGGCTGAGCATGGTGAAGGGAACTTCCCCAATCCCGCTGACGTTGAGCAATGGCGTGCCGCCATCCAGCGGAATACGTACGTCGGTGACAACACCCGCCACCTCGACCGGCACCTCCTCTTCGCCGGTGTTAGTGACCACCGACACGGAATAGTCCCCGGGCGGAATACCGTAGTCTGCGGGATCGATGCTAAAGCTCACCGCCCCCGGGCCAAACGAACTCCCCGTCAGCGGAATGTCGTAATCATTACCGGCCGCGTCGGTGATATGGATATCGACCTGGGTACAGGCATCGTCCAGGTCGATACGGCCCTGAATAGCGCCATCGTCAACCTCAAGGGTGGTGGTCTGAACCATGATCGGATCGCCCACCATCTTGCCCAACGCCATCACCTGCAGGTTGCTCATCAGAATGGCGTTGGTGTTCATCTCCGTCGCCACCTCTTCCGCCATCGCCACCTGCGCCATCGAGGAGAGCTGGGTCACGTACTCGGTGGGATCGGTAGGGTCGGTGGGATCCTGGTTCTGGATCTCTGCCACCAGCAGCGTCAGGAAGGTGTCGGCCATTGACGTTGCGGTCGTTGTTGTTGTGGTAGTTGGTGTGGTGGTTGGTGTGGTGGCGGTAGCTGTAGATACGCTGCTGCTTGTCTCTGTACCCGCATAGGATGCATTCAGCGATACGGCGGAACTCATAGACCTTCTCCCAGCTTAAGCAGGCTCTGCTGCATGCTCTTCACGTTGTTCAACACATCAACCCCGGTCTCAACGTTTTGCGAAGCCGACATCATGTCGGCCATCTGCTCGACCACGTTGACATCCGGATACCAGACGTAACCGTCCCGGTCGGCCAGCGGATGATGGGGCTCATAGCGGCGCACGGCGCTACCGCTTGCCACCACGTCCTGCACGCGCACGCTGGCCCCGATCAGGTCGTGATGCCCGGCCTGCGTCAGGCTGTTGTGGTAGACCGCAGCAAAAACCGGGCTGCGCGCCCGGTAGGTCGCCGCCTCGCTCTGGGCCGGGGAATCCGCGTTGGCCAGGTTGCTGGCAACGGTATTGAGCCGTACCGTCTGGGCAGTCATCGCCGAACCGGAGATCTGATAGATGTCAGAAAATGACATGGTTATTTCCCTTCGATAGCCGTTTTCAGGCCGCTGATAGCCATATTTAAAAAGGTCAGGCTGCTCTGGTAATCGAGGCTGTTTTCCGAAAACCGCGCCTGTTCACTGTTGAGTTCTACCGTGTTGCCATCCTGTGTCGGCTGCATGGGCAGGCGATACATCACCTGCGTGGTGGGCAATCCGTTACTACTTTTTGCCCGTTGCATCTCTCTGGCAAAATCAATATCTTTAGCCTTGAAGTTTGGCGTATCGACATTTGCCAGATTGGCGGTAAGCAGCTCGGTCCTCGCAAGACGTAGCTTCACCGCTTCAGGGTGTACACCCAGTGCTTTCTGAAAACTGATCCCCATAGTGCGTCGCACTCCTTTCATATAACTCACGCGCGTGCCAGTTAGGCAAATAGCATGCCAACTTTTAAGCTATTGAAAGGTATATAATTATGTTAGTGCACTCTGCTAAGCGGAAAGTTTGTTTCCGCTTCCTGGCCAGCCTGCTGCTGGCCGCACCCCCGCTCGTCATCGCTCATCCGTCCCAGAACACCGCCCGGCAACAGCTCAACGCCAGGGTAATTGAGGAGGCCGGAAAAGCGATTGCGGCCCTGGCACAGCGCACCGGCTGGCGCGACTACCGCTACACCCTCAACGTGTTTATGCCCAGCAACGTCGCTGCCCTCCCCGCGTGTAGCCAGCCGCTGCGCCTCAGCGGCGCACCGCTCCAGCAGAAAAATCTTGCTCGGCAAAATTACCGGGTGGCATGCGGAAGCGGCGCGTCGTGGCAGGCTGTGGTCACCGTCAAAGCCGATGTCTACCTGCCGATAGCCATGGCGGCCAGAGAGATTGCGCGCGGGGAGACGCTTACCCCCGATGCACTAGTTATGAAGAAGTTCAACATCAGTAACCTGCGCGGGGAGCCATTGCTGAGCCGTGAGGAGGCAACAGGATTGACGGCGAAGCGGACCCTGCGTGCGTGGACACCGATCCTGCGCACGCAGCTGCAGCAGCCGCTGCTGGTGAAGCGTGGCCAGGCAGTAACGATTTCGTCCGAGAGCGATGATATTCACGCCCAAACTGCCGGCGTCGCGCTGAAGGAGGGCCATCTGCACGAGAGCATTAAGGTACAAAATAGCAGCAGCGAACGGGTGATTGATGCCACCGTCACCGGCGCTGGGCGGGTGAGCGTTGAAGCACAATAATTTTTTACAGCCGCTTAAGTTTTGGCTTTCCGCTGTCGCTTTTAACGCGTAACCGTTGAAATGTCCTCTAATGAGAAACCTATGGCTATCACTACTCCTGGAGTATTACCCGGACAGCTCGCCTCCCGTGATGCGACCACGCGCTCGCCGTCTCAGCCGGAGGTGGCAAAAGCGGATCCAGCCCTCTCACCCTGCGCCGACGATGTGACCCAGCAAGGCGTGCAGGCGGCGCAGCGTAGCCTGGCTGATGAAGTACCCCCTGACGTTGATATCGAAAAGGTAAGCCAGATGCAGACGCTGCTGGCATCCCCGCAGTTTTCCATTGACGCTGATGCGCTGGCCTCATCGATGCTGGACTACTTCCAAACCCGGGGGGCGTAGTGAGCAAAAAACTTGAGCAGGTTAAACTGCTATTACGTGGGATCCGCACCGATAGCGAGCGCTACCGGCAGCTGTATAACCTGCTGAAAGCGCAGCGCTTATGCATGATCCGCCGCGCCAGCGATGCGCTGATTACCGTCAACACCGACATCGATCGTCTTTACCCGCTGCTGAGCAGCAGCGCCCATCTTCGCCGCGAGACGCTGCTGTCGCTTGGCGTCACGGCAGATGGCGTGGGAGTGCAGCAGGTTTTTTGCTGGCTGCCGACAGTGCAGAAAGCGGCGGCCCGCCAGGTGTGGCAGCAACTGATGACTAGCGTCACGGAGTGCAAACGCTACAACGAGAAAAACGGTGAGCTGCTGACCCGCCAGCATGCATTTGTACAGGCGTTTTTGGGTCTCGAATCCCATTTTATCTATCACCCCTAATCCGCATTTTCCGCAGCGGAAAAAATGCTTCCGCTGCTTTTCCGCGGGCTACCAGATAAGAGATTGTCCTGCTCCATGATGACGCATTACGAATCGGAAAAACCCTTTGTTAGCGTTGTGACGCCAACCTGGCAGCGCGCCGCCTTTTTACCCTGGCTGATCTATATGTTTCGCTATCAGGATTATCCGGCAGCGCGGCGGGAGCTGATTGTGCTGGATGATTCGCCGACCAGCAGCCTGGCGATCGTGAATGCGCTGACCGATAACCAGCCGGCGCGCTACAACATTCGCTATATTCACCACCCCGAACGGCTACCGTTGGGTAAAAAACGCAACATGCTCAACGCGCTGGCGAAGGGTGAGTACATCATCTGCATGGACGATGATGATTTCTACCCCGCCGATAAGCTTACCTACACCATCGGGATGATGCAGCGGCACGGGACGCTGATCTCCGGCTCCGACCAGATCCCCGTCTGGTATAGCCATATAAACCGGGTGTTTAAAACCCGCGCTTTCGGCAAACGACATATCCTTAACGGCACCTTCTGTTATCACCGTAACTATCTGAAAAAACACCGTTATGACGATGCCTGTCAGCTTGGTGAAGAGCAGGCGTTTACCAATAACTTCAGCGTGAAGCCGCTGCAGCTGCCCGGCGAGCGCACTATTCTCTGCGTCTCCCACAGCGATAACACCTTTGATAAAGACTTCGTGCTCGGCAGCTGTGAACCCACCTCCATTTCTCTGGCCGATATCGTGCGCGATCCTACCCTGCTCGCCTGGTACCAGCGCCTGCATAACAGCACCGACCGGCAGCCTATTCAGTGGCAGCACGTGGAAAAAGTGCTGGTCATCAACCTAGACAGACGCGCCGACAGGTGGCAGCAGATGCAGGAGACGCTACGCCAGCTGGGGGTGCCGAAAGAGCGTGTTATTCGGGTAAGCGGCTGCGAGCATGAGAATGGCGCGCTGGGCCGCACGCTCTCCCATCTTCAGGCGCTAACCCTGGCCCAGCAGCAGGGCTGGCGCAACTGTCTGGTGCTGGAGGATGACGCCCTGCTACTCACCCAGGCGAAGCACGTTTCCGCGCTGAACCGACTGCTCGCCGCGCTAGATCATCTTCCCTGGGAAGTGGTGCTCCTCGGTGCGCGGGTCACCACCGGCCAGCCACTGAAGAGCCTGCCGGGGCTGATCCACGCCGTCGATTGTGAAAAAGCCTGTGCCTATCTGGTCAATGCGGCCAGCTACCCGGCCCTGATCCAACAGATGCAGAGCGATCCGGCCAGCCTGCTGGAGTCGCGCTGGCGCTTGATGCAAAAGCAGGGGAAATGGCTCGCCTTCTACCCGTGCATTAGCTATCAGCGGCCAGGCTTCAGCGACATCGAGCAGCAGGAGACCGACCACATTCGCTTCTATTTCAACAAAATGACCGTGAGCCATACGCAAGAGCAGCAGCAGCAGGCGCAGCAGCCGGTGGCTAACCAGTTCGCTAACACAGTAGGGTTCTATCTTGAGACCGCTTTTCACTACCAGCTCTATCAGCCAATACTGCACTGGCTGCTGGAGGCGGGCTACCGCTGCGATCTGCTCATTAGCGACGCCGTACCGAAAGCACTGCTGATGGAGATGAGCCAGCTGCTGGCAGACATTAACGATCCCAGGCTGAGCGGCTCGCGTCTCAGCGAGGCGCAAAACCGTAAGCAGCGCTATGGCTGTTTAGTGAGTCCCTACTATACGCCTGCACTCAACGGCCTGGGCCGGGTTCAGATCCGCGCCATGTACGGGCTGGCAAAAGTATCGTGGAACCATGCCTGGTGGAACACCTTCTATCACCATATCCTCTGCTACAGCCACTACAGCCAGCAGGCGCTTAATATCAACGGCAACGCGACGATAGTAGGCAACCCACGCTTTGATAAGTGGCATCGCCAGCAGGTGGATCTCGCGTCGCTGGCGACGCTCAGGCTGGATACAAAAAAACCAACGCTGCTCTATGCCCCCACCTTTGGCGATCTGAGTTCGATTCCCGCCTGGGCCGCCCCGCTGTCGCGACTGAGCCGGGAGTACAACCTGATCATCAAACTGCATCACGGTACCCAGCATCATCCGGAAGAGGCCGCCATGCTAGCCGAAGTCCGGCGTCATTTTAAAACGTGCGTCACCCGTCACGATATGTTGCTGCCGCTGCTGCATCAGGCCGACTACGTCCTGACCGACAACAGCGGGTTTATCTTCGATGCGATTCACGCCGGTAAACGGACAATCCTGCTTGATTGGGAAGGCATGTCGACGCTGCTGGAGAACAACAGGACCTTCAGCCACCCCTCCAGCCCGGAGCAGCAGCTACGCGGCACGCTTCCCGTGGTGCGGGATATGGCGCAGCTACGCCACTGCCTGGCGGCGGATTATGACTGGCGGCTCATAGAGGAGGAGTTGAGCAGGGTGCGTCATCACTACTGCGATGCGTTTCAGGATGGCTTTGCCGGTAAACGGGCGGCGGAGCTGATTATGAACGCGCTGGACAACCCGATAGATGCCGAGGCGAATACGCTGTTGCATAGCTTACAGAGCAAGCTGTTTT
>NZ_LR607338.1:2070221-2091401 GCF_902164725.1 Pseudescherichia vulneris | reverse complement strand
GGAGTGGAGCTGCGTCATTACTTTACTCCTCCAGACGCTGGGTTCGCAGCCAGCGTTGAGACGCAACGTCGTCCACCGTTTTTTGCTCGCGGCTGGCCTGCTCGCTGGCAATCTTGTCCCGCTGGATATCGAGGGTCAGCGCCACAATCTTCTCCTGACAGGCGGCCTGCATCAGTTTTTTTTGTATCTGCTGCGTTTTCATCTCCGCTAACGCTTTCTCCTGCTCCTGCCACTTCACGACGCGCAGCAGGCTGCCTTTATAGCCCGCAATGTTGCTCAGCGTCTGGGCGCAAAAATGGGGTAGCTCTTCGGTGCGGGTTTTCTGCACCAGCTGCCCCAGGGCTTTAATGTTGTTCTCGTATCGGGTAGCGACCTGCCGCTGCCGGGCCAGCGCCACCGTTGTGCTTTTTACCGCGCTATCGCGCAGGCGCTGAAGCTGAACAAGGGTGTGGATCGCCTGCTTCATGGTTTACCTTTTGTGGCCTGAGGAGAGGGAAACAGCGCAGCGAGTTGCGCCTGTACCTGCGTCAGCTCAGCGGGCTCGTCAACCTGCTGGCGTAGAAAGCGCTCAATGGTCGGAAAGCATTTCACGGTTTTATCGACCTGCGGATCGGCACCCTCGACGTAGCCGCCGAGCGGGATAAGCGGTCTGATCTCCATATAGGCGGCGTAGTGCCGCTTGAGCTGGCTTACGGCCTGCTGCTGCCAGCCAGGGATGATGTGCGTCATGCAGCGGCTGATGGATTGACCAATATCAATGGCCGGATAGTGTCCGGCCTCGGCAAGCCTGCGGGTCAGGACGATATGACCGTCCAGTACCGCCCGCGCGCAGTCCACGATAGGATCCTGCTGATCGTCGCCCTCGGCCAGCACGGTATAGATGGCGGTCATGGATCCGCTGCTGTCGCTGTTGCCCGCGCTCTCTACCAGCCGGGGGATCATGCCAAACGCTGAGGGAGGATAGCCTTTGGTAGCTGGCGGCTCGCCCAACGACAGGGCGATTTCGCGCTGGGCCATGGCGTAGCGGGTTAACGAGTCCACCAGTAACAGTACGTCGAAGCCCTGGTCACGAAACCAGGCGGCAAGCGTATGGCAGAGCTCGGTCGCCTTCAGGCGCATCAGCGGCGATTCATCCGCTGGCGCAACGACGACGACGGACTTCGCCAGTCCTTCATGACCCAATGACCGATCGATAAACTCTTTGACCTCACGCCCCCGCTCCCCAATCAGCCCCACCACCACCACCTGTGCGCGGGTCTGGCGGGTGATCATCCCGAGCAAAACGCTCTTGCCTACGCCGCTGCCTGCCATCAGGCCAACCCGCTGGCCCTTGCCGATGGTCAGCACGCCGTTGATCGCCTTCACGCCCACGTCCAGCGGTTCGTCGACGGGACGACGGGTCAACGGATTTACCGACGGCGCAACGGGAGGCAGCACCTGCGTGCCGCCCAGCCTGCCTTTGCCATCAATCGGTTCACCCAGTCCGTTAACGACCCGACCCAGCCAGCTTTCGCCTATCAGCAGGTGGCGAGCCTTCTCCTGCGGAAAGACGCGCGCACCGGCCATCAGCCCTGCCGGCTGTTTAAACGGCATCAAATAGGTCACCTCGCGGTTGAAGCCAACCGCCTGGGCATCAATAAAGCCGCACTCCGCACTTTCGATGCGGCAGAACTGACCCGTTGCCAACTGGCAACCCACGCTTTCCAGTAACACACCGTTCATCCGCACCAGCCTGCCCGCCACGCGGGCAAATGCGATCGACTCAATGGAGCGCAGCGCATCGTCAAAGGGGAGTGGATTGTTCATCTGTCTCATCCGGGGCCAGCGTCTCTTTGAGAACCGTCATGCACTGCTCCAGACGGTGCTCGCAGCCAATATCCAGCTCGGACGCCTCGGTCACGATCCGGCACTCGCCGGTAGAGAGATCCGCCGAGGCCACCAGACCCCATGCAGCCACCTTCTCCGGAGCTACGCTCTGAATGCGGTTAAACTCCTCTACGCTCAGGCAGACCTTGAGCGGATCCGGCACGCTGGGCAGGGCGGCAATCGCCTCCTCCACCAGCGCCAGCAGCTGGGTAGGCTGCAATGCCAGCTCGCAGCGGATCACCTGGCGGGTCACTTTCTCTACCAGCTGTAGCAGATCCTCACGCTGCTTGCGCTGCACGTGGGCAAAATAGTCGTTGAGCCTGTCGGCGATTGCCTCCAGCGGCTGCGCGGCCTGGGTGAACTGCACCCGTCCAGCCTGCTGCCCGGCAAGACTGCCCTCGGCATAGCCTTGCCGGTAGCCCTCCGCCTGGCCTTTAGCCTGCCCCTCCTGAAAGCCGGTCTCCTGGCCTTCGCTGATGCCCTCCGCGAATCCTTTCTGCAGGCCCTGCTGGTAGCCATCCATAAGCTGGCGCTGAAAATTGGTGCTCGCTGCGTTTTTGTCCGTCAGCGCGGCGTGCCGTGGCAGAAAACGGTGTACCCGGTAGCGGCCTCGTAGTGTCTGCATTGCGTTTTCTCCCCTACTCCGCCGTCTGCTCGGCGAAAAGCTGAAGCTGGATTTCACCCGCCGCCTCCAGCTCCCGGGCGACGGCCATGATTTCCCGGCGGACCTGCTCAATGCGGCTAATGGGAACCGGTCCGAGGCGCGCGGTGATGGTTTCCAGCTGCTGCGCCTGACGTTTCGGCATCACCGCAAAAATAGCCCGCCGCAGCGGCGGCTCGGTGCCCTTCAACGCTACGGCCCACTCCTCCATCGGGATCTCGTCGAGCAGGCGGCGACGCACCTCTTCGCTCTGGCGACTCAGAATAAAGAAGTCGTACATCTCATCCTGAAGCTGGTCCAGCACGCTGGCATCCAGCTCGCGCAGCCGATCGAGGATCTGCTGCTGGTTGCCCTGAAAGCGGTTAACGATATCTGCCGCCTGCTTAATGCCTTTGACTTTCGAACCGTGTTCGGAGAGTACCGACAGGCCTCGCTCAATCAGGCGATCCAGCTCATCAACCACGTCACGGTTCACGTCGTTAAGCCTGGCGATACGGTAGAGAATTTCATCCTGCACGGCATCGTTCATATAGGTCAGCACCGTGGCGGCGATCTCCGGGGTCAAAAAAGCCAGGAAAACGGCCTGCAGCTGGAGATGCTCCTCGGCGATCAGCGCCGCCAGCTGACGGGGATCGACCCACTGCAGTCGCGCCATGCGCGAGCGGATCTCATCGCCATAGATGCCGTTGATGACGCTGCTGGCAATCTCCCCGCCAAGCGCCTTATTGAGGATCCCCTGCAGCATCACGCGCGATGCGCCGTTAATCCCACTCTGCTCACGAAACTCGTCAAAGAAGTTGTTGATCACCTTTCTCGCCTGACTGGTTTTCACCCCGGAGAGGCGCGCCATATATTCACTCAGGCGCACGACCTCTTCGCGACTTAGCTTTTGCATCACCGTTGCCGCCGCCTCTTCGCCAAGGCACAGCAGCAGAATGGCCGCCTGCTCAAGATAGCTGGCGCTGCCTGGACTCTTATTTACTGTCAATTCGCTCATTGCTGGTAATCCACTGTCTGATCACGTCGGCGACGCGGTCGGTATCGCTAATCGCCAGTTTTTTAAGGAACTCCAGCTTGGTTTCAAGACCAGAGCTCTGGGCAGGGAGCGCATCATCCCCGGAGAATGAGGGCAGCTCTATGCCCCTGCGCTCATCGTCATCCAGCGTTGCGCGAAGTGAGGGTTCACTACGTTCAGTGGCACCTGCCGTTGCTGCGTGTGCTTTACGCGTGGCGATAAGGTGTTTGATGAGCGGACGCACAACGAGCAGCAGAATCAGCAGCAGGAGCAGGCCGATACCGACGAGGCGGCACCACGCCAGAATGTCATCGTTCTGCCACCACTTCACCGGCGGCGGCACGATTTTCTCTTCCGGCACAAATTGCATCAGCGAAAGTGACAGCTTGTCGCCTCGGCGCTCATCAATACCGGCAGCGTTGTTCAACATGGCCGTCACCTGTGCCGTCTGCTCTGCTTTCCACGCTTTAACGGCGGTGGCGTCCTGATTCAGCACGATGGCAACGTTCAGGCGTTTCAGCTCAAAGCCAGGGTGCTGAATATGCTCAACGGTACGGTCATAGCTGTAGTCCCGTTGACTCTCCGTACGCGCAGAGAGCGTATCGGGCATCTTCTGCGCCCCGGCCTCAGGGGCCTGCGCAGGCGTAGCCTCCGGTGGCCGGTTGCTGAGCGAGCCGGGAATGCCGACCGCAAGTCTATCGCTGCTTTTATCCTCTGTGCTTTGCTCCCGGTTTACCTTGGGCGTATCGCCAAGCCGTTCACGGGTCTCCTCAACGAGGCTAAGATCCAGCTCAGGCATGACGCTAATGCGAAAATTATCTTTCCCCACCAGCGTGGTCAGCACGTTAGCCAGACTGGCACGGGTCTTATTCTGAATGTCGCTGAGTAACACATTCGCTTTATGGGTTCCGGCCAGGGGGTTGGTGCCGTCCACCACCCCTTCCGAAAGCAGATTTCCTGCCTGGTCAACGATGCTGACCTGGGCAGGCGGCAGCCCCGGCACGCTGCCGCTAACCAGATGGATAATGGCATTAACCTGCTCCCGGCTTAAGCGGCTGCCATAGTGCAGACGCACCATCACCGAGGCGCTGTTTTGCGGTTTGTCGCTAATCACAAACGAGCTCTCTTCCTCCAGCGCCAGATGCACCCGCGCCGTTTCAACGGCGTCCAGCGACATGATGCTCTGCGCCATTTCACCTTCCAGGCTGCGCTTGTAGCGAATGCTTTGCACAAACTGGCTGCTGCCGAGCACCTCGTCTTTGTCCATCAGCTCATAGCCTGCCGGGCTTATCGCCTGGATGCCTTTTGCCGCCAGCGTCATACGAATGCCGGAGAGCTGCGCCTGCGGAACCAGAATCTGTCCGCTGTTGGGGTCAATACGGTAGGCGATCTTTTCGCCGTCCAGCACGGTGATAACCTGTGAAATGGGCAGGTTCTCCTGTGAGCCGAACAGCGCGGTATAGCCGCCGTTGCTGTGCCACAGGCTGCCAACAATAGCGGCGGTGAGCAGTAGCGCACCGCCTGCCAGCGCAAACCATTTTTGGTTTCCCGGCAGCAGGGAAGAGAGCGCAGCAAACGCCGCGTTCGCAGAGGCAAACAGTTTCTTTTTCATCGTTATATGGACATGTTCATCAGATCGTTAACGCCGCTCGCCACTTTATTTCTGACCTGAACAAGCGCTGAGAACGACAGGGATGCCTGCTGGCTGGCCAGCATGGCCCCCACCAGATCGTCACTCTGGCCGCTGCTGACCGCATCCTGCTGGGCGCTGGCAGTCTGCTGCAGGCTATCAACATGGTCGAGCGTATCACGCATCACCTGGTGAAAGCTTACGCCAGAGAGGGATTCCCCCTCCGGCATACGGTTGGCGATAGTTTGCGCGGAAAGCGGTGACGCAGCAGCAAGGCGGCTCATCCCGCGCATCTCCTGCTGCATGAGGGACAGGGAAGGATTACCAATGGTTTTCATGGCGTACTCGTTATCTTAAAAGGAACTAATAAAATCAGAAGGTTATCTCTATGCCATGTTTGCGCATTGAGGCGAGCCGGTAGCGCAGCGCGCGCGGCGTAATGCCTAAGCAGTCGGCAATTTGCGTGCGGTTGCCCTGGTATTTACGCATCAGGTCGGCAATATAGTGATACTGCGCGACACGCCCATGCCGCTGTAAATCCTCCCGGCTGGTGCTGGCAGGCTGATGCAGGCTGGGTGCCGCGGCGCAGCCCACGCTTTCGACACTCGGTGCAAAGGGGAGCCCCAGTGCGCTGGCGTGGATAATGCCGTCCTGGTTTAAAATCATGCCGCGCTGCATGACGTTTTCGAGCTGGCGCACGTTGCCGGGCCAGGGGTATTTCATTAGCGCTGCCTTTGCGGTTTCCGACAGGCTGATATTTTTGCCGATCGTGTGGGCATATTTTTTTATAAAGGACTCAGCCAGCGGCAAAATATCCTCTGGCCGCTCGCGTAAAGCCGGCACGGTGATAGGCACAACGGAAACGCGATAAAAAAGATCTTCGCGAAAACGCCCTGCGGCTACCTCTGCCTCAAGATTTTTATTGGTGCTGGCGATCAGGCGGAAATTAAGTTTAATGGCTCGGTGGCTGCCGAGGCGCTCGACCTGACGCTCCTGCAATACGCGAAGCAGCTTCGCCTGCAGTGCCAGCGTCATATCACCAATTTCATCCAGCAGCAGCGTGCCATTATTTGCCATCTCAAACTTTCCTGCCACGGCGTTCACCGCCCCGGTGAAGGCCCCTTTTTCATAGCCAAAAAGCGTTGATTCAAGCATCGATTCTGGAATGGCGGCACAGTTGATACCGATAAAGGGTGCAGCGCTATTCTCGCCAAACGCCATCGCGTGAATATATTGAGCGACGCACTCTTTCCCTGCGCCTGTTTCACCCAGGATCAGCACGGGGATATTAAAGCGGGCAACGCGCCTGGCTAACGAAAATGTTTTAATGCTGGCAGGTGCCTGAGCAATAAAGGTCGGCATGGGTTTCTCGCATTTACGTATGTCACTGCATGCGAAT
This sequence comes from Pseudescherichia vulneris, assembly GCF_902164725.1. Classification (NCBI taxonomy): domain Bacteria; kingdom Pseudomonadati; phylum Pseudomonadota; class Gammaproteobacteria; order Enterobacterales; family Enterobacteriaceae; genus Pseudescherichia; species Pseudescherichia vulneris. The sequence continues at coordinate 2,084,830 of NZ_LR607338.1, read as the reverse complement.
CTATCACGTCACTTAAGTTTATTTACTAATAAATGAATTAAAAATAATTAATACATAATAATCAAAATGTTACGTTAAACATTAGCGAACATCAAAAAACAATAAAAAACATTTTAATTTAAAATAAATATTTAATAACAATTATCTATAGAACATCCATTGTATGATGCAACCATCTTCGCTTAAATAACGGCGCTTTTACTGTGCGCTAAGCATTATGCCTCCACGTAAATGGACAGCGGCAATCTTAGCGCATCACTTAAATAGAAATGACTTTTTTTGCCTGACTTAACGCTTTAGACAGCAAAGCGGCTTTCCCGGTCATTCGGTATTCACGACAGAGAACATGTCCCATGTTGAAGTACAGCCAAACCGCTGGAATAGCTTATCTTGATAGCCACCGCCTTGGCCGCCCATACCATCGCTTACCAAGCCTGTTTACGAGCAAATTTGACATTCTGGAAGCACGCGTGGGCAACTACTTTCTAAAAAAGCACCGTTCGAGCTTGTCCTTAAAAAAAATAGCGTGTACGGCTGATATTAAAAATAAAAATGCTGACCTGCTGGTATCGGATAGGGGTCATTTGGCTTTTGATATAGACCGACCGCTTCTGTTAACCATTCTCAATAATTTTTATGGCCTTGAAAGCAGCGAAAATGCGCGCAGCCACGCCGTGCGGTTGCCAACAAAAACCGAGGCGCGTCTACGCACCCGGCTGGCGCTGGATCTCTGCCATATTCTTTTTCATCAGGAGACGTGGGGATTACCGCTACGCGTAAAAACAGATAACAGCACCGTTATTAGCCAGTGGGCTTATCAAATTACCTTTACGCTGGGCGATGATGCAAACAGTAGTTTTTACATCCTGTTAGACAACGCCCATACCGACTGTTTTCTGAATATGCTGCGCCAGAGAGAGCGGCCTCAAACCGACGCCAGCGACCTTGATCGCAAAAAAAGAGACCGCGCCGTCGTAGCCAAGCTTATCGAGACGCTGCCCCTGAGCCTGAATGTCAAAATCGCCGGGTTAAACATGGACGTCGCGTCGCTGACTGCCATCAGACCCGGAGATATTTTCCCGCTTACGTTACCCGAGACCTTCCCGGTCTTTATCGGGCAATCGCCGCTGTTTCACGCGCTGATTGTTGAAGAGAACGACAGACTCTATCTGTCTGATATTACGCCTACTGTTTCTGAGACATCCTATGAATAATCATACCGATCCCCTTGACCAGGGCTTTGAATTAGCCAGTGAGAGTGACGCCCCGACTGACTCGGGCCCTACTCAGAGCGCGCCAGCGTTAGCTGACTCAATGGCGCTGCTTAAACGCATTCCCGTCACGCTAACGCTGGAGGTCTCTTCAGTTGAGGTGATGCTTGCCGATCTGCTGAATATTGACGACGACACGGTCATCGAACTCAATAAGCTCGCGGGAGAGCCGCTGGATATTAAGGTAAACAATATCCTGCTAGGGAAAGCCGAAGTGGTGGTGGTCAATGAAAAATATGGTCTGCGGGTCATTGAGTTTAACACGCGCGATATTAACGAACTGACATCATGACACGTCTGCTCTACCTGCTAGCCGCAAGCACGCTGCTGATCGTCTCCCCTGCCGTCCTGGCGCAGGGGGGCGATATCTCGCTGTTCCACGTCGTCAACCACGGCGATACGCAGGAGTACAGCGTCAAGATCCAGATCCTCATTCTCATGACGCTGGTGGGCCTGCTGCCCACCCTGCTCCTGATGATGACCTGCTTCACACGGTTTATCATCGTGCTCTCGCTGCTGCGTCAGGCGCTGGGGCTCCAGCAGACGCCGCCAAACCGTATTCTTATCGGCATTGCGCTGACATTAACTCTGCTGGTGATGCGCCCCATCTGGCTGACTATCTATGAGCGTGCGGTTGTACCTTTTGAGCAGGATGAGATAACGCTGCCCCAGGCGCTGGAGACCGCCAGCGTGCCGCTTAAGCGCTTTATGCTGGCGCAAACCAGTAAAAAGGCGATGGCGCAGATCATGACTATTGCTAACGCTAAGGGCGACGCGGCGCAGCAGGATCTGTTGATCGTTGTACCGGCCTATATGCTCAGCGAGCTGAAAACTGCCTTTCAGATCGGCTTTATGATCTACATCCCTTTTCTGGTGATCGATCTGATCGTCGCCAGCGTGCTGATGGCGATGGGGATGATGATGCTTTCGCCGCTGATCGTCTCTCTGCCGTTTAAGCTGATGGTTTTCGTGCTGATTGACGGCTGGTCGCTCACCGTCGGCACGCTGACGGACAGCATTCGCGGACTGGGGTTAGGATAATGAGCGAGGTACCGTCATGCTGACCGTCGATATCGCCGCCGATCTCGTCGCCAGCGGCATTAAGATCGTAATTATGCTGGTCTCGGTGCTGGTGGTTCCCAGCCTGCTAGTGGGCCTGTGCGTCAGTATCTTCCAGGCCGTGACCCAGATTAACGAACAGACGCTCAGCTTCCTACCCCGGCTTATCGTTACGCTGATCGTACTCGCCGTCTGTGGGAAGTGGATGATCGTACAGCTTAGCGACCTCTGTACGCATCTCTTCGCCCAGGCCGCGTTGATGGTGGGCTAAGATGAGCCAGTTCGACGTCATTCAGTTCAGTCACCTGGCGCTGGGGCTATGGTATCCCTTCGTCCGCATCATGGCTTTTCTCCAGTATGGGCCGATTTTTGACAGCAAAGCCTTTAGCATGCGCATCCGTATTATTATCGCCCTGGCGCTGGCCGTTATTCTGACCCCGCTGGTCAATCCGCCCGTGCCCGAGGGGCTGCTAAACCTGCACACGATTATTCTTACCGTCGAGCAGATCCTCTGGGGCGTGCTGTTTGGTTTGATGATGCAGTTTCTCTACCTGACGCTGCAGCTCGCCGGGCAGATCCTCTCCTTCAATATGGGCATGAGCATGGCGGTGATGAACGATCCCAATAGCGGCGCGTCAACCACCGTGCTGGCGGAGTTTATCTACATCTATGCCGCGATCCTTTTCTTCGCGATGGATGGGCATCTGCTGCTGGTCAGCATTCTCTACAAAGGGTTTATCTACTGGCCACCCGGCAGCGCGCTGCTGCCGCAAACGCTGCGCAGCGTCTCCCTCGCGCTGGGTTGGGTATTCTCCTCTGCGATGCTGCTGGCGCTGCCCGCAACCTTTATCATGCTGATCGTTCAGGGCGGATTTGGCCTGCTTAACCGTATCTCCCCGGCGTTGAATCTCTATTCGCTGGGCTTTCCCATCGCCATGCTGGCCGGGCTTATCTGCTTTGCCGCCCTGCTCTCCGCGTTGCCGGACCACTATTTACAGCTGGTTAATCGGGTACTGGCGGAGTTTGATGCCCTGCGGAGGACGCATGGCTGACGCGGCAAGCGAGGAGAAGACCGAGAAGCCCTCGGCGCAGAAGCGGCGTAAGGCGCGGCAAGAGGGTCAGATACCCCGCTCAAAGGATATGGGGCTTGCCGCCAGCCTGCTGGCTGCCTTTATCGTAGTCAGCAGCAGCTTTCACTGGTATCGCGACTTTGTTCAGGAAGCCTTTCTGACCGTGCATCAGTATGGGCAGCATATCGGCGATCCGGATATTCTTGGTCAGTTTCTTCAACACAACCTGCTGATACTGCTTAAATTTATTCTCACGCTGACGCCCATGCCGCTGGCAGCGTTGATCGCCTCGCTGATCCCTGGTGGCTGGATCTTCTCGTTAAAAAAGATCTTTCCCGATCTCAGTAAAATTAGCCCGCTAAAAGGCATAGGACGCCTCTTCTCCAGCGAGCAGATTATCGACGTCGGCAAGATGATAATAAAAAGTGTGCTGGTTCTGCTGCTGCTCGCGGTCAGTCTTCACCGTCACTTCACCGCTTTTCTCGATCTACAAAACCGCTACTTTGCGCCTGCGGTTAGTGAGGGGCTGTCGCTCTATCATGACGTCATGCTGAACGTCGTGATGCTGTTTATCCTGTTTGCCCTTTTCGATGTCCCGCTGGCTAAGCATATGTTTACCAAGGGATTGAAAATGACCAAGCAGGAGGTAAAGGACGAGTACAAAAACCAGGAGGGTAGCCCGGAGATCAAAGCCAGAGTGCGTCGCCTGCAACGGCAGATGGCGCTGGGGCAGATCCGTCGCGTAGTACCCAAAGCCGACGTGGTGATTGCCAACCCCACCCATTTCGCGGTGGCGTTGCAGTACGACCAGGCGCGGGCGGCAGCACCCTTTGTGGTGGCCAAAGGCACCGATGAGGTGGCGCGTTACATTCGCGAGGTGGCTCAGGCGCATCACATTGAAGTGGTGGAGTTTCCCAAACTGGCTCGTGCGGTCTACTACACCACCCAGGTTAACCAGCAGATCCCTTATCAACTTTTTCGCGCGATCGCCCACGTCCTGACCTATGTCCTGCAGCTTAAATCCTGGCGGGCTGGCAACCAGACGCGGCCCGCGCTTAATCGTCATATTTCCATTCCGAACGAGGTCCTGAAGCAGGATGCAGAAACAGATTAAATATGTGATGACGGCGCTGAGCCGCAGTCGGCCCGGTGTTCCGTTACTTCTCCTGGCCATTCTGGCAATGGTGATCCTGCCGCTGCCGCCGATGCTGCTGGACGCCCTGTTTACCTTCAACATCGTGCTGGCGGTGCTGGTGCTGCTGGTCAGCGTTTCGACCAAAAGACCGCTGGACTTCAGCCTGTTCCCGACGGTGCTGCTGATTACTACCCTGATGCGTCTGACCCTTAACGTTGCCTCTACCCGCGTGGTGCTGCTGTACGGCCATGAGGGGATCGGCGCGGCAGGGAAAGTGATCGAGTCCTTTGGTCAGGTGGTCATCGGCGGCAACTTTGTGGTTGGGTTTGTGGTGTTTATCATCCTGATGATCATCAACTTTATTGTGGTGACCAAAGGAGCGGAGCGAATCTCTGAGGTATCGGCGCGCTTTACTCTGGATGCCATGCCGGGTAAACAGATGGCGATTGATGCCGATCTTAATGCCGGGCTGATTAACCAGACACAGGCGCAGGCCCGGCGTAAAGAGGTGACCAGCGAGGCGGATTTCTATGGTGCGATGGACGGTGCCTCAAAGTTCGTGCGCGGTGACGCCATCGCCGGGATGCTGATCCTGGCCATCAACCTGATTGGCGGCGTCTGCATCGGCATTTTTAAATACGACCTTAGCGCCGAGGCGGCTTTCCAACAGTATGTGCTGATGACCATCGGCGATGGGCTTGTGGCGCAGATCCCCTCCCTGCTGTTGTCCACCGCAGCAGCGATCATCGTAACCCGGGTCAGCGACAGCGGGGATATCTCCAGCGCCGTTAAAGCGCAGCTGCTAGCCTCGCCGTCGACGATCTACACCGCCAGCGGCGTGATGTTCGTGCTAGCCATCGTGCCGGGAATGCCGCACCTCCCTTTCCTGCTCTTCTCCGCCCTGCTCGGCTTTACCGGCTGGCGGCAGAGCAAACGGCCACTGGCGGCGCAAACGGATGAGAAGAGCCTAGCCACGCTGAGCAAGGCGCTGACGGAAACCCCCGAGCAGCAGGTCAGCTGGGAGTCGATCCCGCTGATTGAGCCGGTGAGCCTAAGCCTTGGCTACCGTCTCGTCACCCTGTTGGATAAAGCCAACGGCAGTCCGCTGACCCAGCGTATACGCGGCCTCCGGCAGGCGATCTCCGAGACCAACGGCCTGCTGCTGCCGGAGATCCGTATCCGCGAAAACTTTCGCCTAAAGCCAACGCAGTACGCCATTTATATCAATGGTATCAAAGCCGACAGCGGCGATATTCCCGCCGACAGGCTGATGGCGCTGCCCTCGGCGGAAACCTACGGTGAAATTGACGGTACGCCGGGAAGCGATCCGGCTTACGGGATGCCCGTCACCTGGATCACCGCTGCGCAAAAAACCAAAGCGCTCAATCTGGGCTACCAGGTTATCGACTCGGCGAGCATTATCGCCACCCATCTCAATAAAGTGATCACCCGCTTTATTCCCGACCTGTTCAACTATGATGACGTGACCCAGCTGCACAATCGGCTTGCCTCGCTGGCCCCCAAGCTGGCGGAGGATTTAGCCAGCGCGCTGAACTACAGTCAGGCGCTAAAGGTCTACCGAGCGCTGCTTACCGAGCGTGTCTCACTGCGTGATATTGTGACCATTGCCACCGTGCTGGTGGCCAGCAGCGCGGTGACCAAGGATCCGATTTTGCTGGTATCGGACGTGCGCCTCGCCCTACGTCGCAGCATTACCCACGGGCTGGTGCGCCATGAGGAGCTGGCGGTCTATACGCTGAATAACGAGCTAGAGAATTTGCTGATTGGAGTCGTCAACCAGGCGCAGCAGAGCGGGAAAGTCATGCTCGACAGCGTGCCGCTCGATCCCAATATGCTGAGCCAGTTCCAGCAAAATATGCCTCAGGTGCTTGAGCAGATGAAGGCGGCGGGCAGAGAGCCGGTGCTATTGGTTGCGCCGCAGCTGCGTCCGCTGCTGGCCCGCTATGCGCGGCTGTTTGCCAGCGGTCTGCAGGTGCTCTCCTATAACGAAGTGCCGGACGAGCTGGAGATAAAAATTCTCGGTACCCTCAGCTAGCCCGGTACGCGTACGGTACTGTTCAGCAGGATGCGCTTCCCACCTAAGAAGCGCGCCTGCCAGAACGCATCAGACAGATCGCTGATGCGGATCTGCTCGCCGGTGCGTGGCGATTCGATAAAGCGGTTGTTACCGAGATAGACGCCTACATGATCGGCTTTATTACGGGAGTGAATGCCAAAAAAGAGCAGATCGCCGCGTCTGAGATCGTTATCCGCGACGTCTAGCGCCTGCCGGTAGTGATACATCTCATTGGCGGTTCGCGGTAGCTTCGCTGCCAGCAGCGGATTAAAGGCGTAGAAGATCAACCCGCTGCAATCAAAGCCCTCCTCCGGCGTTTCCCCTCCCCAGACGTAAGGTTTACCAAGCTGCGCCTGTAAGCGGCGTATCGCTTTTTCAACGACGGGCTGAAGATGCAGGTCGCCTGCCAGGAGTGGCATGGCGAACCACTCGGGGTGACGCTGCAAAAGAGCCCGGTTCTGCGCCCGCAGAGCGGCTTTTGCCGCGCTGTTGCCGCGGATCACCGGCGTAAGAGAAAGAGGTTTCGCCTTTGCCTTCGCCAGCAGCAGACGATTGTGCATTCGCTGGCGAGGCGTCGATTTTGCCGCTGCGTCAGACGGAAACAACGCCACGACGAGGGCGGTAACGAGAAGTCCAACACGCAGCGGTTTAGCGAGGCACATGCGTTGCCTGTGGTGAAGGGGCGTGCTCCAGCTTGCTGGCCAGCGGCTTAACAATCTTCTCACCCTGCGCGCCGAAGAATTGATAGAGCGTGTCGGCTGCCGTATGGGTTAAGACCATGATCTCAATCCGCCGGTTGTTTGCGCCCTCTGGGTTATGGGCATCCAGCAGCATACGGTCGGCCATCGCACTGACCTGCATCACTTTATCTTTCGGCATGCCGGCCTGCTCCATGACGCGGCGGGCTGAGAGGGCACGATCTCCGGAGAGGTTCCAGTTGTTGTATCCAGCGCTTTTATAGCCCATCGCGTCGGTGTGGCCGGTGATAATCAGCCTGTTATCCAGAGAGTTGAAGATGGGTGTCAGCTCGGTCAGCAGCGATCGGAAGAACGGCATAATAGTGGCGCTGCCGCGTTCAAACATGCTGCGCTTCTGATTATCCTTAATTAATATTCGTAGCCCCTGGGGAACGATCTCCATCTCAAGATTGCTCTCCATATGGGCCTTCAGGGCAATCTCGTTGATGCTGTTCGCCAGCTCACCCAGCTCTCGCGCCGATTTTTGTCTCATGCGCAGTGCCGCACTGCTGGCTTCCTGCGTCCTCTGCAGATCCGCTTCAGCACGGCGCGCCAGCCGCTCTTTGCTTACGGCCTGCGCCTGCTCATGACTGCGCCCATCGGCAGAGCCCGCCATCTTTTGCGGAAGATGGCTCAGCGGGGCCATTATTCCACCGCCGAAAAAAATAGACTGTCCGTGCAGCGCGGCCACGATCTCTTCCCGGTCGGACTGGCTGACGCTGTTGACAATCCATAGGGTCATAAACAGCGCCATCATCGCAAGGGTGAAGTCGGCAAAGGCCACTTTCCAGGCCCCGCCGTGGTGCCCGGCATGGCTCTTTTTGATCTGCCGACGAATAATGGTGGTCTTCTTGCCCCGATCGCGCCGGTTTGCGGTCGCCATTATTCCTCCTCCTCCAGCATGGCGTTGACCCAGGCATCAAGGTTGGCAAAGGTCGGCTTCGAGGCCAGATGCAGCAGCTTGCGGCCCGCATCCACGGCTAATAGCGTTGGCTTGCCTCCGGCCTGGGCTACCAGCACGGTACGGACGCACTCCAGCAGAGAGTGCTCGGCCCGCGCCTGCTGCTCCATCGCATTGGCCAGCGGATCCATAAAGCAGTAGCAAATGAAGACGCCCAGAAAGGTCCCCACCAGCGCAGCGGCCACTTTCAGGCCAATCAGCGCAATAGAGCCGTCAATGGACTGCATGGTAATGATGATCCCCAGCACCGCCGCGCAGATACCAAACCCGGGCATCGCCTCTGCGGTACGCTGTAGCGAACGTGAGGGGGTAAGCAGCTCCTCCTCAATGGTCTCCAGCTCCTGATCGAGGATCCCCTCCAGCTCATGGGCGTCGATTTTGCCCATCGCCATCAGGCGAAAGTTATCGGCAATAAACATCACCAGCCGCTTCTGTTTAAGTACCAGCGGGAATTTCTCGAATATGGTGCTCTCATCCGGCTGCTCAATATGCTGATCGAGCATGCGTAACCCGCCGGTTTGTACCATTTCGAGCAGTTCATACAGGCACATTAAAAGCTGACGCTGAAATTCAGCCCCAAGCTTTTTTTTGCTGATTACGCCTTTGATCTGATGGGCTATTTCCCGCAGCACGTGTAACGGGTTGGCAATAATCATTGACCCGATGCCTGCGCCGATAATGATCATAATTTCCGCAGGCTGCCAAATAGCCACCAGCTGGCCACCCTCAACAAAATAGCCACCAAAAACGCAGCCCAATATAATTATTAATCCTAATATTTTTTGCATGAATATCTCGAAACGTTTAGTGGCTGAAAAAATAGGTGCGTAGCTTTTCCGCTATCTTTTTATTGAGCTGACAAATTCTGGCTTCGGTGAGTTCCAGCACCAGGGCAATCTCTTTTAGATTCATATCCTGCTGATAATATAAATAGAGGATCTGCTGCTCTTTCGCTGACAGCATCTTCAACGCCCGGCTCAGCATATGTTGCGTCACGATCTGTTCTTCCAGCCTGCGTCCCTGCAGCGGCAGTTCGCCGGGTCGATCGCTAAGCAGCGCGTCGAGGCTCTCCAGCGTATCGGCACCCTCTAATGCAAGGTACTGCTGATACTCGGCGGCACTCACGCCATCGGCCTCCAGTTCGCCAGGTTCTGGTTCGCGGCCCAGCGCTTTACGCCGCTCCCGTATCAGATCTTTGATGTGGTAAAACTTTTGCCGGAGCTGACGCGGACGCCAGTCAAGGCGTCTCAGCGCGTCCAGCACCGCCCCCCGAATGCGCTGCACCGCATAACCGCCAAACCCTTCGTCAGGCTTGCCGTAGCGGCGCAGGGCGTCCAGCAGACCGATGAGCGCCACCTGCTGCATATCCTCTCGCTCCATCACGCAGCTGCACTGCGGCGCAAGCTGTTTTACCACCTTGCGCACCAGCGGCAGATAGGCCTGCAAGTAGTGGCTCTCCTGAGCAGGCGTTAAGGGAGAGAGCGTCTGAAACGCCTGCGTCTCATGGGTTGCTGACGCCAGCATTACTGGAAAACCATTTTGCTGATTAATATATCGCTGTAGGGGCCTGGCGTAGCCCTGTTTTTCAGTTCACGATGTAACGCGGTATTAAGTAACGTTTTTATTTCATTGATTTTTAAAGCGCGGACTTTTTCATATTCCCTATCCGCCAACGTTGCTAAAATAATGCTCTGATAAAGCGGCTCGTCGGCCTGGATCTTTTTAGACGCCTCCTCACTCTCCGCCACCATCGTCAGCGCCAGGAGCATATAGTGATCTTCGCCCTGAGCATCGCTGAGCGTAATGACCGATTCCTTTAATGAAACAAAGATATCGTTGGCGTGCTTGTTCTTATTTTGCGGCGCGCTCTTTTTTAAAGAGAGCCTGGCGGCGGCTCCTGAAGGCTGCATAGTGTTAATAAAAAACCATGCTGCACCGCCGCCAATAAGAATAGAGAGCACTACGCCAACAAGGCCGGTAATGACTATTTTTTTCATCTGTTATCACACTTTAATTAATAGACTTTCGCTCTTCTGCAAACCGCTCTCATCAGCATCCAGCTCAATGGCAGAGCGTATTGCCGTGGCGTTTTGCCGCTCCTCGCGCTGCCGCCGCGAATCGGACTGCGACTGTCCGTCCGGGGCGACCTGTACCTCTACCTGCATGAAGTTCTGCTGGGTGAGCTGAACCCGCAGCGCATCGCCGCACTGTTGTAGGGTACGGCAGACGTCCGCCTGGGACGCGCCGATATGCACCGTTAATTTGCCTGCATTCAGCTGAATAGCGATCTCCAGCTTGCCCAGCGAGGGCGGATCGAGGCGAATGGTGGAGATCTGCTGCTGCTGACTAAGTTGAAAATGGATGTTCTCTTTTAGCATGTGGACCAGCGCCTCGCCCCACTGCGCGGCGCGGGTATCAACGCTCACGACCTGCTCCGGCTGTACCCTGCTGGGCACAAGACGAGTATCGTCGGGGATAAAGGTGGTATGTGCTGCAAGCGATGCGGATTCAGGCCGATCGTGAACCATTTTTTCATTCACCGCATGACGTAATTCACCGGCCCGCTCCGGTCGTGGGGCCTCTGGCTGAACGCCTAACGAGGCGACCGCAGGAAGATTTTCCATAGCCAAACGAGCCTGCTCTGCCAGCTGTTTCGACGTAGCGGTAGCGAGCTCCACAGGCAGCGAGCCTGGTGTTATCTGCGTCCGCATCTGCATCGACGACACCGGCAGGGCTACCTGCTCCGACAGTGCCGCCTCTCCCCTTTTTTCCGCTATGGCGGGACGTTCAGGCATCAGCAGCAAGGCCATCAACGCCTCCAGCGGCTGAACCTCCTTTTCATCCTGCACGGCACGTTTAGCCTGCTTTTCAGCGGATGTAGGATCTCCCGCCCCTTCGGCCAGCGTTTGCAGGTGCTCTAGCAGGGCTTTTTGTACGGTTTCCGGCAGCGTGAAGGTATGCGTCTGCGGGTTGTCCGCCTGCGGCTGAACGGAGGCGGATGCAAACCGCTGCGTCAGGGCGTTGGTCAGTAAGCTCAGCGTATTCATGGCTGCTCCGACAGGATATTCACCAGCGAGTAGGCCAGCGCCCCCTCGCGCTGCTGGCGGTGTTTCTCCATGCGCGCCTTTAGCTGCGCTGCCCGCTCGGTTCGCCGAGCGATGATCTCGCCATACGCCTGACGCAGCCGTGCCTTGAGTACCGTCAGCTCCTCTTCCGGCGGCTGGCTGGCACAGTAGGCATTGAACAACGCCATCAGGCGGGTATGTAGCGCAGGCATCCTGCGCCAGCGCTGCTTATTCAAGGCTTCATCCATGGCATTCAGCAGTGCATCCATCTGCTCATTTACGGTTTGCGTTTCCATCGTTTAACCCAGCTTTTTCGCCAGCCCCTGCCAGCCCTCATGCAGGTTGGTCAAAATCAGCACCACCTCGTCTATTTTTTGCGTATTGAGTTCACTGCTGGCTTCATACAGGCGATAGACGCAATGGTCATAGAGCCGCGCCAGATTCAGCACCAGTTCGCCGCCGCTCTCAAACTCCAGCGAGCTGGTCAGCGCGTTAAGAATGTCGATGCATTTATTGATGCTTTTGGCCTTGCGGTCGTAGCGTTTATGCGTGATATGACTTTTAGCGCGCTCCAGCTCCTCCAGCAGCCCGGTATAGAGCACCAGCACGAGATCCAGCGGTGAGGCCGAGGCGGTGCGGGAGGCCAGATCGATATCTTTATAGTGGCCATAGCCGTTATCAGAAGCGTACATAGCGTGAATTCCTCTGTTTCTGTGTCGCTCAGGCAAACGCCGCCATGCTTACCTGCATCGAGTAGATTTCAACCATCGTAGAGGTGTACTCCTGCAAATAGCGCTCGTACGAGGCGTTATAGGTCTCTTTTACCTGATCAACCTCGCGGGTAAGTTTGTCCTGCTCCTCGGTAAGCGCGTCCTGCCGCTGAGTGATAACGCCGCTGTTATCATCCAGCCAGGTCTCCATCATGCTATCGAGTTGAGCACTCATGCTGTCGTCGCCGACAAACAGCGAGGTCAGGCCCGCCGGGTTCTCCGCCATTGCTGCGCTAAACTGCTCGGAATCGATTTGCAGATGGCCGTCTGCGTCAAGCGCGATGCCGTAGTCGAGCATCGAGACGCCGTTATAGGTGGCATGGGTAATGCTCTGGATCTGACGCTCCAGCGAAGAGATACCTGCATCGCCAGCAAAAGGTCCCGCTGGTTGGCCGTTACTGCCAAAGGTGGTTAGTGAATCGAGGGTATCCACCAGCGTGTTGTAGGCGTCAACAAACGTCTGTACTTTCTCCTGCGTTGCCGACGCGTCATTTGCCACGGTGAAGGTGATGGGGCCATCCGCCTCTGAGGTTTCAGCAAAGGTGATCGAGACGCCAGGAATGAGGTCGCTATAGGTGTTGGAGCCGCTGGTGATCTGCACCCCATCTTCCGGCGAGCTGCCGAGATAAATGACCGAGTCCTGTGCAACAGAGAGATCCTTCTGCGCGCTAAGATCCGTGGCAAAGGCCGAGCTGGGATCGATGCCGCTGGTCGAGACCGTAAACGCATGGTCTTGCCCGGTCTCATCAGCGGTGAGCATCAGGGTTGTCGACTCGCCGGTATTCACCAGCGTGGCGGTGACGCCTGGGTTATCTTCCGCGCCATTAATGGCATCGCACAGTTCGCTGACCGACACGCTGCCATCGGCGTCGCTGTCTGCCTGAGCGAGATCGATATCCATCTCGCTGTCGCCCATCGTAATGGTAAAAGTGCCGCTACTGGCAATATCGCCGTCGGCGATATTGAAGGTGCTCTGCTGGGCAGTCGCCAGTTGCTGAACATAAAAGGTGTAGGTGCCCGCCTGCGCCTCGGAATTGGCGGTGGCGGTGGCAGCGTCGTTGTTTGCCTTAACCGTATTGACCACCGCCCCGCTGGTATCACTGTTTAACGCATCTACCGCCGACTGGAAGGACGTCAGGGCGCTCTCCAGCGTCGACAGCGCAGCGCTTTCGGTATCCAGGTCGGTTTGCTGGCGCTCCAGCTGGCTTGCTCGCGTAGAGATGTCCATCAGGGCAAATTGTTTCGCCATTACTTGCGGGTTTATCATCGTCGCTCCATTCAGTTATCAATACCCATAGCAATAACAGTGCCAAAATTTATATTTTATAATTCAATAAGTTAAAAATGCGGAGAGGAAGTGCAGCTTCCGCAGAGAGGGAAAGTCTCTTTCCTCCAGGGTCGCCATAGCAGAAAAAACAGCCATACCGCACAGGCGCGGTATGGCTGAGTACAAGCTGGTCGCTTATTGCAGCAGGCTGGAGACCATCCCGGACATGCTGTTGGACTGCTTCAGCATGGTGATGCCGGTCTGCATCAGCACCTGCTGCTTCGACATGTTTGACGCTTCCGTGGCGTAATCGGTATCCATGATGTTGCCAATGGCAACTTCGGTGTTGTCCTGCATGCTTTGCAGGTTGGTGGCCGTGCTGCTCAGGCGGTTCATGGTCGCACCCAGGGTAGACTGAATGCTGCCGACTTCATCCATAACGCCCTGCACCGCGCTAATGGTGGCGTTTGCTGAATCCAGGGTCATCAGCTCACTGCCAGCCGTGCCGCTGGCAGATGCACCGCCCGCACCGTCGGTACCGTAGTCGCTGTTAAACGCTGCGCTCAGGCTGCCCAGATCCGTTGCCAGCTGGCTGACCTGAGAGGAGATATTGATGGTGATCTGATCGGTAGACTGGGATCCCACCTGGAAGGTGACGCCGGACGCGCTGGTGAACAGGCCGTTCTCAGATTTATTAAACAGATTGGTGCCACCGTTGGTGGTGTTCTGCAACATGTCGGACATCTCCTGTCCCAGCTCGTCGAACTCGGACTGCATGGCCGTACGGTCATCATCGCTGTAGGTTCCGTTCGATGCCTGGGTTGCGAGTTCGTCCATGCGTCCCAGAATATCGTTCATTTCGTCAAACATGCCGTCAGCGGTTTGCAGCATGGCGGTGGCATCGGCGATATTACGCTGGGCCATGGCCATGCCGTCAGACTGGGTCTGCATGCGGTTAGCAATCTGTTTACCCGCAGCGTCGTCTGCAGAAGAGTTGATACGCTTTCCGGTTGCCAGGCGCTCCATGGACTGGCTCAGTGAGGCGTTGCTTTTGTTGATGGCGTTAACTGCCGCCATTGAGGCGGCGTTGGTATTGATAGATAACATAGTTCTGCTCCTTGAAAAGATGGATCTCAGCTGAGGTACAGAACTAAAGCGACGCGAGTGGGAAAAAAATTAAGCCGGGGCGAAAATTAT
>NZ_LR607338.1:2061609-2065081 GCF_902164725.1 Pseudescherichia vulneris | reverse complement strand
GCAGCAGCTTTAATTGTCTGATTAATCACCTGTTGCCCGGCCACCGCCTCGGTCGGGGCTAAACTCGCTCTATACTTATTAAAAACAGACAACAGCGAGTTTACCTATGCCCCTACCCGACTTTCATCGATCTGACGCCTTTACCCTGGGGATTGAGCTGGAGCTGCAGGTGGTTAACCCGCCGGGATACGACCTTAGCCAGGACTCCTCCACGCTGATTGACGCCGTTAAGGCTGAAGTCAAAGGGGGCGAGGTGAAGCACGACATCACCGAGAGTATGCTGGAGATCGCCACTGGCGTCTGTGGAGATATCCACCAGGCCGCCGGACAATTCTCCGCCATGCAGCAGATCATTCTGCGCGCCGCCAGCGAACACCATCTGCAAATTTGCGGCGGCGGCACGCACCCGTTTCAGACCTGGCAGCGTCAGGAGGTGTGCGATGACGAACGCTACGCGCGCACGCTGGAGATGTTTGGCTATTTAGTTCAGCAGGCAACCGTGTTCGGCCAGCACGTTCACGTGGGCTGCCCGAGCGGGGACGACGCTATCTATCTGATGCACGGCCTGTCGCGCTTCGTGCCCCATTTTATCGCCCTTGGCGCGGCTTCACCCTACATTCAAGGCACCGACACCCGCTTCGCCTCGTCGCGGCTCAACATCTTCTCCGCGTTTCCGGATAACGGTCACGCGCCCTGGGTCAGCAACTGGTCGGAATTCGAGGGGCTGTTCCGCCGCCTGAGCTACACCAGCATGATCGACAGCATCAAAGATCTGCACTGGGATATTCGTCCCAGCCCGCACTTTGGCACGGTTGAGGTGCGGGTGATGGATACCCCGCTGACGCTTGGCCACGCGGTGAACATCGCCGGGTTTATTCAGGCGATTTCCCACTGGCTGCTGGCCGAGCGGCCATTCAAGATGCAGGAGCGTGACTATCTGCTCTACAAGTTTAACCGCTTCCAGGCCTGCCGCTACGGCTTTGCTGGGGTGCTGACCGACGTGCATACCGGCGAGCAGGTCACCATCGGGGAGGATATCCAGCGAGTGATGGACAAAATTGCCCCTTACGCTGACAAGCTGAACGGCGGCAGCGCCCTGGAAGAGCTGGCGCACTTCGTACGGCGTGGCAAGAGCGAGGACCAGCTGATGCGCGACTTCGTGGCCGACGGCGGCTCGCTGATTGGGCTGGTGCAAAAGCACGCGGAGATCTGGGCGGCGCAATAGCGCCCGTCTGGTTGCGCCGGGCTGGCAAATGGCTGACAATATCGTTTTAACTGACGATTAACATCACCATGACGCACCCACTTGAATCCCTGATGACGGCCGCCGGTATTTTACTGCTGGCCTTCCTCTCCTGCCTGCTGCTGCCCGCCCCTTCGCCGGGCGGCGCGCTGACGCAGCAGCTCATCGCCACCTTTCATCTGGTGGATGCCAACCAGCTTTACACTCTGCTGTTTTGCGTCTGGTTTCTGCTGCTCGGGATCATCGAGTACTACGTGCTGCGCTTTATCTGGCGGCGCTGGTTCTCACTGAACCACTCGTCCCGTTAAGTCGCGCAGGCCGGGCCAACGGCGGATTAATGCCGCGCCTGGCCGTGGTTTTCCTTGCGGTAAGCCCCTGGCGGCTGATTAAAGGTGCGGGTAAAAATACGCGTGAAGGTCTGCTGGGAATCAAAGCCATACTTAACGCAGATATCAAACACCTTCTGATCGGTATCAAGCAGCTCCTGAGCGGCCAGCCGCAGCTTACGCTCGCGGATATAGCGCCCCAGGCTCTCGCCTTTATATTGCATAAACAGCCGCTGAAGATGCCATTTGGAGTAGCCCGCGTGTCGGGCAATCTCTTCTATACGCAGCGGCTGGTGCAAATTGTCGTCGATCCACTCGACAATCGTATCGATAACCTGAGCGGAAATGGTCATACGTCGTTCCTCTCTGCTCTTTAAGCGCTAAAACTTGATTATGAGTGAGTAAGCACTCATTATAGAAAGAGTCAGAAAGTCGTCAAGATGATTTTCGATCTTTGACATCACCCGTTGCGGAGCGGCAAATGTCATGATTCAATCAGGGTTTAATCGCGTGTGAGGTAAAGGGTAGTGGCTCGTCCGAAGAGTGAAGATAAAAAACAGGCGTTACTGGAAGCGGCAACCGAGGCGTTTGCCCAGTCGGGGATCACCGCCTCCACCGCCCTGATAGCCCGTAACGCGGGCGTCGCGGAAGGCACGCTGTTTCGCTACTTTGCCACCAAAGACGACCTGCTTAATGCGGTCTATCTCGCGCTGAAAACCGATCTCTGCCACGCCATGCTCGACGGTCTCGATCGCTCCGTCAGAGAAGCCAAAGCGCTGACCCGCTATATCTGGAACAGCTATATCGACTGGGGCATTCTGCACCCCGTCGGCCATCGGGCGATCCGTCAGCTGGCGGTATCGGGCAAGATCACCTGTGCCACCCAACAAAATGTGGATGAGCTCTTCCCGGATCTCCACACACTTTGCCGTCGCTCGGTGCTGCCCATTTTTCTTACCGAGGCCTTCCACGCCTTTGGCGATGCCCTGTTCCTCTCTCTTGCCGAAACCACCATTGAGTTCGCCAGCCGCGAGCCCGAGAAGGCGGCTGATTTCAAAGCTCACGGTTTCGAAGCGATGTGGCGCGCCCTGGCGGACAGCAACGCCAGCTAAAGCGCACGTTTTTCACTTATTTTTTCTTCGCTGAATCGGTACGCTACAGCGCAGCCCAACTTATCGCAAAAATTTATCAGGAGCATTTATGGATATCGTTTCCATCGCCTTGCAGCGCTACTCAACCAAGGCGTTTGACGCCAGCAAAAAACTGACCGCCGACGAGGCCGAGAAGATCAAAACGCTGCTGCGTTATAGCCCGTCGAGCACCAACTCACAGCCGTGGCACTTCATCGTTGCCAGCACCGAAGAGGGCAAAGCGCGGGTAGCAAAATCCGCAGCGGGCGGCTACGTGTTCAACGAACGCAAAATGCTGGATGCCTCTCACGTTGTGGTGTTCTGCGCAAAAACCGCCATGGACGACGCCTGGCTGGAGAAGGTTGTGGATCAGGAGGACGCCGACGGCCGCTTCGCCACGCCGGAAGCCAAAGCCGCTAACCACAAGGGCCGCACCTTCTTTGCCGACCTGCACCGCAAAGATCGCCAGGACGATCATGAGTGGATGGCACGTCAGGTCTACCTGAACGTGGGTAACTTCCTGCTGGGCGTGGGTGCAATGGGCCTCGACGCGGTGCCGATCGAAGGTTTTGACGCTGACGTGCTGGATGCCGAATTTGGTCTGAAAGAGAAAGGCTTCACCAGCCTGGTGGTCGTCCCGGTTGGTCACCACAGCGTAGAAGATTTCAACAAGTCCCTGCCGAAATCCCGCCTGCCAGAAGAGACCGTGGTAACCGAGATCTAATTAGATTTCAGTCTCCTACCCGGCGGCGCTACGCTTGCACGGGCCTACG
>NZ_LR607338.1:2052937-2061574 GCF_902164725.1 Pseudescherichia vulneris | reverse complement strand
CTGGCCCGGCATGAGCCATAACTCTACGTTACAGCCTTGCCAGCACCTGCTCGCCCGCTTCATCGACTGGGAGATAGACCAGCAGACGCGAACCGTTACGCGGCGCGGAGTACCAGTACATCTGCTGCAGCTGGAAGTCGCCTAAATCAGGATGATGGAAGGTTTTTATCTGGTTCTCTACCCCGCGCACCTCATAGCGCTGATGCCAGAGCGACTCGAACTCCTCAGAGGCAGCAAAAAAGCGCGCCAGCTTGTTCTCCCACGCCGCTTCACCCCGATGTTCCGCCATCGCCGCGCGGAAATAGGAGACAAAGGTCGGCAGTACATCCCGGTTTGCCAGGCGGCTACGCCAGCCCGGATGGGTTAGATAGAGGTAGATACAGTTGCGATCGTCTTCCGGCAGCGTGGCAAAATCGACGCCCATCAGCCGACAAAAGGCGTCGTTCCACGCCACGATATCGAAATTGGGTTTCTGAATACTGGCTGGCTGCGGCAGCAGGCTGTCCAGCATCCGCCGCGTGCCGGGGCTGATCCCTTCGCACGGCGTCAGATTTGTTGACTCCACCGGCGGTAGGTCCGCCAGCAGGAACAGATGCCGCGTCTCCAGCGGGCTGCACTGGAGAGCATCGGCCACTGCCTGCATTACCACGGCCGACGGATTAACCTCCCTGCCCTGCTCAAGCCAGGTATACCAGGTTACGCCAACGTCTGCCAGCATGGCTACCTCCTCCCGGCGCAGGCCCGGCGTGCGCCGCCGCCCGCTGCGCGGAAGTCCCAGCCGCTGCGGATCTAAGCTCTCCCGTCGCGCCCGCAGAAAAGCGCCTAGCTGTTTACGGCGATCGTCCTGGCGTATCTGGGCAACGTCCAGCTCGCTGTGGGTCATCAGGCTCATGGTCTCTCCAGTATATCGTCAGCATGGTAGTGCCAGTACCAGTATAATCAGGAACTGGTACCCGTTTATTCAATCAGCGATGCTACGTCCATTCGCTGAATGACGCAATGGAGCTACCATGAAAACGTCTACTGTTTCACCCGGCCGCGCGGGACTCGTCCTGCTGCTAACCGGCCAGATGCTGCCCCTGATCGACACCTCGATCACCAACGTCGCCCTGGATTCAATCACCGCATCGCTGCACGCCAGCGCCACCCAGCTGGAGCTTATCGTCGCCTTGTACGGCGTGGCCTTTGCCGTCTGTCTGGCGATGGGCAGCAAGCTGGGCGATAACTACGGTCGTCGCCGTCTATTTATGTGGGGCGTGGCGGTGTTCAGCTTCGCCTCTCTGCTGTGCGGCATGGCAAACTCGATTACCGCCCTGCTGGCGGCCCGTACACTACAGGGGGCAGGGGCGGCGCTGATCGTTCCACAGATCCTTGCGACCCTGCACGTTACCCTGAAAGGCACGGCTCACGCGCGGGCGATTAGCCTCTACGGCGGCATCGGCGGTATCGCGTTTATCGTCGGGCAGATGTGCGGCGGCTGGCTGGTGTCGGCAGATATCGCCGGGCTGGGCTGGCGTAACGCCTTTTTCATCAACGTGCCGATTGGC
Organism: Pseudescherichia vulneris; assembly: GCF_902164725.1. Taxonomy (NCBI): domain Bacteria; kingdom Pseudomonadati; phylum Pseudomonadota; class Gammaproteobacteria; order Enterobacterales; family Enterobacteriaceae; genus Pseudescherichia; species Pseudescherichia vulneris. The sequence goes on along the minus strand of NZ_LR607338.1, from coordinate 2,060,027 downwards.
CTGCTGGTGCTGGCGTTGAGCCGTCGCTACGTGCCGGAGACCCGTCGCGATGAACACTCGCCCATCGACTGGCAGGGCACGTTTATCCTCGCCCTGATCCTCTGCTGCCTGCTGTTTCCCATGGCGCTGGGGCCAGAGCTGCACTGGCCGTGGTCGATGCAGCTGATGCTGCTGGCTACGCTTCCCCTGCTGGTGTGGATGCGGGCGAGCGCGCTGGGCAAGCAACGGCGTGGCGAACACCCGCTGCTGCCGCCGCGCCTTTTGCAGCTCGCCAGCATTCGCTTTGGCATGGTGATCGCCCTGCTGTTCTTTAGCGCATGGTCCGGGTTTATGTTCTGCATGGCGCTGACCATGCAGCCCGGCCTGGGAATGGCCCCCTGGCAGTCGGGAAACAGCTTTATTGCCCTCGGCGTGGCCTATTTTCTCTCGGCGATGTACGCCCCGAAGCTGATTGCGCGCCACAGCATGGGACGGATCCTGCTCTCTGGCCTGGCGGTACAGATCGGCGGCCTGCTGCTGCTGATGGAAACCTTCCACTACTACGGGCAGGCCACCACGGCCCTGACGCTGGTGCCGTCTACGGCGCTGATTGGCTACGGCCAGGCGCTGATCGTCAACTGCTTCTACCGGGTGGGAATGCGTGATATCACCGCTAACGATGCCGGAGCGGGCAGCGCCCTGCTCAGCACCCTCCAGCAGGCGACGCTGGGCCTTGGCCCGGCGGTATTTGGTTCGCTGCTGTTAGTGCTGGTGCGTCACCATCACGGCAGCTATCCCGAGGCAATAATGGGTTTTCTCGGCGTTGAGGCAGTGATGATGTTGCTGCTGGCGGCGATTGCCATTGGCCTGCGCCACCATCTGAACCGCAGCCCGGCCATTGCAACGTCATAACCTTAGGCGCTGGCGCGTTCGATAAAGCGCCAGTCCATCATCACTCTCTCTGTCGGGGTATCGGGGTTGTCGATTTTGTTGAGCAGCAGCGCCACGGCCTTACGACCAATCTGCAGGGAGGGTTGCGCCACGGTGCTGAGCTGAGGCGAGACCATCTCGGCCAGCGGCGTGCCGTCAAAGCCCACCACGGCGATGTCATCCGGCATCGTCAGCCCCGCCTGGGCTATAGCCAGCAGCGCGCCAGCCGCCAGGGTATCAGAGACGGCAAACACCGCATCCGGGCGCTCATCGGCACGTAACAGCGTCTCCATCGCCGCTCTGCCGGCATCAAAGCTCAGCTCGCTGGCGTACTCTACCACCCTCCAGCCGTGGCCGTTTTGCTCCAGCACGCTGTTATAGCCCCGCTCGCGCAGGCGAGCATATTTATAACTCAGATCGTGGTTAATCAGGGCAATGCGCTGGCGGCCACGGTTAATCAGGTGCTGGATCACGTACCGTGAGGCGTCGATATCGTTAATCCCGACGCAGGATACGCTTCCCTCATCGGCATACTCGGCGCACTGAACCCAGGGTGCCTGGCCAATCATGGTCGTCAGCTCCGGCAGCTTAGAGAAGGCATCCATGGTAATGATCCCATCGACGATTTTCCCTGACAGCAGGGTCAGCGCCGAGCGGGAGCGCGCCATGTCAGAGCCGGTATTGCACAGCAGAATGCGGTAACCGTTCTTCTCCGCCTCCTCTTCAATGCCCTTGACCACCTCGGCGCAGAACGGGTTAGCAATATTCGACACCAGCACGAGGATCATATAGCTCCGGGCGGTGCGGAGCTGGCGAGCCAGCAGGTTAGGCTGGTAGTTGCTCTCTTCAATCGCCGCCAACACGCGCTCGCGGTTTTGCGGTTTCACGGACCCGCTGTGGTTGATGACCCGGGAGACCGTCGCTACCGACACTCCTGCCAGGCGAGCGATTTTTTGAATTGACATAACGACGACACATCCTGCGATTAGCGCTTTAGATAGCAGGCTACCATAAAACCGTTGCCCGACGAACCGGTAGTGCGCCGGGCAACGCTTTAACGGGCCACCCGCACCCAGCGCTGCTGCTGATGGCTTTTTATAATGGCATCAATGATAAACATCACGTCGGCACCATCATAAAAAGAGGCAAACGGACAGGCACCGGCCTCCGGCATCGTTCCAGCCCGCACCGCCTGGTAGAAGTTCGCCATCATGTTCTTAAAGGCGTCAGGCCAGCCCTCAATATGCCCGCCGGGAAAGTGCGCGCTGCCAGCGACATCGGGCGTCATCAGGCCCGGATCGTCGGTGAGGATCTCATTGGGGCGCTGACGATGGCCAATCCACAGCTGCTGGGGGATCTCCTGATCCCAGCCCAGCGAGCAGGTGCTGCCGTTGACCTCAAAGCTGAGACGGTTTTTGCGGCCCGCGCTGACCTGCGAAACGCTGAAGCAGCCTTTGCTGCCGTCGGCGAAGCGCACCAGCACCGAGCCGCCATCTTCGGTGGTGACCGGGCGATCCTCATACTGCGCCTCGTCTCCAGAGGCGCTGAAGGTCGCCCCGCCGTCCAGCCGCGCCTTGCGGGTTGGCCAGACGATCGCCAGATCGGCCATCACCTCGACAATTCTCTGCCCGGTGACAAACTGCAACGTATCGCACCAGTGCGAGCCGATATCGGCCACCGCCCGCGACGTACCGCCCAGCGCGGCGTCTACCCGCCAGTTGTAGTCCGTCTCCAGCAGCATCCAGTCCTGAAGGTAGCTGCCGTAAACGGAAAACAGCCGCCCGAGTCTGCCGTGACGTTGCAGGCTTGCTGCCTGCTGAACCATGGCAAACTGGCGATAGACAAAGCTCACCCCGTGCACCACGCCCGCCTGCTCCGCCAGCGCAACCAGCTCCGTGGCCTCCTCCGGGGTCATACAGAGCGGCTTCTCTGAGAAAACGTGTTTACCGGCGCGTAAAATTTGTCGGTTAATGTCAGCATGAAAATGATTAGGGGTACAGTTATGCACCACATCAATCCCTGGATGGGCCAGTATGGCGTCGATGTCGCCAAAGGCAAAGGGCACGTTGAGCGCGGCGGCCTTCTGCTGCGCCGATTCCAGAGCGTGGTCACAGAGAGCCACCACCTGCACGTCCCCGAGGCGGCGCAGAGCTTCAATGTGCGCCGGGCCAATAAAACCGCTGCCGACAATGCCTACGCCAATCATAACGCATCTCCTAACCCCAGCATGGCCCGCACGCTGGCCCGGTCGCTGCTGCCCGCCGCGAAATCATCAAACGCCCTTTCCGCCACCGGAATAATATGGCGGCGGATAAACTCGCAGCCCTCCCGCGCCCCGGCGTCGCCCTGTTTCAGACAGCACTCCCACTCCAGCACCGCCCAGCCGTCGTAGCCGTACTGCGTCAGCTTGCTAAAGATCGCCCCGAAATCTATCTGTCCGTCCCCCGGCGAGCGGAAGCGTCCGGCACGATTGACCCACGGTTGATAGCCGCCGTAGACGCCGCTGCGCCCGTTGAGACGAAACTCTGCATCCTTAACGTGGAAGGCTTTAATCCGCGAATGGTAGATGTCGATAAAGGCCAGGTAGTCTATCTGCTGGAGCAGAAGATGGCTGGGATCGTAGAGAATATTGCAGCGAGGATGGTTATCCACGGCGGCCAGGAAGCGCTCGAAGGTGACGCCATCGTGGAGATCTTCGCCCGGATGGATCTCAAAGCAGAGATCGACCCCGTAGCGATCGAAACGATCCAGAATAGGCCGCCAGCGCCGGGCCAGCTCGGCAAAGGCTTCATCGAGCAGCAGCGCATTGTGCGGCGGCCACGGGTAGAAGTAGGGCCACGCCAGCGCCCCGGAGAAGGTGGCGTGGGTACGCAGGCCCAATCTTTGTGAAGCGACGGCAGCCTGGGTCAATTTCTCCACTGCCCACGCCTTGCGCGCGGTGGGATTGCCCCGCAGATGCTCGGGGGCAAAGTTATCGAAGGCGGCGTCGTAGGCCGGATGCACGGCCACCAGCTGGCCTTCAAGATGCGTTGACAGCTCGCTGATGACCAGCCCGTAGGTTGCTAATGTGCCGTTGATCTCATCACAGTAGGTCTGGCTCAGCGCGGCCAGCTCCAGGTCGAAGATATGCCGATGGTTACAGGGAATTTGCAGCGCCTTGTAGCCCAGTCGCGCTGCCCACTCCGCCAATCCCTCCAGGGTATTAAAGGGTGCCTCTTCTCCGATAAACTGCGACAGAAAAATCCCCGGTCCCTGAACTGTTTTCATACTACCCTCCACAATTAAGCCCGCTCGTTGTCGTCATATTTGAATGTAAAAAGGAAAACCAGCGCGATAACGGCAGCGGCGACGGCCGGGATCCACCAGAAGGTGACCCACGCCTGGGGTACAGCCTGCCCGGCGACCAGCCGGTTATAGAGCGCACCGGAGAGCTGCGAGCCGAGCAGCATCCCGATACCGTAGGTGAACATGACGATCATACTTTGCGCCTGGCCTTTCACTTTTTCCCCGGCCACGCGATCGGTATAGATAAAGCCTACGACAAAGAAGAAGTCATAGCAGACCCCGTGCAGCAAAATACCGAGATAGAGCAGGAAACGCGTCTCCTCGCTCACGCCGAGGGCGAAAAAGGCGTAGCGCACGAACCAGGCGCACATCCCGATGAGCAGCATGTACTTCACGCCGAGGCGGCGGAACAGCAGCGGGATCACCAGCATAAAGACGATCTCAGACATCTGGCCAAAGGACATCGCGGTGCTGACGTCCCCTACCCCGGCGTCCGCCAGATACGAGGCGGTGTAGGCGTAGTAGGTGCCGAGCGGCACGGAGATGAGCATGGCGCAGAGGGAGAAAACAAAGAAGTGGCGCGTTTTTAACAGGGCAAAGGCATCGGCGCAGAAGAGATCGCGCACCGCCACCGGCAGCCCTTTGGCGGGCGCAGGGGTATGCGGCAGCGTCAGGCTATAGACCGCCAGCAGCACCGAGCAGGCCGCCGCCACCATAAAGATATTGACGCTCGCCGCAATGCCGGTAACGCCGATAAATACCCCGGCCACGATCCAGCCGATGGTGCCAAACACGCGCACCACCGGGAAGGTCTTATCAACGTTTGCCAGGCTATGGAAGGCGATGTTGTTGGTGAGCGCCAGGGTGGGCATATAGCAGAGCGTATAGCCAAACAGCAGGCCAATCAGCAGCGCACCGTTCTCGGCGATCAACGCCTGAGGGACAAACCAGAGAATGGCCGCCCCGGCGAGGTGCATTACCGCCATCACCTTCTGCGAGGCGAAGAAGCGATCCACCAGCATCCCCAGCACAAAAGGCGAGAGGATCGAGGCGATCGGCCCGGCTGAAAAGGCATCGCCAATCAGCAGGGCCATGTTGTGCTGGGTCATGACGAGGCCCAGCGTGACGGACCAGCTTCCCCAGATAAAGAACTGGAGGAACATCATCAGGGACAATCTTGGCACAAGCAGGCGGTGGTGCACCTGCCCTTTTGCGCTACTTGCGGTTGTTGACACCATTTTATCGCCTCACCTGTCAAAAGTAATCGATTACAAAACGTGAACAGTAGAAAAGTAATCGATTACAAAATGGTTTGCCTGCGGGTTAGAGGAGATCTGAGAGAAGGGTCACGATAAATAATACACAGGACGTAGCCCGGCCAGCAGCGCGCCGCCGGGCAGAGGATTAGCGAGCCTTGCGGCGCAGCAGTTTGAAGGCGATAAAGAGGAAAACGATCCACACCGGCAGCAGGATCGCAGACATCCGCATGCTGTCGATGGTGCACATCAGCCCCAGAATCAGCACTAAGAAGGCGATGCAGATATAGTTGCTTGCCGGATAGAGCAGCGCTTTAAACTGCGTAACCCGACCCTGGCGACGCATCGCCGCGCGGAACTTGAGGTGCGCGAGGCAGATCATGATCCAGTTCAGCAGCAGCGTCGCCACCACCAGGGCCATCAGCAGGCCAAAGGCCTCTTTCGGCAGCAGATAGTTGATGACGATCACCAGCGAGGTGATGGCCGCAGAGAGAAACAGCGAGTTTACCGGCACGCCGCGGGCATTAACCCGGGTTAAAAACGCCGGGGCATTGCCCTGCACCGACAAACCAAACAGCATTCGGCTGTTGGAGTAGACGCCGCTGTTAAAGACCGAGAGGGAAGCCACCAGAATGATAAAGTTCAGCGCCGAGGCAACGATGTTGCTGTCCAGCTCGTGGAAAATCATCACAAATGGGCTGCTGTCAGCCTTCACATTTACCCACGGGTAGAGCGCCAGCAGCACCACCAGCGAGCCGATGTAGAACAGCAGAATACGGTAGACCACCTGATTGACCGCTTTCGGGATGGTCTTCTGCGGATCGCGCGCCTCGGCGGCGGTAATGCCGATCAGCTCCAGGCCGCCGAAAGAGAACATGATCACCGCCAGGGACATAATCAGTCCGTGCCAGCCGGTGGCCAGGAAGCCGCCGTGCTGCCAGAGGTTATCGACGCTGGCGTGTTCCCCACCGTGGCCGGAGAAGAGCAGCCACAGGCCAAAGCCGATCATAGCGATAATCGCCAGCACCTTGATCAGGGCAAACCAGAACTCCATCTCACCGTAAAGGCGGACGTTGACCAGGTTAGCGGCGTTGATGATGATAAAGAACGCGGCGGCCCAGATCCACGTCGGCACGTCCGGCAGCCAGTACTGCATATAGATACCGGCAGCTGTCAGCTCTGCCATGCCGACCAGCACAAACATAACCCAGTAGTTCCAGCCGGAGAGGAAGCCCGCGAAAGGACCCCAATATTTCCAGGCAAAGTGGGAGAACGAACCGGAGACCGGCTCCTCGACCACCATCTCGCCCAGCTGGCGCATAATCAGAAAGGCGATAATCCCGGCGATGCCGTAGCCCAGCAGCACCGCTGGCCCAGCCATTTGAATTGCCGGCCCAATGCCCAGAAACAGCCCGGTACCGATAGCGCCGCCCAGCGCAATAAGTTGAATATGACGGTTTTGCAAACCCCGTTGCAGCGTCGGCCCAGTTCCCGACGCGCCATCTGCCTGTTGCTGGCCAGATGCGATTGACGCGTTTTTCACGCCCTACCCCTGTCTATTTTAATAAAGGGGCATCTTTTAACACTTAGCGTTACCGGTAGCAAGCGAACGAAAAGGCTGGCGCTGCCGCCAGCCCTCA
>NZ_LR607338.1:2044259-2052863 GCF_902164725.1 Pseudescherichia vulneris | reverse complement strand
AGGCCGCGCAAGCACAACGCCGCCCGGCATTTAAAAGCTGTGACTGACTTAGAAGTCGTAGCTCATGGAGACCTTCAGGGTACGCGGATCGCCCCGGAAGATGTAGGTGCCCAGATCCTCAACGCCGGACCAGTACTTCTCATTGGTCACGTTATCCACGCCCACGCGCCATACCATTTCGTTAGCGTCCTGGTTCAGCTGCATCCGGTAGCGAACGCCCAGATCCAGCGTGGTGTAGTCATCCAGTTTTTTGGTATTGGCAGCGTTGGCATACTGCGAGCCGGAGTGGTTTACACGCGCCGTGGCCGTCAGGCCCTCTACCGGTTTGATATCGTACTCTGCGCCAAACACCATAAAGACGCCGGGAACACCGATAGCATCCTTACCGTCGTTGATGCCGTTCTGCGTTTTGGTCATCTCGGCATCGACCCAGGTGGCGCTGCCGTTAAGGCGCAGGCCGAGCACCGGCTCACCAAAGACATTCAGCTCTATGCCGCGGTTACGCTGCTCGCCGTCAAGCTTGTAGGGGCCGCCCGCACCGTACTGAATGGCAGAGGGCTTTTTGATCTCAAACAGCGCCAGGGTGCCGCCGATGCGACCGTAGTCAATCTTGACCCCCACCTCATTCTGCTTCGAGTGGGCAATGCCCGTGCTCTGGCCAAAGTTAGAGGCATCTCTCGGGGCCACGCTGCCCGGCTGTAACGCTTCGGTATGGTTAGCGTAGAGCGACAGCTCTTCCCACGGCTTATAGACCACGCCGTAGGTAGGCATCCAGCGGCTCTCTTCATAGCGTGAGCCGCTATCCTCCGCCCCGGTGGCGTTATTGTAATTACGCACCACTACCTTCTGGTTACGGGCACCGACCGTGAAGAGCAGGCTGTCATCCAGTACGCCCAGGGTATCGCTCAGCAGCCAGCCCTGGGTACGGCTCCGGCTGGTCGTGCGCGGATCGCCATAGTTACCGCCAAAGCTGCTGTTGGCTGGCATCGCCACATCGCTCGGGTGGTAGATGTTGATAGTCGGGTTGGCGGCAGCGGAAGACATCCGCCACGCCGTTCTGTCGCGCTTGATTAGCGCCGAGTAGCCGACATTGATTTTATGCGAGACAAAGCCGGTATCGACGTCACCGCGCAGGCCCAGCATGCCACTGTTAGCATCGATATAGCGGTTGGTATCCAGACGGCTTGCCGTGGCGTCGCCGTTGGCGTTGATCAGCTTCGGCGTGCTGTAGGTGCCTATTTCATGGGCCTGCTGCGCACCCGTGGCGGCATAGGCGGTCCAGGCGTCGCTCAGGTCATACTCGGCGCGGGCCACACCGAACTGGTTATCGATGTCGTTGTAGCTCCATTTCTGGCTATAGTTCTTGCTGGGATCCGGCACGTCGGGAATGAAATTGACGCCCGTAATATTGACGCCCATGCCGCTGCCATGGAAGGTCTTTTTCTGATAGCCCGCATCCAGCGAGGTGCGCAGACGATCGCCCCGGTAGTCAAGGCCAATCGAGGCCAGGGTGGTGCGGCGACGATCGTGATCCAGCGGGGCTTCGCCCTCGCGATGTAGCAGGTTAATACGGGTGCCAAACTGGTTGTTATCCCCGAAGCGACGCCCCAGATCCAGCGAGCCGCCAACCATCGCCTGGCTAGTGTAGTCAACGCCCACTCGGGTCGTTGGCATATCTTCCGCATGCTTAGGTTCAAGGTTGATCATTCCACCCACGCCGCTGCCCGCTGCACCGTTCAGCAGACCGTTGGCCCCTTTAAAGATCTCGACACGCTCGATCATCTGGGTATCCACCACCTGACGCGGCACTACGCCCGGCAGGCCGCTCATGGTCATGTCGTCCCCGTCGAGCTTGAAGCCACGAATGCGATAGGTTTCGGCAGAGTTGCCGTAGCCCTGCACCGGCTGGACGCCCGCGTCGTTGCGCACCACGTCGGCAATGGTTTTGGCCTGCAGATCCTGTACCGCTTTTGCGGTGTAGCCGATGACGTTAAAGGGAACGTCCATCGCCTTCTGCTCGCCAAGCATCCCCAGACGACCGCCGTGGGCAATCTGACCGTCCAGATAGGCCGGAACCGGCACGTCGCCGCCGGGGGTAAACTCGCTGGCCGGTGTCGCCTGCACCACTAACGTATCTTCCTGATTGGGTTTACTGGTGTCAGCGGCCGCTGCCTGCGCCGAATGGGCTACCGCGCCGATAGCCAGCGCAAGCAATGACTTGCGCAATGTGAAAGCGTTAGTTTTTATGTTTCGCATCATTAACTCATACAAGAGCGTGGGTTAAAAAAATGGCCCGTTGCCGGGCCGATTGGATTACTGATTCAGGGCGATGCGGACGACGCTGTCCGGACCGTTGGTAGAGTGATCTTTATTGAAGGCCTGCTTAACGGTGACATAGAGCGTCTGACCGTCGGCGGAGATCAGCAGGCTGTTCGGGTTCGGCGGCAGATCCCATGACTGCTTCACTGCGTAGGTGGTGCCGTCGAGGCTCAGGAGCTTGCCGGACTCACGCTGGCTGATGTAGATCTCGTTGCGTTTCGGGTTGAACTTCACCGACAGGGAGTCGCCGACGTCGAGCTGCTTGATCACCTTGCCGGTGTGGATATCCAGCACCAGGGTGGTTTTTGCCTTCGAGTTATCGGTGACGAACAGGCGGCCGGTAGCACTGTCTTCCGCGAAGTTAAGCAGCAGGGCCTCTTTTTCCCCCAGCGGCTTCCAGCGTTTTTCCACGCGGTGGGTGCGCGGATTGATCACCAGGATTTCACCGCCACCGTTGGCAGCATAGATGCGCTGGGTCTGCTCGGAGTAGTGCAGGCCGGTCATCCATTTCCCGGTGTTTTTGATGCGGGTTTTCAGCTTCATGGTCTTGGCGTCTACGACCCAGATCAGGGCCGGATCGGCCACCGCGCCGATGTAGAGCAGACCGTTGTGCAGCAGCACCTGACGCGCGCCGTACGGGAAGCCCTCTTTATTGCGCTCCGGGAAGATCGCCCGCGCCAGCACCTTGCCATCGGTGGTGCTAATGGCGCTGATGCCCGCATCCAGCGAGTTGGTGACGTAAAGGGTTTTACCGTCCGGGGCGATATCCATGCCGAAGTTTTTTAGATCGGTATGGGTCGTTCCGATCGTTTTTAAGGTTTTAGGATCGAGCTTGTAGACCACCCCGCCCTGCACATCTTTGAACCCTTCCGCGCTGGCTACGTACAGCGCATCGCCCGTCGGACTTAACGCCAGCTCATACACGCCCTCCGCCAGATCGCGCTTCACGACGTTACTCTGCTGAGCAGCCGCTGCCTGCGGTTTTTGCGCCTCGGCGGCCGGTTTTGCGCTGGCGGACGAGGTGGTATTGCAGCCGCTCAGCACCATTGCCACGCAGAGGGCCAGGGCAGAGGTTTTCATTTTCATCAGGAGCATCCTTAACCGTTCAAAGTCATTCATCAGGAAGGTAGCGCGCAGGCCAAAGGGTCTACCTAAACGCTAAAGAGAATGAGAACTATACTCATTATAAGTATGCAATCAAGAATAATTACCTTGTAAAAGTAACAACGTGCCAGCGCGGTGCGCTGGCAGGCAGGGATCAAAAAACGGAGTAAGCCTGGTAATGGTTGGTTTCAAGAAGTGGCATTCGGCAGGGAGAAAAATCGGTATAGCCTGCACAATGCCCCCGGTAGTCCTCGTAGGCATCGACAAACTGGCTACCGTTCCATAAAAATTGACTCTTTGTCTCACTCACGCCAGCGGAGTTCCCTAAAAAGAAACCCTCTATCATTCCATCGCGATAGGTGTGATTGCTGTTATCTACCCACTGGATAATTTTTTTCAGATCCGGTGAGACGATATACCAGAGGTTTCCCACGTTATATGCCCCTTTCCAGCAGGCTGCATAAATCAAGGTATGACCTGCATCCAGCCTTGCTGCGAACCACTCCTCCTGCTCGATATCCTCCGAACAGTCGCTCCCCTTCCCTTTCACTATGCTCGGAAGTAACTGTTTCCTGAAGGTGTTAAGCTGGTCGGCGCTAAGTTTTTGCCCTTCGGCATCAAGGACAGGGCTCTTTTTGAGTACCGGTACGGCTTTCGGCAGAGGTACCTTGCTTTCATCCCGATCGCCTTTGCTGAGTATGGCCCCCTGCGTGCCGACTCGTCCCTGAAATTCATCCATTTTTAGCAGAACAGCGTTTGAACCCGCAGATGAAAATGTATACGTGTCAACGCTATCCTTGAAGGTAATTTTTCCTTTGTTGGATAGTGCCGCCATAAAGGCACCGTATTGGCTTTCGTTCATCTTCCAGCTAACGTCCTCGCCTTTTTCGAGAGGGCCAAGAGACGTTTTATTGATGATAATTTCTGGTGCTGACTTCTGTTTAGAATTCCTCGAGGAGTCACTGTTGGTTAACAGCACCCAGTTTTCCACTTTTGTTGCCGGGCCAGCCTGACGGCTGAGAATTACCACGGCGACGTTTTCACTATTCATTGCATTTTCTGTGTAGCCCGCGGCACGGCAGCTCAGCGTATTGTCACAGCCTAGCTCCCAATCACCATGAGAGAAAAAGACATTTTCCTGGCTGCTTTTTGCTATCGATTGAGTAGACACCAGTGCGGATATAGCGATCGCCAAAAACAGAGATAGACGCTTCATGCTGTTTAAAATCTCATCCTGCTTCATTTCACATCCTTTATTAAAACGGCGAGGCGGTAAGGTAAACAGGAATAGAGTATATAGAGGTAGGGGCGCGTTTACAGCTTCAGCGCCATCATGAATAGGGAACAAAAGCGCCCCCAGTAAAGTTGGGGTTGCAAGTTCAGATGATAAAGATTATCTTTCTCATCACTGAATAGTTGAGTAAATAGCTCAGGTATTCAGTACGACATTGCTCACATTGCTTCCAGTATTTACTGCCCGCCCTGCGCGGGCTTTTTTTTGCCTGCGAATGGGCGTGAGTTATGGCTATAGTTTGCCTTTAGGCTCGATAAAATAGCGTTGTAATCTCAGGCAAGTGATTGAAATAAAAGCGTCATATTACGGATTTATTCTAGGATAAATCTTACTTGCTGGAAAACGCCGGTTATTATGGAAATCCCTCTCTCCTCGCGTCAGTTAAACGCAGGCATGTTACGCATCGCCGTACCGCACGTGACGCCCGACTCCAATAATCAGCAGGTAATGGCTCTCTTTAACGAGCATAAGACGCTAATCGGCCTGCCAGTGCTCGAAAACAGTCGCCCGCTCGGCATGATAAACCGGCACATTTTTCTCTCCCAGATGAGCCGCCCTTTCTTTCATGAACTCTACGACCAAAAGAGCTGCATCGCTTTTATGGATAAGACACCGCTGATCGTCGAGGCCAGCGCCGGACTGGAGTATCTCGCCGAGCGGGTAATCGAAACTGGCGATAAGGCGGTGACCGAAGGCTTCATCCTGACCGATGAGGGGCACTATCTGGGGATTGGCCTGGGCATCGACCTGATTAAAACGGTTTCCGATCTGCAGGCCAAGCAGCATTTCCAGATCATGCAGAGCATTGAGTATGCGCGGGTGATCCAGGAGTCGATGCTGAGCCGCTCGCGGCAGGGTATTGAAGAGAGCCTTAAAGAGTGGTGCCTCTACTGGCTGCCGCGGGACTGCGTAGGAGGCGATATCTATGCTTTTCAACGCGACGAGAACGGCTGGCTGGTGGTGATTGCCGACTGCACCGGCCACGGCGTGCCCGGCGCGTTTATGACCTTTATTTTCGCCTCGGCGCTGGAAAAGGCGCTTTCTCTGGCCCCGGCGAATGAGCCGGAGCGCCTGCTGGCGATCGTCAATCGCCACATCAAGCAGACCCTGAGTCAGCTGCATCCTAGCGCCGACCTTAACCAGTCTAATGACGGCTGTGACGCCATCGCCATTTATACCGACAGCGTTAATGCGCAGCTGATCTGGGCTAATGCCCGGATGCACGCCTTTATGCTGGGCACGGAGGATGAAGAGGTCTGCATGCTTGAGTCCGACAGAAAAGGCCTCGGCTACACCGATACGCCTGCCGACCAGCAATGGCGTCGCTATCAGCGCCCGCTACAGGCTGGTGACCAGGTGATGGTGGTTACCGACGGCGTAACGGATCAGATTGGCGGCGAGCGCAGCATTATGTTTGGTAAGAAACGCATTCAGTCCCTGATATTACAAAACCGTACACTGCCGATGAGCGCCCTTTCTGCCGCGCTGCTGGAAGGGCTTCAGGCCTGGCAAGGAAAAGAAGCGTCGCGTGATGACATGACGTGGTTTGGTTTTCGCTGGTGAAAAATAATATGAAATTAAGTGACCTGCAGGTCAAAGACGCGGTTCTGCTGCCGTTGATCACATTACAAAGACAGAGCGCGGTAGAGCTGTTTTATACCGGCTATTTTTCGCAACAGCATATTGTGGCGATGGGCGACGTGGTGCGGGCATGGCTGGATAAGCACGAGTCTTCGTTGCCGCTGCGCCGTCGGCTCTTCTCCGTCTTTATTGAGATGGGTCAGAACATTGTCCGCTACTCCAGCGACGAGCGCTACATCGGCACAGACAAAGAGGAGCTGCGCTTTGGCTCACTCTGTCTGCACACCGATCACGCTAACTACTATCTCGAAACCGCTAATCTGGTGGGATATGAGGCGTCCTCTCTGTTGCAAAACAACCTCGACGTGCTGCGCACGATGACCCAGGCCGAAATCAAGCAGGCCTGGAAACAGAACTTACGCAGTGAAGCACCCGCGACCAGTAAAGGGGCTAACATTGGCCTGTTGACCATGGCGCGAGATACCAGCGAACCGCTGGAGTACCGCATTCATCCTCTGGCGGCCAGCTCGCTGTCCGCATTCCACCTAAAGGCCACCTTTTGCCATGACTGATACCACACTGACTACCGCGATTGTGCTTGCAGCAACCTCTGCCACACCGGAAGTGAACTTTGACTTTGCGGCGCATCGTCTGGTGCTAAAAGGTGAAGCCTACCCGGAAAACGCCGCCGCCTTCTTCCGCCCGCTGTTGCAGGCCGTTGAGAGCTGGCTAGAGGAGATCCCTGCCGAGTCGACTCCGCTACAGCTGCACGTTGCGCTGAGCTACTTTAACAGCTCAAGCACCAAGCTGCTGTTCGAGTTCTTTGAATCCCTGAACGGCTATGCAAAACGCGGCAAAGCCTGCGAGCTGCACTGGTATTACGATGCCGATGACGATATTTCCGAAGAGTTTGGCCAGGAAGTCAGTCTTGATTTCCCGGCGCTTGCCGTCTTTTTAACGCCGGACCTTAACGCATGCTAGATATCAACGAGCTATTCCAGGAAGAGTATGCGGTTCTGGAAGACGCCCGGGTTGCCGCCGCCGATGCACAGCTGCCCGCCGAAGAGTGCCGCGAAAAGCTGTGGACGGTGGCAAAGCACTATCAGCGACTCATCCGCCAGTCTTACCGTCTGATCTCCCGCAGCGATCGTGCCGAACGCGAACTTACACGCATGAACGATGAGCTACAAAAGCTGGCGGCTCGCCTGGAGTATGAAGCGACCCACGATCCGCTTACCGCCGTTTATAACCGCAGCGCGATCATTAACCATATCAACCACGCCCTAACGCAGGGCAACGTGGCGCTGATCCTGCTGGATATCGATCACTTCAAGCGCATTAACGACGAGTATGGTCACCCAATGGGTGATAAGGTCATCTGCTCTCTGGTGTCGCGCATACGTCATGCTCTCCCCGCGCAGGCCTCAATTGGCCGCGTAGGTGGAGAAGAATTCACGATTCTTTTGCCCCATGCCCGGCTTGAAGAGACCATAATTATTGCGCGTTATATTCACGCATCGCTAAGTGCCTCCCCGCTGGACTGTCTGCCCCAGCAATATGTTACGGCCAGCTTTGGCGTTAGCCTTGGCGTGCGCCATAGCGATTTTGAAGCCCTGTATAGTGCAGCCGACGTCGCGCTTTATAGCGCAAAAAAACGCGGTCGCAATCAAGTTGCTTTACATGAGTCACTGTTTCGTCCGTTACTTAAACCCGGCACTCTTTCGCCATTAAATGAAAGCCTGCGCGCGGGATAACCCCGCAGGCAAAATATATTATATTTTAAAATCGAAGCGCGTTTTTACTCAGCAGGTAATATCCCGGCGGTTACGATAAACTAATTTTATCGGGCGAATAATCGAAAAATCGCGTGAAATAAATTCATTAGTTGTGAGATAACGCTCATCATCATTCTCGTCAGCCAGCCGCCAGAGCGCAGTGAGCGCGTCATAGCCAAGCACCTTCTCTCCGTTGGGATTTCTACCCGGTATTCACCAGACTGCAGATAGCCCGAGGAGAACTGCAAATACTTACCAGGCTCGCCTTTAATAAGATGTTCAATTTTTCTGAACCCAACAGGGACTAAATGAAAGCTATAAAAGGGTAAGTTACTAATTTTCAAGTTAGAAAAAGTTGATATAACTTCATTCTCTCTTGTTAATACTACCTCTTTAAGAGTAACTGTCGATGAAGGTAAAAGTTCTGGGAACAGGCATTCCACTTTGAAATAGATTATTTGCATACATGCCTCTGGCTATCATCTATTGTTATGAAAACTTATATAGTGCATACCTGTTATAGCGTATGTA
>NZ_LR607338.1:2042282-2044119 GCF_902164725.1 Pseudescherichia vulneris | reverse complement strand
AGGGATTTTTCAAGGGATGAAATATGTCATTACCATTATGTTAGCGCTGCTTAAATGTTTAGCCAGTTCTTAATAAGCGGCCCCGTTTCACCATATACCGGATCGCAATGTGGAAAAGACGCAGTGGCAATAGCCGCCAGCATTTCTGGGGTGGGTGCCCCGCGGCACAGATCAAACTGTTGATCCGGCGGGTAGCCTCCTACCACGGTGAAATCGTCGCTGCTATGAAGATTGCAGTGACCCGTCCCCGCAGGCAGCAGCATAATATCGCCGCCGCGCACAACCATCTCCTCCCCTTCCGGGCCGCCGAGCATCAGCCGGGCCTCGCCGCGTGCAATGGCCAGCACCTCATGGGCATTGCTGTGGTAGTGGTGGTAAGGATAAATGCCATCAACCCACTGTGCGGGCCAACCGTTTTTTTCAAACAGCTGCTGCGCCGTTTCAACACCATTCTCGTCAGAATTAAAAATCTGGCGGTAAATAAGCACAGGTAAATGCGGGTTATTCGGCACCCAGTCATTAGCGGCCAATAGCAGAACAGAGGTTGAGTCGTTTATGTCCGGCATAATTTCTCTTCCAGAAAAAGAGGAGGGTTATTTTAGCGTAGCCACTTCTGTTATCCCCTGCCAGAAATGCGTCTTTCCTGCGTAACGATCTCTATTGCACAGCTGAAAATGGTAATCTATCCAGTACCTTCTATATTTCGAGAAGTGCATCACATACCGGAGAAGTAGATATGAGATTTAAGGGATTAACGAAAGGCTTTTTCATCCTGATATTGCTGGTCGTTACGCTGGCGTTTTTCGACATCATGACCCCCTACTACTCGGCCATTTTATGGGCGGCGATACTGGCGGTGATATTCCAACCGCTTAAAAACCGACTACGGGACAGGATAGCCGGGCGCAACGGGATTGCCTCCCTGCTAACGGTGCTGATTATCTGTCTTATCGTCTTTACGCCATTAGCGATCATTCTCTCCTCGCTGGCGTTTGAGGCCAATACGGTTTACACCAAGCTGCAGGATAACAATACTCAGTTCCCGGTCGTGGTTGCCGATCTGGTGGCTCATCTGCCCAGTTGGGCACAGCAGTTCCTGGCCGATCACGATCTGAACAACGCTACGCAGATCCAGCAGCAGCTGTCGCAGGTAGCATTAAAGAGCGGACAGTACCTTGCTGGCAGCGCATTCCTGATCGGTAAGAGCACCTTCAGCTTTACCATTAACTTTGGCGTTATGCTCTACCTGCTCTTTTTCCTGCTAAAAGATGGGCCCTATATTGTTAATCAGGCGCTGGAATCGCTACCCCTTTCGCGCTATGTCAAACATCACCTGTTCGCTAAGTTTGCCGCCGTCTCTCGTGCAACCGTAAAGGGCACCGTCGTCATAGGCGTAATACAGGGCATACTGGGCGGCATCGGCTTCTGGATTGCGGGTATTGATGGCAGCGTACTGTGGGGGGCGCTAATGGCTTTCCTGTCGCTGGTGCCGGCAGTGGGCTCGGCGATTATCTGGGTGCCTGCGGCCATCTTCCTTTTTGCTACCAGTCAGATCTGGCAGGGCTTTTTCATTGTTGGCTTCTTTGTGATTATCGTCGGACTGGTGGATAACCTGCTGCGCCCGGTGCTGGTGGGTAAGGATACTAAAATGCCCGACTACCTGGTGCTTATCTCTACCCTGGGCGGCCTGGAGATCTACGGCATTAACGGCTTTGTGATTGGGCCGCTGATCGCCGCGTTGTTCCTGGCCTGCTGGAACCTGCTCTCCGGGAAAGATCACCAGGGCAACGCCGATGAACTGGACGATGAGTTTATCGAAGAGGGACGCTTGCCGCCT
>NZ_LR607338.1:2032322-2036148 GCF_902164725.1 Pseudescherichia vulneris | reverse complement strand
CCGACGGCAACGGCGCAGATATTATTCTCGATATCATTGCAGGTGACTATGTCGCGCGTAACTACGAAGCAGCGGCAATGCACGGGCGCATCGTGCAGATTAGCGTGCTCGCCGGCCCAGCTAAAGAGCTAAACCTGTTCCCGATGCTCACCAAGCAGCTGATGCATATTGGCTCTACCCTGCGCTCACGCTCGCCTGCTGCAAAGGCGGAGATCATCGAAGCGCTTAACAACAACGTCTGGCCGCTTATCGAGGCTGGAAAGCTGAAGCCGCAGATCTATAAAACCTTCCCGCTTACGGAGGCTGCTGATGCCCACCGGCTGCTGGACGAAGGGACGCACATCGGCAAAGTGGTGTTAATTGCAGATGAGGATGAGGCAGCGGACCGTATATAATCAGCCGTAAGATGACAAACGGGGATTATAGATGGATCAGCTGGTGGCGATACGGGCCTTTGCCCGGGTAGTAGAGGCGGGTAACTTTACCCGCGCGGCAGACTCGCTGGAGATGCCCAATGCTACGGTCAGCAAGTTGATTCAGGACCTGGAGGCGCACCTTGGTGTGCGCCTGCTCCAGCGTACCACCCGCCGCGTGACGGTTACCCCCGAGGGCGTGACTACTACGAAAAGAGCGCCCGCATTCTGCGCGATCTAGAAGATATCGACACCTCCTTTAGCGCTGCCCGTGATAAGCCACATGGCCTGCTGCGTATCGACATCGGCGGTTCAACCGCCCGCGACGTGCTCATCCCTATCCTTCCCGAGTTTATGACCCGCTATCCAGATATTCGCATCGATCTGGGGGTATCCGATCGTACGGTTGATCTGATTAGCGATAACGTGGACTGCGTGATCCGCGGTGGCCCGCTGGAGAGCTCCTCCCTCATTGCGCGGCATATCGGCTCGGCAACGCTGATCACCTGCGCGACGCCAGCGTATCTGAAAACCTTCGGCACGCCCGCCTACCCGGACGAACTCAAAAACGGCCACCGGCTGGTAAGCTATCTTTCGCCGCAAAACGGCAGAGCCTTCCCCTTTCGCTTCGAGCATAACGGCGAGAAAACGGATATTAAGGTCGATTATCGTATCGGCGTTAACGAGAGTAACGCGCATCTGGCGGCAGGCCTGGCGGGACTGGGCGTTATCCAGACCTTTAGCTATTCGATAGCGGAAGCGCTGCGCAATGGTACGCTGGTGGAGATCCTCAAAGCGTGGCGGCCAGCGCCCTACCCTTTTCACGTGGTTTATCCGCAGAGCCGTCACGTCACCCATCGGCTACGGGTGTTTATCGACTGGCTGTTAGAGCGCTTTCCGCAGCGGGTAGCAGGGGCGTGATGTCGCCTCCATCGATGATTACAAAATAGACAACTCATTGCGCACGCTAACAGCAGCCAGGTTATAAATAGGGAAAGTCTATTGCGGATACGCGCCTATGATGCGGCTAACCCTGATCCTGCTTGGCATTGATTTTTTGCGATCGCACTGGCGCGGGCTGCGTCGTTTCGGTTGGGTGACGCTCATCGCAGGCGTAGTGCTGTTTATCGACGCCCTGGACGGCGCGCTGTTCTTTCCCATTGAGCTATTCGCCTCGCTGCTGCTGTTTGAAGGCGGCGCGACGCTGATGGTAGCCCACAGCGGCATGGGGGGCCAACGGATCCTACGCTACGTTAAAGGCGCGGCGTTCTCTCTTGCTGCGATGCTGGTCCTTGCCGGAAACCACGATGGTAATTTCCTGCTATCGATGATCTTCGGCCTGCTCTTCCTGTTTGACGGCGCGCTACAGATCGCCTCTGCGGTTGTCGTCCGCTATCAACGCTGGCGGCCTGCGCTGTGGGGCGGGATCGTTGAGATTGTGCTGGCCCTGTTTTTCTTCCAGCCGTGGCCCTCCAACTATGCCGGCACCGTCCCCTACTGTCTTGGCCTGGTGCTGGCCTTTGCCGGCTGGAACCTGTTTATCCTCGCTAACCGCGTTAAGCGGGCAGCGGTTAACCCTGGCCTGAAGGGCGAAGAGTTTATGTCGGAGACGGAGACGGTGCCCCCCGCGGTGGTGGAGTGGAATGGCCCGCCGGAGGACGACGAGAAAGCGTTGACCGTCCACGTCTGGACGCCGGTGGGCTCCGCCGCGAGCGAGGCCGTTCCGCGCCCGGTCATCAGCCGCTATATCGCCGCCGTGGATCGCAACGGCGTCATCTCTACCGGCCATGCCGCGCTGGAGTCTCCCGGCGGCATCTACATCAGCCTCTATCCTGCCGTACAGATTGACCGCTCGCCAGATGCCTTCGCCCGCACTCTGCGCGCCACGCCGGAGAACGACGTGCCGGGGCAGTATCAGCCGGACTATGCCACGGAGTCCGTGCAGTGGTGCCCCTCAACGCGGAAGGTGCGCATCCGCAACTACAGCGAGGCGCGGCTGGCTGCGTTCTGGGAGAACTATCGCCAGGATGAGTCCTACAATCTGACGCACCGAAACTGCTCCAGCACCGTGGCCCGGGCGCTGGAAGCCGCGCTGGAGGGCTCGGTCGGCAGGTTATGGCAGTCGCGCGGATTCTGGATGGCGATGGGTAAGCTGATGTCTACCCCGGAGCTGTGGGTAGCGCTCCAGCTGCGCAAGCGCGCGGAGACGATGGCGTGGACGCCAGGACTGGTGCTGGACTATGCCCGGGCCCTGAGCATGCTCGCCGATCCGCGTCCCACCGGCTGGTTCAATACCCTGGGCCGCGCGCTAAAAAGGATGTTCCATCGCCGGGTTGCCTGGGAGAGAGGCGAAAGCGGCGAAGGGATGGAGAGGGAGTAGTGGAGCCCTACTCAGAACGTGGCTTTGCCCCTGACAGCGCATATTCATAGAGCCTGTCGCGGGCAAGGTTTTTCATCTTCACCTCACACATGAGGTCAAAATCCACAAACGACAGCGCCCAATCATTTAGCGTTGGGTTGAAGAAGAAATCAGAGTGTGCCCTGAGCTTGGTTTTTGGCACGCCCAGGCTGCTCTGCTCCGGGAATCCCTGCTCGGGGATAATCCCCTCCTGCGAGATGGAGTAGTGCATCACCGGCCTGACGTCCCGCCACGACGCCTTTACCTGCTCAATGCGTGGGTCGTTGGGCTGGATAAACTCCGCCTCTTTCACCCAGTGATGGTGAATATCCACCACGATCGGGCAGAGATCCTTCGCCTGCAGAACATCGTCCAGCGAGCAGGAGATCTCATCGTTCTCGATGGTCAGCATTCGCCGGGCTTCCGGACTGAGCCTGCCGAAGGCGCTTTTAAACCCGGCAAAACCCGCTTTACCATTCATATGAATATTGATTTTGAAATCCTGGAAGGTTTTGCCATAGCCCATCAGCGTGGCGCAGAGCGTATGGTACTCCACATCCTCCAGCGCGCGCTCCACCACCAGCACATTATCCGAGGCGAGGACCGAGTACTGCCCTGGATGAAACGAGAGGCGGATGTCATTCGCGCGGGCAAACTCCCCACATTTGGTAAACAGCGGATAGAGCTCCGGCAGAAACTCGTTATACAGTGCAGTGGCCTCGGGCACGGTATAGAGCGGCAGCAGGTCGCTGCCGATGCGCATCATCCGCAGCGCGGGGGGCAACTGCGCCAGCTCTTGAAAGAGCAGATAGAGATTAGTCAGGTTGGTCGCTGACAGCGTGTAGATCAGCGTTGATCGCGCTTCGCTCTCCAGACTCAAAAATCGCGTACGGGTGGTGGCTTTAAAGGGGAAACGCTGCTTTAAATCCGGGTCCAGAAACTTACAAGCGAAGCCTAATTTCATGTATCCTCCACAAGATATCCTTGTGAAAGCTTAGCAGCCACCGTCAGTACC
>NZ_LR607338.1:2027020-2032222 GCF_902164725.1 Pseudescherichia vulneris | reverse complement strand
GTGATTACCGTAGTCCTTCTGTTTAAGCAGAGGCGCTATACTACCGACTCAATTTTTTACGGCTGCCGTTACTGATATGAAAAAAGTTAAACCCCTCACCGTTATTTTACTCGTTGCCGTTATTGCGCTGCTAGCCTGGTGGCTGGTTCCGCACTATAGCGATGAAGACAAGGCCTGGTACGCTTCCGTGCTTTGCACCGTGAAAAGCAGCTCGCCCACGGCTGGACTGACCGAGATGGAGCAGATGATTGAGGGGGGCAATTCGGATTATGCGTTGAAGAAAACCCATTTCTCTTCATCGCTGGGCAAAGCCCTGCTTCACGCCTGGGATCAGCTCAGTGCGGCAGAGAAGCAGCACGCGGTAGATACGCCAAAAAGCTGTTCAGAGCTGCTGCTGGGCAGGATAAACGGCTAGTCGAGGTACTGGCTGAAGCGCAGAAGATAGCCATCAGGATCCTGAACCAGAAACTCCCGCTGACACGCCTCCGTGTCGCCTGTGCTGTAGACGTTGTCGCGAAGGGGGCGATATAGCGCAACGCTATTGGCCTGCAGGCGGGAGAGGATTGGATCGACATCGTCCACTTCGATTTGGAAGTTCACGCCACGTCCCAGAGGCCGCACGAGTTCCGCCGTATTCCAGCCGCCGTCGTGATACTGCTCCAGCATCAGCTGCGCCTCGCCCATGCACACATAGGCAAACTCCGGGTCGTAACGTCTAATCATGATGGAAAAGCCGAGGACCTCGACGTAAAAATGCAGCGAGGCGGGAAAATCCATTACGGTCAGTTCGGGAACCATGCGGTTCCAGTAGGTTTGAACGGTCATTGTTAGCCCTTGAAAAGCAAATAAGCCCACCTTGCACCTAATAACTTCAGCGAGTCTACCCAAAATAGGTGTGGCTTTTAGTAACA
This sequence comes from Pseudescherichia vulneris, assembly GCF_902164725.1. Lineage (NCBI taxonomy): Bacteria > Pseudomonadati > Pseudomonadota > Gammaproteobacteria > Enterobacterales > Enterobacteriaceae > Pseudescherichia > Pseudescherichia vulneris. The sequence goes on along the minus strand of NZ_LR607338.1, from coordinate 2,031,311 downwards.
ATGACTCAAAGATGACACAGAAAGAGAGGTAGTTCGAACTAAAAATTCGTAACTTATTGAATACTAATGGCACGCCCTACAGGATTCGAACCTGTGACCTACGGCTTAGAAGGCCGTTGCTCTATCCAGCTGAGCTAAGGGCGCATTGCGCGAGATGCCCCACCTAAACGGTGGAAACGCCTGGGATTATACGGTCAACGCCCGTTGAGTCAATGGCTTTGGCGTCAGATGCTGGTGAAATGAGCATCGAGCCGCACTTTACGTCCCCTCGCCGTGCGAATAATGCAAACGTTAACTGACAGCGCGGCGCGCTTCTGACACACTATACACAATCCCCTCTACTTCAATTTACAGATGGAATCTTCTCTCTGATGGTAGCAAAGATTATTGATGGTAAAACGATTGCGCAGCAGGTGCGCTCTGAGGTTGCGGAAAAAGTGAAGGCCCGCGTTGCGGCAGGATTTCGCGCCCCTGGGCTGGCCGTTGTGCTGGTGGGTAGCAACCCTGCATCGCAGATATACGTGGGCAGCAAACGCAAAGCCTGTGAAGAGGTGGGCTTTATCTCCCGCTCTTACGATCTGCCGGAAACCACCAGCGAAGCCGAACTGCTGACCCTGATCGACACGCTTAACGCCGACGGTGAGATTGACGGCATTCTGGTTCAGCTGCCGCTGCCGGCAGGTATCGATAACGTGAAGGTGCTGGAACGTATATCGCCGGATAAAGACGTTGATGGCTTCCACCCCTATAACGTTGGCCGCCTGTGCCAGCGTGCGCCGCGTCTGCGCCCCTGTACGCCGCGTGGCATCGTGACCCTGCTGGAGCGCTACAACATCGATACCTACGGCCTGAACGCCGTGGTGATTGGCGCATCCAATATCGTCGGCCGCCCGATGAGTATGGAGCTGCTGCTGGCAGGTTGCACCACCACTGTTACCCACCGCTTCACCAAAAACCTGCGCCAGCACGTTGAGAACGCCGATCTGCTGATCGTCGCCGTGGGCAAACCGGGCTTTATTCCTGGGGAGTGGATCAAAGAGGGTGCGATCGTCATTGACGTGGGCATCAACCGTCTTGAGAGCGGCAAAGTGGTCGGCGATGTGGTGTATGAAGACGCCGCCTCGCGTGCCGCCTATATCACCCCCGTTCCGGGCGGCGTAGGCCCGATGACCGTCGCAACGCTGATTCAGAATACGTTGCAGGCGTGCGAAGAGTATCACGACGTAAAGGAAGCATAAGATGGCAACGTTCTCATTAGGTAAACATCCGCACGTTGAGCTGTGCGATCTGCTGAAACTGGAAGGCTGGAGCGAAAGCGGTGCACAGGCGAAGAATTTTATTGCCGATGGCCTGGTCAGCGTCGATGGCGCGGTAGAAACCCGCAAGCGCTGCAAGATTGTGGCAGGACAAACGGTCACGTTTAACGGTCAAAGTATCACTGTAACTGATTAATCCCGCCTTAATGGCCCTTGACTCATAAGGGCCATTGCTCGATCCACATCAAAGAATAACAAATTCGTCTGACTTCCCAACAGATTTCTGTTGCGGCCCGCCATGGCTTAAATCACGATAAGTAAAACGTTCTACTAAAACGTTCTACTTATAATTCTACTAACAACAACTACGCCATCACCAGGGTTTCTATAATTAGGGGAAAACCGCATGAGTCTGCTGTCGGGGTTCGTAAAATCGCTCTCGAAGTTATCAATGATTGGCCGCGCATTGATGCTGCCAATCTCACTATTGCCTGCCGCAGGTCTGCTGCTGGCGTTTGGCGATAAGTTTCACCTGCCGCTGATGATGAACGCCGGTGGGGTTATCTTTGATAACTTACCGCTGCTGTTTGCCATCGGCTCTGCGGTAGGCCTGGCGTCAGAGTCCGGCATTGCCGCGCTTTCGGCGGCGGTCTCGGTGTTTATCACTAACATGACCATCGGCACGGTGCTGTCGATTACCCCAGAGATGGCCTCCCAGGGCGGAAAGTATGCCATGGTGGTCGGCATCCCGACGTTGCAGATGGGCGTCTTTGGCGGCCTGATCTGCGGCATCCTGGCCGCATGGTGCTATAACCGCTTCCACACTATGCAGCTGCCGGAATTCCTCGGCTTCTTCTCCGGTAAACGCTTTGTGGCGATTGCTACCGCCTTCCTGTCGTTCCTGCTCGGCCTGCTGCTGCCTTACGTCTGGCAGCATATCCAGGCGGGTATCGATGCGCTCTCAGTAGTGGTAAACGGCGATAATCAGGCCGCGTCGACCTTTATCTTTGGACTGGTGGAACGTGCGCTGATCCCGCTCGGCCTGCACCACATCTGGTATCCATCATTCTGGTACTCGTTTGGCGACTACACTACTCAGGCGGGCCAGGTTATTCACGGCGACCAGACCATTTGGTTCAAAATGTTGGAAGAAGGTGCTAAATCGTTCAGCAGCGACACCTACCAAAACGCCGGTAAGTTCATGCAGGGCGAGTTCCCTCTGATGCTGTTTGCGCTGCCGGCGGCCTGTCTGGCGATGTACCATGAGGCGCATACTCGTAACAAAAAGATCGCTTCCGGGATTCTCTTCTCCGCCGCGCTGACCTGCTTCCTGACCGGGATCACCGAGCCGGTTGAGTTTACCTTTATCTTCGTTGCACCGGTGCTCTACGTCTTTAACGCCATCATGGCCGGGCTGTCGTATATGTGCATGTATCTGCTCCATGCGCACATCGCGAAATCCTTCTCGGCGGGCCTGATCGACTATATCTCGTTCGGTATTCTGCCGTCGTTTAACGGCTACCAGACCAACTTCCTGAACGCAATTATCGTCGGCATCCCGATGGGGCTGATCTACTACTTCACCTTCCGCTTTGTGATCCGCCGCTTCGACGTGAAAACGCCGGGCCGTACCGAAGTGACCGCTAACGTTAACGATAAAACCGATGACGAACTGGCGACCGAGATCGTGGCCCTGCTGGGCGGCGCGCAAAATATCAGCTCGGTAGGCTCCTGCATCACCCGCCTGCGCCTCGAAGTGGCGAAGAGTGAGCTGGTGGACAAGGACGGCCTGAACGGCGTCGGTGCACGCGGCGTGGTGTTCGTTGGTGATAACGGTATTCAGGTGATTTTCGGCGCGCGAGCGCAGTTTATCGCCCAGACCATGTCGGGCATGATCGGCAAGTAACCTGACGCTGTTAAGGTGATAAGGTCTCCTGTATCGTACAGGAGACTTTTCATCGTTGACTGCATAGCCGTTAAGTTCAGGGAGTGGATTTGAAGAAGGTTAGCATTATTGATGTCGCGAAGCTGGCGGGCGTCTCCGTCTCCACCGTTTCGTTGGTGCTTCGCCAAAAAGGAAAAATATCGACCGCCACAATTGAAAAAGTGCAGCAGGCGATCGACACGCTCGGCTACGTCCACAACGTGGCGGCAGCCAATCTCCGGGCCAATACCTCTAACCTGATTGGCCTGATCCTGCGTGACTTTAGCGACAGCTTCTCGGTGAAGGTTATGGCCAGCACCGTGCTGGAGCTGGAGAAGCAGGGCTACATGGTCTTTCTCAGCCAGCCTCTCAACGATAGCGACAGCCTTGAGCGCTGCCTGCTCTCGTTTAAGCAGCAGGGTGTGGCTGGCGTGATCTACCTCGCCTCCGATGCTACCACCTCTCGTCTGCCTACGCCGATCCGCACCTGCCCTCTGCCACTGGTTGTGGTATCGCAATCCCTGCTGGAGGAGGAGTGCAACCTGGTGATGCGCGATAACCGCCAGGCCGCCAGCCTCGCCACTCGCTACCTGATCGAGCGCGGCCACCGCAGCATCGCCTACATTGGCGGCACGGAGAACAGCCTGATCCGCCAGCAGCGGCTGGCCGGTTTTCGCAGCGCGCTGACCCAGTACGGGTTAGTCACTCGGGAAGAGTCGACCCCGGCCTGCATGGAGGGGACCCACGCGGCGAGCCACGCGACCCGGCAGCTGCTGGAGAAGAACAACACCATCACCGCCCTGCTCTGCCACTCGCCTGATGCCATGATCGGCTCGCTCTCCGGCATTCATCATGTAGGACGTACGGTAGGGAAAGATGTGTTTCTGACGCAGCAGGTGGCGCTGATAGGTTTCGAAGATATGCTGCACGTGAACTTAACGTCGCCCTCGTTTACCTACGTATCGTCGGCAAGCGAGGAGACCGGACGCCAGGCGGCGTCGCTGATGATCCGCAAAATCAAAGAGCCGGATCTGCTGACCCAGCGCATCACCCTCTCGGGACAGCTGGTGACGCGCGAGTCAGCATAAGATAGAGGGATTGCAGACCATGT
>NZ_LR607338.1:2024233-2027006 GCF_902164725.1 Pseudescherichia vulneris | reverse complement strand
GCCACCGGGCACAACACGCTTACTTACGACGCCAGGTGGTTCCCTGCGGGCCATCTTCCAGCACGATCCCCATCTCGTTCAGACGGTCACGCGCCGCATCCGCCGCCGCCCAGTCTTTCGCTTTCCGCGCGTCCAGACGCTGCTGGATCAGGGCTTCAATCTCTGCAACTTCACCGTCGTCCGCCTGCGCACCGCTCTGCAGGAAAGCTTCCGGCTCCTGCTCTAGCAGGCCGAGCACGGCAGCCAGCTTGCGCAGATGGGATGCCATGGCGTTCGCCGCCTGCATGTCTTCGCTCTTCAGACGGTTAACGTCGCGGGCCATGTCGAACAGCACCGAGTAGGCTTCCGGGGTGTTGAAGTCATCGTCCATCGCCTCGACAAAGCGCGCTTCAAAGGCGTCGCCGCCCGCTGCGGCAACGGATGTGTCAGTGCCGCGCAGCGCGGTGTAGAGACGCTCCAGCGCCGAACGCGCCTGCTTGAGGTTCTCTTCGCTGTAGTTGAGCTGGCTGCGATAGTGACCGGACATTAGGAAGTAACGGATGGTCTCCGCATCGTAATACTTCAGCACGTCGCGTACGGTAAAGAAGTTGCCCAGCGATTTCGACATCTTCTCGCGGTCAACCATCACCATGCCGGAGTGCATCCAGTAGTTCACGTACTCGCCGTCGTGGGCGCAGGTAGACTGGGCAATTTCGTTTTCGTGATGCGGGAACATCAGGTCCGATCCGCCGCCGTGAATGTCGAAATGGTGACCCAGCTGCTTGCAGTTCATCGCCGAGCACTCAATGTGCCAGCCCGGACGCCCCTCGCCCCACGGTGAAGGCCAGCTCGGCTCGCCCGGCTTGGACATCTTCCACAGCACGAAATCCATCGGGTTGCGTTTGATCTCAGCGACTTCAACGCGAGCTCCGGCCTGCAGCTGCTCCAGATCCTGGCGCGACAGCTTGCCGTAGTTGGGATCGGTGGGCACGGAGAACATCACGTCGCCGTTGTCGGCCACGTAGGCATGACCGCGTTCGATCAGGCGCTCGGTGATCTCGATGATTTCGTGAATATGGTGGGTGGCGCGCGGCTCGCTGTCAGGACGCAGGATGTTCAGGGCGTCGAAATCAGCGTGCATCTCGCCGATCATGCGATCCACCAGCGCGACAAAGCTCTCGCCGTTTTCGTTAGCACGTTTGATGATCTTGTCGTCGATATCGGTGATGTTACGCACGTACTTCAGCTCATAGCCAAGGAAACGCAGGTAGCGGGATACTACGTCGAAGGAGACGAAGGTCCGGCCATGGCCGATATGACAGAGATCGTAAACGGTGATACCACACACGTACATGCCAACCTTCCCGGCATGAATAGGTTTAAATTCCTCTTTTTGGCGCGTCAGGGTGTTATAAATTTTTAGCATCAAAGATTCCGTTGAGACGTGTGTGGAGAATGAAGTGGGTATGATACCCATAATTGATAACCGAAGCAGCACCCTTTGCAAGGTGATCGAACCTTGCGGTTATGCTATAACAGGCGACTATACGTGACCCACAGCTGGGTCGATGCTCTACACTACCGGAACAGGATGCAAAAATGGTTACTTTCCACACTAATCACGGCGATATCGTAATCAAAACGTTTGATGACAAAGCGCCTGAAACTGTTAAGAACTTCCTGGACTACTGCCGCGAAGGTTTCTACAACAACACCATTTTCCACCGTGTTATCAATGGCTTTATGATCCAGGGCGGCGGCTTTGAGCCGGGCATGAATCAGAAAGCAACCAAAGACGCGATCAAAAACGAAGCGAACAACGGCCTGAAAAACACCCGTGGCACGCTGGCAATGGCCCGTACCCAGGCACCGCACTCTGCTACTGCCCAGTTCTTCATCAACGTGGCAGACAACGACTTCCTGAACTTCAGCGGTGAAAACATGCAGGGCTGGGGCTACTGTGTATTTGCTGAAGTGGTTGAAGGCATGGACGTGGTCGACAAAATCAAAGCGGTCTCTACCGGTCGCAGCGGCATGCACCAGGACGTTCCTAAAGAAGACGTGATCATCGAAAACGTGACCGTCAGCGAGTAATCGTGGCGACGCTTTTCATCGCAGATCTCCATCTGTGTACAGAAGAACCGGCGATCACCGCCGGTTTTCTACGTTTTCTGGCCGGTACGGCGCGTGACGCCGACGCGCTCTATATTTTGGGCGATCTCTTTGAAGCCTGGATTGGCGACGACGATCCCAATCCCCTGCATCAGCAGATCGCGGCCGCCCTCAGAGCGCTGAGCGACAGCGGCGTCCCCTGCTACTTTATTCACGGCAACCGTGATTTCCTGCTGGGCAAGCGCTTCGCTCGCGAGAGCGGCATGACGCTGCTGCCGGAAGAGGTGGTACTCGACCTCTACGGTCGCCGGGTGCTGATTATGCACGGCGATACCCTGTGCACCGACGACGCGGGCTACCAGGCGTTTCGTGCCAAGGTCCACCAGCCCTGGCTACAAAAGCTGTTTCTTGCTCTGCCGCTGTTTATCCGCCATAAGGTGGCCGCGAAGATGCGCGCCGACAGCAAAGCGGCTAACAGCAGCAAATCGCTTACCATTATGGATGTGAACCAGCAGGCAGTGAGCCATGCACTGGAACGTCATAAGGTACAGTGGCTTATCCATGGTCATACCCACCGCCCGGCGGTGCACGAGCTGACCGCCAACGGCGAACCGGCTTTTCGCTGCGTGCTAGGGGCCTGGCATAGCGAAGGCTCGATGATCGCAGTGACTCCGGAGCGGGT
>NZ_LR607338.1:2008126-2022346 GCF_902164725.1 Pseudescherichia vulneris | reverse complement strand
AATCACTTAACCATTTTACCCGCAACGTTAGCCGCGCAACCGTTTTCCTTGCCTGATTTCCATGCTATTCTCTGTGCCCTGTTACGCGCTATGCCGCACATCCACAGGAGTTTTTAGACGCATGTCTTCGAGCAATAATCCGGTACGTATCGCCATCGTGATGGGGTCCAAAAGTGACTGGGCAACCATGCAGTTCGCCGCTGAAGTCCTCGACATCCTGCACGTTCCCCACCATGTTGAAGTCGTTTCCGCCCATCGCACTCCGGATAAACTGTTCAGCTTTGCCGAAGGCGCAGAGCAGAATGGCTATCAGGTGATTATTGCCGGTGCTGGCGGCGCGGCGCATCTGCCGGGCATGATCGCAGCCAAAACCCTGGTGCCGGTGCTGGGCGTACCGGTGCAGAGCGCGGCGCTCAGCGGCGTCGATAGCCTCTACTCTATCGTTCAGATGCCGCGCGGTATTCCCGTCGGCACGCTGGCAATTGGTAAAGCCGGTGCCGCCAACGCGGCGCTGCTGGCTGCGCAGATCCTTGCAACCCACGATCGCGATCTGCATCAGCGTCTGGCAGAGTGGCGTAAAGCCCAGACCGACGAGGTGCTGGATAACCCGGATCCACGAGGTGCAGCATGAAGCAGGTATGCGTCCTCGGCAACGGCCAGCTAGGCCGAATGCTGCGTCAGGCGGGTGAGCCGCTGGGCATCGCCGTCTGGCCGGTGGGGCTGGACGACGAGCCGGAAGCCGTCCCCTTTGCGCAGAGCGTGATCACCGCCGAGATCGAGCGCTGGCCGGAAACGGCGTTAACCCGCGAGCTGGCGCGTCATCCGGCGTTTGTTAATCGCGACGTCTTTCCAATTATTGCCGACCGTTTAACTCAGAAGCAGCTCTTCGATCGTCTCTCGTTGGCGACCGCGCCGTGGCAGCTGCTGGCCAGCGCCGACGAGTGGCCTGCGGTGTTTGACTCTCTGGGTGAGCTGGCGATTGTTAAGCGCCGGGTGGGCGGCTACGACGGCCGCGGCCAGTGGCGTCTGCGCGCCGGTGAAACCGAGACGCTGCCAGCGGAGTGCTACGGGGAGTGCATCGTTGAGCAGGGGATCAACTTTAGCGGTGAAGTGTCGCTGGTCGGCGCACGCGGCCACGATGGCAGCACCGTATTCTATCCCCTGACCCATAACCTGCATCAGGACGGCATTCTGCGCACCAGCGTGGCTTTCCCGCTGGCCGACGCAGAGCAGCAGGCGCAGGCCGAAGCGATGCTGGGCGCGATCATGGCAGAGCTGGGCTACGTTGGCGTGATGGCGATGGAGTGCTTTGTGACCCCTGGCGGCCTGCTGATTAACGAGCTGGCTCCGCGGGTGCACAACAGCGGCCACTGGACGCAAAACGGCGCGTCGATCAGCCAGTTTGAACTGCACCTGCGCGCGATTACCGACCTGCCGCTGCCGAAGCCGGTGGTCAATGCCCCGTCGGTGATGATCAACCTGATTGGCAGCGATCTCAACTACGACTGGCTGAAGCTGCCGCTGGTGCATCTGCACTGGTACGACAAAGAGGTGCGCGCTGGCCGTAAGGTGGGACACCTGAACCTCAACGACAGCGATACCGACCGCCTGAGCGCAACCCTGGAAGCGATCGTCCCACTATTACCGCCGGAGTATGCCAGCGGTATCGCATGGGCGTGCGCGAAGCTCGGTTAAGCGTTTCCGCTTTTTTGTCATGTAGACCGGGTAAGCGCAAGTGCAACCCGGTCGTACTGCTCCCCGTATCATTTTTTTGCTCCCACCGCACAAATTAGCGCGTAAAATAGCGCGATCTGACGTACAACGTTGCTCTTTGATGTGCAGAAGGAAGTCCCATGAGCGAAGGCATGGATTATTGCGCGATCCTTACCGCTGATACCCCCCTGCTGGATGTGCGCGCCCCGGTTGAATTTGCCCAAGGCGCAATGCCTTCGGCAATCAATCTCCCGTTGATGAACGACGAAGAGCGTGCGGCGGTCGGCACCTGCTATAAACGCCAGGGCCCTGAGGCCGCGTTAAAGCTCGGGCATCAACTGGTGTCTGGCATGACGCGCGAACAGCGCATTCAATCATGGCGTCATGCCTGTCTGCGTCATCCCGATGGCTATCTGTGCTGCGCCCGTGGCGGCCAGCGTTCGCATATTACACAGCAGTGGCTGCGCGAGGCAGGCATTGACTATCCGTTAATTCATGGCGGCTATAAAGCACTGCGTCAGGCGGCAATAATAGCCACGGAGCAGCGCGTTCAGCGTCCGCTGATCCTGATCGGCGGCTGCACCGGCAGCGGTAAAACCGATCTGGTGCGCCAGCATTCTGACGGCATCGATCTGGAAGATCTGGCTCGCCATCGTGGATCGTCATTTGGCCGCACGCTGCAGGCACAGCGTTCGCAGGCAAGCTTTGAAAATGCGCTGGCGGTAGAACTGCTTAAACGCGACGCGGCGCGCCTGGTGCTGGAAGATGAAGGCCGGACAATCGGCGGCAACCATTTGCCGGGATGCCTGTATGCGCGCATGACGGAGTCGCCTATCGCGGTGGTGGACGATCCGTTTGACCTGCGCGTGGCGCGTCTGCATAACGAGTACTTCGTGCGTATGCAGCGCGATTTTACCGCAGCACATGGCGAGGAGGCGGGCTGGCAGAACTATGCAGAATACCTGCACCACGGGCTGTTCGCCATTCGTCGCCGTCTGGGATTGCAGCGTTTTGCCGAACTCAGCGCGCACCTTGACAGTGCCCTGGCGATCCAGCAGCAGCGGGGCGATACCGGCGGCCATGATGCCTGGCTGGTGCCGTTACTGAAGGAGTATTACGATCCGATGTACCGCTATCAGTTAGACAAGAAAGCCGCGAAGATTGTCTTTCGCGGCTCGTGGCAGGAGGTCAACGGCTGGTTGCAAAACGCTTAGTCAGCGGCGGCCCCGCTTGTCGGCCCGTGCGGCCAGCCAGTCCCCCAGCATCTGCACCACCTGCACCAGAATAATCAGCGCCACCACGGTGACCACCATCACCTGCGTCTCATAGCGGTAGTAGCCGTAGCGGATCGCCAGATCCCCTACCCCACCACCGCCGACGATCCCGGCCATCGCCGAGTAGCCGATCAGGCTTACCAGGGTGATAGTCAGACCGCGCAGCAGGCCCGCGCTGGCCTCCGGCAGCAGCACGGTGCAGATGATACGCAGCGGGCTGGCACCAAAAGCTTCGGCGGCCTCGATAATTCCTTTATCCACCTCGCGCAACGCGCTGTCTACCAGTCGGGCATAGAAGGCGATGGCGGCAACCGAGAGCGGTACCGAGGCCGCAATTGGCCCGATGGTGTTGCCGAGCAGGAACTGCGTAAGCGGCAGGAGCAGCACCAGCAGGATCACAAAAGGCACGGAGCGGATAATGTTCACCAGCACGGAGCTGATGAGATACACCGCGCGGTTCTGCCAGAAGAGATGCCGATCGGTCACGAAGATCAGAAAGCCGAGCGGCAGGCCGCCGACGATAGCCAGCACCGTTGAGATGCTCAGCATCTGGAAGGTTTCGCCAAAGGCCAGGCTCAGATCGGCCAGTAAATCATCCACGAAGCACCTCCACCTGGGCTGTACGCTGACGGATATGGTTGACGGCGGCCTCGACCGCGGTCGGATTATCGGCGGCGGTTAAGCGCACCACCAGGATCCCTAGCGCCCGCTCGCCAAGATACTCAATTTTGCCATGCAGAATATTCACCGCCACGCCAAACATCACCGCCACCTCAGAGAGCACCGGCTGCTCGGCTGAATCGCCGATGAACAGAATTTTCACCAGCTGCCCCGGCAGATCCTGCTGTAGCCGCTTTGGCAGAGTCAGATTCAAGGTGTGCGAAACCAGCTGCTGGGTAAATGGATGCTGCGGGTGGGCGAAGATATCAAACACCTCGCCCAGCTCAACCACCTTGCCTGCGGACATCACCGCCACCCGGTCGCAGATCGATTTGATCACGTTCATCTCATGGGTGATCAGCACGATGGTGATCCCCAGCCGGGCATTGATCTCTTTCAATAGGGCAAGGATCGTCGCGGAGGTCTCCAGATCCAGCGCCGAGGTCGGCTCGTCGCAAAGCAACACGTCAGGATGATTGGCAATCGCGCGGGCGATCCCCACCCGCTGCTTCTGCCCGCCGCTCAGCTGCGCCGGAAAGCGGCCTGCTTTATCGGCAAGGCCTACCAGCTCCAGGATCTCTTTAACCCGGGGCGCGATCTCACCGCTGGCCCACCCCGCCGCCTTCAGGCTGAACGCGACGTTCTGCGCCACGGTGCGGGTGTGCATCAGATTAAAGTGCTGGAAGATCATGCCGATGCGCTGGCGTGCCTTGCGCAGCGTGACGCCTTCCAGCGTGGAGATCGCCACGCCGTTAACCTTCACCTCGCCCTGGCTGGGGCGCTGGAGCGCATTCAGGGTGCGCAGCAGGGTACTTTTCCCTGCGCCGCTGGTGCCAACGATGCCAAAAATCTCCCCTGCCGTGATATGCAGGCTGACATCGTCCACCGCCCGGGTCGTGGACCCCTTGCCTGCGAGAAAATCGACGCAGACGTTATTGAGCTCAATCATGCATCCACTCTGGTTTCTGGAAGGCGTTGAAGATGTTCTTCGGATCGTCTATCACCGCCCGGTAGGCCGGAGACTGCACCGCAGCCACAATGTCTTTGGCGAACGGCTTATTGGCATCTTCGGTACGCACCGCGATAACGTTTTTCAGGTTCTCGTCCAGCTGCTCCTGCTTAAGGGCGGAGGAGAGCTTCAGGCCAGCGGCAATGGCAAAGTTACCGTTTACCAGCGCGGCGCTGGCACTATCCAACGTACGCGGCAGCTGCGCCGCTTCCAGCGGTTTAAACACCAGCCCTTTCGGGTTGCTGGCGATATCGCGCTCGGAGGCTTTGGTCGGATCGATATTCTCTTTGATGGTGATCAGCTGCATCGCCTGCAAGAAACGCAGGCCGCGCGCCAGGTTAGTGGGATCGTTGGACAGGGTAACGATATCGCCCTTCTTCAGCTGATCGACGCTGGTAACCTTGTGGGAGTAGAGGCCCATGCCCGCCGTGGGAACGACAATCAGCTTGGTGAGCTTCAGCCCTTTATCGGCCGCGAACTTGTCTAAGTAGAGCGAGTGCTGGAACAGGTTGGCATCGATGCTACCGTTAGAGAGCGCCATGTTCGGCTGAACGTAGTCGCTAAACTCACGCACCACGACCTTATAGCCCTTCTCCTTCAGCGAAGGGGCAATGGCCTGCTTGACCATATCGCCGTAGGGACCCGGCGCGACGCCGAAGGTGATGGTTTGCGGATCGCTGGCGTGGGCAAACGGTAGACCACAGGCCAAAAGCAGTGCAGCAACGCTGGCACGAAAGCTGAGACGACGTCCCATAGATTCTCCCAAAGTGTATTGTGTTTGCTGTATGACGCACCGGACTAAGCGGCGCGCTTTTTTGACAATTTATGCATAACGCAGAGCGTTAAGATGGCATAAACCTGGCCCGGCGGTAATTGAAAAAATTTCATATAGATAGCAGTGCCCCGGCAAACGCACGCGCCGCCGGGGACAAGACGCTTATTAGAAGTCGTAGCGCAGACGCACCAGGTTCATATCGCCCAGATTGTCAGTGCTAGAGGTAAAGACGTGCTCATAATCAACGCGGAAGCCGTAATCCAGCTGGAAGGTGACCCCAACGCCGTTATCGGTGCGCAGGTAGTCGCGGCCATTCAGGTATTCAATACGATCGCCCATCACGTAGGGCTGCACGGATTTAAGCGCATACTGGCCCACCGGGATTTTGTAACCGGCAAAGTACTCAATCCCCCACGCGTCACCAGCGAAGTAGTGGTCGATAGAAACTTTTTTGGTAGTCATAAAGTTCTGATACCAGCCGCCACCCACGGAGATTGTCCAGCGATCCGGCGACCAGCTTAGCGCCGTACCAACAATGTTTTGATCCCAGGTTTTGCTGTCGCTGTTATGCGGATTGTAGATTTTTGCCCGCGTGTAGTTCCATGCCGTCCCCAAGGTAAGATCGGAGGTCAGACGGTAGTCGAGACCCAGCGAGCCGCCGCCGGTGCGCTCATAGCGCAGGCCGTTCATCGGGTTATAGTTGTCGTTAAACAGATAAGAGGCGTAGATATCAGCATCGCCCACGGTCTTCTTATACTTCAGCATCTTGCGTGAACGGTAGGAGCCATCATAATCGCCGTTGATACCGTTGCCCGGTGCCTGGCCAATCATGTCGTAATCCCAGATATCGGTTTTGGCCCCGATCACGTCGTAGTAGACGCTGTTCTGCTGGCCAAAGGTCAGCACGCCCCAGGTCTTACTTTTAAAGCCGGTATAGAGCATGCGGCGGCTGGTATCATCTGCCCCTTTGGCGTAATGGTTATCCCAGTCAAATACGGCTGGAATATTCACGCCCACTTCGTAATAGTTGGTCCAGTTGATGTCATCAAACAGGTAGTAATCCGCTGCGAAACGGAAACGCGTGCCGCCGTCGAAACCGTTGCGTTTGTAAGAGCCTTTGTCACCATCGCCGGTCATATTGTTGAACTGGGGGCGAATACTGCCGCCAACGGCAAAGTTGAGGCGGCTCAGCGCATCACCTGCGGCTGGGTCCTGCTTTAAAAGTGTAATCTCTGCCTGAGTAGTAAAAGAGGTGACTGCCACTGCTGCGCCGATCGTGATTGCCAGCGCTTTTATTTTTATAGCCATGAGACTATTTCCTTGATGAATAGACAGCTAACTATTTAGCAAGCAAATAATATCGTTTATTAATGTGGGGGTGTTGCGGCTTTTTTGTGGTTTTGTGCTGTCAAAACATCAAGTTGGTGAATAATCATCGAGGGGAAAAGTTGCGCGCCGAGATAATTCCCGGCACGCATAAAAGAGTAAATTACCCTGCAAACTGGCGGAACAGCGCTTTGCCCTTTAATAACCGAGTGCCCAGCCAGCCGCCGCAGATCGAGAGCAGCAGCGCGCCACAGAGCGGTAGCGTCAGCCACAGCCGCCAGTCGGGCTGCCACGGGAAATCAAATACCCGCGTCTGCAATACCGCCAGCGCCGTCTCCGCGCCGATGGCTGCCACCAGCCCGGCGACAAAGCCCAGCAGCGCGAACTCGCACCACAGGGTCGTGCGCAGCAGACGTTTACCCGCCCCCAGCGTACGGTAGACCACCAGCTCCTGATGCCGCTGGCGCATGCCAACCTGCACCTGAGCCAGCAGCAGCAGAATGCCGCAGAGCGTCACCAGCACCACCATCACCTCCAGCGCACGGCTCACCTGCCCCAGCACCTGGCCGACCTGCTTTAAGATCGCCCCGATATCCAGCAGGCTCACTGTAGGAAACGCCCGGTTAAGCTGGGTCAGCATGCCGTTGCCGTTCTCCCAGCGGAAGCTGGTCAGCCAGCTCTGGGGCTGGTTATCCAGCGCGCCGGGCGGGAAGATGAAGAAGAAGTTCGGCCGCAGGCTCTCCCAGTCGACCTTACGCAGGCTGGTCACCCTGGCCGTGAAGTCCTGGGTATCGCCCATAAAGGTAACGCTATCGCCAAGACGGATCTTAAGCCGCTCTGCCAGCCCCTGCTCCATTGACACCTCCCCCGCCTTCGGCGGCCAGCTGCCTGCGGTGAGCGGGTTGTGATCCGGCTGGTTCGCCTGCCAGGTGAGGTTCAACTCCCGGTTCAGCGCCTCTTCCTTATTTCCCTCGGTGGTCTGGCCGTTAATCTGGGTCAGGCGCGCCCGCACGATAGGGTAGAACGACTCCGGAACGATCTGATGTTCGGCAAGAAACGTCTTCAGCGGCGTCACCTGCTCGGAAGCGATATTAATCAGGAAGTAGTTGGGACTCTCGGCAGGAAGCTGCTGCTGCCAGCGATCGAGCAGATCGCCACGCAGCACCAGCAGCATCGCCAGCAGCATGAATGAAAGCGAGAACGCCGAGAGCTGGCTCAGGGTCGACCATGGCTGACGCAGCAGTCGGTTGACCGCCAGCCGCAGCGCAAGCGACTTCAGAGTCAGCCGCTTGAGGACATTGAGCAGCATCCAGCCCACCAGCCCACAGAGCAGAGCCAGCACCACCGCGCCCGCCAATACGGCCCACAGCAGCATGCTACCGCCCATCAGCCAGGCCAGCAGCGCGATAGCCACGGCGGCAACAATGGGCAGATAGAGCTTAAGCGGCCAGACGTTGGCCACCGCATCACGCCGCAGGACGCGTATCGGCGCGGTCGCCAGCAGCAGACGATAGGGCCGCAGCCCCACCAGCAGGGAGATCACCAGCATCGCTCCCGTCGCCCACAGCCATGGCCAGAGGCTGGCAGGCGGCAACGCAGCAGGCAGCACCGGCTTGAGGAGGATCATCAGCACCTGCTCAAACAGCAGGCCGATAGCGCCCCCGGTTACCGTCGCCAGCGCCAGCACCAGCAGCCACTGGCCGACGATCAGCCTTTGCAGCTGGGCGCGCCCTGCCCCCAGCGTTTTCAGGATCGCCACCAGATCGTAGCGGCTACGGCAGTAATGGTTCATCGCCACCGCTACGGCGGCGATCGCCAGCAGCAGGGTCAGCAGGGCCGACAGCAGCAAGAACTGCTGCGAGCGCTCCAGGGATTTCCCCAGCGCGCCCTCGTCCTGCTCCAGGCCATACCAGCGCTGCTCCGGCTTAAGCTGTGGCAGGAGCCACTTTTCATAAGCTTCCAGCTGCTGCGGCGTACCACCAAACTTGATGCGCCACATCACGCGGCTGCCGGGCTGTACCGCATCAGTTGCCTCTACGTCGGCAATGTTCATCATCAGGCGGGGAGCCATCTGGAAGGGGTTAAACCCGGCGTCCGGCTCCTGCACCACCTCGCCCGCGATCCGCAGCCGGGCGTCGCCCACGTCGATATAGTCGCCGGTTTTCAACTCCAGCAGCGCCATCAGACGCGGGGCGAGCAGCACCGTTCCCGCCTGCGGCTTGAGCCCCGGCGGATTGGTTTGCAGTTCGCCATACATGGGATAGATAGCATCCACGGCCTTGACGTTAGCCAGCTGCGGCGTATCGCCAGCAAAGGTCATGGTGGCGAAGGTCAGCTGCTCCCCCACCTTCAGACCGCGCTTGCGCGCCTCCTCCAGCCACGCCGGGGG
Organism: Pseudescherichia vulneris; assembly: GCF_902164725.1. Classification (NCBI taxonomy): domain Bacteria; kingdom Pseudomonadati; phylum Pseudomonadota; class Gammaproteobacteria; order Enterobacterales; family Enterobacteriaceae; genus Pseudescherichia; species Pseudescherichia vulneris. The sequence continues at coordinate 2,013,200 of NZ_LR607338.1, read as the reverse complement.
GATCGCGCGCGAGCTGCGCAGCGCCCGGTCGCCCGCCATAAAGTCGCGGCTCTGCTGACTCAACCCTTTCTCCATGCGATCGCTGATGTTGCCCAGCGCCAGCACGCAGGCCACGGCGAGGCTGAGGGCCAGCCAGACGATCAGCAGCGACGGCGAACGCCATTCGCGCCAGAACCAGCGGGCAATCATGCTTCCTCCCGCAGTTCGCCGTTGACCAGCCGTAGGCGACGGTCGCAGCGGGCCGCCAGCTGCGGATCGTGCGTAACCAGGATCAGCGTGGTGCCATACTGCTGGTTCATCGAGAAGAGCAGATCGGCGATCTTATCCCCGGTCTGTCGATCAAGGTTGCCGGTGGGCTCATCGGCAAACAGCACGCCGGGGCGGCCGTTGAAGGCGCGGGCCAGCGCCACGCGCTGCTGCTCGCCGCCGGAGAGCTGGGCGGGAAGATGATCCAGCCGCTTGCCAAGACCGAGCTCGGTCAGCAGCGCTTTGGCATTCTCCCGGCTCTGGCGACCGTTCTCACCGCGCAGCAGCGCCGGTAGCTCAACGTTCTCCAGCGCGTTCAGGGTGGGGATCAGCATAAAGGACTGAAAGACAAAGCCGACGTTTTTCGCCCGCAGCGCCGCCCGCGCCTCTTCATCCATACTGTGCAGCGGCTGGCCCAGCAGGTTGACCTCCCCGCTGCTGCCGTCGTCCAGCCCGGCGAGGATCGCCAGCAGGGTAGACTTGCCGGAACCCGACTCGCCGATCAGGGCAATCGTCTGCGCCGGTTTGACAACCAGCTCAACTCCGGTGAGGATGGAAAGCTCATGTTCCCCCTGACCGACGGACTTCTTAAGATAATGAACTTCAACAATGTTTTCCGCTGGCATTTGCCCTTCCTGTTTATGCTTCTGTTTACCTTCCGTGCCGCAGCCGCTGACACGCTGTTGGTTCTCGGTGACAGCCTGAGCGCCGGGTACCGCATGGCGGCCAATTCGGCCTGGCCTGCGCTGCTTAACACTAAGTGGCAGCAGACGCCGTCGGTGGTTAATGCCAGTATAAGCGGCGATACCTCGCAGCAGGGGCTTTCTCGTCTGCCCGCGCTATTGAAGCAGCACCAGCCGCGCTGGGTACTGGTGGAGCTTGGGGGCAACGACGGCCTGCGGGGCTTCGCCCCCCAGCAGACTGAGCAGACCCTGCGTAAAATTTTGCAGACCATTAAGGACGCTAACGCGCAGCCGCTGCTGATGCAGATCCGCCTGCCGCCCAACTTTGGTCGTCGCTATACGGAGACCTTTAGCGCCATCTACCCCGCGCTGGCGAAAGAGTTCAACGTGCCGCTGCTCCCCTTCTTTATGGAGGAGGTCTATCTCAAGCCGCAGTGGATGCAGGACGATGGCATTCACCCTAATCTGGATGCCCAGCCGTTTATCGCCGACTGGATGGCCACGCGCCTCGCACCTTTAGTTAACCATGACAGTTAACCATGACTCATAAATAATCGGGGACGCCTACGGGTAAAGTTATGCAAAAATCGGTCTTAATAACAGGATGTTCCAGCGGAATCGGTCTGGAAGCAGCGGTTGAGCTTAAGCGCCAGGGTTTTCATATCCTCGCCGCCTGCCGCAAACCAGATGATGTCTCACGCATGAACGGGATGGGCTTCACCGGCATCCTGCTGGATCTCGACTCACCGGAGAGCGTCGATCGCGCCGCCGATGAGATTATCGCGCGGACCGACAACCGCCTCTACGGCATTTTTAACAACGCGGGCTACGGCGTTTACGGCCCGCTGGCTACCATCAGCCGCGAACAGATGGAGCAGCAGTTCTCTACCAACTTTTTTGGCACGCACCAGCTGACCCTACGCCTGCTGCCGGCAATGATCCCTCATGGCGAGGGGCGGATTGTCATGACCTCCTCGGTGATGGGGCTGATCTCAACGGCGGGACGCGGAGCCTATGCGGCGAGTAAATATGCCCTTGAGGCGTGGTCAGATGCCCTGCGCATGGAGCTGCGCCACAGCGGTATTCAGGTAAGCCTGATCGAGCCTGGCCCGATCCGCACGCGCTTTACCAAAAACGTCAACCAGACCCAGCAGGATAACCCGGTAGAAAATCCTGGCATTGCCGCACGGTTTACCCTCGGCCCAGAGGCGGTGGTGGCAAAAGTGCGCCATGCTTTTGAGAGCAAGCGTCCAAAGCTACGCTATCCGGTGACGCTGGTCACCCACGCCGTCTGCTGGTTGAAGCGCCTGCTGCCGGGGCGGGCGATGGATAAAATTTTGCGCGGATGAGTTGAAGGCTCCGCCTCTCAACCCCATGTAAAGATAAACGTAAAAACAGAGAATTAGCTATGTCCGTACAGAATATTGTCACTATTACCGAAGCGAACCTCCAACAGACGCTAGAGCAGTCGGTCAACATTCCGGTGCTTTTCTACTTCTGGTCCGATCGCAGCCAGCACTGCCAGCAGCTGACCCCGGTGCTGGAGTCGCTGGCCGCGCAGTATAGCGGACAGTTTATTCTGGCGAAGGTAGACTGCGATGCCGAGCAGATGGTGGCTTCACAGTTTGGCCTGCGGGCGATCCCGACCGTCTATCTTTTCCAGAACGGCCAGCCGGTAGACGGCTTCCAGGGTCCGCAGCCGGAAGAGGCGATCCGCGCTCTGTTAGAGAAGGTCCTGCCCCGCCCCGAGGAGCTGAAAGCTCAGCAGGCGATGGCCCTGGCTCAGGAAGGCAACTATGCCGAGGCGCTGCCGCTGGCGAAAGAGGCCTGGCAACTCTCAAACCAGAATGGCGAGTTCGGTCTGCTGCTGGCCGAGACGCTGATCGTCCTTAACCGTACCGACGAAGCGGAAGCGGTGCTAAACACCATTCCGCTGCAGGATCAGGATACCCGCTATCAGGGCCTTGTTGCGCAGATCGATCTGCTAAAAAAAGCCGCCGATACCCCGGAGATCCAGCTCCTGCAGCAGCAGGTTGAACTCTCCCCGGAGAATGCCGAGCTGGCAACGCAGCTGGCGTTGCAGCTGCATCAGGTTGGGCGTAACGAAGAGGCGCTGGAGCTGCTGTTTAGCCACCTGCGCAAGGATCTCTCCGCCGCTAACGGCGAGGCGCGCAAGATGCTACAGGAGATCCTTGCCGCGCTGGGCACCGGGGACGCGCTGGCCACGTCCTATCGTCGCAAGCTCTATTCACTGCTTTATTGATTGACCGCTACTGCGGCAGGGAGGGTGTAAATGCTTATCGTGATCCCGGTACTTATTTTCGTCGCGCTGGTGATTGTCGGCGCGGGCGTGAAAATTGTGCCGCAGGGCTATCAATGGACCGTGGAACGCTTCGGGCGTTATACCAAATCACTACAGCCGGGCCTGAGCCTGGTTGTGCCGTTTATGGATCGAATTGGCCGCAAAATCAATATGATGGAACAGGTGTTAGATATCCCTTCTCAGGAGGTGATCTCCAAGGATAACGCCAACGTCACCATCGATGCGGTGTGCTTTATCCAGGTGATCGACGCCCCAAAAGCGGCCTATGAGGTGAGCAATCTTGAGCTGGCCATCATCAACCTGACGATGACCAACATCCGTACCGTTTTAGGGTCGATGGAGCTGGATGAGATGCTCTCCCAGCGCGATAACATCAACACTCGTCTGCTGCATATCGTTGATGAGGCGACCAATCCTTGGGGCATAAAGGTGACGCGCATTGAGATCCGCGATGTGCGCCCGCCCGCTGAGCTTATCTCCTCCATGAACGCCCAGATGAAGGCCGAGCGAACCAAGCGCGCCTACATTCTGGAAGCGGAGGGGATCCGCCAGGCGCAGATCGTCAAAGCTGAAGGGGAGAAGCAGTCGAAGATCCTCAAGGCCGAGGGTGAGCGCCAGTCAGCGTTTTTGCAGGCCGAAGCGCGTGAACGTTCGGCAGAGGCAGAAGCGCGTGCTACTCAGATGGTCTCCGAGGCCATTGCCGCCGGGGATATTCAGGCGGTGAACTACTTCGTCGCGCAGAAATATACCGAAGCGCTACAGCATATCGGCTCATCCGCTAACAGTAAGGTGGTGCTGATGCCGCTGGAGGCGAGCAGCCTGATGGGCTCTATCGCTGGGATCGCCGAGCTGGTGAAAGAGAGCGCCAGCGAGCGGAAAAGCGTATGATCGACAGCCTGCTTCAGCACCCTCACCTCCTCTGGCTAAGCCTCGGCGGCCTGCTGTTGGCAGCCGAGATGCTGGGCGGCAACGGCTATCTGCTTTGGAGCGGTGTGGCGGCGGTGGTGACGGGCTTGCTGGTCTGGCTGCTGCCGTTCGGCTGGGAGTGGCAGGGCGCGCTGTTTGCCCTGCTCACCCTGCTGGCAGCATGGCTGTGGTGGCGCTGGTTGGCCCGCCGCGTGCGCGAGCAGAAGCCTGCCGACGCGGCGCTTAACCAGCGTGGTGTCCAGCTGGTGGGCAAACACTTTACCCTCGACACGGCTCTGGTCAATGGCCGCGGTCATATGCGCGTCGGCGACAGCACCTGGCCGGTGAGCGCCGACGACGATCTGCCTGCCGGTACGCCGGTGGAAGTAGTGGCGGTTGAGGGCATTACCCTGCGCATCAGAGCGCGCTAGCTCTCTTTAGCTGAATGCCGGTGGCAGCAGCCGGAGAGGTTATCGATTATCGGGCAGTCGGCACCGTCGTCGCCTGGACAGGCATTTGCCAGGCTCAGCAGCTGGTCGCGCATCGCCTGTAGCTCCACGATATGACGCTCAATCTCCGCCACCTTTTGCAGCGTATAGGCTTTCACATCAGCACTGTGCCGGGCCGGATCGTTAAACAGGGTGACCAGCTCGCCGCACTCCTCCAGATTAAACCCCACCTGCCGCGCCTGGCGCAGCAGGGTCAACTCATCCAGATGCTGCTGTGTGTAGCTGCGATAGCCGTTCTCGCTGCGCAGCGGCGGCGTCACCAGCCCCTTCTCTTCATAGAAGCGGATCGCCTTGCTGGTTAGGCCTGTCTTTTTTGCTACATCGCTAATGTTCATGGTTCCCCCTGACCTTCCCCTTAATGGAAGGTTACGTTCCTCCACGCTATTCATTCTTTGCTCAGTCGTCAA
>NZ_LR607338.1:1993017-2005477 GCF_902164725.1 Pseudescherichia vulneris | reverse complement strand
TATACATTTTATCAATAGATTGCAGGGAAACATTGGCCAAAGACATCCCTCAGAACGATTTACTCTCTAACCAGGGCGTGGAGAAATGCGCAGCCGAACGAGATGAAGAGAGCTATGACTGTTCTGATAAATTGATACAAAACTCAGATAACCATTTAAAGGACAGCTTTAGAAAGAAGCTGAAAGAAATTGAATCAGCAAATTATTCACAATGGTGGATGGGCAGTGAAGAACAGCGCAAAACCATGAGCGCAAACTTTGCTAACAGCCAGAAAGCATGGGAGCAATATAAACTCACCTACTGTAAGTCAGCAGCGGCCCCCTATGAAAACACGCATGGATACGGTGATACCCTATCAAGCTGCTTTATAAACATGAACCAAAAAAGGATCGCTGAGATAGATATGATTTCAGTTGATTCGTCCAGGTGAAATAGAGGCACATAATGAAAAAATATATTGTGCTGTTTATACTGCTACTTCTCACACCCCAGCTTTCCTTTTCCCAAAGCATAATCAATAACCATGAGGTAGACCTCTGCATTCAAAAGTTCAATGACGAAAATAGTGAGTGCCTGGGTGACATTTCTGAAAAGTCAGAGAAAAAGCTGAATGAAGCATATAGCGCGAAGCTTAAGGAGTTAAAGAGTTTCGACTATAACCAATGGTGGATGGGCACCAGAGAGCAAAAAGATAACATGCTTCATCTCTTCAAGAAAAACCAGCAAAACTGGCTCATCTATCGATATGATTACTGCGGATTAGCCACTACTGCAACCCAAAACACCCATGGTTTTGCTAACGCCATTACCGCCTGTACGATAAACCTAAACAACTAAAGGATGAATGAAATCCGGATGATCATCCCCAGCCCCGCAGAGAAATAGCCGTTTCCCCGCAGCCTGCATGCACTATCGCGCCCTTTTACTTGACCTTCCCCTTAATGGAAGGTTTAAGCTTATGGACAGTTAGCCAAAACAACGGCTCAGTCAATCCTAAATTCACAGGAGTATGATGATGTCCCACACAATTGAACTGGCGCTGGAGGGTCTCTCCTGCGGCCACTGCGTCAAACGGGTGAAAGAGAGTCTTGAACAGCGGCCCGACGTTGAGCGCGCTGAGGTCACCATCGAGCGAGCAGAAGTCATTGGCAGCGCCGATGCAGATGCGCTGATCGATACCGTTAAACAGGCCGGATACGGGGCGACGCTTAGCCACCCAAAGGCTGATCCGCTGGCAGAGTCATCACCTCCGTCGGAAGCACTGACAGCGGCCGAACCAGAGCTTCCGGCAGCGGATGATACCGACGACAGCCAGCAGCTGTTGTTGAGTGGCATGAGCTGCGCCAGCTGCGTTACCCGAGTACAGAAAGCCTTGCAGGCGGTACCCGGCGTAACCCAGGCACGGGTCAATCTGGCGGAGCGCTCTGCGCTGGTAATGGGCAGCGCTTCCGCCGCTGAATTAGTAAGCGCGGTGGAGAACGCGGGCTACGGCGCGGAGGCGATCGACGATGACGCCACCCGCCGCGAACGGCAGCAGGAGACCGCCATTGCTACCATGAAACGCTTCCGCTGGCAGGCGATTGTTGCCCTGCTGGTGGGTATCCCGGTGATGGTTTGGGGTATGGCAGGTGACAATATGATGGTCACCGACGCCAACCGCAGCCTCTGGCTGGTTATCGGCCTGATCACCCTTGGGGTGATGGTCTTTGCCGGGGGCCACTTCTACCGCAGCGCGTGGAAAAGCCTGCTCAACCGTACCGCGACCATGGACACCCTGGTCGCACTGGGTACCGGGGCGGCCTGGCTCTACTCCATGAGCGTTAACCTCTGGCCGACGTGGTTCCCGATGGAGGCGCGCCATCTCTACTATGAAGCCAGCGCAATGATTATCGGCCTGATTAACCTCGGCCATATGCTAGAGGCTCGCGCCCGCCAGCGTTCATCGAAAGCGCTGGAGCGCCTGCTCGATCTCACCCCGCCTACTGCCAGGGTAGTGACCGACGCTGGGGAAGAGACCGTTCCCCTTGCCGAGGTTCATCCGGGCATGACGCTGCGCCTGACCACCGGCGATCGCGTTCCGGTGGACGGAGAGATTATCCAGGGCGAGGCCTGGCTTGATGAGGCGATGCTGACCGGTGAACCGGTTCCGCAGCAGAAACAGCGTGACGATACGATCCATGCCGGGACGGTGGTCTCCGATGGCAGCGTGCTGTTTCGTGCCAGCCGCACCGGCAGCCACACCACCCTCTCGCGGATCGTCCGCCTGGTGCGTCAGGCTCAGAGCAGTAAGCCGGAAATCGGTCAGCTGGCGGACAGGATCTCTGCAGTCTTCGTGCCGGTTGTGGTCGCCATTGCGCTGATGAGCGGCGCGATCTGGTACGTTTTTGGTCCTGCGCCGCAGATTGTCTATACCCTGGTGATCGCCACCACGGTGCTGATTATCGCCTGCCCCTGTGCGCTCGGCCTGGCGACGCCGATGTCGATTATTTCTGGAGTTGGCCGCGCCGCCGAGTTCGGCGTGCTGGTGCGCGATGCTGATGCGCTGCAACGTGCCAGCCAGCTCGATACGCTGGTGTTTGATAAGACCGGCACCCTTACCGAGGGTCGCCCGCAGGTGGTCACGGTCACAACCTACAGCGATCTCTCCAGCCAGCAGGCGCTGCGCCTGGCTGCCGCGTTGGAGCAGGGTTCAAGCCATCCGCTGGCCCGCGCCATTATCGACAAGGCCGGAACGGAGCCTTTGCCTGAGGTGATTAACTTTCGTACCCTGCGCGGGCTGGGTCTGAGCGGTGAGAGCGATGGTCGACGCCTGCTGTTGGGCAATCAGGCCTTGCTGAATGAACAGGGTATTGATACCGCCGTGCTGGAGAGCGATATCGCCACCCAGGCGGCCACGGGCGCGACGCCGGTGCTGCTGGCGGTTGACGGCAAGGCGGCAGCGCTGTTTGCCATTCGCGATCCGCTGCGTGAGGATAGCGTGGCGGCGCTGCAACGCCTGCATCAGGCGGGCTATCGCCTGGTGATGCTCACCGGTGACAACGCCGTAACCGCCAACGCTATCGCCAAAGAGGCCGGTATCGACGAGGTGATTGCCGGGGTGCTGCCCGATGGCAAAGCCGCCGCGATTCAGGCGCTACAACGCCAGGGCCGTCAGGTAGCGATGGTGGGCGATGGTATCAACGACGCCCCGGCATTGGCCCAGGCCGAAGTGGGTATCGCCATGGGCGGCGGCAGTGACGTGGCGATTGAGACCGCGGCCATCACCCTGATGCGCCACAGTCTGATGGGCGTGGCCGATGCGCTGGCTATCTCGCGCGCTACGCTGCGCAATATGAAGCAGAACCTGGTGGGGGCATTTATCTATAACTCGCTAGGCATCCCGATTGCCGCCGGGATCCTTTGGCCACTGACCGGAACGCTGCTCAACCCGGTGGTAGCCGGGGCAGCGATGGCGCTCTCCTCTATTACGGTAGTGAGCAACGCCAACCGCCTGCTGCGCTTTACCCCAAAAGAGTAGCGATTTGCACCTTCTCCCGGCTCGCGCTAGCATGAACTTTTCAGCCGGGAGAGCCTATGGGCCTGTTTAGCCGTTTAAAAATGCTGTTGGGCGCGCTGTATACCCGCACCTATTCGTGGCCCGCGCTGGACGTCACTCTGCCGGGCGGGCGTTACCTGCACCTTGTCGGCAGCATTCATATGGGCACCCGCGACATGTCTCCCCTGCCGGAGGGGCTGCTGCGCAAGCTCAAACAGGCCGATGCCCTGATCGTCGAGGCCGACGTCTCCGTTAGCGGTTCCCCCTTCTCTGAACTTCCTCCCCGCCCGCCGTTGGCCGAGCGGCTCGATCCTGCCCAGCTGGCCGATCTATCCCGCGTGCTGAACGAGCTGTCTCTGCCGCTGGAGACCTTTGACCAGCAGCCGGCCTGGAAAATCGCTCTCGTATTACAGGCAACCCAGGCCCAGCGACTCGGCCTGCGGCCCGACTACGGAATCGACTACCAGATGCTACAGGCCGCCCACGACAGGCAGATGCGGGTGATTGAGCTGGAAGGTACTGCGGATCAGGTGAACCTGCTCTGTCAGCTGCCGGAGGATGGTAAGGCGCTGCTGCTGGATACCCTTACCCACTGGCACACCAATGCCAGGCTGCTACAGGTGATGCTGAGCTGGTGGCTCAATAGCCCCCCTGCCGAGGCGTCACAGTCGCTGCCCTCTACCTTTAGCCAGCCGCTTTACGATGTGCTGATGCACCAGCGTAACCAGGCCTGGTGTAAACGGCTGCTGGCGCTGCCGCCGGGCCACTATGTCGTCGCAGCTGGTGCGCTGCACCTCTACGGCGAAGGAAATTTGCCTACCCTGCTGCAACAGAAAATTAGCGCCTAAACGGCAAGATGGTACTATTTTTGCGAACGTCGTCAGGCGTATGCTGAGAACTCTATCATCCGTGGTAAGAAGGATTTTTATGACTCCCGCCGTAAAGTTACTCGAAAAGAATAAAATCCCTTTTCAGCTACATAGCTACGATCACGATCCCAATGAAACTAACTTTGGTGATGAGGTGGTGCGTAAGCTTGGCCTGAACGCCGACCAGGTCTACAAGACGCTGCTGGTGGCGGTAAACGGCGATATGAAGCAGCTGGCGGTCGCGGTAACGCCGGTAGCAGGCCAGCTGGATTTGAAAAAGGTGGCGAAAGCGCTGGGGGCAAAGAAAGTCGATATGGCCGATCCCGCCGTGGCCCAGCGCACCACCGGCTATCTGGTGGGCGGTATCAGTCCGCTGGGGCAAAAAAAGCGTCTGCCGACGCTCATCGACGCTCCTGCTCAGGAGTACGCGACGATCTACATCTCCGGTGGCAGACGCGGGCTGGATATTGAGCTGGCGGCAGGCGATCTGGCGAAGATGCTGGATGCAAAATTCGCCGATATCGCCCGCCGGGATTAAATAGTCTGCCCAACCCCGTAGGCCGGATAAGACGCGTTAGCGTCGCCATCCGGCGTAGTAGCGTTACTGCCAGTTCACCTCGCCCTGCGGCTCAAGGGTTGCGGCATCCAACGGTGAATTTTGCTGGATGTACTGCTTCAGCACCTCGGCGTCGATAAAGCCGGTATTCACGTAGCCGGGCTTATCGTCCAGACGCGGATAGCCGTCGCCGCCGGTGGCGTTAAAGCTGAGCGTCGCCATACGGTAGGTTTTAGCGGGATCGATCGGTTCGCCGTTGATCTTCAGATCGTTAAGCTTGCCGTTGGCCATCGTAAAGCTGACGTGGCTAAACTGCGGATAGGCACCGGAGTTAGGCTTCATCTGCGCGACGGCGGTGAGATAGTCCACCACCTCTTTCCCGGTCATGTCGGCATAGACCACGACGTTGCCAAACGGCTGCACCTTCAGCACGTCTTTATAGGTGATATCTCCTGCCGCAATACTGTCGCGGATCCCGCCTCCGCTCATCACCGCAAAGCTCGCTCCGGTACGCGCCATCTGGGCGGCGAGGATCAGATGCCCAAGGTTGGTCTGTACAAAGCGCACCTTGCTGCGATCGCCCTCAAGGGGTGCATTCACAGAGCCAATTTTTACCGCCAGCTGTGCCTTGCCTTTGTTCTGGAACGGCGTCAGCAGAGAGAGCATCTGGGCGTTTTCAGGAATTTCCGGCGCATAGAGCACGCGCTCGCTGTCACCGTTGTCGTAGACAATCTTTTTCTTCAGGTTGATAGGGATCAGCTGATAGTGCACCAGCTTCATCTCACCGTTGCGGAACTCAAAGTCGGCACGGCCAACGTACTTACCCCACTCGTGGGCCTGCACGATCCAGATACCGTTCTGGCGGTCCGGTGCGCAGGGTGTGCCCGGCACGTAGTCCACCTGCTTTTTATTCTCCGCCGCCATACAGACCGGGTTTTGCGAATGACCGCCTACGATCATCGCCAGCGATCCCGCAGGGAGGCTGCGTGCCATCTCGACGTCGCCCGGCGCGTTGGAGCCGTGCTCGCCGTTGTCGTAGTGGCCCATATGGGTAGTCGCGATCAGGACGTCCGGGCGCTCTTTCTCATCGAGGTTATTCAGCTCCTGGATCACCAGCTTCGCCTCGTCGGCGGGCTTGCGGAACTCAATGTCGGTGAAGAACTCCGGATTGCCAATTTTGGCGGTGTCGTCGGTGGTCAGACCGATCACGCCGATTTTCAGATCCTGACGCTTGAAGATAGCCCACGGCTTAAAGAGGCGCTCGCCGGTGCTCTTCTGGTAGATATTGGCCGACAGGAAGGGAAACTTAGCCCACTTCTCCTGCTGGCGCAGCACCGCCATCGGATTATCAAACTCGTGGTTGCCCACCGCCATCGCATCATAGCCAATAAGGTTCATGCCGCGGAAGTCCGGCTCGGCGTCCAGCAGATCGGACTCCGGTACGCCGGTGTTGATATCGCCGCCGGAGAGCACCAGCACGCTGCCCCCTTCGGCAGCCACCTCTTTGCGGACGCTATCCACCAGCGTCTTCTGCGCCGCCAGACCATACTCCCGGTCGTCGCTACGCCAGAAGTGGCCGTGGTGATCGTTGGTATGCAGAATAGTAATTTTATAGGTTTTATCTTTTTCGTAGGCCTGGGCAGGCAGACTGGTTAGCCCCCACGCGGCGAGAAGCGCCAGCGCAACGCCCTGCTTTAACATATTCATTTCTCTCTCCCTGATGACATAACACACGCAAAAGTAGCGCGGGGACAGAGAATAAACAAATAGGATTTTATGTCTGCGACTTCCCTCAAAGAGTCGTCACGGGTATCTTAGGCTGCTAATAATCAGGAAGCATTAAGAACTCCTGCACTCCAATTAAAGACAAAAAGTGACATTTTATGGCAATGAATCAACCCGCCGACGCGCTTCCGGGCGCTAACGCGTCGCCAGCGCAGGGGCGCACGGCATTTGGCATTCTCGGGGCGATCAGCCTCTCGCATCTGCTTAACGATATGCTGCAGTCGCTGATCCTCGCGCTCTATCCCCTGTTGCAGGCCGAATTCTCGCTGAGCTTTGTGCAGATCGGCATGATCACCCTCACCTTCCAGCTGGCCTCCTCTGTGTTCCAGCCCGTTGTGGGCTACTACACGGATAAGCATCCAATGCCGTGGTCGCTGCCCATCGGCATGTGCTTTACCCTGTGCGGCCTGGTGCTGCTGGCGATGGCGGGCAGCTTTGAGATGGTGCTGCTGGCGGCAGCGCTGGTGGGTACCGGATCCTCCGTATTCCACCCGGAGTCCTCTCGCGTGGCGCGTATGGCCTCCGGTGGCCGACATGGTCTGGCCCAGTCCATCTTCCAGGTGGGCGGCAACTTTGGCAGTGCGCTCGGGCCGCTGCTGGCGGCGCTGATCATCGCCCCCTACGGCAAGGGTAACGTGGGCTGGTTTGTGCTGGCCGCGCTGCTGGCTATCGTCGTGCTGTCCCAGGTTAGCCGCTGGTACGCTGCCCAGCATCGGGTCAACAAAGGACGAAAAGCCGTTATTGAGCGCAGCCCGCTGCCGCGTAATAAGGTTATCCTGGCGGTAAGCATCCTGCTGATGCTGATTTTCTCGAAATACTTCTATATGGCGAGTATCAGCAGCTATTACACTTTTTATCTGATGCAAAAATTTGGCTTATCGGTGCAAAACGCCCAGTTTCACCTGTTTGCCTTCCTGCTGGCTGTAGCAGCAGGTACCGTGATTGGCGGCCCTGTTGGGGATAAGATTGGCCGTAAATACGTTATTTGGGGCTCTATCCTCGGTGTTGCCCCGTTTACGCTGATTTTACCCTATGCATCCCTCTACTGGACCGGCGTTTTAACCGCGATTATTGGTTTTATCCTCGCTTCCGCCTTCTCGGCCATTCTGGTCTATGCCCAGGAGCTGCTGCCGGGCCGTATTGGCATGGTTTCTGGACTGTTTTTCGGCTTTGCGTTTGGCATGGGCGGGCTTGGCGCAGCAGTGCTGGGGCTGGTCGCCGACCATACCAGTATTTTTGTAGTCTACAAAATCTGTGCTTTTCTACCACTTTTAGGGATGTTAACCATATTCCTACCTGATAACCGTCATAAAGCCTGATTCCACGGCGGCCAAAGGCAAACTTTGGCCGCCTGCGTTGCCCACGCCATAACACCTGCAAGGCCATCACTGCGCTAATCCCCTCTCAACCCCTTTTTTTGCTCCAGAGCGTGCTTTTCCTCAATATTCAACAATTATTCATAAACATAATGATTAAAATTGTCATAGACTGTAACTCGGGCTTCTGGTTTTTTGACCAGAAATGGATCCACTACCGCGAAAGGAGACGGAATGCATCACGCCACACCGCTTATCACCACCATTGTAGGCGGCCTTGTGCTCGCTTTTATCCTCGGCATGATTGCCAACAAACTGCGTATTTCTCCGCTGGTGGGTTATCTGTTAGCGGGCGTGCTCGCCGGTCCTTTTACACCTGGCTTCGTGGCCGATACCAAGCTGGCACCTGAGCTGGCCGAGCTGGGGGTGATCCTGCTGATGTTTGGCGTAGGCCTCCATTTTTCACTGAAGGATTTGATGGCGGTAAAGTCCATCGCCATTCCCGGCGCTATCGCACAGATTGCTGTGGCGACGCTGCTGGGTATGGCGCTCTCCGCCATGATGGACTGGCCATTAATGACCGGTATCGTCTTTGGACTCTGTCTCTCCACCGCCAGTACCGTGGTGCTACTGCGCGCGCTTGAAGAGCGGCAGCTTATCGACAGTCAACGCGGCCAGATCGCCATTGGCTGGCTGATCGTAGAAGATCTGGTCATGGTGTTAACCCTGGTACTGCTCCCCGCCGTGGCCGGCATGCTTGAAAAGGGTAACGTCGGGCTGGCAACGCTGTCGCTGGATATGGGTATCACCATCGGCAAGGTGGTGGCCTTTATCGCCATCATGATGCTGGTCGGTCGTCGCCTTGTGCCGTGGATCCTGGCCCGCAGCGCGGCCACCGGATCCCGGGAGCTATTTACTCTCGCGGTATTGGCCCTGGCGCTGGGCATCGCCTTTGGTGCGGTCGAGCTGTTCGACGTCTCCTTTGCCCTCGGTGCCTTCTTTGCCGGTATGGTGCTGAACGAATCCGAACTGAGCCACCGTGCCGCGCACGACACCCTGCCCCTGCGCGACGCCTTTGCGGTTCTCTTCTTTGTCTCCGTTGGGATGCTGTTCGATCCGAAAATCCTGATCGATGAGCCGCTGGCCGTTGCCGGAACGCTGGCGATCATCATCTTTGGTAAATCCATTGCCGCCTTCTTCCTGGTGCGCATGTTTGGTCACTCGCCGCGTACCGCACTCACCATCGCCGCCAGCCTGGCGCAGATTGGTGAGTTCGCCTTTATCCTGGCAGGTCTGGGCATGGCGCTGGATCTCCTGCCGCAGACTGGGCAGAACCTGGTGCTGGCCGGGGCGATCCTCTCGATTATGCTCAACCCGATCCTCTTCACCCTGCTGGAGAAGTACCTCGACAAGACCGAAACCCTTGATGAGCAGACGCTGGAAGAGGCCACCGAAGAGGAGAAGCAGATCCCGGTGGATATCTGCAACCACGCCCTGCTGGTAGGGTTTGGCCGCGTAGGCAGCCTGCTGGGTGAAAAGCTGATGGCGCAGGGTATTCCGCTGGTGGTGATCGAAACCTCACGTACCCGAGTGGATGAGCTCCGCGAGCGCGGTATTCGTGCGGTGCTGGGCAACGCGGCTAACGAAGAGATCATGAACCTGGCGCACCTCGACTGCGCCCGCTGGCTGCTGCTGACCATTCCTAACGGCTACGAGGCCGGTGAAGTAGTGGCTACCGCCCGGCAGAAGTGCCCGAACATTGAGATTATCGCCCGCGCCCACTATGACGACGAGGTGGACTACATCACCGAGCGCGGCGCGAATCAGGTAGTGATGGGCGAACGTGAGATCGCCAACACCATGCTGACGCTGATTGAGAAGCGCCCGGTGGAAGAGGCGGTCACCGGATAAACCGTCGCCCCGGTAGGTCATGCACCTCCGGGGCGTTTTCTTCCAACCGTGCCCTTCCCNAGATACCCGCCTGCCGCTGGCATTTTGTTAACAATCAGGGTATAAAGCCCTTTCAAACGGACATTTAGACATCTATACGTTTAGAAGGTGATATGCATACGCAGCAAGAGAATGGGCAGCTTAAGCGAACCATGAAAACCCGTCATTTGATTATGCTTTCATTGGGTGGCGTGATTGGCACAGGGTTATTTTTTAATACGGGATACATCATCTCTACGACAGGCGCAGCGGGAACGCTGCTGGCTTACCTGATTGGGGCGCTGGTCGTCTGGCTGGTGATGCAGTGCCTTGGCGAGCTTTCCGTGGCGATGCCGGTAACAGGTGCTTTTCATGTCTACGCGGCGCGCTATATTGGCCCGGCAACGGGTTATACCGTAGCATGGCTCTACTGGCTCACCTGGACAGTTGCGTTGGGATCCAGCTTTACCGCCGCCGGGTTCTGTATGCAGTACTGGTTTCCACATATTCCCGTCTGGATATGGAGCGCCCTGTTTTGCGTAGTGATTTTTTCGCTTAACGCGATTTCAACGCGCTTTTTTGCCGAAGGTGAGTTCTGGTTTTCACTCATTAAAGTCGCGACCATTATCGTTTTCATTATCTTAGGCTGCGGGGCGATTTTCGGTTTTATCACTATGAAGGATGGCTCACCTTCGCCGGGGCTGACCAACCTCACCAGCGGGGGCTGGTTTCCCCATGGCGGCTTGCCCATTCTGATGACAATGGTCGCGGTCAATTTTGCCTTCTCGGGTACTGAGCTTATCGGTATCGCGGCAGGCGAAACGGAAAATCCACACCACGCGATCCCGGTAGCGATCCGCGCCACCATTGCCCGACTGATCATCTTTTTTATCGGGACCGTTTTTGTCCTGGCGGCGCTTATTCCGATGCAGGTAGCAGGCGTCGAGAAGAGCCCGTTTGTGCTCGTCTTTGAAAAAATTGGCATTCCCTATGCGGCGGATATTTTTAACTTCGTCATCCTTACCGCTATTCTCTCAGCGGCAAACTCCGGCCTCTATGCATCGGGCCGCATGCTGTGGTCGCTGTCTAATGAAAAAACGTTGCCGAGCTGTTTTGCCCGCGTCAATAAGAACGGCGTGCCGCTGGTCGCGCTGACTGTCTCTATGCTGGGTGGCCTGCTGGCGCTGCTGTCTAGCGTTATCGCGCCTGACACCGTATTCGTTGCCCTCAGCGCCATTTCAGGCTTTGCCGTCGTGGCCGTATGGCTCAGTATCTGCGCATCACACTTTATCTTTCGTCGCCGGCATTTACAGTCGGGCAAGCCGCTGCACGATCTAAAATACCGCGCACCCTGGTATCCGCTGGTGCCTGTGCTGGGATTCGTGCTCTGTCTGCTGGCCTGCGTCGGTCTGGCGTTCGATCCAGACCAACGCATTGCGCTTTACTGTGGTCTGCCTTTTGTTGCCCTTTGCTACGGCACCTATTTTCTCACTCATAAAACCAACTCGACGGAGGCTGACTATGCCGCAGATTAATCCCCTTACCGCGCTGCTTAAAAGCCATCCCTTTATTGTCCTTGATGGCGCTCTGGCCACCGAACTGGAAGCGCGCGGATGCAACCTTGCCGATAATCTCTGGTCCGCCAAAGTATTAATGGAAAACCCGCAGCTCATTCGCGACGTACATTTGGATTACTTCCGCGCGGGCGCACAGGTAGCGATTACCGCCAGTTACCAGGCCACGCCTGCTGGCTTTGCGGCTCGCGGGCTGACCGAGTCGCAATCGAGATCGCTTATTGCGCACAGCGTGGCGCTGGCGCAGGAGGGGCGTGAAATTTACCAGGCGGAAAAGGCCAGCGCGGGTCCGCTGCTTGTGGCTGGCTCTGTGGGACCTTACGGCGCGTATCTGGCCGATGGTTCTGAGTATCGCGGTGACTACGTGCGTAGCGCCGAAGAATTTCAGGCGTTTCATCGTCCGCGGATTGAAGCGTTGCTGAATGCAGGTGCAGATCTGCTGGCCTGTGAAACCTTACCCTCGTTTGCAGAGATAGAGGCACTGGCAGACCTGCTGTTGGATTATCCGCAGGCGCAGGCGTGGTTCTCATTTACCCTACGTGACGAGAGCCACCTGAGTGACGGCACATCTCTCGCCCAGGTCGTGGACGCGCTGGCAAACTATTCGCAAATCGTTGCGCTGGGGATTAACTGCATTGCGCTGGAGAAAACGACCGCAGCGCTAACACATCTGCACAGCCTGACCGCGCTACCGCTGGTTGTCTATCCTAACTCCGGTGAAACCTACGACGCGACCACAAAAGAGTGGCATGCTCACGGCGGTTCATGCGCATCCCTGGTGGGGTATTTGCCACAGTGGTTAGAGGCTGGCGCGAAACTCATTGGCGGATGCTGCCGGACGAGCCCAAAGGATATCGCAGCGCTGAGTGAGAAGCGCCGGGTGGAACAGGCGATC
>NZ_LR607338.1:1991179-1992979 GCF_902164725.1 Pseudescherichia vulneris | reverse complement strand
GAATATTTAAAAACATGGCAGTCGGTTGGCTCCAGCTTTTTCCCGTCGGAGGAACACACTTCCAGCGGCTGAATGGGCTGTCCATTGGCGTTATCCAGTAAGACAGAGTGCGCCTCACCGTCGTCAAACATATAGCGCTCCCCCCACTGCCGCATCGCGACCACGATAGGAAAAATAGCTCGCCCCTTTTCGGTGAGAACATACTCATTGTATGCGCTGCCGTCTGAGGCCGGGCAGATCTCAAACACGCCGATATCCACCAGCTGTTTCAGGCGAGACGCGAGAATGTTTTTAGCCAGTCCCAGATTCTTTTGAAACTCGCTGAACCTGCGCACGTCGTCAAACGCTTCCCTGATAATCATCAGACACCAGCGTTCACCAATCGACTCCAACGTTCTGGCAACCGGACATTCACTGGTTCGAAGGGATTCCTGTTTTGCCATCTGCTCTCTCTCAGCTTGCCTGTTAACAGACGCCAGTATAGGGGCACCCTAAATCGGTTGCAAAAAAAAACCACCGGTGCTATTTCTACGCGCATGTAGTTTTAAAAAGAAACCAGAATGCGAGAGCGAAATGGAATGTAAGGCAGAGTTGAATTCTGATGCGGCGCTAGCAGCGCCTGCTGTCGATGCGCCAGTGCTGAAACCCTGGATCATATTTTTATTCTCGCTGACCTGTGCGCTGGCGG
This sequence comes from Pseudescherichia vulneris, assembly GCF_902164725.1. Taxonomy (NCBI): domain Bacteria; kingdom Pseudomonadati; phylum Pseudomonadota; class Gammaproteobacteria; order Enterobacterales; family Enterobacteriaceae; genus Pseudescherichia; species Pseudescherichia vulneris. Next base: position 1,992,291 of record NZ_LR607338.1, on the reverse strand, counting down.
TGGCGAATGTCTATTCTGCTCAGCCTTTGCTTGAGTCCATCGCCCTCAGCCTACAGGTTCCTGCTGGGATGATCGGCAGCGTGGTGACCGTGACCCAGGTCGGCTATGCCGCCGGATTGATTTTCCTGGTTCCACTCGGCGATCGCGTTAAGCGAAAAACCCTGGTCGTCACGCTGCTATTACTTTCGATGCTGGCTTTGATCGTGGCGGGGTTATCCCCCAATTTTGTCACCCTGCTGTGCGCGGTGCTTTTTATTGGCCTGATGGCGGTGGTGGTACAGCTTGTGGTTGCCTGGGCTGCAATACTGGCTGTCCCCCAGCGACGCGGTAAGGTCGTGGGTACGGTGACGAGCGGCATTGTTTTGGGGATCCTGCTGGCCCGCTTTATCTCTGGCAGCATCGCCGATATTGCCGGTTGGCGGGCCGTTTATCTTACCGCTGCCTTTTTGATGTTGCTCATCGCATGCATCGTGGCGAAAGGGGTGCCCGCTACGCCGCCCCTGCCGCACGCCCCTTCTTATCTCTCTCTGCTGGCGTCTGCTTTCCGCCTGTTTATGACTGAGCCGCAATTGAGAAAGGGGGGCGTTTTTGCACTGCTTATCTTTGCTGCCTTCAGCATGCTATGGACCACTATGGTCTTGCCGCTCAGCGCCCTATCACTGTCGCATACCCAGATAGGCATGTTTGGTTTGGCGGGTGTTGCCGGTGCACTGGCGGCGGCGAAGGCGGGGGCATGGGCAGACCGGGGCTGGGGAAAACGCGCGACCGGATCAGCCCTGGCATTGCTGGCACTCTCATGGCTTCCCATCGCGTATACCGAAACATCACTGGTGTGGCTCGTCGTGGGTATCATCATGCTGGACTTTGCCGTGCAAACCGTTCACGTAATAAGCCAGAGCACCCTTATCGCTGCCCGGCCAGAGGCCGCAAGTCGGTTGGTGGGTGCGTATATGTGTTTTTACTCGATAGGCAGTGCAACAGGAGCGATTGTTGCCACCCAGCTTTACGCCTGCTTTGGCTGGCAGGCGGTTTGTTTAGCTGGCGCATTTGTCAGCGCCTGCGCTTTTCTCATCTGGCTGCGGTTAGCCAAATCATGAAACGACGCATTGCAA
>NZ_LR607338.1:1965546-1990720 GCF_902164725.1 Pseudescherichia vulneris | reverse complement strand
AAACAACATGTAAAGATTTCACCTAAAGCTTAGAAAGGTGTTAAGATGAGGATGTCTGGTGATCGTCCAGACCACATCCTCTAGCAGGTTTGTTGCCCTCGAATCGATGCGGGTGCACCTCATCCCCAATAAGCTGATTAAGCAGCTTTCACATGTTTCCATCTAGTCTAATGCAGCGCGCTCGATAGCGCTTGTGTGCGATTTTTCGCAAGGACATCTCACAGCATTGGCACGACAGATATCAAATTTAAGCCGCGTTATTCGAGGAAGAATAGCCCGCTAGTCAATGCAGTTAAGGCACATAATGAACAAAATAACCTCTGATAACATCAAAGGTACAACCACTTGCCAAATATTTGTCGAAGCGGCTCACGGTGGCTCAGCGATTGTTTTGCAACCTGAATATGCCAGTCCGGAGGAAGCGATCGGATCGATCTCAACAGAGTTGCTTAAGTCTGGTAAGAACCTGACATTCAAAGAGATCCAGCTGATGCTGATTGTCAGAATGAAGCTATCGTCTGGAGAGTTTCAGCAGGCAATTTTACGCGAGGCGTTGATGCTGGTAACGAACAAATCGGTATGCTAACCGTGGCCGCGGTGACCAGACCTACGTTTATTAGACATAGTTAACTCCAGGTTAACTATGTCTTCCTCGCACGTGTTTTAACTACCTTATTTAGCCAGCAACTCTCTACGCACAATCTCTGCGCCTGCGCTTAACGCATTGAGCTTTCCTCTTGCGACGCGACGAGACAACGGCGTCATGCCGCAGTTGGTGCAGGGATAGAGCTTATCGGCGTCGACGAACTGAAGCGCCTTGCGCAGCGTCTCGGCGACCTGCTCCGGTGTCTCAATGGTATTGGTTGCCACATCAATCGCGCCAATCATCACTTTTTTGCCGCGAATAAGCTCAATGAGCTCCATTGGCACGTGAGAGTTTTGACACTCCAGCGAGACGATATCGATGTTAGATTTTTGCAGCTTAGGGAAGATCTCTTCATATTGACGCCACTCGGAGCCCAGCGTCTTTTTCCAGTCGGTATTGGCTTTGATGCCGTAGCCATAGCAGATATGCACGGCGGTTTCGCACTGGAGTCCTTCAATGGCTCTTTCTAACGCCGCAATGCCCCAGTCATTGACCTCATCAAAAAAGACGTTAAACGCGGGCTCATCAAACTGAATGATATCCACCCCTGCCGCTTCCAGCTCTTTGGCTTCCTGATTAAGAATTTTGGCGAACTCCCAGGCCAGCTTTTCACGGCTTTTATAGTGGCCATCATAGAGCGTATCGATCATTGTCATCGGCCCCGGCAGGGCCCATTTAATCGGTCTATCGGTCTGCTGACGTAAGAATTTGGCATCCTCAACGAACACCGGCTTTTGGCGACTTACCTCACCCACTACGGACGGGACGCTGGCATCATAGCGATTACGGATCTTAACGATCTCGCGTTTTTCAAAATCAACGCCGCTAAGGTGCTCAATAAACGTCGTGACGAAGTGCTGCCGGGTTTGCTCGCCGTCGCTGACGATATCAATCCCCGCCTGCTCTTGCTCTTGCAGCCCCAACCGCAGCGCATCCTGCTTGCCCTCGATCAGCTCGTCACCCTGCAATTTCCAGGGAGACCACAGGGTCTCAGGTTGTGCGAGCCAGGCCGGTTTGGGCAAGCTGCCCGCAGTGGAAGTGGGTAATAATTTTTTCATAGCAGGTGACCTTATAGTTATCGTTAATCAAAGAACGGACTGAGCAGACCATTGCTCTAGCAGGCTTTGGTAAGGTTTGATGAAGTGCTCTTCGGTAAACCGTCCCTGCTCAATCGCAAGCCTGCTGCGTTCTTCTCGATCGTAAACAATTTGCGTAAGCGAATAGTCCCGGTAGTTCAGGCTGGGCTGATAGACATTTCCTGCCGCTGAGTTAGCGTTATAGATCTCCGGCCGGTAAATCTTCTGGAATGTCTCCATCGTGCTGATAGTGCTGATAAGCTCCAGATCGCTGTAGTCACGCAGCAGATCGCCCGCAAAATAGAACGCCAGCGGTGCAACGCTACCCTGCGGCATGAAAAAGCGCACCTGCAGCCCCATTTTGGCAAAATAGCGATCGGTCAGGGAGGCACTGTCCTGCTGATACTCAATGCCCAGTACCGGGTGCTGATTGCCCGTCCGCTGATAGACGTTTTTACTCGATACGCTTAAGCAGATCACCGGCGCTTTGGTAAATTTCTCTTTGTAGCAATCTGATTCAACAAACCGCTTAAATATATTGCCGTGCAGGTCGCCAAAGTTATCCGGCGTGCTAAATCCCGCACCGCTTTTGTTATGCTCGTACAGCAGGACGCTAAAATCATAGTCGCGAACGTAAGACGAGAAATTATTGCCTACGATCCCTTCAAAGCGCGCATCCGTTTTACGATCGACAATCGTGGTTTTCAACACTTCAATTACCGGAAAAGCATTGCGCTTGCCTGCAACCGCAATATTCATTTCGACAGAGATGATGTCCAGCTCAACGGCGTAGCGATCGCTTTTGGGATTGTCCCAATGTGCCAGGGCGTTGAACCGATTCTCGATCATCGTTAAGGCATTGTGCAAATTATCCTGGCGTTTCTCACCTCTCGCTAAATTAGCAAAGTTAGTGGTGATACGCGTGCTCTCCGAGGGATTATAATTCTCGTCGAAGCGGAGGCTCTTCACGTTAAATGTAATCGCGTTATTCATCGTAATCTGTATGATCTATTGTTAATAACATGATCACTTTATGCCTGAGTCACTGCGGGAGTAAAAGTGATTTAATTTCATTCAACATGAAGAACTTTCACGATCGTCATGCGAGCCTGCGCATTTTTCATCAGGCCAGCTTGATGAGCACCACGCCTGCGGTTAGCAAGGCTACACCCAGCCAGCCCGTTCGGTTCAGTCGCTGACCAAACAGTACCCAACCTGCTGCCACGGTAGCGACCAGGCCAAAACTGCCCCATAGCGCATAGGCGACGGAGAGATCAATACCCTTCACCGCCTGCGACAGGGCACTAAACGCGGCCAGCACGGCAACAAGAGACACTACACCGTGCAGAGGCCGACGAAAGCCATTGGAGTATTTAAGGGCGATGTTGGCAACGATCTCTAAACCAATCGCCAGCGCCAGCCAGGCAATATGCACCATATTAAACGTAGTCATGCTGCTGCTCCTTGCGTGCCAGCGTGCCGGATTTGATCAGCGCAACGCCTGTTACCAGAGTGAGTAAGCCTACAACTTTCATCGCCGATAAGGTTTCATCGAACAGCACCACGCTAAACAGCGTAATTAATAAAATACCCAGGCCCTCCCAGATGGCATAGGCAACGCCCAGGGCAATGCGTTTTACGGCAAATGACAGGAAAATATATGACAGGGCGATCATCACCAGCATAAAAATAAATCCTGCTTTGTCATCGTTGACGCTGGCCCATTTCATCGACAGCGTGCCGGTTATTTCAGCCACGATGGCCAGGGCTAATAAAATCCAATAGCGCATAATTTCTCTCCTTAATGAGAAACAGATATCCGCCACGCAAAAATAGGCGTGTTAGCAGAGTAAAATTAAATTTTGAGTAAAAGGAGAGAGCGGAACTATAGCGCAGAGCGCCAGTGCTGGTCGCAGATCGAACAGTGGGATTCAGTGTGAAGGCAGGAGCGAATAATCATTATGGGTGCGAACATCTTGTTCATAATTTTACAACTTATCCACGTTGTTGCTTTTCCTCAGTGTGGATGAAAAATTGTCCTCGGTAGTTAAACACGGTCTTATTCTGGCATAATCCCACTCTGTTTATCGGGATTTTTTCATTTCTTTACGCAGCCGCTAAATAATACCGTGCCTTTAACAGAGAAATTCAAGCCCGCCGCTGGCGGGCTCGCTATTAACGCTCCCAGTAGGACTCTTCCAGGCTATCTTCCCGCTCCGGCAGGCCACGCGTCAGACGCGGCGAGTGCTGGTTCAGTACCTGGTAGCTAACGCGGTTAGCGTACTTACACACCTGAGCCAGCGATGAGTAGGTCAGCCAGGTGTAGTTATGCTTGCTGGAGTTAGGCACGTTGCTGCGGTGGAAATTATTGGCAGTGATATCGTGCAGCAGCGCGGCCAGTGCGCCATCGCCCGCGCCGTTGGTATTCATGATCTTCTCCGGCCCGCCCATGTACGGTGCAATGTGGGAGAAGATACGCAGCGGCTGTTCACAGTCCTGGTGACGCATCGCCCGGCTAAACTCGTACTGGTTAAACTCAGCGATAGCTCCCGGCAGCAGCGGATGCTGGGTTTTACGCTTCGCCGACTCCTCGGTAAAGCCTGCCATGTACAGTCCGACCGGACCGGCGGTGCAGAGTACCAGGTCAACCCAGTCCAGCGCCTTATCGCAGGCCAGCAGCGGGTCGCTCAGCCCGGTCAGCGCTTCGGCCTCCTCCTCGTTCATCGCGAGGATCGAGACGTTTTCCTTGAGGAAGTCGCGCCACCACTCGGGGTTATCGGCAATCACGTACTTGGTGCCGAGGGTCAGCACCACCGGCACGTTGTGCTTTTTGGCGTACTCCACCGCCTTCATGGTCGCCTCACGCATCGGCTCGCCTGGCTTGCAGCGCACCAGATAAGAGGAGAGCACCAGCGCGGAGGCTCCGGCAATCACCGACTCGGGAATGCTCTCCGGGCGTAGATGGTTCATATAGCCAGGGCTGATAGCAAAGGTGCGCTCCCCCGCCTCGCCGACCAGCGTAAAGCAGCGGCCAATCGGCCCGTCAACGCCCTGCAGATAGTTAAGGTCGGTACGGCTGGAGGTGTTACAGAGGTAGCGGTAGGCGTAGCCGCCGATTTCGACGTTGCTGCACATTACGCCCAGCAACACCGAGCGGTCATCCGCCAGCACGGAGTAGTTGTGCATGGTGTTGCCGATAGTGCCGCCAGCAAACTGGTGGGTGATGAGGTTGTCGCGAACCAGCTCTTTGTAGAGCGCATCGGCGGCCTCGTCGCTGATGATCAGCGAGTGCCCGACGCTGAGGGCATAGCGCTCGATAAACGCATCGTCCACTTTGGCTTCAATATCCACCAGCGTCTGATCGATACCGACCACCCATGAGGCATTGGCATCGCTCTCCGGTTGGCTCTGTTGCAGAAGCGGATCGCGGGCGTTAACAGGAAAATAGTGTTTGGATTTGCGTTTACCGGGAAATTTCATGCACGTTTGCTACGAATGACCAATTGGGCCGGGAATGGTAGCACACTCCCGGCACCGGGCGCGATTAGCGGTAGGGGGCCGTCAGGTCCAGCATCATATCAATATGATCGGCAGAATCATTAAGCGCAGGAATATATTCATATTTCTCCCCGCCCGCCTCGAGGAAAAATTCCCGGTTCTGCACCGCAATCTCCTCCAGCGTCTCCAGACAGTCGGAGGAGAAGCCCGGACAGATGACCTGAATATGCTTTACGCCTTTCTCGCCGAGCATCTTCAGCGTCTCGTCGGTATAGGGGGTCAGCCACGGCTCGCGGCCAAAGCGCGACTGGAAGGTCATCATCACCTTCTCCGGCGGCACGCCGAGGGCCGAAACCAGCTCGCGGGTGGTATCGCGGCAGCGCTGGGGATAGACGTCGCCCTCTTCCGCATAGCGCTGGGGAATGCCGTGATAGGAGAGCAGGAGCAGATCCGGCTCGCCGTGGCGGGCAAAGGAGGCGCGCACGCTGTTAGCCAGCGCGTCAATGTACGACCGGTTGTCGGCATAGTCACGGATCAATGAGATACCGGGAATGCTGCGCTTACGTTGCAGAATACGCCCCAGCTCGTCCCAGACCGCGGCCACGGTTGAGCAGGAGTACTGCGGATAGAGCGGCAGAACCACAATGTGTTCTACGTCCTGAGCGATCAGCTCATCTACCGCGCTCTCCAGCGAGGGCGAGCCGTAGCTCATCCCCAGCGCCACCGGCACGTCAGCCAGCCGAGCAGCCAGCGCCCGCTGTTGGCGACGGCTGTAGACCATCAGCGGCGAGCCCTCCTCCATCCACACGGATTGATAGAGCTTCGCCACGCGCGGCGAGCGAATCGGCAGGATCACGCCGCGCAGCAGCGGCCACCACAGCAGTCGCGGCGTATCCACTACGCGTCGATCGCTTAAAAACTGGCGAAGATAGCGTTTGACCGCTGCGGGGGTGGGAGCATCGGGTGTGCCCAGATTCGCCAGCAGGATGCCGGTTTTCGCGTGACTCATTCGCGCCTCGTATTCATTTAAGCTTGAGAAATTTATCTGTGAGAATTGTAACTGAAACGGGCGTAAACGAAACCCATTGCTGCGAAAGGGAAAAGCTTGGGGGAAATGGGGGAAGAACATCCCCGGCGCAGGCACCGGGGAAAGCAGGCTTAACCGAGGGCTCTTAGCCGAGAGGTCTTAACCAAGAATGGTTTCCAGCTCGGCGCGAACGGCGCTAACGGCCTGGGTGCCATCAACCTTCGCGTATTTGGTGTGGCCAGCTTCAGCCTCTTTCTGGTAGTAGCCGATCAGCGGCGCGGTCAGCTGATGGTACTCCACCAGGCGCTTACGCACGGTCTCTTCCTGATCGTCTTTACGGGTGCTCAGCTCTTCGCCGGTCACGTCGTCTTTACCTTCCACCTTCGGCGGATTGTATTTGATGTGGTAGACGCGGCCAGAGGCAGCATGAACGCGACGGCCTACGATACGATCGACGATCAGATCGTCCGGCACATCGAACTCCAGCACGTAATCAACGTTGATACCGGCTTCCTTCATTGCGTCAGCCTGAGGAATAGTGCGCGGGAAACCGTCCAGCAGGAAGCCGTTACGGCAATCTTCCTGGGCGATACGCTCTTTTACCAGCGCGATAACCAGCTCGTCAGTCACCAGCTTGCCAGCATCCATGATGTCTTTAGCCTGTTTGCCCAGCTCGCTGCCGGATTTAACCGCGGCGCGAAGCATGTCACCGGTGGAGATCTGCGGAATACCGTATTTCTCCATGATGAACTGAGCCTGAGTGCCTTTACCTGCGCCCGGAGCGCCGAGCAAAATGATACGCATTGCGTAATTCCTCTACGTTTTGAATTTTTATACCCAGATAAGTGATGACAGGTATACAACGTTGTTTGAAGCGAAAACCATACCACTAAAGTCAGTATCACCACAAGGAAGCGAGGCTTATGCAGGCGGGTTCGGCGGGAAGTTGAGCAGCTGAATCGTTCCCCCTTGCCGGGGGCAAGAGGGAACGGTGTGTAGAGCGATTAAGAAACCAGCAGCTGGTTCATGCGGCGGATAAACTGGTTCGGATCTTCCAGCGTGCCGCGCTCGGCAAACAGGGCCTGATCCAGCAGCAGTTCAATCCATGCTTTGAACTGAGCTTCGTCCTGAATATCGGCGGTGCGCTTCACCAGAACGTGATCCGGGTTAAGTTCGAAGATGTACTTCACGTCCGGCACGGCCTGGCCCGCAGCGGCAAACAGCTTCGCCATCTGGGTGCTCATCTCGTCGTTGTCGGTTGTGACGATCGCCGGCGTATCGGTCAGGCGATGAGTAAAGCGTACCTCTTTCACGCGGTCGCCCAGCAGGGTTTTCACGCGTTCCACGAACGGCTCCAGCGCTTTCTCGGCCTCTTTCGCGCTTTCGTCTACCTCGTCGTTCAGCTTATCCAGCGACTCATCGGCTTTTGCCACCGACTGGAAGGATTTGCCGTCGAACTCGGTGAGGTAGCTCATCATCCACTCGTCGATGCGATCGGAGAGCAGCAGCACTTCGATGCCTTTCTTACGCAGCAGCTCAAGGTGCGGGCTGCTCTTCGCAGCGGCGTAGCTGTCAGCGGTGATGTAGTAGATCTTCTCCTGGCCCTCTTTCATGCGGGAGACGTAGTCCGCCAGCGCCACCGTCTGCTCGGCAGAGTCGGTATGGGTAGAGGCAAAGCGCAGCAGTTTGGCAATTGCCTCCTGGTTCGCGCTATCTTCCGCCGGACCCTCTTTCAACACCAGGCCGAACTGTTTCCAGAAGCCCTGATATTTCTCGGCATCATCTTTTGCCAGCTTCTCAAGCATCTGCAGCGCACGTTTGGTCAGGGCGCTACGCAGGTTGCGAGTGACGGAGCTGTCCTGCAGAATTTCACGGGAGACGTTCAGCGGCAGATCGTTGGAGTCAATCAGGCCACGCACGAAGCGCAGGTAGTTCGGCATGAACTGTTCAGCCTCGTCCATGATGAAGACGCGCTGTACGTAGAGCTTCAGGCCGTGCTTGTGATCGCGGTTCCACATATCCCACGGTGCCTGGGCCGGAATGTAGAGCAGGCTGGTGTACTCCTGCTTGCCCTCTACGCGATTGTGGCTCCAGGCCAGCGGATCGGTGAAGTCGTGGGCAATATGCTTGTAGAACTCTTTGTACTCGTCGTCGCTGATTTCGGACTTGCTGCGCGTCCAGAGCGCCTGGGCCTTGTTGATCTTCTCCCAGCTGATGACGGTTTCGCCATCCTGCTCATCGTGCTTCTCGATCTCTACCGGCAGCGCGATATGGTCGGAGTATTTGCTGATGATCGAGCGTACGCGCCAGTCGTTGAGGAAGTCATCTTCGCCTTCGCGCAGGTGCAGAGTAATTTCGGTCCCGCGATCCTCTTTGGTGATATCGGCAACGGTGTAGTCGCCCTCGCCTGCGGATTCCCAGAACACGCCGTTCTCTGCGCTGTCGCCCGCCGCACGGGTGCGTACGGTGACTTTATCGGCAACGATAAACGCCGAGTAGAAGCCCACGCCGAACTGGCCAATCAGCTGGCTATCTTTTGCCTGGTCGGAGCCCATAGACTGGAGAAATGCTTTGGTGCCGGACTTAGCAATCGTACCCAGATGGTCAATCACTTCGTCGCGGTTCATACCAATACCGTTGTCGGCAATGGTCAGAGTACGCTTCTCTTTATCAAAGGAGACGCGCACGCGTAGCTCACCGTCACCCTCGTACAGCTCGGGTTTTGACAACGCACGGAAACGCAGCTTGTCTGCCGCATCCGAGGCGTTAGAGATAAGCTCACGCAGGAAGATCTCTTTGTTGGAGTAGAGAGAATGGATCATCAGATGCAGAAGCTGTTTTACTTCTGACTGGAAGCCGCGTGTTTCTTGTCCTTTCATCGAAAAAATACCTCAACAATGCCATTTGGTGTTGAGGGGAAAATGGGGCCAGGAGAACAGGATTTCAAGCGGGGGCAGAAAAATGCCCCCGTTTTTTTTACGAAATGCGGATCTTATGGCGTCCTGCCAGCGAGTGGGAGAGCGTGGTGCCGTCAACCATCTCAAGCTCGCCGCCTACCGGCACACCGTGGGCGATGCGGCTGGCGTCAACGCCATACTGCCCGCACAGCTCGGCGATGTAGTTGGCGGTCGCCTCCCCTTCCACCGTGGGGTTGGTGGCGAGGATCACCTCTTTCAGCTGCTCACGCTCCAGGCGCTGCTCCAGCCGATCGAGCCCGATATCGTTCGGGCCGATGCCGTCGAGCGGCGACAGGTGCCCCATCAGCACGAAGTAGCGACCAGAGAACTGCCCGGTCTGCTCAATGGCGTAGATGTCCGCCGGACTCTCTACCACGCAGATCTGACCGTTCTCCTGGCGACGCGGGTTCGCGCAGATGTTACACACTTCCTGCTCGGTGAAGGTATGGCAGTCGGCGCAGTGACCAATCTCCGACATCGCCCGCGTCAGGGCCTGGGCAAGGCGCATTCCGCCGCTGCGATCGCGCTGCAGAAGCGTAAAGGCCATGCGCTGCGCCGATTTCGGGCCAACGCCCGGCAGGCAGCGCAGGGCTTCCATAAGCTGCGTCAGCAGCGGACTGGTCTGCATTAGAACGGCATCTTAAAGCCCGGCGGCAGCTGCATACCGGAGGAGACGCCTGCCATCTTCTCTTTCTGAGTCTCTTCAATACGGCGCGCCGCATCGTTGAAGGCCGCTGCAACGAGATCTTCCAGCATATCTTTGTCGTCTTCCAGCAGGCTTGGGTCAATCTCCACGCGACGGCAGTTGTGCGCGCCGTTGATGGTGACCTTCACCAGACCCGCACCGGATTCACCGGTGACTTCCAGCTTCGCAATCTCTTCCTGCATCTGCTGCATCTTTTCTTGCATCTGCTGGGCCTGTTTCATCAGGTTACCCAGACCGCCTTTACCACCAAACATAGGCTTCTCTCTTCATTCACGTTAAAAATGACAACCGTAAGTCAAACTTACGATCAAATAGGGCGAATGCTCTCTTCATCCAGATCCGCATCGAAAAACCGTTGCAGGGTCTGGATGTTGCTATCCGCAATAATCGACTCGCGCGCCTGCGCAAGCATCTCTTCGTAAATCGCCTGACGCCACTCCAGGGGAGTGCGCATCGCGGGATTATCATCTTCAATGATAGACACTTCAACCGCTGAACCGTACAGGGTGTTAAGTGCCTCACCTAAAACTTTTAGCGTACCGGGGGAGTTAAGGTGCCGCTGGGTAGTGCGCAGGTGCAGGCAGATACGGCTCCCCTCCTGCTCTTTCCACGCGTTGAGCGCCACCTGTTCAACCAGTTTAGGCAGGCTGAGCCGACTGACTTCTGCTGCCCACGGATCGCGCTTAATCGACTCTTCGGCAAGCTTTTGCGCCAGCTCCGGCGTCCGCTCATGCTCAAGGGCTTTCTTCAGCGCCTTCGGCGTGGCGACCACCTCTTTTACCTCTTCGGTAACCAGAGTGGTCTTCCAGCGGTAGGCCTCTTTTTTTACCGGCGCTTGCTCCTGGGCGGCGGCGGCCGGGCGCGTCTGGATGCGCTCGGTGACCGATGCCAGCCGCTCAAGCGCAGCGTTATTCACCGGCCGCGTGCGGGTTGCCGCTGCCGGTTCACTCTTTTTTGCTTTGGTCGCTCCCTGAGCACGCTGCAGCTGACTGCGGGCGGCCAGCACCTGGCTGGTGGTGTCCGACAGCGGCGCATCGCTACGCGGCGCAGCAGGGGGCGGCGATGGCGGCACCTGATCCGGCGTCAGGACTGCCGTCGGGGCAACGGGAGAGAAGTCCTGGGCCGGCACGCTCGGCTCCGGCAGCGGCATACGCGGATGGAACGCCAGCGCCCGCAGCAGGGTCATCTCTATGCCCATCCGCCGGTCCGGCGCAAACGGCAGCTCTTTGCGACCAATCAGCATCGTCTGGTAGTAGAGCTGGACGTCGCCCGGCGGTACGGTGCGCGCCAGCTCGCGCAGGCGCTGCTCGATGGCCGCCATATCGCTGCCGAGCGCGGAGGGCGAGAGCTGTACCATCGCGATGCGGTGTAGCAGGGTCTGCATCTCAACCAGCAGCGCCTCCCACTCTACGCCACGGGCGGCCGCCTCGTTAACCAGCGCCATCACCCGTTCACCGTTGGCCTCCACCAGCGCCTCAATCAGCGACAGCGCCTGATCGTCGTCCAGCGTGCCGAGCATCTGGCTCACCGCTTGGGCAGTGAGCTGGCCGTCGCCGCTGGCAATCGCCTGATCGGTCAGGCTAAGGGCGTCGCGCAGGCTGCCGTCGGCGGCCCGAGCCAGCAGCTGTAGGGCGCGCGGTTCGTGGTGGATCTTCTCTTCGTCGAGAATGTGCTCAAGCTGCTGGCGGATCTGATCCACGTCCAGCGCCTTAAGATGAAACTGCAGGCAGCGGGAGAGGATTGTCACCGGCAGCTTCTGCGGATCGGTGGTCGCCAGCAGGAACTTGACGTGCGCCGGTGGCTCTTCAAGGGTCTTCAGCAGGGCGTTAAAGCTGTGGCGCGACAGCATATGCACTTCGTCTATCAGGTAGACTTTGAAGCGTCCACGGGCTGGCGCGTACTGGACGTTATCCAGCAGATCGCGGGTATCTTCAACTTTGGTACGCGAGGCGGCGTCGATCTCAATCAGATCGACAAAGCGCCCCTGCTCGATCTCACGGCAGTTGTCGCACACGCCGCACGGCGTAGCGGTGATGCCGGTCTCGCAGTTCAGCCCCTTCGCCAGCAAACGGGCAATAGAGGTCTTTCCGACGCCACGGGTACCGGAAAAGAGATACGCATGATGAATGCGTCCTAACGATAAGCCGTTCGCCAGTGCAGTCAGCACATGCTCCTGACCGACGACGTCAGCAAAAGTTTGTGGTCGCCACTTACGGGCTAAGACCTGATAACTCATGGGCAGGCTCTGGAACGCTGGAAGGTGGATATACGAGGGGCAATGCTATCACAGCCTCGCCTTAACAGCGAGACTGTGTACTGACGGATGGCAATCAGTGACCGGGGAACGGCACCAGGCTGTAACAGGTGATCCCCTGCTTCGCCAGACGCTCTTCGCCACCGATATCAAACAGGTTGATAATAAAGGCAGCGTCGGTCACGTCACCACCCAGGCGGCGGATCAGCTTAACGGTGGCTTCAATGGTACCGCCGGTCGCCAGCAGATCGTCCACCACCAGCACTTTATCGCCCGGCTTGATGGCATCAACGTGGATCTCTAACTGGTCGGTGCCGTACTCCAGCTCGTAGCTCTCGGCGATGGTTTCACGCGGCAGCTTGCGCGGCTTACGCACCGGCACAAAGCCAACGCCCAGCGCCAGGGCGACCGGCGCGCCAAACAGGAAGCCACGGGCTTCGGTACCGACCACTTTGGTAATGCCTGCGTCTTTGAAACGCGCGACCAGCAGTTCAATGCTGAGAGCATACGCTTTCGGATCTTCCAGCAAACTGGTGACATCCCGGAACAGGATCCCCGGTTTCGGATAGTCCTGAATGCTTTTAATGCTGTCTTTTAAATACTCAAGCTGCTGCGCAGTTGCTGTCATGGATTTTTTGCCTGCTAGAAACGGTCATACTCACTGCACGCGTTGCAGGTTAATGTAACTATTGTTTAACATTTAACCAAACGTGCCCGTGCTCGAAAACGGTCGAATGTACTGGCAGAACGGGACAAATGCAATAAGCTTGAGTGCGCTTTACTGCTTTTGTTGCTTTTCATCAACCGCCTTATCAACGACCGGGATGCGCCACATAAATATCAGCAGGCAGGCGAGGATCGCCAGCAGCAGAAAACGGACCCACATCAGCTTAACTAGCCAGAGTGAAATCGCGAACGTCAGGAGGATAATCACGATGGCACGGGGTTTTGCGCCGGGGGGCATCGCACGGTACTGCTGCCAGTGGCGAAGATAGCCGCCAAACCAGGAGCGATAGAGCAGCCAGGCGTGAAAACGGGGAGAGGATCGGGCAAAGCACCAGGCGGCTAACAGAATAAAGGGCGTGGTGGGCAACACTGGCAGCACGACGCCAAGCGTGCCGAGCGCAACCGCCAGCCAGCCGATGATAATTAACAGAGTACGTTGCATAATAGGATCGTTATCGGGCTTTTTGGCTAATGTAGCATAGCCCTGATGAATACAGGGGAGAGATTGTTGAAAACGGCTTTGCTTTTAGATTCACTGGAAAAACAGCTCGCCTCCCTGCGTGAGCGGGCTGCACCGCTGGCACACCACGCGACCGTCAGCGCACGCTTTGACCGCCATCTGTTTCAAACCCGCAGCACGTTAATGCGCGCCTGCCTGGATGAGGTTGACCATAATCTCGCCGCGCTGCGCCACGCGGTGGATGCCGGACAGCTGCCGCAGGTAGCCTGGCTGGCGGAGCATCTCTCGTCACAGCTCGCCGCCCTTACCCGGGAAACGGCCACCTGGTCGCTACGGGAGTGGGACAGTGCCTCCCCGGGGGTGACCAAATGGCAGCGCAAGCGGCTACAGCATCAGCAGTACGAGCGCCGTCTTCAGGAGATGAAACGCGCCCGCGAGCTGCTGCTCGCCAGAGCCACCGGTTTTGAAGAGCAGCAAACGTTACAGCGCGACGTCGTGGCGCTCGAAGGCAGGCTGGCACGCTGTCGCAGCGCACTGGCGCGGATTGAGAACGTACTGGCCCGATTAACGCGCTAGGGAATAAAGGAGTGAATATGTCGCTGGAAAATGCGCCGGAAGAGGTCAAGCTGGCGGTGGATCTGATTATGCTGCTGGAAGAGCACGCTATTGCGCCGGAAACCGTGCTGAAAGCGCTGGAGATAGTAAAGCGGGACTTTGAGAAAAAAGTCCCGCTGCAGGATACGCGTTCTTAAAATCGGTCAGGCGATAGCAGGCGCGCTGTTGTCGTCGTTCAGGTCGCGTTTTACCTCGGTCAGCTCTTCACCTTTCGCATTGCGCAGGTGCACTTCCAGCTGATTGAACGCAATGTCGATGCCGTTCTCGCGGCACAGCCGATCGATAGTGCGGTTCAGTTCATCCACGGTGTAGCTGCGATCCCGCAGCTCACGCACGTAGAGGCGCAGCTCGTGATCCAGGGTACTCGGGCCAAAGGTCGTAAAGAAGACCGCCGGTTCCGGATCGTGCATCACCTTCGGATGATCCATCGCCGCCTTCAGCAGCACCGCCTTCACCTTATCGAGATCGGAGCCGTAGGCTACCCCAAGACGCACCACCACGCGGGTAATGGTATCGGAGAGCGACCAGTTGATCAGGCGCTCGGTCACAAAGGCTTTGTTCGGGATGATCACCTCTTTGCGGTCAAAGTCGGTAATGGTGGTGGCACGGATACGGATCTTGTTAACCGTCCCGGAGAAGGTGCCGATGGTCACCGTATCACCGATGCGCACCGGGCGCTCAAACAGGATAATAATACCGGCGACGAAGTTACCGAATATCTCCTGTAAGCCAAAACCAAGACCGACCGACAGCGCCGCCGCCAGCCACTGGAGTTTGTCCCACGATACGCCCAGCGAGCCAAATACCATCATCGCACCCGCAGCGATAATCACATAGTTAAGGATGGTGGTGATGGCGTAGGACGCCCCCTGGCGCATCTTCAGGCGCGAAAGCACCAGCACCTCCAACAGCCCAGGCAGGTTGCGGATCAGCGCCCAGGCCACCATCGCCGCAATGAGCGCAAATAGCAGGCTACCCATGGTGACGCTTTTCACCACGCTGGCCCCCGCCTCCATGCCGTTGTAGTGCCAGAGCGTAATGCTGTCGAGGTAGGCGAACACGGTGATCAGATCGGACCAAATTGCCCAGAAGACGAGGCCAAACAGCGCCACCATTACCAGCATGGTGATACGCAGCGTCTGCTGGTTGACCTGCTCAAGGGCGATGGTCGGCTCCTCCTGCGGCTCCGCACCCTCGGCCCCCTCCTTCACCAGGTTCTGCCGACGGGCCAGTGCACGACGGTAGGCGATACGGCGAGCCGCCACGCTAAGCCCGCGCAGCACCGTCTGGTAAAGGAGATTCCAGATAATCACCAGGTAGACGGTCTCAATCCAGCGGCCAGAGAGGCGCAGCGTGGTGTAGAAGTAGCCCGTTGCCGTCAGCACCATCAGCGCCACCGGCACAATAGAGAGTACCGTCACGGTCAGCAGGCGCAGGGCGTGGGACTCCTTATCGCGCCAGCTGTCGCGGCACATCGGCCATACCAGAGCGCTGATCACCAGCAGGTTCAGGAAGATCACAATCTGCCCGGTGACGTCATCCATCAGATGCAGCGGCGACAGCTCGGAGACCACCGACCAGAAGTGCAGCGGCAGCAGAGCCAGGCTGACGCGGACGATTTGGCGACGCCAGTGGCTGGTTAGCTGCGGCGGCATGCCGAAGTGGGTTACCGCAACGCCGTCTTTTTCCAGCACCTTCCAGCACACGCCGAACACCAGCCAGAAAAGCGCCAGCTTTTTACTGAAGGCCCACAGCAGCTCGCTAATATTGAGCTGCATGGTGAGCAGGATCAGCCCCGCCGCCAGGATCAGCAGACAGACCGGCAGGGCGCGGATCAGGTCGATGAGGATCGCCTTTGGCGTGTGCCCCTGACTGTCGTTACGCAGCTGGCCCACCTCATCCGCCAGGCGCGCCTGGTACTGCTTCAGCCAGCCCAGACGCCAACGGATCAGGCCTGCAATCAGCAGCAGTGGCAGCCCGGCCAGAAACGCAATGGCGACCGCAGGCCAAGCTTTCTCCCAGTTTACGGTGATTTTCATGGTGCGGAACTGCTCTTTAACCGCCTGTGGGAAGGCCTTGATCCACTCCCAGTCCATCGGTTTGTTGCTGTTCACCCAGAAGATCTGCTGGGTCAGCACCTCTTGCAAGCTGGTCGACACGCTCATCAGCTGCTGCTGGTTAACCTGCAGGTTGATGGCCATCATCAACTGGTTGCCGAGCTGCTTATTGAGCTGGTCGAGCAGCTCACGGCGCATATCGACGACCTGCAGCAACGCATCGTGCACCTCATCGTTTACCTCGCTGGCGTGCCCCTCCTCCAGCTTGCCGACGAAGGCGTCGCTCTGGAACAGGGCATCGCGCTGCTGGTTAATCTCAAACTGCTCAAGACGCAGGTCGGCGATGCGGTTGGTCATATCCTCCAGCTCGTCGGCGGAGGGCAGCGTCTGCTGCTGCTGGTAGAGAATGCGCGACAGCAGCAGGCTCCCCTTCAGCACCGAGATCTGCTCTTTGATATTGCGTTCGGACTGTAGGGCGCGATCGAGCCAGTTTTTAACTTTGATATTCTGCTGAACCAGCGCGTTGCCGTTTTCCGTGGCGTCGATCAGCCGCTGGCTGAGCTGGTGGTTAAGCTCCAGCTCCTGTTTCACCAGCGGGTTGGCCTGGATACGCGCGGTTTCGTCCGGCGTGACGGCCTCCTGGGCGGTTTTTTCCGTCAGCGTCAGACGCTTGCTGTTGACCGCCTCCTGCAGGAGCTGGAGCTGATGCTCCAGACGGTTGCTGTTGGCCGTGACGTAGTCGCGCTGCTTTTGCAGGGTATCCTGCAGGGTGGTGTTGCCTTCAAGGCTTTTACGCTGCTGGTCAATCTCGGCATTCAGCAGTGCCTGCTGGGCCAGCAGCAGCGTCTGCTGGGTCGGCCGCAGCGCGCCCTCCCCTGCCCCGGTACCGTTCAGGCGGTTACGGATCTGCTGAAGCTGCTGCGAAGCGGCGTACATGGCGTTCTGCACCCGCTCCGGCTGGGTTTGCAGCGCTACCAGCTGGCTGTTGTAGGTCGCGAGATCGTTCTGCGCGGTCTGGAGATTGTCCAGCAGCTGCGAGACCCGCGACTCCAGCTGGCGCAGCGAGAGCGTCGCCAGGGTTTTGCGCGTTTCGTCATCGTTATCTTTATCGCTGAGCGCGTTAAGCCCATCCGTCGCCTCGCGCATCTTATCCGGTGCCTGGGCAACCTTCTGGCGAAGCTGGGTAGTCTCCTGCTTGACCCGCTCGATCTTATCGAGGGTATCCAGGGTTTGCATCAGATCGTCAATGACGAGCTTGTCCTGCGGCGTAGGGTCTTTTTGCTTATTTAGCGCATCAAGCTGGCTTTGCACCTCTGCACGGGCAGGCAGATCGGTACTGGCGCGGGCGTACGACGCCGTCGTAAACAGGCTTACGATAAGCACCAGCACCATGGCAAAAGCGGAGAGCGAATTTTGCGAGCGTATGGAGTGCAGCATAATTTTTAGATGAATGGTTTCTTTACGGGAAAGCGGGCCGGGACTGACCACGCGCAGAGAATATCACGCCCGTCTGGGACAACATAGCAATGCGCATAGCCTCCAGGATATTTCCTGGCGTTATGCAGGAAAATCAGGCGTTGAGCAGGCCTGGCGTTGCCCGCATGGTTGGGCAGAGCTGGAACATCTCCAGCAGGATAGCGACGTAGTCACGCGCCTCCTGTTTAAGATCAAACGTTTGTGGTGAGAAGAGCCAGTTCTCCATAATGCCGGAGATGTAGCTGCGCATCAAAATGGCTGCCCGACGGGTGAGCAAATTAGCAGGCAGCATTTTCGCTTTAATACAGTGGCTGAGGGTCTGTTCAATACGATCGTAACTTTCGAGGCATAAATTACGCTGTGCCTGTTGCACTATGGCCATTTCGCCGACAAACTCACACTTGTGGAAAATGATTTCCATCATTAACCGGCGACGCTCTTCGACAACGGTTGCTTCAAGGATATAGACCAGTAGTTCGCGTAAAACTGAGAGTGGATCATCAGGGAATTTTGCCTGATACTCAAGCTCGAGATCGCCAATACTGGACTCTGACAGCTCCCAAATTTCACCAAATAAATCTGACTTATTTTTGAAGTGCCAATAGATTGCGCCACGCGTGACACCCGCAGCCTGCGCAATGTCTGCCAGAGACGTCTTGGAGACGCCGTGCGTTGAAAACAGCCGCATGGCGACATCTAAAATGTGCTGACGCGTCTCCAGAGCCTGTTGTTTGGTTTTTCGTGCCATATGTAGGTGATTTTATGGGAGTCAGATTTACATACATTTATGAATGTATGTACCATAGCATGACGATAATATAAACGCAGCAATGGGTTTGTGGGCGTTTGATCCACTGATCAATTTGAAATCGGACACTCGAGGTTTACCTATGAACAAAAACAGAGGATTTACCCCTCTGGCGGCCGTTCTGATGCTTTCGGGCAGCTTAGCGCTAACAGGATGTGATGATAAACCGGCTCAACAAGGCGCACAGCAAGCGCCAGAAGTGGGCATTGTGACACTCAAATCCGCACCTCTGCAGATGACTACTGAACTGCCAGGCCGCACCAGCGCGTATCGCGTAGCTGAAGTCAGACCGCAGGTTAGCGGCATCATTTTGAAACGTAACTTCACCGAGGGCAGCGACGTTGAAGCGGGTGTCTCGCTTTATCAAATCGATCCAGCCACCTACCAGGCTTCCTATGAGAGCGCAAAAGGCGATTTAGCGCGCGCCCAGGCCGCGGCAAATATTGCTCAGGTTACCCTTAAGCGCTACCAGAGCCTGATTGGTACTAAATACATCAGTCAGCAAGATTTCGATAACGCCCAAGCAGAAGCGCAGCAGGCTAACGCCTCGGTCGTGGCCGCCAAAGCCGCCGTCGAAACCGCACGTATCAACCTGGCCTATACCAAAGTGACCTCCCCTATCAGCGGCCGCATTGGTAAGTCGTCGGTAACCGAAGGCGCGCTGGTGCAGACCGGCCAGACAAATGCGCTGGCGACCGTGCAGCAGCTCGATCCGATCTATGTGGACGTCACCCAGTCCAGCAATGATTATCTGCGTCTGAAGCAGGAGCTGGAGAAAGGCACCCTGAAGCAGGAGAACGGCAAAGCGAAAGTTGAGCTGCTCACCAATGACGGCGCGACCTTCCCGCAGACCGGTACCCTGGAGTTCTCTGACGTCACCGTGGATCAAACCACCGGCTCTATCACCCTGCGCGCTATCGTCCCTAACCCGGATCAGACGCTGCTGCCGGGCATGTTCGTTCGCGCCCGTCTGGAAGAGGGTCTGAATCCGAACGCGCTGCTGGTTCCTCAGCAGGGTATCACCCGCACGCCGCGCGGTGAGGCGTCTGCCATGGTCGTGGGCGAAGGCGATAAGGTTGAAGTCCGCCAGGTGCAGACCTCGCAGGCGATTGGCGATAAGTGGCTGGTCACCGGCGGCCTGAAAGATGGCGATCGCGTGATCGTCACCGGCCTGCAGAAAGTTCGGCCGGGCGCGCAGGTAAAAGTGCAGGAAGTAAATACCGATCAGGCTTCTGACAAGAAAGAGCAAGCTGCAGCTGGCGCCCAGTCAGAACAAACGAAGTCTTAACTTAAACAGGAGCCGTTAAGACATGTCTAAGTTTTTTATCGATCGCCCCATCTTCGCATGGGTTATCGCGATCATTATCATGCTGGCGGGGGCGCTTTCGATCCTCAACTTGCCGGTAGCGCAATATCCTTCGATTGCGCCACCGGCGGTGACGGTCTCAGCAAACTACCCTGGCGCAGATGCGAAAACGGTGCAGGATACCGTGACGCAGGTTATCGAACAGAACATGAACGGTATCGATGGCCTGCTTTACATGTCCTCCACCAGTGACTCGTCTGGCTCGGTACAGATCACCCTGACCTTTAACTCCGGTACCGATGCGGACATCGCGCAGGTTCAGGTGCAGAACAAACTGCAGCTGGCCATGCCGCTGCTGCCGCAGGAAGTACAGCAGCAGGGCGTCAGCGTTGAGAAGTCATCCAGTAGCTTCCTGATGGTGCTGGGGATGATCAACACCGATGGCTCGATGACCCAGGAAGATATCGCTGACTACGTGGGCGCAACGGTGAAAGATCCGGTTAGCCGTACCGCGGGCGTCGGTGACGTACAGCTGTTTGGTGCCCAGTACGCGATGCGTATCTGGATGGATCCGAACAAGCTGAACAACTTCCAGCTCACGCCGGTCGATGTAATCAACGCGATTAAGGCGCAGAACGCCCAGGTAGCCGCAGGTCAGCTCGGCGGCACACCGCCGGTGAAAGGGCAGCAGCTGAACGCCTCGATTATCGCTCAGACCCGACTCACCTCGACGGAAGAGTTTGGTAAGATCCTGCTGAAGGTAAACCCGGATGGCTCCCAGGTTCGCCTGCGTGACGTGGCAGAGATTGAACTGGGCGGTGAGAACTACGACGTTATCGCTAAGTATAATGGTCAGCCCGCCTCTGGTCTGGGGATCAAACTGGCGACCGGTGCTAACGCGCTGGATACCGCGAATGCCGTACGTGCGACCATTGAGTCCTTGAAGCCGACCTTCCCGGCAGGCCTGCAGGTGGTCTACCCGTACGACACCACGCCGTTCGTTAAAATCTCCATTAACGAAGTGGTGAAAACGCTGGTCGAAGCGATCGTGCTGGTGTTCCTGGTAATGTACCTGTTCCTGCAAAACTTCCGTGCAACGCTGATCCCAACGATTGCCGTTCCGGTGGTATTGCTGGGTACCTTCGCCATCCTTGCCGCCTTCGGCTACTCGATAAACACCCTCACCATGTTTGGTATGGTGCTGGCCATCGGCCTGCTGGTTGATGACGCCATCGTGGTAGTAGAGAACGTCGAACGTGTGATGGCTGAAGAGGGACTGTCTCCTAAAGAGGCCACGCGGAAATCGATGGGGCAGATTCAGGGCGCACTGGTGGGTATTGCCCTTGTGCTGTCAGCGGTATTTATCCCGATGGCCTTCTTCGGCGGCTCGACCGGTGCAATCTATCGTCAGTTCTCGATTACTATCGTTTCGGCGATGGTGCTGTCGGTTATTGTTGCGCTGATCCTGACGCCAGCCCTCTGTGCCACCATGCTGAAGCCCATCGCCAAAGGCGACCACGGCGAAGGCAAAAAAGGCTTCTTCGGCTGGTTTAACCGCATGTTTGATAAGAGCACGCACCACTACACCGACAGCGTAGGCAATATTCTGCGCAGCACCGGTCGTTATCTGCTGCTCTATATCATCATCGTTGCGGGTATGGCGTTCCTGTTTGTCCGTCTGCCAAGCTCGTTCCTGCCGGATGAAGACCAGGGTGTGTTCTTAACCATGGCGCAGCTGCCAGCAGGGGCCACTCAGGAGCGTACGCAGAAGGTGCTCGATGAGGTTACTGACTACTACCTGAAAGACGAAAAAGCGAACGTGAACTCTGTGTTTAGCGTTAACGGCTTCGGCTTCTCGGGTCGTGGTCAGAACACCGGTATCGCGTTCGTCTCGCTGAAAAACTGGGAAGAGCGTGCGGGGGCAGAGAACAAGGTTCCGGCCATTGCGGGTCGTGCCAGCGCACGTTTCTCACAGATTAAAGATGCGATGGTCTTCGCCTTTAACCTGCCGGCGATTGTTGAGCTGGGTACGGCAACCGGCTTCGACTTCCAGCTGATTGATCAGGGCAACCTCGGCCATGACAAGCTGATGCAGGCGCGTAATCAGCTGCTCGGCGAAGTAGCCAAGCACCCCGATCTGCTGGTGGGCGTACGTCCGAACGGCCTAGAAGATACGCCGCAGTTCAAGATCGATATCGATCAGGAGAAAGCGCAGGCGCTGGGCGTTTCCATTAGCGATATTAATACAACGCTGGGTACCGCCTGGGGTGGCAGCTACGTTAACGACTTCATCGACCGCGGTCGCGTGAAGAAGGTCTACGTCATGTCACAGGCCAAATACCGTATGCTGCCAAGCGATATCAATAACTGGTACGTGCGCGGTAGCGATGGTCAGATGGTTCCGTTCTCCGCCTTCTCTACGTCGCACTGGGAGTATGGTTCACCGCGTCTGGAGCGCTATAACGGTCTGCCGTCAATGGAGATCCTTGGTGAAGCGGGTCCCGGTAAGAGTACCGGTGAAGCGATGGATATGATGGAGCAGCTGGCAGGCACGCTGCCTGCGGGCGTGGGCTATGACTGGACGGGCATGTCCTACCAGGAGCGTCTCTCTGGTAACCAGGCCCCTGCCCTGTACGCTATCTCGCTGATCGTGGTCTTCCTCTGTCTGGCAGCGCTGTACGAGAGCTGGTCGATTCCCTTCTCGGTCATGCTGGTTGTTCCGCTCGGGGTTATCGGTGCGCTGCTGGCGGCAACGTTCCGCGGGCTGGGCAACGACGTTTACTTCCAGGTGGGCCTGCTGACCACCATCGGCCTGTCGGCGAAGAACGCGATATTGATCGTCGAGTTCGCCAAGGATCTGATGGAGAAAGAGGGTAAAGGGCTGATCGAGGCGACGCTTGAGGCAGTACGTATGCGTCTGCGTCCTATCCTGATGACCTCGCTGGCGTTTATCCTCGGCGTTATGCCGCTGGTTATCAGCACCGGTGCAGGCTCTGGCGCACAGAACGCCGTAGGTACTGGCGTAATGGGTGGGATGGTGACCGCAACCGTACTGGCCGTCTTCTTTGTACCGGTGTTCTTCGTGGTGGTTCGCCGCCGCTTTAGCCGCAAATCTGAAGACGTGGAGCACAGCCATCCGGTTGAGCATCACTAATCCACTCTGAAACCTGGAGTTTGTGAATCAAAGGCCGCGCAAGCGGCCTTTTTCATTATTCGCCTGAAAATCATCATGAAGGCTTATTGTTTATTGCGTTAATTTCTGTAACAAATATAAGTCGCATAATTCTTAAGGCTTAAGGGATTATCTTAAGAAGTGAAGATATTCTTAATTAATAGTAAAAGCATCTTAACGTAAGACTATTCTTAGTGGGTAACATACAGGCAGGCATGGTTCAACCCTATAGCTTAGTGAAAAACGAAAGCAAAAGAGGATAATTGTAATTTTTCGTAATCGCTCCAGGAAATCTTTTTCAGAGTGACTTATAGTTAAATTGAGGCGTAAGAGCAGCTTAGACGCCGACCTCAAGGAGGTATCCATCCCGAAACGGTGTTCCATGTGAAAAAAAAAGCCACTTAGAAGGGGATACGTTATGGACGAATACTCGCCAAAAAGGCATGATGTCGCGCAGCTGAAATTTCTTTGCGAAACGTTGTACCATGATTGCCTGTCTAACCTTGAAGAGAGTCATCACGGCTGGGTTAACGACCCTACGTCAGCAATCAATTTGCAGTTAAACGAGCTGATTGAGCATATTGCGACCTTCGCACTTAATTATAAAATTAAGTATAATGAAGATAATAAACTGATCGCTCAGATCGATGAATACCTGGACGACACGTTCATGCTGTTCAGTAGCTATGGCATTAGCACAGAAGACTTGCAGAAATGGCGCAAATCCGGCAATCGCCTGTTTCGCTGTTTTGTTAATGTGAGCAAGGCTAACCCTGTTAGTCTGTCCTGTTAAAACTATTACAAATACATAGGTGAATTTATGTCTGATAAACCCTTAACCAAAGTAGATTATTTGATGCGCCTACGACGCTGTCAGACAATTGATACGCTTGAACGCGTGATTGAGAAAAATAAATACGAACTGTCTGACAACGAGTTAACGGTCTTTTATTCCGCGGCCGATCATCGCCTGGCTGAACTGACCATGAATAAACTGTATGACAAAATCCCCTCATCCGTGTGGAAGTTTGTTCGTTAGTCTGCGCACCGTGTCATAGCCGTTTCTCGCCGCCTTTATCAGACGTGTTTTGATGGGTTTGAGCGCCGGGCTTTTGTCTCATAAAGTAATGTGATCTCAATCACATACTCAACTCAGCGCGATACTCTTTCAGGCTATCTCCCTCCAGGATGTTCCTGTTACGTTTAACAGTGAGATAGCCATGAGTACAGAAAAGCAGAAAATGATTGCCGGGCAGCTCTACCGATCTGGCGATGAAACATTACGGGCAGATCGCCTGCGTGCCAGGGAGCTGCTGCACCAGTACAACCACTCCAGCCCTACCGAAAAGAGCGAACGGCGCGGCCTGCTTGCCGAGCTGCTCGGTAAAAGCGGCAATGCCTATATCGAGCCGAACTTCCGCTGCGACTACGGCTACAACATTTTTCTCGGCAACGATTTTTATGCCAACTTTGACTGCGTGATGCTGGATGTCTGCCCTATCCATATTGGCGATAACTGTATGTTCGCCCCAGGGGTGCATATCTATACCGCCACCCATCCGCTTGATGCAACCGAACGTAACAGCGGATTAGAGTTCGGCGCGCCCGTGACCATTGGCAATAACGTCTGGGTCGGCGGTCGGGCCGTGATAAACCCGGGCGTGACCATTGGCAACAATGTGGTTATCGGCTCTGGCAGCGTGGTGATCCGCGATATCCCTGACGACGTGGTAGTGGCGGGAAACCCCGCACGGATTATTAAAAAGCTGCCAGCGGCTTCGGCGTAACTGTTATGCTTTTTTGTTGCCTGGCTGTTACTTTTTTTTATCGGCGGGGATCGTAAAATAGGCTGTTTCACCTGCGTTTTGTCCGATCCCCAAAGGTAAAAAATGACAGAAATAGAGCGACTGCTTACCCAAACGATTAATGAGCTAAATATTCGCGAGAAGCGTGACAATCGGCCACGCTTCAGCATTAGCTTTATCCGCAACCATCCCTGGCTCTTTATCGGCATGTATGTTGGCTGGTTTGCTACCCTGGCGGTGATGCTCCAGTCCGAGACGCTGGCTGGATCCGTCTGGCTGCTGGTGGTGCTTTTCGCCCTGCTGAACGGCTTCTTCTTTTTCGACGTCTACCCGCGCTACCGTTATGAGGATATCGACGTGCTCGATTTCCGCGTCTGCTATAACGGCGAGTGGTACAACACGCGTATGGTGCCGCCTGAGCTGATCGAGGCCATTATGCAGTCGCCTAAGGTCGAGGCCGCACAAAAGAGCCAGCTGCAGCAGATGGTGCAGAAAAAGGGCGAGCTTTCGTTTTATGACGTTTACTCCCTGACAAAGCCTAAAGCAGGGCCGCACGCTCAGCCACAGGTCGCTTCTTGAGCCAGT
>NZ_LR607338.1:1961620-1965522 GCF_902164725.1 Pseudescherichia vulneris | reverse complement strand
TATAGATAACAACGTTGCTTAGTGAGAACGCTGTTAAGCAGTAAGATGTTAGGTATTAAGATGTAATGTATGAATGCGATAAAGGCCACGAAGTATTGTTGTATGGGAGAGTCGGCGTAGCGTAAATCAGTTGCAAGCCTACCCGATGACGCTTTAAGGCCACGTAGTCAGTTTCTACAATCGCAGGGTGTGAACGAAATCGCGATGATGTAAGGCTCTGTTTTAATGTTGTATGGGTTGTGAGTTAAAACGTTATGTTTTAAATCGCAATGGAAGTAAGGCCACGCATCAAATAGTTGATATCGCGAAGGGTGTGTACTTGAGTACCGAGGTGAAGAACCTTAAACGTGTACATTTAAAGCAGTACCATAAGTAGTATCATGTAATTAAGTTCCTTAATGTTAAACGCAATATCAGTAGTACCCTAAGAGCCCTGGCTTCTCAAGTCAGGGCTCTTATCATTTTGGCCCGCCGCAAGCCCGCTCCCCCGCCACATCTGCCTTATGCTTTTTTCGCAAAAGCACGTGATCCTGCTCGGTCATAAATTAGAAAAGAAGGTTATTGGTTGAAAATAGGGCGTTAGGGCACTCTGCCAGAAAGCCACTATGAGGAGCCAGCCATGACCGCTACCCGCCTGCCCATTCTTGACCTGTCGCACTTTTCCGATCCCGACGAGCGTCCCGCCTTTCTGGAACAGCTGCGTAATGCTGCGCGGGATATCGGTTTTTTCTATCTGGTGAATCACGGCGTGGACGACGCTCTGCAGCACGCCGTCCAGCAGGAGGCCCGCCACTTCTTCGCGCTTTCCGATGCGGAGAAGCAGCAGGTCGCCATGATCCACTCGCCCCATTTTCGCGGCTATAACCGTGCGGCCTCTGAGCTAACCCGCGGCCAGCCGGACTGGCGCGAGCAGTTTGATATTGGCGCTGAGCGTCCGGCGCTGAACGTGGCCGGGGACGATCCTCGCTGGCAACGACTGCAAGGACCGAACCTGTGGCCAGAGGCGCAGCCGACGCTGAAGCCTGCCCTGCTCGCCTGGCAAAAAGCAATGACCCGCATGGCCCTCAGCCTGCTGCGCGCCTTCGCCCAGGCGCTAAACCTGCCCGCCGACGCCTTTGATGCGCTGTACGGCGATAAACCCAACGAGCATATCAAGCTGATCCGTTACCCCGGCCAGCCTGCCACGGAGAGCCAGCAGGGCGTCGGCGCGCACAAGGACTCGGGTTTCCTCAGCTTCCTGCTGCAGGATGAGCAGAGAGGATTGCAGGTGGAGGTCGCTCCGGGCCGCTGGCTGGATGCCGCCCCGCTGGCCGGAAGCTTTGTAGTGAACATTGGTGAGCTGCTGGAGCTGGCCACCAACGGCTATCTGCGCGCCACGGTGCATCGGGTGGTCTCCCCCGCAGCTGGCCAGGAGCGGCTGTCGATCGCTTTCTTCCTCGGCGCACAGCTGGATGCGGTTGTACCGGTCTATGCCCTGCCCGAGCGGCTGGCCCAGGAGGCGCAGGGGCCAGAGAGCGATCCGCTCAATCCGCTGCTGCGCGACGTGGGCTGGAACTACCTCAAAGGACGACTGCGATCCCATCCGGACGTGGCCGAGCGTTACTACCGGGACGTGCTGCGCGAACGCAGTGAGCAACTGATTGCCTGATTAACCCCCCTGACATAACGATAAGGATAAAAATCATGAAACCTGCAGCATTTAAACTGGCCGGGCTGGCACTCTCTCTGTCTCTGGCATGGGGTTCTGCCCATGCGGAAGCGTTACGCATCGCTGCCGACGCCGTGCCGCACGCGGAAATCCTGAACTACATCAAAACCTTTGATCCGAAGCTGGACATCAAGGTGGTGGAGCTGACCAGTGGCGTTAATGCCAACGAGCTGCTGGCTAACGGCGACGTTGACGCTAACTATTTCCAGCACGTTCCGTATCTCAAAGATCAGGAGAAAGCGCTGGGCAAAACCTTTGCCGTCGCGGCGACGGTGCACATTGAACCGCTGGGCATCTACTCGCGCAAATATAAAGATCTCAAGTCGATTCCAGATAACGCCACGGTGGCGGTACCGAACAACACTACCAACCTGAGCCGCTCCCTGTTCCTGCTGCAAAGCCAGGGGCTGATTAAGCTCAACGCGAAGCTCACCGATCCGGCCACTACCCTCGCCACGCCGAAGGACATTGCCGAGAATCCAAAGCACATCAAAATTCTTGAGATTGAGTCCCCGCAGATCCCTCGCTCGCTGGACGACGTCGATCTGGCGGTCATTAACGGCAACTATGCGCTGGAGGCGGGCCTGACGCCTGCTAAAGATGCGTTGGGGCTGGAGAGCGCCGAGCATAATCCCTACGCCAATATTCTGGTGACCAACCCGGCGCTGGCTAACGATCCGCGCATCAAAGAGCTGGCGAAGGATCTGACCTCGCCGCAGGTGGCCAAGTTTATTCGTAAAAACTATAACGGCTCGGTTATTCCGGTCGCACCGCAGTCATGATTGTGATTGAAGGGCTGAGTAAAAGCTATGCCGGAGCAGGCCGACCGGCGCTGAACGACATCTCGTTAACCGTTCCCGAAGGAGCCATTTACGGCATTCTCGGGCGCAGCGGTGCGGGTAAAAGCACGCTGATCCGCTGCCTGAATCTGCTGGAGCGGCCAACCCATGGCCGTATCCTGGTCAACGGGCACGACATTACCGGTTTCGATAAAGCGGCCCTGCGCGCCCACCGTCTGCAAACCGGCATGATTTTTCAGCACTTCAATCTGCTGCACGCTCGCAGCGTGGCAGACAACGTTGCCGTGCCGCTGGAGATTGCCGGCGTTGCCAAAGCGCAGCGCCGGACGCGGGTCGATGAGCTGCTGCACCTGGTTGGGCTGAGCGATAAGGCGCAGGCTTTTCCCTTGCAGCTCTCCGGCGGGCAGAAGCAACGCGTCGGTATTGCCAGGGCGCTGGCGGCGCGCCCGCAGGTACTGCTCTGCGACGAAGCCACCAGTGCGCTGGATCCCGAGACCACGCAGTCGGTGCTGAGCCTGCTGGCGGATATCAACCGCCAGCTTGGCCTGACCATTGTGCTGATCACTCACCAGCTGGAGGTAGTAAAAAGCCTCTGCGATCATGCGGCGCTGCTGGAGAACGGCGAGCTGATTGAAAGCGGAAAGATTGCCGATCTGCTGGTCACGCCGTGGTCGCGCCTGCGCCAGGCGCTGCTGCCCGATCCGCAGGCGGAACGTCTGTTTCTACAACGGCATGGCTTAAACGGGAGGCCGCTATGCGTAGCATGAGCTGGGATGAACTTTGGCCGATGCTGCTTAATGGCACGCTGGAGACCGTCTACATGGTGGCGCTGGCCGCCTTTTTCACCGTGCTGATTGGCCTGCCCATCGGCGTTTTACTCTATGTCACACGGGCGAGCGGCCTGCTGCCGATGCCTAAAACCCATGCCGTGCTGGGGACAATAATTAATATTGGCCGCTCGCTGCCTTTTATTGTGCTGCTGATTGCCCTGATCCCTTTTACCCGGCTGCTGATAGGCACCACCCTGGGCAGCACCGCCGCCGTGGTGCCTATCACTATCGGCGCGTTTCCCTTCTTTGCCCGGCTGACAGAAAACGCGCTGGACGAGGTGGACTATGGCCGTATCGAGGCCATTCTGTCGATGGGGGGCGGCGTCTGGCACGTTATCGCCAAAGCGCTGCTGCCAGAGGCGCTGCCGGCCCTGCTGGCGGGGATCACCCTCACCATCGTCATGCTGATTGGCTTCTCGTCGATGGCGGGCGTCATTGGCGGCGGCGGGCTGGGGGATCTCGCTATTCGCTACGGCTACCAGCGCTTTAACGATCAGGTGATGGTGGGCACGGTGATCATTCTGGTGGTGCTGGTGCAGGGGGTACAGATGACCGGCGATCGGC
>NZ_LR607338.1:1956797-1960226 GCF_902164725.1 Pseudescherichia vulneris | reverse complement strand
ATTGCCGAGCTGCGCCGCGCCGGGCATGCCATCTATATCGACGATTTCGGGACAGGGTATTCCAGCCTGAGCTACCTGCAAAATCTGGAGGCCGATATCCTGAAGATCGACAAATCCTTCGTTGATGCGTTGGAGTACAAAAAAGTCACGCCGCACATCATTGAGATGGCAAAAGCGCTCGGGCTGGCGATGGTCGCCGAGGGCGTCGAAACCTTGGGCCAGCTTGAGTGGCTGCGCAGTCACGGGGTGCAGTTTGTTCAGGGGTGGTTCTACAGCAAGGCGCTGCCGAAGGAGGCGTTTATGGCATGGGCCGAAGAGAACCTCCGGCCCGATAAGACTACGCCAGACGCCAGCTGAAGGCGTAGCGCACACGCTCTTCAGCGAGGATAAACTCCGGCGACACGCTCGGGCTCCACGAGTCGTCGCCGCCTACGCCCATATGAAACGCGTCGAGGTTAAGCCAGCAGCCCTCCTCTTCCCGCAGCAGATGGTGATGGGTCGTTTCATAAAGCTGACGCTGGCCGTAGCGGCTCAGGGAGAAGTGAAAGCGTCCATTAAGCCGGTGCGCGCCGTATGCCAGCTGACGCGTATCGCAGCGCAGGCCGTTATCGCTGGGGAAAATATAGGGCGTATGCAGCGCGCTCAGCGGCAGCGTCCAGCGTCCCTGGCTCGCCGCCAGCTTGCGGTCGGGGTAGTTCTCGTGCGGCCCCAGGCCCAGCCAGCTCACGGACTCCTCCACTGCGGCCAGCTGGCAGCTGAGACCTATCCTTGCAGGCGGCGGGGCGTCGGTGGCAATCTGCACCTCAACCTCACCGTGCAGCACGCCACAAGTGTCGATGCGCCAGCGCTTATCGCTGATAAACAGTACCTTATCCTCATGGGACCAGGCGTGCCGAGTGGTGATGATCACCTCTCCAGCGCTCTCCTGTCCCGCGCAGTGCAGCAGACGCGGCGTCATAACGTACATGCCCGCCGCCTTCCAGCGTTCAACCCAGGCGTTGGGATCGATCCGTGTCACCTCGCTAATGCCGATATCGTTATCAAGCGGCGCGCGGGTGAACTGATCCCGAACCGGCGTCAGCAGCGTCGGCGTCTCACCGCACCACCACTGCTCCAGATCGCCGCTTTGGCGCGAGAAGTGCCAGCGCCGATCCTGCCAGCTGACGTTAAATGCCTCTTCGCTGGTTGTCAGCGTCGCGCCTGGACCTACCTCCTCCTGCGAAGGAATAGCCAGCGGCGCAGGCAGCCGCCACTGATCCCACGCGCAGCGGTGGTTATCCGGCGACCATGCGGTAGCCCGCGGCTGGTAAACCTCAACGTTAAGCCATATCTCTCCCGTTACAGCCGACAGCGCAGGCGCATCAATCTCCAGACGCTGCACGCCCTGAGGCAGGATCGCTAGCGACTGCTTGCCCTCAGCAAGCACCTCACCGTCGCGGGCAATGTGCCAGCGCAGCACGTCATTATCCGTCTGGCGGAAGAGGTACTCGCTGTGGATCTCAACCACCAGCGGCGCGGTGCTAATCAGGCGGAACTGGAAAAACTGCTGCGCGCGCTGGGCTTCATAGAGGGCCGGATGTGGAGTACGATCTGGGAAAACCAGTCCGTTCATGCAGAACTGGCGATCGTTCGGGGTATCGCCAAAATCACCGCCGTAGGCCCAGAAGACGTTACCTTGTTCATCCCGCTTCGTCAGCGCCTGATCGACCCAGTCCCAGACAAAGCCGCCCTGCAGACGAGGGTTTTCGCGAAACGCCTGCCAGTATTTGGCAAAGCCGCCGAAGCTGTTACCCATCGCATGGGCATACTCGCAGAGGATCAGCGGACGCGTCTCGTCCGGCAGGGCAATCCACTTCTTAATCGACCACTTCGGCACCGCAGGGAAAGGCTGGTCCATATCGACGCGGGCATACATCGGGCAGATGATATCGGTGGCGGCCGTATTCGCCCCGCCGCCCTCGTACTGCACCGGACGCGTTGGATCGCTGGACTTCACCCAGCGATAGAGCGCGTCATGGCTCGCGCCGTGGCCGGACTCGTTCCCCAGCGACCAGATAATAATGGAGGGATGGTTGCGGTCGCGCTGCACCATGCGGGTGACGCGCTCGCTCATGGCAGGGAACCACTGCGGATCGTCCGCCAGGCGGCTCATCGGCACCATGCCGTGGGTCTCAATATTGGCTTCGTCGACCACGTAGAGGCCGTAGCGATCGCACAGCCGGTACCAGAGGGGATGGTTCGGGTAGTGGGAGCAGCGCACGGCGTTAAAGTTATGCTGCTTCATCAGCTCAATATCCCGGCGCATGGTGGCCTCGTCCACCGCCTGGCCGTTTTCCGGGTGATGCTCATGACGGTTAACCCCGCGGATCAGCAGCGCCTTGCCGTTGACCTTCAGCTGACCGTGGCTAATCTCCACCTTGCGGATGCCCACGTCGCAGGCTTCGACCTCCAGCAGACGGCCCTCGGCATCCAGCAGCGCGACGGTGAGTCGGTAGAGATGCGGCGTTTCTGCGCTCCAGAGCTCCGGCTTATCAACAACGAGATTGACGCTTAGCCGCTCGGCCCATGCCCCGCGCTCGTCCACAATCGCGCTGCCGGGACGCTGCTCTGCGCAGGCGATCTGCTCCCCGCCGCGCCACAGGGCAACGGCCACCCGGCAGTCGGCGAGCTCCCCGGCAAGCTGCACGGTGGTACTTATCCGGGCATGGTTAAACTCGCCGTTAAGCGCAGTCTCGACCCGGAAGTCGCTGATGTGGGTGGCTGGCTTATGCAGCAGCACCACGTCGCGGAAAATACCGCTCATGCGCCACATATCCTGATCCTCCAGATAGCTGCCGTCGCACCAGCGCAGCACCATCACCGCCAACCGGTTTGCACCGGGCCGCAGCACCGCGCTGAGATCGAACTCTGCGGGCAGGCGGCTATCCTGCGAGTAACCAATCCACTCCCCGTTGCACCAGAGATAGAATGCCGAGTTAACCCCTTCAAAGATAATCCGCGTCTGGCCGCTCGCCAGCCATGCCGCGTCCACGTCAAACGTCAGCGAGTAGCAGCCGGTAGGGTTCTCCGCAGGGACAAATGGCGGTGTGACCGGGATCGGGTAGGTGACGTTGGTGTAGATCGGCGTATCAAAACCCTGCATCTGCCAGTTAGAGGGAACTGGCATCGCAACGGCGCTAGCACAGTCTTTCTCTATCCATGATGCTGGCACCGCTTCCGGGGCGGAGTAGAAGCTAAACTGCCACTCACCGTTGAGCAGCCGCCACGAGGGCGAGCCGCTGTCATGGCGCGCCTCGTCAGCGTCACGCCAGCTGCGCAGAGGGACGTGCATCGGCAGGCGATTCCAGTGAGTCACAACCGGGTTTTCCCAGTCGCGGCGGGCAAGCAGGGTGTTCAGGGCAGCAGCGGACATGTCGACCTCATGATTGG
>NZ_LR607338.1:1952746-1956697 GCF_902164725.1 Pseudescherichia vulneris | reverse complement strand
AAGCGCTCACAATTTTCTGTACGATGCCCTGACAAGGGAGAAAGGTAAAGGATCGCCATCGCTATAAGCGGGAGCGATCACAAAAGCGAAAGGGTTTTTAGGCCGAGCTGCGAATGACCAGCGTCACCGGCAGCAGCGTCTGGCTTAGCGCATCATCAGCGGGAGGCTGAAGCAGCCAGTCAACGCTGCGCTCCCCTGCCTCTTTAAACGCCTGACGTATCGTGGTCAGCGGCGGCGTATACCACGCGCTGTCGGCGGTATCGTCATAGCCAATAACCGCGATCTGTCCGGGCACGGCGAAGCCCTTTTCCGCACAGGCGCGCAGGACGCCAAGCGCCATCTGATCGTTCGCCACCAGAATGGCCTCAGGTAGCGGATAGGAGGCCAGCAGCCGCTGCGCTTGTTCATACCCTGAGGCCGCGCTCCAGTCGCCGTGCGCACTGGCCGCTGGCGTAACCTGTGCGTTTGCCAGCGTCTCCAGCCAGCCCGCAAGACGCGCCCGGGCTGACACCGAGCCAGGCGGCCCGGCAAGCAGAGCAATGAGGCGATAGCCTAAGGTCAACAGGTGCTCCGCCCCCAGCCTTGCCCCTTCTGCGGCATCAAATACCAGGCTATTCACCTGCGCCGTCGGGCTGACGTCGAGAAACAGGGTTGGCGTCGGGTGAGCCAGCGCTGCCAGCGCCTCGGCCTGGTTGTCCTCCAGCGGCAGGTTGATCAGCAGCCCGGTGACCCGCTGAGCCAGCAGCTCCTGCAACGCCAGCAGGCAGGCCGCCTGGGTCGCCTGTTCCGGCATGGCGATAATAACCCCCGCCCCGGCCTGTGCGGCGCGGTTTTTCACCGCCGAGGCGATCTGGGACGGCGCATGGAGAGCCAGATCGCTGGTAAGCAGCCCGAGGGTGCGGCTACGCTTGCCCGCCAGCTGCTGCGCCCCCCGGTTGGGAACGTAGTTCAGCTCGCGCATGGCAAACAGCACCTTCTCTCGGGTACGAGCCGAGACGTGCTCCGCCTGGTTAATGACGCGGGAGACGGTCTGGTAGGAGACGCCCGCGAAACGGGCGACATCGTAAAGCGTAATGGATTTCATGGCGTTACCTGGCAGCCAGCGTGCCGCCAGTGTAACCCAAACCGTTTACCGTTGCTGTGAGCGCTTCGCGGGTTTACAACGCGCTCTCTTGCGGCTGAGCGGCCAGTGCAACACGGGGCGGCTGGCGAAACCACGGCAGACAGAGCTGGATCAGCGGGCCAATCGCCAGCGCGTAGAGCACCGTTCCGATGCCAAAGGTGCCGCCCATTGCGCAGCCAAGCAGCAGGACGCTCACCTCAATGGCGGTACGTACCACGCGCACCGACCAGCCGGTGCGGGCGTTGATACCGGTCATCAGGCCATCGCGCGGGCCTGCACCGAATCCGGCACCGATATACATTCCAGTTGCCAATGCGTTAACCACCACGGCGGCAGCCAGCAGCAGACTGCGGGCCAGCAGTGACTCCAGAGGAGGCATCAGCACCAGCGCGGCATCCGCGGCTAATCCAATCATCACCACGTTACTGATGGTGCCCAGGCCTGGGCGCTGGCGCAGGGGGATCCACAGCAGCAGCACCAGCGCGCCGACGGCAATCATCACCACGCCAATATTGAGCGAAAGAAGCTTCGCTACGCCGAGATGAAACACATTCCACGGATCGGCCCCGAGATCCGCTCGGACAAACATGGCGGTAGAGACGCCGTAGAGCGTCAGGCCGATATAGAGTTGCAGGAGTCGCCGCAGCATAGTTCACCTCATTCAATCAAAGAGAGTGACATCCTCTCTCTTAGTGGCATTATCATTAATGACCAGTTTTGAAAAAGTGGACTGCCTATGTCATCACGTCGATTTGGAAGCCAGTCGCTGGTACGCCTGCTAGGCCAGTGGCAACATACCCCGTCGCGCACGCCGCTCTGGCAGCAGCTTGCTCAGGCGCTGCGAATGCTGATCCTTGATGGTCGTCTGGCGCTGGAGACTCGCCTGCCGGGCGAGCGCGAGCTGGCTGCCGCCCTCGGCATCAGCCGTACTACCGTAGCCAGCGCGCTGGCGCAGCTGCGGGACGAGGGCTTTCTCCTGAGCCGCCAGGGCAGCGGCTCCGTTGTGATGCTGCCCGAAAGCAGCCGCACGGTGCCGACGCGTACCCACGCAGGCAGCGCGCTGGATCTCTCCACCGCCTCGCTGGGGGCCAGCCCGGAGATCCATCAGGCGTATCAGCAGGCGCTAACCGCGATGCCGCAGCACTTCGGCTCTACCGGCTACGATCAGCAGGGATTGCTGACGTTACGCGAAGCCATTGCCACCCGCTACGCAGCGCGCGGCCTGCCGACCCGGCCTGATGAAGTGATGATTGTTAACGGGGCACTCAGCGGTTTTGCGCTGATCCTGCGTCTGTTGACCGGACCAGGGGATCGGGTGGTGGTAGATCACCCCACCTACCCGCTGGCGATAGCGGCGATTGAAGGAGCATCCTGCCGGCCGGTTGGCGTCGCACTGCCGACGCAGGGCTGGGATACCGACGGGCTGGCAGCGACCATCGGCCAGACCTCGCCGAGGCTCGCCTACCTGATGCCGGACTTTCATAATCCCACCGGTCGCTGTATGGACGCCGCAACCCGGCAAACCGTGGCGGAGATTGCGGCCCGCACGCGCACCACGCTGGTGGTGGACGAAACCATGACCGATCTCTGGTACGACGCCCCTCCTCCGCCTCCGCTGGCTGCTTTTAGCCCGGATGGGTCGGTGATTTCGCTCGGCTCTGCCGCCAAGAGCTTCTGGGGCGGTCTGCGGCTGGGCTGGATCCGTGCCCCGGCCCGCACAATCGCCTCGCTGGTACAGATGCGTGACACAATCGATCTGGGTACCCCGGTGCTGGAGCAGCTCGCCGCCCGCTGGCTGATTGAGAACGGGGAAACCTTTTTGCCCGCTCATCGACGCATGCTGGCCTCAAGTCGCGACGACTGTCTGCGCCTGATGCAGTTATTTTTCCCAGAGTGGAGGACGCAGCTCCCGCAGGGCGGACTTTCATTTTGGGTGGAGCTGCCGGAAGCGCTGGCGACGCGATTTGCCACCGGCGCGGAAAACGTGGGTATTCATCTGGGGGCAGGAACGCGCTTTGGTCTGGCGGGCGCATTTGAACGTTATTTGCGAATGCCGTTTACCCAGCCGGAATCGATCCTGCAGGAGGCATTTATGGCCTTACAGCCAATATGGTCTTCATTAATTAACCAGCCGCAGATTATACGGCAACGGAAATATATTTAATGTGACAGCGATCGGTTTACCGATCGCAATATCATTACTGCCGGGGAATAGGAAAACCTTTCAGGGCAATAATAAAACGCTCACCCTGTTTTTTTATTTTTGCGCCTGCATCACACCACTCCGATGCAATACGAAAAAACTCATCGGTCCCGACGTTCCAGTTCAGACGAACCTGTTTGACGTAGCCGGAGCGCAGCTGCTCGCAGGCTTCAGCATAGTTGCTGGCGGTCGACTGTAGGGGTTTCATTTTTTCTTCTTCAGCATTTTACGTAACGCCTTGATCTCTTTCACACTCAGGGCCGATGCGTTCTCTTCTTCCGTATGCTGGCTGTCGATATCTTCCTCGGAGACGTCGCCCTCGTTTGATTCAAGCGCGAGCAGGAGTAGCTTTTCAGTTGCCGTGCTGAGGTTCTCATTATTCGCCTCTGCATACTGGCGAAGTTTCTCTTTTACTGCTTCGTCAATTTTAACGTTTAACACTGCGCTGACCATGAGTATCCCTTTCGGTATAAATGAGACGAGTAATTAATACACTAGCTTTTACCGTTGATCCAGAAATAGTTTTCTTTAAACGCCATCAATCACATTACTGTAATAATACTGTGGCAGGAATATATGACAAAAAAATGACAGTGGCATTTCAGTTTAATGACAAATGGATGTT
>NZ_LR607338.1:1952069-1952684 GCF_902164725.1 Pseudescherichia vulneris | reverse complement strand
AGGATAAACAAAGGAAAGGAATTTGAGGAGCAGAAATGGGTGGGGGCCCTGCCAGCTACATCCCGGCACACACGTCATCTGCTCTGGCTGCTTCCTTCCGGATCTGACCTGGTAAACAGAGTAGCGTTGCGGGAGAACCAACAGGGCCCCCATTGAGAGCGTTGTTAACCAACGCGCGGACGCATTATCACTGTACGGCCCGGTAATTGCAAGCCGCGGCCTGCTGGATGCTGGTTTATTGCGCAACCGCCTCTTCACAGGCTCGCACGCGCTGATTATGCTGGTGAGAGACTCTTCAGGAAACCGTTATGGCAGACAACGACTCTTTTCCCCAGCGGGTATGGCAAATCGTTGCCGCGATACCGGCCGGCTCGGTGACCACCTACGGCGATGTGGCACGGCTGGCGGGTTCACCCCGTGCGGCGCGGCAGGTGGGCGGCGTACTCAGACGCCTGCCGGAGGGCAGCACGCTGCCGTGGCATCGGGTGGTCAATCGTCAGGGGCAGATCTCGCTCACCGGGCCGGATCTGCAGCGTCAGCGCCAGGCCCTGCTTGCCGACGGCGTGCAGGTGACAGGCAGTGGACAGATTGATTTAACGCGTTATCGCTGGATTT
>NZ_LR607338.1:1913950-1951247 GCF_902164725.1 Pseudescherichia vulneris | reverse complement strand
TGAGAAGCTGCCCGGCGGCATAGTCAGCAGGCAAAAAAATACCGGTCAGCGTTAACTGACCGGTATTGTTTCCCGAGACGCGCTTTAAGCGTTACAGCTGCGTCGGTGCAGGGGTTGCCGAAGAGGGGTTAACCTGCGTTGGCGAGGTAGACGGTACGGTAGTTGCCGCCCCGCCGCCCTGCTGCATCGGCAGCGCCGTCTGCTGAACCGGTACCAGGTTCAGATCGATACGGGTACCGCCCTGGTTAACGGCTGGCTTAATCCCATCAGTAATAAACACCAGCTTATTATCAACCGTGATCGCTGCGCTCAGCAGAATACGGGCGTCTGGCTGCACCAGTGCCGGGTCAAACGGCAGTTCATAGCTGAACGGAGCCTGTTTACCTTCGGTACGAACGGCACGCTGGGCGATCACTTTAGACGGCACGTCAGCCTGTGACGCGTCGGCCAGGGTAACGGTCAATACCGCATCCGGCGGCAGAGCCACCTTCTGACGGATCCAAATCGTACCGGACACGTTAGGCTGCTTAATTACAGACTGCGTTGAAGCAATAGAGGTATTCGGGTTTGGGGCGGGCGTCTGGATATCTGCGCTTTTATCGGCACAGGCAGCCAGAGAAACGGCAACCGCTAAACCACTTAACATGTGCACGAGTTTCATTGAGTTCTCCTTATCTTCAATGCACCAGCAGGTATGACGCCCGCCAGAAGTAGTGGTTAATACTTAAATCGTATCGAACGCCAGTAAGTGTGGCACACATCACTGATTTTTGCCTGGAAACAGCCATGTATTCAGATTTTTGCACCCATCGGACCACTTGCATTTCTGGGTTATACTCTGCCTGTATCCGCCCCGGTCGCTTTTATTTTATTGAGGACACCTATGAGTCAAGCGCTGAATAATCTGCTGACGTTGCTTAATCTGGAAAAAATTGAAGAGGGTCTCTTTCGCGGTCAAAGCGAGGATTTAGGTCTGCGTCAGGTCTTTGGCGGCCAGGTTGTCGGCCAGGCACTCTATGCCGCAAAAGAGACCGTTCCGACGGATCGTCTTGTTCACTCGTTCCACAGCTACTTTTTACGCCCGGGCGACAGCCAGAAGCCGATTATCTATGACGTCGAGGTACTGCGCGACGGCAATAGCTTTAGCGCC
This sequence comes from Pseudescherichia vulneris, assembly GCF_902164725.1. Taxonomy (NCBI): domain Bacteria; kingdom Pseudomonadati; phylum Pseudomonadota; class Gammaproteobacteria; order Enterobacterales; family Enterobacteriaceae; genus Pseudescherichia; species Pseudescherichia vulneris. The sequence goes on along the minus strand of NZ_LR607338.1, from coordinate 1,950,097 downwards.
CGCCGGGTCGCTGCCATCCAGAACGGTAAGCCCATTTTCTATATGACGGCGTCGTTCCAGGCTCCCGAGCCAGGCCACGAGCATCAGAAAACGATGCCTGCCGCCCCTGCTCCGGATAATCTGCCGTCGGAGACGGATATTGCCCACTCGCTGGCGCACCTTCTGCCACCGCAGGTAAAAGAGAAGTTTCTCTGCGAGAAGCCGCTGGAGATCCGCCCGGTTGAGTTCCATAACCCGATGAAGGGCCACGTCGCAGAGCCTACCCGCCAGGTATGGATCCGCGCCAACGGCACGATGCCAGCGGATTTCCGCACGCATCAGTATCTGCTGGGCTATGCCTCCGACTTTAACTTCCTGCCGGTGGCGCTTCAGCCGCACGGCGTCGGTTTTCTGGAGCGAGGCATGCAGGTTGCCACGATCGATCACTCTATGTGGTTCCATCGTCCGTTCGATATGAACGAGTGGCTGCTCTATAGCGTAGAGAGCACCTCCGCCTCGAGCGCACGCGGCTTTGTACGCGGTGAGTTCTATACTCAGGATGGCGTGCTGGTCGCGTCCAGCGTGCAGGAAGGGGTCATGCGTAACCGCAATGAGTAAATAAAAAAACCTCCCGCAGGCGGGAGGTTTTTTTTGAGGATGATGGACGATTAGGCGTTGTACGCGTTCTCGCCGTGGCTGTTCACATCCAGGCCTTCGCGCTCCTGCTCTTCCGGTACGCGCAGGCCAACAATCATGTCCGCCAGCTTGTAGCCGATGAAGGCCACAACGCCTGACCAGACGATGGTGATACCGATACTTTCCAGCTGCACCAGCACCTGATGCCCCATGGTCACGCCTTCGGCATAGCCAACGCCGCCCAGAGACGTCGAAGCAAACACGCCGGTCAGAATACAGCCCACGATGCCGCAGACGCCGTGCACACCAAACACATCGCACGGGTCGTCAACGCGCAGCCAGCGTTTCAGCATGGTCACGCCCCACAGACCGGCCAGGCCTGCCACGATACCAACAATCAGCGAACCGCCTACGCCGATGTAGCCACAGGCTGGCGTCACGGCCACCAGACCCGCAATCGCACCGGAGCATGCGCCCAGCAGCGACGGCTTACCGCGGGTTGCCCACTCGCCGAAGACCCAGGCAAGGATAGCGGCTGCGGTAGCTACCACGGTGTTGACGAATGCCAGAGCAGCGATTTCGTTGGCGGCACTGGCAGAGCCAGCGTTAAAGCCGAACCAGCCAACGTAAAGGATCGCCGTACCGATAAAGACCATCGGCAGGTTGTGCGGTTTGAACGCCTCTTTGCCGAAGCCGACGCGTTTACCAATCAGGTATGCACCCACCAGGCCCGCAATTGCAGCGTTGATGTGAACCACCGTGCCGCCAGCGAAGTCCAGCGCGCCGTGAGAAGCCAGCAGGCCGCCACCCCAGACCATGTGTGCAATCGGCACGTAGGAGAGGGTCATCCACACCACCACGAAGATCAGCACCGCAGAGAAGCGGATACGCTCGGCCAGCGCGCCGACGATCAGGCCAACGGTGATACAGGCGAATGATCCCTGGAACGCAACGTGAATATACTGGTAGAAGCTGCCCATCACGGCGGTCAGCTCGATGTTTTTCAGCATTGCCCAGTTGAAGTCGCCGAAGAAGCTGTTGCCGGTGCCGAACGCCAGCGAGTAGCCATAGACCACCCACAGCACGCACACCAGCGCAAAGGTTACGGTGACCTGGGTCAGCATCGACAGCACGTTTTTGCCGCGGATCAGGCCGCCGTAGAACAGCGCGATGCCGGGAATGGTCATAAACAGCACCAGCGCGGTGCAGATCATCATAAAGGCGTTATCGGCCTTGTCGGCCACGGCCGGAGCCGCCATTGCCAGACCCGGTAACGCTGCCAGTGCGGCCATCGCCGTTTTTAAGGTTAATTTTTTCATTTTTCCCATCCCAATCACTGTGTGTGTGACGTTACAGTGCCGCTTCGTCGGCTTCGCCGGTACGAATGCGGATAACGCGTTGCAGTTCGGCAACGAAAATTTTGCCGTCGCCAATTTTTCCGGTGTAGGCCGCTTTGCTAATGACATCAATCACTTCATCAAGCTGATCGTCAGCAATGGCTACGTCAATCTTTACCTTCGGCAGGAAGTTAACGCTGTATTCAGCCCCGCGGTACAGTTCAGCATGGCCCTTCTGACGACCAAAGCCTTTCACTTCGGTAACGGTCAGCCCCTGAATACCAATAGACGACAGCGCTTCACGGACGTCCTCAAGTTTAAATGGCTTAATGACCACGGTAACCAGCTTCATAAATCCCCCTCAGTCGAAAATCGGTAATGGCCGCAGCTAACACGAAGAAAGTATTGCAAGCGGTGTGCCAGAATTAGAAAAAGGGAAAAATTCAGCGGCTTAAGGCGTGCGGGAAGGAGCAACGGTTACGCAGAAAAGAGTGACAGAGATTCAGATTGTTCCTGGGAAAGAAAAACGCACCATGGTAGTGCATGGTGCGTGCGGTTTTTGCACCAACAGGCGATCCTGTTAGTAGCCTGCCTGATTATGGTGCATCAGGCGATAAGCGACTCTTCTTGCGCACTGGCGGCAAGCTCTTCGCCCGCCAGCTGCAGCTGATACATCTGCCAGTAGCGCCCTTCGGCGGCCAGCAACGCGTGATGATTGCCACGCTCTACCGCCTGCCCGCGATGCAGAACCAGAATAGTATCCGCTTCCACAATAGTAGAGAGGCGGTGGGCTATCACCACCAGCGTCGTATGCTGACGTACCGCCGCCAGCGCCTGCTGAATCGCCTGCTCGGTGCCGGAATCAATGTTCGCCGTTGCCTCGTCAAGGATCAGGATCTGCGGCGTGGCAACCAGCACGCGGGCCAGCGCCAGCAGCTGCTTCTGTCCTACCGACAGGTTATTTCCCTGCTCCCCCAGGCTAGTGTGGATGCCATCAGGCATGCCGCGCACCAGCTCTGCCAGCTGAACGGTCTCCAGCGCCTGCCACACCTGCGCTTCACTGATATCGCGCCCGAGGGTGACGTTAGCAAAGAAGGAGTCCGCCAGCACCACCGGATCCTGCTGGACCATGGCTACGCCCTGGCGCAGCACGTCGTGGCTGAGGGTTGAGAGCGGCCGACCGTCAAGGCGGATCTCTCCTTTCGTCAGCGGATAGTAGCCCATCAGCAGGCTCGCGAGGGTGCTCTTGCCGCTGCCGGTGTGGCCCACCAGCGCAATAAAGCTGCGCGGCGGCACGGAGAGGTTGATGTCCTGCAATACGAGATTATCGTCGCGGTAGGCGAACGACAGATTTTCAATGTCGATTGCACCGCTGGCCAACGGACGCTCATCGTCACCGTAGGTCTGGCGCGGACGATCCATCAGCTCAAACACGCGTTCACCCGCCACCACCGCCTGCTGCATGATCGACTGCTGGGTGGTCAGCTCAATTAACGGTTCGTTAAGGCGGCCAAGGTAGCTGATAAAGGCATAGAGTACCCCGACCTCAATGGTACCCACCGAGGTGAAACCAAACAGCATCAGCAGACCGCAAAGCACCAGCGCCGAGAAGAGGCTCAGCAGCGGACGCAGCAGAAAACCGTCGAGCCGGAGCGTCTGCATGCGCGCCGTGTAGTGGGAGCGGCTGGCCTCGCCCATTCGCTCGCCGAAGCGCGCCTGCTGGCGAAACTGCTGGATCACGTTCATGCCGTTGATCACTTCGTTAAAGCCGTCGTTGATATCCGCCAGGTAGGTGCGAACGCGACGTACGATAGGTGTGCTGTAGCGCTGGTAGAGTGCCATGACGCAGAGCACCGCCGGGAAGATGGCCAGCGCTACCAGCGCCATCCGCCAGTCGAGGCTAAACATCGCCACCAGCATTGCCCCTACCAGTGCCGCACTGCGTAGTACCGTGGAGACTACCATCACGTAGAGATCGCGGATCACTTCCGTGTCGTTGGTGACGCGGGAGATGAGCTGCCCTACCGGCTGGGTGTCAAAGGCATTCAGCGGCTGACGAAGGGCGGCGTCCATCACATCGGTACGCAACTGCTGTACCACGCCGACGGCAGCTTCATTAAACAGCAGCGACTGGGCATAGTGTAACCCGGCGGCCAAAAACTGAAGGCCAATATAGGCCACCGCCAGCCCTATCAGCAGACCGAGCGGCAGATAGCTTTTCGCCACCATGTTATCGATAAAATAGCTGATCAGCGCCGGGCCAGCGACCTCAGCCGCCGCGGCTACCCACAGCATAACGACCGCTCTGGTGAGTGGTTTTTTCCACGGCTTACCGTAGGCTAACAGGCGTTTTAGCGTCGGCCAAAGCTGTCCAAAACTACGCATCAGCACTCTCCTTCTCTTCGTCATCCAGCGCGGCTTCCAGCTGCTGATAACGGTGCATATCGCGATACCAGCCCGGTTGATGGGCTAAGGTTTCGTGCTGCCCGCGCTGAACAATGTGTCCATGCTGCATCACCAGGATCTCGCTTGCTTCCGCGAGAGCTGAGAGCCGATGCGCGCTAATGATTACCGTCCGCCCTTCGCCCCACTGACGGAGGTTATGCAGGATCTGGTGCTCGGTACGGCCATCCACCGCCGACAACGCATCGTCGAGGATCAGGATTTCGGCGTTGAGCAGCAGCGCCCGGGCAATGGAAATACGCTGCTTCTGCCCGCCGGAGAGCATGACCCCGCGCTCACCCACTTCGGTATCGTACCCCTGCGGCAGACGCAGGATATCCTCGTGGACGCTTGCCAGCCTGGCAACGTGCTCAATCTCCTGCTGCGTCGCGCCGGGGTGGCCGAGGGCAATGTTATTGCCGACGGTGTCCGAGAACAGGAACGGCGTCTGATTGACCACCGCCAGCCGTCCGCGCCATGCGTCCAGCTTCAGATTCGGCAGGGGCCGATCGTGAAAGCGGATCTCCCCTTGGGTAACGTCAAAATGGCGCTGGATCAGCGACAGCAGCGTGCTTTTTCCTGCCCCGGTCGGCCCGCAGATACCCAGCATCTGTCCCGGCATCAGCGTAAAGCTGACGTTTTCCAGGGTAGGATGCGCTGCCTGCGGATAGCGAAACTCACGGATCGCCACGTTCAGGTTGCCACGCCCTTCCGGCAGCGTCTCGCTACCGTCATCCACCACCGGCGCTTCCGCCAGCATGTCACGGATGCGGCTGTAGGCGGCGCTGCCGCGCTCAACGATGTTAAACATCCACGCGAGGGCCAGCATAGGCCAGATCATCAGTCCCAGGTACATGGTAAAGCTGGTCAGCTCCCCCAGCGTCAGGCTGCCGTTGACCACCATCCAGCTACCACCGCCAATCGCCAGCAGGTTTGCCATGCCGATGGCGATATAGATAGTGGGATCGAAACGGGCATCAACCCGCGCCACCTTCATATTTTTCCGGCCGGTATCGGCGGCGTCTTCGGCAAACAGCCCAGACTGACGATCCTCAAGGCCAAAGGCTTTGATCATGCGGATGCTGGTCAGGCTCTCCTGGGTACGGTCGTTAAGGGAAGAGAACGCTGCCTGCGCCAGCTTGAATCGATTATGCAGCTGATCGCCATAGCGTTTGATCACCAGCGCCATGATTGGCATGGGCAGCAGTGCCAGCAGAGTAAGCTGCCAGCTAATCTGGGTCGACATGACGATCAGCACCACGCAGCCCATCACCAGCGAATCCACCAGGGTCAGCACCCCTTCTCCTGCGGCAAAGACCACGCGATCGACGTCGTTAGTCGCGCGGGCCATGAGGTCACCGGTGCGGTGGCGCAGGTAAAACTCCGGATGCTGGCGGCTGAGCTGGCGGTAGAAGTCTTCCCGTAACTCGACGGCTAGCTGGTAAGACGCGCCAAACAGCAGCACGCGCCAGACGTAGCGCAGCAGGTAGATGACGATGGCCACCAGCACCAGCAAGCCGACCCACATCATGATGTCCTGCGGATGATAGCGGCCCTGGGTTACGCCGTCGACCACGTATCCCACGACTTTCGGTGGGATCAGCTGCAGAAGAGCAATAATGATAAGCAGGGCTACGGCACCGAGATAGCGTCGCCACTCCCGGCGAAAGTACCAGCCTAGTTGAGCAAATAATCGCACGCGGTTATATCCTGAAGGTCTTTATTCGGCCCCTGACGCCGTGGCCAGAAGCGTTATTCAATGGGTAACTCTGTCGTATATTTTATCTGTTCCATCGCAAAACTCGATGTCACATCGGACAAGCCTGGCACGCTATTGACCAGACGTTTATAAAAATCGTCGTAGCGCTTCATATCAGCGACCTGAACGCGCATTAAGTAGTCATATTCACCGGCCATGCGCCAAAAGCCCAGCACCTCCGGCATGGCGGAGACCACGCTGACAAACTGATGATACCACTCGCTGCAGTGCTGCTGGGTTTTGATCAGCACAAACGCCGTGAGGCCAAGGCCCAGCTTTTCGGCATCCAGCAGCGCCACGCGCGCCAGCAGGATCCCGTCATCCTCCAGCCGCTTGAGCCGTTTCCAGCAGGGGGTCGTGGTCAGATTAACGGCATCGGCTAACGCCTGCAAAGAGAGGGAGCTGTCTCGTTGCAGTAGAGTAAGCAGCTTTTTATCAATTTTATCTAGCATTAGCGGCCTCCGGGAGAAATTTTTTCTCTCCTGATTCTATTTCAAAGACGGAATGGCAACAATTTTTTAGGCGCTTTCCGTTAAGCTAGGCACAAATTGACAAACAGGATCGCCCCGGATGAATAATGCCTGGACCAAATATGCCATCAGTGAAATTAATGCCGATGCCCAGCGCTCGGCGGATACGCATCTGATTCGCCTTCCCCTGCCCGCCTTTCCGGGGATCTTTATCTACCTGAAGGATGAGAGCACCCACCCAACCGGCAGCCTGAAGCACCGCCTGGCGCGCTCGCTGTTCCTCTACGGGCTGTGCAACGGCTGGATCCAGGAAGGCACGCCAATTATCGAAGCGTCTTCCGGCTCGACGGCGGTATCGGAGGCCTGGTTTGCCCGGCTGCTGGGGCTGCCCTTTATTGCCGTGATGCCCGCCTGCACCGCAAAGCGTAAAATCGAGCAGATCGCTTTTTACGGCGGCCGCTGTCACTTCGTCGAGAGCGCCTGCGAGATCTATGCTGCCTCCGAGACGCTGGCGCAGGAGCTCCACGGTCACTATATGGATCAGTTTACCTACGCCGAGCGCGCCACCGACTGGCGCGGCAACAACAACATCGCCGATAGCATCTACCGCCAGATGCGTCATGAGCCGCACCCAATCCCAACGCATATCGTGATGAGCGCCGGAACCGGCGGCACCTCGGCAACCATCGGGCGCTATATTCGCTACCAGGGATACGATACCCGGCTCACGGTGGTCGATCCGCAAAACTCCGTCTTTCTTGACTACTGGCAGCAGCGGGATGCAAGCCTGCGCAGCCCGGTCGGGAGTAAAATCGAGGGTATTGGCCGCCCGCGCGTGGAGCCGTCGTTTATTCCGGACGTGGTAGACGAGATGCTGCGCGTCCCGGACGCCGCCAGCGTTGCGACCGCCCACTGGCTAGAGAGCCAGCTGGGCCGCAAGGTTGGGGCCTCCACCGGCACCAACATGTGGGGGGCGTTGCAGCTTGCCGCCCGAATGCGTGACGAGGGGCGTACCGGCTCGATTGTTACCCTGCTGTGCGACAGCGGCGAGCGCTATCTCGACACCTACTACAACCCGGAGTGGGTAAAAGCCACTATAGGCGATACCGCGCCCTGGACCGCAGAGATTGCCCGTCTGCTGCGATAGCAAATGGCTACTGGTGGTGCCCGTCGTCAGGCGCTACCATAGCGGCTTTATTGCTAGTGAAACTGTCAGGAAAATCTATGAAACGTGCCGTTGTCGTCTTTAGCGGAGGCCAGGACTCCACCACCTGTCTGGCACAGGCGCTGCATCACTATGATGAAGTCCACTGTGTCACCTTCGATTACGGTCAGCGCCACCGCGCCGAGATTGACGTCGCGCGTGAGCTGGCGCTGAAGCTGGGCGCACGGGCGCACAAGGTGCTGGACGTCACCCTGCTTAACGAGCTGGCGGTCAGCAGCCTGACGCGTGACAGCATCCCGGTGCCGGACTACGAGCCGGACGCCAGTGGTATTCCCAATACCTTCGTGCCGGGCCGTAACATTCTGTTTTTGACCCTTGCGGCTATCTACGCCTATCAGGTGCAGGCCGAAGCGGTGATCACCGGCGTCTGTGAGACCGACTTCTCCGGTTACCCGGACTGCCGCGACGAGTTTGTGAAGGCGCTCAACCATGCGGTCAGCCTCGGCATGGCAAAAGATATCCGCTTCGAGACGCCGCTGATGTGGCTCGATAAAGCAGAAACCTGGGCGCTGGCCGACTACTGGCAGAAGCTGGAGCTGGTCCGCACGGAAACCCTGACCTGCTACAACGGCATCAAGGGCGACGGCTGCGGCCAGTGTGCCGCCTGTAATCTGCGCGCCAACGGCCTGAATCACTATCTGGCAGAGAAGCCAGCGGTGATGGCGGCGATGAAGCAGAAGACCGGGTTGCAGTAAGTTTGTATAGCGCCGGGCGGCTCTACGTTTGCCCGGCCTACACAACTACAGCACCCTGCTCACCGCCGGGCGTAAACCACTACTCCATCATCATCTCCAGCTTCTCCCGCAGCTCCCCTTCCAGCGCCAGCGATTTTTTAGTGCGCAGATCGATGCAGACGAAGGTGATCAGCGCATCGGCCACCACCTCCCCCTCTGGCGACAGCGTCACTACCTGACTGAGCACGCCGCTTTTGCCGTTGAGCTGCTGTATGCTGCTGGTGATGGTTAACAGATCGCCCAGCACCGCCGGACGGCGATAGTTGATGTTGATATTGACCACGATAAACGCAATGTTGTTCGCCATCATCCAGCGGAAGCCTTCGCTGCTTTCCAGCCCCTCCCAGCGCGCCTCCTCTAAAAATTCCAGGTAACGGGCGTTGTTTACATGCTGGTACACATCGATATGGTAACCACGAACTTTAATTTCAGTCTGCATAGCGCAATAGCCTTTTTTCTTATGTTATGTAGAGTCAAAGGTCATAACTGGTATGACCTCTTTAGCATGGCAAAAAATGGCTACGACGCAAGCAAAACTTACAGGGTTAAACGATCCAGGTTACGCTCCACCAGCGAGGCCCCCATTCCCGGCACCTGCTGTAAATCTTCCAGCGTCTTAAAGGGTCCATATTCGTCACGGTAGCTGACAATCGCCTGCGCTTTCTTCAGCCCCACGCCGTTCATCGCCTGTGCCAGCGCCTCTGCCGACGCCGTATTGATGCTGATCCGGGTGGGCTCCTCATCGCCTTTCACCGCCTGCGGTGCTTTTGCCTTAGCCTCAGGCCCAGCGGCAGCGGATTTACCCTGCACCGTCTGCGCCTGCGGGGATTTCACCGGCGCGTCAGCGGCAAGCGCTTGCTGGCTCAGGGCGGAACAGGTCAATGTCAGGGTCATCATCACTATTTTGATTCCACGTTTCATGCTGCTTTCTCCTTGTGTGTTGACAGCCCCTGCACGATAAACAGAGCGGAAACGCGAGACAAACGGCAGATTGCAGAAATGGAAAAGGCCGCGAAAGCGGCCTTTGATTGTTGCAGGGCGTTGCAAAAGTCTGCGAGACGCCCAGAAGAATTACTGCTGCGGATCGACGATGTCGCCCGTTTTGATTTTGGCTTCTTTACGCAGGTTGCTCATCAGTGCTTCGAAAGAGATCTGGGCATTGTTCTCAGTAATCCCCTCAACCATCGCTTTTTTCTGCGCGTCCGGCAGGGTGCCCGCTTTCACTTCGTCCAGCGCCAGCAGCACCACGTTGCCCTGCATATCGTTGGCAACGCCGTAGACCGGCTTATCCTTCGCTGGCAGGGCCAGCGTAAAGGCCGCCTGGCTCAGTGGATCCTGACCGATACGTGACACCGCTTTAGGCTCGCCAAAGCTCAGGCCTGCGGCTTTCAACGCCTCGTCGCCTTTACCCGCTTTCAGGTCAGCCAGCAGCTTGTCAGCATTCAGCTTCGCCTGCTGTACAGCTTTGTTGTGCTTCACGATATCGCTTACCTGGGCTTTCACGTCCTCCAGCGGCTTCACGGCTTCGGCTTTATGCTCGCTCACGCGCAGCACAAACGCCCGATCGCCATCGACCGTAATGATGTCGGAGTTGTTGCCCGGCGTACCGTTCTCACCCACCAGCGCGCCGCCGAAGATGGCGTCAGACACCGGTTTGAAGTTCAGCTCTTGCGGCAGGTTGTCGCGGCCAAACCAGCCGGTTTCAACCGCTTTCACGCCTGCCGCCTGCTCTGCACCCGCCAGCGACTCATTGTCGTTGCTTGCGGCATCGCTCACTTTCTGCTGCAGGGCATAGTAGGCATCAAGACCTTTCTCCTGCTTCACCTTCGCCGCCAGCTCGTCACGCACGTCGTTAAACGGCTTAACCTGAGTGGGCTGAATGTCGTCAAGACGCACAACCAGGAAACCAACGGAGGATTTAATCACGCCGGAGAGCTGGCCTTTCTCTTTCAGACCGGCCTTTTTGAGTTCGTCTGGGGTGGTGGAGTCTTCCAGCCAGCCCATATCGCCGCCGTTGCGGGCAGAGATGATGTCCGCCGACTTCTCTTTGGCGAGGGTGGCAAAATCAGCACCTTTGCTTAACTGATCCAGCACCGCTTTCGCGTCATCCTCGGTTTTGGTCTGGATCACGCTGTAACGATTACGCTGCGGCTGGGTGAACTGATCCTGATGCTGATCGTAGTAGGCCTGGATCTCTTCATCGCTGGCGTTTTGCTGCATGCTGGCAGCATCCAGCTTGATGTAGCTGACGCGGAACTGCTCCGGCGCGATAAAGCTGTTTTTGTTCTGCTCATAGTAGCTGGCGATCTCCTGATCGGAGGCGGTCTGCTGCTGTGCCAGAGCGTTAACGTCGATGGTTGCAGTGCGCACCATGCGCTGTTGCGCGACCAGCGCGGCCAGCTCGTCGGTTTCACCTTTCAGCATAAAGTCAGTACCGGCAACGGCGTTGATCAGCTGCTGGGAGGTGAGCTGGTTACGCAGAGCCTGAGCATACTGGTCGGCGGTCATCCCCATCTGATTGACCAGCGCGTTATAGCGCGCGTTGTCGAATTTGCCGTTATTCTGGAAAGCCTGGGTAGCGAAGATGGCTTTCTTCACCTGCTCGTCGCTGACGCCGAGGCCCAGGTGCTGGGCATACTGGTCCAGCAACGCTTCATCAATCAGGCGGCTCAGCACCTGCTGACGCATGCTCTTCATATAGGCTTCGTTGCTAGCCAGCTCGGAGAACCGCTCGCCGTGCTTCTGCTGCAGGCGGTTACGTTCCGCCGCTACGGCATTTTCGAACTGGCTGCGGCCGATCTCCTGGCCATTAACTTTTGCGGCATAATTATTGTTACCGCCAATCAGGTAGTTACCAACGCCAGTCAGAATGAATGACACGATAATCAAACCTAGAATGATCTTGAGCACGACGTGGTTGGCCGCCGCGCGTAAATTGTCCATCATGGTGTAACAACACTCCGCTGTAGGTGACTGTCTGTCTCACGCAGCGCAAACACTCCGGCCGCTGCGCGTAAAGCCGTATTGTGACAAGAAACCGGGGCCGTTGTCAGCCCGCAGGTCCGATTAATTCCGGCATCGCAAATAAAAAAGGCACATCTGGTGATGCGCCCTTGTACTTTGTCACAATCCTGAGAGGGATCGCTATCAGTTTACCGCGTCTTTCAGCGCTTTGCCTGCGCGGAAACCCGGAACTTTAGCGGCAGCGATGGTGATCTCTTTGCCAGTTTGCGGGTTGCGACCAGTACGGGCAGCACGCTCTTTAACCGCAAAAGTACCAAAACCTACCAGCGCAACTTCGTCCCCGGCTTGCAGAGATTCAGTAACAGAAGCAATTAAAGCATCTAACGCACGTCCAGCCGCAGCTTTAGAGATATCAGCCCCTGCAGCAATTTTGTCTATCAGTTGAGATTTATTCACTCTTCTCTTCCTCTCTTTATAATTTATATCGCACCTTAATCCATCGAAGTGCGACCGCGCAGCAGTTATATCAGGCCTGTCATGCCCTTACAACACCCGTTGTTGATGATACAGCAAACCAGCCATCTAAATTAGCTATACAAAAAAAGGCTGGCAAGCCCGAAATGCGCTGCCAGCCTTGTTTTTATTGACGCTCTTTGCGCGAGGTCACTATTTTGCGCTAACGACCTGCATGCCTGACGGCTCATTTTGCAGCGCCAGGGTCAGCACTTCCTCGATACGTTTCACCGGGTGAATGTCAAGATCGGCAATCACGTTCTCCGGGATCTCTTCGAGGTCACGCTTGTTCTCGTACGGGATCAGCACGGTTTTGATACCACCGCGGTGCGCTGCCAGCAGCTTCTCTTTCAGGCCGCCAATCGGCAGAACCTGACCGCGCAGGGTGATCTCACCGGTCATCGCCACGTCGGCGCGAACCGGGTTACCGGTCAGACAGGAGACCAGCGCTGTACACATGGCAATACCGGCGCTCGGGCCATCTTTCGGCGTCGCCCCTTCCGGAACGTGAACGTGGATATCGCGTTTTTCGTAGAAGTCGCCGTTAATGCCCAGCTTCTCTGCACGCGCGCGTACCACAGTCAACGCCGCCTGGATGGACTCCTGCATCACCTCACCCAGCGAGCCGGTGTAGGTCAGCTTGCCTTTACCCGGCACGCAGGCGGTTTCGATGGTCAGCAGATCGCCGCCCACTTCCGTCCACGCCAGACCGGTCACCTGACCCACGCGGTTTTCATCATCCGCACGACCGTAGTCGAAGCGCTGAACGCCCAGGTACTCGTTGAGGTTGTCCCCGTTGATGGTGATCTGCTTCAGCGACGGATCGAGCAGCAGCTGTTTCACCGCCTTACGGCACAGCTTGGAGATTTCACGCTCCAGGCTACGGACACCTGCTTCACGGGTGTAGTAACGAATAATGCCGACAATGGCGCTATCCTCAACCGTAATCTCGCCTTTTTTCAGGGCGTTACGCTCAATCTGCTTCGGCAGCAGGTGGCGTTTGGCGATGTTCAGCTTCTCATCTTCGGTGTAGCCCGACAGACGGATCACTTCCATACGGTCCAGCAGCGGCGCAGGGATGTTCATCGAGTTTGACGTCGCAACGAACATCACGTCGCTGAGATCGTAATCGACCTCAAGGTAGTGATCGCTGAAGGCCACGTTCTGCTCGGGATCCAACACTTCCAGCAGTGCTGAAGCTGGGTCGCCACGCATGTCCGACGACATCTTGTCGATCTCATCCAGCAGGAAGAGCGGGTTTTTCACCCCAACCTTGGCCATCTTCTGGATCAGCTTGCCCGGCATAGAGCCGATATAGGTCCGGCGGTGACCGCGGATCTCCGCTTCGTCACGCACGCCGCCTAGCGCCATACGGATGTATTTACGTCCGGTGGCTTTGGCAATGGACTGCCCCAGAGAGGTTTTACCCACCCCCGGCGGCCCTACCAGGCAGAGGATCGGCCCCTTCAGTTTGTTAACCCGGCTTTGAACCGCAAGGTACTCAAGGATGCGATCTTTCACGCGTTCCAGACCGTAGTGATCGGTATCCAGAATCTCCTGCGCCTGGCGCAGGTCTTTCTTGACCTTGCTGCGGGCGTTCCACGGCACCTGGATCATCCACTCGATGTAGCCACGCACCACAGTTGCTTCTGCCGACATTGGAGACATCATCTTCAGCTTCTGCAACTCGGCTTCCGCTTTCTCTTTTGCCTCTTTCGGCATCTTCGCTGCGTCGATCTTACGCTTCAGCGCTTCGTTTTCGTCCGGCGCATCGTCCATCTCGCCCAGCTCTTTCTGAATGGCCTTCATCTGCTCATTCAGGTAGTACTCGCGCTGGGATTTCTCCATCTGCTTCTTAACGCGGTTACGGATGCGCTTCTCAACCTGCAACAGGTCGATCTCCGACTCCATCATCGCCATCAGATACTCCAGACGTTCATTGACGTCGGACATCTCCAGCACGGACTGCTTATCCGCCAGCTTCAGCGGCATATGGGCGGCGATGGTGTCAGCCAGACGTGCCGGATCGTCGATGCTATTGAGCGACGTCAGCACTTCCGGTGGAATTTTTTTGTTGAGCTTGATGTAGCCTTCAAACTGGCCAATCGCGGTGCGAACCAGCACCTCCTGCTCACGCTCGTCAATGGCGGGCGATTCCAGATATTCTGCTTTCGCGGAGAAGTAGTCGCCGTCATCAGACAGGGCGCTGATGCGCGCACGCTGCAGGCCTTCGACCAGTACTTTTACCGTACCGTCCGGCAGCTTCAGCATCTGCAGAATAGAGGCCACGGTCCCGACGGTGAACAGATCGTTAACACCCGGCTCATCCGTGGACGCCTCTTTCTGCGCCACCAGCATGATTTTTTTATCCTGGTCCATGGCCGCTTCGAGACAACGAATCGATTTTTCCCGCCCTACGAATAAGGGGATGACCATGTGCGGATAAACCACCACATCGCGCAACGGCAATACGGGGATTTCAATGCGTTCAGAACGCTCAGAAGTCATAGAGCTCTCTCTTAAGTTTAATGTCCGCCTGGTAACCCGGCCGCAGGTCTGTGCGTCATGCGACCGTTAACATGTAAATCAGTATATGGGGATGTTTCCCTTACATTCAACGTCGGGAGTACGGAAAAATAAAAGGGGAGATAAAATCCCCCCTTTTTGGTTAACCGCTTGTATGGATAGGTTAATTATTCGCCAGAAGCCTGCTGCGCTTCCGGTTTACCATAGATCAGCAGGGGTTTGGTTTGACCCGCGATAACCGCTTCGTCAATCACCACTTTTTCCACATCTTCCATGGAAGGCAGATCGTACATGGTATCCAGCAGGGCCGCTTCTACGATAGAGCGCAGGCCACGCGCGCCGGTTTTACGGGCGTTGGCTTTCTTCGCAATGGCGTCCAGCGCTTCGTCGCGGAATTCGAGATCGACACCTTCCAGATTAAACAGCGCCTGGTACTGCTTGGTCAGGGCGTTTTTCGGCTCTTTCAGGATCTGGATCAGCGCTTCTTCGCTCAGCTCGTTGAGCGTTGCCACCACCGGCAGACGGCCGATAAACTCAGGGATCAGACCAAATTTGATCAGATCTTCTGGTTCAACCTGCGCCAGCAGTTCGCCCTCTTTCGCCTTCTCGGACTTGCCTTTCACCGTTGCGCCAAAACCGATACCGGAGCCGGTTTCCACACGATGGGAGATCACCTTATCCAGGCCAGCAAAGGCCCCGCCGCAGATAAAGAGGATTTTTGAGGTATCAACCTGCAAAAACTCCTGCTGCGGATGCTTGCGTCCGCCCTGCGGCGGTACGGCAGCCACGGTTCCTTCGATCAGCTTCAGCAGCGCCTGCTGAACGCCTTCACCCGAGACGTCTCGGGTGATCGACGGGTTATCAGACTTACGGGAAATCTTATCGATTTCATCAATGTAGACGATGCCGCGCTGCGCCTTCTGTACGTCATAGTCGCACTTCTGCAGCAGTTTCTGGATGATGTTTTCCACATCCTCGCCCACGTAGCCCGCTTCGGTCAGCGTGGTAGCATCGGCCATGGTAAAGGGCACATCAAGCAGGCGCGCCAGCGTTTCGGCCAGCAGCGTTTTACCGGAGCCGGTAGGCCCGATCAGCAGAATGTTACTTTTACCCAGCTCAACGCCGTTGCTGCTATCACCGTTACGCAGACGTTTGTAGTGGTTGTAAACCGCGACGGCCAGCACTTTCTTGGCCTGCTCCTGACCGATAACATAGTCGTCCAGGTGATGGCGAATTTCATGCGGCGTCGGCAGCGCACTGCGCTCACGATGCGGCGCAACTTCTTTAATCTCTTCGCGAATGATGTCGTTACACAGATCGACACACTCGTCGCAGATATACACGGACGGCCCGGCAATCAGCTTACGCACTTCATGCTGGCTTTTGCCGCAAAAAGAGCAGTACAACAGTTTGCCCGAACCATCTTTGCGTTTATCTGTCATGAGTCAAAACCTCTTTTCTGTTTTTTGTGCCGCACACGACGACGCAAATGCCACTCCAGGCGCAAGACGCGATACAGCGTCGTGCCGCTCTCAATGATTATAGCGGTACTCGTCCGGCCTGGGCATTAATTACGATGGGTCAAGATTGAGTCAACCAGCCCGTACTCAACCGCTTCAGCGGCGGAGAGGAAGCGGTCACGCTCGGTATCGCGCTCAATCTGCTCTAATGATTGACCCGTGTGGTGTGCCATAAGTTCATTCATGCGCCCCTTCACTTTCAAAATTTCACGCGCATGGATCTCGATATCCGTTGCCTGGCCCTGATAGCCACCCAGCGGCTGGTGGATCATGACGCGTGAGTTTGGCAGACAGAAGCGCTTGCCTTTAGCCCCTGCGGTCAGCAGGAATGCGCCCATGGACGCCGCCTGACCCATACAGATGGTGCTAACGTCAGGCTTGATAAACTGCATGGTGTCATAGATTGACATCCCGGCGGTGATCACCCCGCCTGGGGAATTAATATACAGGTAAATATCTTTTTCCGGGTTTTCTGCTTCCAGAAACAGCATCTGCGCCACGATCAGGTTTGCCATATGGTCTTCGACCTGGCCAGTCATGAAAATGACGCGCTCTTTAAGAAGACGAGAGTAGATATCGAATGAGCGCTCACCGCGTGAAGTCTGCTCAATAACCATTGGCACCAGCGCCATATGGGGTGCAAAGTTATCTCGTTCGCCGCTGTATGACATGTCCGTCTCCTGGATAAAAATGAATAAACCTGCTGTCCCGATTCTACTTGACTCTGACTGGTCTGACTACGACCACCTTGGACGGATCTGCAGCAAGCGTTAATCTTGATAGTCTCCCTGTTATGGGGATGGCATCATCTTAATTCAAGCATAACAATCTTTTGGCGTAACGCTAACACTGAAACGTGCTTTTAGCACTCTTCCGATAGCCGCCGAATATTAAAAAAAAACCCGCCACCAGCAGGTGACGGGCTTTCGTTTCCGCGTTAAGGCGGGAAACGTGACTTACGCTTGCTGGTTCATCAGCTCGTTGAAGGAAGTGGCTTTTTCTGACACTTTCGCTTTCGCCAGAACGGCTTCAACAGCCTGCTCTTCCAGCGCAACGTTGCGCATGTTGTCCATCAGCTCTTTGTTCTTGCTGTAGAACTCAACCACTTCTTTCGGATCTTCGTAAGCGGACGCCATCTCTTCGATCAGCTCGTTCACACGGGCTTCATCTGCTTTCAGCTCGTGGGTACGGATCACTTCGCCCAGCAGCAGACCAACAACAACGCGGCGTTTCGCCTGCTCTTCGAACAGCTCACGCGGCAGTTCCAGAGCCTGTTTCTCGTTGCCACCGAAGCGCTGAGCAGCCTGACGGCGCAGCACGTCGATTTCGCTGTCGATCAGGGCAGCCGGCACGTCGATCTCGTTCGCTTTTACCAGACCGTCGATTGCCTGGGTTTTAACACGGTTACGTACCGCGCCTTTCAGCTCGCGATCCATGTTTTTACGCACTTCAGCGCGCAGGCCGTCGATGGAACCATCTTCAACGCCGAAACGTTTGATGAACTCTTCGGTCAGCTCCGGCAGCTCGCGCTCTTCAACTTTTTTCAGGTTGATGACGAACTTAGCGGCTTTACCTTTCAGGTTTTCAGCGTGGTAATCTTCCGGGAAGGTCACGTCGATGGTGAACTCTTCGCCCGCTTTGTGACCTTTAATACCGTCTTCGAAGCCCGGGATCATGCGGCCCTGGCCCATGGCCAGCACGAAGTCAGTGGCTTTACCGCCTTCGAACTCTTCGCCGTCAACGGAGCCGGTGAAGTCTACGGTCACGCGATCTTCTGCATCAACCGCGCCGTCTTTGTCTTTCCAGGTCGCCTGCTGCTTGCGCAGGGTGTCCAGCATGCCGTCAACGTCAGCATCGGTCACTTCAACGATCGGTTTTTCAACTTCGATGCCTTCCAGACCGGTCAGCTCAACCTGCGGGTAAACTTCGAACTCTACGGAGTAGGTGAAGTCTTCACCCAGTTTGTACTCGCCCGGTACGTAGGTCGGTGCGCCGGCCGGGTTAATTTTTTCCTGAATGATCGCATCAATGAAGTTGCGGCTCATCAGCTCGCCCAGCACGTCCTGGCGTACGGATGCGCCATAACGCTGAGCAACAACGGTCATCGGTACTTTGCCTTTACGGAAGCCGTCAATGCGTACTTTTTTCGCTACGTTGACCAGCTCGCTTTTTACAGCGGTCTCGATGCTGTCAGCAGCGATAGTGATCGTTACACGGCGGCCAAGGCCCTGAGTGGTCTCAACTGAAACTTGCATCTTGTTACCTCAAAAAATCAGAGTGCTCGGTCAACTCTATCCGCAGACCACGTCAGGTGGCTGCGTAGAACCGGGATGCTCTCTTGAATCAGATACACATTCCCTGTCACCAGAATCATCCCGAAGGCGTTCAAAAAATAGGACGCAGCATTATAGCGGCATCACTTTTGTGAGTCGAGAACGGTTATTGCACGCTGTTGCGGCCTTTTTCACAATTCACGGCTAATTTTTGTCTGAGTTTTGGCCTTATCGAACAAAACTCAGACAAAATAAAACGGCCCGCAGGCCGTTTTCACATATTCTGTACGCAACATACTGGAAAAGTTCGCGCTGTTGCAAACCTCATTTATTACGCACTCAGTTATTACGCAATCGTACCCGCACCTCGACAGGGCGGTGACGCGAAGAGGGTATCCTGTAGACCTTCCCACTCTTTGAGTGTGTAAGTATGCAGGGCCAGCGCGTGTACCGTCGTGGCAAGCTCGGAGGTTAACGTACTGTAAATCATTCGATGGCGATTAAGAAAACGTTCGCCTGCAAAGCGATCGCTTACCAGCACCACCTTGAAATGGCTTTCAGAACCGGCCGGAACATTGTGACGGTAGCTTTCATCAACAACTTCGAGGAACGCGGGTTCAAACGTTGCCCTTAATTTTGATTCTATTTGTTCGCGTATCATCATGAAAAGACTCCTCAGACAGCGTTCAGATGTAACCCATCCCTTTAAATATTAGCCGCTTTTACCGCTTCCATAACAAGAAAACAACAAATATTTAGCGTTCGTCTCGTTTTATCATTCAAAGGCATGAACCCACCGGAGAAATTCTCATTCAGGCCGCTTTTATGGGCGGCTAAACAGGATTTGTGAGCACAAAATGCACAAGGCGATGAATTTACATGCATTGCCAGGTTGCCCCGGCCGTTGGCAATGTTATGATGGCGCGAATTACCCCTTTATAAGCTTAAGATTCACAGAGATCTCTTATATGTTAAAAAAAGTGCTTTTCCCGCTGGTCGCTCTGTTTATGCTGGCTGGCTGTGCTACGCCCCCTACTACTATTGATGTCTCACCCAAAATTACCCTGCCGCAGCAGGATCCAAGCCTGATGGGCGTGACCGTGAGCATCAACGGTGCCGATCAGCGTCAGGATCAGGCGCTGGCAAAAGTGACCCGCGACAACCAGCTGGTAACCCTGACCGCCTCCCGCGACCTGCGTTTCCTGCTGCAGGAAGTGCTGGAGAAACAGATGACCGCTCGCGGCTACATGATTGGCCCGAACGGTGCAGTGAATCTGCAGATCATCGTGAGCCAGCTCTACGCTGATGTCTCCCAGGGCAACGTGCGCTACAACATCGCCACCAAAGCCGATATCGCGATCATCGCTACTGCCCCGAACGGCAATAAGATGACCAAAAACTACCGTGCGAACTACTCGGTTGAAGGTGCACTGCAGGCGTCGAATAAAAACATCGCCGAAAGCGTGAACAGCGTGCTGACCGATACCATCGCTGACATGTCTCAGGACACCAGCATCCACGATTTCATCAAGCAGAACGCGCGTTAATTCTGCCGCTGACCCGGTTCACGCCGGGTCAGCCCATCTCCTATGTCCAGCCGCTATCTACGCATCTTCCAGCAGCCTAAGTCAGCCATCCTGCTGATCCTGGGTTTTGCCTCAGGCCTTCCCCTTGCCCTGACTTCCGGCACGCTTCAGGCGTGGATGACCGTCGAAAACATTGACCTGAAAACCATCGGCTTCTTTTCGCTGGTGGGCCAGGCCTACGTGTTTAAGTTTTTATGGTCGCCGGTGATGGACCGCTACACGCCACCATTCTTTGGCCGTCGTCGCGGCTGGCTGCTGACTACCCAGATCCTGTTGCTGATCGCTATAGCAGGAATGGGCTTCCTTGAGCCCACCTCGCAGCTGCGCTGGATGGCCGGGCTGGCCGTTATCATCGCTTTCTGCTCCGCCTCGCAGGATATTGTGTTCGATGCCTGGAAAACGGACGTGCTGCCTGCCGAAGAGCGTGGCACAGGGGCAGCCATCAGCGTGCTGGGCTACCGCCTCGGCATGCTGGTCTCCGGTGGGCTGGCGCTGTGGCTGGCGGACCGCTGGCTTGGCTGGCAGGGAATGTACTGGCTGATGGCGGCGCTGATGCTGCCCTGTATTATTGCTACTCTGCTGGCTCCTGAGCCGGACGATGCCGTGCCGGTACCGAAATCGCTGGAGCAGGCCGTGGTCGCCCCGCTGCGTGACTTCTTCGGGCGCAACAACGCCTGGCTGATCCTGTTGCTTATCGTCCTTTATAAGCTGGGTGACGCTTTCGCCATGAGCCTGACTACCACCTTTCTGATCCGCGGCGTGGGGTTTGACGCAGGCGACGTCGGCGTGGTGAATAAGACGCTCGGGCTGCTTGCGACCATCCTCGGAGCGCTGTACGGCGGCGTGCTGATGCAGCGCCTGACGCTGTTCCGTGCCCTGCTGATCTTTGGCATTCTGCAGGGAGCCTCTAACGCAGGCTACTGGCTGCTGTCGGTCACTGATAAGCATCTCTACAGTATGGCGGCGGCGGTTTTCTTTGAGAACCTGTGCGGCGGGATGGGTACGGCCGCGTTTGTTGCCCTGCTGATGACCCTGTGCAATAAGTCGTTTTCCGCCACCCAGTTCGCCTTGCTCTCTGCCCTCTCCGCCATCGGGCGCGTCTACGTGGGCCCTATCGCCGGCTGGTTTGTTGAGAGCTGGGGCTGGTCAACGTTTTATCTCTTCTCGGTGATCGCCGCTATGCCGGGGCTGCTCCTGCTGCTGGTGTGTAAAGAGACGCTGGCCTATACCCAGCGCACCGACGGCTTTCTTCCCCGCACCCGCTATGCCGGTGCCTACCAGCTGGCGCTTCGCGCGCTGACCGTGGGCTGTGTGCTGCTGGCGGTTTGGCTGGGGGTCATTGCGCTTAACGCCCTCGGTGTGACCTCATGGGGTTTCGCCGGGCTGTTGTTAGAGATCGGCGCGCTGCTGGCCGTAGGCGGCATTCTCTACGGCGGGCTGCTGGACTACCTCTCCCTGCGCAAAACCGCGCAGGAAAAATAACCCGTTAGTTACTGCAGGTAATAATCGCGCAAAATAATTAAAAGATTTAATTTCAGGATATATTTGTTTAATTCTGGCTTCATCTCTCTTTTTGTTTAATTATTTTGTGCGGTATACATTTACGACTACGCTTTAATGATTCAGCATGGTTATCAAATTAAGCTTCGCGCAATGTTTGATAATTGCTGAATTAATGTTAACTAAATGTTCACAAAATGGATTGGTTATACCATTTCGCCTGGTCTATAAGTATTAGGCCCGGTTTTGGTTATAACCTTGGGGCCGAACGCGGCGATTGCGAGATTTTACAGATTGTTGCCTTCTGTGTGACATACGCGGCAGAACCCAGTAACACCCTACTGACAGCGCGCCACGCATGTTTACAGTAATGTAACCTTCCCGTAAAATGCCCGCACACTTTAAGCGCCACCAGACCCCCGTGGAATTGAGGTCGTTAAATGAGACTCAGGAAATACAATAAAATTTTGGGAATGTTGTCATTAATCACAGGCGCGGCGTTACTGAGCGGCTGTGATTCTGCACTTCTCAATCCAAAAGGACAGATTGGACTGGAACAACGTTCATTGATACTGACGGCTCTTGGGCTGATGTTGATTGTCGTGATCCCCGCCATCGTGATGGCTATCGGTTTTGCCTGGAAGTACCGGGCGTCGAACAAGGAAGCCAAATACAGCCCCAACTGGTCGCACTCGAACAAAGTTGAAGCTGTGGTTTGGACGATTCCCATCCTTATCATCATTTTCCTTGCGGTACTGACATGGAAAACCACGCATGCGCTCGAACCCAGCCGTCCGCTGGTGCACGATGCGAAGCCGGTGACCATTGAAGTCATTGCAATGGACTGGAAGTGGTTCTTTATTTACCCGGAGCAGGGCATCGCAACGGTCAATGAGATTGCGTTCCCGGCGAATACGCCTGTGGAATTCAAAATCACATCGAACTCGGTGATGAACTCCTTCTTCATTCCGCGACTGGGTAGCCAGATCTACGCGATGGCTGGGATGCAGACCAAACTGCACCTGATTGCCAACGAAGCCGGCACCTACGATGGTATTTCTGCTAACTACAGTGGTGCTGGTTTCTCCGGCATGAAGTTCAAAGCAATCGCAACGCCGGATGCTGCGACCTTCAACCAGTGGGTAGCGCAAGCGAAGCAGTCGCCGAAAGTCATGAATGACATGGACGCGTACAACAAGCTGGCAGCACCTAGCGAATACAATAAAGTCGAATACTTCTCCAGTGTTAAACCTGACCTGTTTGTTAATGTGATTAACAAATTTATGGGACCTGGGAAGAGCATGGACGTGACTCAGGCTGAAGGCGAACAGAACTCGCACGAAGGCATGGAAGGCATGAACATGAATCACGCGGAAACCTCTCACTAAGGGGCCGAGGAATAATACGATGTTCGGAAAACTTACACTGGATGCAGTGCCGTACCATGAACCGATTATCATGGTTACGGTGGCAGCAATTCTCGTCGGGGGACTGGCGTTAGTTGCAGCACTCACTTATTTCGGTAAGTGGTCATATCTGTGGAACGAGTGGCTCACCTCCGTGGACCACAAACGCCTGGGGATTATGTATATCCTCGTCGCTATCGTGATGTTAGTGCGTGGCTTTGCCGACGCCATCATGATGCGTACCCAGCAGCTGCTGGTCTCGTCGGGCGAAGCCGGGTTCCTGCCACCGCACCACTACGATCAGATCTTTACCGCCCACGGCGTTATCATGATCTTCTTCGTGGCGATGCCGTTCGTGGTAGGCCTGATGAACCTGGTGGTGCCGCTGCAAATCGGTGCCCGTGACGTTGCCTTCCCATTCCTGAACAACCTGAGCTTCTGGTTCACCGTTGTCGGCGTGGTGCTGGTTAACATCTCGCTGGGCGTGGGCGAATTTGCTCAGACCGGCTGGGTCGCTTATCCACCGCTCTCGGGCATTGAGTACAGCCCCGGCGTAGGCGTTGACTACTGGATCTGGAGTCTCCAGCTCTCCGGTATTGGTACAACCCTGACCGGTATTAACTTCTTTGTGACCATTCTGCGCATGCGTGCCCCTGGCATGACCATGTTCAAAATGCCGGTATTTACCTGGGCGTCACTCTGTACTAACGTGCTGATTATCGTCTCGTTCCCTATCCTGACGGTAACCATCGCACTGCTGACGCTTGACCGTTATCTGGGCACCCATTTCTTTACCAACGATATGGGCGGCAACATGATGATGTACATCAACCTGATTTGGGCCTGGGGCCATCCGGAAGTGTACATTCTCGTTCTGCCAGTGTTCGGCGTGTACTCAGAAGTTGTGGCTACGTTCTCTAAGAAGCGTCTGTTTGGTTATACCTCCCTGGTATGGGCAACCATCGCGATTACCGTTCTGTCGTTTATCGTATGGCTGCACCACTTCTTTACCATGGGCAGCGGCGCGAACGTTAACGCCTTCTTTGGTATCACCACGATGATTATCGCCATCCCGACCGGGGTGAAGATCTTCAACTGGCTGTTTACCATGTACCAGGGTCGTATTCAGTTCCACTCCGCTATGCTGTGGAGCATCGGCTTCATCATCACCTTCTCTATCGGTGGGATGACAGGCGTGCTGCTGGCCGTACCGGGCGCGGACTTCGTACTGCATAACAGCCTGTTCCTGATTGCACACTTCCATAACGTTATCATCGGTGGTGTAGTATTCGGTTGCTTCGCTGGCCTGACCTACTGGTGGCCGAAAGCCTTTGGTTACACCATGAACGAGACCTGGGGCATCCGCGCCTTCTGGTTCTGGATCATCGGCTTCTTCGTGACCTTTATGCCACTGTACGCCATGGGCTTCATGGGTATGACCCGTCGCGTAAGCCAGAACATCGACCCGATGTTCCAGCCGCTGATGATTGTGGCTGAGATCGGTGCGCTGCTGATTGCTATCGGTATCTTCTGCATCATCATGCAGATCTACACCTCCGTACGCGATCGCGATCAGAACCGCGACCTGACGGGTGACCCGTGGGGTGGCCGTACGCTGGAGTGGGCAACCTCTTCACCGCCGCCGTTCTATAACTTTGCCGTTGTGCCGCACATTCACGAACGTGATGCATTCTGGGAAATGAAAGACAAAGGCGAAGCGTACATCCAGCCGACGCACTATGAAGAGATTCATATGCCGAAAAACAGCGGCGCGGGTGTCATTATCGCAGCGTTCAGCCTTATCTTTGGCTTTGCCATGATCTGGCATATCTGGTGGATGGCGATCCTCGGCTTTGCCGGCATGATCGTGAGCTGGATTGTGAAAAGCTTTGATGAGGACGTGGATTACTACGTACCGGTTGCCACCGTTGAAAAACTGGAAAACCAGCACTTCGACGAAATTAGCAAGGCAGGACTGAAAAATGTCAACTGAGACCTTAACTCACGCTAACGCGCATGCCCACGAGCATGAGCACCACCACGATACAGGGTCGAACAAAGTGTTCGGCTTCTGGATCTACCTGATGAGCGACTGCATTCTCTTTGCATGTCTGTTTGCTACCTATGCCGTTCTGGTGAACGGCACTGCAGGTGGTCCGAGCGGGAAGGATATTTTCGAACTGCCGTTTGTGCTGGTTGAAACTGCCCTGCTGCTGTTCAGCTCCATCACCTATGGCATGGCGATTATCGCCATGAACAACGGTCGTCAAAGCCAGGTTATCTCCTGGCTGGCGCTGACCTTCCTGTTTGGTGCGGGCTTTATCGGGATGGAGCTCTATGAGTTCCATCACCTGATTGCTGAGGGCTTCGGTCCGGATCGCAGCGGCTTCCTGTCAGGCTTCTTTGCGCTGGTAGGGACCCACGGTCTGCACGTGACCTCAGGTTTGGTGTGGATGGCAATCCTGATGTTCCAGGTTTCCCGTCGTGGGCTGACCAGCACTAACCGTACCCGTCTGATGTGCCTGAGCATGTTCTGGCACTTCCTGGACGTGGTCTGGATCTGTGTGTTCTCTGTAGTTTACCTGATGGGGGCGATGTAATGAGTCATTCTACCGATCATAGCGGCGCCTCTCACGGCAGCGTAAAAACGTACATGACAGGATTTATCCTGTCGATCATCCTGACGGCTATTCCGTTCTGGATGGTAATGACCGGCTCCGCCTCGCACGCCACTCTTCTGGGTGTCGTGCTGGTGACGGCGGTGGTACAGATTCTGGTTCACCTGGTGTGCTTCCTGCACATGAACACCTCTTCTGAAGAGCGTTGGAACCTGGTGGCCTTTATCTTTACTGTGCTGATCATCGCCATTCTGGTGGTAGGCTCAATCTGGATTATGTGGAACCTGAATTACAACATGATGGTTCACTAAGAGCGGCGAGTATGATGTTTAAGCAATACCTGCAAGTAACGAAACCAGGCATCATTTTCGGCAACCTGATCTCCGTGATCGGGGGGTTCCTGCTGGCCTCCAAGGGCAGCATTGACTATCCCCTCTTCGCCTATACGTTGATCGGGGTGTCGCTGGTGGTGGCATCGGGTTGTGTATTTAACAACTACATCGACCGTGACATTGACCGTAAAATGGAGCGTACGAAGAACCGGGTGCTGGTCAAAGGCCTGATTTCCCCGAAAATTTCGCTGGTGTACGCCACCTTGTTGGGTATTGCTGGCTTTATGCTGCTGTGGTTTGGTGCTAACCCACTGGCCTGCTGGCTGGGGGTGATGGGGTTCGTGGTATATGTGGGCGTCTACAGCCTGTATATGAAACGCCACTCCGTCTACGGCACGCTGATTGGCTCTCTCTCCGGCGCTGCGCCGCCGGTGATTGGCTACTGCGCGGTTACCGGTGATTTCGACAGCGGTGCGCTGATCCTGCTGGCTATCTTTAGCCTGTGGCAGATGCCGCACTCCTACGCCATCGCGATTTTCCGCTTTAAGGATTATCAGGCGGCGAACATCCCGGTACTGCCGGTGGTGAAAGGGATCTCGGTAGCGAAGAACCACATTACGCTCTATATCATCGCCTTTGCCGTGGCGACCCTGATGCTCTCCCTGGGCGGCTACGCTGGATACAAATATCTGGCAGTAGCGGCAG
This sequence comes from Pseudescherichia vulneris, assembly GCF_902164725.1. Classification (NCBI taxonomy): domain Bacteria; kingdom Pseudomonadati; phylum Pseudomonadota; class Gammaproteobacteria; order Enterobacterales; family Enterobacteriaceae; genus Pseudescherichia; species Pseudescherichia vulneris. The sequence goes on along the minus strand of NZ_LR607338.1, from coordinate 1,923,572 downwards.
CGGTTAGCGTCTGGTGGCTGGGTATGGCGCTGAAGGGGTATAAGGTCGAAGACGACAGAGTATGGGCGCGTAAGCTGTTCGTGTTCTCTATCGTGGCGATCACCTCCCTCTCGGTGATGATGTCCGTGGACTTTATGGTCCCGGATTCGCATAACCTGTTGACCTACGTCTGGTAATTTAAAAAAGATGTTACAAAAAGGGTGCTACGGCGCCCTTTTTTATTTATTAAATCAATAACTCATTGATGTACTATATTCCACGCTTTGCGCATCACGGGATAACCCGCCCCGCCTTCCCCTGCACTATACTGTGTCCGGTTTTTTGATTGAGGTAGTAATGAACGACTATAAAATGACGCCGGGCGAGCTACGCGCCACCTGGGGTTTAGGGACAGTATTCTCGCTGCGTATGCTCGGCATGTTTATGGTCCTGCCCGTTCTGACCACCTATGGCATGGCGCTACAGGGAGCCAGCGAAGCGCTGATTGGCTTTGCCATTGGCATTTACGGCCTGGCCCAGGCGGTATTCCAGATCCCTTTCGGCCTGCTGTCGGATCGCATCGGCCGTAAGCCGCTGATCGTCGGCGGGCTGGTGATTTTTGTCATTGGCAGCGTGATTGCCGCTCTCTCGGAGTCGATCTGGGGCATTATTCTTGGCCGCGCCCTGCAGGGCTCCGGGGCCATTGCCGCTGCGGTCATGGCTCTGCTCTCAGATCTCACCCGCGAACAGAATCGCACCAAGGCGATGGCCTTTATCGGCGTTAGCTTTGGCATCACGTTCGCTATTGCCATGGTGCTTGGCCCTATTATTACCCACCGGCTTGGCCTGCACGCCCTGTTCTGGATGATTGCGGGCCTGGCCACGGCGGGCATCATTCTGACGCTATGGGTGGTTCCAGACAGCAAAAATCACGTGCTGAATCGTGAGTCAGGCATGGTAAAAGGCTGCTTCAGTAGAGTGATAGCGCGCCCGCCGCTGCTGAAGCTTAACTTCGGCATTATGTGTCTGCATATCCTGCTGATGTCCACCTTCGTTGCCCTGCCAGGGCAGATGGAGGCCGCAGGCTTCCCGGCATCGGAGCACTGGAAGATCTACCTGGTGACGATGCTTATCTCTTTCGTCAGCGTGGTGCCGTTTATTATCTATGCTGAAGTGAAGCGCCATATGAAGCGGGTCTTCATCTTCTGTGTCATCGTCCTGCTGATTGCCGAGATTGTGCTCTGGGGGGCCGGGCCGCACTTCTGGGAGCTGGTCGCGGGCGTCCAGCTCTTCTTCCTGGCCTTCAACCTGATGGAAGCCCTTCTCCCCTCGCTGATCAGCAAAGAGGCCCCGGCGGGCTATAAAGGTACGGCGATGGGCATCTACTCCACCAGCCAGTTTATTGGCGTCGCCATCGGCGGCTCGCTGGGGGGCTGGGTTGACGGTCTGTTTGACTCTCAGACGGTCTTCCTGGCAGGCGCGCTGCTGGCCACCGTTTGGCTGCTGGTCGCCAGCACCATGCAGGAGCCGCCCTACGTCAGCAGCCTGCGCGTGGAGATCCCGGATGACGTGGCGATCACCGATACGCTTAAGCAGCAGCTGGAGAGCAAAGCGGGCGTCAGCGAGGTGCTAATTGTCCCCGAAGAGCGCAGCGCCTACGTGAAAATCGACAGCAAAGTAACGAATCGTTTTGAGGTTGAGCAGGCGCTCAGAGCCTAAAAAAATGCCCGGATAACCGGGCATTTTTATTAATCGCGGAAGTTTTTGAACTGGAACGGCTGCCCCAGATCGCCGCCACGCACCAGCGCCATGACTGACTGCAGATCGTCGCGAGCTTTACCGGTGACCCGGATCTCTTCTCCCTGAATCTGCGCCTGTACCTTCAGCTTGCTATCCTTGATGAGCTTCACGATCTTCTTCTGCACCGCGCTCTCAATCCCCTGCTTCAGCTTGGCTTCAACGAACCAGGTTTTACCGCTGTGCACAAACTCTTCCGGCACATCGAGAGACGTCCCTTCGATGCCGCGCTTCAGCAGCTTGGCACGCAGAATATCCAGCAGCTGATTGACCTGGAAATCAGACTCGCTCAGTACCTTAATGGTCTTATTGGCATCGTTCAGCTCAAACGTTGCCTCAACGCCACGGAAGTCGAAACGTGACTCAACTTCACGGCTGGCATTGTCTACGCCGTTACGGACTTCCTGAAGGTCAACTTCAGAAACAATATCGAAAGATGGCATCTTTTCTTCTCCTTTCATTTTTGTTGCGATGCATAATACCCGCAACAGGACATAACGAGAAGCTTAGCCGACGGCGCTATACTTAACGCATTGCCACCTGGCGCTGTTGCAGGTGAGGAGGAACAATGAAAATAACCGTGCTTGGATGCGGAGCATTAGGGCAACTGTGGCTGGCCGCGCTGTGTAAGCGTGGTCATGAAGTACAGGGTTGGCTGCGGGTGCCCCAACCCTACTGCAGCGTCAACGTGATTGATGAAGACGGCAGCGTGTTCAACGAATCCCTGACGGCGAACGACCCTGATTTTCTGGCCCAGAGCGATCTGCTGCTGGTCACGCTCAAGGCGTGGCAGGTCTCCGATGCGGTAAAAAGCCTGGCCTCTATGTTGCCCACTACCACACCGGTGCTGCTGATCCACAACGGCATGGGCACGGTGGAGGAGTTAAAAGCGATCCCCCACCCGCTGCTGATGGGCATTACCACCCATGCCGCCCGCCGGGACGGCAATATCATTATTCACGTTGCCAGCGGTACGACCCATATTGGCCCCGCCCGGCAGCAGGACGGTGACTACAGCTATCTGGCAGACACCTTGCAGGAGGTCTTGCCGGACGTGGCCTGGCATAACACTATCCGCCCGCAGCTGTGGCGCAAGCTGGCGGTCAACTGTGTGATCAACCCGCTGACGGCCCTATGGAACTGTCCAAACGGTGAACTGCTGGCGCACCCGGAGCTGACTGAGGCCATCTGTAATGAGGTGGCGGCCGTGATGGAGCGCGAAGGCCATCATACTTCAGCGGATGGCCTGCTCTATTACGTTAATCAGGTTATTGAAAATACGGCGAAGAACATTTCATCGATGCTGCAGGACGTTCGCGCCCAGCGCCGTACCGAAGCGGATTACATCACGGGCTATCTGCTGCGCCGCGCCCGCGCCCACGGTATTGCGGTGCCGGAAAATACCCGCCTGTATGAACAGATTAAACGTAAGGAGAGTGAGTATGAGCGCATCGGCACTGATATGCCTCGCCCCTGGTAGCGAAGAGACCGAAGCAGTCACCACCATCGATCTGCTGGTACGCGGTGGGATTAATGTCACTACCGCCAGCGTGGCCAGCGACGGCAATCTAACGGTAACCTGCTCCCGGGGCGTCAAGCTGCTCGCCGATGCCCCGCTGGTGGAGGTGGCCGACGGTGACTATGATGTGATTGTTCTGCCCGGCGGCGTTAAGGGTGCGGAGTGCTTTCGTGACAGTCCCCTGCTGGTCGAAACGGTAAAACAGTTTCACCGCTCGGGCCGGATCGTGGCGGCTATCTGCGCGGCGGCAGGCATCGTGCTAGTCCCGCACAATCTCTTCCCCATCGGCAATATGACCGGTTTTCCAGCGCTGAAGGATCGTATCCCTGAGGAGCAGTGGCAGGATAAACGTGTAGTTTGGGATCCACGGGTCAACCTGCTCACCAGCCAGGGGCCGGGAACGTCGATCGATTTCGCGCTGAAAATTATTGACCTGCTGGTCGGGCGCGAGAAAGCGCATGAGGTAGCGTCTCAGCTGGTAATGGCGGCGGGGATCTATAACTTTTACGAAGCGTAAAAGATAAAACGCCGGGTGGCGGCTTCGCCTGACCCGGCCTACATTATGCACTTTGTAGGCCCGGCAGGCTCGCCGGGCGTTTTCTTATGGGCGATACACCTTCACATTAGTGAAGCCCTGCTCGTGCAGGTAGAGCGCCTGCAGGCGGCTCATCACGCCACGCTCGCACCACAGCAGCCAGGTTTTGCTCTGATCGAGATCGCCAAATTTGGTGCTCAGCTTGTAGAACGGCAGCGTTACCACGTCGACGCCCTCCACCGCTAGCGGCTTGCTCTCCTGATCGTCCGGGGAGCGGATATCCAGCACCACGTCGTTCGGACCAAAGCCGGTGACGGTCTCTACCTCAACCACGTCTTCTTCGGTTCGCTGCGCGATCTCGCGGATGTCGACGTTGGTCGCCTCTTCCACCACCCGATCGAGGATCGCAAAATCGAAGTTCTGCTCTTCGGCTTCGATCTTCGACTTCACTGCTTTTACCGTCGGGCTTTTGGAGATCACGCCACAGTACTCCGGCATGGTACGGGAGAAGTCTTCCGTGCCGATTGCGCGGGCCACGTCGATAATGTGCTCTTTATCATGGGAGATCAGCGGACGCAGGATCAGCGTATCGGAGACGTTATCGATCAGACGCAGGTTGGTCAGGGTCTGGCTAGAGACCTGGCCCAGCGCTTCACCGGTGACCAGGGCCTGCACGCCGTAACGCTCGGCGACCTTAGACGCCGCGCGCACCATCATGCGTTTCAGCACCACGCCCATCTGACCGTCGTCAACTTTTTCCAGGATCTCGCCGACCACTGGCTCAAAGTTGATCGCCACAAAGCGTACGCGATGCGAGCTGCCGAAGCGGTTCCACAGATAGTGAGCCACCTGACGCACGCCAATCTCATGCGCTGCGCCACCGAGGTTAAAGAAGCAGTAGTGCACGCGGCAGCCACGGCGCATCAGCATATAGCTGGAGACGCTGGAGTCAAAGCCACCGGAGATCAGCGACAGGACATCCTCCTGAGTACCGATAGGGAAACCGCCGATGCCTTCCGAACGGTTGGTTATCAGCAGCAGGCGATCGTCTTCAATCTCCAGATGGACCGTGTAATCCGGGTGGGTCAGTTTTACGCGAGCGCTCTCAATATGCTGATTCAGCCCGCCACCGACGTAGCGTTCTACTTCAATGGAGCTAAACTCATGTTTACCGCGACGTTTCACGCGCACGCAGAAGGTTTTCCCCTCCAGCTGCTCGCGATACTGGGCCAGCGCTTTCTCAAAAATGTCATGCAGGGAGGTATAAGGCACATCTTCTACCTCCAGAATATGGTGGATCCCGGGAATACGGGTCAGCGCATCGCGGATAGCAGGACGCAGGGACTCGTCTTTGGTACGCACTTCCACGTGGTCCCAGTGACGAACGACTTTGATCTCTTCGTCTTGGTGCTTCAGAACGTTACGAATGTTTCCGGTTAAAATTTTAATAAAGCGCAAACGCACGGATTGGCTTTTGATGGTGATTTCCGGGAACAATTTAATGATAAACTTCATGGCGGCAAAGGTTCTTTGGCAAGTCGCATAGTGGACTTGTGGGGGATTAATACAGCAGCCCCTAACCGCGGCTGCTTCCAGGCGCGCAAGTATACCACCATCCGGGTCTACCTTGCACACCGCATGACCATTGCGCGTTATTTAATACGCGGCCCGACTTCGCTACCATAGCGCAGATGAATAAAACGAGAGTCAGACATCCTTATGGCAAAGAAAAACGACGCACCGGCCAGCTTTGAAACGGCGCTTACCGAGCTGGAACAGATAGTGACCCGTCTTGAGAGCGGCGATCTGCCCCTTGAAGAGGCCCTGAGCGAATTCGAACGCGGCGTGCAGCTGGCGCGCCAGGGGCAGACCAAGTTACAGCAGGCGGAGCAGCGCGTGCAGATCCTACTGTCAGAACAGGAAGAGGCCCCGCTCACCCCCTTCACCCCGGACGCCGAGTAATATGGATTTTACTGAACAATTAGAAACCTGCGTCGAGCAGGCTAATGCCGCGCTGCGGCGTTTTATCGCGCCCCTGCCCTTTCAGAACACTCCTCTGGTTGAGGCTATGAACTATGGCGCACTATTAGGCGGCAAGCGCCTGCGCCCCTTTTTGGTCTATGCCACAGGCAGCATGTTTGGTGTCAGCGTCAACACGCTGGATGCCCCCGCCGCCGCCGTGGAGTGCATTCACGCCTACTCCCTGATCCATGACGATCTGCCGGCCATGGACGATGACGATCTGCGCCGGGGCCAGCCGACCTGCCATATTAAATACGGTGAGGCGAGTGCCATTCTGGCGGGAGATGCCCTGCAAACGCTGGCGTTCTCTATCCTTGCCGATGCACCGATGCCGGAGGTGACCGATCGCGATCGGCTGGCGATGGTTGCCGAGCTGGCACAGGCCAGCGGCGTGGCAGGCATGTGCGGCGGCCAGGCGTTGGATCTGGACGCTGAAGGTAAACAGGTGCAGCTTGCCGAGCTGGAACGTATCCACCGCCATAAAACCGGGGCGCTGATCCGCGCGGCGGTGCGCATGGGTGCCCTGACCGCTGGTGAACGGGGTCGTGACGTGCTGCCGATTCTGGATCAATACGCCGAATGTATCGGTCTGGCCTTCCAGGTACAGGATGACATTCTGGATGTGGTGGGTGATACTGCAACTCTCGGCAAACGTCAGGGGGCCGATCAGCAGCTGGGTAAAAGCACCTATCCCGCCCTGCTGGGCCTTGAGCAAGCCCGGACGAAAGCTCGTGACCTGATTGACGACGCCCGCAGCGCGTTAGCGCAGCTGGCCGCCCACTCTCTGGACACCTCGACCCTTGAAGCGCTGGCCGACTTTATAATTCAGCGTGATAAATAAACAACAATGAGTCTCTGATGAGTTTTGATACTGCCAAATACCCGACCCTGGCGCTGGTAAATGCCACCCAGGATCTGCGCCTGCTGCCTAAAGAGAGCCTGCCGAAGCTGTGCGACGAGCTGCGCCGCTATCTTCTCGACAGCGTGAGCCGCTCCAGCGGCCACTTTGCCTCCGGGCTTGGCACGGTTGAGCTGACCGTGGCACTGCACTATGTCTACAACACGCCGTTCGATCAGCTTATCTGGGACGTCGGTCATCAGGCTTACCCACACAAAATCCTGACCGGTCGCCGGGATCGCATCGATACGATCCGCCAGAAAGGCGGCCTGCACCCCTTCCCATGGCGCGGCGAGAGCGAGTATGACGTGCTGAGCGTCGGCCACTCCTCTACCTCTATCAGCGCCGGGATTGGCATTGCGGTAGCGGCAGAGAAAGAGGGCAAACAGCGCCGCACCGTCTGCGTGATTGGCGACGGGGCGATCACCGCCGGTATGGCCTTCGAGGCGATGAACCACGCCGGTGATATCCGGCCGGATATGCTGGTGATCCTCAACGACAACGAGATGTCGATTTCCGAGAACGTGGGCGCGCTCAACAACCATCTGGCGCAGCTGCTCTCAGGCAAGCTCTACTCTACCCTGCGCGAAGGTGGCAAGCGGGTCTTCTCCAATGTGCCGCCGATCAAAGAGCTGCTCAAGCGCACCGAAGAGCATATTAAGGGCATGGTTGTGCCCGGCACCCTGTTTGAAGAGCTGGGCTTTAACTACATCGGCCCGGTTGACGGCCATGACGTGCTGGGTCTGGTCACCACGCTGAAAAACATGCGTGACCTGAAGGGTCCGCAGTTCCTGCACATCATGACCAAAAAAGGACGCGGCTACGAGCCAGCTGAAAAGGATCCGATCACCTTCCACGCCGTACCGAAATTCGATCCGGCCAAGGGAATGTTACCTAAAAGCAGCGGCGGCATGCCCTCCTACTCGAAAATCTTCGGCGACTGGCTGTGCGAGACGGCGGCAAAAGACAACAAGCTGATGGCCGTGACGCCCGCAATGCGCGAAGGCTCGGGCATGGTAGAGTTCTCCCGCACCTATCCACAGCAGTATTTTGACGTGGCGATTGCCGAACAGCACGCGGTGACCTTTGCCGCCGGGCTGGCGATTGGCGGCTACAAGCCGGTGGTGGCGATCTACTCTACCTTCCTGCAGCGCGCCTATGACCAGGTGATCCACGACGTGGCGATCCAGAAGCTGCCAGTGCTATTCGCTATCGACCGGGCGGGGATTGTCGGCGCGGACGGGCAGACGCACCAGGGCGCTTTTGATATCTCCTTCCTGCGCTGCGTGCCGGAGATGGTGATCATGACTCCGAGCGACGAGAACGAATGTCGCCAGATGCTCTACACCGGCTACCACTACAGTGAAGGTCCGAGCGCCGTGCGCTATCCGCGTGGTAACGCTGTCGGCGTCACCCTTGAGCCACTGGCCGCGTTGCCTATCGGTAAAGGGATCGTGAAACGTCAGGGTGAAGCGATCGCGATCCTTAACTTCGGTACGCTGATGCCGGAGGCGCAGAAAGCCGCCGAGACGCTGAACGCCACGCTGGTGGATATGCGTTTTGTGAAGCCCCTCGACGAGGTGCTGATTCTGGAGCTGGCCGCAACCCATACCTCGCTGGTCACCCTGGAAGAGAACGCCATTATCGGCGGCGCGGGCAGCGGCGTGAATGAAGTGCTGATGGCTAACCGTAAACCGGTTCCGGTTCTCAACCTCGGCCTGCCGGACTACTTTATCCCGCAGGGTACGCAGGAAGAGGCGCGCATCGAGTTGGGCCTCGACGCCGCCGGTATCATCGCAAAAATTCAGACCTGGCTGGCCTGAGCCTCCGGTTCCGCTCCTGCTATGCTTAAGGGTACTCGTACCCTTATGCAGGAGTGGAACCATGCAATACAACACGTTAGGAACAACGGACCTTAAGGTTTCCCGTCTTTGTCTTGGCTGTATGACCTTTGGCGAACCGGACCGGGGCAATCACGCCTGGACCCTGCCAGAAGAGAGCAGCCGACTCATCATCAAGCACGCCCTTGAGGGCGGCATCAACTTTTTCGATACCGCAAACAGCTACTCCGACGGCAGCAGTGAAGAGATCGTTGGCCGAGCGCTGAAAGATTTCGCCTATCGTGAAGAGGTGGTGGTCGCCACCAAGGTCTACCATCAGGTGGGCGATCTGCCGGAAGGTCTCTCTCGCCCGCAGATCCTGCGCTCGATTGACGACAGCCTGCGCCGGCTTGGCATGGAGTATGTTGATCTGCTGCAGATCCATCGCTGGGACTACAACACCCCTATCGAAGAGACGCTGGAAGCGCTGAACGACGTGGTCAAGGCCGGTAAGGCACGCTACATCGGCGCATCGTCTATGCACGCCTCGCAGTTCGCCGAGGCGCTAAAGCTTCAGGAGCAGCACGGCTGGGCACGCTTTGTCACCATGCAGAACCACTACAATCTTATCTACCGTGAAGAAGAGCGCGAGATGCTGCCGCTCTGTTATCAGGAGGGCGTGGCGGTGATCCCGTGGAGCCCGTTGGCGCGCGGTCGTCTGACGCGCCCGTGGGGGGAAACCACTGCTCGCTCGGTATCGGATGAATTTGGTAAAACGCTCTATAACGAGAGCGACGCCGGAGACGCGCAGATTGCCGAGCGGCTGGCGGCGATTGCAGAAGATACCGGAGCGACCCGGGCACAGGTGGCGATTGCCTGGCTGCTGAGCAAGCCCGGCGTGGCCGCACCAATTATCGGCGCATCCCGGGAAGAGCAGCTTGAGGAGCTGATTCAGGCGGTCGAGTTAACCCTGACGCCAGAGCAGATTGCCGAGCTGGAGACGCCGTACAAGCAGCATCCGGTAGTAGGATTCAAATAAGGGTAGTCATCCG
>NZ_LR607338.1:1902134-1913888 GCF_902164725.1 Pseudescherichia vulneris | reverse complement strand
ATGGGCCGGATAAACACTAATTAAATAATACCAATGGGCCAGTGATGGCCAATCAGATAGAGGATCCCTGCCGCCACGATCCCGGCGACGATATCATCAACGATGATCCCCATCCCGCCGTGCACGTTGCGGTCGAACCAGCGGATCGGCCACGGCTTCCACATATCAAAGATACGGAACAGCACAAACCCAGCAGCCACCCACTGCCAGTCGTTAGTGGGTAGCGCCATCAGGGTGATCCACATCCCGATAAACTCATCCCAGACGATGCTGCCATGGTCATGCACGCCCATATCCTTTGCCGTCTGGTGACACAGGTAGACGCCAATACAGATAGAGAGCATCACGACCATGGAGTAGAGCTGCCACGGCAGAAAGGTCATCAGATACCAGAACGGGATCGCCGCCAGCGAACCCATGGTGCCCGGCACCACAGGACTCAAGCCGCTGCCAAAACCGGTGGCCAGCAGGTGCCACGGGTTACGCAAGTTCAGGCGGCTTTTGGCGATATCTTTAGTGCGCGGCAAAATGGTCATATCCTTTCCAGTCAAAAGTCACTGCCCTGCCCTCGCGGGTAAAGTTGATGCCGTCGATATCGGCGCTCATCCGCCCGATGCAGGTATACGGAATGCCAAGCTGACCAATCGCTACCTCCAGCGCACCGCGATTTAACTCGGGCACGGTGAAGCAGAGTTCGTAATCTTCGCCACCGCCCAGCGCCCAGCGCAGGGCCTGGTCTGGAGCCACATGGCGACGCAGGGCATCCGAATAGGGCAGCGCATCCACGTCGATCATCGCGCCGCACTCGCTGGCCTGCAAAATGTGCCCCAGATCGGAGATCAGCCCGTCGGAGAGATCGATAGCCGAGTTAGCCAGATCGCGCAGCGCCTGGCCGTGCAAAATACGCGGCGTCGGGCGCAGATGGCGTTTGACCAGCCAGTCGGCGTCTTTGGGATCGTCTACCTGCAAACGATCCTGGAGGATCGCCAGTCCGGCGGCGCTGTCTCCCGGCGTGCCGGTGACGTAGATCCAGTCTCCAGGCTTCGCGCCAGAGCGTTTCAGCGCCCGGCCCACGGGAACGTAGCCGTGAATACCCAGCGTCATGGAGAGCGGCCCGCGCGTCGTGTCGCCGCCGATGAGCTGCATATCGTAGTAGCTAAGCTGCTCGAACAGGCTGTCGCTAAACGCTTTCAGCCAGGGCTCGTCGACCTCTGGCAGGGTCAACGCAAGGGTCAGCCACGCCGGGTCAGCACCCATCGCCGCCAGATCGCTCAGGTTCACCGCCAGCGCTTTGTAGGCCAGGTCGGCAGGATCGATATCCGGGAGAAAGTGGATGCCCGATACCAGCGTATCGGTACTGATTGCCAGGGTCTGTTTTTCCGGAACGTTCAGCAGCGCGCAGTCATCGCCGATGCCGGTTTCGACATCCAGGCGCGCGCGTCTGACACGGTTAAAGTAACGGGCAATAAGGGAGAATTCGCCGCATGCCATACGTTATGCCTCAGCAGAATAAATGAGTAAGGCCGGGGCGAAGCGGCAACTGCGCTCCGCCGTACCGGCCTTGAGATTACTTTTTGTGGGGGCGGATCGCGGGTGCGGCTTTATCCAGCACGCCATTCACAAACTTGTGGCTGTCTTCTGCGCCAAACGTTTTTGCCAGTTCAATGGCTTCGTTGATGGCAACCTTGTACGGCACGTCATCACGTTTGGAGAGTTCGAACAGCGCGATACGCAGTACCGCTTTCTCAACCTGGCCCAGCTCTTCAAGCAGGCGGGACAGATAGGGCTTCATCAGGCCGTCGAGATATGCGCTGTTAGTCGCCACCCCGGACAGCAGCTCGCGGAAGTAAGCGATGTCAACGTCTTTGACATCCTGTTCCGCCAGGAACTGGTATTCAACATCGGCGATGTCGTTCTGGGACAACTGCCAGGAGTAAAGCGCCTGGACGGCACACTCACGGGCGCGGCGACGAGCAGCAGGTTTCACGGAATTCCCCTTACAAAAATCAGCCTTGAATGGCTTTCAATACATTAATCATTTCAAGCGCGGTCAGTGCTGCTTCAGCACCCTTGTTACCCGCTTTCGTGCCAGCGCGTTCGATGGCTTGTTCAATACTTTCAGTGGTGAGCACACCAAAGGCTACCGGAATGGCGCTCTCCTGAGCCACGTGCGCCAGGCCGTTGCTTGCGCCGCCCGCGACGTATTCGAAGTGTGCCGTACCGCCACGGATCACCGTGCCGAGCGCAATAATCGCATCGTATTTACCGGCTTTTGCCAGCGCACCCGCCGCCAGAGGCAGCTCATAAGCACCTGGAACCCAAACAACGGTGATGTTTTCATCTTTAACCTGGCCGATACGCTTCAGGGCATCGATAGCACCTTCCAGCAGGCTGTCGTTGATGAAGTTGTTGAAACGCGCAATGGTGATGGCGACGCGAGCGTCCGGGGCAGCAACAGTAGCTTCAATAATGTTCATAAACTTACCTTAGGGTTCTCATATAGCCCCCGCAGGGGGGCGGATTTTATCATACTATTTTACGCACTGCTTCCCTTTTACGAGCGCACTACGCGGGGATCAGATGCAGGCACAGATCCGGGCCTACCTGACGGATTTCGGTGAACTTAAGCTGCGGCGCGTCGGCCAGGCTCTCAAGCCCTGGCAGAACGCAGAGGCCACGTGCCTCGCTGCCTAACAGCTTCGGAGCCAGATAGACAATCAGCTCGTCCACCAGCCCGGCCTGCAGCAGCGCGCCTGCCATCTGCGCGCCCGCTTCTACCCAGATGCTGTTAATCTGCTGGCGTCCCAGCAGCATCATCATTGAGACCAGATCGAGATGGCCGTTATGTTCAGGAACCAGAATGTGGCGCACCCCGTCCGGCCACTGGCGCTCGTCGGCGCGGGTGCGGGCAAACCAGGTTTCGCCCGGCTGCTGAACAAGACGATGCGTCGGCGTCACGCGGTTCTGGCTGTCAACAACGATACGCACCGGCTGGCGCAGATCTGCCTGGGCATAACGCGCCTGGGTATCGGCACCCAGCTCGTCCCAGCGGACGGTCAGAGCCGGATCGTCCGCCAGCACCGTGGCGCTGCTGGTTAATATCGCGTGGCTCTCGGCGCGCAGGCGCTGAACGTCCCGGCGCGCTTCGGGCGAAGTGATCCACTGGCTCTCGCCGTTAGCCATCGCCGTGCGTCCGTCCAGCGACGCACCGAGCTTGAGCTGGATCCACGGGAAGCCGGTACGCATGCGCTTGAGGAAGCCGCGGTTAAGCCGCTCGGCCTCGCTCATCATCAGACCGTGACTGACCTCGATTCCCTCCTGGGCGAGACGATACAGCCCCCGGCCCGCCACCTGCGGGTTGGGATCCTGCATCGCCGCAACGACGCGGGCGACACCGGCGTTAATCAACGCCTCGCAGCAGGGCGGCGTCCGGCCATGGTGGCTGCACGGCTCCAGCGTCACGTAGGCAGTGGCACCGCGGGCGCGCTCACCCGCCATACGCAGGGCGTGCACCTCGGCATGGGGCTCACCGGCGCGGAAGTGGAACCCTTCCCCGACGATCTCACCCTCTTTCACAATCACGCAGCCCACGTTCGGATTAGGATGGGTCGTGTAACGCCCGCGCTGCGCCAGCTTCAGCGCGCGAGCCATGTATATCTCGTCCTGCTTATCGTCCTGCTTATCTTCCAGCATGAGCCTAGTCCTGTAAGCGGGCGATCTCTTCGCCGAATTCGCGGATATCTTCAAAGCTGCGGTAGACGGAGGCAAAGCGGATATAGGCCACTTTATCGAGCTTTTTAAGCTGCTCCATCACCAGGTTACCGATCATCTTGCTGGGCACCTCGCGTTCACCGGTGGCCCGCAGCTGGGACTTAATATGGTTAAGGGCCATCTCGACGTCGTCGGCGCTGACCGGACGTTTCTCCAGCGCTTTAAGCATGCCGCTGCGCAATTTGTCTTCGTTAAACGGCTCGCGGACCTCGTTGCTCTTCACGACGCGCGGCATCACCAGCTCTGCCACTTCAAAGGTCGTGAAGCGCTCGTTGCACACCAGGCACTGGCGGCGGCGGCGTACGGAGGAGCCTTCGCCCACCAGGCGAGAGTCAATTACTTTGGTATCCACGGCGAAACAGAATGGGCAATGCATACGGCGTCCTGAAGATAAAATTAACTGAAATCTATTTTAACCTGATATGCCGCGACAACAAAGGCATCAGCACTTTTGGGATAAAGGATTGATGCTAAGCGTGTCCGAACGATCTACCCTTACAGGCAATAACTTGTTTAAGGAAACCGTTATCATGACAAGACGTTATCTGAAGCTCGCCCTGCTGGGGAGCCTGTTTACTCTTAGCGCCTGCGCCCAGCAGAGCGAGGTGCGTCAGCTGCATCAGAGCGTGAGCACGCTCAATAAAGAGATGAGCAAGCTCAATCAGGAGACGGTGAAGATCACCCAGCAGAACAGCCTGAACGCCAAGTCAGAGAGCGGCGTCTACCTGCTACCGGGTGCCAATACCCCAGCGCGTCTGAACAGCCAGCTCGGTATGCTACGTATGTCCATGAAGGATATCGCCCCCAACGCGGGCGGCACGCGTCTGACGCTGCTCATCCAGGGCGAGTCGAATACACCGCTTCCGGCCTTTAGCGGCACGGTTGAGTGGGGACAGATTCAGGGTACCACCGAAAATCCGCAGGAAGTTAACGTTCAGAACCAGCTGATCAGCGCCCCAGCCAGTACCCTTGCCCCAAGCGACGTCAGCGTGCCGCTGCAGCTCAACGGCATCACCCCTGAGCAGCTTGGCTTTATCCGCATCCATGACATTCAGCCAGCCAATATGCAGTAACGTCATATTCGGTTACTTTCTGTAAGGGCGCAGCGCCGCCCTTTTGCCTCGCTCACACCTATTTACCTCCCCTTACAAACCTCAAATATTGGCAACGTCGCGGAATGCCAGTACAATCGCCCCGTTTTATCTACGCAAACGTGAACGCAATCGATTACGTAGATGATGGATATGTGAAACAACACATATTTTTGTGAGCAAGGAAACTTATAATAGGCCCGCAGAAATACGAAACATTTTGAAAAGCATCAACCGCGTCCTTTCGATCCCATCAGGGACTTTAATCAGTGGCATAAATATGAAAAAAACATTACTCGTCGCCGGTGCGGCACTCGCGCTCTCTTCCACCTTCGCCGTTAATGCGGCCGAAACCAGCAACAGCGAGTTCGTCTCCGACTGGTGGCATCAGAGCGTTAACGTGGTAGGCAGCTACCACACCCGTTTCGGGCCGACCATTCGTAACGATACCTATCTGGAATACGAAGCGTTCGCCAAGAAAGAGTGGTTCGACTTCTATGGCTACATGGATGCGCCGGTATTCTTCGGCGGTAACAGCACCGCGCAGGGTATCTGGAACCACGGCTCCCCGCTGTTTATGGAGATTGAACCGCGCTTCTCGATCGACAAGCTGACCGGCACCAGCCTGGCGTTTGGTCCGTTCAAAGAGTGGTACTTCGCGAACAACTACATCTACGACATGGGCCGTAACAAAGCGGGCCGTCAGAGCACCTGGTACATGGGTCTGGGTACGGATATCGATACCGGCCTGCCGATGAGCCTCTCCCTGAACGTCTACGCGAAATACCAGTGGCAGAACTACGAAGCGGCGAACGAGAACGAGTGGGATGGCTACCGCTTTAAGGTGAAATACTTTGTCCCGATCACCCAACTGTGGGGCGGCCAGCTGAGCTATATCGGCTTTACCAACTTTGACTGGGGTTCCGAGCTGGGCGACAAGGATTTCCGCGATCTGAACGGCATGCAGGCGCGTACCAACGACTCTATCGCCTCCAGCCACATTCTGGCCCTGAACTACGATCACTGGCACTACTCGGTGGTGGCGCGTTACTGGCACAACGGTGGCCAGTGGAATGACGATGCCAGCCTGAACTTCGGCAGCGGCAACTTCAACGTCCGCTCTACCGGCTGGGGTGGTTACCTGGTAGCAGGTTACAACTTCTAAGCTTTCCGGGCCTACAAAAGCACGACAGGTAGGCCGGATAAGCGCAGCGCCATCCGGCGTCAGGCATAAAAAAAGCCAGCTTAATCGCTGGCTTTTTTGTTGGCTTTTTTTGCTGGAGAAGCGTCGGTTAAGGCAGAATTGACGGCTGATCCGCCCCCTCTTTCTCTACCTTCTGCTGCAGCAGATGCTCACGCTTCATCCCAAGCTTCAGCGCCAGCGCCGAGGCCACGTAGATGGACGATGCCGTACCGATGGAAACACCGATCAGCATGGTCAGCGAGAAGCCCTGGAGCATTGCGCCACCGAAGAGATAGAGCATCAGGATCACCACCAAGGTGGTGCCTGAGGTGATCAAGGTTCGGTGCAGCGTCTGGGTCAGCGACACGTTAAAGATCTCGTAAGGTGTACCGCGACGGATTTTGCGGAAGTTCTCACGAATACGGTCGGAAACCACGATGCTGTCGTTAAGCGAGTAGCCGATAACAGACATCAACGATGCCACGATGGTCAGATCCACTTCGATCTGGAACAGCGACAGCACACCCATGGTAATGATCACGTCGTGCGCCAGGGCGATAACTACGCCCGCCGCCAGTCGCCACTCAAAGCGGAAGCCGACGTAAACCAGGATGGAGATCAGCGCGACCAGCAGCGCCATGGCACCGTTCTGTGCCAGATCGGCACCGACGCTTGGCCCCACGAACTCGATGCGTTTTACCGCTGCGTTCTGGTTGGTGGCCTCGTTAATGACGCTCACCACTTTGCTGCCCAGCGCCTGACCACCGGTTGCCCCTTCGGCAGGTGGCATGCGCACCATCACGTCACGGCTGCTGCCGAAGTTCTGCAGCAGCGGATCTTCAAAACCGGCTTTCTGCAGCGCGTCACGCATCATGTCCATATCGGCCGGTTTTTCCAGCGAGATTTCAATGACCGTACCGCCGGTGAAGTCGAGACCCCAGTTAAAGCCGCGCACGCCGATGATGATAATCGACAGGATCAGCAGAAACCCGGAGATGCCGAAAGCCCAGTAATCCCAGCGCATAAAGTCATAGACTTTACGCCCGTGGTTCAATTGTTCAACAGTATATTCCTGTGCCACAACGCACTCCTCAGATAGACAGCTTGTTGATGCGTTTGCCGCCGTACAACAGGTTTACGATGGCACGTGTACCGACGATGGCGGTAAACATTGACGTCGCCACACCGATACCGGTAGTAATCGCAAAGCCTTTAATTGCCCCGGTGCCTACGGCATACAGGATGATGACCTTAATAAGCGTCGTGACGTTAGCGTCAAAGATGGAGCTAAACGCGCCTTTGTAGCCTTCGTCGATCGCCTGCTGAACCGAACGCCCGTTGCTCAACTCTTCTTTGATACGTTCGTTAATCAGCACGTTCGCATCCACGGCCACCGCAAGGGTTAAGACGATCCCCGCGATACCCGGCATGGTCAGGGTTGCCCCCGGCAGCAGAGACATTACGCCGACGATCAGCACCAGGTTGGCAATGAGCGCAGAGGTCGCGATCAGACCAAACTTCTTATAGAAGAAGATCATGAAGATGATGGAGGCAGCGAGGCCCGCCAGACACGCTTCCAGACCCTGCTGAATGTTCTGCATCCCAAGGGTTGGGCCGATGGTGCGCTCTTCAACAATCTGGATTGGGGCAATCAGCGCGCCCGCACGCAGCAGCAGCGAGAGCTGACGCGCTTCGTTCGGGTTGTTGATGCCGGTGATGCGGAAGCTGTTGCCGAGGCGAGACTGGATGTTGGCGATGTTAATCACCTCTTCCTGCTTCACCAGCACGGCACGACCGTTGGCATCTTTCTTACCGCTGTCCTTGTACTCCACAAACAGGGTCGCCATCGGCTTGCCGATGTTGTCCTTGGTGAAGTTAGACATGATGTTACCACCGGCGCTGTCCAGCGAGATGTTAACCTGCGGCTGGTTGTACTCATCCTGGCTTGAGGTGGAGTCGGTGATGTGATCCCCGGTCAGAATAACGCGTTTGTACAGCACAACCGGCTGCCCTTCGCGCATCTGCTTCACTTCCGAGTCGCCCGGTACGCGGCCTGATGTAGCAGCGGAGCTGTCCGCGTTGGTATTAACCAGACGGAACTCCAGCGTTGCGGTCGCACCCAGGATCTCTTTCGCACGTGCGGTGTCCTGAATACCCGGCAGCTCAACGACGATACGGTCAGCGCCCTGACGCTGCACCAGCGGCTCAGCAACGCCCAGCTGGTTAACGCGGTTGCGCAGAATGTTGATGTTCTGCTGCACCGCGTACTCGCGGGCTTCGCTCAGGCGAGCATCGGTCATCACCGCACGCAGCGCGTTGCCGCCCTGGGTGTTGATAACCAGATCGCGGTGGCGCGGAGTCAGATAAGAGATAGCAGCGTCACGTGCCGCGCTGTCGCGGAACACGATGCTCATACCGTAGTTATCTTCTTTGCGCACGTTGGTATAGGCAATGCCTTTCTCGCGCAGGTCGCTGCGCAGGCTGTCCATGTTCTGCTCCTGGAGCTTGCCGAGCGCGGTGTCCATATCCACTTCCATCAGGAAGTGCACGCCGCCACGCAGGTCGAGGCCGAGTTTCATCGGCTCCGCTTTCAGCATGGAGAGCCAGCGCGGGGTGGCCGGAGCAAGGTTCAGCGCCACAACGTACTTATCGCCCAATACGCTCATCATCGCCTCACGGGCGCGCAGCTGCGTATCGGTGGAGTCAAAGCGGGCAAGGATCGCACCCTCTTCCAGTGCCACAGACTTAGCGGTAATTTTTTGTTCTTGTAAAGTATTCTGGACCTGGATCAGCGTTTGCTCACTGGCGGCGACACCGCGCGCGCCAGTGATTTGAACAGCCGGATCCTCACCATAAAGGTTGGGAAGTGCGTAAAGCAGGCCGACGACAATGACGACGACCAGCATAATGTACTTCCACAAAGGATAACGGTTTAACACGGCAGTTCCCTTTGGGAAAACAGTAGATTACAGCGCCTTCATGGTGCCTTTCGGCAGAACGGCAGCTACGAAGTCACGTTTGATAACCACTTCAGTGGTGTCGTTCAGCGCGATAGCAATGTAGCCAGTTTCCGCTACTTTGGTTACGCGGCCAACCAGACCACCGTTGGTCAGCACTTCATCACCTTTAGCGATGGAGTCCATCAGCTTTTTGTGCTCTTTGGTGCGTTTCTGCTGCGGGCGCAGGATCATGAAGTAGAAGATCAGACCGAAGACGACCAGCATCAGGATCAGAGACATCGGGCTACCCTGCGCCGGTGCACCTGTTGCCGCTACAGCATCAGAAATAAAAAAGCTCATTTAAATTCCCTCATTATTAAAATTAATCAACGTTCAAAGGTGGAACCGGTCGACCCTGACGTTCATAGAAATCGGTCACGAAGCTCTCTAATTTACCCTCTTCGATAGCCTTACGTAAACCAGCCATTAAGCGCTGATAGTGACGCAGGTTATGAATGGTATTGAGGCGCGCGCCCAATATTTCGTTGCAACGATCAAGATGATGCAAGTAAGCGAGCGAATAATTGCGACACGTATAGCAATCACACTCTTCATCCAGCGGACCCGTATCGCTTTTGTACTTCGCATTACGGATTTTTACGACGCCGTTAGTGACAAACAGGTGACCGTTACGCGCGTTACGCGTTGGCATGACGCAGTCGAACATATCGATGCCGCGACGCACACCCTCGACCAGATCTTCCGGCTTCCCTACGCCCATCAGGTAACGTGGTTTATCCGCCGGGATCTGCGGGCAGACATGCTCCAGGATGCGGTGCATATCTTCCTTCGGCTCACCGACAGCCAAACCGCCGACAGCGTAGCCATCAAAGCCAATCTCTACCAGACCCTTGACCGAGATATCGCGTAAATCTTCGTAAACGCTGCCCTGGATAATCCCGAACAACGCGTTTTTGTTACCCAGCGAGTCGAAGCGATCGCGGCTGCGCTGCGCCCAGCGCAGGGACATCTCCATCGAGCGCTTGGCGTAGTCCCAGTCGGCAGGGTACGGCGTGCACTCGTCGAAGATCATCACGATGTCGGATCCGAGATCGTATTGGATCTCCATCGATTTTTCCGGATCGAGGAAGATCGGATCGCCATTGATCGGGTTGCGGAAGTGCACACCCGCTTCGGTGATTTTACGGATATCGCCGAGGCTAAAGACCTGGAAGCCGCCGGAATCGGTCAGGATCGGGCCTTTCCACTGCATAAAGTCGTGCAGATCGCCGTGCAGCTTCATGATCTCCTGGCCAGGACGCAGCCAGAGGTGGAAGGTGTTACCGAGGAGGATCTGCGCACCGGTGGCCTCAACCTCTTCCGGGGTCATCCCTTTTACCGTGCCGTAGGTGCCCACGGGCATAAAAGCAGGCGTCTCAACGACGCCACGATCGAACACCAGGCGGCCGCGACGCGCGCGACCATCGGTGGTATCAAGTTCAAATTTCACTTAACTCTCCAGCATCAGAAAAACAGTCTGACGTTTAAACCGGTGTCGCGGACTTATTCCCCGACACGCTCATGAATAGCGGAAGGATTGTACGTGATAAACATCGCGTCGCCGTAGCTAAAAAAGCGATATTTCTCTTCTACGGCAGCGTGATAGGCATTCATCGTGTGCTGATACCCCGCAAATGCCGATACCAGCATAATCAGCGTCGACTCCGGCAGGTGGAAGTTGGTCACCAGCGCGTCGATCACTTTGTACTGATAGCCTGGGTAGATGAAGATCTGCGTATCGCCAAAGAAGGGTTCGATAAGATCGCTTTTCGCCGCCTGGGCCGCGCTCTCCAGCGAGCGTACCGAGGTGGTTCCCACGGCAATCACGCGATTACCGCGTGCTTTTGCGGCCAGCACGGCGTCAACCACCTCCTGCGGTACCTCGGCATACTCCGAGTGCATGATGTGGTCTTCAATGCTGTCGACGCGCACCGGCTGGAAAGTCCCCGCGCCGACGTGCAGGGTGACAAAGGCCTGTTCAATACCCTTCTCGCGCAGCGCGGCCAGCAGCGGCTCGTCGAAGTGCAGGCCCGCCGTTGGCGCAGCAACCGCCCCCGGCTTTTCGCTGTAGACAGTCTGGTAGAGCTCGCGGTCGGCGTCTTCATCCGGACGGTCGATATAGGGCGGCAGCGGCATATGGCCGATGGCGTTGAGGATATCCAGCACCGGGCGCGCATCGTTAAACTCCACCTCAAACAGCGCATCGTGACGCGCTACCATGGTGGCCTGGATGCTCTCATCGTCGCCCAGCAGCAGCTCTGCTCCCGGCTTCGGCGCTTTAGAGGCGCGAATATGTGCCAGAATACGTTTATCATCGAGCATGCGTTCGACCAGCACTTCAATCTTGCCGCCGCTGGCTTTACGGCCAAACAGGCGGGCCGGGATGACGCGGGTATTGTTAAACACCAGCAGATCGCCCGGGTTGAGCTTATCGAGCAGATCGGTGAAAGTACCATGCGTCAGCGCCCCCGTCGGCCCGTCAAGCGACAGCAAACGACAGCTGCTACGCTCAGGCTGCGGATAGTGGGCAATCAGGGATTCAGGTAGTTCAAAGGAAAAATCGGCAACACGCATGACGCTAACTCAAGACATAATTAAGAGGCGGGTAGTCTAGTGCCGGGGCGTGCTCCCTGCAACCGTTACCCGCCTGTGGATAAAGAATAGACTATGAATTTTCTCGCTCATTTGCATCTTGCTCATCTTGCTGGCA
>NZ_LR607338.1:1885147-1902114 GCF_902164725.1 Pseudescherichia vulneris | reverse complement strand
AGTTCTTTGCCCGGTAATCTTCTTGCCGATTTCGTGCGCGGCAACCCGGACGGGACCTACGCTAACGAGGTCGTGGAGGGCATTCGTATGCACCGCCGCGTGGATGTCCTGACCGACGGCCTGCCGGAAGTGCGCGAGGCCAAGGCCTGGTTCCGCCCGGAAACCCGCCGCGTCGCGCCCATTACGCTGGACGTCATGTGGGATCACTTCCTCTCCCGCCACTGGGCGCAGATCTCTCCCGATCGGCCACTGCCCGAGTTTGTCCGCTACGCTCGGGTGCAGGTGGCGACCATTCTGCCGGAATCGCCGCCGCCGTTCGTTAACCTCAATAACTACCTGTGGTCGGAAAACTGGCTGGAGCGCTACCGCGAGATGGCGTTTATCCAGCAGGTGTTGAACGGCATGGCGAATCGCCGTCCCCGCCTCGACGCCCTGCGCGACTCGTGGCACGATCTGGACGCCCACTATCCGGCGCTGGAGAAGCTATTCTGGCAGTTCTATCCGCGCATGATGGATCAGGCGCAAAATAAGCAGCTTTAAGCATTGCGTTCTCTTTTCGCCCTTTTATACTGGCCGCGTTGCGCTAAATAACCTGATTATTAAAAGGAGATTTAATATGGTTCTGGTCACGCGTCCGGCCCCGGACTTTACCGCCGCAGCGGTATTAGGCAGCGGTGAAATCGTTGAGAAGTTTAACTTCAAACAGCATACCGCAGGCAAAGCCACCGTTCTCTTCTTCTGGCCGATGGACTTTACCTTCGTCTGCCCGTCTGAGCTGATCGCTTTCGATAAACGCTACGAAGAGTTCCAGCAGCGCGGCGTAGAAGTGGTTGGCGTCTCATTTGATTCTGAATTTGTTCACAACGCCTGGCGTAATACCCCGGTGGAAAAAGGCGGTATCGGCCCGGTGAAGTATGCCATGGTGGCGGATATCAAACGCGAAGTGCAGAAAGCCTACGGCATTGAGCATCCGGATGAGGGCGTTGCCCTGCGCGGATCCTTCCTGATCGATAAGGCGGGCATCGTGCGCCATCAGGTAGTGAACGATCTGCCTTTAGGTCGTAACATCGACGAAATGCTGCGCATGGTTGACGCGCTGCAGTTCCACGAAGAGCACGGCGAAGTGTGCCCGGCCCAGTGGGAAAAAGGTAAAGAGGGAATGAACGCCTCTCCGGACGGCGTTGCGAAGTTCCTTAGCGAACACCTCACCAGCCTGTAAGCGCTGTTGCCTGGTGGCGCTGTGCTTACCAGGCCTGCTATTGCTTCGCAGATCCTCGGCCGGGCAAGGCGTCATTGCCGCCCGGCATTTTTATGCTGACTTCTGCCGCACTTCGCGCCAGATGCCAAGCCCCACCCAGACCAGCACCAGCACACCCAGCCCCAGCGCCGCCCACACCAGCATTTTCTTCCACTGGCTTTGCTGCAACGCTGGATCCACTGCCGTCAACCGCGCATCACCTCCCAGCACAATGCGATCCTCTACCAACGCGTACGGAATATCTGCGTTTGCCTGGCGCAGCGCGGCGGGTATCAGCATATCGACATCCATTGCCTGCGGTTGCGCAGCACCATTACCCCAGGCCAGTAAAAACGGCCCTTTACCCTGGGCGTTGAAGATCAGCGTCTGGCTGGCGCGCTTGCCGGTCACCAGGGCGATGCCGTCCTCAAGCTGGCCGTTAACCGCCGTCACGCGGATCGCCTGCACCAGCCCGCCAGTGGGCAGCGGCTCAGAGGACTGACCGTTGAGTTGATAAATTACGCTTTTCGCCAGTGGCTGCCATGCGGCCTTTGCCTCGCGGCGGTACTCAATCGCCAGCGGCAGCACGCGCCCTTCCCGGGCTTCGATCACCACTGACACCAGCGGCTGTGGCCGTTGCCAGGAGAACTCCTGCACCGACGAGGAGACGGTTTTCGCCACTGCGTTTAGAGGGATAGTTACCGCCGTATCGCTGTAAATCTGCTCCACTGCCGTCGCGCCGGTCAGCGTCGGCGCACGCGCGGCATCATTGAACACTACCAGAACATAACGCATCTCCGTCGGATAGACTGAGGCACTGAAATCCAGGGTATTCAGCAGCAGATGGTCGCTGCCAGAGGTTAGATCCATCAGCGGCATATCGCGGCCATACAGCATCCAGTTTTTCAGATCGCTGCTGACGAACACATCTGTCCGTGCCTGCCAGTTGGCAGGCACGGCGTTCCATGTCAGCTTCAGCTGCGACAGCGGAAATCCGTCTTTTTGCGTTTCAGGCAGGGTTAACAGGTAGCTTTTGCTCACCCTCTTTTTGCCTTCGCCATCAAGGCGGATCTCTATGCCGTCCTGCGAGCGCAGCCACAGATTTTCTGACGCGGCACTATTATCCGGCACCGGTTCGAGGGCGAACAGGCGCAGCGGCAGCGTGCGCGGCGGCGTTTGTTTCTGCACCGCCGGGATCAGCGTAAAAGGCACCGCATGCCCCTGCTGATTGAAGACCCGCACATCGCGCAGATCGGACGCAACGCTGTCAGTATAAATACGCTCCGGCAGTATCACCTGATACAGCGGTGACGCTGACGTCGTCGCCAGCGCCGCCCCCCAGGCATAATCCTGCGGCGTTTCCGAGGTCGCGTCCTGGCTCCAGGCTGGCAGCGCCGCGCCGAGCAACGCACAAAAAAGTATCCGTCTGACGATCGTCATTATCCTTGTTCCTCGTTATGCGTCTGTTGTACCCGAGGCGGCAGCGGTGAGAAATAGCCTACGATCAGCACCAGCACCGCCACGCCAATAAAGGCAACCGCGCGAGCCAGTCCGCCGCCGCCAGCGCTGTCCACCAGCATCAGTTTCACAATCACCACGCCAAGTAGCACCGCACCGCACAGCCATTCACGCCGCGATAACTGCCTGGCGGCACGCAGCATCACCAGCAGCGCCACCAGCATCCAGAACAGCGCGAAGCAGGTCTGTACCAGCCGGGAAGACCACAGCGCGCTTATCGACCAGTCGATCCCGCCATACCACGCGAGGCTGCGCAACAGCAGGCCGTTCAGCCACCAGAAGGCAAGCCCTGCCAGCAGCAGCGGCAAACGTCTATGGATCTTCCGTCCCTGCCCTGGGAAATAGCGGGCGCACAACCGCGCCAGCGCGAGCAGCGCCATTAAGGCAAAGGCGGCACCCTCTTCCAGCGGATTAAGCAACGGTCGGTAGCCCTGCCCCATCACCACGCCATCATCGATATTGGTCAGCAGCAGCATCACCAGCAGGAAGAAGCCTATGGGGGCCAGCGCCAGCGTACCGTACCACTGCGGCCAGACGCATAGCGGCCACAATGAACGTTTCAGCCCGGCGCGCACCAGCAAAATCGTCGCTGCCGCCGACGTCATTGCCAGCCCCGCCTGCCACGGGAACATGCCCCACGACAGCGTATCGATATACCACCACAGCTCTGCCGCCAGTGCGGTGACAATCATCCAGAACAGCGACAGGTGCACTCCCTGCGAAAGATAAGGCACAGGTGGCGTGCGCTGTTGATAGAGCAGCCAGAACGCGGACGGTAGCGCGACACACCAAGCGAGATTTTGCCAGCCAGCGCTGAAGATCGCGCCCTGGGCGGCGATCTGCCAGACCAGCGTCGCCAGCATCAAAGGCCACAGCAGCCAGACGCTATAGCTGAACGCGCGCCAGCGCAACCGTTGCGCGGCCCACTGCCAGCCATGGACGCTCAGGGCGGTGAGCGCCAGCAGGCCCGGCAGATCGTTCATCCACCGGCTCAAGGTCAGCGCCGACAGCCCGTGCAGGGCCAGCAGCCAGAAGATAATGCCTCCCGCCAGCAGGCCATAGCTGCCCTGCGTATTCAGGCCGCGCCACAGCCAGGCGGCGGCGATCCACGTCAGGCTCAGCACCGCAAAAATCATCAGTTGCGACAGCGCTGGCAGCGTATCCTGCACCGCCCACAGCGCGCTGCCCACGGCAAGCAGCAGTAGACCGGTGCCGCTGTAGCTCATCCGCCGTTGCTGCTGCTGAACGCCAAGCCAGAGAATGCCCAGCCCTTCCAACGCCCAGGCCATTGATGTCCAGCGCGCAGAAAGCGCCAGCGGGATCGCCAGCGTGACAAACGCACCGCCCAGCGCCAGCGCGGCCAGCACCAGCGGCCGCCCGAGTTCGGGTTTATGCCGCAGCACCAGCCACGCCAGCAGCAGATAAAACGCGCCGAACCCGAGCGCGGAAAACGCCGGGCCAAAGGTGAGATCCTGAGTGAGAACGTACTGCATGCCAAAACCGATCAGCGGCGGCGCGAACAGCAGCACACCGTCAAGGATACGTTGGCCGCCGCCCTGCGCGCGCAGCGACAGCCCGACGCTCAACACGCCAAACAGCACGATATTGGCGATCAGGAACAGCTGGCAGCTAAGGTAAAACGCAGGCTGATAGCTATAAAGTCCCCATACCCCACCGACGCCAAAGGTAAATAGCAGACCAAGCAGATTAAGCACACGCCAGTGCTGCCAGACGCTGATGGCCAAAATGCCGCAGGAGAGCAGCAGATAGAATGAAAACAGCCCGATGTGGCTGCCGCCGCCGGTAGAGAGCAGCAGCGGCGCGAGATAACCACCGAGGCTGGCGAGCATGGCGAGACTTAAGGCGCGCTGCAATACCGCCAGCCCGACGCTTACCGCACAGATCAGCAGCAGCAAGGCAAACGCCAGCGTCATCGGCAGCATTTGCCAGAGGCGGAACGCGCCAAACACCGTGAGGTAGAGCACGCCAGTAGCGCCGCCCTGCAAAATCAGCGCATACACCGGCTGTTTGTGGCGCAGTCGCCAGCCGAGCGCCAGCAGCACCACGGCCGCCAGTGCTGCCACGCAGAGGCGCAGCTCCAGCGGGAACAGATCGCGCTCGACGGAATAGCGAAATAAAAACGCCAGCCCGAAGAACAGCAACAGAATGCCGAGTTTCGCCAGAGGGTTACCACGCATAAACCAGCTGACCAGCGAGGAGATCATGCCGCCGCGCGGCTCCTCGGCCAGGGGGGTGCTGGTCGCCATTTGAGTGTCGGCGACCGGCTCAGGCAACGCCGTTTGCGCAGCCCAGGGATCGACGATGGGGTGTTCTACCGCAGGTACAATGACAGGATCAGGTTCCGGCTCCGCTATCCCATCAGACAACGGTTGTGGAGCAGGTACGCTCACCTGCCCCGCCAGCTGCTGCTCCAGCGCCGTCAGCCGTTCACGCAATATGCCCAATTCCCGCTGCGTATCGCTGCTTTTTCGCCAGGCTCCGATCGCCAGCGCAGGGGCGACGATCAGGGCGAGAAAGAGAACAAGACCGGCAACCAGCAAAAGCTCATCCATGGTTTTACCTTCGGTTCGGTGATCACTCCCGAAAGGATATTACATTTCTTTTCAATACTGGTAAAAATGTTGCAACAGGTTCAGCGATTGCGCCAAATCGTGGCGGAGACCGCCGGAAGCGACAGCACATTATCCTCGATGGTGCCGGTGCCCACTTTACACTGCCAGGCAGGGACATCCAGCAGCGGTACATCGCTGAGTACCACCTCGCAGGCCTCGCCGCGGTTGATCGCCACCAGCACGCGTTCATGTTGGTAAACGCGCACAAACACCACCACATCGCCTTCCGCACTTACTACCTGACAGCCACCGTAACGCAGCGCGCGGCTTTTCTTGCGCAGCGTCGCCATCTGCTGATAAAGCGCAAACAGCGTGGCATCCTGCTGTTTTTTATCCCACGGAAAGGTCTTGCGGCAGAAGGGATCATTGTTGCCATCCAGACCAACCTCATCGCCATAGTAGATGCAGGGTACGCCCGGCCAGGTAAAGAGCCACACCACCCCCAGCGGCATCCGATCCACCTGTTTACCCAGCAGGGAGATAAAGCGGGCGGTGTCGTGGCTGTCGAGCTGGTTAAACATGCGCAGCTGCTGCTGGTGCGACAGGCCAGCGCGGTAGTTGTTCATCCACGCCACGCAGGTTTGCGCATCGATATGCTGCGGATCGTAGGAGATGTCGGTGTTGGCCAGAAAGCCCCACACCGGCACGGTAAAGCCCCGGTAGTTCATGGCGGCATCTTCGGCGTCGGCCTGTAGCCACTGGCGGGCGTCGCCAAAGTGCTCTCCGACAATATAGGCGTCTGGGTTGGTCTCTTTTGCCGCCTGGCTGATGCCGGTGACATGCAGGAGGTTATTGCGTGCCCCGCCCGCCTCGCCCAGCATATGCACCACATCAAGCCGCCAGCCGTCCATGCTCCACGGCGCTTTCAGCCAGTGGCGTACAATGCTGTCCTCGCCGCCATATATCTCCTCTACCAGAGAGGGATCCTGATAGTCCAGCTTTGGCAGGCTCGGATAGCCCAGCCAGTCCAGCGCTCGTCCGTCAGCGGAGAAGCTGTACCACGACCGCCAGGGTGATGTTGGGTTATGGCAGGCGCCAGTAGTGCCGCGATTGTGGCGGTCAAACCAGGCGTGGGAGTCTCCGCTGTGGTTGAAGACGCCGTCCAGCAGCAGGCGGAATCCTTCCCGCCGGGTGTTCTCCCGCAGGCGCAGCAGCGCCCCATCGCCGCCGAACTGCGGATCGACGTGGCGATAGTCTTCGGTATCGTATTTATGCACGCTGGGGGCGGTAAAGACCGGGTTCAGGTAGAGCGCGGTGACGCCTAGCTTCTTTAGGTACGGCAGCTTTTCGCTGATGCCGTCGAGGTCCCCGCCGTAGAAGGTCGAGCCGCCAGCGTGGGCGGTGACAGGCTCATCCCAGTTGCGCAGCTCAATGTTCTGCCCGGCGGCGTGGTGATAGTAGAGGTTGTCCTGGCTGGACTCGCGCGGCAGGCTGCGGGCAAAGCGGTCGATGAAAATTTGATAGAAAACCTGATCGGCCACCCACTGCGGCCCGCTATCCGGTGCGTCAACGGCGAACTGCTCCAACCGGGCAGGAGGAAAGCGGCTAAAGCCCTGCGGGGTAAACCAGATCTGGCGGTCGTCCCACAGCAGCTTAAAGCTGTAGCGGCGGCGCGGCTGTCCGTTGGTTAAGTCGATCTCAGCCCGCCAGGCCGTAACGCCAGGCTTTGGCGCACTGCGCAGCGGATGCATGCGGATCGAGATCTCTTCGTTATCATGTTCTGCCCGCAGGGTTACCCGCAGCGGCAGCGCGTCTCCGGTCAGCCACAGGACAACCTGCAGCTTATCTTTGTTCTGTTTTACAAACGGTGCGACCGGAAGATGCCAGGCATTCAGCATAACTGCTCTCCTTTAGGTTAACCTGCCAGAGAACAGTATGCGATGTGCGGTGGTTTACGCCACTGCTTTTCGGCGTTTAAACATCCAGCCCACCAGCAGCAGAGCAATCCATGCAAAGCCGACGTAGAGCGAAATGCGGGTCTCAGGGTGGTAGCCAATCAGGGCGATGATAAAGACCAGGAACAGCACGCCGACAACCGTTGTAGGCACCCCGCCCGGCACCTTGAACTTCAGCGCCTTGATCTCTTCCGGCGACAGTCGACGACGGAACGCGATCTGCGACAGCAGGATCATAATCCATACCCAGACCGTAGCGAAGGTTGCCAGGGAGGCGATCACCAGGAAGATATTCTCCGGCATGATGTAGTTCAGCCAGGCGGCAAACAGCAGCGCCACGGTCATCACCAGCACCGTTACCCACGGGATGCCGCGGCGAGAGGTTTTAGCGAAAATCTGCGGGGCGCTACCCTGCTCCGCCATGCCGTGCAGCATACGTCCGACGCCAAACACGTCGCTGTTGATGGCTGAAAGCGAGGCGGTCAGCACCACAAAGTTAAGGATGCTGGCGGCAAAGGTGATCCCGAGATGCTGGAAGGTTAGCACGAACGGGCTGCCCTGGGTTCCCACCTGGTTCCACGGGTAGATCGACATGATGACAAACAGCGTGCCCACATAGAACACCAGAATACGCAGCGGTACAGAGTTGATAGCGCGCGGAATCGACTTCTCCGGCTCCTTAGCTTCACCGGCGGTGATGCCGATGATCTCAATGCCGCCATAGGCAAACATCACCATCTGTAACGCCATTACCGTGCCGAGCCAGCCGTTGCTAAAGAAGCCGCCATTGCTCCACAGGTTGTGGATGCCGGTAGGCTGTCCGCCGTTGCCGATGCCCCAGATGATGATGCCGAAACCAGCGGCAATCATAATAATGATGGTGGCAACTTTGAAAAACGAGAACCAAAACTCCAGCTCGCCGAAGACCCGAACGCTCATCAGGTTGACGGCGCAGATGATCATCACCACGCTCAGCACCCAGATCCAGTGCGGGACCGTTGGGAACCAGACGCCCATATAGATACCGAAGGCGGTGACGTCGGCGATAGCGACAATCAAAATTTCAAAGCAGTAGGTCCAGCCGGTGATATACCCCGCCAGCGGCCCGAGGTTTTCCTGAGCGTAGCGCGAAAACGAGCTGGCCGACGGGTTATGCACCGACATCTCGCCCAGAGCGCGCATAATAATATAGGCCGCCGCGCCGCCAATAATATAGGCCAGCAGCACGCTGGGACCTGCCATCTTGATGGCGTCTGCCGAGCCATAAAACAGCCCGGTACCAATCGCCGAGCCTAGCGCCATAAAGCGGATGTGCCGGGTGCTTAATCCCCGCTTTAGCTTGTTCGTACTTTCCATCGTTTCCACTGCCGTTTAAAAATAAAAAAACCACGGGATTGTAAGCCCCGTGGTTAAAGACGCAACCGTAGATTAATGTGCGTTGGATGTCACCTGACGTCCCGCGACGCGATCCCAGCAGATTGCCAGCACCGCCATTACTACGGTCGGCATCAACCATGCCAGACCCTGCTCTGCCAGCGGCAGACGCGTCGTCCAGGCCGGTAAGATACCGCCTAACGCCGACGCTTTGATACCGTCCATCACACCGAAGACCAGGCTAACAAACATGGCTGGCGCAATCACGCGGGACGAATTATGCCACCAGTTGCGGGTAAAGCTTAATACAACGAGTGCGATACAGGGCGGATAGATCGCCGTCAGCACCGGAATAGAGAGCTGGATCAGATGGCTCAGGCCGAGGTTAGAGACCACCATCGAGAAGCCGCCGAGGATAAACACCAGCGTACGGTAAGAGAGCGGCACGTACTGGGCGAAGAACTCGGCGCAGGCGCAGGTCAGGCCCACGGCGGTGACCAGGCACGCCAGGAAGATCAGCACTGCCAGCATCATGCTGCCTGCGCCGCCGAAGGTATGCTGCACGTAGGCGTGCAGGATAGCCGCACCGTTTGCCGACTGATCGACCAGCGAAGCGCTGTCGGAGCCGAGGCGGAACAGAGCCAGGTAGAGCAGGGTCAGGCCTACGCCCGCCATCACGCCAGCCAGCACGGTGTAACGGGTCAGCAGACGCGCATCGCTGACGCCGCGAGAGCGGGCCGCGTTGACGATCACGATACCGAATACCATCGCACCGAGGGTATCCATGGTCAGGTAGCCGTTAACAAACCCGTTGGAGAACGAGGCGTGCTCGTAGGCCTCCATCGCGTGGCTGATCGGGCCAGCAGGCCAGACGACGGCGGCCACCGAGAGCACCACCAGCGCGACAATCTTCATTGGCGCAAGGAAATTACCCACCGTATCCAGCAGCTTGCCCGGATAGAGCGACACCAGAATAACGATGGCAAAGTAGACCAGGCTGTAGATAAACAGCGGCATCGCGCCGTCGCCGGTCAGCGGAGCAATCCCCACTTCGAACGACACGGTCGCGGTACGCGGGGTCGCAAACAGCGGGCCGACGGCCAGGTAACAGACGGTGGCCAGCAGCACGCCAGCTACTTTGCCAATCGGCGCACTAAGGCTATCGACACCGCCACCCACTTTCGCCAGGGCGATGACCGTTAGCACCGGCAGACCAACTGCGGTGATCAGGAAACCAAAGGCCGCCGTCCAGACGTGTTCACCCGCCTGCAAACCGACCATTGGCGGAAAAATGATGTTACCCGCGCCGACGAACAGCGCGAATGTCATAAAGCCCAGAGCAACGATATCTCGTGGTTTTAAACGATGGGTCATATGTATTAACTGCCTGTGGATGTGGTGTTGAACGTGTTGAATTTTTCGCCAGTCCCTACGGGACAATACAGCGGCAATATCATTAGATTCCAGCGGGATATGCTTCCCACCGGGCGTGGCGAAGAATAGTTTTTCGATTTACCACGCAAATCCAGCCTGTCTGTCATCGACAGGGGCGCAATTTAAACGCTTATAACGTTTAAAGGCAAGATGGGATCGCAAAACCAGATGGTTATTGTAGGCTGGAGTGAATAACCAGCATAAAACGCTAATTATAAGAAAAACACACGGCTAAACATGCGAACAAAAAAGCAGCAACCACAGAAAAACACGTGCTGTGCTGAATGGTGCAAAGCTAACAGGCCGCATTTTGCGGCCTGTGGAAAGTTATAGTGACAGCGACGGCGCTATTCTGTGGTTTTGGCAATGAGCCTTTCCGGTAGCGTGAAGCTAAATCGGGTGCCTTTGCCCGGCTCGCTGGTAATTTCCAGACGGCTGTCGTGGTGGTTGACCGCATGCTTCACGATCGCCAGCCCTAACCCGCTGCCGCCGGTCTGGCGGGATCGTGCCTTATCGACGCGGTAGAAACGCTCGGTCAGGCGGGGAATATGCTCGGCGGCAATGCCCGGCCCGTTATCCTCAACGCTGAACTCTACGCCGCTCGCGACCCGCTGCCAGCTGACGATGATGTGCGTTGCGGGCGGCGTATGGTTTACCGCGTTATAGACCAGGTTAGAGATGGCACTGCGCATCTGCTCATCGCTGCCCAATACCTTCAGGGAAGGATCGACATGAAACTCAATGGTTTGCCGCTGCTGGCTGAGGGTCTGCGCTTCTCGCTCAACGACCCGCAGCATCATCGGCACATCAATGACTTCATTCAGGGTGTGAATCGGCGAGGCCTCAATTTTTGACAGGGTGAGTAACTGTTTGACCAGGCCTTCCATGCGGGAGGTCTGCTCACGCATGGTGTGCAGCGCCTTTTCCCGCGTTGCCCCGGCCATGGTCTGCTCCTGCATCATCTCCAGGTAGCCCTGCAATACCGTCAACGGCGTACGCAACTCATGGCTGACGTTGGCAAAAAAGTTGCGTCGTGCCCCCTCCAGCTGGTGCATCTGGGTGACGTCGCGGGCGACCATCAGCAGCTGCTGCTCGCTGTAGGGCATCACGCGGATCTCCAGATGACGTCCGTTGTTCAGCACCAGGTTAAGCGGTTTAGTAAACGCCTGCTGCTTCAGGTACTGGGTAAACTCAGGGTAGCGCAGCAGGTTGAGGATATTCTGGCCGTTATCGTCTGGCCAGCGTAGCCCCAGCAGCTGCTGGGCAAGGCCGTTACACCAGAAGATCACCCCCTCTTCGGTGGTGAGCACCACTGCATCCGGTAGCGACTCCGCGCCGCTGCGAAAGCGTTTGATCAGGCTGCCCAGCTCGCGACGGCGCTTTTTGTTGCGCAGCTGCATCTGATGCAGACCGTAGAGCAGCGGCTCCCAGCTGCCGTGTCCCGGAGGCGGGGTCATACTGCGGTCAACCCACAGCCACCAGGAGAGCTGGAGCAGATTCCAGAAGTGCCAGATCAGTAATCCGGTGACCGAGGCCAGCAAAAACCACGGCAGATAGCCAAACGTTGCTCCAAGCACCAGGGCCGGGATACAGCTTAAAAACAGCTCTAAGACCAGCCTTTTCCATGACAGCCGTTCCAGCACGCGTCACACTCCAGTCAATGATTAGAAACGGGTCGAAAAACGGTAACCCGTGCCGCGAACGGTCTGCACCATACGGTCATGGCCGCTCAGCTCCAGCGCTTTACGCAGGCGGCGAATATGCACGTCCACCGTGCGATCCTCAACGTAAACGTTGGTTCCCCAGACGTGGTTCAGCAGCTGCTCGCGGCTATAGACCCGCTCCGGGTGAGTCATAAAGAAGTGCAGGAGCTTGAACTCGGTCGGCCCCATGTCGAGGGGGTTTTCGCCGGTCATAACCCGGTGTGAGGTGGGATCGAGGCTCAGGCCCTGCATCTCAATCACCTCTTCCACCGCCATCGGCGAGATTCGGCGCATCACGGCTTTGATACGCGCCACCAGCTCCTTCGGCGAGAAGGGTTTGGTGATGTAGTCGTCCGCCCCGGTCTCCAGGCCACGGACGCGATCTTCCTCTTCGCCGCGCGCGGTAAGCATCATAACAGGAATGTCCCGGGTCATGTTTTCGCGCTTTAGGTGCTTGATGAACTGAATGCCCGAGCCGCCGGGCAGCATCCAGTCGAGCAGGATAAGATCGGGCCACGGCTCGTTGAGCTGGTTCACCGCACTGTCATAATCTTCCGCTTCAACAGGCTGGAAGCCGTTTTGCTCAAGCACGAAGCAGACCATCTCCCGAATGGGGGCCTCATCCTCTACGACCAGAATACGTCTCGCCATGATTTGCCCTATATAGTTGTAATCAATATGTTGCGTGGCATTATGCGTCAGTTTTATGACAGATTTATGAAAAGCATGAAGGCAGTATGAACCTGAACGCGTGCAGATGACATCCGCAAGACGATCGCCGCTTTCCCGCTGTGCCTAAACGTTTATAATCCGCCTTACGCTTTTTTGCCATGGAACCGATATGCGCATCCTTCACACCTCTGACTGGCATCTCGGCCAAAACTTTTACAGCAAGAGCCGGGCCGCTGAACATGCCGCCTTTCTGGACTGGCTGCTGGAGACGGCACAGGCCCAACAGGTTGATGCCATTATCGTTGCCGGCGATATCTTTGATACCGGTGCGCCCCCCAGCTACGCGCGCGAACTCTACTACCGCTTTGTGGTTCAGCTCCAGCAAACCGGCTGTCACCTGGTGGTGCTGGCGGGTAACCACGACTCGGTGGCGACCCTGAACGAATCCCGGGAGATCCTGGCCTTTCTGCACACCACCGTGGTGGCCGCGGCGGGCTGCGCACCATTCATTCTTAAGCATCGCGACGGCACGCCGGGCGCGGTGTTCTGCCCGGTGCCGTTTTTACGCCCGCGCGACATCGTTACCAGCCAGGCGGGCCTCTCCGGCAGCGAGAAGCAGCAGCATCTGCTGGCGGCGATCACCGACTACTATCAGCAGCAGTATCAGCAGGCCTGCGACCTGCGCGGTGACGCGCCGCTGCCGATTATCGCCAGCGGCCACCTGACCACCGTCGGGGCCAGCAAAAGCGACGCGGTGCGCGACATCTATATTGGCACTCTGGACGCCTTCCCGGCGCAGAACTTTCCTCCGGTGGATTACATTGCCCTCGGGCATATTCATCGTCCGCAGGTCATTGGCGGGCAGCAGCATATCCGCTACTGCGGCTCACCTATTGCTCTCAGCTTCGACGAAACCGGCAAGGCGAAAAGCGTTAACCTGGTGACCTTCGCCGACGGCAGGCTGGCGGACGTTACGCTCCTGACCGTGCCGGTAACTCAGCAGCTGGCGGTGATCAAAGGCGATCTTGCCGCCATTGGCCAGCAGCTTGAGCAGTGGCGCGGATCCCCCGCTTCGCCGCCGGTGTGGCTCGATATTGAAATCACTACCGACGACTGGCTGACGGACATGCAGCGCCGGATCCAGGCCATGACCGAGGATCTGCCGGTTGAGGTGCTGCTGGTACGCCGCAGCCGCGAGCAGCGTCAGCGAATGATGGCGGGCGAGCTGCGGGAAACCCTCAGCGAGCTGCGCGTGGAGGAGGTTTTCGAGCGTCGCCTGGCGCTGGAAGAGCCTGACGACGCACAGGGCCAGCGGGTTCGCACCCTCTTTAGCGCCACCGTGGAAGCGCTGACCCAGGAGCAAGACGCATGAAAATTCTTACCCTGCGCCTGAAGAACATTAACTCCCTGAAGGGAGAGTGGAAGATTGATTTTACCGCCGAGCCGTTTGCCAGCAACGGCCTGTTCGCGATCACTGGCCCCACCGGCGCGGGAAAAACCACCCTGCTGGATGCTATCTGCCTGGCGCTCTATCACGAGACGCCGCGCCTGAGCAACGTGTCGCAGTCGCAGAACGACCTGATGACCCGCGACACCGCCGAGTGCCTGGCCGAAGTGGAGTTTGAGGTAAAAGGCGTGGCCTACCGCGCCTTCTGGAGCCAGAACCGCGCCCGCAGCCAGGCCGGGGGAAATCTCCAGGTACCCCGCGTCGAACTGGCGCTGTGCGCCGACGGCAAAATTCTCGCCGATAAGGTGAAAGATAAGCTGGAGCTTACCGCCACCCTGACGGGGCTGGACTATGGCCGCTTTACCCGCTCGATGCTGCTCTCCCAGGGGCAGTTTGCCGCCTTCCTGAATGCCAAACCGAAAGAGCGAGCCGAGCTGCTGGAAGAGCTGACCGGTACCGAGATCTACGGCCAGATCTCGGCGATGGTATTTGAAAAACACAAGGCGGCGCGCGGCGAGCTGGAGCAGCGTCAGGCCCAGGCCGAGGGCATCCAGCTGCTGAGTACCGAGCAGATGCAGACCCTGAATGAAAGTTTGCGGGTGCTTACTGACCAGGAGCAGACGCTGGTCGCTACCCAGCAGCGCGAGCAGACCTTGCTTCACTGGCTGACGCGCGGCGACGAACTGCATGCCGACGCGGGCCGGGCACAGACAGCGCTGAATAGCGCCCAGCTGGCATTGGAGACCGCCCGTCCACAGCTTGCCGCGCTGGAGCAGGCTCGCCCCGCCCAGCAGCTGCGGCCGATATGGCAGAGTTTACAGGAGCAGATCCGCACTCACGTCCAGACCCAGCGTCAGGCCGATGAAGTGAATACTCGCTTACAACAGCAGCTGAGCAAGCGCAGCCGCATTCGCGCCGCCGCCGACGCGCAGATGAGCGCGCTACAGCAGGAACAGAAAACGCTGGCCGACTGGCTGAACGCCCACGAACGCTGGCAGCGTTGGCAGAGCGAGCTCACCGGCTGGCGGGCCAACTTTGCTCAGCAGACCGAAGAGAAGAAGCACACCCTGACGCTCAGCGCACGCCGGGAAAAGCTTCAGCAGCAGTTGACGGCATTGAATGCGCCTGAGCTGGATCTGAGTGCCGAGGCGTTGCAGCAGGCAATAGCCGATCTCGCTCAACAGCGCCCGCTGCGCCAGCGCCTGAACGTGCTGCACGCCAGCTTTGCTCCTCTTCAGCAGCGTATCAAGCAGCTGCAAAAAACGCTGGCCGAGAGCGACGCGGAGCAGACCGCTCTCAACCAGACCCTGACCGAGCGGCGTCAGGCGTATAAAGAGAAGAATGCACTGCTGGCCGAGGTGAAAACGATTTGCGCCCTGGAAGAGCGGATCAAAGGGCTGGAGGCCGAGCGCGAACGCCTGCGGGCCGGCGAGCCCTGCCCGCTTTGCGGATCGACAGCCCACCCGGCGGTCGCGGAGTACCAGTCGATGACCGTAGATGCCAACCAGGCCCGGCGCGATGCTCTGGAGCGCGAGGTTAAGCAGCTGGCGGAGAGCGGCGCAGCCCTGCGCGGGCAATTGGATGCGCTGGTGAAGCAGAGCGAGAGGGATCGCCTCGCCGCCGAGGCCGAAGCGCAAAACGATGTGGCGCTAAGCCAGCAGTGGCGCGAGCTGTGTACCGCGCTCAATATCACGCTGACGCCCGAGGATGACGTCAGCGGCTGGCTGCAGGCCGAAGAGACTCGCGAGCAGCAGCTCTACCGGTTCAGCCAGCGGCTGGCGCTGGAGGAGCAGCTCAACGAGCTCCAGCAGCAGGCGGCGCACGCCCAGCAGACCATCGACTCTCGCCGCAAGACGCTGGCAGAGAGTCTGACCCAGCTCGGGCTGACCCTGCCCGCAGAGGGGGAAGAGTCAGCCTGGTTTGCCGCCCGCGAGGAGGAGTCTCGCCGCTGGCAGCAGAGCCAGACCCAGACTGCTGCGCTCCAGGAGCGTATAGCCCAGATCCAACCTCTGCTGGAGACGCTCCCTGCTGCTGAGGAGCAAGCCGAAGGTCCTGCCGTCAGTCTTGACGGCTGGCAGCAGGTGCATCACGACTGCGTCTCTCTCCACGGCCAGGTCCAAACGCTTCAGCAGCAGCTGGCCCTGGAGGCCGGGCGCGTGGCGCAGCAGCAGGCGCAGTTTAACGCCGAGCTGGCGCAGAGCCCCTTCCCCGATCAGCAGGCATTTCTCGCCGCCCTGCTTGAGGATGGCGAACGCCAGCGTCTTGAGCAGCTTCAGCGCTCGCTGGAGAGCCAGCTACAGCAGAGCCAGGTCCTGCTGACCCAGGCCCAGGCGGCGCTGACGGCGCATCAGACCCAGCCGCCTGCCGGGCTGAGCGAAGAGGCCAACATTGAGCAGACGCGCGCCGCGCTAAACGCACTGGCACAGCAGCTGCGGGAGAACACCACCCGTCAAGGCGAGATCCGCCAGCAGCTGCGGCAGGACGCCGAGAGTCGTCAGCGCCAGCAGGCGCTGCTGCAGGAGATTGAAGAGGCGACCCGCCTGCTCGCAGACTGGAGCTACCTGAATGGGCTGATTGGCTCTAAAGAGGGGGATAAGTTCCGTAAGTTTGCCCAGGGGCTGACGCTGGATAACCTGGTCTGGCTGGCGAATAACCAGCTCACCCGCCTGCACGGCCGCTACCTGCTGAAGCGTAAAGCCAGCGAGGCGCTGGAGCTGGAGGTGGTCGATACCTGGCAGGCAGACGCGGTACGCGATACGCGCACGCTTTCCGGTGGAGAGAGCTTCCTTGTCAGCCTGGCGCTGGCACTGGCGCTCTCGGATCTGGTGAGTCATAAAACACGTATCGACTCGCTGTTCCTTGACGAGGGGTTCGGCACGCTGGATAGCGAAACCCTCGATACCGCCCTCGACGCCCTCGACGCGCTTAATGCCAGCGGCAAGACCATCGGCGTGATCAGCCACGTGGAGGCGATGAAGGAGCGTATCCCGGTGCAGATCAAGGTAAGAAAGATTAATGGCCTGGGTTACAGCAAGCTTGATGGAAAATATGCCG
>NZ_LR607338.1:1859081-1885058 GCF_902164725.1 Pseudescherichia vulneris | reverse complement strand
TGCCCTCGTCTGGGAAACTACTTCTCCAGCGGCCAGAGCCATGCCGCGCCGCGAACGCCGCTGGAGTCGCCGTGCACCGCCTTGCGGATCGGCGTTTCACACTCCCCGCCAAACACCCAGTTTTTAATCAGCTGCGGCACGGTTTTATAGAGCCGGTCAACGTTGCTCATGCCGCCGCCTAGCACGATCACATCCGGATCGAGGATATTCACCACGTGCGCCAGCGACTTCGCCAGTCGCAGCTCGTAGCGGCTCAGCGCCAGCTCGGCGACGGCATCCTGCTCGTCCACCAGGCGAATAATCTCGTTGCCCTTCAGCGGCTGGCCGCTCAGGCGATGGAAATCCCGGGCAAAACCGGTCCCGGAGATAAAGGTCTCAATGCACCCCTGCTTGCCGCAGTAGCACGGCACCTCTTCCCGGTAGCGCAGCTCGTCTTCGTCCATCCACGGCAGCGGATTATGGCCCCACTCGCCCGCCGTGCCGTTGCCACCGGAGTGAGCATGGCCGTTAAAGGCGATCCCCGCCCCGCAGCCGGTGCCGATAATCACCGCGAAAACGGTCTGCGCCCCGGCGGCCGCGCCGTCGATGGCCTCTGAGACCGCCAGGCAGTTGGCATCGTTAGCCAGACGCACTTCACGACTCAGCCGTTTGCTGAGATCTTTATCAAACGGCTGGCCGTTCAGCCAGGTGGAGTTGGCGTTTTTCACGACCCCGGTGTAGGGGGAGAGTGAGCCTGGGATGCCCATCCCTACGGTGCCCTGCTGGCCCGTCTCTTTCTCTGCCATCTCGACCAGCGTGGCGATGGTTTCAATGGTCTGCTGATAGTCGTCGCGCGGGGTGGGCAGACGGTGGCGGAACAGCTGTTCACCGCTGTCGCCGAGCGCAATAACCTCTGTTTTGGTGCCGCCCAAATCAATACCTATACGCACAGCGATCTCCTTATTTTTAGCAATATCAAGAGAGTAGAACCCCGCAGGGGGATTAGCAATGCAAGCGGCAAGACAATTCGCTATCATGCCCGCTGCATTTAACGACAAGGCTGTGGAAAATATCATGCTGTGGTTCAAAAATTTAATGGTTTACCGTCTCAGCCGCGATATTGCGCTGCGTGCAGAGGAGATGGAAAAACAGTTATCCGCGCTCTCATTTACCCCTTGCGGTAGCCAGGATATGGCAAAAACCGGTTGGGTTCCGCCGATGGGTTCACACAGTGATGCTTTGACCCACACCAACAACGGCCAAATCATCATTTGTGCCCGTAAAGAAGAGAAGATCCTGCCGTCATCGGTCGTCAAGCAGACGCTGGAAGCCAAAATTGCCAAGCTGGAGGCCGATCAGGGCCGCAAGCTGAAGAAGACCGAAAAAGATTCGCTGAAGGATGAGGTGCTCCACTCTCTGCTACCGCGCGCGTTCAGCCGCTTCAGCCAGACCATGATGTGGATCGATACCGTGAACGGCCTGATTATGGTCGACTGCGCCAGCGCCAAGAAAGCGGAAGATACGCTGGCCTTGCTGCGTAAAAGCCTCGGTTCGCTGCCGGTGGTGCCGCTGACGCTGGAGAATCCTATTGAACTGACCCTGACCGAGTGGGTGCGCAGCGGCAGCGCGGCGCAGGGCTTCCAGATCCAGGACGAGGCGGAGCTGAAAGCGATTCTCGAAGATGGCGGTGTGATCCGCTGTAAAAAGCAGGATCTGGTGAGCGATGAAATTGCGGTGCACATTGAAGCGGGCAAGCTGGTGACCAAGCTGGCGCTTGACTGGCAGCAGCGTATTCAGTTTGTAATGTGCGATGACGGCTCGATTAAGCGGCTGAAGTTTGCTGACGAGCTGCGCGACCAGAATGAGGATATCGACCGGGATGATTTCGCCCAGCGTTTTGACGCTGACTTTATCCTGATGACCGGCGAGCTGGCAGCGCTAGTGCAGAGTCTGGTAGAAGGCCTCGGCGGCGAAGCGCAGCGCTAAGGCAGCATGCACTGTCCCCTCAATGTAGGGGACAGATGCAGGGGACAGGCGGAACGCGCGTTACAGGTAGCGGCAGAGATAGGCGCTGGCTTCGGCCACCTGCAGATGAAATTCGCTGTGGCCCGGCACGTTGAACACCTCGCCAGCGGAATACGTTTTCCACTCGGTATCGCCGGGCAGCAGCACGTTCAGCGCCCCACTCACCACGGTCATCTCTTCCGGCTGGGCCGTACCAAACGTGTACTCACCCTCGGCCATCACGCCTACGCTAGCGCGGCCGGTACTGCTGCTGGTAAAACCAATGGATTTCACTTTACCTGAAAAGTATTCATTACTTTGAAGCATGGGTGGCCCTTATAAAAAAGTGTATGGAAAATCACTATAGGGGCCAGCCTTCGTCTCTGTCACGCAAAATTTCTGTCACGAAAAATGGCTATAGCAGCAGCTCAGAGGCCAAACGGGCCACCAGCACATTCGAGAGTAGCACCGGCACATTCAGCGCTTTTTGCAGCAGGTCACGGTGTTTCTGGTAGTAGCCGAAGCAATCCAACATCAGTACGTCAGCGCCTTTTGCCAGCAAGGCTTTACCGGCGGCGATAAGCTCGTTTTCATGGCCTTGCAGGGGGCTGGCAACTTCGTAGTAGGGGGCCTTCTCTAACAGCTGCCACTTCTCCATCTGACCGTCGATGAGTCCGGTCAAAGGCACAATGACGCCGACCTGGTGCCCATCGACAATAGAGGAGACCAGCGGGGGGATGATCCTGTCAGGCTCCAGCAAAATAGCGTGACGGGCTGACAGGGTGAGCCCGATAAAACGCTCGGTGCTCATGAGTAAAATGACGTCGTAGTTTTGTTTATCAATCACGCCGATGACGGCCTGTAAATCGCGCTCAACCTTCTTGCGCGAAACCTGAGCCACTTCACCACTGTTTAGCAATGCATGAACTGGCCTCTCCCCCGGCTCGATGGCGTAATCCTCATATACATCCTGAGGATCCATCTTCCCCAGCAAACTAATTTGGGTAATCTGCTGCGCGTCGATGTGCTCGGTCAGGAGCGGCATCACGGCATCGACAGGCACCACACCCACGGTGAGGATAGCCAGGGTTGCACTCATCTTTGTTTCCGCCTTTCTTAACGTCAGTCGTCTGTTCTTATCTTTATGCTACTGACCTATGCTCTCATAACAATTCTGTAACGTTCAACCTCCCGCTTCTTAAAGGCTGTCTGAATTTATGAAGCGGGAGAGTGTAGATTACGTTTTATCAGGATCCTCATAGCGCCGTTTAGCATCCAGCGCCTCCTGCTCGGTCTCGTGCTCGCTAATCAGCGAGTCCGGTTCAGGGTGGTCAGCACGAAGTTGATACCAGGTTACCGTCTCCTGCTGGCCTCCTTTCTCAACGGTAACAATGCGGGCTTCACGCGGGTAAGGCGGTCTTGTAGGCATAGCGCTTCCTTTTTTATTGGTAGAGCTATGAGTATAGCCAAAGGCCACGATCTGCAATCAGCTCGCTCGCGCCAGCAGTAGCGCCGCCTGAATGTCGGCCACCACCTGCTCCGGCGACTGAGCGGCATTGACAATATGATGCGCCGCCTCGCGGTAGAGCGCGTCGCGCTGGGCCAGCACTTCGCTGACCTCTTCGCTTATTGGCCTGCCGGTGAGCGTCGGACGCTGCGCCTCTTCAGGGAAGGCCTTCAGCCGCTCTGCCAGGACCGCTACCGGGGCGCAGAGATAGATGACCACGCCCGTCTCGCGCATAAAACGGCGGTTAACCTCGCTGAGAATAATCCCGCCGCCGGTCGCAATCACCGTCGCAGGCGCGGAGACGGCCTGCAACGCTGCGGTTTCCCGAGCGCGGAAACCGGGCCAGCCCTCTTTTTCAACAATCGTCGCGATGGTCATCTGCGCCAGCTCCTGCAGCGCGTGGTCGGTATCGACAAACCGGCAGTCTCGCACCTGAGCCAGCTCAGCACCGATAGTGGATTTTCCACAACCGCGAGCGCCAATTAAAAAGATGGGTAACGTCATGAACTGGTGTTCTCCCCTGTTCCGCGATCTGCGGAAAACAAATAGTTGAAGCGCCATACTATTACACTAGTACGAAAAAGACGTAAATAAAACGTTACGAATTTATGATGACACTGCGATGAATGGCGAGTTTCAGCGTGTAAAGATAAAATGGCATCTGTCGCGCCACCTTACTTTAAAGGGCGTCCCGTTGACAAGTCCTGCCGTGCTCGCGCCAGTAGCCACTTATCCAGCTCGGCGGCAAAGTGCTGGCGATCGCGCTGGGAGAGCGTATCCGGCCCGCCGGTCTGTACGCCGCTGGCGCGCATCGTATCCATAAAATCACGCATCGTCAGCTTTTCGCGGATGGTGGCCTCGCTATAGCGTTCGCCTCGAGGATTAAGCGCCGCCGCGCCTTTCGCCAGCACTTCCGCCGCGAGGGGAATATCGGCGGTGATCACCAGATCGCCGGGGCTACACAGGCGCACAATTTCGTTATCGGCGACGTCAAAGCCCGCCGGCACCCGCAGAGAGCGGATGAATTTTGAAGGGGGTACGCGCAGGGTCTGGTTCGCCACCAGCGTCAGCGGCGTCTGTGTCCGTTCCGCTGCACGAAACAGGATCTCTTTAATTACATTTGGACACGCATCCGCATCCACCCAAATTGCCATAGCTGCTCCTGAATAGTTTATGGGCACTATGATAAGCTATAACTCCCCCATTAATCACACATTCAGGGAAAAGGCGATGGAGAAAAAGATCGGATTTATCGGCTGCGGCAATATGGGCAAAGCCATTCTGGGCGGGATGATTGCCAGCGGCCAGGTACAGCCAGAGCAGATTTGGGTCTATACCCCGACACCTGAGAAGGTCGCTGCCCTCAGCAGTCAATATGGCATCAACCCGGCGCAGAGTGCGCAGGAGGTCGCGCAGATCGCCGATATCGTCTTCGGCGCGGTGAAGCCCAACGTGATGATCAAAACGCTGAGCGAAATCACCTCCAGCCTGAATAAAGAGACGCTGGTGGTATCGATTGCCGCAGGCGTCACCCTTGACCAGCTGGCGCGCGCCCTTGGCCACGATCGCAAAATCGTGCGCACCATGCCTAACACTCCGGCACTGGTCAATGCAGGCATGACTTCCATCACCGCGAACGCGCTGGTGACCCCGGAAGACGTGGCCGACGTGCTGGCTATTTTCCGCAGCTTTGGCGAGGCGGAAGTGGTGGCCGAATCGATGATCCACCCGGTGGTGGGCGTCAGCGGCTCTGCGCCTGCCTACGTCTTTATGTTTATCGAGGCGATGGCCGATGCTGCCGTGTTGGGCGGTATGCCGCGTGCCCAGGCCTACAAGTTTGCTGCTCAGGCGGTGATGGGGTCGGCGAAGATGGTGCTGGAAACCGGCAAACACCCTGGCGAGCTGAAGGATATGGTCTGCTCACCGGGCGGCACCACCATTGAGGCGGTGCGGGTGCTGGAGGAGCGTGGATTCCGTGCCGCAGTGATTGAAGCGATGACCAGGTGCATGGAGAAGTCCGAGGCGCTAAGTAAGCTGTGAGTGCCAACGCCGGGCGGCTCTGCGTTTGCCCGGCCTACAAAACCGCCTTATGCCGCAACCTCTGTGCGGCCGCGACCGCCTTTCTTGGCTTTATAGAGCGCCATGTCGGCGGCCTTGAGCCACTCGCGGTAGTGCTCCGTGCTGGGGGTGAGCGGTGCGAGGCCAATGCTAATTTGCAGCGCCAGATGTGGCGCACAGGGTAGCCGGATCTCCGCCAGGGTATCGTGAACCCGGCTCATCGCCGCAAGCGCGCTATCGACCGGCGTCCCGCTCATGATCACTGCAAACTCATCGCCGCCGAAGCGCCCGATAATATCGCTTCCGCGCAGGGTCATCTGCAGATGGCGACTGATAGCGATAATCGCCTCATCCCCAACGTCATGACCATAGGTATCGTTGATGGTCTTAAAGTAGTCGACGTCGATCAGCAGCAGGGTTGCCATCCGCTGGTTGCGTCGGCAGCTCTCAAACTCGTTGCGCAGCAATATTTCCCAGTGCCGCCGGTTATAGATACCCGTCATGCCGTCACGGGTGCTCATAATGCGCAGGCGCTGCTTCTGCCTGGCGAGGCGGGTGAAGGTACGAAAGCTCACCCAGGCAAACAGCGGCGGATAGAGCAGGATAAACGGCAGGCAAAGCCACCACTCCAGCGGCGCGCTGGTG
This sequence comes from Pseudescherichia vulneris, assembly GCF_902164725.1. Taxonomy (NCBI): domain Bacteria; kingdom Pseudomonadati; phylum Pseudomonadota; class Gammaproteobacteria; order Enterobacterales; family Enterobacteriaceae; genus Pseudescherichia; species Pseudescherichia vulneris. The sequence continues at coordinate 1,878,865 of NZ_LR607338.1, read as the reverse complement.
AAGGTTATCGCCGTGCCGGTAAGCTGGAGCATTACCAGGCTGGCACCCACTAACAAGACGATACCGATGCCGAACAGCCGTGGGCCACCCATGCCCATCAGCATCAGGCTGACCATCATCACCAGCACCGCCGACGGCATGATGTTCATCCCCATCACGCCAATCCAGATCCCCGCCAGAATAGCGTCAATCTTGAGGTTATTGATTTCGGCGGCGTGGGGATCGCTTGCGCGGCTCGCCAACTGCCAGGCAAGATGCGGCCAGACAAAAGACCAGCTTAAGAGAAATAGCCACCAGCCTCCGGCTACGGGCTGGGAGGTCATTGCGCCACCTAAGGGAAAGAAGAGGCATCCAAGGCCAAAAATACGCGGCAAGCGGAGTCGCCGGGCAAAAAGCTGGCCGGACAGGAAGTGCTCGTCCTGACCAGGGGTCTCAACCCACTCCTTGTTAACAGCAGTTTTAGAATAAAGATTGTTATCATTCATCATTATTGGGAATATTCTGAAACATTTCCCAAAATTATAGAGAGGTGCAGCGGGGAGAAAGTATGATATTTCGGGTGAGAGGAAGATCACACTCACCCGATAGGGTTAAGCTTACCGGGAGCGCGGATGGTGCAGGAGTTTATTTAGGTACTGCTGCAACAGCTCAGTGTCCTGACTCGGTACCTGAGAATCAGGGCCAGCCGCCTCTAGCGCGCCTTCGATACTTTGAATCAATGCCAGCTGCTCCGGCTGAGCCATATGACGCAGCAGCGCGGTAACCACGATCTCCAGCGCCTCAACCTGCGCGACTAGCTCTTTAGACTCTTCTTCCTTTTCCGCTAGCTTAACCAGCAGCTCTGCAATCAGGTTTTTCATCGCGTACTATCCCCATACACAACTCTTTAAGATTTTCAGCCAAATTTATCATGGCACGTTACACAAAAGTAACATTTTAACGGCTATTTTTGCGTAACGTTTGCGGCAGTTCGGCGAGTCTGCCTGAGTATGATTGCCAGCTGCCAAATATTGATTAATACGACCACGGCGGTGGCGATGAACACCCAGCGGAAACCGGCCATTGCGGAGATGCTTGCCCCCATCAACGGCCCGGCGACGTTACCCAAATACATAAACGACTGGTTATAACCAAAGATGCGGCCAGTCACCTGATCGCTCGAGTATTTCAGCAGCAGCGTCTGCACCGCAGGCAGCATCGCCCCGTCAGCAAACCCCAGCATGAAGCGTAAGATACCGAGCTGTAGCGGTGTGGTCACGAACGACATAGCAAAAAAGAGCCCGACCGCGCAGATGAGCGTCGCCATCAGGATCCGCGCCGTGCCAATCCGATCCCCAAGCTTGCCCAGGCGCGGGGCCGACATCAGCGCTGAGACGCCCGGCACGGCGGCAATCATGCCGCTCAGAAAGGCGATATTGGTGCTGTCCGGGGCCAGCGACTGGACAAACAGCGCCAGAATCGGCCCCACCGAGCCGTTACAGAGCTGGATCACCATGGTGGTCACGAACAGGCTCACAATCAGCTTCGGATAGGGCAGGCTGGCAAATACCGCTTTGCCGGTCAGGCGCTGCGCCTTGCTGACTTTGGGCCGCCCCCCCTCTTTAATCAGAAACAGGGTCACCAGAAAGCTGACCATCAGCAGCGTGGCGGTGATAAAAAATACCGCTCGCAGGCCGACGTGATCGGCGAGAAAGCCCCCCAGCAGCGGGCCGCCGATGACGCCGCTGATCTGCGCCGTGGAGAGCGTGCTGAGTGCCCAGCCGCTGCGCTCGCGCGGCACCTGGGAGGCCACCAGCGCCATCGCGTTGGGAATATAGCCGGAGGTGAGCCCCATGATGGCTCGCAGAAATAGCAGCTGCCAGACGTTAGTAGCAAAGGCCTGCAGCAGAATGGCGATCGCCATCCCCAGCGAGGCGCGAAGCAGCATCAGCTTGCGCCCCTTGCGGTCGGCAAGGCTTCCCCACATAGGCGAGACGATGGCCGACACCAGAAAGGTCACGCTAAAGGTGAGCCCGGACCAGATCGACAGGGCCTCATGCGAGGTCACGCCCATCTCGGCAATATAGAGCGGCAAGAACGGTAAAATCTGGCTGATCGCAAGGCCGGTAAAGAAGCAGCCAAACCAGACCGAAATAAGATTAACCTTCCAGGATTCCATAAGCATCTGCAAATATTAAGGTTTTAACAGCAGGCTCCAGCATAGCATAACTGTGGTTTATGCTTAGCGGCACTTAATGGCATAACCCATAGCCACGCATCCCCAGATGAAAATGGTTGGCATGGGCGGCGTTGTAGTCTGGCCCCAGGCCGTTACCATAGTAGCCGCAGCTGGCACTAAGCATCGCCCGCAGCCAGGGCTGGGTTTTATCCTGTTTCCAGCCGCGCAGCACCGTCACCTGCTGCCCGTTGGCGAGGCGAAAGCCACTGATGTCCAGCGCCTCAGCGGTGGCGTGCTCGCTCAGCCGGGCGTTGGCGCGATGGTATATATTGCGACAGGCATAGCTGCCAAGATGATCGATACGCACCAGCTCGCTGGACATATACCGTGCGGTCAACGGCCGGGCCTGCTGCTGTACAAAAAGCGCCGAGCTGAGCGCCAGCGGACAGGAGGCGAGAAAGCTGCTGCTGAGCTTAACCGGGCCAAAGTCTCGTACCCGTACGGTATTAGTCAGCGGACAGGTGCCGCTGCTATCGGCGACGGGCTGGGAAGCGATCAGCCTTTTTTGGTTGGCCTCCGCCAGCAGGGCATCGCACTGCTCGGGCGTCAGCCGCTTGAGCTTAAACTGGGTAATACGGCCCGGCGGATCGTCGAGGCGCAGTGGCGCAAAGGGGTTGTAATACGAGGGCAGGTGACGATAACCCACTACCCCTGCCCCTACGATAAGTAAAAAAACGATGGCTCCTGTGCCTCTCACGCGCTCCCCCTTTTATCACCTAAAAACATTATGGCAGAAGCGCGCGAATCACGCGTTTTGCCGTGGTAAGGTATCTTTTTTCCAAATAATAAGAGTGGATGTGGTAATGGCAAAAATGCGGGTAGGGATCGTTTTTGGTGGGAAATCAGCAGAGCATGAAGTCTCGCTTCAGTCGGCAAAAAATATCGTTGATGCTATTGATAAGAGCCGCTTCGAGGTGCTGCTGCTGGGGATTGATAAACAGGGTCAGTGGCACGTCAACGACGCGGCTAACTATTTACAGAACGCCAGCGATCCGGCACGTATCGCGCTGAATCCTTCCGCTATCAGCGTGGCGCATATACCCGGCAGAGAGACGGCCCAGCTTATCAACGCCGAGAGCGGCGCGGCCCTGCCAGCGGTAGATGTGATCTTCCCGATCGTTCACGGCACGCTGGGGGAGGATGGCTCCCTGCAGGGAATGCTGCGGATGGCCAATCTGCCGTTTGTGGGTTCCGGCGTGCTCGGCTCGGCGGCATGCATGGATAAAGACATCACCAAGCGCCTGCTCCGCGATGCCGGGCTAAAAGTTGCGCCCTTCATCACCCTCACCCGCGCTAACCGTCAGCGATACGCTTTTGCCGACGTGCAGGCGCAGCTGGGTCTGCCCCTGTTTGTCAAACCGGCGAACCAGGGCTCGTCAGTAGGCGTCAGCAAGGTCACCAGCGAGGCGCAGTACCATGCCGCCGTTGACCTCGCCTTTACCTTCGATCATAAGGTGGTGGTAGAGACCGGCATTAAGGGGCGGGAGATTGAGTGCGCCGTGCTGGGGAACGATAATCCTCAGGCCAGCACCTGCGGTGAGATCGTGCTCAATAGCGAGTTCTACGCCTACGACACCAAATACATCGATGACAACGGCGCGCAGGTAGTGATCCCGGCGGCGATCGATCCGGCGGTGAACGAAGCCATTCGCCAGACCGCCGTTGCCGCCTACCAGACGCTGGAGTGCGCCGGTATGGCGCGGGTGGATGTCTTCCTGACCGACGACAACGATATTATTATCAACGAGATTAACACCCTGCCCGGCTTTACCAACATCAGCATGTATCCCAAGCTGTGGCAGGCCAGTGGCCTCGGCTATACCGATCTGATCAGCCGCCTGATCGATCTGGCGTTAGAGCGCCATCAGGCCGATAGCGCCCTGAAAAGTACGATGGCTTAATCCTGCGACTCTGCCGCTGTCTCTTCATCGGGACGGCGGCGAATAATCAACCCCGCCAGCCAGAAACCGATCACCCAGGTGACCAGGCCGACCGCGTAGCTTTGCCAGCCCTTCGCTTCAAATCCCAGCAGCCCGACCACGCCGTTAAGAATAAAGATCAGCCCGATAGCAAAGGCGTAGTAGTGCCAGTCACGGCGAATTTTGGCAGGCAGTTTCATAGCAGCTCCGGTAGAGAAATACAGCATCGGAGCATATTACCCACCGCAAGCCCCTGGCGCATGCGGAAAATCCGAAATCGTTAATAAAACGCAACAAAAGTCATGAATTTGTGACTGGAGATGTAAAACCTCAAACAAGACTCATATTAATGCGTAAATTGTCACCAATCCGATATTGACAATCCTTCTGACCTGTCAAAATTAACCTGAAATACGGGTGCATTACCCGCTCAATAACGCGTATCGGAGGTCACTATGGCAGAATTTATGATGTCGAAGCCCTTTGCCAACGAGAAGAAACGAGACGCCTCCACGCCGGGCAATATCGCTTATGCCGTCTTCGTGCTGCTCTGCTTCTGGGCGGGTGCGCAACTGCTGAACGCGCTGATACATGCCCCTGGCGTGTTTGAAAATCTGATGCAGATGCAGGAAAGCAACCGGCCACGCATTGATATGGGACTTGGCGTGGGCACGATTTTTGGTCTGGTTCCGTTTCTCATTGGCAGCGCCCTGCTTGGCGTTATCGCCCTGCTGCTGCGCTGGCGTCACTACTAACGTGACGCCGTAATTACATTAATTCGCTTGCATACAGCGCGCCCGACGATCGTCCACGCGCTTCGCAAACCAGGCCGTTGTCAGGTTGCGGGTGATCTTCGGGCTCTCAAGCTGGATCCCCGGCAGTAGCGCTCTCGGTAGCTTTTTCCCACTCTTCTTCTCCGCCAAACGATAGACCCCTTTGTAGAGTTCGGTCTTCTCAAACTCCTGACGATCGCCCTGCTCAAGCTGATCGCGGATCTCGGCGTCGCTGAGGCCCAACTGCGGCCCTAGCTTGCGCACCGCCCGCTCGGTGCTGCCCGCCTCACGGTTGCCATAAAGGATCACGTCGCCGTCCAGCGCCAGCTTCACGCCGCTTGCCTTGCTGACCGCGCTCTGGAAAGCGGCATTGCGGCTGGCGTACCAGCCAGCATTAAAGTCGGCGAAGCGGTAGAGCGGCTCGCTGTAGCTGGCCGGATAGTTAAGCAGATGGTAGGTCCCGAACCACAGACCGCCGCGCCGGGAGAAGACCTCCTGACGTACGGTGCCCTCCATCTTCCACGGATAGCCCCGGGTATGCTGCTCGGCAAAGGCGATGCTGACCTGCATCGGCCCGCCGGTGTGCACCGGATTAAGAGAGCCAAACAGGGTCTGTCCCAGCGGAACGATATTAATTAGATCGTCAAAGATCGCGCTAAGCTGCTTCTCGGTTTTGACCTTATCAAGCCGCTCGGCGTAGCTTTTGCCGTTGGGCGAAGGAACCTTCAGCGCGGTGCGCACCACAAAAGCGGGAATGTGCAGCCGCCCGGCGCGCTTCTCAATCTCCTGCCAGGCGATTTTGTTCAGCCCCGGTACGGCAGGATCGGCCTGATAGTTCGACTCCTGCTGCGCCACCGCCAGCACCGAGCAGACGTTCTCCCGCGTCGGCGCAAGAGACTGGCTCTTGAACGTAGTGGCAAGATCTTCTGCCCAGGCGTCACGATCCTTTACGCTGGCAGGGATCTTCTGCCGCACTAGCTTCGCCACGTCTACCGTCTTCTCGCCCTCTTTCAGCGGCGGCGGTTGCGAGGTGCTACAGCCGACGAGGATCGCCCCCGCCAGCAGGGTCAAACTGCGTGATGCTTGCATAGCCGCTCCGGTCATTAGCTGAGTGAAGTTGTCGCGTGTACCACATCCTCACCGTCAAGTTCACGCTCAAAAGTACGTAAACGCTTATAGATAGACATCAGTTCTACCAGCGTGGTCCAGGAGTTGATCAGGTACTGGAACGAGCTGCGTACCTGGTCGAAAACGTTGGTAATCTGGGTCATCAGCCCGAGCGTAATCGTACCGGCAACCATCGACGGAAACAGCAGGAACAGGCCGAAAACGTTGTCGATTTGCAGATAGAAAATGCGCGCAATATTGAAATACATGTAGTGAAAGTAGAGGCGGAAGTAGTTCCGCCGCACCGCACCGAATAGCTCGCGCACGGTCGGCGGCGAGGCGCGCTCAGGATCGTCCTCGCCATAGACCAGCTCTTTACGGTAGGCCGCTTCGACGCGTTGGTTCTTAAACTCCAGCCCCGGCAGCTTGATTCCAACTACCGCCAGCAGGCCGGTACCGACCAACGACCAGAGAATAGCAGCGATCACCAGCCCGTAGGGGACGTGGCCGACGATCGGCAGCTCCGGCACATGCGGCGACAGGGCCACGAGGATCGGCAGAAACGCGATCAGCTTCATTATCGCGTTGAGCAGGCTGACGCCCATATCCTCCAGCGTTGAGGAGAAACGCATGGTGTCCTCCTGCACACGCTGGGCCGCGCCCTCAATATGGCGCAGGCGGTGCCAGTTGGCCATGTAGTATTCGTTCATGGCGGTACGCCAGCGGAAAACGTAGTGGCTGACGAAAAAGTTATTCAGCACTGCCACCAGCACCGCAATCATCGCGATGCCAAGGAACACGCCTGTTTCACGGTAGAACTGGCCGATGGCCACCTTATGCGGCGCGCTGAGGGCGCGCTGGATCAGATCGTAAAACGGCGCATACCAGGCGTTGATCGCCACGCTGACCTCGACCATAAACCAGGTGACAAAGATAATCAGCGCGGTGCCAAGAATCGACCAGCGCTGCCAGCGGTGTGGGGCGTAGGTAAACCAGAACAGGGCAAACGCACCCACGCAGAGGGCGTAGTAAGCATAAAAGATCAGGTAGCTGCCGGACCAGAAGCGCGACGCGCCTATTGGGGTCTCTTTCGACGCCCCTAAAATGCGGGTTAACCAATCCCCGCCGCCCGCCTGCCAGAAGATGACGGCGATCAGCGACCACAGGATCGCCGAGAGCAAAAACGGCCCCGGCTTAGGGAAAAAAGATTTAAACATGAAATACTCCTGCGACGGCTCACTCTTATTGTGTGGTTAATTCGCTATGGGTATGAAAATACCGAAGCCAGTGAGATTACCACAAGCGCGCTATGTCAAAAGAAGACATTGTGTTGCAGGAAAAAAGCGTCTGTTTACCCGGCGTTACGCTTGACCGCAAAATAAAGCGCTTTTCCGGGCTTTGCATCGGGCCAGTAAGTAGTATAAATACCCTCTATCTCTTTAACTTTTGTGATGGATGCTGTCGTTGAAACGTTGCCTGCTCTTATCCACCCTGTTGTGCGCCCTGACCTTTTCATCAGTAAATGCGGCACAGACCTCTCCCGATCCCGAATTTGCGTCCGATATTGTCGATCGCTATGCCAACCATATCTTCTATGGCAGCGGCGCGACCGGCATGGCGATGGTAGCGATCGACGGCAACCAGCGCGTGTTTCGCAGCTTCGGTGAAACGCGGCCGGGCAACAACGTGCGTCCGCAGCTCGACTCGCTGATCCGCATCGCCTCTATCTCCAAGCTGATGACCAGCGAGATGCTGGTGAAGCTGCTCGACCAGGGCGTGGTGAAGCTCAACGATCCGCTCAGTAAGTATGCGCCTCCCGGTGCGCGGGTGCCGAGCTGGCAAGGAACGCCGATCACCCTGGTGAACCTGGCGACCCACACCAGCGCCCTGCCCCGCGAGCAGCCCGGCGGCGCGGCGCAACGCTCGGTCTTTACCTGGCCGACGCGCGATCAGCGCTGGAACTGGCTCTCTACCGCCACGCTGAAAACAGCCCCCGGCTCGCAGGCGGCCTATTCAAACCTCGCCTTTGACCTGCTGGCCGATGCGCTAGCCAACGCCGCCGGTAAGCCCTATCCGCAGCTGTTTGACGAGCAGATCGCGCGCCCGCTGGGGATGAAGGACACCACCTTTACCCCCTCGCCGGATCAGTGCCGACGCCTGATGGTGGCGGAGAAAGGGGCCAGCCCCTGCGACAACACCCTGGCGGCAATCGGCAGCGGCGGCGTCTACTCCACGCCAGGAGATATGATGCGCTGGATGCAGCAGTTCCTCTCCTCAGACTTTTACGCCCGCAGCAATCAGGCCGACCGGATGCAGACCCTTATCTACCAGCGCGCCCAGTTGACCCGCGTGATAGGTATGGACGTGCCGGGCAAAGCCGACGCGCTGGGGCTGGGCTGGGTCTACATGTCACCGAAAGATGGGCGACCGGGGATTATTCAAAAAACCGGTGGCGGTGGTGGGTTTATTACCTATATGGCGATGATCCCCAAGAGCAACATTGGCGTTTTCGTGGTGGTGACCCGCTCTCCGCTAACCCGCTTTAAAAATATGAGCGACGGGGTTAATGACCTGGTCAGCGAGCTAAGCGGCAACCAGCCGCAGATCGTCCCAGCCTCCTGATCCTCTCCCCGCTCCGGGGTAGTTAACGCCTGTTTTGGCGAAACACCCCGGGGTTGATTGGGTTATAATAGCCCTCTGATTCACCAACCTCAGGCATACCATGACCGATTTAATTACCCGCCCGCGCCGCCTGCGCAAGTCTCCCGCACTGCGCGCTATGTTTGAAGAGACAACGCTGAGCCTCAATGACTTCGTGTTGCCTATCTTTGTTGAAGAAGAGCTGGACGACTATAAAGCCATTGAGGCCATGCCGGGCGTGGTGCGCATTCCGGAGAAGTATCTCGCCCGTGAGATCGAGCGCTTCGCCAACGCGGGCATTCGCTCGGTCATGACGTTTGGTATTTCCCACCACACCGATGCCACCGGCAGCGATGCCTGGAAAGAGGATGGCCTGGTAGCGCGTATGTCGCGGATCTGTAAGGACGCGGTACCGGAGATGGTGGTCATGTCCGACACCTGTTTCTGCGAGTACACCTCCCACGGTCACTGCGGCGTGCTGTGCGATCACGGCGTGGACAACGACGCAACCCTGCTCAACCTGGGCAAGCAGGCGGTGGTTGCCGCTGCCGCCGGGGCTGATTTCATCGCTCCGTCTGCCGCAATGGATGGCCAGGTGCAGGCGATCCGTCAGGCGCTGGACGCCGCAGGCTTTACCGACACGGCGATCATGTCCTACTCCACCAAGTTCGCCTCCTCCTTCTACGGCCCGTTCCGTGAAGCGGCCGGGACGGCGCTGAAGGGCGATCGTAAAACCTACCAGATGAACCCGATGAACCGCCGGGAAGCGATCCGCGAGTCGCTGCTTGACGAAGCGCAGGGCGCAGACTGCCTGATGGTTAAACCCGCAGGCGCGTATCTCGACATCCTGCGCGATATCCGCGAGCGTACCGAGCTGCCTCTCGGCGCGTATCAGGTCAGCGGTGAGTATGCGATGATCAAGTTTGCTGCCCAGGCCGGGGCTATCGACGAGGACAAAGTGATCCTCGAAAGCCTGGGTGCGATCAAACGCGCCGGTGCGGATCTGATCTTCAGCTACTTCGCGCTGGATCTGGCCGAACGGAAAATCCTGCGTTAAACCGCCGTGCCCGGTGACGCTCTGCGTGCCGGGCATCCTAAAGTTCACCTTCCTGTCACATAAACGCCATCTCGTCCTTCTACTGTCTGCCTAAGACGGATGGAGGAGCCACCATGTTTAGTCTCGACAGCGTTCTTGATGACCTCTGGCCTCAGGCCAGGCCCGCCCCCTGGCAACGCAATCTGCTAAAACGCCTGCTCTATGAAGAAGAATTTCAGCAGTTCGCCTCCCGCCATCGCCACCTGAAAGGGCTGGATATGGTCGAGCAGATCCTTGAGCACCTTCGCATCCGCAGCACCCTCTCCGCTCACGACCTTGAGCAGATCCCCGAGCATGGCCCACTCATCATTGTCGCCAACCATCCCACCGGTACCCTCGACGGCCTCGCTCTGCTTCATGCTGTCTCCCGCGTGCGGCGGGATGTCAAAGTCGTTACCAACCGGATGCTGAGCCATCTTCAGCCACTCAGCTCGCTGTTTATTCCCGTCGATAACCTGGGCGGACGCACGCGCAAATCCTCGCTGCTGCAGATGGAAACGCAGCTCCAGCAGGGCGGCGTGCTGATCTTCTTTCCAGCGGGGGAAGTGTCGCGCCTGACCCGCCACGGCATTGGCGACAGCGCCTGGCACAGCGGCTTCGTGAAGCTGGCGGCAAAGTTTCGTACTCCGCTGCTGCCGGTGTTTATTCGCGCTCACAACAGCCCGCTCTTCTACGCCAGCACGCTGATCTCTTCTACCCTGCCGATGCTGCTGCTGATGCAGCAGATGTTTCGCCGCCAGGGCAGCAGCCTGCCCATCACCCTCGGCCAACGCATCCCCTGGGAGAGCCTGCATAACCCGCACGTCAGCGTTCGTGAGACGGCGGAGCGTTGTCGCCAGCACGTTATCCGTCTGGGAAAAGGTCTGCCGGGGCTGTTTAAAACCGAGTGCGCCATCGCCCGGCCGGAGCCGCGGCTAATTCTGAAACGCGCCCTGGCACAGGCGGAGTGCCTCGGCCAGACCACGGACGGCAAGACCATCTACCTCTGGCAGCGCAACGGCGAGGAGGATGTGCCGGTGCTGCGCGAGCTAGGCCGTCTGCGGGAGATCGCCTTTCGCGCCGTGGGAGAAGGCAGCGGGCAACGGCGTGACATCGACCGCTATGACGATGACTATTTGCATTTGATCTTATGGGACGAGGCGGATCTGGAGATTGTCGGCGCATATCGCTTTATGCCCACGGCACAGCAGGTGGCGCAGCAGGGACTGGGCGGACTGTACAGCTACAGCCTGTTCCACTATGACGATAAAATGGATGATATTTTGCAGCATGGCATCGAGCTCGGGCGCAGCTTTATTCAGCCGCGCTACTGGGGCCGTCGCGGACTGGACTACCTCTGGTCGGGCATTGGCGCGTATCTGGCGCGCTACCCACAGTACCGCTATCTCTTCGGTCCGGTGTCGATCTCCGGCGGACTGCCTCCGGCGGCGCGGGATCTGCTGGTAGCCTTCTACCGCCTCTGGTTCCCGCCGCTGCATCCGCTGGCCGCCTCCCGTCGCCCCTGGCCTGCCTCGCTTCCTGAGGTGCTAGCCCAGTTTACCGGCGACGATTACACCGAGGATCTTACCCGCCTGAAGTCGCTGCTCGGCAACCTGGGCTGCGGCATTCCTCCGCTCTACAAGCAGTATTCAGAGCTGTGCACGCCGGGCGGCGTCCAGTTTATCGACTTCGGTAGCGATCCGGACTTCAACCACTGTGTGGACGGTCTGGTGCTGGTGGATCTCACCCATCTGAAAAGCCAGCGCTATGCACGCTACATCGGTGCGCATCTGATGCCTGGTTAATGCCCGGTGGCGCTTCGCTTACGCGGGCCTACATACCCGCATCACGTCAACCGTAGCGTTTTTTCACCACGCCGGGGCAGACTGCACCACTGCCCCGCGCGTGGCGGTGCAGGGTCTTTAACGCGCTTTGCGCATATTGTTGAAATGGCTAGGGTTAATTTTCTGGCATCGCCTTTGCAGGCTCCCGTTTAACTGTGTAACGGCGAGGCAGCAAATGATGACGACACCTACAACCACACTGAAGAGAACGCTCGGTAGCTTCCGTCTCTGGGGGATTGCCGTTGGGCTGGTGATCTCCGGCGAATACTTTGGCTGGAGCTATGGCTGGTCGCAGGCGGGCACGATGGGTTTTCTCGTCGTTGCGCTGGCCATTGCGGCAATGTATTGCGCCTTTATCTTTAGCTTTACCGAACTGACGACCGCGATTCCCCACGCGGGCGGCCCCTTTGCCTATGCCTATCGGGCCTTCGGGCCGACCGGCGGGTTTATTGCCGGGTTCGCTACCCTGATTGAGTTTGTCTTTGCCCCACCGGCGATTGCGATGGCTATTGGGGCCTACCTGAACGTGCAGTTTCCGGCGCTGGATGCCAAATGGATCGCCTGCGCGGCGTACGTCATCTTTATGACCCTGAACATTCTCGGCGTCGGGATTGCCGCCACCTTCGAGCTGATCGTTACCCTGCTGGCGATCTTCGAGCTGCTGGTGTTTATGGGCGTGGTCGCGCCGGGCTTCTCATGGAGCAACTTCACCGCCCACGGCTGGGCGGGTGCAGAGAGCTTTAGCGGCCTCGCCCTCTCCGGCATGTTTGCCGCCATTCCCTTCGCTATCTGGTTTTTCCTCGCCATTGAAGGTGCCTCTATGGCGGCAGAGGAGGCGAAAGATCCCCAGCGCACCATTCCGCGCGCGCTGGGCGGCGGCATTGTGACTCTTACCGTGCTGGCGGTTGGGGTGATGATCTTTGCCGGCGGCGTTGGCGACTGGCGTAACCTCGCCAACATCAACGATCCGCTGCCGCAGGCAATGAAGGTGATCGTCGGCAACAACAGCGGCTGGCTGCATATGCTGGTCTGGCTGGGGCTGTTTGGCCTGGTGGCGTCATTCCACGGCATCATCATGGGCTACTCGCGGCAGATCTACTCCCTGGCACGGGCGGGTTACCTGCCTGCGCGCCTGGCGACGCTGAACCGTAAGACTCGGACGCCGCACCTGGCGATTCTTGCGGGCGGCGTGGTGGGCATTGCGGCTATCTTCTCGGACTCGGTGATCTCCATCAGCGGTATGCCGCTCACCGCCTGTATCGTGACGATGTCGGTGTTCGGCGCTATTGTTATGTATATCACCTCTATGGCCGCGCTGTTCAAGCTGCGCCGCAGCGAGCCGAACCTTATTCGGCCCTTCAAAGCGCCGCTGTTTCCCTATGCACCGGCCTTTGCGCTGGGCATGGCAGTACTCTGCCTGGTGGCCATGGTCTGGTTCAACCCGCTGCTGGCGCTGATCTTTGCGGCCATGATGCTCGGGGGCTACCTGTGGTTTCGCAGTACGGCTACCGCTCGCGAGCGTGCCGGGCTGGATCCGCAGCTGCGCGCCCTCTCCTGAGGAGGCGACATGTATAAAACGACTCTGGCGCACCGCACCTACCGGTTCGCCAGCCTGACAACGCTGCTGGCAAAAGCCTCCCCGGCTCGCTCCGGGGATGTGCTGGCGGGTATCAGCGCCGACTCTGCCGAAGAGCGCATGGCGGCGAAAATGGCGCTGGCCGAGGTGCCGCTGCGCGCGATCCTGGCGAATCCGCTTATCCCTTACGAAGCGGATGAGGTCACCCGGCTAATTATCGATACCCACGATCGCGACGCGTTCTCCCTCATCAGCCACCTGACGGTGGGAGACTTTCGCGATTGGCTGCTGGATGATGCCACCGATCCTTTGACCCTGAGCCGCGTTGCCCGCGCCATTACCCCGGAGATGGCCGCCGCCGTCAGCAAGCTGATGCGCAACCAGGATCTGATCCTCGCCGCCAGCCGATGCCGGGTCACCACCCGCTTTCGCAACACCATCGGCCTGCCGGGCCATTTGAGCGTACGCCTGCAACCCAATCATCCCACCGACGACCTGAAAGGCATTGCCGCTAGCATGCTCGACGGCCTGCTCTATGGTGCAGGGGACGCAGTAGTGGGCATTAACCCGGCCAGCGACAGCCTGCCGGTGCTGGAGCGGCTAAATTATATGATGGATGACATCATCAGCCGCTTTGCTATTCCTACCCAGTCCTGTGTGCTGACGCACGTCACCAACACGCTGGCGTTGATAGAGCGCGGCGCGCCCGTCGACCTGGTGTTCCAGTCGGTGGCGGGCACCGAGGCGGCAAACAGCGGCTTTGGCATCAATTTGGCCCTGCTGGCAGAGGCCCGGGAGGCCGCGTTGAGCCTTGGCCGCGGCACGCTGGGCAATAACGTGATGTACTTTGAGACCGGCCAGGGTAGCTGCCTCTCTGCCAACGCCCATCACGGCGTCGACCAGCAGACCTGCGAGGCGCGGGCCTACGCCGTCGCGCGCCACTTCGATCCGCTGCTGGTCAATACGGTGGTGGGATTTATCGGCCCGGAGTATCTCTATGACGGCAAGCAGATTATCCGCGCCGGGCTGGAGGATCACTTCTGCGGCAAGCTGATGGGCCTGCCGATTGGCTGCGACGTCTGCTACACCAACCATGCGGAAGCGGATCAGGATGATATGGACACGCTGCTGACGCTGTTGTGCAACGCCGGGCTGACCTTTCTGATTGGCGTCCCGGGGGCGGATGACATCATGCTCAACTACCAGAGCACCTCGTTCCACGATGCGCTCTATGCCCGTCGTCTGCTGGGGTTAAAGCATGCTCCAGAGTTTAGCGAGTGGCTGACGAAAATGCAGATTATCGATAGCGCGGGCCAGCTGCGGCTCACCGGAGCTAACCACCCGCTGCTGAGCGTGCTGCCGCCTGAAGGGGTAAACGTATGAACCATCCTGATGCCTGGTCTTTACTGCGCGCGTTTACCGACGCCCGTATTGCCCTTGGTCGCAGCGGTGCAAGCCTGCCGACTCGGGAGGTGCTCAGCTTCGGTCTGGCCCACGCCCAGGCTCGCGATGCGGTCCACCAGCCTTTTGACAGCGAGCCGCTGGCGCAGCAGCTCACGGCCCTGGGCCTCTCTACCCTGGACGCCCACAGTGCCGCGGTAGACCGGCCTGTCTATCTCAACCGGCCGGATCTCGGACGCAGGCTGAGCGACGAGAGCCGCGCCGCACTACAGGCCAGCCGGGTGCCCGCCCACGATCTGCTGCTGGTGATTGGTGACGGGCTCTCCTCCCATGCGGTGCATCGTCAGGCTGTGGCGTTGATTACCGCCCTGCTGCCCTATCTGAACACGCTGGGGCTGACCACCGGCCCGGTGGTGCTGGCGCATCAGTCGCGGGTGGCGCTGGGAGATGAGATTGGCGAGACGCTGAAGAGTAAAGCGGTGGCAATGTTGATTGGCGAACGTCCTGGACTGTCGTCACCGGACAGCCTCGGCGTCTACCTGACGTGGCAACCGACACGCACCCGGCTGGACTCGGAGCGCAACTGCATCTCCAACATCCGCCCGGAGGGGCTGAGCCATGAGGCCGCTGCGTTTAAGCTTGCCTGGCTGCTGGAGCAGGCTTTTTTACGCCGCCTGACCGGCGTCAAACTGAAAGATGAGAGCGATAACCCGGCGCTGCATGCGCGAGTAAGACCCCGCCTTGCCGGATAAATGCCCTCGCGCTATACCTTCACCTGCCTGACCGGCCAGCAGACCGGGGCGACGCCGTTGAGGGCCGGTTTAGCGAACAGATAGCCCTGGAAGTGCTTGATGCCAGCCGCCTCCAGCCAGCACCACTCCTCTACCTTCTCCACCCCTTCCGCCACGACGCTGATCTCCAGCTCGGCGCAGCATTTGACGATGGCGTTAACGATCGCCTGCTTAGGGCCGTGCAGATGAATATCGGTCACGATGCTGCGGTCGATCTTTAGTTCTCCCGGCTGGAACTTGGTGAGCAGCGACAGTCCGGCAAAGCCCGCGCCAAAATCATCGATCGCCAGCCCAATGCCCGCCGAGCGCAGCTGCATAATGGCGATGGTAAATTCGTCATAGCCGGAGATCACCTCGTCTTCGGTCACCTCGACAATCACCTGCTCGGGAACCAGCCCATGACGGGTGATCTGTGCCAGCAGGATATCCACCGCGCCGGGAATATTCACCAGCGACATTGGCAGCAGGTTAATAGAGAGCTTATGGCTGCCAATGCCGATTTGTTTCGCCAGCGCAAACGCCCACTCCTTTGACAGGAGATCGGCCTCGTGAATTTTGTCCGGCGGAATGGAAGCAAAGTAATCCTGAGGCGAACCACCGCTTGGGCTGCGGATCAGGGCTTCAAAGGAGCTGATCTGTCCGCGCAGCGGCTCGACGATGGGTTGAATGGCGAACTGGCAAGGCTGATCGGGGAACAGGAACGGCAGGGTTTGCGCCAGCGGCAGGTCGATAGGCACAAACGCCCAGCGGTCGGGCTCGCTTCGCCCAGGATACTGCTCTCGCCAGCTGCCACGCAGGAATGATTTGATAAATTTATACACTCGCCCGTCGCAGGCAAGATTGAACTTAAGCGCGCCGGCACTAATGACCGAGCGCAGCACCGATCGTGGACTGTCATAACGGAGATCGAACAGTGTCATCCCAAGGACTTCAAAATGCCGTTTAGGAGCATAGTCGCGCATTAGCTCGACGACGCTATCATGCCGCGTATCGTGATTGATTTTGGCATACAGGCTATTCACATGTGCCAACGGACCTTCAAGCACCTGGAGAAAATGGGTCCCGTCGAAAAGCAAAATACCGGAAATTTGCAGCTCCGCGTTGCGGCTCTGCGCGACGCACACCAGCTTGCCTAACTTTGACGGATCAAAGTCGGGGCTCAGGCGGCTCCGGTAAATCAGGGTAGAAATCATAATGTTCAGATCCTTTACGACAGGTGACGTAATCAGTATATCTTGCGGTGAAGGCTTTACGCCTTTCTCTGTGTCCGCTTACAGCGCTCTTCTCATAGAAAAATCAGCATTCTTCACGCCAGGCATCCAGCCCGACATTTTGCTGCAATACTTAAGAAGATTTGTTCCATTCATGATGCACAGAAGGAATAGCCAACAATGACAACAGAGCAACAATTTTGCCAGCAATTCATGGAAAAACCGTTGGATTTTCTGGCAAATGAACTGGGTGATCTCTTAAAGAGCAAAAAATTACGCCTCACTACGGCAGAGTCTTGCACCGGGGGCCTACTCGGCTCCACGCTGTGCGCAGCGAAAGACACACCTTCTTTTTTCGGCAGCGGATTTATAACCTTTACAGATGAAGCGAAAATGACGCTGTTAAATGTGAACCCGGAGACACTTGCCAAACATACTGCGGTCAGTAAAGCCACAGTGGAGGAGATGGCGACGGGCGCGGTCAGGGTATCCGGTGAGGATATTGGCATTGCCGTTAGCGGCTACGGCGGCCCGGATGGCGGCGAAGACGGCACCCCTGCTGGCTCCGTCTGGTTTGGCTGGGCGCTGCCGGGCAATAACGTTTATACGTCGCTACAGCATTTTGAAGGCGACTGCACCGAGGTTCTGGCGCAGGCGGTAAAATACGCCATCGTGATGTTGCTCTACAGGCTGGGCTATTCGCCCGATAGCCAGTAAATATCGGCGCGTCTTTTACGCCCGCTGCATCGCTCCTGCGGCCACGACGCCGTTACGGCCTCGCCGTTTTGCAGCATAGAGTGCGGTATCCGCCTGGTTGATCACGCCGCTGGCAATAATATGCAGCGGTCGGTCTTCGTTAACCCTACTGCACTCGCTAAGCGTCGCTATCCCAATGCTGATAGTCAGATAGCCGGTTGGGCTGGCGGGAAGCGGGATACGCAGCGCGTTGATGCTTTGACGCATTCTCTCTGCCATGGCCAGCGCCCCTGCGCTATCGGTACGCGGCAGGATCACTAAAAACTCCTCACCTCCATAGCGGCTGACGTTGTCTTCAGACTGACGGCGGGCCGCCACCAGCGCCTCGGCAACCCTACGCAGGCAATGATCGCCGGCCTGATGACCGTAGGTATCGTTGTAGCGCTTAAAATAGTCGATATCGGCCAGGCACACCGAGAGTGGAAACTGCTCCTCCAGTGAGTTAGTAATGGCGTTAGAGAGGCATTCGTCCATATAGCGGCGGTTAAACAGGCCGGTGAGATGGTCATGCTGGGCATGCTGTTGCAGGATCGCATTAGCGCTGGCGAGCTTCTGCTCGGCACGGCGGCGATCGGTAATATCAACCCAGGTTACCGATAGTCCCACGACGTTACCGGACGCGTCGTGGACCGGCACCGAGTGGGTATCGTAGCAGCGCGTGTGCCAGACAATCTCCCGGCTGGGGATCTCTGCGCCAGTATCAGCAAGGGCAAAAGTGGCCTCAAACTGCTGCCAGCAGCCGGGCATCAGATCGGCAACATGGCTTTCAGGAGCATCGGGAGATGTATTGTCTACGTCCATCAGCTTCGCCATCGCCTTGTTGGACATCACCAAATGTCCCTGCCGGTCAATCATGCAGAGTGCGACGGGGGTCTTGTCGTAAATCGTCTCCAGTTGCATAACGCGCTCGTCCAGGGTCGAGATGTTGCGATCGATGCCCCGGTAGCCCCGCAGTTCGCCCTGCTCATCGAACAGCGGAACGCCGCTGGTTTCGAGCACCACAATTCGCCCGTCGGCGCGGCGGTTACGGTTAACTAAACCAGAGAACGGAATGCGTTTAGTCACGATGTCAGAAAATGCGCGGCCAACGCGCTCGGCTTCGCCGGGCGGCATAAAGTCAAAGGGGGTACAACCGATCACCGCCTCGGGTGACACACCCAGCAGGCTGGTGACAACTTTAGAGGACCAGGTATAGCGTCCCTGGGCATCCACTTCCCATACCCAGTCAGAATTATTATCAAGCAGATCAATCAGATGTTGTGTGTCGACACTACTGGAATCAGATGGCTTTTTATCATCATTCATGATTAATACTAGCGTTGCCCCCGCTAAAAGGGATCGGGTTACTTAACATTGGGCCTGCCTTTAGCCGAGGACGGTCATTTTCTGCAATGACAATAATGCTAATGAATGAAATACTCAATTTCTGCGCGTTATTATAAGCGAACCGCCATCATATATTCACGTGACAAATACATTGCGACAAAAGAAGCGCTGCCGGATGTAACCTGAGCTAGTCAGCAAGAGGGAAACAGAGGTGAAAAAAGCGAGCGGGTAGAAACAACATCGCCAGCATTACGCTGGCGACTTATTTGCTGAATGTATCGTGATGGATCGTTTTACCAACACGGCTGGCTCCATTACGCCGCTGCCGCACCCTTTGGCTGCGTGGCGATATGTCCGGCCCAGAGGCCCGCCACCCACTTCACCCCTTTAGCGGTAAAGCGCGCCTGGGAGAAGGTATGCTGGTTTTCACCGACGCCAGAGCGCAGGGTGAAGTAGCCCGCCTGCTGATGATGCAGCTGCGGCGTCAGCGTGCCGTTAACGCGGTACATGATGTTGCGTTCCAGCAAGAACTGACGGAACTCCGGCTCTTTCACCTTCAGCATCTTGCAGAGCTGGCGAAAACCCAGCGAGTCCTGCACCTCAACGAAACGGTCAAAAAACTCCGCCTTTGGGACAGAGAGGGCCAGCTGCTGCTCGGCTCTCTGGCGCTGCTCATACTGTTCAGCCCATGCGCGGGCCGCCGCTGCCGGATTGGTAAAATCAGGCAGCGCTGTTTTGTTTTCGCGCTCCTGCCAGCGATCGAGTACGGCAGCGGTAAAGCCAGGCGACAGACGCGCCACGGCCAACAGGGAGTCACGCTTGTTCAGCAGAAACTCCTGATAGCTCTCGCCATCCCGCTCAAACATTGCCACCCGTACCGGCTCAGATAAACGCTGCGCCGTTTCGAGGCTTTTCACAATACGTTTTACTTCACCGTGGGTTATGCCTGTCAACGCAGCGATTTCACGGCTACTCATCGTTGCCGATTGATCCAGAGAATTAAGGCTTTCAAATGGAATCATCATAGGCTTCACCACTCACTTACTGTAGCACCCGACTGGGTTGTGTAATTATTATACTAATCCCTGTTCGAATATCCAGTAGTTTTTTTGAGCGATTTTAAGTGACGAGCTGCGGTTTCTGTTAC
>NZ_LR607338.1:1837945-1858981 GCF_902164725.1 Pseudescherichia vulneris | reverse complement strand
AACTATTTACGCATCAATACCTTTACTGCGCAGGTAATCTTCATAGTTCCCGCTGAAGTCAACGACGCGCTCAGGGGTGATCTCAATCACGCGGGTCGCCAGGGAGCTCACGAACTCACGGTCGTGGGAGACGAAGACCAGCGTGCCCGGATACATCTCCAGCGCCATGTTCAGCGACTCGATAGATTCCATGTCCAGGTGGTTGGTCGGTTCATCCATAATCAGGATGTTCGGCTTCTGCATCATCAGTTTGCCGAAGAGCATACGCCCCTTCTCGCCCCCGGAGAGCACCTTCGCTGGCTTTTTGATATCGTCCTGGCTGAAGAGCAGACGACCCAGGAAGCTGCGCACTACCTGCTCATCGTCTCCCTCCTGCTTCCACTGGCTCATCCAGTCGAAGACGGTAAGATCGTTATCAAAATCGGCGGCGTGATCCTGCGCGTAGTAGCCAATCCTGGCGTTTTCTGACCACTTCACGGTGCCGCTATCCGGCGTCAGATCGCCCACCAGCGTTTTCAGCAGAGTGGTTTTACCCACGCCGTTGGCACCGAGAATGGCAATCTTCTCGCCCACTTCCAGCAGCAGATTGAAGTTCTTAAACAGCGGGCCGTTATCGAAGCCTTTGGTGAGGGCTTCCACTTCCAGCGCGTTACGGAACAGCTTCTTATCCTGCTCAAAACGAATGAACGGGTTCTGACGGCTGGAGGCTTTCACCTCATCCAGCTTGATCTTATCGATCTGACGGGCGCGCGAGGTTGCCTGACGGGACTTCGAGGCGTTGGCGCTAAAACGGCTGACGAAGGATTGCAGGTCAGCGATCTGCGCTTTCTTCTTGGCGTTGTCGGCCAGCAGACGTTCACGCGCCTGGGTCGCCGCGGTCATGTACTCGTCGTAGTTGCCCGCATAGACGCGCAGCTCGCCGTAGTCCAGATCCGCCATGTGGGTGCAGACCATGTTCAGGAAGTGACGGTCATGCGAGATGATGATCATGGTGCTATTACGCTCGTTCAGCACCTGCTCCAGCCAGCGAATAGTGTCGATGTCCAGGTTGTTGGTCGGTTCATCGAGCAGCAGGATATCTGGATTAGAGAACAGAGCCTGGGCCAGCAGCACACGCAGCTTCCAGCCGGGAGCCACTTCGCTCATCGGACCGTAGTGCTGCTCGACAGGAATACCGACGCCGAGCAGCAATTCGCCCGCACGGGACTCGGCGGAGTAGCCGTCCATCTCGCCGTACAGCACTTCGAGATCGGCCACTTTATAGCCGTCCTCTTCGCTCATCTCGGCCAGGCCGTAGATGCGATCGCGCTCCTGCTTCACTTCCCACAGCTCGCCGTGACCCATGATCACCGTGTCGAGCACGCTGAACTCTTCAAAGGCGAACTGATCCTGACGCAGCTTACCGATACGCTCGTTCGGATCGAGGGAGACGTTGCCCAGCGTAGGCTCAAGGTCGCCGCCGAGGATCTTCATAAAGGTGGATTTTCCGCTACCGTTCGCCCCAATCAGGCCGTAACGATTGCCGCCGCCAAACTTGACGGAAATATTTTCAAACAGCGGCTTACTGCCAAACTGCATGGTGACGTTGCTGGTAACTAACACGGTGTTATCCTGAAAATGTGTGACAAACTCTGCATTATGCCACAATTCCGAATTGAAATCGCGCAGGTGTGAACAGTTGCTACACTAGGGTAAGAGAAAAAAATGTGATTTCGTACACATCTCAATTCCATGCGCGTGGGAATGCACATATAATGCGCTCCCATCCCTTTGAGCATTCTTAACTAAACGGCCTGTGGCACAGAAACCTCGCATACCATGAATATGAAATTAACAACAATTTTAGCGGCGGCTTTCGCTGTAGTAGGGTTTTGCAAATCCGCGTCTGCTGTAACCTATCCGCTGCCGACCGATGGTAGCCGTCTGATTGGCCAGAACCAGGTCATCACCCTGCCAGAGAACAACAGCCAGCCGCTGGAGTACTACGCGGCCCAGTACCAGATGGGGCTGTCTAACCTGATGGAAGCTAACCCAGGTATCGATCCCTATCTGCCGAAGGGCGGTAGCGTGATGAACATCCCTCAGCAGCTGATCCTGCCGGATACCGTGCATGAAGGGATTGTGATCAACAGCGCCGAGATGCGCCTCTACTACTATCCGAAAGGCACCAACACCGTGATCGTGCTGCCGATCGGTATCGGCCAGCTGGGTAAAGATACCCCGATTAACTGGACCACCAAGGTTGAGCGTAAGAAAGCCGGCCCGACCTGGACGCCGACGGCGAAGATGCACCAGGAGTATATTGCCGCTGGTAACCCACTGCCTGCCGTTGTTCCTGCCGGTCCGGATAACCCGATGGGCCTCTACGCCCTGTACATTGGCCGCCTGTATGCTATTCACGGCACCAACGCTAACTTCGGCGTCGGCCTGCGCGTAAGCCACGGCTGCGTGCGTCTGCGTAACGACGACATCAAGTTCCTGTTCCAGAACGTGCCGGTCGGTACTCGCGTACAGTTTATCGATGAGCCGGTAAAAGCTACCACTGAGCCAGACGGTAGCCGCTACATTGAGGTTCACAACCCGCTCTCTACTACCGAAGCGCAGTTTGACGGCAAAGAGATTGTGCCGATCGCGCTGACCAAGAGCGTGCAGAGCATCACCAGCCAGCCGGACGCCGACCAGAGCGTTGTTGAGCAGGCGATTCAGAACCGTTCCGGGATGCCGGTTCGTCTGAACTAAGTTTGTTTAAGTCATTAAAAAGCCCGGCAATCGCCGGGCTTTTTTATAACCAAATTACTGTTTTTCCAGCTGGTTACGGCGATATTCCCCCTGCCGCTCCAGCATCCAACCTGGATACTCACGTGGCAGGGCGCTGACCGCATCAAGCTGTTTCAATTCCTCTTCGCTCAGGCGGATCTCCGTCGCGGCAATATTATCTGCCAGCTGATCCGGGCGTTTTGCGCCGATAATCACGCTGCTTACCACCGGCTGATGCAGCAGCCACGCCAGGGCAATCTGCGCCACCGACACACCTTTGCTGTCGGCAATGTTACGCATCACGTCTACGCAGTCGAAGGCGCGCTCTTTCTCTACCGGTGGGAAGTCAAACGCCAGTCGACGGCCGCCCTCTTCCCCGCTGCCGCTGCGG
The DNA here is from genome assembly GCF_902164725.1 of Pseudescherichia vulneris. Classification (NCBI taxonomy): domain Bacteria; kingdom Pseudomonadati; phylum Pseudomonadota; class Gammaproteobacteria; order Enterobacterales; family Enterobacteriaceae; genus Pseudescherichia; species Pseudescherichia vulneris. The sequence goes on along the minus strand of NZ_LR607338.1, from coordinate 1,855,833 downwards.
TCATACTTGCCGCTCAGCAGGCCACCCGCCAGCGGGCTCCAGACCATCAGCCCCACCCCTTCGCTTTGCAGCATCGGAACCAGCTCACGCTCAAGGTCGCGCCCGGCGATGGTGTAGTAAGCCTGTAGCGAGGCGAAGCGGGCCAGCCCCAGGCGCTCGGAGATGCCCAGCGCCTTCATAATCTGCCACGCCGCCCAGTTGGACACGCCGATATAGCGGACGTGACCGTGCTGAACCAGGTTATCCAGGGCGTAGAGCGTCTCTTCAATCGGCGTTGCCGGATCGAAGCCGTGTAGCTGGTAGAGGTCGATATGATCCAGCTGGAGGCGGCGCAGGCTCTCCTTGACGCTGCCGATAATATGGTAGCGGGAGCTGCCGCGCGAGTTGACCCCGCCGGTGCCGGTTTCACCGAACACCTTGGTGGCCACCACCACGTCTTCACGGGGGATCTTGAGGTTTTTCAGCGCCTGTCCGGTGATCTCTTCCGAGCGCCCTTCCGAGTAAACGTTGGCGGTATCAATAAAGTTGATGCCCGCCGCGAGGGCGTCGCCCACCAGCCTCTCAGCGTCGTTCTGCCGCAGCTGACCAATCTTACCCCACATGCCGCCTTCACCGCCGAAGGTCATGGTGCCCAGGCACAGCTCGGAAACAAAGAGACCGGTATTGCCAAGTTTTTGATAACGCATAGAACGCTCCTTAGGATGTCAGTGAGTGTCCAGTAGTTATACTCCGACGCGCCGGATCGCGAATGTGAGGATCCTGCGCGTTTCTTGCCCAATCCTCTGAACTTTAACCTCGCGTCGCCTCGCCAAAGACCGGGTAATCCGGCAGCTGTACGGTCTGGTATGGCTCCCAGCCGCCTCCCAGCGCCTTGTAGAGCGCCACCAGATCGAGGCTGCTCTGCACTCTCGCCTGGGCGCGCTGCTGCTCGGCCTGGGCCAGCTGGCGCTGGGCATCAAGCACGTCAATAAAAGTAGCGATCCCCTGGCGGTAGCTGTCGCTGGCGAGATCGAATGCGCTCTGCAACGCCTCAATGGTTTTGCTCAGCCCGGCTTCGCGCTGCTGATCGGTGCGGTAGCTGACCAGCGCATTCTCTACGTCACCCAGCGCACTCAGTACCGTCTGGCGATAGTTAAGCGCCGCTGCGCCCTGCTGCGCTCGCGCCAGCTTGACGCTGGAGACCAGCCGTCCGCCCTGGAAGATGGGAATCGACACCTGCGGCCCGAAACTGTAGAAGTGGCTGCTCCAGTCGGTCAGCCAGTCGGTTTCGCTGTTGCGCAGGCCAAACTGGCCGCTCAGGGTCAGGCTCGGGAAGAGCTGCGCCACCGAGACGCCGATCTGCGCCGTGGCCGCGTGCAGGTTGGCCTCGGCTTCACGCACGTCCGGTCGACGGCGAGCCAGGGTTGAGGGAATGCCGGTCTGGATGATATCCGGCAGCTTCGGCAGGGGCTGCACCGACCGTAGCTCCGCATTCAGCGCACCGGGAGGCTTGCCGATCAGAATGGCCAGGGCGTTCATCGCCTGCTGCTCCTGGGCCTGGTACTGCGGCAGCTGCGCCTCCAGGTTGCCGAGCTGTGCCCGAGCGTTCTCCACGTCCAGCTGCGGCGACAGACCGCCGCGCTGGCGACTTTCAGTCAGGCTAAGCGTCTCCTTTGCGGTGTCAATCTGGGTATTCATGGTGGCAAGGATGCTCTGCGCCCCGCGCAGCTGGAGCCACGCGCGGGCCACTTCCGCCTCCAGTGACACCAGGGCGTCGTTACGCTGTTCGATAGCCGCCTGCTGCTGGGCATTGGCCGCCTCGACCTGGCGGCGCACTTTGCCCCACAGATCCAGCTCCCACTGGGCGTCGAAGCTGCCCTGATAGAGATTCACTGGCTGGGTGAGCACCCCAAGGGCATTGTTTATCTCTGGGTCGACGTCCTGCAGCTGGCCGTAAACGTCGTGGGATTTCAGCTCCCCCTCCAGACCCAGCTGCTGCCGGGTAGCCTGAAGGTTGCCGTTTACCGCTGGCAGGAAGGCCCCACCCGCCTGGTTGATCTGCTCCCGTGCGCCAGCAATGCGCAGCACGGTCTGCTGCAGGGAGAGGTTCCCGGCGATCGCTCGTTCGATCAGGCTGTTGAGCTGCGGCGAGTTAAAGGTCGTCCACCAGCGCGGATTTACCGCCTGGCTGGAGGTTTGTGACGGCACGGTTTTATCCCCGGCGTCGTTCCAGTGGCTCACCGCAGGCGGCACGGGTTGCTGATAGTCCGGCCCCACGGCGCAGCCCGCCAGCAGTAGGGTGAGTAACGACAGCGTCGGGGTATGTATCCTGTGCATGTTAATGTGCTCCTGCGCTGCCTTCGCTCTTGATCGGCGAAAGCAGAAGACAAAACGGAATCAGTAAAAACGCCACGGCGCTGAGGATGGTAAAGACGTCAACGTAGGCGAGAAAACGCGACTGCTCGATCATGGTTCGGTACATCTGCCCGGTTGCCAGACCGAGCGGATCTCCCGACAGCGTGGTGAAGTTGCGGATCGCCTCGGCCGTCTCGCGCACCGCCAGCTGGAACTGTTCGCTAAAGGGCGTGGTATGGGCGCTCAAATAGGCGCTGTGCACCTGGGCGCGTTCGGTAATGGCGGCGGTTGAGAGCGAAATACCGATCGATCCGGCGACGTTACGGAACATGGTAAACAGCGCGGCGGCGTCAGCGTTGAGCTGGCGCGGAATGGTGATAAAGGCGATGGTGGTAAGCGGCACAAACAGGAAGCCGAGCCCAATCGACTGCGCGCTGCGGAACAGCACCAGAGTTTCAAAATCAACGTCCGGAGTCAGGTTGCGCGACCAGAAGAAGGCCACCGCCAGGCAGGTAAAGCCGAAGGCGATGATCCACCGGGTCTGCACCACCGGCATCAGCTTCAGCACCAGCGGGATCGTGAGTACGATTAACACCGCCCCTGGGGAGAGCACCAGCCCGGACCAGGTCGCGGTGTAGCCGAGATCCTGCTGCGCCAGCTGGGGGATCACCACCGAGCTACCGTAGAGGATCATCGCCATCCCGGCCATCAGCAGGCTGGAGACGGCAAAGTTTTTATCCTTCATGCAGTGCAGATCCACCACCGGCTTTTTCGCGTACATCAGCCAGTAGATCGCTCCGATAATGCCAATCAGGGTCAGCACGGCAAAGGTGCGAATAAAGCCCGAGGCGAACCAGTCGTCGTCCTCACCACGGTCAAGCATCACCTGCAAACAGCCCAGCCCCAGCGCAATCAGGCCGATGCCGGTCCAGTCGATGGTCAGCTTCTCTTCCGATTTACGTTCCCAGGGGGGATCTTCCAGCAGCTGGTAGATGGCCAGCACGGTGACGATCCCCACCGGGATGTTGATAAAGAAGACCCAGCGCCAGGAGTAGTTGTCGGTGATCCAGCCCCCAAGGGTCGGGCCGAGCACCGGAGCAACGATGATCGCAATTGACGAGAGCCCGAAGGCCTTGCCGCGATCCTCCGGCTTAAAGTAGTCGAGCAGCACCGACTGCTGGGTCGGCTGTAGCCCCCCGCCGAAGAAGCCCTGCAGGATGCGGAACAGGATGATCTCCCACAGCTCGGTAGCGATACCGCACAGGAACGAGCAGACGGTGAACATCACGATGCAGATGAGGAAAAAGCGCTTGCGGCCAAAGACGCGGCTCAGAAAGGCCGAGATCGGCAGCACGATGCCGTTCGCCACCAGGTAGCTGGTGAGCACCCAGGTGGATTCACTGTAGCTCGCCGACAGCGAGCCGGCGACGTGGGGCAGCGCCACGTTGATGATGGTGGTATCGAGGATCTCCATAAACACCGCAAGGGTGACGACAATCGCCACCGCCCACGGGTTACTGGCCGGACGCCAGCTCTCATGGTTGTGATCGGTCATTCCAGCGTCACCTTCGGCTCCACGGACAGCCCCAGCGGCAGCGGCGGCTGGTTAGCGTCAAGGCCCTTATCGATGACGATCTTCACCGGCACGCGCTGGACGATCTTCACGAAGTTGCCGGTGGCGTTTTCCGACGGGAAGGCGGAGAAGCGCGAGCCGCTCCCCTGCTGGATACTGTCGATATGCCCCTCCAGCTCCAGGTCCGGGTAGGCATCCACGCCGATAGTGACTTTATTACCGGGGCGCATCCGCTCCAGCTGCGACTCTTTAAAGTTCGCCACCACCCAAATGTCAGGTGAGACCAGCGAGAAGAGCGCCGTACCCGCCTGCACCAGGGTCCCGGTCTGTACGTTACGCTTGGTGACGAAGCCATCAAAGGGGGCGCGTACTTCGGTATAGGAGAGGTTAAGGTTCGCATTTGCCAGCTGGGCGCGGGCCTGCTCAACCTGCTGCTCCCGGGCTTCGACGTTGGTCTCCTGCTGACGGATCTGCAGATTAATCTGGCTTGCGACCTCAAGCTGGGCATTGGCGCTGGCCAGCTGAGCCTGGGCGCTGCGCAGCTGGGCGTTGGCGCTGTCGATATTTTGTTGCGTGGTCGCCCGCGGGTCGACGCCGCGCTGGCGGCGATAGGCGGCTTCCGCGTTGGCTAAGTCAGCCTTGGCCTTGAGCACCTGCGCCTGCGCTTCGTCGCGCTGAGAGGGGTACTGCACCTTTGAGAGTGCCAGCTGGGCCTGCGCCTGATGCAGCTGGGCGGTAGCCAGCCCAAGCTGGGCCTGAGCCTGATCGCGCTGGGCGGTGGCATCCCGAGGGTCGATCAGCACCAGCAGATCGCCCTTCTTCACCCGCTGGTTATCCTTCACCCGCAGCTCGGTCACGTAGCCCGCCACCTTGGGGGCGATGGTAACCGCATCGCCTTCGGTGAAGGCATCGTCAGTGGTCTCCTGGTTGCGGGTCATCAACCACCACACCAGCGCCACAATCACCATCACTACAACGACTACGCCCAGAATGATTAACGGCTTCTTGCCGGGGCGCTTACGTTCGTTGTTTTGAGCTTTGTTTTGATCGTTGTTTTGATCTTTCCGAGCGGTATTGTTCTTTTCCTGAGCTGCGTCAGGATTCTTTTCGTTATCAGCCATAGCGTTGCAACTGTCCTGTCGATGAACGGCGCGACACGTGCGCCGTTATCTAAAGTTAGGAGGTTGCTATACATTTGCCAGGAAAAACTGACAAATTCGCATTAACTGATAATAAGTAACCCATACCCCACCAGCGCGGCCCAGATCAGCAGCGGAATAGAGTAAAGATGGAAGCGCCACCAGATGCGGCGGTTGTTGGCCATCCGCAGGGCGATCAGGTTCGCCAGCGAGCCGGGCAGCAGGCCGAAACCGCCGACATTGACCGCCCAGGCCAGCAGCGGGCTGGGTGGGACGTAGTTCAGCAGCAGAATGGTCGCCGGCACGTTGCTGATCACCTGCGACAGGCCGATAGCCGTGAGCCACAGGGCGGGCTGGGAGAGGTGCTCTACCCCGTTGAGCGATCCCTGTAGTGCGGGAAGCTGCACCAGCAGATGGACGTCGATAAACATCGCCATAAACACCAGCAGCAGCGTCCAGTCCACGCTCTTTAGCACTTTAAAAGCTACCACCGCAAAGCCTGCGGCGACGATCAACGCGCCCCAGCCCTCATGCTTTAGCTCCAGCGAGATGAGGAACACTACGTACAGCGCCAGGCAGGTCCAGAGCAGGCGCGGCTGCCATGACGGCGCCTGGCTGCCGCTGTGGTAGTTCAGGGCTTTATTGGGGAAAAAGAACCAGCAGAGCAGCAGCAGGCTTGCCATCATCACTACCGCCAGCAGCGCCATCTGCCCGGTAAAGGCAGCGAATGAAAGACCGGATCGCCCCCACAGCAGAATATTTTGTGGATTACCAATCGGGGTCAGCAGCGACCCGGCGTTTACCGCCAGCGCTTCAAAGATGATCAGCCGGTTAACCGGGATTTCACACAGTTTTCTGAGCGTCAGCGTGAGCGGCACAACAATAAAAAGCGCCACGTCGTTGGTCAGGAAGGTGGAGAGCAGCGCCGCCGCCAGGGCCATAAACATCGCCAGCCGCCGCTCGGTGGCGAAGCGCCGGACCATTCTGCGCCCCACCACGTCAAAGTAGCCGCTCTGCTCTACCCCTTTGGTGAGCATCATCAGTCCGCTTAGCGTCAGGATGGTGTGCCAGTCGATCGCCCTGGGCCACGCGGCCGGGTTAAAGGGAACGAAAAAGCTCAGGATAATGCCGATCAGGATCAGCAGCTGGAAAAAGCGATCGCGCGCCAGCGCGTGCACGAACGGCAGGATCATTCCGCAGGGTGCTCCTGCTGAAGGGTAAAGAGGCGAAAGCGCTCCAGCGTCTCCTCGCTAACGTGGTGCTCCATGCCTTCGGCATCACGGCGGGCGGTCTCCGGGCTTACGCCCAGCACGAGAAGAAAGCTCTCAACGATCTGGTGCCGTTCGCGGCTCTCCTGAGCCAGCTTCTCTCCTTCCGGGGTCAGAAACACACCGCGCCAGGGGATCTGCTCAATCAGCCCTACCGTTGCCAGACGCTTAAGCATCTTTGCCACCGTTGGCTGGGAGACACCTAGCCGGGCAGCCATATCCACCTGACGGGCCTCCCCCACCTCGCGGATCAGATCGGAGATCAGTTCGACATAGTCATCAATCAGCTCCCGCCGGTGCGCTTCCCGCACCTGTCGAAAGCCCTCAACGTGCTCTTCGACATTCACCAGCTGCGTCACTTTTTTTGTTGTTGTCTTGCCTGCGCGACGGCTCATTGAACTTCCTCATGGGGGTAACGCGATAAATGCATCATATACGGTTGCGCCCAGTGTAAACCATAAGTAGAGCAGCACAAAAAATTTGGGTAATAGCCATAGCTATACAATATAGCCTGTGCTATATCTGTATGTAATGCAGACAACCTTCGTAGATTGAACGTCACGAAATCCAGCAGGAGGAGGTTGATATGAACGAACTCAAGAGGTGCTTATCCGTGTTTACTCACTCGCCATTCCAGGTCCGGTTGCAGTTACTCAACATGCTGTGCGATATGTTTAACGGCAAACCGCAGCAGGACGATAAAAAATCCCATTAATGCGGCGTCGCGGTACGCCGCTTCATTTTTCTGTCACATTCTCCCGTCATACTGTCCCTCGGCCATAGAAAAACTCACTATTTGTTGGTTTTGCAACCACCCTCGCAAAAGATTGCCCCGTAAGCAGTTGATCTTCGTCTGCTCTCGCTCTATCTTCTCGCAGCCCTGCACAAATGCGGCTCGCGGATGCGGAACTCTCCCTCTTCTCCACGCCCTCTCCGGCAGGTTTTGACCCTCTACGCCAGGGTGAGCACATGGCGTTTTCGCGATACAGCTATATGAATTTAACCATAAAAGAAACGCTTGCTGCCCGTAGCCAGGCCCTTAGCCCGTGGACGGGTTTCTATTTTCTTCAGTCGTTACTGATTAACTACGCCCTTGGCTACCCCTTTAGCCTGCTCTATACCACTGCGTTCGCCTGCCTGCTACTGCTGCTGTGGCGTCATGCCCCGCGTGCGCAGAAGGTACTGGTGGCGGTCTTCTCTCTGCTCGCCGCCTCCTACTACCCGTTTGGTCAGGCCTATGGCGCGCCCAACTTCAATACGCTGTTGGCGCTGCACTCCACTAACATGGAGGAGTCCACGGAGATCCTGACCATTTTCCCGTGGTACAACTATGTGATAGGCCTGTTTATCTTTGGCCTTGGGGTGATTGCCATCCGGCGTAAGCAGAGTGAGCGTGCAACCTGGGGAAAATGGGATCATCTTGGCGTCGCCTTCTGTCTGGCTACCGTCTTTGTCGCCCCGGTGCAGAACCTGGTTTATGGCGGCGTATTTAATCTGAAAGATACCGGCTATCCGGTGTTTCGCTTTGTGAAGGACGTGGTAGTTAACAATCAGGAAGTGCTGGACGAGCAGAGCCGGATGGCGCAGCTGGCCGGGATGAAAGACAGTTGGAACGTGATGGGCGTTAAGCCGAAGTATCACACCTATGTGGTGGTGATCGGTGAGAGCGTGCGTCGCGATGCGGTGGGCGCATTTGGCGGCCACTGGCAGAACACCCCCTTTGCCAGCAGCGTAAACGGCAACTTTTTTACCGACTACGTGGCAGCCAGCGGCTCGACGCAGAAATCGTTAGGCCTGACCCTGAATCGGGTGATGGACAACAAGCCCCAGTATCAGGATAACTTTGTTACGCTGGCCAACCGGGCAGGCTTCCAGACCTGGTGGTTCTCTAATCAAGGGCAGATTGGCGAGTACGATACCGCCATCGCCAGCATTGCTAAGCGCGCTGACGAGGTGCAGTTCTTAAAGAGCGGCGACTTTGAGGCCGATAAGAACACCCGCGATGAAGCGCTGCTGAAGATGACCGAGCAGGTGTTGAGCACCGCCCGCAGCCAGCCGCAGCTGATTGTCCTGCACCTGATGGGCTCTCACCCGCAGGCCTGCGATCGCACCGGCGGCAAGTACGCGGACTTCGTTCAGTCGAAGGAAACCTCGTGCTACCTCTACTCAATCACGCAAACCGACACCCTGCTCAGCAAGCTTTACGACCAGCTGCGCAACAGCGGCAGCACCTTCTCCATGGTGTACTTCTCCGATCACGGTCTGGCCTTCAAGGAGCGCGGCAAAGCGGTGCAGTATCTGGCCCACGACGATAAGTTCCAGCAGAACTTCCAGGTGCCGTTTATGGTGATCTCCAGCGATGACACCCGCCATCGGCTGATTAAAGCCCGCCGCTCGGCCAACGACTTCCTCAGCTTCTTTTCGCAGTGGACCGGCATCACGGCCAAAGAGATCGCCACCCGCTACCGCTTTGTCTCAAATGACAAAGCCGGGCCAACCTGGGTAACCAACTTCAAGCTGCAAAAGGTGGATTACAACCATCTGGGCACCGACCTGTTTGAGACCCGTTCGCGGTAAGGGATATCTACGCCGGGCGGCGCTACGCTTGCCGGGCCTACGGGATTTGCCACGGCAACTCAACGGCACCCATAAAAAAACGGCCCCATAGGGCCGTTTTAGTGTCTAGACTATCACCGGGGTGATTAGAAGCGGTAACCCACGCCTGCGATCCAGGTGCCAACGTCAACGCTACGGATACGGCTCTGCTCGTAGGAAACGTCGATAGCTACATCTTCGATTGGGTTGAACTGCATGCCCGCACCGTAGGAGAAGCCGTAGTCGCTGCTGTCAGAATGGTTTACAACATTCTCAGCCTGCTGGAATTTACCGTAGCCAACACCCACTACACCGTAGATGCTTGCCCAGTCGTTCAGACGGAAAGCCGGACCAGCAGTTACGCCGTAGTACTGCGCTTTGTTGTATACGTTGCTTTCGGTACGATCTTTTTCAGTGTAGGTAAAGGAACCGATGTAACCCAGCGGAGTGTCGTTTTCGTAGCGATACTTCAGGTTGAAACCGTTAGCTTTGTTCGCCACGCCCTGCATGTCGCTCTGAGCATAACCGCCGGTAACAGTAGAGGTTGCCGCTACAGCGGAACCTGCGGATACAGCCAGAACAACTGCCAGTGCTGAAAGACATGCAATTTTTTTCATATGCCACCTCAAATGTGCTTCAAGTAAGTCCTAAGTATTAAATATAACAAAAAAAAGTGAGAAACTCTTTGCGCTTCACGCTGTCTAACGGGCCTTTTGATGTAACAGAACGTTTCCTGTCGCTCGTATCCCTTTCAAAAAAAAGCCTTTTTTCCGCTGATGTCGCTATTATGCCGCCATAAAAGCGACACATTCATCCAGATTATTCCTAAAGATACGGCGATTAATCCATCAACTTGTCGCCATTCTAACGCTTTCCTGACATTTATTTTCAACGGAGCCTCAACCGCTGACATCTATTTCCATTACACTGCCCTCTTTATTCGGTTTGACATAAATTGACAGGAGAAAGGATGCCTGCTTTACCCCGGAAGTTGCCTGCCTGGTTACCTATATTAATACTGCTTTTCGCGATGGCGTCGATTCAGAGCGGTGCCTCGCTGGCAAAATCGCTCTTTCCGCTGGTCGGCGCGCCCGGCGTGACCGCCCTGCGTCTGGCGCTCGGTACCCTTATTCTTGTGATCGTCTTCCGACCGTGGCGGCTGCGTTTTACGCCAGAGCAGCGTAAACCGCTGCTGTTTTATGGCCTGTCGCTGGGCGCCATGAACTATCTCTTCTATCTCTCTATTCAGACGGTGCCACTGGGTATTGCCGTGGCGCTGGAGTTTACCGGCCCGCTGGCGGTCGCGCTGTTCTCCTCCCGGCGTCCGGTAGATTTTGTTTGGGTGGTGCTGGCCGTGCTGGGGCTGTGGTTCCTTCTGCCGCTGGGGCAGGATGTCTCCCACGTCGATCTTACCGGTGCCGCCTTTGCGCTGGGCGCGGGTGCCTGCTGGGCCATCTATATTCTCTGCGGCCAACGTGCCGGAGAGGATCACGGTCCGGCCACCGTGGCGCTGGGTTCCCTGATCGCTGCCGTGGTGTTTGTGCCTCTTGGTGCGATTCAGGCAGGAGAGATGCTCTGGCACTGGTCGATTCTGCCGCTGGGCCTGGGCGTGGCCGTTCTCTCTACCGCCCTGCCCTACTCGCTGGAGATGATGGCCCTGACGCGTCTGCCCACCCGCACTTTCGGTACCCTTATGAGTATGGAGCCTGCGCTGGCAGCGGTATCGGGGATGATCTTTCTGAGCGAGACGCTGACGCTTGTGCAGTGGCTGGCCCTGTCGGCCATTATTGCTGCCTCCGTTGGCTCTACGCTCACGCTGCGCCGTGAGACGTCAATTAAAGAAGTTGATATTGGTTAATTATTTATCTGCACGGTCTCGCACCGTGCAAAATATCCCCCCTGTCTTCGTGGCTCGCCTTGAATAATATTCATTAACATTCTCAATGTCTTATATGAAATTAAGAATCATCTCCCTACTTATGCGTAAACTACTGATATATAAAAAATAGCCTTTTACACCCTCGTTATTACTATTGGACCAATAGGAACAGCCAAAATAGCAAAGATGAAAACCGGTGCTATACTTATCTCCAGTAATTACCTGGGAACACACATCAAGAGGATATGAGATTATGAGTACCGCTAAACTGGTAAAAACGAAATCATCCGATCTGCTTTATACTCGCAACGATGTAGCGGATAACGATAAAAAAGCGACTATTGAGCTGCTGAATCGCCAGGTGACCCAGTTCATTGACCTGTCTCTAATCACTAAACAGGCCCACTGGAATATGCGCGGCGCTAACTTTATTGGCGTGCACGAGATGCTGGACGGCTTCCGCACCACCTTGACTGACCATCTGGATACCATCGCCGAGCGTGCGGTTCAGTTAGGTGGCGTTGCACTGGGTACGACTCAGGTCGTTAACAGCAAGACCCCGCTGAAAAGCTACCCGCTGGATATCCATAGCGTTCAGGATCACCTGAAAGAGCTGGCCGATCGCTATGCCATCGTTGCTAACGACGTGCGTAAATCTATCGAAGAAGCCAAAGATGAAGATACCGCTGATATCCTGACTGCGGCCTCCCGCGACCTGGATAAATTCCTCTGGTTCATCGAATCCAACATCGAATAAAGCATAAGTTTTATCTATGACCCTCTCCCGCCCGGGAGGGGGTTTTGCACTTCTCTGGTGCACCCCCTCTGTCATACCGCTCGCTTGCCCCCACTATAAAGTAAATCACTTGTAATAATTACCTCACACAATCGTTAATCAAGGGTTGTTTTATGGCCGCTTTCTGCGCTAAATAACAGCATATTGTGTAACATGCCAGCAGCGCACCAGAATGGAGCCCCAACATGGTGCACAATGGCTAGCAGAGTATATTTTTTGTACGGCGATAGAATATATCGTCTTTACAAAACAATGGGTTGTAAACCTGGCACGATTTTTTCATACTGCGTACGTTCTCTCAGGGGATCGCCCCGTGGATATAAAAGGAAATGTTATGAAGTCTGTGTTTAAAGTTTCCCTTGCTGCACTTACCCTGGCTTTTGCGGTCTCTTCTCACGCCGCCGATAAACTGGTCGTTGCTACCGATACCGCGTTTGTTCCGTTCGAATTCAAACAGGGCGATAAATACGTTGGTTTTGACGTGGACCTGTGGGCTGCCGTCGCGAAAGAGCTGAAGCTGGATTACACCCTTAAGCCGATGGACTTCAGCGGCATTATCCCGGCACTGCAAACCAAAAACGTTGACCTGGCGCTGGCTGGGATCACCATTACCGACGAGCGTAAAAAAGCGGTCGACTTCTCTGACGGCTACTACAAAAGCGGCCTGCTGGTGATGGTTAAAGCCAACAACAACGACGTGAAAAGCGTAAAAGATCTCGACGGTAAAGTGGTTGCGGTGAAGAGCGGTACCGGCTCCGTTGACTATGCGAAAGCCAATATCAAAACCAAAGATCTGCGCCAGTTCCCGAACATCGACAACGCCTATATGGAACTGGGCACTAACCGCGCTGACGCGGTTCTGCACGATACACCAAACATTCTTTACTTCATCCAGACCGCAGGCAAAGGCCAGTTCAAAGCGGTTGGCGACTCTCTGGAAGCACAGCAGTACGGTATCGCGTTCCCGAAAGGCAGCGACCTGCGCGAGAAAGTGAACGGCGCGCTGAAAACCCTGAAAGAGAACGGCACCTACAACGAAATCTATAAAAAATGGTTCGGTACCGAGCCTAAATAAATTTGCCTGATTCAGGCTTGTAACGCCCGGTGGCGCTCGAGCTTACCGGGCCTACATTTTTAGTTTTTCACCACGGTATACAGGAATTCATCATGCAGTTTGACTGGAGTGCCATCTGGCCTGCCATTCCTATTTTGTTTGAAGGCGTCAAAATGACCCTGTGGATCTCGGTCCTCGGTCTGGCGGGTGGTTTGATTATCGGCCTTGCAGCCGGTTTCGCCCGCAGCTTCGGCGGCTGGATAGCAAACCACATCGCACTGGTATTTATCGAGATCATTCGCGGGACGCCTATCGTCGTGCAGGTGATGTTTATCTACTTCGCCCTGCCGATGGCCTTCAACGATCTGCGCATCGACCCGTTCAGCGCCGCCGTTGTCACCATCATGATCAACTCCGGGGCCTACATCGCCGAAATTACCCGCGGCGCGGTACTCTCGATTCATAAAGGCTTCAGCGAAGCGGGCCTGGCGCTGGGCCTCTCTAAGCGCGAGACCATTCGCCGGGTGATCCTACCCCTGGCGCTGCGCCGCATGCTGCCGCCGCTGGGTAACCAGTGGATCATCAGCATCAAAGATACCTCGCTGTTTATTGTTATCGGCGTGGCCGAACTGACTCGCCAAGGCCAGGAGATTATTGCCGGTAACTTCCGTGCACTGGAGATCTGGAGCGCCGTGGCGGTGTTCTATCTCATCATTACCCTGGTACTGAGCTTTATTTTGCGTCGTCTGGAAAGAAGGATGAAAATCCTGTGATTGAATTTAAAAACGTCTCCAAGCACTTTGGTAAAACCCAGGTGCTGCATAACATCGACCTGAACATCACCCAGGGCGAAGTGGTGGTCATCATTGGCCCTTCCGGCTCCGGTAAGTCGACGCTGCTGCGCTGCATCAACAAGCTGGAAGAGATCACCAGTGGCGATCTGATCGTCGACGGTCTGAAGGTCAACGATCCGAAGGTCGACGAGCGCCTGATCCGTCAGGAAGCCGGCATGGTGTTCCAGCAGTTCTACCTCTTCCCGCATCTGACGGCGCTGGAAAACGTGATGTTTGGCCCGCTGCGCGTGCGTGGGGCAAGTAAAAGCGAGGCCGAGACGCTGGCGAATGCGCTGCTGGCGAAGGTCGGCCTGGCCGAGCGTGCGCACCACTATCCGTCTGAACTCTCTGGCGGCCAGCAGCAGCGCGTGGCAATTGCCCGTGCGCTGGCGGTGAAGCCGAAGATGATGCTGTTTGATGAGCCGACTTCTGCCCTTGACCCGGAGCTGCGCCACGAGGTGCTGAAGGTGATGCAGGACCTGGCCGAAGAGGGCATGACGATGGTGATCGTGACCCACGAGATCGGCTTTGCGGAGAAGGTCGCCTCGCGGCTGATCTTTATCGACAAGGGCCGCATTGCTGAAGATGGCAATCCGCAGCAGCTTATTGAGAACCCGCCCAGCCCGCGTCTGCAAGAGTTCCTCCAGCACGTCTCCTGATTTATCAACGCTCTCCACCCGGGGAGCGTTTTTCTTCCCCCCGGATTCTTCCCATTTCCAGGCGCAGCGCTGGCAGCATCTATACTTATCTTTTTGCACTATTTTCTCAGGAGAGAGACCGTGCCTTGGTTACTGTTGCTGCTTAGCCTTTTCATTATGCCGCTCCATGCGGCCACCATTCCTGGCGTCACCTCCACGTCCGCAGCGCCTGCCACCAGCGAGACGGCACCGGCCGCCGAGCCGGATCTGGAGCAGAAGAAAGCCGCCTACGGCGCGCTAGCGGACGTGTTGGAGAACACCAGCTCCCGGGAAGAGCTGATCGGTCAACTGCGTAAGGTTGCCGCTACGCCGCCGCCGGAGCCGATGCCCACTATCGCCCCGCCGGAAGAGGTCGCCGAAGATAAGACGGTGCTGGAGAATGTGCAGGAGGTCAGCCAGCACTTCGGTCAGGAGCTGTCGTCGCGCTTTGCCCAGCTCTACCGCAATATTACCGGCTCGCCGCACAAGACCTTTAACCCACAGACCTTTATCAACGCCGCCGGTCACTTCCTGCTGCTCGCCGGGCTGGTCTGTGTCTTCTACTGGCTGGTGCGCCTCTGCGCCTTCCCGCTCTACCGCAAGATGGGCAAATGGGGACGCCGCAAGAATCATGACAGGGCCAACTGGTTACAGCTGCCTGCGATGATCGTCGGGGCGTTTATTATCGACCTGCTGCTGCTGGCGCTCACCCTCTTTGTCGGCCAGCTGTTGAGCGATAATCTCAACGGCGGCAACCGCACCATTGCCTTTCAGCAGAGCCTGTTCCTCAACGCCTTTGCGCTCATTGAGTTCTTCAAAGCGATCCTGCGCCTGATTTTCTGCCCGCACTTCCCCGATCTGCGACCTTTCTCGATAAAAAACGAGGCGGCGAAGTATTGGCATCTGCGCCTGAGCGCCCTGAGCAGCCTGATTGGCTATGGCCTGCTGGTCGCCGTGCCGATCATCTCTAACCAGGTTAACGTCCAGTTTGGCGCGCTGGCGAACGTGCTGATCATGCTCTGTATCACCACCTGGGCGCTCTATCTTATTTTTCACAACAAGACCACGGTATATGAGAATCTCCACCACCTTGCGGATCGCTCGCTGGCCTTCTTTAGCCTGTTTATTCGCGCCTTTGCGCTGATTTGGCACTGGCTCGCCAGCGCCTATTTCGTGGTGCTGTTCTTCTTCTCGCTGTTCGATCCGGGCAATAGCCTGAAATTTATGATGGGCGCGACGGTGCGCAGCCTGGCGATTATCGGCATTGCGGCCTTTGTTTCCGGCATGCTGTCGCGCTGGATTGCTAAGCGGATCACCCTCTCCCCCCAGGTGCAGCGTAACTATCCTGAGCTGCAAAAGCGGGTCAACGGCTGGCTGTCGACGGCGCTGAAGGTGGCACGTTTTCTTACCGTGATTGTCGCCATCATGCTGCTGCTCAGCGCGTGGGGCCTGTTCGATTTCTGGAACTGGCTGCACTACGGGGCGGGAGAGAAAGCCGTTGATATTTTGATCCGTATCGCGCTGATCCTCTTCTTCTCGGCGGTGGGTTGGACCGTGCTGGCGAGCCTGATCGAAAACCGGCTCTCCTCGGATATTCACGGTCGGCCGCTGCCCAGCGCCCGTACTCGCACCCTGCTCACCCTGTTCCGCAACGCATTGGCGGTGGTGATCAGCACCATTACGGTGATGATTGTGCTCTCAGAGATCGGGGTGAACATTGCTCCGCTGCTGGCGGGTGCCGGGGCCCTGGGCCTGGCCATCTCCTTTGGGGCGCAAACCCTGGTAAAAGATATTATCACCGGGATCTTTATCCAGTTTGAGAACGGGATGAACACCGGGGATCTGGTCACTATCGGGCCGCTAACCGGTACGGTAGAGCGAATGTCGATCCGCTCCGTTGGGGTACGCCAGGATACCGGGGCCTACCACATCATTCCATGGTCATCGATCACCACCTTTGCCAACTTTGTACGCGGAATTGGGTCGATAGTGGCGAACTACGATGTCGATCGTCATGAGGATGCGGAGAAAGCCAATAACGCGCTGAAGGCAGCGGTGGGTGAGCTGATGGAGCAGGAGGATATTCGCAAGCTGATCATTGGCGAGCCAAGCTTCGTGGGCATTGTGGGCCTGACCAACACCGCCTTCACGCTACGGGTAACCTTTACTACCCAGCCGCTGAAGCAGTGGACGGTGCGCTTTGCCCTCGACAGCATGGTGAAAAAGCACTTTGACCTTGCCGATGTGCGCCCGCCGGTGCAGACCTACCAGATGCTGGCTAACCCAGCGGCCGGGCAGCCGGGGGCCGCAGAGCCAGGGGGCGGACAGACCCTGCCCCCTGCACAACCTACGCTTTAAACCGCGTCTGTGCCCAGCGGCGACGCTGGGCCTCATCCAGGAAGGTCCAGGCAATGAAGCGGCTCTGCTTCTGCCCCTGGGCCATCTCTTTTTTCACGACCTTCACCGCCCCGGCGGCGGTCAGGGCGCGATAGAGCGGAGGCAGGTTCTCGCCGCGTGACACCAGCGAGGTGAACCACAGCACCTGACGGCCAAAGGCCTGGCTCTCGGCAATCATCTTGCTGATAAACGCCACTTCTCCACCCTCGCACCACAGTTCCTGCTGCTGACCACCAAAGTTAAGCCCGCTCGTCTCGCTCTGGCCAAGGTTGCGTCGTTTGCGGTCGTTGCCCGCCTGCGCCGCTTCCGCCGAGTCGTGGAACGGTGGGTTGCACAGCGTGGCATCGTACTGCTCGTTCTTGTGGATCATGCCATTGAGAATGGCGGCCGAATCTTTCTGGCGGCGCAGGCGCACCGCACGAGTCAGACCCGGATTGCCGGTCACAATCGCCTGGGCGCTGGCAAAGGCCGCATCACCTACCTCGGTGCCGGTAAAGCGCCAACCATATTCATGGTGGCCGATCAGCGGATAGATGCAGTTTGCCCCAGTGCCGATATCCAGCACGCTCGCCTGGCGCGGGATCGTACCGTCGACGCTGGTTTCGGCCAGCAGATCCGCCAGATGGTGGATATAGTCCGCCCGTCCCGGCACCGGCGGGCAGAGAAAACCTTCAGGAATATCCCAGTGCTTCACCCCATAGAAGTGTGCCAGCAGCGCTTTGTTCAACGCCTTGACGGCCTCGGGATCGGCAAAATTCACCGTCGGCTCACCGGCTGGCGTCGCGATAATAAAACCGCGCAGGTTGGGTTCGTCGATACAAAGGGCGTCGAGATCGTAGCGGCTGCGGTGACGGTTACGCGGGTGTAACCCCGGCTTCTGGGCATTCATGGCATTCTCCTGTAATAAGCGGCGTAAGATACCCCCTGAAGCCAGCGCGGTAAACAGCCATTCATGCAAAAAACCGCAGCATGTTGCCGAAATTTTTGCCCGTAAGCCACTCTTCGCCGGGCCTAAACTTAAGCTGCGGTTTCTTTATAAGAGGATGTCATGATGAAAAAATATCTGGCAATGGCTGTCGCCCTGGCGTTTTCCGCCATGACGGTTAGCGCCTTTGCCGCACCCCAGCAGTTGATGAGAGACGACACCGGGACGCTGCGCCCGGCGGGCACGGTCTCTGCCCACGGTGCGCTAAGCCTGGACGATCTCCAGGACGAGCTGGCGGAAAAAGCCCGCGAGCAAGGCGCAAAAGGGTTTGTGATTGACGCCGCTGGCGGTGAAAACCAGATGTACGGCACGGCCACAATCTACAAATGAGCATTTTTTACACCGCCCCGTAAAAGCC
>NZ_LR607338.1:1809761-1837504 GCF_902164725.1 Pseudescherichia vulneris | reverse complement strand
ACTTATCGTTAGTCGCTGCCAGCAGGGTGTTGAGCAGCACGTTTGCCCCACGCTCAGCCCACTGTGGGGTGATATTTTCCGCCTCGTTATGGCTGATCCCCTTTTCGCAGGGGATAAAGATCATCGCCGTGGGTGCCACGCGGTTAACGTAGCAGGCGTCGTGACCGGCACCGGAGACCATCCGGCGCTGGGAGTAGCCCAGCTCGCGGGTCGCCTGCTCGATACGCGCGATGCAGCCCTTATCAAAGTCCACCGGCGCGTAGTCAAAGATGCGCTCCCAGTCGACGTCAATGCTACGGGCCGACAGCCCGTCCAGCGCCTCAGCCAGCGCCGCCTCCATCGCTACCAGCGCAGCGGTCTCTGGATGGCGGAACTCAACGGTGCAGAAGACCGCTGACGGTACGACGTTGCGAGAGTTAGGCGTCACCTGCACGCTGCCCACGGTGGCGCGCCCGTCCGGCGCAAAGCGGCGGCCAATGCCCTCTACCGCCAGGGTCAGCTCGGCAAAGGCGCACAGCGCGTCGCGGCGCAGATCCATCGGCGTAGTGCCCGCGTGGGCAGCAAAGCCGGTCAGGTTGATCTCATACCAGCGCTGGCCCATGGCAGCATGAACCACGCCGATATCCGTCTCCTCAGCCTCAAGCAGCGGCCCCTGCTCAATATGCAGCTCGTAGCAGGCGTGCAGCGGGATAGCCGCCGCCGGATGCTCGCCCTGATAGCCGATAGCCGCCAGCGCCTGGCCGACGCTAATGCCGTCGCGATCCTCCCGCGCCAGGGCATAGGCTTCGCTGAACACCCCGGTCCAAACGCCGGAGGCCAGCATCGCCGGAGCAAAACGCGCCCCCTCTTCGTTGGTCCAGTTCACCAGAATGAGGTCGCGCTCGGTGGTGATGCCGCGATCGTTAAGGGTACGCAGCGCCTCCAGCCCGGCGAGCACGCCATAGATGCCGTCGTAGTTGCCGCCCAGCGGCTGGGAGTCACCGTGCGAGCCGGTGAGCACCGGGGCGAGATCGGGGTTGCTGCCCGCCCGGCGAATAAACATATTCCCCAGTCGGTCAATGTCACAGCGAAAGCCCGCTTCACGCGCCCAGGCCGCGAGCAGGTCGCGTCCGCGGCGATCCTCATCGCTCAGCGCCAGACGGGTCACCCCGCCTCCCGCCGTTGCGCCAAGCGTGGCAAACTCGTTAAGGGTCTGCCACAGGCGCGCACTATCCACCTGTAGAGGAGAGGCCATCACGCCTCCTTGTCTTTGACGCGATAGCGGAAATCGCAGCACGGTGCACCGGACATAATGGTCTGGGTGCGGGTCAGCTCAACGTCCGGCGCATAGCCGACGATGAACTTGTCATCCCTCGCGCAGGAGAGCAGATGGCCGATCTCGCCGAGGCCCATCTCGTGGTACATCTCGGCGTAGCGGCAGCGCGTCACGTCATAGTCATAGCGCTGGCCGTCGTCTTCGATCACCCGCACGTCGAGGGCGTTATCCTTCTCCCAGAGATACTGCAGATCGACAAAGCTGCGCAGATCCGCTTTTTTCGGTTCCGCGGCGGCAAAGTTCTGCCCGGCCTGAATGGCCGCCTGCTCAATGGCTTCGCCAATCACCGCCTGGGCGCGGGCTTTACCCACCTCGCGCACCAGGATGTCATAGATAGGTTTAATTATTTCAGCTTCAATTTTACGGCGGGCGAGAATGCCCAGCTCTTGTTTTTGCTCACAGCTCATCATTGCCTCACAGCTTATTTCGCGCTTCCGCCCAGCACGGTCTGGGGTTCCCACTTACCGTTCACCACTTTGTAGACGGTAAAG
This sequence comes from Pseudescherichia vulneris, assembly GCF_902164725.1. Taxonomy (NCBI): domain Bacteria; kingdom Pseudomonadati; phylum Pseudomonadota; class Gammaproteobacteria; order Enterobacterales; family Enterobacteriaceae; genus Pseudescherichia; species Pseudescherichia vulneris. The sequence goes on along the minus strand of NZ_LR607338.1, from coordinate 1,835,698 downwards.
GATGGATTCTTCAGGTTGCCCTGCTCGTCAAAGGCAATATTGCCGGTCACGCCCGCGTAGCTGATGGCGCGCAGCGCAGGCAGATAGTTACTGGCGTCAACGGAGTCGGCTTTCTGCATCGCAGCGATCAGCACCCGGGTGGCGTCATAGGCAAACGGCGCGTGGAGCTCGATATGGGTATGGTATTTAGACTGGTAGGCCTGTTCGAACGCTTTCCCGCCCTGCATCTGGTCCACCGGCAGACCCGGCTCCAGCGCCACCACGCCCTCGCCCTCTTTCTGCGCCAGGCTCAGGAAGGTTTGGCTCACGAAGCCGCCCGCGCCCATCAGCGTGGCCTTCATGCCCAGCTGCTTGAGACGACGCGCCAGCGGAGCCGCCTGGCTATCCACGCCGCCGAAGAAGACCAGGTCAGCATTTTTGCTGCGGATGGCGGTCAGCACGGCGTTGAAATCCACGGTCTTCTCATCAACGTACTGACGGTCAACCGGCTTGATGCCCTGCGCTTCCAGCGACTTGATAAACTCGTCGGCCAGCCCCTGACCAAAGGCGGTACGGTCATCGATCACCGCGATGCGCTTCGCCTTCAGCGCCTGCACGGCATATTTTGCCGCATAGTCGCCACCGTCATCGTCATGGCCCATCACGCGGAAGCTGGTGTCAAAGCCCTGCTGGGTATAGGCGTGACCGGTGGCAACCGGAGCAACCTGGGCGATGCCCGCATCGTGATAGATACGCGCCGCCGGAATGCTGGTCCCGGTGTTCCAGTGACCGACCACCCCTGCCACTTCGCTGTCGACCAGGCGCTGAGCCACCGCAACGGCGGTACGTGGATCGGACTGGTCATCCTCGGATTGCAGCTTAAAGGTCACCGCTTTGCCGCCAATCTTCGGGTGGGTTTTATTCACGTCGTCGATGGCGAGCTGCGCGCCGTTCTCCAGATCCTTACCGATACGCGCCGACGGGCCGGTCAGCGGGCCAGCCAGACCGATAATCACCGTGTCATCGGCCTTGGCCGGGTTTACCGCTGCTCCGCCGAGGGCGGCGAGCGCGATCGTGGCGCTCAGCACTTTATATTGCATGGTTTTCATTATTGTTTCCCTGATGTTGGTGGTGTTTTAAACGGCAACTTCGCCTAAATAAATTTCCTGAATTCGGTTGTCGGCCAGCAGCGCGGCAGAGTCGCCGTGATGGGCGATAGATCCGCTGTCCATCACCCACGCGCGATGGGTGACCTCCAGCGCCAGCCGGGCGTTCTGCTCGATCAGCAGCAGCGTGACGCCCGCATCGCGCAGGGCGGCAATCTCTTTAAAAATGGTTTCAACCATGATCGGGGCCAGCCCCATCGAGGGCTCGTCGAGGATCAGCAGGCGCGGCTGGCTGAGCAGCGCCCGGCCCAGGGCCAGCAACTGCTGTTCGCCGCCGGAGAGCAGCCCGGCCAGCTGATCTTTGCGTTCACCGAGGCGCGGAAAACGTTCATATAGCTGAGCCATCTCCTGCTTTACCGCCTGGCGTCCCTTACGCCGCCAGGCCCCCATCAGCAGGTTCTCCTCTACCGTCATACGGGTGAAGATGCCCCGCCCCTCGGGCACAAGGACAATACCGTCCCGGAGTAGATCCTGCGGGGCGCGGCGGTGAATCGATTTGCCGCGCCAGAGGATCTCTCCGCCGTAGGGTTGCAGCCCGGCGATGGCCCGCACGGTGGAGCTCTTGCCCGCGCCGTTGGCTCCCAGCAGCGTGCCCTGCTCACCTTCGTTAAGGCTGAATTCGATGCCGCGTACCGCCTTGATCCCGCCGTAGTGCACGGTGAGGTTGCGCACCTGCAAAATAGGTTCAGACATGGGCGTTTCCTCCCAGATAGGCGCGGATCACGTCCGGATGACGGCGTACCGTCTCCGGTTCCCCTTCGGCAATTACCTTGCCGTAGTCCAGCACGCTGATGCGGTCGCAGAGGCTCATAATCAGCTTTACGTCATGCTCAATAATCAAAATGGTTTTGCCATCGTCACGAATACGGCGCAGCAGCTCGCCGAGGGCGACTTTCTCCGCCGCGTTCATGCCTGCCGCAGGCTCGTCGAGGGCCAGCAGCTTAGGATCGGTTGCCAGGGCGCGAGCAATCTCAAGACGGCGCTGGTGGCCGTAGGCGAGATCGCTGGCGCGGTAGTGGGCAAACTGGGCGATGCCGGTGTACTCCAGCCAGTACCAGGCCTGGCGCTCGGTCTCGGCCTCCTCCTCTCTCGCTCGCTTATGGCGGGTAATGGCGGCCCACAAACCGTTGCGGGTGCGGACGTGACGACCAATCATCACGTTCTCCAGCACGCTCATGTCGTTAAACAGGCGCAGGTTCTGGAAGGTGCGGGCGATGCCTGCCTGGGTCACTTTCTCAATCGCCTTTGGCGAGTAAGGTTTGTCGGCCAGGCTAAACTCGCCGCTGTCGGCGGTGTAGAGGCCGGTGATCAGGTTGAAGCAGGTCGTTTTGCCTGCGCCGTTAGGGCCAATAAGGCCGTAGATCTCCCCCGCCTTGACCGACAGGCTGACGTCGTTCACCGCCACCAGGCCGCCGAAGCGTTTATTAAGATGACGGATCGTTAACAGGCTCATGCTTTTGCCCCCGCGTGTTTAGCGGGCCAGACGCCGCCCGGACGGAAAATCATCACCAGCACCAGCGCCAGGCCGTAGAAGAGCTGGCGCAGGATCTCCGGATCCACCAGCACGGTGCCGAACAGCGCCTCCTGCACCGGCACGGCCTGGCTGCGCAGCAGCTCCGGCAGGGCCGAGAGCATTACCGCCCCGAGGATCACCCCCGGCACGTGGCCGATACCGCCCAGCACCACCATTGCCAGCACCACGATGGACTCCTGCAACGTAAAGGATTCCGGGGAGACGAAGCCCTGGAACGAGGCAAACATCACCCCGGCGACGCCGCCAAAGGAAGCCCCCATCGCGAAGGCCAGCAGCTTAAAGTTACGCACGTTGATGCCCATCGCCCGTGCCACGTCTTCATCCTCGCGGATAGCGTGCCAGGCCCGGCCTACCCTGGAGCGTTGCAGGCGAATACAGATAAAGACGATCGCTACAATCAGCGCGGCAAAGAGGTAGTACCAGAGATAGAGCGCGGGAATTTTCACCCCCAGCAGGTGATAGACGCCGCGGAACTCCAGGCCAAACAGGCTCAGGGAGTCGATGCCCGAGATCCCCTTCGCGCCGTTGGTGATGTTGACCGGACGGTCGAGGTTACGCATCAGAATGCGGATAATCTCCCCGAAGCCGAGAGTCACAATCGCCAGATAGTCCCCGCGCAGGCGGAGGGTTGGCGCGCCCAGCAGGATGCCGCAGATCCCGGCGATTAGGGCCGCCAGCGGGATCAGCACCCCGTAGGAGACGTGTAGCCCGTCGCTGAAGTAGCCCTGCAATACCGGGAAGGCGTCGAGCAGGTGCGGGGAGGCCAGCAGCGCCGCAAGGTAGGCCCCTACGGCATAAAAGGCGATAAAGCCCATATCCAGCAGGCCGGTAAAGCCGACCACAATGTTAAGGCCCAGAGCGAGCATGATATAGAGCAGGGTAAAGTCGATCACCCGCACCCAGTAGTTACCGCCAGCGGCAGAGGCTAGCCACGGAGCGAGCAGCAGCCCGGCCACCAGCAGAATGATGCCGAGGTTAAGACGCGGTGCGCTGCGTTCGGAGGTTAAAATAGTCATAGGATCCTCAGGCACGCTGTGCAACACGCTCGCCCAGCAGGCCAGCAGGACGGAAAACCAAGACCAGGATCAGCACGATAAACGCCAGAATATCCTGATAGTTACTGCTGAACGCGCCACCGGTGAGATCGCCCAGGTAGCCAGCGCCCAGCGCCTCAATAAGCCCGAGCAGGATGCCGCCCAGCATGGCACCGCGAATGTTGCCGATACCCCCCAGCACCGCGGCGGTAAAAGCTTTGATACCCGGCAGGAAACCCATCGAGAAGCTGGCGCTGCCGTAGTTGCTGGCCATCATTACCCCCGCCAGAGCGGCAAACGCGCCGCCGATAGCGAAGGTCAGAGTAATAATGCGGTTAGGTGAGACGCCCATCAGGCTGGCAACCTGCGGGTTTTCCGCCACGGCGCGCATCCCACGCCCCAGACGGCTGTACTCCACCAGCAGCCACAGGCCAAGCATCACCAGGAAGGTGACGGCCAGGGTCACTATACCGGTCACAGTGATAATCGCGGGTGGATGTTCGGCGCTGCCCGCGGTGATCTCGATAGGATCCATGGGCAGGATCTGGGAGAACATCAGCGGGTTACGGCTCCAGATAAGCATGGCTACGGTTTGCAGCAGCACCGAGATGCCGATCCCGCTGATCAGTGGGGCCAGCCGGGGGGCGTTGCGCAGGCGGCGATAGGCAAAACGCTCTACCGCCATCGCCAGCAGCGCGCAGACGACCATCGCCGCCATCAGGGCAAGGGTCAGCTGCACCAGCATATTCATGCCGGGGAACCACTGGGAGAGAAGATTGATCCCTGAAAGGGTGGTCAGCGCGCCGACCATTAAGATGTCGCCGTGGGCAAAGTTGATGATGCGCAGAATGCCATACACCATGGTATAGCCAAGGGCAATCAGGCCGTAGATGCTGCCCAGCATCATGCCATTGATCAATTGCTGAATAAGTGTGTCCACAATACATGCCTGCTGAGAATTTTTTCAGCGTAAGCATCCAACAATTGAATTTTATTTTGAAATACGGATATATTCTTTCTTATTATAAAAGCGTATTTTACTAACCTACTGATATTAAATTATAAAATAAAAACGATTTTCGGGATTCAGGCAGGGTTTGCTTCAACATATGAAAAAAACAGAAGAGTTAGGCGAAAGCGGGCTGCCAGACGATCCGCCCCTGCGCGCGGTGCGAGTCTTTGAGGCTATCGCCCGGCTGGGCAGCGTCTCCGCCGCTGCCGAGGAGCTGAACGTCTCTCCCTCGGCGGTCAGCCACCAGTTAAAGGTACTGGAGAGCTTCCTACAGCTTCCGCTGACCCATCGTCAGGGACGCCATCTGGTACTTAGCAGCGAGGGACGCGAGTATTACCGCTCGATACGCGCCGCCTTTAGCGTGCTGCGCCAGGCCACCGGCCAGCTGTTTGAGCAGGGCCGCTCACGGCAGGTGACGATCAGTCTGATCCCGCTCTTCGGGATGGGCTGGTTTATTCCCCGCCTGCCGCGCTTTCTGCAGGCTCACGCCCAGATGGAGATCAACGTGGTTTACGCCAACCATCGTAACTATCTGAGCGACGCCTCGGATATGTCGATCCGCTTTGGTAACGGACAGTGGGTGGGCTATCGCAGCGAGAAGCTGATCTCCGGGCGTATGATCCCGGTATGCAGCCGGGAGTTTATCCGCCTGCATGGCTACATTGAGACTCCCACGCAGCTGGCGCAGATGCCCCTCCTGCATGATGAAGAGCGCGCCACCTGGACGCAGTGGTTTAGCGAGCAGCAGGTGAAGCGGGTGCGTCGGGACGGAGCGATGTTTGAGGATGGGCTCCTGACCCTGGCTGCCGTGCAGGCCGGGCTGGGCTGCGCCCTGATGCGCGAACCGATGATCCTGCCCTATCTGCAAACTGGCGAGCTGGTGAAGATCTTCGACCTGCCCATCGACGACGGACGAGACTACTACCTCTGCGTGCGCCAGGACGTGGAGATGACCCACGAGGGCAAGCTGCTCCAGCAGTGGCTGCGTGAGGAAGCCGGGAGATAGTCTAAACTTAAGTCATACTTCTCACTAAGGAGAGCGCTATGGCTTCAGGTTGGGCAAACGACGGTGCGGTTCAGGACCAGATCGACAGCACCATTGATGATGCAGTAGCCCGCGCGCGCCGCGAACTGCCGAAGGGTGAGAGCCTGCACGAGTGTGATGAGTGTGGGACAACGATTCCCGAAGCGCGCCGCAAGGCGATCCCGGGCGTACGGCTGTGCGTAGAGTGCCAGCAGAAGAAAGATTTGAAAAACGCCTCGTTTTCAGGATATAACCGTAGGGGTTCGAAAGACAGCCAGCTTCGTTGACCACCGAATGGGGTTAGCCCAGGGCAAGCGGTTGCTATCTGCATCATAAAAAACGGTGCTTGGCGTGGCATTTTGTGCCGCTAACACGGCGGCACCACCACAGCACGCTTTCACTTGAATAATTCTTGTTAAAAATCATTCGTTTTCAATATATTAACGATCGTTCAAAATTTTAGATGAAGGTCGTCAATTCTATTCGATTTAATCTCTCGCGAAAAACTGTGATACTTATCACATCGACGGAACATCGTCCCCCATACAGAATAAACTGCGAGAATCGAACCATGAAAACCATTAAATATGCTGTTGCTGCTCTTGCACTGACTACCCTCTCCTTCGGCGCATTCGCTGCCCAGCCGGTTACCGCTGAGCAGGCGCAGAGCATGCACAAAATGGGCGTTGTGACCGCGCAGGGCGCGACTACGCTGGATGGCCTGGAAGCCCAGCTGGCTGAGAAAGCCGCTGCCGCAGGCGCAAAAGGCTATAGCATCACCTCTGCTAACGCCTACAACAAAATGAGCGGTACTGCGGTTATCTATCAGTAATCGCCTTACCGTATCTACCCCGCTGGCTCATCACTGGCGGGTTGTATTACCCCTCATTATTACTGCATTAACCCTGTTTGTTGTTACCCTTGTTGCCCGTCCGGTTTGGACGGGCTTTTTTTTGCTCGCGGTTTATCAAAAAGAGCTCGCCACCCGGGCCAGACCCTCTTCCAGGGTTTCCACTTGCCCCGTTGCCACAAAACAGCAGGCGATCTGACGCTTCAGCGATTCCGGCACCGGCTCGCTACCGACCAGGCAACGCTCCGTCCAGCGGGCGGTGACCTCCGGATCTTTGCTGGCGGGCAACACAGCCTGCGCTGCAGTTTCGTCCTGCCGTTCGCTTAAGACGCGCGTGCCCTGGGCATCAATCAGCGTGAGCTGCGGGCAGCGCTGGGGATTGGCATATACCTCCCCTTCCGTACCGTGCATCAGCAGCCCGCGCCCGCCGATATCGCCGAAGAACTTCGCGACCCGCGTAACGTATTCGGGATGGGAGACGCTGGAGAGACGCAGCGCGGCATCTTCCCCAAAGGGCGTTGCCAGCTTAGCCAGGGTGTGGGCGCTGTTACGCACCCCCATGCGCCAGCGCATATCCAGCTGTTTCTCCAGCGGCGGACAGAGCGCGCTCACGGGCACATACACCGGGTTACGCCCCTCCAGCTTCGCCTGCGCCTGACCGGCGGTCAGGGTCGGCTCAATGCCCAGCAGGGTAAAAATGGTTTCCGAGATCACACGATCACGATCTTCGCTCACGCCGTGCACCAGCACCGGAAAACCCAGCCGCTGAAGCAGCATCGCCAGCAGCGGGGTCAGGTTCGCCTGCCTGCGCGCCCCGTTATAGGTGGGAATGACGATGGGCATCGGCTTCGCCACCGGCGGCGTCAGGCGCATGGTCTGGGCCTGCATCGCCTCGTAGAAGCCCAGCATCTCCGCCTCGCCCTCGCCTTTAATACGCAGGGCGATCAGGATCCCGCCCATCTCCAGATCCGCTACCTCGCCGTTCAGCATGTGGGTGTATAACGCGCGTGCGGTATCAAAATCCAGATCGCGGGCGTGATTTTTACCGCGCCCAACCTCTTTGATGATTTGGCGGAAATCCATAGCTAACTCCTTGCGTCACAGGTGATGGTCAGCGTCGCCGACGACGATTCTGTTTTGGTTTACTTTTTACTATAACGTCAGGCACGTCCGGTTGGGAAATAGGAAAAACAGGCAGGGCGTCGAGCAGCCGTTTTCCATAGCTTTTCGAGAGCAGCCGTCGGTCGTAGATCACCACTTCACCCCGGCAGCTGTGGCTACGGATCAGCCGTCCCACCTGCTGGATAAGGTTAAAGGAGGCGCTCGGCAGGCTCTGCACCTCAAACGGGTAGCGGTTGAGGCTCTTCAGCCACTCGCCTTCGGTGATCACCACCGGGCTGTCGATGGGGGGGAAGGCGATCTTGTGGATGTGCACCTGGGTCAGGTAGTCCCCTTTGAGATCCAGCCCCTCGGCAAACGACTGGAGCCCCACTAGCACGCTGCGTCCGCCCTCGTCGATGCGCTTGCGGTGCAGCTCCACCAGACGGTAACGCGGCTGATCCCCCTGCACCAGCAGCATCAGGCGCAGATCGGTCACAAAGGTCAGAAAGAGCTGCATCGCGCGGTTGCTGGCAAACAGCACCAGCATGCCGGGATGCTCTTTTTTCTCGACCTGCTCGCGGAAGTAGGCCGCCATCTCGGCGATGTGCTTCTCTTCGTGCTCCATTAGCGGCTCGTAGCGCATCTGCGGGATCACAAGCCTGCCCTGCTCAATGTGATTGAAGGGCGAGTCGAGGGACACGAAGCGATCCCCGGCTTTCTCTTTCAGGCCGCTCATCTCCTGTAAACGGGAGAAGCTATTCAGAGAGCGTAAGGTGGCCGAGGTGACGACGATATGCGGCACGCTGCGCCACAGCAGCTTCTCCAGCTGGTCGCTGACGCGAATGCCAACGCAGTGGAAGAAGAGGTGCATCTGACCCTCAACCAGCTCGCGGGTGGCCCACTTAGTCACCGGTGCGCCCGACGCCTGAGCCATCGAGGCCAGCCGCCACAGCTTGCTCTGGCTCTCGAACATGCCCAGGGCGCGGTTCATCTGCAAGATGACCCGGTGCAGGCGGACAATATCGTGCTGGCCGGTCTTTTCACTGAGATCGTTTAGGAACAGCTCAGCCAGCCCGCGCAGCATCTCGGTCAGCTTCGCCAGCCGCAGGCAGATCTCCATGACCTCGTCAGGCAGCTCGCCCATGGCAAAGCGGTGCTCGGCCTCCGTACCGGCGGGCATATAGAGCCCGAGAATGGCATTCAGCGAGGCGATAAGCTCATACAGCTCCTCGCAGTGGGCGTTGAGCCGCTCCGGCAGCGCCAGCGGTGGCGTGGTCTTCGGACGAAACTGCTCCATGCAGGTCGCCACCAGCTTGGTAAAGAGATCGAGCTGGAGTCGATACCAGGGGGCGGTGATCTCGGCGCTCATCTCCAGCGCATCGCGGGCGACGTCCGGCAGATGGTGGCCCTCATCCAGCACCAGCAGCAGGTTCTTTGGCTCCGGCAGCACCGCCTCTGACTCCATTGCCGCCATGACTAAGGCGTGGTTAGCCACCACCACCTCGACCTCCTGCACCTCCCGGCGGGCGACAAAAAATGGGCACTCGCGGTAGTAGTGGCAGTTACGGTTCAGGCAGCTGGCCTTGTCGGTGCTGAGTCGCCGCCACAGGTTATCTTCGATGTTCTGATCGGTATGATCGCGCAGGCCGTCCCAGCGGTAACTGTCGAGATCGGCCTTGAGTTTGGCGCAGCGCTGCTGCTCCTCTTTGCTGTTCGGCGTCAGCTCGTCGTCGAGAAAGGCCAGCAGATCCTGCTGGGTGGCCTCGCTGCTGGCAAGGGCCGTCAGGTTGCGCGGACAGACGTAGCGCCCGCGGCCAAAGGCGGCGGTAAAGCGCAGATCGGGGATGATCTTCTTCAGCAGGGGCAGATCTTTGCTGAAGATCTGATCCTGCAACGCCACGTTGGCGGTGCTGATCACCAGCGTCTTCTGCTCTTCGCGCGCGATGGCGATGCCGGGAATAAGATAGGAGAGGGTCTTACCGACGCCGGTGGGCGCCTCAATGGCCAGATGCCGCCCCTCTTCCCCAGCCAGGGTTTTGGCGACGTCAGCGATCATCTGCCGCTGCGGTGCACGCGGAATAAAGTCGGGGATCTGTTGCTGTAGCGCCTTATACCAGGCGGCAATCTGCGCTTTCAGCGCGGCGGAAAGAGCCATCGGGAGACCTGAAATACTGTATAAACAGCCACTATTGTCTCACGATCGTCGGCATGCCGCAAAAGAAAAGCCCGGCTTTGCGGCCGGGCTTCAGGATTATTACTGCGATGCCGCTGGCTTGCGCGGACGGCGACGGCGCGCCTGCTCCCCGGCGGGTTTCGCATCGCCGCTGCGGCGCGGCTGGCTTGATTTCGGCGCACCGCCTTCGCTGCGACCTTCGCTACGGCGCGGCTGCTGCTGGCCACGGCCGCCGCCCTGCCCGCGTCCACCGCCACCGCCGCCGCCACGCTGCTGGCGACCGTTTTGGATCGGCTCAGCTTTGATAGAGGCGTCCGGCTCATAGCCCGGCAGAGCAATGCGTGGGATCTCTTTTTTCAGCAGGCGCTCGATGTCGCGCAGCAGCTTGTGCTCGTCGACGCAGACCAGAGACAGCGCTTCGCCGGTAGCCGCGGCACGACCGGTACGACCGATGCGGTGCACGTAGTCTTCCGGCACGTTCGGCAGCTCGTAGTTAACGACGTGCGGCAGCTCTTCAATATCCAGACCACGGGCAGCAATATCGGTCGCTACCAGCACGCGGATGTCGCCGGATTTAAAATCGTCCAAGGCCCGGGTACGTGCGCCCTGGCTCTTGTTACCGTGGATCGCGGCGCTGCGGATACCGTCTTTATTCAGCTGCTCTGCCAGGTGGTTGGCACCGTGCTTGGTGCGGGTAAAGACCAGCACCTGCTGCCAGTTGCCCTCGCCGATCATCTGCGACAGCAGCTCGCGCTTGCGTTTCTTATCAACGAAGTGCACATGCTGAGTAACCTGCTCGGAGGCGGTGTTGCGACGCGCCACTTCAATCTCCAGCGGGTTATGCAGCAGCTTCTCCGCCAGGGTTTTGATCTCGTCCGAGAAGGTCGCGGAGAAGAGCAGGTTCTGACGCTTGGCCGGCAGCTTCGCCAGTACGCGGCGAATATCGTGGATAAAGCCCATGTCGAGCATGCGGTCAGCTTCGTCCAGCACCAGGATCTCAATGCCGTCGAGCTTAACGGCGTTCTGGTGCTCCAGATCCAGCAGACGGCCTGGGGTAGCGACCAGCACGTCAACGCCGCCGCGCAGCTTCATCATCTGTGGGTTAATACTAACGCCACCGAAAACCACCAGCGAACGCACGTTGAGGTACTGACTGTACTCCCGCACGTTCTCACCCACCTGAGCCGCCAGCTCGCGGGTCGGGGTGAGGATCAGCGCCCGCACCGGGCGACGGCCTTTGGCATGGGGTTCGCTGGAAATAAGACGCTGCAACAGTGGCAGGGTAAAGCCAGCGGTTTTACCGGTACCGGTCTGGGCGCTGGCCATCAGGTCGCGCCCCTGCAGCACGGCGGGGATCGCCTGCTGCTGGATAGGGGTAGGTTCGCGGTAGCCCTGCTCGGCAACGGCGCGCAGGATCTCAGGGTCTAAACCCAGTGCTTCAAAAGACATAACAACTCCGAACCGCCCCGACCGTTTCAGGTGTAGTTTTCAGGGAGATAGGTAACGAAACAGATGACAAAAACCACAGTGTCATGAAGAGGCGCAGTGTAGCAGCTTTTGTGATGTGGCGCATAAAATATCCCGCGTCCATTCATTAACAAAATAATTCTCCGGCTGCGTGGACATGTTCAAAAAACCGACATAATATTAATCAATCGATTGATTAATTTTTACGACGCTATGAATACTATCCCGACCACAACAAAAGGTGAAAACGCGAAGCGTCAGCTGATTGCCGCCGCCCTGGCCCAGTTTGGTGAATACGGCCTGCACGCTACGACCCGCGACATCGCCGCGCAGGCTGGGCAGAACATCGCGGCAATTCCCTACTACTTTGGGTCGAAAGAGGATCTCTATCTCGCCTGCGCCGACTGGATCGCCGACTTTATCGGAAGCCAGTTTCAGCCGCTGGTGGAGGCCGCCGCCGCGCTGCTTAGCGCCCCCGAGCCGGATCGGGACGCCATCCGCCAGCTGATCCTTAACGCCTGCGGCAATATGATCCAGCTCCTGACCCAGGACGATACGCTGAGCCTGAGCAAATTTATCTCCCGGGAACAGCTCTCTCCCACTGCGGCCTATCAACGGGTTCACGATCGGGTCATCGCGCCGATGCATACCCACCTGACCGAACTTATCGCCGCCTATACCGGCCGCGATCCCGCGGATACGCAGACCATTTTGCATACCCATGCCCTGCTGGGCGAGGTGCTCGCCTTCCGTCTGGGCCGGGAGACCATTTTGCTCCGCACCGGCTGGACAGAGTTTGATGAGAATAGCGTCGCGCAGATTAATGAGGTTATCGCCTGCCATCTTGATCTGATCCTGCTTGGCCTAACGCAAAGGAGCCTGAAGCCATGAAAAAACCCGTCATCGCCCTGCTGGCGGTGGTTGTTGTCATCGCTGCTGCCGTCGGCGGCTGGCTGTGGTATCAGAGCCAGCAGGATCGTGGCTTGACCCTCTACGGCAACGTCGATATCCGCACGGTCAATATGAGCTTTCGCGTCGGCGGTCGCCTGGCATCCCTTGCCGTCGATGAAGGGGATGCGATTAAAGCCGGTCAGGTATTGGGAACGCTGGACAGAGCGCCCTATGAAAATGCGCTGATGCAGGCCAACGCCAGCGTTGCCGTCGCCCAGGCGCAGTACGACCTGATGCAGGCGGGCTATCGCGACGAGGAGATTGCCCAGACCGAGGCGGCGGTTCGGCAGGCCAAAGCCGCTTACGACTACGCGCAGAACTTCTACGCCCGCCAACAGGGGCTGTGGAAAAGCCGCACCATTTCCGCCAACGATCTGGAAAACGCTCGCTCGTCCCGGGATCAGGCCCGAGCGACGCTGAAATCCGCCGAGGATAAGCTGAGCCAGTACCGCACCGGCAATCGCCCGCAGGATATCGCCCAGGCGAAGGCCAGTCTCGAACAGGCTCAGGCCCAGCTGGCCCAGGCCGAACTGGATCTGCATGATACGACCCTGGTCGCTCCCGCCGATGGCACGCTGATGACCCGCGCCGTAGAGCCAGGCAGCATGCTCAATGCAGGCAGCACCGTGCTGACCCTGTCGCTGACCCGCCCGGTATGGGTGCGTGCCTATATAGATGAACCTAATCTGGGCCGGGCGAAACCCGGCAGCGAACTGCTGCTCTATACCGATGGTCGCCCGGACAGGCCGTATCATGGCAAGGTAGGCTTCGTCTCCCCTACCGCCGAGTTCACGCCGAAAACCGTCGAAACGCCGGATCTGCGTACCGATCTGGTCTATCGCCTGCGCATCATTGTTACTGACGCCGACGATGCCCTGCGCCAGGGGATGCCGATCACCGTTCGATTTAACGATGGGCAGCGCAATGAGTGACACGGCGATCCGGCTTAATGGCCTGGTAAAACGCTTTGCTGGCATGGACAAGCCCGCCGTCGCGCCCCTCACCTGTACCATCCAGAGCGGGTACGTAACCGGGCTGGTCGGCCCTGACGGGGCGGGTAAAACCACGCTGATGCGCATGCTTGCCGGGCTACTCAAGCCCGATGCGGGTAGCGCCAGCGTGCTGGGTCTCGATCCCATAAAAGACGATCGCGCCCTGCACGCCTCGCTGGGCTATATGCCGCAGAAGTTCGGCCTGTACGAAGATCTGACGGTGATGGAGAACCTGACCCTGTATGCCGATCTGCGCAGCGTGGTGGGTGACACGCGGCAGAAAACCTTCGCCCGGCTGCTGGAATTTACCGCCCTCGGCCCCTTTACCAACCGGCTGGCGGGCAAGCTCTCCGGCGGGATGAAGCAGAAGCTGGGCCTGGCCTGTACTCTGGTGGGCGAACCGAAAGTGCTGTTGCTGGATGAGCCCGGCGTCGGCGTGGATCCGATCTCCCGCCGCGAGCTGTGGCAGATGGTGCACGAATTGGCGGGCGAAGGGATGCTGATCCTCTGGAGCACCTCCTATCTTGATGAAGCCGAGCAGTGCCGCGACGTGCTGCTGCTCAACGAAGGGGAGCTGCTGTATCAGGGCCAGCCCACCACGCTGACCCAGAGCATGGCCGGACGCAGCTTTCTGCTGCACAGCCCGCAGGAGACCAACCGCAGGCTGCTGCGGCGGGTGCTGCGGCTGCCCCAGGTGAGCGACGGCATGATCCAGGGCCGCTCGGTGCGCCTGATCCTCAAGAAAGAGGCCAGCGCAGAGGATATTCGCCGCGCGGAGGGGATGCCGGAGATTGAGATAGCTGAAACCACGCCGCGCTTTGAAGATGCATTTATCGACCTGCTTGGCGGGGCGGGAACTCAGGAGTCGCCTCTCGGCGCGATCCTGCATACCGTGGAGGGATCGCCGGAGGAGACGGTGATTGAGGCAAAATCGCTGACCAAAAAATTTGGCGACTTTGCGGCGACCGATAACGTCGATTTTGCCGTGAAGCGCGGAGAGATCTTCGGCCTGCTGGGGCCAAACGGTGCAGGCAAATCCACCACCTTTAAGATGATGTGCGGCCTGCTGGTTCCTACCGCCGGTAAGGCGCTGGTGCTGGGCATGGATCTGAAGGTCAGCTCCGGCAAAGCCCGCCAGCGGCTGGGCTATATGGCGCAGAAGTTCTCTCTCTACGGCAACCTCACCGTGGAGCAGAACCTGCGCTTCTTCTCCGGGGTCTACGGCCTGCGCGGGCGGGCGCAGAACGAGAAGATCGCCCGCATGAGCGAGGCCTTCAGCCTGACCAGCATCGCCTCCCACGCCACCGACGCGCTGCCGCTGGGCTTCAAGCAGCGGCTGGCGTTGGCCTGCTCGCTGATGCACGAGCCGGACATCCTGTTTCTCGATGAGCCAACGTCTGGCGTCGATCCCCTCACCCGCCGCGAGTTCTGGCTACATATCAACAGCATGGTAGAGAAAGGCGTCACCGTGATGGTCACCACCCACTTTATGGATGAGGCGGAGTATTGCGACCGCATCGGGCTGGTCTATCGCGGGAAGCTGATCGCCCACGGCACGCCGGACGATCTGAAAGCCCAGGCCGCGGACGATGAACAGGCGGACCCGACCATGGAGCAGGCGTTTATTCGCCTGATCAACAGCTGGGATAAGGAGCATGCCGATGAGCACTAGCGCAGTGTCATGGCGGCGGGTCCGCGCTCTGTGCATCAAAGAGACGCGGCAGATCGTGCGCGACCCCAGCAGCTGGCTGATTGCCGTGCTGATCCCTCTCCTGCTGCTGTTTATCTTCGGCTACGGCATTAATCTCGACTCCAGCCGTCTGCGGGTGGGGATCCTGCTGGAGCAGCGCAGCGAAGAGGCACTGGACTTCGCCCACGCCATGACCGGCTCGCCCTATATCGATGCCACCATTAGCGACAGCCGTCAGGAATTGATTGCCAAAATGCAGGCCGGACGCATACGCGGCATGGTGGTGATCCCGGTAGATTTCGCTGCCAACATGGCGCGCCCTGGCGTTGATGCGCCCATTCAGGTGATTACCGACGGCAGCGAGCCGAACACCGCTAACTTCGTACAGGGCTATGCAGAGGGGATCTGGCAGCTGTGGCAGATGCAGCGGGCGGAGGATCGGGGCGAAACGTTTGAGCCGCTGATCGACGTCCAGACCCGCTACTGGTTTAACCCCGCCGCCATCAGCCAGCACTTTATTATCCCCGGCGCGGTAACCATCATCATGACGGTGATCGGGGCCATCCTGACCTCGCTGGTGATCGCCCGCGAGTGGGAGCGCGGCACCATGGAGGCCCTGCTCTCGACGGAGGTGACCCGCGTCGAGCTGCTGCTCTGCAAGCTGATCCCCTACTACTTCCTCGGCATGCTGGCGATGCTGCTCTGCATGCTGGTCTCGGTGTTTATCCTCGGCGTGCCCTACCGTGGCTCGCTGATCCTGCTGTTTTTAATCAGCAGCCTGTTTTTGCTCAGCACCCTGGGGATGGGGCTGCTTATCTCCACCGTGACCCGCAACCAGTTTAACGCCGCGCAGGTGGCGCTCAATGCGGCGTTTCTGCCGTCGATTATGCTGTCAGGCTTTATCTTTCAGATCGACAGCATGCCGGCGGTGATCCGCGCGGTGACGTGGATTATTCCGGCCCGCTATTTCGTCAGCACGCTGCAAAGCCTGTTTCTGGCGGGCAATATCCCGGTGGTGCTGATTGTGAATACGCTGTTTTTGCTGGCGTCGGCGGTGATGTTTATCGGCCTGACATGGCTGAAAACCAAACGGCGATTGGATTAAGGAGTGCATATGTTTCACCGCTTATGGACGCTGATTCGCAAAGAGCTGCAATCCCTGCTGCGGGAGCCGCAGACGCGGGCGATCCTGATTGTGCCGGTGCTGATCCAGGTGCTGCTGTTTCCCTTTGCCGCCACCCTTGAGGTCACCAACGCCACCATCGCCATCTATAGCGAAGACAGCGGCAGACATTCGGTGGAGCTGACCCAGCGCTTTGCCCGCGCCAAAGCCTTTACCCATGTCCTGCTGCTACACAGCCCGCAGGATATCCGGCCTACCCTCGATACGCAAAAGGCGCTGCTGCTGGTGCGCTTCCCGGCGGACTTCTCGCGTAATCTCGATACCTTCCAGCCCGCGCCGATGCAGCTGCTGCTCGACGGGCGTAACTCCAACAGTGCGCAGATTGCCGCCAACTATCTTCAGCAGGTGGTCAAAGAGTATCAGCAGGAGCTGATGGCGGGAAAAACGAAGCCCAACAACAGCGAGCTGGTGGTACGTAACTGGTATAACCCCAATCTCGACTATAAGTGGTTCGTGGTGCCGTCGCTGATCGCCATGATCACCACCATCGGCGTGATGATTGTCACCTCGCTGTCGGTAGCCCGCGAGCGGGAACAGGGTACGCTGGATCAGCTGCTGGTTTCCCCCCTCGCCACCTGGCAGATTTTTGTCGGCAAGGCGGTTCCGGCCCTGATCGTCGCCACCTTCCAGGCCAGCATCGTGCTCGGGATAGGCATCTGGGCCTACCAGATCCCCTTCGCCGGATCGCTGATACTCTTCTATTTCACCATGCTGATCTACGGACTGTCGCTGGTGGGCTTTGGCCTGCTGATCTCCGCGCTCTGCGCTACGCAGCAGCAGGCGTTTATCGGCGTGTTTGTCTTTATGATGCCGGCGATCCTGCTCTCCGGCTATGTGTCGCCGGTAGAGAATATGCCGGTCTGGCTACAGCATCTGACATGGATTAACCCGATTCGCCACTTCACTGATATCACCAAGCAGATCTATCTCAAGGACGCGAGTCTGGATATTGTCTGGGGAAGCCTGTGGCCGCTGCTGGTTATTGCGGCCACGACGGGATCAGTGGCCTACGCGATGTTCAGGCGGAACGTTGCGTAGCGTCTTATCTTTGGTCAGCAGGGAGAGCACCGCTGGCCCGGCAAGGATCGCCAGCCCTACCGGCGCGAGCAGCAGATCGTTGTGCAGCACGCGGGAGAGCAGCCACAGGGCAATGATAGAGGTCCCGAAATACCAGGAGGTAGTCAGCTCCTCAAGAAAATCGCCGACCTCACGCCAGCGCCCGTCATGATGACGTTGCAGAGCCAGCATCAGCAGCACCGTGACGCCGTAAACCACGCACAGGCTCACGCCGACGCGCACCAGCGCCCCGCTCATCCAGCCCATTACCAGCGCCGCCACGACGATGAAATGCGACACAATCTGCCAGCAACCGAGGCCGGTAGCCACACGAATACGCTGTTGCCACTTCATGGATTTTCTCCTGAAGAATTTTATCTGTTATTGAGAGTACCGGACTTTACGGAAAAATCCGTAAGGCCGCATCTTTTTGTGACAGATACTACACTTTATTTCCAACAGGACAGCGTCACTGGCGGGATACAAGATGACAGAACAGAATCGGCCATTCTCTTTAAAAGTTCTTACGATTAACACGCACAAGGGTTTCACCGCGTTTAACAAACGCTTTATTTTACCAGAGCTACGCGACGCGGTTCGTACCGTCGGCGCGGATATTGTCTGTCTGCAAGAGGTGATGGGCGCACACGAGGTGCATCCGCTGCATGTGGAAAACTGGCCCGATACCACCCACTATGAATTTCTGGCCGATACGATGTGGAGCGACTTCGCTTACGGACGTAACGCCGTCTATCCTGAAGGGCATCACGGCAATGCGGTGCTCTCTCGCTATCCGATAGTGCACTATGAGAACCGCGACGTCTCTGTCGACGGCAGCGAAAAACGCGGTCTGCTCTACTGTCGTATTGTGCCGCCGCAGCTTAACCGCCCGATTCACGTTATCTGCGTCCATCTGGGCTTACGCGAGGCGCATCGCCAGGCCCAGCTTACCATGCTGGCGGAATGGGTTAACTCTTTCCCAGAAGGCGAGCCGGTGCTGGTGGCGGGCGACTTTAACGACTGGCGGGTCAAAGCAAACTACCCGTTGAAGAAACAGGCGGGCCTGGAAGAGATCTTTACCCGGGCAAAGGGCCGACCGGCGCGTACGTTTCCGGTCAGCCTGCCGCTGCTGCGTCTTGACCGTATTTACGTTAAGAACGCCAACGCCAGCGCCCCTACGGCGCTGCCGCTGCGTAACTGGCGTCATTTGTCCGATCATGCCCCACTGAGTGCGGAGATTCATTTATGAAATGCGGATGGCGAGAAGGAAACCGCATCCAGCTGCTGGAGAACGGTGATGAATACTACCCGGCTGTGTTCAAGGCAATCGATAATGCACAGCGTAAGGTGATCCTGGAAACCTTTATCTGGTTCGAAGATGATGTAGGCAAGAAGCTGCACGCGGTGCTGCTGCGGGCCGCCCAGCGCGGCGTCAATATTGAGGTGCTGCTGGACGGCTACGGCTCGCCCGATCTCAGCGATGAGTTCGTCGGCCAGCTCACCGCCGCTGGCGTGGTGTTCCGCTACTACGATCCGCGCCCGCCGCTGTTAGGGATGCGCACCAACGTGTTCCGCCGGATGCACCGTAAGATTGTGGTGATAGACAGTACCGTGGCGTTTGTCGGCGGCATTAACTACTCCGCCGAGCACATGAGCGACTACGGCCCAGAGGCCAAGCAGGATTACGCCGTGCGGGTTGAAGGCCCGGTGGTTGAGGATATCCTTCAATTCGAACTGGAGAACCTGCCGGAGCACGCCCAGACCCGCCGCTGGTGGCGGCAGCGCCGTCGTCACCAGGCACCGGATAACCGCAAGCCCGGCGAGGCGCAGGCGCTGTTTGTCTGGCGCGATAATGACGATCATGCGGATGACATTGAGCGCCACTATCTCAAGATGCTGGCCAATGCTAAACGCGAAGTGATCATTGCCAACGCTTACTTCTTCCCCGGCTACCGCCTGCTGCATGCAATGCGTAATGCTGCGCGTCGCGGCGTAACGGTAAAGCTGATTGTTCAGGGCGAGCCGGACATGCCTATTGTTACCGTGGGTGCGCGCCTGCTCTACAACTACCTGGTGAAGGGTGGCGTGCAGGTGTATGAGTACCGTCGCCGTCCGCTGCACGGCAAAGTGGCAGTGATGGACGATCACTGGGCCACCGTGGGCTCCAGCAACCTTGATCCCCTCAGCCTGTCGCTTAACCTGGAGGCCAACCTGATTATTCATGACCGTGCCTTTAACCAGACCCTACGCGACAACCTGAACGGCATTTTGCAGAACGACTGCGTGCGGGTTGATGAAACTATGGTGCCGAAACGCACCTGGTGGAACCTGGCAAAAAGCGTGGTGGTGTTCCACTTCCTGCGAAAATTCCCGGCCATGGTGGGCTGGCTGCCTGCTCATACGCCTAAGCTTTCACTGGTAAAGCCTCCGGTTCAGCCGGAAATGGAGACGCAGGATCGCGTTGATACGGAAAGCAGAGAGGTTAATCCCTGATGAGCAAATCACATCCGCGCTGGCGGCTGGCAAAAAAAATCCTGACCTGGGTCTTCTTTATTGCCGTAACGGTGCTGCTGGTGGTGTATGCCCGTACGGTAGACTGGGGCGACGTGTGGAACGTAATCCGCAACTACAACCGCACGCCGCTGCTGATCTCCGTTGCGCTGGTGGTGGTGAGCTATCTGCTCTACGGCTGCTATGACCTGCTGGCCCGCGCCTACTGCGGGCACAAGTTGGCGGCGCGTCAGGTGATGCTGGTATCGTTTGTCTGCTACGCCTTTAACCTGACCCTCAGCACCTGGGTAGGCGGAATTGGCATGCGCTATCGCCTCTACTCTCGCCTCGGCCTGCCCAGCAGCACTATCACCCGGATCTTCTCGTTAAGCATTACTACCAACTGGCTGGGCTACATCCTTCTGGGCGGGATCATCTTCTCCTTCGGCATCGTTCAGCTGCCCTCACACTGGTATATCGACGAGGGCACGCTGCGTATCGTTGGCGTCGTGCTGCTGCTGATGATCGCCGCCTACCTCTGGTTCTGCGCCTTTGCCAAACGTCGGCATATGACGGTGAAGGGCCAGAAGCTGGTGCTGCCGTCGTTTAAATTTGCCCTCGCGCAGATGGTGATCTCCAGCGCTAACTGGATGGCGATGGGGGCGATTATCTGGCTGCTGCTGGGCCAGGAGGTGAACTACTTCTTCGTACTGGGCGTGCTGCTGGTGAGCAGTATTGCCGGGGTCATTATCCATATCCCGGCGGGGATTGGCGTGCTGGAGGCGGTGTTTATCGCTCTGCTGGCCGGAGAGCACGTCTCTCACGGCAAGATCATCGCCGCCCTGCTTGCCTATCGCATGCTCTACTACTTCCTGCCGCTGATGCTGGCGCTGGTGTGCTATCTGGTGTTGGAGAGTCGGGCGAAAAAGCTGCGGGCGAAGAACGAAGCGGCGATGCAGAAATAGAGGAATGTAATCCCCGGTGGCGCTACGCTTACCGGGGCTACAAATGATAATGCAAACTGATGTTAACGACGGTTGCCGAAAATCCGCAGCAGCATCAGGAACAGGTTGATAAAGTCCAGATAGAGCGTCAGCGCACCGAGGATGGCATATTTACGCAGGTTGCCGCTGTCACTTACGTCGATCTGCTCGCCGATACGCTTGAGCTTCTGCGTGTCATAGGCCGTCAGGCCAACGAAGACAATCACCCCGATGTAGGTCACTATCCACATCAGCGTCTCGCTCTTCAGCCAGAAGTTGACCAGCGAGGCCAGTACAATACCAATCAGCGCCATAAACAGCATATTGCCGAAGCCGCTCAGGTCGCGCTTGGTGGTGTAGCCGTAGAGGCTCATGGCACCGAACATACCGCCGGTCACCACAAAGGTGCTGGCGATGGAGGAGTAGGTGTAGACCACAAAGATACTGGCGAGGGTCAGGCCGGTTAGCGCCGAATAGAGCATAAACAGCGTGGTCGCCATCGCCGCGCTAAGCTTGTGCACCAGCCCGGAGAGAACAAACACCAGCGCCAGCTGAGCGATAATCAGGCCAAAGAAGGTGATTTTGCTGGAGAAGACAAACATCATCACCGCGGGGGTGTTGGCCGCGAACCAGGCGATAAACGCCGTCAGGAACAGTCCGCAGGTCATCCAGCCGTAGACCTGGGCCATGTAGGTTTGCAGCCCGCTGCGGGCCTGGACAATTGAATCGGATCGTGGGAATCGGTCCATGATTAACTCCTGTTAAGTGAACACGCTTCTAAGGGTAACACATCCGGGGAAAAGCGGCTTACCAGCGCTTCGCCGCCTGCTGGTCGCTCTCCCGCGCCTCGACCCACCGATCGCCCTCCTCCGTCGCCTCTCGCTTCCAGAAGGGGGCGCGGGTCTTCAGGTAGTCCATAATATACTCCCCGGCGGCAAAAGCACTACCGCGATGCACGCTGGTGACGCCGACGAAGACAATCTCATCCCCCGGCCACAGCTCGCCGATACGGTGGACCACCGTGATGCGGCCCAGCGGCCAGCGGTCGCGGGCCTGCTGAACAATATCTGCCAGCGTTTTCTCGGTCATGCCCGGGTAGTGCTCCAGCGTCAGGGCGCGCACGCTGTCGCCAAGATTGTGGTTACGCACTTTGCCGGTGAAGGTCACCACCGCCCCGTCTTCATCGCGTTCCGCCAGCCAGGTGTACTCCTCACCGACGCTAAAGGGATCGTGACCTACGCGAATGCGCGTCTCGCTCATCTTAACCTCCGGTGACCGGCGGGAAGAGCGCGACTTCATCGCCGCTCACCACCGGATGGTCAAAGCTCACCAGGGTCTGGTTGACTGCCGCCAGCAGACGGCCCTCTTCCAGCGCCAGCGCCCAGCGGTCGCCTCGGGCGGCCAGTTCCTGACGCAGGGCTTCAACGCTTTGAAACTCACTCTCCAGCGTCAGGCTATCGCAGCCCACCAGCTCTCGTACCTGGGCAAAAAAAAGCACTTTAATCATCGTTATCCGCCCTAAAATCACCGGATTTACCGCCGCTCTTCGCCAGCAGGCGAACCGGGCCAATCACTATATCTTTCTGTACCGCTTTACACATGTCATAGATGGTCAGCGCCGCCACCGAGGCCGCCGTCAGCGCTTCCATCTCGACGCCGGTTTTCCCGGTCAGACGGCACAGGGTCGTAATACGCACCCGACTCTGCTCCGGCTGCGCCTCAAGATTCACCTCGACCTTGCTGAGCATCAGTGGATGGCAAAGGGGGATCAGCTCCCAGGTGCGTTTCGCCGCCTGGATACCGGCAATACGCGCGGTGGCAAAGACATCGCCCTTGTGGTGGCTGCCGTCGATAATCATCGCCAGCGTCTCAGGGAGCATGGTGACAAAGGCTTCTGCCTGCGCTTCACGCACGGTCTCTGCTTTTGCTGAGACGTCAACCATGTGCGCTTCGCCCGCGGCGTTAATGTGGGTCAGTTGAGACATCGCTTATTTCTTTAAATGAGGATGGAAATTGCACGGGCGGGTGCGCGCGTCGAGCTGCGGCGCGATGATATTCTCCCATGCGGTACGGCAGGCTTTGGTCGAGCCGGGCATAGCAAAGATCAGCGTGTTGTTGGCGATGCCAGCCACCGCGCGGGACTGCAGCGTGGCGGTGCCGATCTCTTCAAAGGAGAGCATGCGGAACACCTCGCCAAACCCTTCGATTTCACGATCGAAAAGCGGGAGCAGCGCCTCTGGCGTCTGGTCCCCGGCGGTAAAGCCCGTGCCGCCGTTGATCACAATAACCTGCACCTCGTCGCTGGCGATCCACGCCGAAACCTGAGCGCGAATGGCGTAGCGGTTCTCTTTGACGATGGCTTTTGCCACCACCTGATGACCGGCCTCATGGGCCGCGTCGCGCAAGAAGTGTCCGGAGGTATCCTCCTCTTCGCCGCGACGGCTGGAAACGGTCAGCACGGCAATACTTGCCGGGATAAACTCTGCGCTGGCCTGACTCATAAACTGTCTCCTTGTAAGGTTTATCCGCCGATATAGGAAAGGTTTTGCGTGATGCCGGTATTGCCCTGATGCAGGAAGTGGGTCTGCTTCTTATGCGTTAGCGCAGCGGCGATGCGTGCCTCCAGCTCCGCCTGCTGGATATCTTCCGCCAGCAGATCGCGCAGGCTCACGCCACCGTCGCCAAACAGGCAGAGATGCAGCTTGCCCACCGACGAGACGCGCAGGCGGTTACAGCTGGCGCAGAAGTCTTTCTCGTAGGGCATGATCAGGCCGATCTCCCCGGTGTAGTCCGGGTGGCAAAAGACCTGCGCCGGGCCGTCGCTGCGGCCGCGCAGCTTCTGGATCCAGCCGCGACGCAGCAGCTCATCGCGCAGCACCATGCCGGAGAGGTGGTGCTTGCGGAACAGATCGCTCCCCTCACCGGTCTCCATCAGCTCAATAAAGCGTAGCTGGATGGGACGGGACTGGATCCATGCCAGGAAAGTATCAAGCTGATGGTGGTTAACGTCGCGCATTAGCACGGTATTGACCTTAACCTTCTCGAAGCCCGCCTCGAAAGCGGCATCGATACCCTGCATCACCTGGTGGAACTTATCCTGCCCGGTGATGGCGTGAAACTGGCGGGCATCGAGGCTGTCAATGCTGACGTTGATTGCGGTCAGCCCGGCGTCGCGCCAGTTGGCCACGTCCCGCGCCAGGCGGTAACCGTTAGTGGTCACCGCCAGCTGGCGGATAGCAGCGTTTTCCCGCACTGCAGCGATGATGTCGGTAAAGTCGCGGCGCAGCGAGGGCTCCCCACCCGTCAGCCGCACCTTCTCGGTGCCGAGCGCGGAAAAGGCGCGGGTCACCCGCCGAATTTCATCGAGGGTCAGAAAGCTTTTGTTGGTTACCCCGCCCGGCTTGTAGCCATCGGGCAGGCAGTAGGTGCAACGAAAATTGCACACGTCGGTAATAGACAGACGCAGGTAATAGAACTTACGCGCGAATGCATCGGTAAGCTGTGAGGCCATGTACACCTTTCCAAATACGGGAGATGCAGTCATTTCTTCCTGCACCCTGGTGGCAGTTGCCACGGCCAAAGCATCATATCCAGGGACGTAGACGCAGAGGCTAGAGTGTGTTGTAACGCTATAAGTAGCGATAGTAGCGCGATAACGTGATTTTCGCCATCCCCGCCTATCGCTATATAAATTGGTATATAGCGACCTAATCGTGCATTTTCGTTACAGAATACGTGAAAATCACCCTCTTGCCTTGATATGCATCATTTTCACCCGCTTGGGGCATCGTCTTTAAGGAGTATTTAGGTTAACGTAGCGCAGTTTTTTAGCCATTAAGGAAGAGTTATGCGTAGTCGTACGCTTGCGGATCTTGACCGGGTCGTTGCCCTTGGCGGCGGACACGGCCTGGGGCGCGTTATGTCCTCGCTGGGGTCGCTGGGTTCGAGGCTGACGGGGATCGTCACCACCACCGATAACGGCGGGTCAACCGGGCGTATTCGTCGCGCCGAGGGCGGCATCGCCTGGGGCGATATGCGTAACTGTTTGAATCAGTTAATTACCGAGCAGAGCGTCGCCTCGTCGATGTTTGAGTACCGTTTTACCGGTAATGGCGAGCTTTCCGGGCATAACCTCGGAAATCTGATGCTAAAGGCGTTGGATCACCTTAGCGTCCGGCCTCTGGAGGCGATCAATTTAATTCGTAACCTGCTTAAGGTAGATGCGTTCCTGATCCCCATGTCGGAGCAGCCGGTGGATCTGATGGCTATCGACAGCGAGGGGCACACGGTCTACGGCGAGGTGAACGTCGACGGGCTGACAACGCCCATTCAGGAGCTGATGCTCTTCCCATCCGTGCCCGCCACCCGTGAAGCGATAGAGGCGATTGCCGAAGCGGATCTGATCCTGATTGGCCCCGGCAGCTTTTACACCAGCCTGATGCCGCTGGTGCTGCTTGGCGATCTGGCCCAGGCGCTGCGCCGTACCCCTGCCCCGGTGGTCTATATCGACAATTTAGGCAGAGAACAGAGCGCCGAGGCGGCGCGGATGGATCTGCCCGCCAAGCTGTCCCTGCTGGAGCAGCGCGTCGGCAAACGGATTGTGGATGCCGTCGTGGTCGGGCCTGATGCGGAAACGGCAGCGCTCAGCGACCGCATTGTGGTGCAAGAGGTACTTGAGGCCATCGATGTTCCCCATCATCACGATCGTCATCTGCTACGCGTCGCGCTGGAGCAGGCCGTCCAGCGGCTGGGCTGACCTTTAACCCTTCCAGAGTTTTCTGAACAACTTAAGGTTGCCTTAACCCTCTTCTGTGAACATACGCAGCATACTCTTTTCAGGAAGTTATGTATGCGTATGTTCCCGTTCTACAGGCCAGCCTTAGGGCGCATGACCTTTACCCTCCTGTTCTCGTTTTATATCGCCGTTGCGCTGAACATCGTTTTTTATCATCAGGTCTATACTCTGCTGCCGGTAAATTCGGCGCGGTCGCTGGCAGTGTTCTTATCAATGCCGATCGTTGCCTTCTGCGTGATCAATATTCTGACCACCCTGGCCTCGTTTATCTGGCTGGATCGACTGCTGGTCTGCCTGTTTATTTTGCTCTGCGCGGCAACCCAGTACTTTATCTGGACCTACGGCGTGATTATCGACCGTACGATGATTGCCAGCATTCTTGACACTACCCCGGCCGAGAGTTTTGCTTTACTCACGCCCCAGCTGCTGCTGACCATAGGGATCTCCGGGGTGCTGA
>NZ_LR607338.1:1795995-1809145 GCF_902164725.1 Pseudescherichia vulneris | reverse complement strand
AGACGCCACCCTCGTGCCGCAGATGCATCAGGGCA
Source organism: Pseudescherichia vulneris (assembly GCF_902164725.1). Lineage (NCBI taxonomy): Bacteria > Pseudomonadati > Pseudomonadota > Gammaproteobacteria > Enterobacterales > Enterobacteriaceae > Pseudescherichia > Pseudescherichia vulneris. Next base: position 1,809,110 of record NZ_LR607338.1, on the reverse strand, counting down.
CGAAGAAGAATTTAACTATTCTGGTGGTGGGCGAAACCTCACGGGCAGAGGATTTTTCCCTCTCCGGCTACGGGCGCGACACCAACCCCCGGCTGAAGCAGGATAACGTGGTCTACTTCCCCCAGACCAGCTCCTGCGGCACGGTAACGGCGGTCTCCGTTCCCTGCATGTTCTCCGGGATGGCGCGCAAAAACTACGATGAGCAGCTCGCTCACCACCGGGAAGGGTTGTTAGATATTATCCAGCGCGCGGGTATTCAGGTGCTGTGGAACGAGAACGACGGCGGCTGTAAAGGGGCCTGCGATCGGGTTCCCCATCAGGACGTCACGGCCCTGAACCTGGTGGATGACTGCACCGCCGGCGAGTGCCGGGACGATATTCTGTTCCACGGTCTGGCGCAGTACATCGATAAGCTACAAGGCGACGGGCTGATCGTCCTGCATACCATTGGCAGCCACGGTCCGACCTATTACGAACGCTATCCGCCACAGTTCAGGAAATTCACCCCGACCTGCGATACCAATGAAATTCAAACCTGCTCGCAAGAGCAGCTAAAGAATACCTATGATAATACGGTACTGTATGTCGATTATGTCGTCGATAAAGCGATAAAATTATTGCAGTCGCAGCAGGATAAATTTACCACTAGCCTGGTTTATCTTTCCGATCATGGCGAGTCCTTAGGCGAAAACGGCGTCTATCTGCATGGCCTGCCTTATGCCATTGCGCCGGAGTCACAGAAACACGTGCCGATGCTGATCTGGCTATCGCCCGATTTCCAGCAGCGCTACCGGGTGAGTGAGGCATGCCTGCAAAAACGTGCTGCCAGCGAGGCTTTTTCGCAGGACAATCTATTTTCAACCATGCTGGGCATCACGGGCGTGCAGACCCATGTTTACCAGCCAGCCGATGATATTTTGGCCGCGTGCAGGGAGTCATAGTGAATGAAAATATTAATCGTAGAGGATGATGCGTTGCTGTTGCAGGGGCTGATGTTGGCCATGCAGTCAGAGGGCTACGCCTGCGACGGCGTGAGCACTGGCCGGGAGGCGATGCTCAGCCTGGCGTCTGGGCACTATAGCCTGGTTGTGCTCGACCTCGGGTTGCCGGATGAAGATGGCCTGCATCTGTTGCAGCGGCTGCGGCGGGAGAAGGTCTCTCTGCCGGTGCTGATCCTGACCGCCCGCGATACGGTGGAAGATCGCATCTCCGGGCTGGACGCTGGCGCAGATGACTATCTAATTAAGCCTTTTGCGCTGGAGGAGCTTAACGCCCGCATCCGGGCGCTGCTGCGTCGCCATAACAACCAGGGCGACAGTGAAGTTGTCGTTGACGATCTGCGCCTGAACGTTAATACCCGCCAGGTGTGGCTGGGCGGGCAGTCAATGGATTTGACGCCAAAAGAGTATGCCCTGCTGTCACGCCTGATGCTCAAGGCGGGCTGCCCGGTACATCGGGAGATTCTCTATAATGACATCTACAACTGGGATAATGAGCCAGCGACCAACACCCTTGAGGTGCATATCCATAACCTGCGGGATAAGATTGGTAAAGATCGCATCCGCACGGTGCGTGGTTTTGGCTATCAGCTGATTAAAACGGAGCAGGCAACCTGACCCTATGCCAGAGAAGATAAAAAAGAGGCTATCCCCTGCCCACTGGACCCTGCACGGACGTCTGCTGCTCACCATTGGCTCTATCCTGGTATTCTTTCAGGTCATCAGCGTCTTCTGGCTATGGCATGAGAGTAAGGAGCAGATCCAGCTTTTAGTAGAGAGTGCGGTCTACAAGCACAATAACCATTCGCATATTGAACATGAAGTGCATGAGGCGGTTGCCAGCCTGCTGCTACCCAGCCTGTTTATTATCGGCATGGCGCTGCTACTCTGCATGCAGGCGGTGAAGCTGATCACCCGTCCGCTGCGCGATCTCCAGCGGGAGCTGGAGATCCGTACCCCTGATAACCTGCAGCCGATTGTGCTCAATAATCCATCGGCAGAGGTGGAGGCGGTCAGTTCGGCCATTAACCAGCTGGTAGCGCGCCTGAACCTAACGCTTGACCGCGAGCGGCTCTTCACTGCCGACGTGGCCCACGAGCTGCGCACCCCGCTGGCAGGGCTGCGTCTGCACCTGGAGCTGCTGGCAAAAAGCCACCCCTCCGTTGACGTTAGCCGCCTGATCTTACGTATTGACCAGATGACGGAGAGCGTCTCCCAGCTGCTGCAGCTGGCGCGCATGGCACAGTCGTTCTCGGCGGGTAGCTACCAGCAGGTGATGCTGATCCGCGACGTTATGCTGCCTCTTCAGGATGAGCTACAGACGATGCTGAGCACCCGCCAGCAGACGCTGGCGCTGCCCGAGGGTCAGGAGGACGTGGCGGTGCGCGGGGATGCCGTACAGCTGCGGGTGCTGCTCAGGAACCTGGTAGAGAACGCGCACCGCTACAGCCCGGAGAGGAGCGTAATAACCCTCAAGCTTGAGCAGACCCCTGCCCCGGTACTGGCGGTGGAGGATGAAGGCCCCGGCGTGGACGAGGCGAAAAGTAAAGAACTCAGCAAAGCCTTTGTGCGGATGGACAGCCGCTACGGCGGCATTGGGCTAGGGCTAAGCATCGTCAGCCGCATCGCCCAGCTGCACGATGCGCAGTTCTACCTGCATAACCGCACGTCCAAGCCCGGCGTACGGGCCTGGGTGCGATTTCCAGCGGTTACGACGCCGCAATAAAGAGATCGCGAAGCTGATGGAGGCGATCGCGCAGCTGCGCCGCCTCTTCAAACTCCAGGTTCTGGGCGTGCTGTAGCATCTGCGCCTCCAGCTCGTGGATCTTCTGTTGCAGCGCCTTCGGCGTCAGCGCCAGCTCGGACTCGTCCACCACCACCGGCGAACGGGATTTACCGCGTCCTTTGGCTTTGGTCTTGGCAATGTTCTCGCCCAGCGCCAGAATATCGACCACCTTCTTATTCAGGCCCTGCGGCGTAATGCCGTGCTCTTCATTGTACTCCTGCTGCTTCGCCCGACGCCGCTCGGTTTCACTGATGGCCCTCGCCATCGACGGCGTGATCTTATCTCCGTAGAGGATAGCCTTGCCGTTGACGTTACGCGCCGCACGGCCAATGGTCTGGATCAGCGAGCGCTCCGAGCGCAGGAAGCCCTCTTTATCGGCGTCAAGGATCGCCACCAGCGACACCTCCGGCATATCCAGCCCCTCTCGCAGCAGGTTGATGCCCACCAGCACGTTGAACTCGCCCAGACGCAGGTCGCGGATGATCTCCATACGCTCAACGGTATCGATATCCGAGTGCAGGTAGCGCACCTTCTCGCCGTGCTCTTCCAGATACTCGGTAAGATCCTCGGCCATGCGTTTGGTCAGCGTGGTGACCAGCACGCGCTCGTTAATGGCGACACGCTTGCGGATCTCCGACAGCAGATCGTCCACCTGCGTGCCCACCGGGCGCACTTCGATAATCGGGTCAAGCAGGCCGGTAGGACGCACCACCTGATCGACAATCTCTTCCCCGGATTTCTCCAGCTCGTAGTTGCCCGGCGTCGCCGAGACGTAGATGGTCTGTGGGGCTAACCCCTCGAACTCTTCAAATTTCATCGGACGGTTGTCCAGCGCCGACGGCAGGCGGAAACCATACTCCACCAGCGTCTCTTTACGCGCCCGGTCGCCGCGGTACATGCCGCCAATCTGCGGAATAGTCACGTGGGACTCGTCAATCACCAGCAGGCCGTCGGCAGGCAGGTAGTCAAACAGCGTCGGCGGCGCTTCGCCCGGCCCGCGCCCGGAGAGGTAGCGGGAGTAGTTCTCGATGCCCGAGCAGTAGCCCAGCTCGTTCATCATCTCCAGATCGAACTGGGTGCGCTGGGTAATACGCTGCTCTTCCAGCAGCTTGTTGTTGGCCAGCAGCGTCTTGCGCCGGTCCGCCAGCTCAACCTTGATATCTTCCATCGCCTGCACGATACGCTCGCGCGGGGTAACGTAGTGGGTTTTCGGGTAGACGGTGTAGCGCTGAATAGTGGATTCAACATGGCCGGTTAACGGATCGAACAGCGACAGGCGCTCAACCTCCTCGTCAAATAGCTCAACGCGCAGCGCCACGTCGTCCGACTCCGCCGGGAAGATATCAATCACCTCGCCGCGCACGCGGAAGGTGCCGCGCTGGAAGGCCTGATCGTTACGCGTATATTGCAACTCCGACAGGCGGCGCAGAATATCGCGCTGATTGATGATCATGCCGATGGTCAGGTGCAGCATCATCTTGAGGTAGAGATCGGGGTCGCCGAGGCCGTAGATGGCCGATACCGAGGCGACCACTACGACGTCACGGCGCTCCAGCAGCGCTTTGGTTGCCGAGAGACGCATCTGCTCGATATGCTCGTTCACCGAGGCATCCTTTTCGATAAAGGTATCGGAGCTCGGCACGTAGGCTTCGGGCTGGTAGTAGTCGTAGTAGGAGACGAAGTACTCCACGGCGTTGTCCGGGAAAAACTCCTTCATCTCGCCATACAGCTGGGCCGCCAGGGTTTTATTCGGCGCAAGTACCATCGTCGGCCGCTGTAGATCGGCGATCACGTTGGCAACGGTAAACGTCTTCCCTGAACCGGTTACCCCGAGCAGGGTCTGGTGCGCCAGTCCGTCCTCCAGCCCCTCTTTCAGGCGGCGAATGGCTTCTGGCTGATCGCCAGAGGGACGAAAAGCGGAATTCAGTTTGAATGGTTTACTCATGAATGGCTACCTGATGAAGGAATGAGCGGGCAGGTGAGTAATTTTACTCGCGACGGCGGATTTTGCCAATAAATTATACTGGATGAAAACCCAGTGGCAGATGGGAATATCTGTGTTACATAAGGCAATTTCAAGTGCCATAAGGAAAATTTGCCCCTGGCACAGAATTAAAAACTAAAAAAAATATCTTATCCCCAGAACTTTTTGCGATTTAACATTTGTCAAGTCGGGTAGTGAAAGTTTTGTGTCAGTGGGTGACACTTTTCTTACACGCATTGCTTTTATTTAACCTGTTGATTTTATATTAGTTATAGAAAAAGCCGCGTTTCGCATCAATTCATGCCTAAGCCGCGTGTTCTCTCGCTTTGCACGTGTTTTCTAACTCTAATGCACAAGGTTATCCACAGGAATAGTGGATAACTGTCGCCAGCCCGTACCCTCTGCGACTCAGCGAAAATCGCATTTTGCGAAACGGTACGCAGGTAAAAAAATTTTCCCACCTTTTTTTGGCGCATTCCGATGCGACTGCACCAGCAAAAATCAGATCCGCCCGGGTCTAGCACTAATAACGTGCAGATGCAATCAGGCAAACCGGCGGAAAAGAGGAATTTAGCGTTTTTTCGTCATCCTGCTCCGAAAAACAGAGCATATCACGCTTCTGGCAAGGCTTTTGCAACATATCGTTTACAGACGAGGTCCTGGAGATGAACCGATGTTGAGCTTACGTGCAGTGAATCACTATTACGGCGATCGCCATACGCTATGGAATGTCGATCTTGATCTTATCCCTGGCACCTGCACCTGCGTAATGGGGCTGCCGGGGATGGGGAAAACCACGCTGGTCAACTGCATCTCTGGTAATCTGCCCGTGGAGAGCGGCAGCATGACCTGGCAGGATGCCGGGGCGGCCCCGCTCAACCTGTTGCAGGTAAAAATGGAGGATCGCCCGGCGATGGGCATCGCGTGCGTACCGCAGGAGAGGCGGATCTTTTCCCAACTCACGGTGGAGGAGAATTTACACATTGCCTGGCTGGCGGTAGGCGAGCCTGGCAGCGCGGTGACGCGGGATATCTACGATCTCTTTCCCGAGCTGTATGCCCTGCGCCAGGTTAAGAGCGCCGGACTGTCAGAAGATAACCAGCATCAGCTGGCGCTGGCTCGGGCGCTGGTGACCCGCCCGCGCCTGTTGATCCTGGATGAGCCGACCCGAGGGCTGGGCCAGGCCTTTATCCATAAGCTGGGTAACCTGCTGGTGCGCCTGAACCAGGAGTTTGGCATGACTATCCTGCTGGCGGAGCAGCATCTGACCTTTGTGCGCCGCGTCGCCGACCGCTTCTATCTCCTGCATCAGGGACGCAACGTGGCCCAGGGAAGCGTTACGCAGCTGGACGATCCGCTGCTTTCTCAGTGGATGACGCCGAACCTAACGCACTGAGATCGAGCCAGTGGCCGATGTTACTCTCCGGCGTGGCGTTCTCCAGCCACGGGATCTCCCCGAGGAAGGGGGCGGGCAGCATGCGTTTAAGCGTTGCCAGATACTCAGCGTGGCGGTTTCCCGGCGGTACCACGTCATTAGCGACCCAGCCCGCCAGCCGCAGTCCCGCCTGCTGCACCGCCAGGGCGGTCAGTACCGCATGGTTGATGCAGCCAAGCTTAACGCCCACCACTAAAATTACCGGCAACTGCTCCTGGGTAGCCCAGTCGGCAAAGGTCAGGGTCTCCGAGAGCGGCGTAAACCAGCCTCCTGCTCCCTCCACCAGCACCCACTCCGCTTGCGCCTCCAGCGTGCGCAGCCCTGCCGAGAGCGTTTCGGCCTCAATAGGCTGTCCGAGGGCGGCGCTGACGATATGCGGCGAGGTGGGCTCAGCAAAGGTGTACGGGTTCACGGCCTCGTAGCGCAGGGCCAGGGTACTGTTGTGCTTTAGCGCCAGCGCATCGCTGTTACGCAGCCCCTCTGGGGTCATCTCACTGCCGGAGGCGACCGGTTTATAGCCTGCGGTCTGCCATCCCGCCTGGGCGGCGGCCTGCAACAGCGCACAGCTGGCGACCGTTTTACCGACCTCGGTATCCGTGCCGGTAACAAAGTAACGTTCAGTCACGTTCAATAACTCCCCAAAAAAGTGAATAGGTCAGCAGGCATCTGCCCTGCTGCTGTGGCCACGCCAGCTGCAAACGCTGAAGCTGGCCGCGGGTCAGGGGCGTGTTATGTCTGCCTGCATGCAGGTGCGTCGCGCCGATGCCCTTCAGCGAGCGCATGGCCGCCAGGGCGTCGTCAAAGTCCAGCGTGATGTGCTCCACGCCCCACCGACCACGCCAGGCGCTAACGGTTTCCGCCAGCGTCTCGTCGGCTAAAAATCGGTTTGCGTGGGGGCGGCTGTCTACCGCCCCCCAAGCCTGGTGCAGCTCCGGCAGCGATCCGCCCGCCAGGGTGGTAAAGGCCACCGCCCCGCCAGGGCGCACGACGCGATGCATCTCCCCCAGCGCCTGGCCGAGATCGTTGCACCACTGCACCGCAAGGTTGCTCCAGGCGAGATCGAACCGGGCGTCGGCCAGAGGCAGCGCCTCAATATCTGCCGCAACATAGTGCCGGGCGGCCTGCTGACTTTGCGCCTGTCTGAGCATCGGCAAGGAGAGATCGAGGGCGGTCACTTCCGCCCCCGCATCCTGCCAGTAGCGGCTCATGCTGCCCGGCCCGCAGCCCGCGTCCAGCACGCTCGCTGGACGGCGTTCACCCAGCTTCGCCAGCAGCAGATCCGCGCTCTGGCGTTGCAGCTGAGCATGGCTGTCGTAGCTCTGCGCCGCCCGGCCAAAGGCCGCCGCCACCGCGCGCTTATTCACCAGGCTCATACAGGACCTCCAGCAGACGATCGATATCCTCCGGCTGATGGGCCGCCGTCAGGGTCAGGCGCAGACGCGCCGTACCTGCGGGGACAGTGGGAGGACGAATAGCCGTCACCCAGCACCCTTTTTGTCGCAATTGCTCCGCCAGGCTCAGCGCCCGGCTGTTATCGCCAACGATCAGCGGCTGGATGGCGCTTTGGGAATCGGTGATGCGCACCGGCAACTCAACTGCACCGCGGCGAAAACGCTGAATGAGCGCCGCAAGCGCCGCCCGACGGTGGTCGCCCTCCTCTCCCCGGATCACGCTCAGCGCGGCGCTGAGGGCCACGGCCTGGGCGGGAGGCATAGAGGTGCTGTAGATCAGATGACGAGCAAATTGCTCGAAGTAGGTGGCAACCGCCTCGCTGCACAGCACCGCCGCGCCGCTGACGCCGAAGCCTTTGCCAAAGGTCACCACCAGCAGCTCGGGTTTCACATCCTGCTGCTGACAGCTGCCGCGCCCCTGGTGACCGGTGACGGCAACGCCGTGGGCATCATCCACCAGCAGCCAGGCTCCGGCACCGCGTGCCTGCTCCGCAATGGCGACCAGCGGCGCGCTGTCGCCGTCCATGCTGAAGACGCCTTCGGTCACCACCAGTTGCTGGCCGTTGCAGGGTTTATCCAGCAGCGCAGCGAGCTGGCCGACATCATTATGGGCAAAGCGCCGCAGCTGAGACGGACTAAAGCTGGCGGCCTCCAGCAGCGAGGCGTGGCTGAGCTTATCCGCCACGATGCGATCCTCTTTACCGGTCAGGGCGGCAATCACCGCCTGGTTGGCGGCAAAACCGGAGATAAACAGCAGCGCCCGAGGGTAGCCTAGCCAGTCGGCCAGCTCGCTCTCCAGCGCATGGTGCGCCCGGGTATAGCCGCTGACGTGTCCGGAGCCACCGCTGCCCACGCCGTACTGCTCAGCCCCCTGTTGCCAGGCACGCACGATAGCCGGATGCTGGCTTAAGCCGAGATAGTCATTGCTGGAGAAGTTGCAGTAGCGGCTGTTGCCCAGGGTCAGCCAGCGCCCCGCGCCCTGCTCGACCACCTGGCGCGTACGCAGGGCGTCGGCGGCATGCCGGGTCGCTAACGCAGTATCGATGCGCTGCTGCCAGCTCATAGCGCCGCCGCGTTGTAAAACTGGTCGGTGTCGGCGTTAAAGATCTGCTGCTCCAGGTGCTGCTGCTGCTCGTTATCGCCATTCATCACGTCGGTCTGCTGCGGGTTCAGCCCAAGCTTGCGGAACAGCTGGACGTCTTTGTCCTCTTCCGGGTTCGGGGTGGTGAGCAGCTTGCAGCCGTAGAAGATAGAGTTGGCACCCGCCATAAAGCACATCGCCTGGGTCTGCTCGTTCATCTGCTCGCGTCCGGCGGAGAGGCGCACGAACGATGTCGGCATCATAATTCGCGCCACTGCGATGGTGCGGATAAAATCGAAGGCGTCGACGTCGTCGTTATCCGCCAGCGGGGTGCCCTTCACCTTCACCAGCATGTTGATCGGCACGCTCTCCGGCGGCGTTGGCAGGTTTGCCAGCTGGAGCAGCAGGCCCGCGCGATCCTTGACCGTTTCGCCCAGTCCAACGATGCCCCCAGAGCAGACCTTAATGCCCGCGTCGCGTACCTTATCGAGGGTGTCGAGACGCTCCTGATAGGTACGGGTGGTGATGATGTTGCCGTAGAACTCCGGAGAGGTGTCGAGGTTGTGGTTGTAGTAGTCCAGCCCCGCCGACGCCAGCCGCTGGGCCTGGGTTTCATCAAGGGTGCCGAGGGTCATGCAGGCCTCCAGGCCCATCGCTTTTACGCCCTGCACCATCTGCTCCAGATAGGGCATATCGCGCTCGTGCGGGTTCTTCCACGCCGCCCCCATGCAGAAGCGGGTCGATCCGGCATTTTTAGCCTTGCGGGCCGAGTCCAGCACCTGCTCCACCTCCATCAGGCGCTCCGTCTCCAGCCCAGTTTTGTAGCGCGAGCTTTGCGGACAGTATTTGCAATCTTCCGGGCAGGCCCCGGTTTTGATCGATAGCAGGGTGCTGACCTGAACCTGGCGAGGGTCGAAGTGCTGACGATGAATGGTCTGCGCTTCAAACAGCAGGTCGAGCAGCGGTTTTTCAAACAGCTCGGTAACTTGCGACAGTGTCCAACGTGCGTGGTGAGCCATGGGGCTTCTCCAAAAGGTGAAATGAGTTCATGTTTGGGTTATGATCGTAAACCTAAATCTTTTTAATTTGGTTTACAAGTCGATTATGACCCAGGACGATCTCGCCTTTGACCGCCGCCATATCTGGCACCCCTATACCTCCATGACCTCCCCGCTGCCGGTCTATCCGGTGCAGTCTGCGCAGGGCTGCGAGCTTCAGCTTGCTTCCGGCGAGCAGCTGGTTGACGGCATGTCCTCATGGTGGGCGGCTATCCACGGCTATAACCATCCGCACCTCAACGCGGCGATGAAAACGCAGATCGATGCGATGTCGCACGTGATGTTTGGCGGCATTACCCATGCGCCGGCGGTTGCGCTCTGCCGCAAGCTGGTGGCCATGACCCCTGAGGCGCTGGAGTGCGTCTTCCTGGCCGATTCCGGCTCGGTAGCGGTAGAGGTCTCGATGAAGATGGCCCTGCAATACTGGCAGGCGAAGGGAGAGCCGCGCCGTCGCTTCCTGACCTTCCGCCGGGGCTATCATGGCGATACCTTTGGCGCGATGTCGGCGTGCGATCCGGATAACTCCATGCACAGCCTGTGGGCGGGCTACCTGCCGGACAACCTCTTTGCCCCCGCGCCGGAGAGCCGCTTCGACGGCGAATGGGACGAGCGGGACATCGTGGGCTTTGCCCGCCTGATGGCCGCCCATCGCCATGAGATTGCCGCCGTTATTCTGGAGCCGATTGTGCAGGGCGCGGGCGGGATGCGCCTCTACCATCCGGAGGTGCTTAAGCGCATCCGCCGAATGTGCGACCGGGAGGGGATCCTGTTGATTGCCGATGAGATCGCCACCGGCTTTGGCCGCACCGGTAAACTGTTTGCCTGCGAGCATGCGGACATTACCCCGGACATTCTTTGCCTCGGCAAGGCGCTGACCGGCGGGACGATGACCCTGTCAGCGACGCTCACCACCCGCGAGGTAGCTGAAACCATCAGCAACGGCGAAGCAGGCTGCTTTATGCACGGCCCGACCTTTATGGGTAATCCGCTGGCCTGCGCGGTAGCGAACGCCAGCCTTGAGCTGCTGGAGCGCGGCGAGTGGCAGGTGCAGGTTGCTGCCATTGAGGCGCAACTGAAACGCGAGCTGGCACCGGCGAGAGCCGCAGAGACGGTGGCCGACGTGCGGGTGCTGGGGGCTATCGGCGTCATCGAAACCCACCGGCCGGTGAACATGGCCGCCCTGCAGCGCTTCTTTGTCGAACAGGGCGTCTGGATCCGCCCCTTTGGCAAGCTGATCTACCTGATGCCGCCCTACGTCATCTCGTCGGAACAGCTCAGTAAGCTGACGGACGCGGTGCTGGCGGCGGTGGCCCATCCCGCACATTTTGCGCCTTGAGAATGCACGGGCTATTCTAGCCTTAGGGTTGACCACTCACAGAGGAGCAACGATGAGACTTATCAGCCAGGATATTCGCGAGGGCGAAAAGCTACATAATCGCCATGTTTTTAATGGTATGGGCTACGAGGGCGACAATATTTCGCCGCATCTGGCCTGGGACGAGGTACCGCCGGGCTGCAAGAGCTTTGCCGTCACCTGCTACGATCCCGATGCGCCTACCGGCTCCGGCTGGTGGCACTGGGTGGTGGTGAACCTGCCCGCTGATACCCGCGTGCTGCCGCAGGGTTCCGGCTCGTCGCTGGTTCCTCTGCCCGAGGGTGCGCTGGAGACCCGTACCGACTATGGTAAGGCCGGGTACGGCGGCGCGGCACCGCCGAAGGGTAGAACCCATCGCTACATCTTCACCGTTCATGCCCTGGACGTGGAGAAGCTGGACGTCGATGCAGATGCCAGCGGCGCAATGGTTGGGTTTAATATCCACTTCCACTCTCTCGATCGTGCATCGATCACCGCCCTCTATAGCTAATCAACACGATATTGAAGCCGATTCACACAATCGGCTTCCCGTTTCGCCCAACTTAGTATAAAAAAGCAGGCTTGATAGCAACTTATTTAACTATTACGTCTGGAGTACCTCTTGAACACATTTTCGGTTTCCCGTCTGACGCTGGCCCTGGCTTTTGGCGTGACGCTGACTGCCTGCAGCTCAACGCCGCCGGATCAGCGTCCTTCCACGCAGGCCGCCCCCGGTAACGCAGCGCGTCCGGTGCTGTCCGCTAACGAAGCGCAGAATTTTGTCCCTGCTCACTACTTCTCATCGATGGATCAGAACGCGGCCCCGTGGAGCCCGTCCGCTATTCGTCTGCCTGCACAGCCGACCTTTGTTGTCGGTCCGGCGGGCACGGCGGGCGTGACGCACACCTCTATCCAGGCGGCGGTTGATGCAGCCATCAACAAGCACACCAGCGATCGCCAGTACATTGCTGTTCTGCCGGGTGAGTATGAAGGCACCGTATTTGTTCCGGCCGCGCCGGGCAGTCTGACGATTTACGGTACGGGCGACAAAGCCGCCGAGGTGAAGATTGGCCTGGCCGTGGATTCCGAAATTGACGGTAACAGCTGGCGTCGTCTGGTGAACCCAGGCGGGAAATATATGCCGGGTAAACCTGCGTGGTATATGTTTGACGCCTGCCAGCGTAAAGGCAGCGCCAGCGTAGGCGTGATGTGTTCAGCGGTCTTCTGGTCGCAGAATAACGGTCTGCAACTGCAGAACCTGACCATCGAAAACAACCTTGGCGACAGCGTTGACGCGGGTAATCACCAGGCTGTAGCCCTGCGCAGTGATGGCGATAAGGTCCAGATCAACAACGTCAACATTCTGGGTCGCCAGAATACCTTCTTCGTGACCAACAGCGGCGTGGATAACACTCTGCGTAACGATCGCCAGACCCGTACCCTGGTCACCAACAGCTACGTTGAGGGCGATGTGGATATCGTTGCTGGCCGTGGCGCGGTGGTATTTGATAACACCGATTTCCGCGTGGTGAACTCCCGCACCCAGCAGGAAGCCTACGTCTTCGCTCCGGCAACGCTCTCCAATATCTTCTACGGCTTCCTGGCGACCAACAGCCGCTTTACTGCGGCCGGTGACGGCGTAGCCCAGCTCGGCCGCTCGATGGACGTCGATCAGGCGACCAACGGCCAGGTAGTGATCCGCGACAGCGTAATCAACGAAGGCTTCAACATGGCTAAACCCTGGGGCGATGCCGCCGTGTCTAAACGTCCGTTCTCCGGCAACACCGGCGCGGTGGACGATAAAGGCAACGTCACGCGTGACCTTAACGACGCCAGCTTTAACCGCATGTGGGAGTTCAACAACCGCGGCGTAGGCAGCCAGGTCGTCGACGCACCGAAGCAGTAACCCGCCTTAACGCCCGGCGGCGCAACGCTTGCCGGGCCTACCAACGCGCAATAGCGTCATCC
>NZ_LR607338.1:1793357-1794636 GCF_902164725.1 Pseudescherichia vulneris | reverse complement strand
AGCCGCCGCCCGGCGTTACGGGTCTTAGGCATTAATGCGCGTGCACCACCACCCACATTGGCCCCTGCCCAACGGCATAGCGCCCCTTCTCTTCCAGCAGACCCTGCGCGCCCTCAATCGCATACAGCGCGATATGGTGCGACTTCTGCCCTGCTGCAATCAGGTATTTACCGCTGTGGTCGATGTTGAAGCCGCGCGGCTGGGTTTCGGTGGGCTGGAAGCCTTCCACGGCCAGCACGCTGCCATCTTCCGAAACGCTAAAGATAGTTATGATGCTGGCGGTACGGTCACAGGTGTAGAGGTGACGCCCGTCTGGGGTAATGTGAATATCCGCCGCCCAGCGGGTATCGGCGAAGTCGGCAGGCATCATATCCAGAGTCTGCACGCACTCGATCTGACCGTGAGCATTGCTAAGCTGCCACACGTCTACCGAGCCGTTGAGTTCGTTGACGCAGTAGGCGTACTGCTGGTTTGGGTGGAAGGCCATATGGCGCGGGCCTGCCCCTTCAACGGTGGTCACTTCAGCCGGGGTCTGCGCGGTAAGCTGGCCGTTATCGCCAAGGGTAAACAGGCAGATGCGATCCTGCTTCAGCGCCGGAACCCACAGGGTGGCGTTATCCGGAGAGATATTGGCGGAATGGCACCCGTCCAGACCCTCGGCCAGGGCAGTAATCTCGCCCGGCAGGCCGTCGTTGAGCGGGGTAACGCTGACGCTGCCCGCGTTGTAGGAGGCGGTAAAGAGAAAGCGGCCCTGGCGATCGGTGGAGATGTGCGTCGGGCTACCGGACAGCGGCGCTTCTGCGGTGAAGGTCAGCGCACCATCTTCCGGGGCGATGCGGTAGGCCAGCACGCGAAACTCCGGGCGCACGCCAACGTAGAGAAAGCGCTTGTCTGGGCTCACCACCATCGGCTGCACCTGGCCCGGCACGTCAACGACCTGCACCAGGGTCAGCGTACCTTCGTCGTTCAGTCGCCAGACGTGGATCTGCTGGCTCTCGGGGCTGGCGGTATAAACGGTTTGCTGCATAAATTCTCCTTGATCGCAAAAGCAGTGAGATAGATAACCACGATAGTCTTTTTTAGCGGCGAATGCTCTATTTCTGCCCGACGTTTTGTCAGGCCATCATGCGGGTGTACCATGCGTAACGAGTTGAATTTCATTCTCTACCTGGAACCCGATATGACCTCGCGAGTTATTGCACTGGATTTAGACGGCACGCTGCTGACCGCCACAAAGACCCTGCTTCCCTCTTCGCTTCAGGCGCTGGCGCTGGCGCTC
>NZ_LR607338.1:1780226-1791004 GCF_902164725.1 Pseudescherichia vulneris | reverse complement strand
TTAATATTAAAATAACAAATGCCCATCAATTGGGCATCTAAAATGAACATTAATGTGTTATTCAACTATATAACCAACGCCCAGCTTTAGCACTTTCAACGAGCATACCAACTGTTAGTGGCTTATGCGGATCAGGTTCTTTACTTCCAAGATACTCTGGATTTAGATAGTTAAGTATCTCAAATCCTTCTGAATCTACGTTCCAACGCTTGAAGTACTCTTGTAATAACTCTTCGCTGTCTTCGAAAACGAGCTTGAGATCATCCCTGATGCTCGTATCAAGCGTGATAGTTCGCTTTGGCCCAAAAATAAAATACTTTTTAGGATTATATTCCTGATCGATGAAATTAATAATCTCTTTCTCGATATCTCTCATTAGAAGTACGTCCACTGAATGCGGTCTTTAGGAGTCACTACACGGTTATAGGTATCTCTAACATCTCGTTGAATGTCATAAATCGTTGTAAATGTAATAGCCCAACCGAGCCAAGGTACATTACGACCGACGAAACGCCCCAAGTTATTGGTGGAGCTAAAATGTAACGAGGTGATGGTTTTACCTGTCAGTGTTGGTAATCTGATCTCACGTGGCAGTTTATAGTTCAGCCATGTGCTGATGTACTTGGAGGCAATTGATGTTCCTGGAGTTGTCCCACGAGGTTTACCCCTCGTAGTTAAAATTGGTTGTCCTGATATAACCAGTGCAGCATCAACCGCTGAGATCCCCAGATGATCGCTCACAACGGCGATGGTTATAGCCCACCATAGCTGTTGTGGTGTTAGGTTTGATAACCCGCCGTAGAAGTACGTACCATTCAATGTTTCAGTAGTATCCATTTACTCGCTCCGTCTAACCATGACGAATAATTATACAACGCACAATACTTTCGTTCTAACTACCGATTTTGATGATGACGCAGTTGTCTATGTACCATTTCACCCATTTCAAAATCAAAACTGGTCAATGACATATAGACTAAAGTACTGAGTGGCACCTACCTGCTGTAATCAGGTGGTGATCGAGACGCTCTTGATCTGCGCGTAGAGCCACAGGCCAGGCTTGATGCCCAGCTCATCCCTGGCCCACGGGCTGATACGCGCCCAGAGCGTGCGGCTGCCCACCTCCAGCTGGACTTCAACCTGGCCCTGGTCGTCGTAGCACTGGGCCACCTTCGCTCGCAGGATATTGCGGATGCTGCTGTTGACCGGCGGCTGCAATACCAGCGACACGTCCGAGGCCTGAATGCGGATGCGCAGCGCCGTCTGTAGCGGGCTGTCGAGCTTGTTGACCCACAGGTGCTGATCGCCCAGCGCCAGCGCGGTCATGGCATAGTGCGGATGGTGCTCCAGCACGCTGACCTTCAGCACGCTGCTCTGCTGCTCTGGTGGCAGCCACGGATTCATCACCCGGCTGCCCCAAATATCCTCCAGGTTGCCAAAGGCTTTCACCTCGCCAGCTTCCAGCACCATCACTTTATCGGCAAGATGCAGGATCTCATCCAGCGAGTGGCTGACGTAGAGCATCGGGATATTGATCTCCCGCGCCAGCCGCTGTAAGTAAGGCAGCAGCTCGCGCTTGCGGGGGATATCCAGCGAGGCCAGCGGCTCGTCGAGCAGCAGCAGCTCTGGGGCGGTGAGCAGCGCCCGGCCAATCGCCACCCGCTGTTTCTCTCCGCCAGAGAGGCTGCCCGGTAGCCTGTCGAGCAGCGGCTCAATGCCCAACAGACCCACCAGCCGGTCAAACTGTCCGGCCATGCTTTTCGCCATGCCGTAGCGCAGGTTGCCAAGCACCTTATAGTGCGGAAAAAGCCGCGCGTCCTGGAAGACGTAGCCAATCCGTCGCTTCTCCGGCGGCAGGCAGATTTTTTTCTCGGTATCGTTCAATACCCGCTCGTTGAGCACGATGCGCCCCTGCTGCGGGCGCGTCAGGCCACCGACGGCGTTAATCAGCGAGGTTTTTCCGGCCCCGGAGACGCCAAAGATGGCGGTGATGCCGCTGGCGGGCAAATTCGCCTCAACGCGCAGCCGGTGCGTGCCGAGCGTCTGGGTAAAATCGAGTTCTAACATGATCTATCTCCCCGTCCGCTCGCGGCTAAGGCGCGCCAGCCATTCGGACACCAGCAGCGAAATCAGCGCCAGCACAATGGAGATCAGGCAGAGCCGCGCCGCCGCGCTTTCGCCGCCGGGGGTCTGGATCAGGGTATACATCGCCGACGGAATGGTGCGCGTTTCGCCGGGGATGTTAGAGACAAAGGTAATGGTCGCGCCAAACTCGCCAAGGGAGCGGGCAAAGGCCAGCACCGTCCCGACAATAATGCCCGGCAGGGTGAGCGGCAGCGTGATGGTCATAAAGACCCGCCAGCGTCCGGCCCCAAGGGTACGCGCCGCCTGCTCCAGCTTGAGGTCAACCCCCTCCAGTGCCAGGCGAATGGCCCGCACCATCAGCGGGAACGACATCACCGCCGCCGCCAGCACCGCGCCGCGCCAGCTAAAGGCAAAGGTGAGACCAAACCAGTCGTAGAGCCACTCGCCGATGATGCCCCGGCGACCCATCGCCACCAGCAGCAGGTAACCTACTACCACGGGAGGCAGCACGAGCGGGAGGTGCAGCAGGCTATCGAGTAGGGCTTTGCCTGGAAACGTACAGCGGACCAGCAGCCAGGCAAAGAAGATCCCAAAGGGCAAGCTGAAGAAAACAGCCAGGGAGGAGACTTTCAGGCTCAGCAATACCGCCTGCCATTCGGGATCGGTCAATATCATTCGTGCGTCGTAAATCCGTAACGTTTAAAGATTTCAGAAGCCTGCGGGCCCTTCAGATAGTCATAAAACGCGCTTACCGTGGCGTCTTTATGCCCGTCGATGATAGCCAGCGGGTATTCCACCTTTTTATGCGAATCTTCCGGGAAGGTGCCGACCACCTTCACACCCTTGCTGGCGACCGCATCAGAGCCGTAGACAATGCCCAGCGGGGCTTCGTTGCGCTCTACCAGCGCCAGCGCGCCACGGACGTCCTCTGCCGGGGCAAGCTTCGGCGACAGCGTATCCCAGGCTCCTAACTTCTGTAACGCCTCTTTGGCGTAGATACCTGCCGGGACATGCTCCGGATCGCCTACCGCCAGACGGCCGCCCTTCAGCAGGCGGGTCCAGTTGGTTTTATCGTTAATCGCGATCTCACCCTGGGCGCTCGCTTTTGGCGCAACCACCACCAGGCTATTGCCAAGCAGCGTTTCACGGCTGGCGGTATCAATCGCTTTCTTCTCTACCGCGTAGTCCATCCACTTCTGATCGGCAGAGATAAAGAGATCGGCAGGCGCACCGGCCTCAATCTGACGTGCCAGCGTTGAGGAGGAGGCAAACGAAGAGACAATCTTCACTTTTTTCTCTTTCGTATAGGCGGTAGCGATATCCTGCATCGCATTCGTCAGCGACGCGGCAGCAAATACCGTGACTTTTCCCTCGTCAGCCAGGGCATGGCCTACGAGTGAGAGCGTTAATGTTGCGCCTGCTAACAAGCGTAATCCCGAACGTGCCATATCTGACTCCTGTGAGTAACGTTATATACTTCACAATATAACGATAACCCTCGGGTTTTTAAGGGTTAATTTGTACCGCTTAAGCGGTAACCCTGATGTAAAACAGATATCGGCAACGGATAAAAAAGCTTGAATAGCAAAACGCCCGCAGCAGCGGGCGTTTTTAAGAAACTAGCGGGACTCTCTGGACCGATCTTTGTGACCAATGCCGGAAAAAATGTTAAACACTTCGCCGAGGCCGTAGATTGCCCCCAGAATGATGGCCATCACCACGGGTACCATGATCACCGCGAATGCCAGACTTTTCAATAACTCTAACATGGTCTACTCCAGATATAGTGAAGTTATCATTCTAACCTGGTGGCGCGGAATTACACGTCCCTTTTGTGCGATGCCCATTGCGCCGGTGCGCATTTACGGCACAATACCCCTTTTGCAAGGATTGACTATGCAGGCTGAAATCCTCCTTACCCTCCGGCTCCAGCAGCGGCTGTTTGCCGATCCCCGACGCATTACTCTCCTCAAACAGATAGAACAGACCGGCTCCATAAGCCAGGGCGCAAAGAACGCTGGCATCAGCTATAAAAGCGCCTGGGACGCCATCAACGAGATGAACCAGCTCAGCGAGCAGCCGCTGGTTGACCGCGCAACCGGCGGTAAAGGCGGCGGCGGTGCGCAGCTTACGCGCTACGGCCAGCGGCTGATCCAGCTCTACGAGTTGCTGGCGCAGATCCAGCAGAAAGCCTTCGACGTGCTCAGCGACGACGACGCCCTGCCCCTCAACAGCCTGCTGGCGGCCATCTCTCGCTTCTCATTGCAGACCAGCGCCCGCAACCAGTGGTTCGGCACGGTCACCGGCCGGGAGCTTTCCCAGGTTCAGCAGCACGTCGACGTTCTGCTTGCGGACGGCACTACCCGGCTGAAGGTCGCCCTGACCGCCCGCAGCGGTGAGCGTCTCGGCTTAGACGAGGGCAAAGAGGTGCTGGTGCTGTTAAAAGCGCCGTGGATCAATATTACTCAGGATAGCGCCGCTGCCGACGGGGCCGATAACCAGCTGCCGGGACGCATCAGCCATATTGAGCACGGCGAGGCGCAGAGTGAAGTGTTGATGACCCTCCCGGACGGGCAGACGCTGTGCGCCACCGTTGCGCGGGAGCAGGCGGACCGGCTGGTGATAGAGAGCGAAGCAATCGCCTACTTCAGCGCTGATCGGGTTATCGTCGCCACCCTCTGCTAAGCCGCCAGCATTGACAATCCCATCGGCAGCACGTATCTCTGTGCACTACTGCTGCAAAAAATGGGATACGTCATGTCGTTATTGCATATTTCGCAAGGCACGTTTCGTCTTAGCGATACACGCACGCTCGCTATCAGCGACCTCACCCTGCGTGCCGGAGAAAGCTGGGCCTTTGTCGGCACCAACGGCAGCGGCAAATCGGCCCTCGCCAGAGCGTTGGCCGGTGAGCTTACCCTGCTCAAAGGCACGCGAGAGAGCACCTTCGCCCGCGTCACCCGCCTCTCCTTTGAGCAGTTGCAGAAGCTGGTCAGCGACGAGTGGCAGCGGAACAACACCGATCTGCTCAGCCCCGGCGAAGAGGATACTGGCCGCACCACGGCACAGATTATCCAGGATGAGGTGAAAGATCCGACACGCTGCGCCGAGCTGGCCGCCCGCTTTGGTATTAGCGCCCTGCTCGATCGCCGCTTTAAGTACCTCTCTACCGGCGAAACGCGCAAGACCCTGCTGTGCCAGGCGCTGATGACCAATCCCGAGCTATTGATTTTGGACGAGCCTTTTGACGGGCTGGACGTCGCTTCTCGCAGCCAGCTGGCGGATCTGCTGGGTCAGCTCAATGCCCAGGGTATCACCCTCGTGCTGGTGCTTAACCGCTTTGATGAGATCCCAGATTTTGTCGCCAACGCCGGGGTACTGGTGGATTGCACCCTGAACGAAACCGGCGCAAAGCAGGCTCTGCTGGAGCAGGCGCTTATTGCCCAACTGGCACACAGCGAGACGCTGGCGGGCGTGGCTCTGCCGCCGCCGGATGCGCCCCCCGCTCACCATCTGCTGGCGGCAGATACCCCGCGTATTGTACTTAACGATGGTGTGGTCTCCTACAACGATCGGCCCATCATTAACCATCTGAGCTGGACCGTGAACCCCGGCGAGCACTGGCAGATTATCGGCCCCAACGGCGCGGGCAAATCGACCTTGCTTAACCTGATTACGGGCGATCACCCGCAGGGTTACAGCAATGACCTGACGCTGTTTGGCGTACGTCGTGGCAGCGGCGAGACCATCTGGGATATCAAAAAGCATATCGGCTACGTCAGCAGCAGCCTGCATCTGGAGTATCGGGTCAGCACCACGGTGCGTAACGTGATCCTCTCCGGCTACTTTGACTCGATTGGCATCTACCAGGCGGTGTCGGATAAGCAGCAGAAGCTGGTCCAGGGGTGGTTAGATATCTTAGGTATCGATGCCCGCACCGCCGACGCCCCTTTCCATAGCCTCTCCTGGGGACAGCAGCGGCTGGCGTTGATCGTCCGAGCGCTGGTTAAGCACCCTACCCTGCTGATCCTCGATGAGCCTTTACAGGGGCTCGATCCCCTTAACCGCCAGCTGATCCGTCGATTTGTTGACGTGCTGATAGGCCAGGGAGAAACCCAGCTGCTGTTCGTCTCCCATCATGCTCAGGACGCTCCCGCCTGTATTACCCACCGGCTGCATTTCGTCCCCGAAGGTGATAGCTATAACTACCAGATCGACCAACCGGCTTAGGCCGTTTGGTTGCCATTTTTCAGACCAGGCGCATAAGTGCGCTTTAATTGCTTGATTTTACATAGCATTTGAAGCGCCATTTCCGCTGCGTTTTTTTAGTGTAAGCGATTCCACTACTTTCGTTCATGTCACACTTTTTACATCTCTGTTATGCTATCGTAATTAGATAACATAGGGTTAATGGAGCCAAATATGCGAGTTCTGGTTACAGGTGGTAGCGGTTACATTGGGAGTCATACCTGCGTACAGCTGTTACAAAACGGTCACGACGTCGTTATCCTCGACAACCTCTGCAACAGTAAGCAAAGCGTCCTGCCGGTCATCGCCCGCCTGGGCGGTAAAGAGGCTACCTTTATCGAGGGCGATATCCGTAACGAAGCGCTGCTGGCCGATGTGCTTCGCGAGCAGGCTATCGATACGGTGATCCATTTTGCTGGCCTGAAGGCAGTGGGCGAATCCGTAGCGAAGCCGCTGGAGTACTACGATAACAACGTTAACGGCACCCTGCGCCTCGTGGCGGCTATGCGTGCGGCAAACGTCAAAAACCTTATCTTTAGCTCATCAGCTACGGTCTACGGCGACCAGCCGAAGATCCCCTATGTGGAGAGCTTCCCCACCGGTACGCCGCAAAGCCCCTACGGCAAGAGCAAGCTGATGGTGGAGCAGATCCTCACCGACCTGCAAAAAGCCGATCCGGAGTGGAGCATTGCCCTGCTGCGCTACTTCAACCCGGTTGGCGCGCATCCGTCGGGCGATATGGGTGAAGATCCGCAGGGTATCCCGAACAACCTGATGCCCTACATCGCTCAGGTGGCGGTAGGCCGCCGTGAGTCTCTGGCTATCTTTGGCAACGACTACCCGACCGAAGACGGTACCGGCGTGCGCGACTACATCCACGTGATGGATCTGGCCGACGGCCACGTGGCTGCCATGCAGACGCTGGCTGGCAAAGCCGGGGTGCATATCTATAACCTGGGCGCAGGCGTGGGCAGCAGCGTGCTGGACGTGGTTAACGCCTTCAGCAAAGCCTGCGGCAAACCTATTACCTATCACTTTGCCCCGCGCCGCGAAGGCGATCTGCCCGCCTACTGGGCCGACGCCAGCCGCGCCGATAAAGAGCTGAACTGGCGCGTCACCCGCTCTCTCGATGAGATGGCGCAGGACACCTGGCGCTGGCAGTCACGTCACCCGCAGGGCTATACGGATTAAGGAGGATCCTATGACACAGTTTAACCCGGTCGATCACCCCCATCGCCGTTACAATCCGCTGACCGGTCAGTGGATCCTGGTTTCACCTCATCGCGCCAAGCGTCCGTGGCAGGGCGCGCAGGAGACGCCGTCTCAGCAGACGCTGCCGACGCACGATCCGGACTGCTTCCTTTGCCCAGGCAATACCCGCGTCACCGGCGATAAAAACCCGAACTACACCGGCACCTTCGTGTTCACCAACGACTTTGCCGCCCTGATGAGCGATACACCGGATGCGCCTGAGAGTGACGATCCGCTGATGCGCTGCCAGAGTGCCCGCGGCGTTAGCCGGGTGATCTGCTTCTCGCCGGACCACAGCAAAACGCTACCGGAGCTGAGCCTCCCGGCGCTGGAAGAGGTCGTCCAGACCTGGCAGGCGCAGACCGCCGAGCTGGGTGAAACCTACCCTTGGGTGCAGGTGTTCGAGAATAAAGGCGCGGCGATGGGCTGCTCTAACCCGCATCCGCACGGTCAGGTATGGGCCAATAGCTTCCTGCCCAACGAGATCGAACGGGAAGACCGTCTGCAGCGGGACTATTTTTCCGCCAACGGCACACCGATGCTGCTGGACTACGTGAAGCGCGAGCAGGCCGACGGCAGCCGCACCGTGGTCGAGACCGAGCACTGGCTGGCGGTGGTGCCCTACTGGGCAGCCTGGCCGTTTGAGACACTGCTGCTGCCGAAAGCCCCGGTGCTGCGCATTACCGATCTCAGCGACGACCAGCGCAGTGACCTCGCCCTGGCCCTGAAAAAGTTAACCAGCCGCTATGACAACCTGTTCCAGTGCTCCTTCCCCTACTCCATGGGCTGGCACGGGGCACCGTTTAACGGCGAAGAGAATTCACACTGGCAGCTGCACGCCCACTTCTATCCGCCGCTGCTGCGCTCCGCGACGGTGCGTAAGTTTATGGTCGGCTACGAGATGCTGGCGGAGACCCAGCGCGATCTGACGGCGGAACAGGCCGCCGAGCGCCTGCGAGCGGTCAGTGATATCCATTTTCGCGAATCAGGAGTTTAACCATGAGTCTGAAAGAAAAAACACAATCTCTGTTTGCTGAGAAATTCGGCTACCCTGCCACGCATACGTTTCAGGCTCCGGGCCGCGTCAACCTGATCGGCGAACATACCGACTACAACGACGGCTTTGTGCTGCCGTGCGCCATCGACTACCAGACGGTGATCAGCGCCGCGCCGCGGACGGATCGCACCGTGCGCGTTATCGCCGCCGACTATGACAACCAGACCGATGCGTTCTCGCTTGATGCGCCGATCCTTGCCCACGACAGCCAGCAGTGGTCGAACTACGTTCGTGGCGTGGTGAAGCACCTCCTCAACCGCGATAAGAGCTTTGGCGGCGCGGATCTGGTGATCAGCGGCAACGTGCCGCAGGGAGCAGGTTTAAGCTCGTCGGCCTCGCTGGAGGTCGCTGTGGGTACGGTCTTCCAGCAGCTTTATCACCTGCCGCTGGACGGGGCACAGATTGCCCTCAACGGCCAGGAGGCGGAGAACCAGTTCGTGGGCTGCAACTGCGGCATCATGGACCAGCTGATCTCGGCCCTCGGCAAAAAAGATCATGCTCTGCTGCTCGACTGCCGCACGCTGGGAACCCGCGCGGTCTCCATGCCGCAGGGCGTGGCGGTGATCATCATCAACAGCAACTTCAAACGCACCCTGGTTGGCAGCGAGTACAACACCCGCCGCGAGCAGTGTGAAACCGGGGCGCGCTTCTTCCAGCAGCCTGCCCTGCGCGACGTCTCTCTGGAGCAGTTCAACGCCGTGGCCGCCGAGCTGGATCCGCTCGTTGCCAAACGCGTGCGCCACGTGCTGACTGAAAACCAGCGCACCCTGGAAGCGGCCGACGCGCTGGAAAAAGGCGATCTGCAGCGGATGGGCGAGCTGATGGCGGCATCCCACGCCTCCATGCGCGATGATTTCGAGATCACCGTGCCGCAGATCGACACCCTGGTGGAGATTGTTAAAGAGACCATCGGCGATAAAGGCGGCGTGCGTATGACCGGCGGCGGCTTCGGCGGCTGCATCGTGGCGCTGGTGCCGGAAGCGCTGGTGTCTCAGGTTCAGGACGCGGTAGCGGCACAGTATGAAGCCAAAACCGGTATCAAAGAGACTTTCTACGTCTGCAAAGCATCAGAGGGGGCTGGACAGTGCTAAACGAAACCCCTGCGCTGGCCCCTGACGGGCTGGCATACCGCTTGATCACCCTGCGCAACGGCGCGGGGATGGTAGTTACCCTGATGGACTGGGGCGCGACTCTGCTCTCTGCACGCGTGCCGATGCCGGACGGTTCGGTACGTGAGACGCTGCTGGGCTGCAATACGCCCCAACGCTACGTGGAGCAGACCGCCTATCTGGGCGCATCGGTAGGACGCTACGCCAACCGCATCGCCAAAAGCCGCTTCATCCTTGACGGGCAGAGCTATTCGCTGCTGCCGAGCCAGGGCGAAAACCAGCTTCACGGCGGCCCGGAAGGCTTTGATAAGCGCCGCTGGCGCATCGTGCGTAAGAACGACAGCGAAGCGCTGCTGAGCCTGACCTCCCCCGACGGTGACCAGGGTTACCCTGGCAATCTGAATGCCAGCGCCCTCTTCCGTCTGACGGAGGATAACCGCATCTCGATTGAGTACCGCGCTACCGTGGATAAGCCCTGCCCGGTAAACCTGACCAATCACGCCTACTTTAACCTTAACGGCGTGCAGTCGGACGTGCGCGACCACCAGCTGCAACTGCTGGCCGATGCGTACCTGCCGGTGGATGAAACCGGCATTCCCTATCAGGATCTGAAGGCGGTTGAAGGCACCAGCTTCGACTTCCGCCAGCCGAAAACCATCGCGGATGATTTTTTACAGGACGACGATCAGCGGAAAGTGAAGGGTTACGATCACGCTTTCCTGCTGCAGGCGAAGGGCGATGTCAGCCAGCCCGCGGCGCACCTCTGGTCGGCGGATAAGAAGCTGCAGATGAGCGTCTATACCACTGCGCCAGCGCTGCAGTTCTACTCCGGCAACTATCTGGAAGGCACGCCTGCCCGCGAGCAGGGCGAGTACAGCGCGTATCAGGGGCTGGCCCTGGAGAGCGAGTTCCTGCCGGATAGCCCGAACCATCCGGAATATCCGCAACCTGATGCCACCCTGCACCCCGGCGCGGAGTACGTGAGCGTCACCGAGTATCAGTTTATTCCGCAGTAGTTGGATACGCCC
>NZ_LR607338.1:1774331-1780197 GCF_902164725.1 Pseudescherichia vulneris | reverse complement strand
GGCGGCGCTACGCTTGCCGGGCCTACAGGCAAATATTTGCCCATCCTGCTGAAATAAGCACCGTTTGCCGACAAAATCCTAACCCCGATTTCACAAGCACCTTACACTGCGCCACTATTTTCGCTATGGTAATGGTTATGCGTTGCTGCTGGCGTCGCCTCGGCAATATAATGAGAATTGTTATCATTCAACCAGGTTTATTAAGGAGAGAGTATGGCTGTTACTAAGCTTGTTCTGGTTCGTCATGGCGAAAGCCAGTGGAACAACGAAAACCGCTTCACCGGCTGGTACGATGTTGACCTGTCCGAGAAAGGCGTGAGCGAAGCAAAATCAGCAGGTAAACTGCTGAAAGCAGAAGGCTTCAGCTTTGATTTTGCCTACACCTCCGTGCTGAAACGCGCTATCCACACCCTGTGGAATGTCCTTGATGAACTCGATCAGGCTTGGCTGCCGGTAGAGAAATCCTGGAAACTGAACGAGCGTCACTACGGTGCGCTGCAGGGCCTGAACAAAGCGGAAACCGCTGAGAAGTACGGTGACGAGCAGGTTAAGCAGTGGCGTCGCGGCTTCGCGGTGACTCCGCCAGCGCTGACCAAAGACGATGAGCGCTTCCCGGGCCACGATCCGCGTTACGCATCCCTGACTGAGCAGGAGCTGCCGCTGACCGAGAGCCTGGCGCTGACCATCGACCGCGTGATCCCTTACTGGAATGAAACCATTCTGCCGCGCCTGAAAAGCGGCGAGCGCGTGATCATTGCCGCTCACGGTAACTCCCTGCGTGCGCTGGTGAAGTACCTGGACGACATGGGTGAAGATGAGATCCTTGAGCTGAACATCCCGACCGGCGTACCGCTGGTGTATGAGTTCGACGAAAACTTCAAGCCGATTAAACATTACTATCTGGGTAACGCTGACGAAATCGCTGCAAAAGCGGCGGCGGTAGCAAACCAGGGTAAAGCGAAGTAATGAATACGTGCCCGGCGGCATAACGCTGCCGGGCATGATTATCAACCGCGACGCGCTTTCACCGCGTTAGCCAGCTGACGCAGAATAGCGTCGGTATCTTCCCAGCCGATACAGGCATCCGTCACGCTCTTGCCATAGACCAGCGGCTCACCGCTCTCCAGACTTTGGCTACCTTCGACCAGATGGCTCTCAATCATCACGCCAATCACCGCTTTCTCGCCACCAGCAATCTGCTGACAAACGTCTTCACCCACGGTCATCTGCTTCTTGAACTGCTTGCTGGAGTTAGCGTGACTGAAGTCGATCATCACCTGCGGTGCCAGCCCAGCTTTATCCAGATCCTGCTTCACTTCGGCAACGTGCTGCGCGCTGTAGTTCGGCTCTTTACCGCCGCGCAGGATGATATGGCAGTCGCCGTTGCCGCTGGTATTCACAATCGCCGAGTGGCCCCACTTGGTGACGGAGAGGAAGCAGTGCGGTGCCCCGGCAGCATTGATGGCGTCAATCGCCACCTTGATGGTGCCATCGGTGCCGTTTTTGAAGCCTACCGGGCAGGATAGCCCGGACGCCAGCTCGCGGTGCACCTGAGATTCGGTAGTGCGCGCGCCAATGGCGCCCCAGCTCATCAGATCGGCAAGGTACTGCGGGGTGATCATATCAAGGAACTCCCCCGCCGCAGGCAGGCCGCTGTCGTTAATCTCCAGCAGCAGCTTGCGAGCAATGCGCAGACCGTCGTTGATCTGGAAGCTGTTATCCATGTGCGGATCGTTAATCAGCCCTTTCCAGCCCACGGTAGTACGCGGCTTTTCAAAATAGACGCGCATCACGATCTCAAGCTCGCCCTTCAGCTCTTCACGCAGCGTCAGCAGGCGAGCGGCATACTCTTTGGCCGCGGCCGGGTCATGAATTGAGCATGGCCCGATCACCACCAGCAGGCGGTCATCGCTGCCTTTGAGGATCTTATGGATAGCCTTACGGGCGTGAGAAACCGTATTGGCTGCGGTCTCCGTCGCCGGGAATTTCTCCAGCAGCGCGACAGGGGGTAACAGTTCGTTAATCTCTTTAATGCGTAAATCGTCGTTCTGATAATTCATGATCGTTCCAGCGTTTGCCATACTTATGTCAGAGAGTGCAATCCCTCCAATCTAACGGCTCAGTCAGAAAGTGTAAACGGGCTTTTACACTGAGTACGGAATATTCCTGAAAAGTGATAAAAAAGGGTTAGCCGCTAGCGAACGTCGACAACCTGACTAAACTTTTTACCTGTAAACACTTTGTTTTTATTTCTTATCCAGATTCCATTCTACCTTTTTAGGAAGAATTGGCATCTTTCACTACTGAGCGAATATTCCGTTTCGCATCTGCACTGTTGGATATCGCTATCCAATGTAATGACGAGAACAGGAGCACGATTATGAAAATGAATAAACTGGCTACAATTTTACTGACGACTACCCTGACTCTGGCTAGCGGCGCAGCACTCGCAGCATCTAACAGCAACGGCGCAGCTAACGCGGCCGCAGACGCCGGGGCAGTAGCACCGGGCGCTAAACAGAATCTGCAGCCTAATAACGTAAACAATAACGATATCAATACCGGTAACACCAACGCAGCTACCGGCTCAACCGGGACTAACACTACCGGCACTGCAACCGGTGGCGCTACCGGTACCTCTACAGGCGGCATGCTGCACTCCAACGGTGGGGCTTCAACCAGCGCTGACGGTCAGCATATGGATAAAGACGACATCCATAAAAACAGCATGTGTAAAGACGGTCGCTGCCCGGACGTGAATAAAAAAGTGGAAACCGGTAACGGTATCAACAACGACGTTGATACTAAAACCGACGGCACTTCACAGTAATTACGCTGATGTGCACGATGAGGAGAGCCAAGGCTCTCCTTATTTTTTTGTGGCGAGGAAATAAAAATCTGCAATGATGTAAGTCGCTGAGAATATATAAAATGGAATAAAACTCATGGCGCATCACCACTCACACGCTTCCCCTTCTGAACACCATGATGGCAACGCCCGTCGTTTGCTATTGGCCTTTAGCGTCACCGCCCTGTTTATGGTGGTCGAGGTGATTGGCGGCCTTGTCTCCGGCTCGCTGGCGCTGCTGGCAGACGCGGGTCATATGCTTACCGATGCCGCTGCCCTGCTCTTTGCTCTGCTGGCCGTACGCTTTGCCCGCCGTCCGCCGAGCGCCCAACGTACCTTCGGCTGGCTGCGGCTCACTACCCTGGCGGCATTCGTTAACGCCCTCGCTCTGGTCGCCATCACCTTTATGATTGTCTGGGAAGCCATTACGCGCTTCTATCACCCGCAGCCAGTGGCGGGCGTCACTATGCTGGGCATTGCCATAGCGGGCCTCGTCGCTAACATCGTCTCATTCTGGATCCTGCATCGCGGCAGCGAAGAGAAAAACCTCAACGTGCGGGCCGCTGCGCTCCATGTATTGGGCGATCTGCTCGGCTCCGTGGGAGCGATTGTTGCAGCGCTGGTGATCCTGTGGACAGGCTGGACGCCGGTTGACCCGATACTCTCGGTGCTGGTTTCCTGTCTGGTGCTGCGCAGCGCCTGGACGCTGCTTAAAGAGAGCGTCAACGAACTGCTGGAGGGCGCGCCGGTATCGCTGGATATTGCGGCGCTGCGTCGCCATCTGCGCCGCGATATCCCGGAGGTGCGCGACGTACACCATGTGCACGTCTGGACGGTGGGAGAGAAGTCGGTGATGACCCTGCACGTACAGGTTATTCCCCCGCACGATCATGATGCGCTTCTGGAGCGCATCCAGCACTTTCTAATCCATCACTATGAGATTTCACACGTGACGATCCAGATGGAGTACCGTCCCTGCAGCGGACCGGAGTGCGATCTCAATACCCTGCCCTCCGGTCACGTTCATCATCATCACCACTAGCCAACCAGCGCGCGTGAGCCTCGTTCCCGCGCGCTGTTTATCCACATCCGGCTGCCGTTTAATGCAATAAAGGTCAGGATCAGGTACTCCAGCGACATGGCGTAGACGCCCTGCAGGGCAAAGATCACCACGCTAATCACGTTAACTACGACCCACAGCAGCCAGTTTTCGACGTATTTGCGGGTCATCAGCACCATGGCCACAATCGACAGCACCATCAGACAGGCGTCCCAGAACGGGAAGGCATCGGGCTGTAGTTCAGGCATCGCCACGTTTAAACCCAGCGCCTGCATGACAGTGACCGCAATGCGGGTCAGGAAGGTGAACACCGGATCGATAAACAGGGTCATCAGACCAATCGCCAGGGCGCAGATAACCAGCCAGACAATTGCCTTACCGCGCGGCAGCCAGCGGATCTGCAGCACGGCCTCGTTTTGTGTCGTTTGCCGCGACCAGGCATACCAGCCGTAGATGTTAGCCGCGAAGAAGAAGAGCTGCAGCAGCAGGCTAGCGTAGAGCTGGATCTGGAAAAAGATCACCGCAAACAGCGTTACGTTGATCAAACCAAAGGCGTAGTTACTGATCTTCTCCAGGCTGGCAAGCCAGATGCAGAGCAGCCCAGCGAGGGTACCCACCGCTTCGATCCACGAGAGATCGTAGCCGCCCGCCCCTAGCGGAATGTGAACCAAAATATTCTGCGTACTAAAAAAATCCATTTCTGCCCCGCCTGTCAAAAAGTGAAATTGTCTTAACAATCATAGCCGTTATCGCACGGTACGTAATTAACGCAGCGTTGCGGCAAAATCCAGCATCCGGTTAAGCGGCAGCAGCGCCCCTTCACGTAGTTTCGCATCGACATGGATCTCGTGCAGCGCCCCGCCCTTCTCCAGCCCCTCAGCGATAGCCTGGAGGCCGTTCATGGCCATCCACGGGCAGTGTGCACAGCTGCGACAGGTTGCGCCCTCACCGGCGGTAGGTGCTTCCAGCAGCTCTTTCCCCGGTACGGCCTGCTGCATCTTGTAAAAGATACCGCGATCGGTGGCGACAATAAGCTGCGAATGCGGCAGCGTTTTGGCCGCGTTGATCAGCTGGCTGGTAGATCCCACGGCGTCTGCCATATCCACCACCGCCTGCGGTGACTCAGGATGAACCAGAACGGCCGCATCAGGATAGAGCGCTTTCATACGCGCCAGCGCCTGGGTTTTGAACTCGTCGTGAACGATGCACGCTCCCTGCCAGCAGAGAATGTCGGCCCCGGTCTGCTTCTGTACGTAGCTGCCGAGATGACGATCCGGCGCCCAGATGATCTTCTCCCCAAGGCTATCCAGATGTTCAATCAGCTCGACGGCGATACTTGAAGTGACGACCCAGTCCGCTCGCGCCTTAACGGCGGCTGAAGTATTGGCGTAAACCACGACAGTGCGATCCGGATGCGCATCGCAAAAGGCGCTGAAAGGCTCAATGGGGCAACCAAGATCGAGGGAGCACTCGGCATCGAGCGTCGGCATAAGAATGGTTTTTTCCGGGCTGAGGATCTTAGCGGTCTCGCCCATAAAGCGCACCCCGGCCACCAGCAGCGTGGAAGCAGGATGCTTCGCTCCAAAGCGCGCCATCTCAAGGGAATCAGAGATACAGCCGCCGGTCTCCTCGGCAAGCTGCTGGATCTCCGGGTCGGTATAGTAGTGGGCCACCATCACCGCATCCCGCTCCTTCAGTAGCCTTTTGATCTTTTCGCGGTAAAACGCTTTTTCGTCGAGGCTCAACGGACGCGGCTTCGGCGGGAAGGGGTAAATCGTAGTTTCAGGATCGAACATTACGCTCATCATGCTTTCTCGTTTTGCTGACTTAACAATAATGCCCAGACCTGCGAGGTAAAACGGAGGATGCGGCATTTGTGTTTTATATACTAAACAAGATAGCGGATCACAGAGGAAAAGTCACATCAATTAAGCGGAACGCTTACACCCTTTACGCTG
>NZ_LR607338.1:1770023-1774270 GCF_902164725.1 Pseudescherichia vulneris | reverse complement strand
CTTTCGTACAGATATATAGAAGCCCATACAATGAGCCGCTGATAGAGGCAAAATGATGATAAGTCGTAGGCCGGGTAAGCGCAGCGCCACCCGGCAGTATATCGTTGCGTCGGGCGGCGCTTCGCTGGCCCGACCTACAAAAGCAGCACTGTGAAAGCGGCATATCGCAGATAGCAAAAAAGCGCCTTTAGGGCGCTTTTTTGCATTGGTGGGTCGTGCAGGATGACTCGGCTTTGCCTCGCCCTTCGGGCCGTTGCTACGCAACGTTATCCTTCACGTTCAACATTCATTAGTATGTTGAAATTGGTGGGTCGTGCAGGATTCGAACCTGCGACCAATTGATTAAAAGTCAACTGCTCTACCAACTGAGCTAACGACCCCTTTTGGGGAACTCTCTTCGAAGTGGTGGGTCGTGCAGGGCTCGAACCTGCGACCAATTGATTAAAAGTCAACTGCTCTACCAACTGAGCTAACGACCCATTCGGGTGCTGACTTCGAAGATTATTTTACTCGGTACCACCAGAAAGTGGTGGGTCGTGCAGGATTCGAACCTGCGACCAATTGATTAAAAGTCAACTGCTCTACCAACTGAGCTAACGACCCGAGTGGTGGGTGATGACGGGCTCGAACCGCCGACCCCCTCCGTGTAAAGGAGATGCTCTACCAACTGAGCTAATCACCCACTGTACTGCTGGTGCGATGTTTCCATCATTTAGTGGTGGGTCGTGCAGGGCTCGAACCTGCGACCAATTGATTAAAAGTCAACTGCTCTACCAACTGAGCTAACGACCCACTATTTTACCGCTTTTGCGCTGCTTTCGGGCGGTGCGATATCCCGTGGCAACGGCGGCATATATTACTGATTTATGAAGTTGGCGCAACTAAAATTTCGAGCAAGATCACTTAACTGCTTATGATTCACCCGACAAGACCAGAAATAGAGCGATATCTGGTCATGCCGCATTCATTACATCGCACTGAGTTTTTTCTGCGCCTGTTTCGCGCCGTCGGTGCCAGGATATTTGCTTACAACCTGCTGATAAACCGCTTTGGCTTTGGCAGTATCCCCTTTCTCCTGCATGATCACCCCGACCTTAAACATCGCGTCCGGTGCCTTGGGAGATTTTGGATAGTTTTTAACGACCGAGGCAAAATAGAAGGCCGCATCGTCTTTTTTACCCTTGTTGTAGTTCAACTGACCCAGCCAGTAGTTCGCATTAGGAACATAGGTGGAGTCCGGGTAATTTTTAACAAAGCTACTAAACGCGGCGATAGCGTCGTCCTGGCGGGATTTATCCTGCACCAGGGCGATGGCTGCGTTGTAGTCGGTATTCGCATCGCCGCTCTGTACCGGCGCGCTGGGGGCCGCTGCTGCTCCGGCTGCAGGGGCAGGTGTAGCGGTAGCCGCGCCGCCCTGATCGCCTGCCGCTGGCTGCGCTGCCGCCGCACCGCCGCTGCCCAGACTGTCAATCTGCAGTAGGATCTGCTTCTGGCGTTCAACAACCTGATTCAGCTGATACTGGCTCTCCTGAATCTGACCGCGCAGAGAGTCGATATCGGACTGATTGTCAGAGAGTTGCTGCTGAAGCTGGGTTAAAAGCTGGCTGTGAGCGTTAGAGATGCGCTCAAGTTGGGTGACTCGGTCTTCAACCGAGCCTGAGCCGACACTACTGATTGGCGCTTGCGCAAAAGCGGCCCAGGGGGCCGCTATGCCAACCAGTAACGACAGACTCAACAGATGATGTCTGAAGTTACTGCTCATGCAATTCTCTTAGTAAACCAGTACGGCGCGACGGTTTTTAGCGTAAGCTGATTCGTCGTGACCCAGTACTGCAGGTTTCTCTTTACCGTAAGAAACGATGGAGATCTGGTCAGCAGAAACGCCTTTACCCTGCAGGTACATTTTAACGGCGTTAGCACGACGCTCACCCAGGGAGATGTTGTACTCAGGGGTACCACGTTCGTCAGCGTGACCTTCTACGGTGACTTTGTAGGACGGGTTGCTACGCAGGAAGTTAGCGTGCGCATCCAGCATCGCAGCGAAGTCAGAACGGATATCGAACTTGTCCAGATCGAAGTAAACGATGTTGTTCTGCTGCAGCTGCTGCATCTGCAGGCGTGCCTGCTCTTCGGAAGAGGCGTTGCCGCTGCCGTTTGCGTCCATACCAGTGCCGGCACCCAACATGCCTTCGCCGCTCTGGTCGTTGCTTGCGTTCTTGTTAGAAGAACACGCTGCGATTGCCATAACAGGCAGAGCCAGCATCAGCCCTTTCAGCACTTTGTTCAGTTGCATTTCTTTGATTCCTTTAGTAATCAATTAATTATTATTACAGATACGGAGACCAGGCAGGGAATTTGACCTGTCCATCAGTCGCCGGAAGACGCGCTTTGAAACGCCCATCTGTAGAAACCAGATTCAGCACGGATCCCATCCCCTGAGAAGAGCTGTAGATTACCATAGTGCCGTTAGGTGCCAGACTTGGCGTTTCATCCAGGAACGTTGACGACAAGACTTGTACGCCACCCGCTGCCAGATCTTGTTTGGCAATGTGCTGCTGCCCACCGTTGGAGCTTACCATTACCATAAATTTGCCGTCGCTGCTGACGTCAGCATCCTGGTTCTGAGAACCTTCCCAGGAGATACGCTGCGGAGCACCGCCGTTAACGTTGACTTTATAAACCTGCGGACGACCTGCCTGGTCAGAGGTGAAGGCCAGGTTCTGGCTGTCCGGGAACCAGGTCGGTTCGGTGTTGTTGCTACGGCCGTCGGTAACCTGACGGATCTGGCCAGAGCCGATATCCATCACGTAGAGGTTCAGACTACCGGTTTTCGACAGTGCGAATGCCAGTTTAGAACCGTCCGGAGAGAATGCCGGCGCACCGTTGTGACGCGGGAACGAGGCAACCTGACGTACAGCACGGTTAGCCAGCGTCTGGATCACCAGCGCAGAACGGCCGCTCTCAAAGGTGACGTAGGCCAGCTTGCTGCCGTCCGGAGACCATGCCGGTGACATCAGCGGCTGCGGTGAACGGTGTACAACGAACTGGTTGTAGCCATCGTAGTCAGAGACGCGCAGCTCATACGGGAACTGGCCGCCGTTAGTCTGGACCACGTAAGCGATACGCGTACGGAACGCACCTTTAATACCGGTCAGCTTCTCGAACACTTCGTCACTGGCAGTATGGCCCGCATAGCGCAGCCACTGTTTGTTTACCTTATAGGAGTTCTGAGCCAGCACGGTGCCCGGCGCACCACCGGTATCCACCAGCTGGTAGGCCACGTTATAGCTACCGTCCGGGTTAGGCGTTACCTGCCCCACGACCACGGCATCAATACCCAGCGCAGACCAGGCTGCAGGCTGAACTTCCTGAGCGCTGCCCGGCTGCTGCGGCAGACGAGAGCGATCCAGCGGGTTGAACTTGCCGCTGTTGCGCAGGTCAGCACCCACGATGCCGCCGATATCTTCAGGCGCAGCGCCAGGCCCCGCCCACTGGAAAGGGACTACGCCAATCGGGCGCGCAGAGTCTACGCCCTGGGTAATCTCGATACGCACTTCCGCGTGCAGCACGGCCGCCCACAGCACTAAAAAACCAAACACTACACGTAATGCCTGCTTCATCTCATCTCCCTTATCCGGGCGGTAAACCCGCGATAATTTAGCAGAATGTTAACAAACTAAATATCCAAAATGACCACAGCCCAGTGGAAACCGTAGTACCCTTTCCACCTTTACGTGGGGAAAGTGTAACCTAAGGTTTAAAGTCCAGTGGAGCATTTTTAAACACTTCGTAAACTGCCTGGCTCGGCGGTTTCGGGATCTTCGCCTGACGTGCTGCGGCTAATGCAGCCTGACAGAGCGCAGGATCGCCACCTTCGGACTGAATATCCAACAGCAAACCATCCGGGGCCAGTTTTATGCGCAGCGTACAGGTTTTTCCTGCATACGACGACGCGTCATAAAACTTAGTCTCGATCGCTGATTTGATCATCCCGGCGTAGTTGCTGATATCCGCACCCGACGCGCCATTGTTTTTAGTACTACCACTTCCTACCGGGGCTGCGTTATTTCCTTTCGCGCCACCGCCGGTTTTCGGCGCATTCTTACCTGAACTGAGGTCACCGAACAGATCGTCTACGTCTGACGCAGCGGCTTTCTCTGCCGCGGCCGCTTTCTTCGCCGCAGCCGCTTTGGCTGCCGCAGCTTTATCAGCAGCGGCTTTCGCAGCAGCCGCTTTTTCGGCGGCCG
>NZ_LR607338.1:1763822-1769938 GCF_902164725.1 Pseudescherichia vulneris | reverse complement strand
GAGCAGCGGCCGCTGTTTCATCTGCGGCTGTCTCCGCTGCCTGTTTAGCGGCATCAGCTTCGGCTTTCTTCTCGGCGTCCTGCTGCGCTTTCTTCGCCGCTTCAGCTTCGGCTTTCTTCTGGGCGTCCGCTGCGGCTTTCTTCGCCGCGTCGGCCGCAACTTTTGCCTCGGCTACGGCTTTGGCTTTCGCATCCGCTGCGGCTTTTTGTGCCGCCTCTTCTGCTGCCTTCGCCTGGGCATCGGCCTGCGCTTTCGCGTCAGCTGCCGCCTTCGCCGCGGCTTCTTCAGCCTGCTTCTGTTTCTCTTGCGCCTGCTTCGCCGCCTCTTCAGCCTGTTTCTGCTGCTGCGCCTGCTCGCGGGCCTGTTCCTGCGCCTGCAAACGCTCTTTTTCCAGCTGCTTCAGACGTTCCTGCTCGGCGGCCTGCTTTTCACGCAGCTCTTCCGCCTGCTGTTGCGCCTGTTTTTCACGCTGCTCTTCTGCACGCTTCGCGCTCGCCTGCTGTTGCTGCTGACGATTATATTGCTGCACTACCGCGCCGGGATCGACCATAACGGCGTCAATGGCCGAGCCACCGCCGCCGCCTGCAGAGGCATCTATATGCTCATCAAACGAGCTCCAGATCAGCGCTGCAAACAGAATGACGTGCAGCACCGCTGAAATAATGATGGCTCGTTTAAGCTTGTCGTTTTGTTCGGTTGCCTTTGACACTCTCGGTTCCCAAAAACTGTCTGCCTGCTCAGCAGCGGATTAGATAGGCTGGGTCATTAAGCCAACCGACTTCACGCCCGCACTATGGAGCAGGTTCAGCGCTTTAATTATTTCATCGTAAGGCACTTCTTTCGCGCCACCGATTAAGAAGACCGTTTTCGGATTGGATTGCAGGCGGCGTTGCGCTTCGGCAATTACCTGCTCCGGCGGTAGCTGATCCATGCGATCTTTTTCCACTACCACGCTGTATTGACCCACGCCGGAAACCTCAATGATAACCGGCGGATCGTCATTGGAGCTGACGGTTTGCGACTCCGTCGCATCCGGCAGATCAACCTCTACGCTCTGCGTAATGATGGGTGCCGTCGCCATAAAGATCAGCAGCAGCACCAGCAGTACGTCGAGCAACGGTACGATATTGATCTCGGACTTTAGCTCACGACGACCCCGACCGCGTGTTCTGGCCATGGCTTACCCCTTATTGCTCTCGGTGCTGGTAAACGCCTGACGATGCAGAATTGCGGTGAACTCTTCCATAAAGTTGTCGTAGTTCAGCTCAAGCTTGTTAACGCGCTGGTTAAGACGGTTATAGGCCATGACCGCAGGAATAGCGGCAAACAAACCGATAGCGGTAGCGATCAGCGCTTCCGCGATCCCCGGCGCAACCATCTGCAGGGTCGCCTGCTTAACCGCGCCCAACGCGATAAAGGCGTGCATGATCCCCCACACCGTACCGAACAGACCGATATACGGGCTGATAGACCCCACGGTGCCGAGGAACGGAATGTGCGTCTCCAGGGTCTCCAGCTCGCGGTTCATGGAGATACGCATCGCACGGGATGCCCCCTCCACAATCGCTTCCGGCGCATGGCTGTTCGCCCTGTGCAGGCGGGCAAACTCTTTAAATCCGCTGTAGAAAATTTGCTCTGAGCCAGACAGGTTCTCACGGCGGCCCTGACTCTCCTGATAGAGGCGGGAAAGCTCGATGCCGGACCAGAATTTGTCCTCGAATCCTTCGGATTCACGGGTAGCAGCGTTAAGAATACGCGTTCGCTGAATAATGATTGCCCAGGATGCGATAGAAAAACCAATCAAAATCAACATGATAAGTTTGACCAGAAGGCTTGCCTTCAGGAACAAATCAAGGATGTTCATGTCAGTCACTGCTTAAACTCCGCGACAATAGACTTGGGAAGCGCACGAGGCTTCATTAAGAGTGGATCAACGCAGACAATCAGTACCTCAGCTTCGTTCAGCACATTATTCTCTGCATTGACGATCCGCTGCGTGAAGACCAGAGAGGTTCCACGCATTGATGTAATTTCCGTTTGGACTTCGAGCATGTCGTCGAGTCTGGCGGGTGCAAAATACTCCAGCGTTATCTTACGGACTACGAATGCTACACGCTCTGCCAACAAAACCTGCTGGCTAAAGTGGTGATGTCGCAACATCTCCGTGCGTGCTCTCTCGTAAAAAGCGACGTAGCTGGCATGGTAAACCACACCACCGGCATCGGTGTCTTCATAGTAGACGCGAACCGGCCACTTAAATAACGTTGTATTCACTTTACATCCCGGTAATGCAATATAAGTAGAGCGTTCAAACGCTGCTACTATACGCGGGGGAAAGGTGGTTTGGAATGGGTTGAAGTAAACGCAGCGTAAAAATTTATGGGCTTATGCAAGCCCATATGGTTAACGGACATTTCTTATTCAAAAGAAGAAAAAGATGAGCCCTGCGGCAAGGACAATATCGGCGATGAGCGGGCAGAAGATCCCCTGCCAGTGAACGGCTTTCGGACGAAACCCGACACCGTGGATCACGCCTGCACAGACGGCCCACATCAGCAGCAGACCATGCCAGACGGTCAGGTCGCTGGTCTTCGCCGCAAAGCGGCTGGGATCCCAGAACATGCAACCTGCCAGCACCAGCGCCATCACCAGAGAAAGGGCCCTGAGCGGGCCCTTATCCATTACCGCATACAGTTTTGCGATAAGACTTACCATCAGGCTTTTTCTTTACCTGCCTGGCTCGCTTCAACGTGCTCCAGCGCCAGGGCGGTAATCACGCCAAATGCACAGGCAAGAAGCGTTCCTAAAATCCATGCGAAATACCACATTGTATGCTCCTTACTTAGTACAGTGAGTGCGTGTTGCTTTCAATATGCTCTTTGGTAATGCGACCGAACATCTTCCAGTAGCACCACGAAGAGTAGAGCAGGATAATCGGTACAAACACCGCAGCAACCCAGGTCATCAGGTTCAGCGTCATCTGGCTCGACGTGGCATCCCACATGGTCAAGCTGGCGTTCAGCACCGTGCTGGACGGCATGATGAACGGGAACATCGCAATACCGGCGGTCAGAATGATGCAGGCCAGGGTCAGGGACGAGAAGAAGAATGCCCATGCCGATCTGTTCAGACGACCCGCAACAAAGGTAAACAG
The DNA here is from genome assembly GCF_902164725.1 of Pseudescherichia vulneris. Taxonomy (NCBI): domain Bacteria; kingdom Pseudomonadati; phylum Pseudomonadota; class Gammaproteobacteria; order Enterobacterales; family Enterobacteriaceae; genus Pseudescherichia; species Pseudescherichia vulneris. The sequence goes on along the minus strand of NZ_LR607338.1, from coordinate 1,766,784 downwards.
CGGTAGCACAACGCCCAGCGCCGGGATCAACCACAGGATCGGCGTGTTGTTGAAGTTCACCAGCCAGGCCCCGGCCTCACGCGCAACCTGCTTGGTCAGCGGGTTAGACGCCGCGTGATGATCGATAGCCGTGGTCACCACATAGCCGTCGATACCGAACATCACCCAAACGCCTGCCAGCGCGAAGCAGACCATGGTCACCAGCGCCGCCACCTGCGTCGTCGCCCGTGAACGGACATACACTTCGCCCGCCGTACGCATCTGCAGATAGGTTGCACCCTGTGTCAGGATCATCGCCACGCTCACCACGCCTGCCAGCAGACCAAACGGGTTCAGCAGCTGGAAGAAGTTGCCGGTATAGAAGAGGCGCATGTACTCATCCATATGGAAAGGCACGCCCTGCAGCAGGTTACCGAATGCCACGCCAATCACCAGCGGTGGCACAAAGCTGCCGATAAAGATGCCCCAGTCCCACATGTTGCGCCAGCGCGGATCCTCAATCTTCGAGCGGTAGTCGAAGCCCACCGGACGGAAGAACAGCGAGGCCAGCACCAGGATCATCGCCACATAGAAGCCGGAGAAGGCAGCGGCGTAGACTATCGGCCAGGCAGCAAACAGCGCGCCGCCGGCGGTGATCAGCCACACCTGGTTGCCGTCCCAGTGCGGCGCAATGGAGTTGATCATAATACGGCGTTCGGTGTCGTTACGACCCAGGAAGCGGGTTAGCATCCCCACGCCCATGTCCCAGCCGTCGGTGACCGCAAAGCCAATCAGCAAGATGCCAACCAGCAGCCACCAGATAAAACGTAATACTTCATAATCGATCATTTGACGACTCCTGTCTTAGCGTGCCGGCTGAGAAGCAACGGTGGACTGCCCATACTGGGTATCGGTCTCAACGTTAGCCTGCTCGTAGTGGTAACGACCCGTTTTCAGACTGCTCGGCCCAAGGCGAGCAAACTTAAACATCAGGAACACTTCCGCCACCATAAACAGCGTGTAGAGGCCACAGATTAGGATCATCGAGAACAGCAGATCGCCTACTGTCAGCGAGGAGTTAGCGACGGCGGTTGGCAGCACCTCACCAATCGCCCACGGCTGACGACCATACTCTGCAACAAACCAGCCGGTCTCGATAGCGATCCACGGCAGCGGAATACCGTACAGTGCGGCGCGCAGCAGCCAGGATTTGCTGCCGATACGGTTACGGCAAACGGTCCAGAAGGAGACAGCGAAGATAAGCAGCATCAGCACGCCACAGGCGACCATGATACGGAATGCAAAGTAGAGCGGCGCAACGCGTGGGATAGAATCCTGCGTAGCCTGCTTGATCTGATCTTCGGTCGCATCGGTGACGTTAGGCGTGTAGCGCTTCAGCAGCATGCCGTAGCCGAGATCTTTCTTCATGCTGTTAAACTGGTCGCGCACGTTCTGATCGGTGGAGCCAGCACGCAGCTCTTCCAGCAGCTGGTAAGCCTTCATCCCGTTACGGATACGCTCTTCATGCTGCACCATCAGGTCTTTCAGACCGATAACCGGTGTATCAACGGAGCGTGTGGCGATAATGCCCAACGCATACGGGATCTGGATAGCAAAATTGTTCTCCTGCTTGTCCTGATCCGGAATACCAAACAGGGTAAACGCTGCCGGTGCCGGCTGGGTCTCCCACTCGGCTTCAATAGCGGCCAGTTTGGTTTTCTGCACGTCGCCCATCTCATAGCCGGACTCATCGCCCAGAACAATAACAGAGAGCACGGCAGCCATGCCGAAGCTGGCAGCAATGGCAAAGGAGCGCTTGGCGAACGCCATATCGCGGCCGCGCAGCAGATAGTAGGAGCTGATGCCAAGGATAAACATCGCGCCGCAGGTGTAGCCCGCTGCCACGGTGTGAACAAACTTCACCTGGGCAACCGGGTTCAGCACCAGTTCAGAGAAGCTCACCATCTCCATACGCATGGTTTCAAAGTTGAAATCCGACGCGATAGGGTTCTGCATCCAGCCGTTTGCCACGAGGATCCAAAGAGCAGAGAGGTTAGAGCCCAGCGCAACCAGCCAGGTCACCGCCATATGCTGCACTTTGCCCAGGCGATCCCAGCCGAAGAAGAACAGGCCAACAAAGGTGGATTCAAGGAAGAACGCCATCAGGCCTTCGATGGCCAGCGGTGCACCAAAGATATCGCCTACGTAGTGAGAGTAATAGGACCAGTTAGTCCCGAACTGGAACTCCATGGTCAGGCCGGTGGCCACGCCCAGCGCAAAGTTGATACCAAACAACTTGCCCCAGAACTTGGTCATATCTTTATAGATTTGTTTGCCGGACAGAACGTAGACCGTTTCCATGATTGCCAGTAAAAACGCCATACCGAGCGTTAACGGAACAAAAAGGAAGTGGTACATCGCGGTTAAGGCAAACTGCAAGCGTGACAGTTCGACTATATCTAACATCATGACTCCTTGCGCATCGCATGAAGACTTCGAGAGCAAACCCCGTTAGAGAGGGTCCACACACATGCCCCAATACAAAATTATCTATTGCTTTTCCCTGCTGCTGGCACTCACAAAAGAGCCAGCCGCAACGAAAAGTTACAGACAGGTTAATAAAATCCCAAATTGATCTCGCGATATATTACGCCGCAAATCCCTTACAATAAATAGGTTTTTAATAAACCTTTTTTACGTTTTTCGACGGGGATCAATTTATCGCCAGTTTACAACTTTTTGACCATTTTGATCAGCGACAATTTAACGACTTTTAGAAATTTTTTCCATGTTTTAAATATTGATCTAAATCAATTTGCGCCGCAATTGTTAACAATGTATCGGCGTGGTTCTTATGGTGAAAGATATGTTAAAAATATGTTCCAATAAAGGATTGATAGTTAAAACGTGTCGAGGTGACATAGCTCACTATTATAACCACGTCTTAATAAGCGTTTTCTGCGATACATATCTTTTTAAGCAT
>NZ_LR607338.1:1735130-1763674 GCF_902164725.1 Pseudescherichia vulneris | reverse complement strand
TTAATATCAATAGCTTAAATATTAATCAGCATTAAATCATTTTTTGGCGAAAGAGCTTTTGAAAATAGATCAATTGCCTCTCACCTGCCCTCGCCGCACACTTTTCTCTATTCCATAGCTTTTGTGCTTCTCAGCCTGATTGATGCTCATCTTAGTGAAAATGAATAGAGGATGCCCCATGAAAAAACCAACGCTCGTTATTGGCGTAATTGGTGCCGACTGTCATGCCGTCGGCAACAAAGTGCTGGATCGCGTTTTTACCGCCCATGATTTTCAGGTGATCAACCTCGGGGTCATGGTCAGCCAGGATGAGTACATTGACGCCGCTATCGAAACCGGGGCCAACGCTATTGTGGTCTCCTCTATTTACGGTCACGGCGATATTGACTGTCTCGGCTTACGTGAACGCTGCATCGAACGTGGGGTCGGAGAGATTTTACTTTACGTTGGAGGGAATCTGGTGGTCGGCAAACACGATTTTGTTGAAGTTGAGCACAAATTTAAAGAGATGGGTTTCGACCGTGTTTTCTCTCCGAGTCACGATCTGGAAGACGTTTGTGAATTAATCGCCACCGACATTAACAATAAATTAACCAATTGCCGCCCGCAGCCGGAAGAGGTTGTGTAATGCGTACGGTATCCGTCGATATTGGCTCAACCTGGACTAAGGCCGCACTTTTTGAAATTGAAGGTGATAATAATCTGCGGCTTCTTAACCAGGCGGTCACGCCAACCACCACGCATCATCTTGCTGAAGGTTTTTTTACCTGCCTGCATCACCTGCTAGAGGTCGCGAATGCCAGACCGCTGCTCAGACGGGGTGACGTTACGCTGAAATACTCCTCCTCCGCTAAAGGTGGGCTGGCCGTTGCCGCGATGGGTTTGGTGCCCGCTATTACGCTTGAGGCGGCGAAGGTTACCGCGCATTCGGCAGGAGCAAAAATCGCCCAGTACTATGCCTACACGCTGACGCCACACGATATTCGCCAGCTTGAGGCATCCCCGCCCGATATTCTGCTGTTCGCTGGCGGAACCGATGGCGGAGAGACGCGCTATGGCCTGAACAATGCACGGCTACTTGCTACGTCCGAACTGGATTGTGCCATTGTCTACGCTGGCAACCGTGACATTCAGCACGAGGTTCAGCAGCTGCTGGCCCATAAGCAGCTCACCGTAGTGGATAACATTCTCCCTGAGCTGGATTCACCTAACCCCCTACCCGCTCGCCAGGCGATCTGTGACATCTTCCTCTCACGCATCGTGAAGGGGAAAGGGCTGGACGTCATCGTGGATGAGACGGGTGAAACGCCCATGCCTACACCATGGACGGTCTTTGAGCTGGTCAAGCTGATGAGCCAGCATGACGATGCCTGGCAATCATTCATGCTGATTGATATGGGGGGCGCAACCACCGACGTCTACTCCGCCTGCGCCAATACCCTCTCTCCGGATACCGTTCTCCATGGCCTGCCTGAACCCTTTGTAAAACGCACCGTTGAGGGCGACTTAGGGATGCGCGTCTCTGCGGCGGTAGTTGGCGAAAGCACCCGGGCGCTTATTGACTCGCTCTTTGCCATGCAGCCCGATTTGCACGCCGCTTTCTACCGCTACCTCAATAAACTCGCTGCCTGCCCCGACTCCCTGCCCACCAGCCCTGAAGAGCACCGTTTCGACGCCCTGCTGGCCGGGCTATGCGTGGCCTATGCCAGCGAACGCCATGCGGGAACAAAAAAAACGGTGGCGACCAGCGCAGGCACGGTCGATCTGCAAATTGGGCGTGACCTCACCCCGGTGCGCAAAGTGGTGGGCTCCGGCGGCTGGCTATCCCGTGCGGCGACGTTTGATATTCACCGCTGGCTCAAATATCGCGATCTCGATGCCCGCGGTAACCGGATCCTGCTGCCCACGCGGTTCGACTACTACCGGGATGAAAAAGGCCTGATCCCCCTGCTGGCGAATAGCGCCAGGCTCTATCCCCAGGCGGCTGCGATTGCCAGCATTCACTGTTTAACCCCAAACCCAAGGTAGCAACGAATGGAACTCAGCAATAAAAAGATAACCCATGATGATTTCATGTCTGAGCGGCACGGTGTTCTGGAAACATGGCCGACCGGGAAGGACGTTACCCATTTCGAAGATGGCGTAAAGTACCAGCAGACCATTCCTGAGAACAAAAACTTCGCCCGAGCGCTGCGTATTGCAGATGAACAGGGTATTACCCTCAGCCAGCCCCGTGCGGGCGTGGCGCTGCTGGATGAGCACATTGCTCTGCTTAAGGTGCTGGAGCAGGAGTGCGATCTGCTGCCGACCACCATAGACGCTTATACCCGTCTGAACCGCTACGACGATGCTGCGGTAGGCATTCAAAAATCCCTTGAGGCGGGGACCTCAAAACTTAACGGATTACCGGTGGTTAATCACGGCGTGGCTGCCTGCCGCCACCTGACCGAATCTCTGCAAAAACCACTTCAGGTCCGGCACGGCACGCCTGACGCACGACTGCTGGCTGAAATCTCTCTCGCCAGCGGCTTTACCAGCTACGAGGGGGGCGGCATCTCCTACAACATTCCCTATGCGAAACGCGTCACACTCGAAAAATCCCTGCGCGACTGGCAGTACTGCGATCGCCTGATTGGCCTGTATGAAGAGCACGGCATTCGCATCAACCGCGAGCCTTTCGGCCCCCTGACCGGGACACTGATCCCACCGTTTATGTCGCATGCGGTTGCCATCATTGAAGGGTTACTGGCGCTTGAACAGGGCGTGCGCTCTATTACCGTGGGCTATGGCCAGGTAGGCAGCCTGACGCAGGACGTTGCTGCCGTGAAAGCGCTGCGCGAACTTTCCCATGACTATTTTCGCCAGCAGGGTTACGACGACTACGAGCTCAGCACCGTCTTCCATCAGTGGATGGGCGGCTTCCCGGAGGATGAGGCAAAAGCGTTTTCAGTGATCGCCTGGGGCGCAGCCGTCGCTGGCATGGCGGGCGCAACCAAAGTCATTACCAAAAGTCCGCATGAAGCCTTCGGCATTCCTACCGCTGCCGCGAATGCCCAGGGGCTGAAGGCGTCGCGTCAGATGCTCAACATGGTTCGCGATCAGCCTTTCCCGGCCTGTCGCGCGGTCGATCTTGAAGTTGAACTCATTAAACGTGAAGTGCGTGCCGTGCTGGATCGCGTGTTTGCCCTCGGCAACGGCGATATCGCCCGCGGCACGGTACTGGCTTTTGAAGCTGGCGTGCTGGATATCCCGTTTGCACCGGCGGCCTGTAACGCTGGCAAGATGACGCCGGTACGCGATAACGCAGGTGCTATCCGCATCTTAGAGGCCGGTGCCGTCCCGCTCCCGGATGACATTCTGGCGATGCACCACGACTTTGTTGCCGCACGCGCCAGCGTTGAACGCCGCCCTGCCTCATTCCAGATGGTTGTTGACGATATCAATGCCGTATCCCACAGCAAGTTAATAGGAAGACCAGAATGAAAATTAAACAGGCGCTTTTTACCGCAGGATACTCCTCCTTCTACTTTGACGATCAGCAGGCCATTAAGAACGGCGCAGGCCATGACGGCTTTATCTATACCGGTCAAGCGGTAACGCCGGGCTTTACCTCGGTGCGCCAGGCCGGTGAGTGCGTTTGCGTGCAGCTCATCCTGGAGAACGGTGCCGTTGCCGTAGGTGACTGTACGGCGGTGCAGTACTCGGGGGCCGGTGGGCGTGACCCGCTCTTCCTGGCGGCAACCTTTATTCCTTGGCTCAACGATCATATTAAGCCCCTGCTGGAGGGCCGCGACGTGCAGGCTTTCCTGCCCAACGCTCGCTTTTTCGACACGCTGCGCATCGAGGGTAAACCGCTGCACACAGCCGTCCGCTATGGCCTCTCGCAGGCGCTGTTGGATGCCGCCGCGCTGGCGACGGGTCGACTCAAAGCTGAGGTTATCGCCGATGAATGGCAGCTGCCGACGGTTGCCGAGCCCATTCCCCTGTTTGGCCAGAGTGGCGACGACCGCTACATCGCCGTGGATAAAATGATCCTCAAGGGCGTTAACGTTCTACCCCATGCGCTGATTAATAATGTGGAAGAGAAGCTGGGCTACGACGGTGAGAAGCTGCGTGACTATGTGCGCTGGCTGGCAAACCGCGTAATGACGTTACGCACCAGCCCACGCTACCACCCTACCCTGCACATTGACGTCTACGGCACTATCGGCCTGATCTTCAATCAGGATCCGCAGCGCTGCGCCCACTATATCGCCAGTCTTGAAAAAGAGACCCAGGGTCTACCGCTCTATATTGAGGGGCCGGTTGATGCCGGTAACAAAGCCGATCAGATCCGTCTCCTGACGGCGATCACCCGCGAGCTGACGAAGCTGGGGTCCGGAGTCAAAATCGTTGCCGACGAGTGGTGCAACACCTATCAGGATATTGTCGACTTTACCGACGCCGGCAGCTGCCACATGGTGCAGATCAAAACGCCCGATCTGGGCAGCATTCATAACATTGTTGATGCGGTGCTCTACTGCAACAAGTATGGAATGGAGGCCTACCAGGGCGGCACCTGTAATGAGACGGAGGTGAGCGCCAGAACCTGCGTGCACGTTGCCCTCGCTGCTCGTCCCATGCGCATGCTAGTCAAACCCGGCATGGGATTTGACGAGGGTCTTAATATTGTCTTTAACGAAATGCAGCGCACCCTTGCGTTTCTGCAGGCAAGGGGATAAGCGATGGCAAAGACCTTTAAGATCCTGTCGCCGACCGCAATCCTTGGTTACGGCTTTCCAGAGGAGAGCTTTTTAAGCGCGCTGGCTGAATCCCCGGATCTGATCGCCGTGGATGCCGGTTCGTCCGATCCGGGCCCGCACTATCTCGGCGCGGGAAAGCCCTTTACCGATCGCGCAGGCGTGAAGCGCGACCTGCGCTATATGATCTCAGCCGGAGTTAAACAGGGCATCCCGGTGGTTATCGGCACGGCGGGCGGCTCGGGTGCGGCTCCGCATCTCGCGTGGTGTCGTGAGATCGTGCTGGAGATCGCCCGTGAAGAGCAGCTCACGTTTACGCTGGCAACCATCCCTGCAGATGTCGATAAGCAGATCGTTCATCAGGCGCTGGATGCGGGCAATATCACTGCCCTCGACTTTGTGCCGCCGTTAACCCATCAGGATATTGATGACAGCACCTCTATTGTCGCGCAGATGGGCGTGGAGCCTTTTCAACGCGCGCTGGCGGCCGGGGCACAGGTAATATTAGGCGGACGCGCTTACGATCCTGCCTGTTTTGCGGCCCTGCCTATCATGCAGGGCTTTGACGAGGGGCTGGCGCTGCACTGCGGAAAGATCCTTGAGTGTGCCGCCATCGCCGCCACGCCAGGATCGGGATCGGATTGCGCTATGGGGATCCTCGACGAACATGGTTTCACCCTGAAGGTGTTTAACCCTAAGCGGAAGTTTACCGAAACCTCTGCGGCGGCCCATACGCTGTATGAAAAGTCCGATCCCTACTTTCTGCCGGGTCCCGGCGGCGTGCTCAATTTGCAGGCCTGCACTTTCAAAGCGGTTAATGACAGAGAGGTCTACGTCAGCGGCTCCCGCCACGAGACCACGCCCTACCGGTTAAAGCTGGAGGGTGCCCGCCTAGTGGGCTACCGCTGCCTGACCATCGCTGGCATTCGCGATCCCATCATGATCGCTGGCATTGAAACCATTCTTGAAGAGGTGAAGTCGAGTGTCATTAGCAACCTGAGCCTCAACGCGGAAGAGATCCGCATTACTTTCCACCTCTACGGCAAAAACGGCGTAATGGGTGAACATGAGCCTGTACCTCAGGCCGGACACGAGCTGGGGATGGTTCTCGACGTGGTGGCCGCGGACCAGCAGCTTGCTAACAGCGTCTGCTCGCTGGTGCGCTCAACGCTGCTGCACTATGGCTACGAAGGCCGGATCGCTACGGCGGGCAACCTGGCATTCCCCTTTTCACCCTCGGATGTCCCTTGCGGCCCGGTCTATGAGTTCTCGGTCTACCACCTTATTGAGGCCAGCGAGGCGCTGCAGTTCCCCTTCGTCCTTGAGCAGGTCACGCCGGAAGGAGCAGTGGCATGAAACAGTCCATTCGTTCGTTAGCCCTTGTGATCCGGTCCAAAAACGCCGGACCCTATGAACTGGTGCTGGATATTCTGTTTAAGCAGCAGAGCGACTATCTGGCGGTTAAAGCCTCGGGGCAGTTTACCGCCCAGCTAGTTGCGCGCCTGTACAACCTGGAAGAGAAACAGCTTCCCCGCATCGTCTGGTTCGACCCGGCTAACGCCGTCAAAGCCATTTTACCGAGGGGTATCGTTTCAGGTAACCGAGGAGACAACGACGTGTATGGCGCTCAGCAGCATGCGCCCTTATTAGACATCGTTTTTGATATTTAACACCCTATAACCCTAACCCTTTACGGGGTACGTCATCGCGTACCCCTGTTCTAAAACTTACTGGTCATTAGACAGAATTGAAAACATAACTTTTGCGCCACCAGCGCCTCAATCCGATGGAGTGAAAATGAAGTCGAAAAGCTTAACCACGATGATTATCGCGGGCCTTGTTCTGGGTATCATTGCCGGATTTATTATTAATACCGTCGCCACGGTTGAAACGGCCAAAGCCTACTCGCAAGACATCTCAATTTTAACCGCGATATTTCTGCGGCTGATCAAAATGATCATCGCGCCATTAATTATTTCAACATTGGTCGTTGGAATTGCAAAAATGGGCGATGCCAAAACGCTGGGGCGCATTTTCTCCAAGACCCTGCTGCTGTTTATCTGTGCCTCACTGATCTCCATTGCCTTAGGCCTGGTTATTGTTAATATTTTCCAGCCCGGTGCCGGAATCAACTTTGTTGCCCACGACGCCGCCAGCGTCGCCGCGTTAAAGGCTGAGCCTTTTACCTTTAAGGTGTTTATTTCCCATGCCATCCCCACCAGCATCGTTGATGCTATGGCCCGCAACGAGGTTCTGCAGATTGTCGTCTTCTCCATCTTCTTAGGCTGCGGGCTGGCGGCCATCGGCGATAAAGGCGCGCCCATCGTCCATGTGCTGGACTCGCTGGTGGAGGTGATGCTCAAAATTACCGGCTACGTTATGCTCTTTGCCCCCTTCACGGTATTTGCCGCCATCTCAGCCATGATCGCAGAGCGTGGGCTGGGCGTGCTGGTCAGCGCCGGGATCTTTATGGGTGAGTTTTATATGACCCTTGGGCTGCTGTGGGTCATTTTAATTGGTATCTCTTTGGCGACGATTGGCCCCTGTGTTCTCCGCTTAACTAAAGGGATCGCCGAGCCTGCTCTACTGGCGTTTACCACCTCAAGTTCGGAAGCAGCCTTTCCCGGTACGCTGAGGGCGCTGGAAAAGTTTGGCGTCTCACCAAAAATAGCCAGCTTCGTTTTGCCAATCGGCTACTCGTTTAATCTTGTTGGCTCAATGGCGTACTGCTCCTTCGCTACCCTTTTTATCGCTCAGGCCTGCAATATTCACCTCAGTATGGGCGAGCAGATCACCATGCTGCTTATTCTGATGCTGACTTCCAAAGGCATGGCCGGGGTGCCGCGCGCCTCGCTGGTGGTTATTGCTGCCACCCTTAACCAGTTCAATATTCCTGAAGCCGGATTGATTCTATTAATGGGCGTCGATCCCTTCCTCGATATGGGCCGCTCTGCCACTAACGTAATGAGTAATGCCATGGGCGCAGCGCTGGTTAGTCGCTGGGAGGGGGAACACTTTGGCGAAGGCTGCCGTGGAAAAGCATCGCAGCTCGCGCGGTTGTAATAAACAGATTAACGAGAAACCATTATGACTAAACCTTTTATCTGGCAAGAACCCTTTCCGCATGATAAAGACCTGACTGAATATTATCTGCTTAGCGATCAATATGTATCGATTATCGAAGCAGATAATAAAACGCTAATTACCGTGGATCCAAAAGGATTAACGGCGCTGGCAAAGCACGCTTTTTACGAGGCCTCCTTTTTCTTGCGCACCGCTCATATTAAACAGGTTGCATCGATCCTTCACGATCGCGAGGCCAGCGCAAACGATCGCTACGTTGCCCTGCAGCTGCTGCGCAATGCCGAGGTCTCGGCCAAGGGTGTTCTGCCCTATTGCCAGGATACCGGCACTGCAACCATCGTAGCCGAAAAAGGGCAATCAATCTGGACCGGCTGTAACGATGCCGAGGCGTTGAGCCTGGGCATCTACGAAACCTTTCAGGAACACAGCCTGCGCTACTCACAAAACGCACCGCTGGATATGTACACGGAGGTGAACACCGGCACGAATCTGCCCGCACAAATTGATATCGCAGCGATCCAAGGGGATGAATACAAATTTCTGTTTATTAACAAAGGTGGCGGCTCGGCTAATAAAGCGGCGCTGTTTCAGGAGACTAAATCCATCCTTGATCCAGAGAAGCTGGTTCCCTTTTTAATAGCGAAAATGCAGGCGCTCGGCACCGCCGCCTGTCCGCCATACCATATTGCTTTCGTTATTGGCGGAACGTCCCCTGAGCAGGCGATGAAGGTAGCCAAACTGGCATCGACGAAGTACTACGATACGCTGCCCACTCGCGGCAACGAGCATGGTCAGGCGTTTCGCGATCTGCACCTTGAGGTGTCGCTGCTTAACGCCAGCCGGGCGCTGGGCATCGGGGCGCAGTTTGGGGGTAAGTATTTTGCTCACGACATCCGGGTAATACGCCTGCCGCGGCACGGCGGCTCCTGCCCGATTGCCCTCGCCCTCTCCTGCTCCGCCGACCGTAACATCAAGGGTAAAATCAATCGCCACGGCCTCTGGCTCGAGAAGCTGGAGCGCGATCCAGGACGGTTTATTCCCGAGACGTTGCGTATACCTGGCGTCAGCGCGGCGGTCAGAGTCGATCTCAACCGGCCGTTACGCGAGGTGATGCACGACCTATCGCGCTATCCTGTGGGGACGCGCCTTTCGTTGAGCGGCCCGCTGGTTGTTGCCCGGGATATCGCCCATGCCAAGCTCAAGGCCAGGCTTGATGCGGGTGTGGCTCTGCCTGACTACATGAAAAACTATATTGTTTACTACGCTGGCCCGGCTAAAACGCCGGAAGGTGGCATTGCGGGATCGCTGGGCCCCACGACCGGTGGCCGCATGGATGGTTATGTCGATGCGTTTCAAGCCGCTGGCGGTAGCCTGGTGATGCTGTCAAAAGGCAACCGCAGCCAGCAGGTGACCAACGCCTGCGCCAGGCACGGCGGGTTTAATTTGGGCAGCATCGGTGGCGCAGCGGCCCTGCTAGCCCAGGACTACGTCCGCAGCCTGCGCTGCCTGGAGTATCCCGAACTGGGCATGGAGGCGATATGGATGATGGAGGTAAAAGATATGCCTGCGTTTATCCTGGTGGATGACAAAGGCAATAACTTTTACCAGCAGTTTGAGCAGCGTCACGGCTGTAATCTCTGCCCGTCACAGAGTCTTAAATAGCGCGTGCTGCTCGGCCGCTGACTTTTTTAACAGCCAGTCGCGGAAGAGCAGCATTCCACCCGACGCCACGCCGTCGTCCCGCCACGTCAGTATAAAGCGATTGCCGGTACGCATGGGCACGTCACAGGGAATGACCATGCTGCCGTTATCGAGATCGTGCTGGACGGAAAAACGCGGCAGCAGCGCGACGCCCAGCCTTGAGCGGACGGCTGCAATCAGCATCGAGATAAGGTCGAAACGCGGGCCAAGCTTCACCTTCGGGCTGCTGATACCAGAGAGGGAGAACCACTCGGCCCAGCCCTCAATACGCGTGCTCTGATGCAGCAGCGTAAAGTTGTCCAGCAGCCGCTCCACCTTTATCTTCTTCCCGACGTAGCCTGGCAACGTCCTGCTACACACCGGCAGCAGCTCCTCTTCAAACAGAGAGTCCACTCGAGCCAGGGGCGCGCAGAAATCTTCCCGCATGATAGCCGCATCGTAGCCGCGATTAAGAAAATCCCCGACGTTAGCCAATGAGTTAATATTCACCACGATATCGGGATAGCATTGAGTAAACTCGCCAAGCTTGGGAATAAGCCAGTGGGTGCTCAGCGTGGGGTTAACGGCCAGCTCAACAACGCGTGACGTTGGCTGCCAGGTCATAATAGCATGGGTATCACGCTCAAATTTATTTAATGTATCCTTTACCATGTCGAGATAATATTTTCCCGCCTCGTTAAGGAAAATACGTTTTCTGGCATGGCTGAACAGCTCGGTATTCAGAAAATCTTCCAGTGCCGACATCTGGCGGAACACCGCACTTTGGGTCAAGGCCAGCTCCTCTGCGGCACGGGTATAGCTCTCATGCCGTGCCACGGCCTCAAAGGTGATGAGTAGTTCTGTTTTCGGTAACTTCCCTCGCATACTGCCTCCCTGTTACTTTTGGGCGATATCCTATCACTCCTTATTACTCCGCCCGCATTCCCAGCGAGAATATTCACTATATCGTGATCGCTATCGACTATTTCCTGATAATTATTTAAGAGAGATATGTAATTTTGGGAAATATTTGTACAGACAATAAAAAAGGCCACCTTGCGGTGGCCAACCATGTCGAGATTTTTTTATTTACTTAATAATAGATTTCAGCGCTTCGCCAATGTCTGCCAGGCTACGCACGGTTTTCACCCCTGCGGCTTCCAGCGCGGCAAACTTCTCGTCTGCTGTGCCTTTACCACCGGCGATGATCGCCCCTGCGTGACCCATACGCTTGCCTTTTGGCGCGGTCACGCCGGCAATGTAGCCGACAACCGGTTTGGTCACATGATCTTTGATGTAAGCAGCCGCTTCTTCTTCCGCGCTACCGCCGATCTCACCGATCATGACGATCGCTTCGGTCTGCGGGTCGGATTCGAACAGCTTCAGAATATCGATAAAGTTAGAGCCAGGGATCGGGTCACCGCCGATACCGACGCAGGTAGACTGGCCGAAGCCGTAGTCGGTGGTCTGCTTAACCGCTTCATAGGTCAGCGTACCGGAGCGGGAAACGATGCCCACTTTACCCGGCTGGTGGATGTGGCCCGGCATGATACCGATTTTGCATTCGCCTGGGGTGATCACACCCGGGCAGTTCGGACCGATCATCCGCACGCCCGCTTCGTCCAGCTTCACTTTTACCGTCAGCATATCCAGCGTCGGGATACCTTCGGTAATGGTGATGATGAGCTTAATGCCTGCGTCGATAGCTTCCAGAATCGAGTCTTTACAGAACGGAGCCGGAACGTAGATCACGGTGGCGGTTGCGCCAGTCGCTTCAACGGCTTCACGCACGGTGTTGAACACCGGCAGGCCGAGGTGCGTGGTGCCGCCTTTGCCTGGGGTCACGCCGCCAACCATCTGCGTACCATAGGCGATGGCCTGCTCTGAGTGGAAGGTCCCCTGGCTACCGGTGAAGCCCTGGCAGATTACCTTTGTATTTTTGTCGATCAGAATGGACATTATTTCCCCTCCACTGCGGCAACAACCTGCTGTGCTGCGTCCGTCAGACTTTTCGCTGCGATAATGTTCAGGCCGCTGTCAGCCAGTTTTTGTGCGCCCAGTTCGGCGTTGTTCCCTTCCAGACGAACTACAACCGGAACGTTAACGCCTACTTCTTCCACCGCACCAATGATGCCATCGGCAATCAGGTCGCAGCGCACGATACCGCCGAAAATGTTAACCAGTACGGCTTTCACTTTATCGTCGGAGAGAATGATTTTGAACGCTTCGGTTACGCGCTCTTTGGTTGCGCCGCCGCCCACGTCAAGGAAGTTAGCCGGTTCGCCGCCGTGCAGCTTAACGATGTCCATGGTGCCCATTGCCAGGCCCGCACCGTTAACCATGCAGCCGATGTTGCCGTCGAGAGCAACGTAGTTCAGCTCCCACTGTGCCGCCTGTGATTCACGGGCGTCTTCCTGAGAGTGGTCGCGCATCTGGCGCAGATCCGGCTGGCGGAACAGCGCATTGCCGTCAGCGCCCAGCTTGCCGTCAAGGCAGATCAGGTCGCCCTGCTTGGTGATCACCAGCGGGTTGATCTCGATCAGCGCCAGGTCGCGCTCAAGGAAGATGGTCGCCAGGCCCATAAAGATTTTGGTGAACTGCTGAACCTGCTTACCTTCCAGGCCCAGTTTAAATGCCAGCTCGCGTCCCTGGTATGGCATAGGGCCAGCCAGCGGATCGAGCGCGACTTTGTGGATCAGGTGCGGCGTCTCTTCCGCCACTTTTTCAATTTCCACGCCGCCTTCGGTAGAGGCCATGAACACCACGCGACGAGAGCTGCGGTCAACAACCGCGCCCAGGTAGAGCTCTTTATCAATATCGGTCGCCGCTTCTACCAGGATCTGGTTAACCGGCTGGCCGTTGGCATCCGTTTGGTAGGTCACCAGACGCTTGCCCAGCCAGTGCTCGGCAAACGCACGGATCTCTTCTTTGCTGTGAACGACTTTAACGCCGCCCGCTTTACCGCGGCCACCGGCGTGTACCTGGCACTTAACTACCCACGGGCCGCTGCCGATTTTTGAGGCGGCTTCTTCTGCTTCGCGTGGCGTATTGCAGGCATAGCCTACCGGCGCGGGTAAACCGTAGCGGGCAAACAGCTGTTTTGCCTGGTATTCATGTAAGTTCATCTGTTCCGTCCATTTTTCAGGTAATCGTCAGGTCATGATTTTATCGGCCCGGCGACCAACGCGCCGCCGGGCAAGCGTGCGAAAACTACACGTCCAGCAGCAGACGGGTCGGATCTTCCAGCAGCTCTTTGATGGCCACGAGGAAGCCTACCGATTCACGGCCATCAATCAGACGGTGATCGTAGGAGAGCGCCAGGTACATCATCGGCAGGATCTCTACTTTGCCATCTACCGCCATCGGGCGATCTTTGATTGCGTGCATACCCAGAATGGCGCTCTGCGGCGGGTTGATGATCGGCGTAGACATCAGGGAACCGAAGACGCCGCCGTTGGTGATGGTGAAGTTACCGCCGGTCAGATCTTCAACGGTCAGCTTGCCGTCACGGCCTTTAACCGCCAGCTCTTTGATTCGCTTCTCGATGTCGGCCATGCCCAGCGCATCGACGTCACGCAGCACCGGGGTCACCAGGCCACGCGGCGTAGAGACCGCCATGCTGACGTCGAAGTAGTTGTGGTAAACCACATCTTCGCCATCAATAGAGGCGTTCACTTCCGGGTAGCGCTTCAGCGCTTCAACAACGGCTTTCACATAGAAAGACATAAAGCCCAGACGGATACCGTGACGCTTCTCGAAGGCATCGCCGTACTGCTTACGCAGATCCATGATTGGCTTCATGTTCACTTCGTTGAAGGTGGTCAGCATCGCGGTGGAGTTTTTTGCCTCCAGCAGACGCTCGGCCACGCGTTTACGCAGACGGGTCATCGGCACGCGTTTCTCGGAACGGTTGCCCGCCACGGGAGTAACAGAAGGCGCGGCAGCGGCGGCAGCCGGTGCTTTCTCTTCGGTTGCTGCTGCCGCTGACGATTTTGCCAGGTGCTTCTCAACGTCTTCGCGGGTCAGGCGGCCGCCGACGCCGGTGCCTTTAATGGCATTGGCATCAAGGGTGTGCTCTGCCAGCAGACGACGGATCGCCGGGCTTAACGCCTCGTTGTTCTGCTCTTCGAGGGACGCCTGCTGACGCTGAGCCGGAGTCGACTCTTTGCTTTCAGATTTCGCGCTGCTCTCTTTACCGTTGCTGTTGCCTTCACGCAGGCGGCCAAGGATCTGGCGAGAGGTCACGGTGGTGCCCTCTTCTTCTAATACGGCATCCAAGATGCCGTCCGCTGACGCCGGTACTTCCAGTACCACTTTATCAGTTTCGATCTCTACCAGAACTTCATCACGTTGGACGCTATCGCCCGGTTTTTTATGCCAGGTGGCCACGGTCGCATCGGCTACGGACTCAGGCAGGTCAGGAACAAGAATATCTACGCTACTCATTATTTATCCTTTAATTAATCGACGTTCAGCGCGTCGTTAACCAGATCTTGCTGCTGCTTCTGGTGAACGGACATATAGCCTACCGCCGGCGAGGCAGAGGCCGGGCGACCTGCATAACGCAGAGCGGACCCAAACGGAATCACTTCACGGAAATGATGCTGGCTACAGTACCATGCGCCCTGGTTCAGCGGCTCTTCCTGGCACCAGACAAAATCATGTACGTGGGCATAAGGTTTTAACGCTTCCTGCACCGACTGGTGCGGGAACGGATACAGCTGTTCAATACGCACAATGGCGACGTCTTTCTGGTCGTTCTTACGGCGCTGCTCAAGCAGGTCGTAATAAACCTTACCAGAACAGAGGACAACGCGCTTAACGCCTTGCGGATCAAGATCGTCAACCTCACCGATGGCCGGCATGAAGGTGCCGTTTGCCAGCTCGTCGAGCGTCGATACTGCCAGCGGATGGCGCAGCAGAGATTTCGGTGACATCACCACCAGCGGACGGCGCATACCGCGCAGCGCCTGACGGCGGATCATGTGGTAAACCTGCGCCGGGGTAGACGGCACGCAAACCTGCATGTTCTGCTCGGCGCAGAGTTGCAGATAGCGCTCCAGACGGGCGGAGGAGTGCTCCGGGCCCTGGCCTTCGTAGCCGTGCGGCAGCAGCATCACCAGACCGCACATACGGCCCCACTTCTGCTCACCGGAGGAGATGAACTGGTCGATCACCACCTGCGCACCGTTAGCGAAGTCACCAAACTGTGCTTCCCAGATAGTCAGGGTGCGCGGCTCGGCGGTGGCATAGCCATACTCGAACGCCAGCACGGCCTCTTCAGAGAGCACGGAGTCCCAGACACGGAAGGTGCCCTGCGAATTGTGGACGTGGTGCAGCGGCGTGTAGGTAGAGCCGTTAGCCTGGTTATGGATCACCGCGTGACGGTGGAAGAAGGTGCCACGGCCGCTGTCTTCCCCAGACAGACGCACCGTAATGCCTTCGTCTACCAGCGTAGCGTAGGCCAGGTTTTCCGCGCCGCCCCAGTCAAAGAGCTTCTCGCCTGCGGCCATTGCCTGACGGTCACCGTAGATTTTCGCTACGCGCGACTGCATTTCGATAGCGTCGGGTACGGTACTGATACGCTTCGCCAGCTCCTGGACGCGCTTCATCTCTACCTTGTTCGGGTAGCTCTCGTCCCACTCGTGGTTCAGGTACGGTGACCAGGTAAAGGAGTGCATGTTCATTGGACGCCACTCTTTTACCACACACTCACCGGCGTCGAGCATATCGCGGTAGACGTTGACCATCTCGGTAGCATCTTCCAGTGACGCGACCTTCTCCTGCTCCAGACGGTCAGCGTAGATTTTACGCGGCGTCGGGTGCTTCTTGATCTTCTGGTACATCAGCGGCTGGGTTGCGCTTGGCTCGTCGGCTTCGTTGTGGCCGTGACGGCGGTAGCACACCAGGTCAATAAAGACGTCGCGCTTAAAGGTGTTACGGAAATCGAGCGCGAGGCGGGTTACGAATGCCACCGCTTCCGGATCGTCAGCGTTCACGTGGAAAATCGGTGCCTGCACCATTTTACCGATATCGGTGCAGTACGGCGTAGAGCGTGCATCAAGCGGGTTAGAGGTGGTGAAGCCCACCTGGTTGTTGATGACGATACGCACCGTGCCGCCCACTTCGTAGCCGCGGGCTTTGGACATATTCAGCGTTTCCTGCACCACGCCCTGTCCGGTTACCGCCGCATCACCGTGAATGGTGATCGGCAGAACTTTGTTGCTGCTCGGCTCATCAAGGCGATCGAGACGCGCACGCACCGAGCCCATCACTACCGGGCTGACGATCTCCAGGTGCGACGGGTTAAACGCCAGCGCCAGGTGAACTAAACCGCCCTCGGTTTCGATATCGGACGAGAAGCCCATGTGGTACTTCACGTCACCGGTGCCAAGGTGCTCTTTATGCTTGCCCGCAAACTCGTCGAACAGATCCTGAGTCTTTTTACCCAGCACGTTAATCAGCACGTTGAGACGACCGCGGTGTGCCATCCCCAGCACCACTTCACGGGTGCCGCTCTTACCGGCGTGACGGATCATCTCTTTCAGCATCGGGACCAGCGCATCGCCGCCCTCAAGCGAGAAGCGTTTCGCCCCTGGGAATTTAGCCCCCAAATAGCGCTCCATCCCCTCGGCTGCCGTCAGCTCGCTGAGAAAACGTTTTTTCTCTTCGGCGCTAAAGGCTGCGCGGCCCGCTACGGACTCAATCCGCTGCTGGATCCAACGCTTCTCGTCGGTGCTGGTGATGTGCATATACTCAGCGCCGATAGAGCCGCAGTAGGTCTGCTTCAGGGCGTCGATCAGTTCGCCCAGCGGCATCGTGTCTTTGCCAAAGGCAAAGGAGCCGATGTTAAAGCTCTGCTGCAGATCCGCTTCGGTCAGGTCGTGATAGGCCGGGTCGAGATCGGCAACGCGCTCCTGTTTCCACAGTCCCAGCGGATCGAGGTTCGCCTGCTGGTGACCGCGGAAGCGGTAGGCGTTAATGAGCTGCAGGACTTTTACCTGCTTAACGTTGGTATCAGGGTCTGAAAGTGAGGAGGTGTAACGTGAGGCATCCTTCGCCAGACGACGAAAATAATCACGTGTTTTGGAATGAAATTGATCCGGTTTAACGCCGGTGCCAGGCAGCTCCTGGAACATGGAACGCCAGTTTGCGTCTACCGAATCAGGATCGGTTAAGAAGTCTTCATAGAGCTGTTCTATCCAGCTCTGGTTAGACCCAGAGAGGTAAGAAGAGTCCAGCCAGGCTTTCATTGCGCCGTTCTGCATCGTGATCCCTTAAGCATTTGTATGCTTACTTCGCCGTGGATAACTACAACGTACACCGTATAGCGCACGTACCGGGGTTCACAAGCGAGCTCTCTGGCCCGCGAAGGAACCTTTAAAAACTGTCTGTCAGGCAGTTTTTAAAGATCTCTGCAATCTGTCACTCTGTTAGCCCAGTGGCGCTACGCTTACCGGGCCTACATGTTGCGTAGGCCCGATAAGCGCAGCGCCATCCGGCGTTACTGCTTATGCGCTGCGCTGTAAAAGCATCGACTTAATATGGCCGATGGCGCGCGTTGGGTTCAGCCCCTTCGGACATACGCTGACGCAGTTCATGATGCTATGACAGCGGAATACGCTGAAAGCATCGCTCAGCCCGTCGAGACGGCTCTCGGTTTCGGTATCGCGGCTGTCGATCAGGAAGCGATACGCGGCCAGCAGGCCAGCTGGACCGATGAACTTGTCCGGGTTCCACCAGAATGACGGACAGGAGGTGGAACAGCAGGCGCAAAGAATGCACTCATAGAGCCCATCGAGCTTCTCACGCTGCTCAGGAGCCTGTAAGTGCTCGCGAGCGGGTGGATTTTGCCCATTATTCAATAAGTAAGGCTTAATCTTCTCATATTGTGCATAGAATTGCCCCATGTCTACCACCAGATCGCGAACAACCGGCAATCCAGGCAGTGGACGGATAACAATTTTCTTGGTGCCGTTGCCCAGCGCCGAGATCGGCGTGATGCAGGCCAAGCCGTTTTTGCCGTTCATGTTCAGGCCGTCGGAGCCGCAAACCCCTTCACGACAGGAGCGGCGGAACGCCAGGGTCGGATCCTTCTCTTTCAGCTGGATTAACGCATCCAGCAGCATCATATCCCGACCCTCTTCCCCTTCCAGGGTGTAGTCCTGCATACGCGGCGCGTCGTCGACATCCGGGTTATAACGATAGATTGAAAATTCGATTCTCATTTTCCGGTCTCCGCTTAGTAAGTACGAATCTTCGGCGGGAACGCCGGACGCAGTTTTGGCTCCATATTCACGCTGCGGCGCGTCATGGATTCCGATTCAGGGAGATACAGAGAGTGGCAGAGCCAGTTCTCATCGTCGCGATCCGGGAAGTCGAAGCGGCTATGTGCCCCACGGCTCTCGGTACGGAAGTTGGCCGATACCGCCGTCGCGTAGGCGGTTTCCATCAGGTTATCCAGCTCCAGGCACTCGACGCGCTGGGTGTTGAACTCACTGGAGGTATCGTCCAGGCGGGCGTTTTTCAGGCGCTCGCGGATAGCCTTCAGCTGCTCCAGACCCTTCGCCATCGCGTCACCTTCGCGGAATACCGAGAAGTTGTGCTGCATGCACTCCTGCAATGCTTTACGGATCGCCACCGGATCTTCACCATCGCGGTTATTGTTCCAGCGGTTCAGGCGTGCCAGTGAGGCGTCAATTTCGTCGTCGGTCGCATCACGCAGCGCGCCCTGCTCGGCGATCGACTCCTGCAGATGCAGACCTACCGCACGACCAAAGACCACCAGGTCCAGCAGCGAGTTACCGCCGAGGCGGTTAGCTCCGTGTACCGATACGCAGGCGATCTCACCCACTGCAAACAGACCCGGGATCACCACGTCTTCGCCCTGGGCGTTTACGGTCAGCGCCTGGCCGGTCACTTTGGTTGGGATACCGCCCATCATATAGTGGCAGGTTGGGATAACTGGGATCGGCTCTTTCACCGGATCGACATGGGCAAAGGTACGGGAGAGCTCAAGGATGCCCGGCAGGCGGGATTCAAGAACCTCTTTACCGAGGTGGTCAAGCTTCAGCTTGGCGTGCGGGCCCCACGGACCGTCGCAGCCGCGGCCTTCGCGGATCTCGATCATGATAGAGCGTGCAACCACGTCGCGGCCTGCCAGGTCTTTGGCGTTCGGCGCGTAACGCTCCATAAAGCGTTCGCCGTGCTTGTTCAGCAGATAGCCGCCTTCACCACGGCAGCCTTCGGTGACCAGAACGCCTGCACCGGCAATACCGGTTGGGTGGAACTGCCACATCTCCATATCTTGCACCGGCACGCCTGCGCGGAGCGCCATACCGACACCGTCACCGGTGTTGATGTGGGCGTTAGTGGTGGACTGGTAGATACGGCCCGCGCCGCCGGTGGCCAGCACCGTTGCACGCGCTTTGAAGTAAACCACTTCGCCGGTTTCGATGCACAGGGCGGTACAGCCCACCACTGCGCCATCTGCATTTTTCACCAGATCCAGCGCATACCACTCAGAGAAAATGGTGGTCTTGTTTTTCAGGTTCTGCTGGTAAAGGGTGTGCAGCAGAGCGTGACCGGTACGGTCCGCCGCCGCCGCGGTACGTGCCGCCTGCTCGCCACCGAAATCTTTCGACTGGCCGCCAAACGGACGCTGATAGATGGTGCCATTCTCCAGACGGGAGAACGGCAGGCCCATATGATCCAGCTCCAGAATCGCTTCCGGGCCGGTTTTACACATATATTCAATGGCGTCCTGGTCACCGATATAGTCGGAACCTTTCACCGTGTCATACATGTGCCATTCCCAGTTGTCTTCATGGGTATTGCCCAGCGCCACGGTGATACCGCCCTGCGCAGAGACCGTATGGGAACGGGTTGGGAAAACTTTAGACAGCAGCGCACAGCTCTGGCCGCTTTGGGAAATCTGCAGCGCCGCGCGCATACCTGCGCCACCGGCACCAATTACAACCGCATCAAATTCTCTGACTGGCAGTTTCATTACACACCCCACACCACAACGAATCCATAAATAACGTATACCAGCAGCGCCACAACGGTCAGCAGCTGTAACCCAAGGCGCAGCGCCGTGGATTTAACGTAGTCAGTAAACACCTGCCACATGCCAATCCAGGTGTGGATCAACGTGGAAACGAGCGCCAGCAAGGTGAACACTTTGGTAAAAGCGGAGGAGAAAAAGCCCGTCCAGGCTTCATAGGTGACATCACCGGTGATAGCGAAAAAACCAACCATATAGATGATGTACAGCGTCAGAACGATAGCGGTAGCGCGGACCAGAATGAAGTCATGTACGCCGTTGCGTCCTAATGCGGAGGCGTTGCTTACCATACGAGGACTCCTGCGAGAATTGAAAGCACGACAGTAATTGCAATAGCAATATAGGCAGAACGTTGACCTGCTGCGAAGGTTTCTTCCAGATAGCCGACATCCATCAGCATGTGGCGGATACCGCCCACGGCGTGATAGGCCAGCGCAGTGAGAATGCCCCACATGATGAACTTAACGAAAAAGCTATCCATGATGGCAGCGGCGTGCTGGAAGCCCTCTTGTGAGGAGAGCGACAGGCCCAGCAGCCACAGCAGAATGCCGATCGCCACGAAGGTGATGACGCCGGACACGCGGTGGAGGATGGACGCTATAGCCGTAACAGGGAACCGGATCGTAGTGAGATCCAGATTGACAGGTCTTTGTTTCTTAGCATTTTTTATCATGAATAACGCCCACATGCTGTTCTTATAGTTTCCTTCCTCCGGTCTGCAGGCGGGTCAGACAGCGTCCATTTGTATAACTGCTCGTCATGCAAAATTTCATGCTTTCGTAGGCTAAACGACGCATTACAACGCTGGTGGCTCGGGACGGCAGGGTATTCCGGAGACCTGGCGGCAGTATAGGATGTTCACAAAATCATTACAATTAACCTACATACACTTTGTCGGGTTTTATGCTGAACAGTGACCTCCATCACGATACCAACATATTTTTAATTTTTAACCATGAGATTTGACAAAACTTAAACATTATTGTTACAAACGTCAGCGGAAAAGTCATATAATTCGTAAAAGTTATGGGGTCTCTCTTTCACCTGAGAATTAGTTATGTAACAGTGAGAAGGATTGACCGACGTTATCAGGACAGTTATTAGTGATATACAGGTTTGACAAATTCGGACTGTAAAAAGGCTGATTTGCTGATTTTTCACGGTATTTTAATGTTTGCCTGCTAGCGCTCATCGCTCTGTACCCTGCTTACTCCGCTCAACAGAGACACGCGCCAAATAACAAAGTGGTAACATTGATTTTCTGTATGAAAGCAAATCCGGCCTCTTCCCTACAGTCTTAAGCATAAGGCGCTAAGGAGACCGTAAATGGCTGATAAGAAAGCTACCCTAACCTACAATGGTGGCGATGCTATTGAACTGGATGTGCTACAGGGCACGCTCGGTCAGGACGTCATTGATGTCCGCACGCTCGGCTCAAAAGGAGTTTTTACCTTTGACCCGGGTTTCACCTCTACCGCATCCTGCGAATCTAAAATCACCTTTATCGACGGTGACGAAGGCATTCTGCTCCATCGCGGTTTTCCGATTGACCAGCTGGCAACCGAATCAAACTACCTGGAAGTGTGCTACATCCTGCTGAAGGGTGAGAAGCCAACTCAGGACGAGTTTGACGAGTTCAAAACCATCGTTACGCGTCACACCATGATCCACGAGCAGATCACCCGTCTGTTCCACGGCTTCCGTCGCGACTCTCATCCGATGGCGGTGCTGTGCGGCGTGACCGGTGCGCTGGCGGCCTTCTATCACGACTCGCTGGACGTTAATAATCCGCGCCACCGTGAGATCGCCGCGTTCCGTCTGCTGTCCAAAATGCCAACCGTAGCGGCAATGTGTTACAAATATTCCATCGGGCAGCCTTTTGTTTATCCGCGCAACGATCTCTCCTACGCGGGCAACTTCCTGAACATGATGTTCTCTACGCCGTGTGAGAAGTATGAAGTCAACCCGGTGCTGGAACGCGCCATGGACCGCATCCTGATCCTGCACGCCGATCACGAGCAGAACGCCTCTACCTCTACGGTACGTACCGCTGGCTCTTCAGGTGCTAACCCGTTTGCCTGCATCGCGGCCGGTATCGCCTCCCTGTGGGGACCGGCGCACGGCGGCGCGAACGAAGCGGCGCTGAAGATGCTGGAAGAGATCAGCACCGTTGAGCACATTCCGGAATTCGTACGTCGTGCCAAAGATAAAAACGACTCTTTCCGCCTGATGGGCTTCGGTCATCGTGTTTATAAAAACTATGACCCGCGCGCAACTGTGATGCGTGAAACCTGCCATGAAGTGCTGAAAGAGCTGGGCACCAAAGACGATCTGCTGCAGGTGGCGATGGAGCTTGAGCACATTGCGCTCAACGATCCGTACTTCATTGAGAAGAAACTCTACCCGAACGTGGACTTCTACTCCGGCATCATCCTGAAAGCGATGGGTATTCCGTCATCCATGTTTACCGTTATCTTTGCAATGGCGCGTACCGTTGGCTGGATTGCCCACTGGAACGAAATGCACGACGACGGCATCAAAATCGCCCGTCCGCGTCAGCTCTATACCGGCTACGAACAGCGCGATTTCAAATCCGATCTGCAGAACCACTAATCTGCTCTTCTGCTCAGCCCGGCGGCGCTACGCTTGCCGGGCTTTTTATTTTTGGCAACCCGGACACCAATAAAACGGCCGCGACGACAGGGTCGTCTTCTCGATCGTTCCTCCGCAGCGACTGCATGCCTTCCCCGCCCGATGAAACACGTTAAAGCGAAACAGTGCCCCATGGTGGCGCTTCTCATTGACCTTGCCGCGCGTGCGGTAGGAGAGACGCGGCACGTCCAGCAGGGCGGCAGCCAGCGCAGCCAGCTGCGTCTCACTGAGATCGGCAGCGCGATGGGTGGGAGCAAGCTCGGTAGCCCACAGGATTTCGATCCGTAGATAGTTACCCAACCCGGCAAGAAAAGCCTGATCCAGCAGCAGCCCCGAAAACTGACGACGGCGAAAGCGCGGAGAGATGAGTCGCTCCTGCACCGTTTCGGCATCTAAGCCCGGATCGAGCACATCCGGCCCCACGCGCTGCAAGAACGGATGCGTGGCCAGCTGCTCCGGCGTCAGCATCTCGATATCCGAGGCGCTGTAGAGCAGAATAGCCTTATCGGCAGCGGCCAGCTTGACCCGCAGGATACGGTTGGTCTGCGGCTCCTGACCGGCCTTCACGACCCGCCAGACGCCATAGAGCTGGTTATGGCTGTAGAGGGTCATGCCGCCGGAGAAGTGGGTCAGCAGCGCTTTACCGCGCGTTTCGATACGATCGACGTGCTGCCCGGCAAGCTCCGCCTCCCAGGGCTTCAGGTGTTCAAAGGCAAACCAGGCTTCGGTAAGCGGCTTGCCCTGAATGGCTTTCTCAAGGCTGTCCGCCGCCCGGCGGATCTCAGGGCCTTCCGGCATAGCTTCTCCTTAGGTAATCAACTGGCGGTGACGGCAATATTGCTGGCGGCAAAAGCCTCGCGCAGACGTTGAGCAAAGAGCAAGGCGTGCTCGCCATCGCCGTGCAGACATACCGTCTGGGCGTTAACGCGTGTCCACTGGCCCTGAATGCTTTTTACCCGTCCGCCCTGCACCATCTCCAGGGTTTGCGTCAGGGCCTGCACGTCGTCGCCGATCAGCGCCCCAGGCTGGGAGCGCGGCACCAGCGAGCCGTCGCTCATATACCCCCGGTCGGCAAAGACCTCTTCCCGGGTGGGCAAACCGTGGCGCTCCCCGGCGCGGATCAGCTCGCTGCCCGCCAGCCCAACCAGAATCAACGCGGGATCGCAGGCGTGCACCGCCCGGGCAATCGCATCGGCGAGAGCCGGATCCTTCGCTGCCTGATTGTAGAGCATGCCGTGCGGCTTAACGTGCCGCATCCTGCCGCCTTCAGCGTGAACGATAGCCGCCAGCGCGCCTACCTGATAGAGCGTTTGCGCATAGACGGTCGCCGGAGGGAGATCCATCGCCGTACGGCCAAAATTCTGCCGATCGGGAAAGCTGGGGTGCGCCCCCACCGCCACGCCGTTTTTTAGCGCCTCGCGCACGCAGGCCTGCATGGTTTGCGCATCGCCCGCGTGAAAACCGCAGGCGATGTTGGCCGAGGAGACCAGCTGTAACAGGGCGCTGTCGCTGGCGCTGCCCTCCCCGAGATCGGCATTGAGATCAATCTTGAGCACGTAGCCCCCGGGCTAGCTGGTCGAGAAACAGCCGCTGATCGCGGCGGGCGCGGAGCGCATCTTCCAGGGTGCAGGGAACAAGGTGGATAGGATCGCCAAGACGAATCTGCCCCAGGTGATACATATCCGCCTCGATAATGCAGGCGATGCGCGGATAGCCGCCAGTGGTCTGGGCGTCATTCATCAGCACGATAGGCTGACCGTTATGCGGCACCTGAATCACGCCGGGAACCAGCCCGTGGGAGAGCAGCTCCCGCTCTTCACGCCGCTTCAGCTGCGGCCCCTGAAGGCGATAGCCCATACGGTTACTCTGTGGGCTTAGCTGCCAAGGCAGCCGCCACAGGGCCTCCTGCGAAGCGGTATCGAACGACTGGTACTCCGGCCCCGGCAGGGCACGAATGCGGTTGCCCCACAGGAGCTGCTTCACTCCCTGCGGGCCAGAGAAGTGGCGCTCACAGGCGCGGATCGGCAGCCGATCGCCATCCTGCAATAGCCGTCCAGCAAAACCGCCGATACCGACCTTCAGGTCGGTGCTGTAGGATCCCATCACCTCGGGCACGTCAAAACCGCCTGCTACCGCCAGGTAGCTGCGCATCCCATGCCGGGGACGCTTAAGCACCAGCCGCTGTCCGGCGCGGGCCTGATGCCGCCAGCCGGTCCACACCGCCTTGTCATCCAGCGTCGCGTCGCAGCCTGCCCCGGTAAGGGCAAACCAGCCGTCATGGGCAAACTCAAATTCGCATTGGCCGAGCGCCATCTCCAGCGCCGCATCGTCGGGCGCATTGCCGACCAGCGCGTTGGCAATCTCCAGCGCCGGGGCATCCAGCGCGCCGCAGTAGCTGATGCCGGACTGGCGCAGCCCCTTGCGTTTGCCACCCTGTACCGAGGTGTACATCCCGGCGCGAATTACCGTCAGCATACGCCCTCCTTCTGCGGGACAAAGCGCACCCGGTCGCCGGGGCGCAAAAGCACAGGATCGTTATTATCAGGATTGAACAGCGCCAGCGACGTATGGCCGATAAGCTGCCATCCCCCCGGCGTCGCCAGCGGGTAGATCCCGGTCTGCTCTCCGCCGATGCCTACCGATCCGGCAGGCACAGAGAGACGTGGCTCCGCGCGACGCGGGGTATGCAAGGGTTCCGGTAGCCCGCCCAGATAGGGAAAGCCTGGCTGGAAACCGAGAAACCAGACCACATAGTCGACGGAGGCATGCAGCTCAACGACCTGCTTTTCGCTGAGGTTACTGTGCTCTGCCACGACGGCCAGATCCGGCCCCGCCGCGCCGCCGTAGACTACCGGGATCTCAATAAAGCGCGACTCTGGCTCCAGGGCCTCGCTCTCCTCCCACCAGCGCTGTAGCCGCTCAATGGCGTCCAGCGCCCTCTCCTGCGGATCCGCCAGCACAACGGTCACGTTGTTCATACCGGGGATCACATCGACAACATTGGGCAATTCAACCACCCGCTGAGCCAGTCGCCAGATACGTTTCTGGCTAGCCAGGGTCACCGGAGGCTCAAGCTCCAGTACCACGGCGGTCTCACCTAACAGATAACAACGTGCTCGCTGCACTTAGTCCCCCTTGCATCATGCTGGATTGGGAATATCAATAAATGTGACGTCTAAATCTGTATTTTCGGTCAGCCACTCGCTGAGGGCGCGAATGCCACCGCGCTCGGTAGCGTGATGCCCTGCCGCGTAGAAGTGCAGCCCCTGCTCCCGGGCACTGTGAATGGTCTGCTCGGAGACCTCACCGGTGATAAAGGCATCGACGCCGAAACGCGCGGCGCTGTCGATAAAGCCCTGCCCGCCGCCGGTGCACCATGCCACGCGCTGGACCCTATCCGGGCCGGTATCGCCGCTCCACAGCGGTCGACGGCCAAGCCGGGCTTCAATCCACGACGCCAGCTCCAGGCCAGGGACCGGCATCGCCAGCTCGCCCCAGGGAACCAGCGGCTCAATCTCGCCCTTCACTGTAATGCCCAGCAGCGCCGCCAGCTGGACGTTATTCCCCAGTTCCGGGTGAGCGTCCAGCGGCAGGTGCCAGCCATACAGGTTGATATCGTTAGCGAGCAGGGCCTTAAGGCGATTGCGCTTCATGCCGCGGATCGTTGGGGATTCGCCTTTCCAGAAGTAGCCATGGTGGACGATGATGGCATCGGCCTGCTGGCGTATGGCCTCATCGATCAGCGCCTGGCTGGCGGTCACGCCGGTAATAATTTTTTGGACTTCATCACGGCCCTCGACCTGTAGGCCGTTGGGCGCATAGTCACTGAAGGTCGCGCTGTTAAGCTTGTCGTTAATCAGGCGTTCCAGTTCGCTGTTGTTCATCATCTCTCTCTACGATTTTCTTGCGGCTTCATATGCAGCCAGCGTGGCCGCGCGGGCCTGTTTATGATCGACCACCGGGCGGGGATAGTCCAGCGTCACACCCTGCTTATCCGCCCATCCCCAGGGATCGTGCAGCGACGCCGCAGGCACCTTCGCCAGCTCGGGCAGCCACTGGCGAATAAACTCGCCGTGCTTATCAAATTTTTCGCCCTGGGTGGTGGGGTTAAAGATGCGAAAATAGGGTGCGGCATCGGTACCCGTTGACGCCGCCCACTGCCAGCCGCCGTTGTTAGCCGCCAGATCGCCATCGATAAGCTGAGAGATAAAATAGCGCTCTCCGATGCGCCAGTCGATCAGTAAGTCTTTTACCAGGAAACTGGCGGTAATCATTCGCAGGCGGTTATGCATCCAGCCGGTGTTATTCATCTGACGCATCGCCGCATCGACAATGGGGTAACCGGTGCGCCCCGTCTGCCAGGCGTGTAGATGCGTCGGGTCACGTTGCCACTGCACGCGTTCGGTCCAGGGGATAAAGGGCCGATGCTTGCAGAGATCGGGATACCAGGTCATCAGATGGCGATAGAAGTCGCGCCAGATAAGCTCATTCAGCCAAACCGCGCCCGCACCGCCGTTCAGGGCATCGGGCTGCTCCGCCAGCAACCGGTGCAGACACTGGCGTGGAGAGATGACGCCGAGCGCCAGGCAGGGCGAGAGCCGGCTGGTGGCGTCGAGCGCAGGAAAGTCGCGTTTCGCCTCATACTCCCCGACCTCGTGGCGGCAAAAATCGCGCAGCCGTTCAACGGCCGCCTGCTCCGTTGCCGGAAAGAGGCTGGGATCGAAATCCTGCTGAGGGTAGGTGATAGTGAGCGGCTTGAGGGTGTCGCTTAGCGCCCCACCCTCGCGCACGGCGGGCGCAGGCACGCACTCGGGCAGATCCTCTCTCAGCCTGCGCAGAAAGGCGTTTTTATAGGGCGTGAAGACTTTATACATCTGCCGATCGCCGGTCATCACGCTGCCGGGGGCAAGCATGACGCTGTCATCCAGCCCCTGGCAGGTGACCTCCGGCAGCGCCCGCTCAACGGCGGCATCGCGCTGGCGTTCGTTGATCTCGTACTGATAGTTGTAGAAAAGGCGAGAAACGCCGTGCTCTTCACAGATCTCTTTTACTGCCCCTACGCTGGCGTGAAAATCATCGACCTCCACAAACAGCAGCGGGATCCCTTTTTCCGCCAGCGCATGCTGAAGGCTGCGAAGATGGGACTGCATAAACGCCGCCTGCCGCGCCGCCATTTCATGCTTTTCCCACTGTCTGGGGGTCGAGATAAAGAGTGCCAGCACCCTGGCGTGGCGATCCCGGCAGGCGGCGGCGAGGGCAAGGTTATCCTTCACGCGAAGATCCGCGCGAAACCAGACCAGATGAGTGGTCATACAGCTCCTGAATTAGTGTCCGTAACGAAGGCGCAGAGTCTCTGGCCACGGGTCAAAGTAGCGCTGCCCGGCGAGATACGCATCGGGGAATTCGGCCATGTAGTGCTTGAGCAACGTCACCGGGGCAAGCAGCGGCTGAGTCCCCTGCCGATAGCGCTCAATAAGCGACGACAGCTCCTCGCGCTGACGGGTATTAAGCTGTTTACGGAAGTAGCCCTGAACATGCATCAGCACGTTGGTATGGTTGCGTCGGGTGGCCTGATGAGAGAGCAGATCCATCAGCCGCTGGCGATACTCAACAAACCACTCATCGAGAGATTCCCACTCGTGAATGGCTGCCACAAAGCGCCCCAGCTCGCGGTACTTCGGCTGGGAGTGGGCCAGCAGCAGCAGCTTGTAGCGGCTGTGGTAGGCGATCAGCTCCCCACGCGTCAGGCCACGCTCGCGCACGCCGTTAAGCTCGTGCAGGGCGTAAATACGCTCGACAAAGTTTTCGCGGATCAGCGGATCGTGCAGACGACCATCCTCTTCTACGGGCAGCCAGGGATAGGTTTGCATTAATATTTCGGTATAGATCCCGCGCCCGGCCTTGCGGTTGTTTTTGCCGTCGGCATCGTAGACGCGCACCCGCTCCATGCCGCAGCTGGGTGATTTCGCGCAGACGATATAGCCGCAGAGATGATCAAATTGGCTGATGCGCTTGTGCGCATAGCTCTGCATTGGCTGAGTCAGATCGCCCTCGCGCCCATCGCTAAAGCGCAGCGCCGGATCGCCTTCAGGCGTTTTAACCAGCCGCAGTGCCGGACGGGGAACCGGCAGGCCAATGGCCATCTCCGGGCAGACTGGCTCAAAACGGACTAACGGCGACAGCTCCTCAACGGCAAAGGCTAGTCGCTTGTGCCCGCCGTCAAAACGCACGGTTTCCCCTAACAGACAGGCACTGATGCCAACAGGGATTTTTTCACTCATAGCGGCTCCTTATAGACTCTCCGTAAGTGTAGCATCGTTGTC
>NZ_LR607338.1:1691326-1734014 GCF_902164725.1 Pseudescherichia vulneris | reverse complement strand
CGCTACGCTTATCAGGCCTACAGCCCTTAAGGTTTTTCACATTCCACGCATAAAAAAACCGCCCCGAAGGGCGGTTTGCTTAGCTGCTGTGTGGGCTTTGCCCTTTTATTTAATAGAAATCGCAGGCTACTTTTTCGGCCTGATCCATCCATACCGGCTTATCGCTGGTTTTCGCCCAGACGCGGTGCAGATAGCTGTAGAAACGAGCGCGATCTTTCCAGAACAGCATAAACGGCAGCGCCGCTACGCCTACCACCACGGCAAAAACGCGCCGGGCTAAGATCACATGCACTGGATAATCATGATATAGAGACATACGTTTTTCCCCCTTTTTACCCCGCTATCCTTCACGAGGCTGGCGTGCCGGTAATGTTCACCGAAATAATCAACTTACTTTACTGGTTAAAATAGTACCGCTTTGGCTGTAATTTTACTACTCATCCGACCACTATTTTTTCACTGTTGCCGAAATATTTACCCTTGTCGCGTAGGAAAGTTACAGAATAGTTAAATTAATACTAAACATTAGTTAAATTGTGCCTTTCTGATTTTTATACTTTTTTTACACCCGCCTCGCCAATTTTTGCAAAATCTTTGCGCCGAAAATCCTACCTTCACTGCACATCCTAAGAACACCACGGAGGTGGAGTGTGAGTGCAGGCGTGATAACCGGTGTGGTACTGGTTTTCCTGTTGTTGGGCTATCTGGTTTATGCCCTGATTAACGCGGAGGCCTTCTAATGGCGGCACAGGCGTTTTTACTGATTGCCAGCTTTTTACTGGTGCTGTTTCTGCTGGCGCGTCCGCTGGGGACGCTGCTGGCGAGGCTGATTGCGGACAGATCGTTGCCCGGCACCGCGGCGATTGAGCGTGGCATCTGGCGCATCACCGGCATCCAGCCGAAGGAGATGACGTGGCGTCACTATTTACTGGCGATCCTCGCCATCAACCTGCTCGGCGTGCTGGTTCTGTTTTTGATCCTGACGTTTCAGGCGCAGCTGCCGTTTAACCCACAGCAGCTGCCTGGACTGTCGTGGCATCTGGCACTGAATACCGCCGTAAGCTTTGTGGCGAACACCAACTGGCAATCCTATAGCGGCGAGAGCACGCTGAGCTACTTCAGCCAGATGGTCGGCCTGACGGTGCAGAACTTTCTCTCTGCTGCCAGCGGGATGGCGGTGATCTTCGCCCTGATCCGCGCCTTTTCCCGCAAAAGCGTTAACACGCTGGGTAATGCCTGGATAGATATCACCCGTATCACCCTGTGGATCCTGCTGCCCCTCTCCTTGCTGCTGGCGCTGATTTTTATCCAGCAGGGTGCGCTGCAAAACCTCAATGCGTATCAGCCCTACACCTCGCTGGAGGGCGTCAAGGGTCTGCTGCCAATGGGGCCGGTCGCCTCGCAGGAGGCGATCAAGATGCTAGGGACCAACGGCGGGGGCTTCTTTAACGCCAACTCCGCACATCCGTTTGAGAACCCGACGGCGCTGACCAACTTCCTCCAGATGCTGGCCATTTTCCTGATCCCCACGGCGCTGTGCTTCGCCTTCGGTGATGCGGTAGGCGACCGTCGGCAGGGCCACGCCATCCTCTGGGCGATGTCGATTATTTTTGTCATTTGCGCCGGGCTGGTGATGTGGGCCGAGCTGAACGGCAACCCGCATCTGCTGACGCTGGGGGCGGACGGCACCGCCAATATGGAGGGGAAAGAGAGCCGCTTTGGCATCCTCGCCAGCAGCCTCTTTGCGGTAGTGACCACCGCGGCCTCCTGCGGCGCGGTCAATGCGATGCACGACTCCTTTACCGCGCTGGGGGGCATGGTGCCGCTGTGGCTGATGCAGATTGGCGAGGTAGTCTTCGGCGGGGTCGGTTCGGGCCTCTACGGCATGCTGCTCTTTGTGCTTTTGGCGGTATTTATCGCCGGGCTGATGATCGGCCGCACGCCGGAGTATCTGGGGAAAAAGATCGACGTGCGGGAGATGAAGATGACCGCGCTGGCGATCCTCGTTACCCCTGCGCTGGTGCTGCTCGGTACGGCGCTGGCAATGATGACCGACGTCGGACGCGCGGGCATGCTAAACCCTGGGGCGCATGGCTTTAGCGAGGTGCTCTACGCCGTCTCGTCCGCAGCCAACAACAACGGTAGCGCCTTTGCCGGTCTCAGCGCCAATACCCCGTTCTGGAACTGTCTGCTGGCGTTCTGCATGTTTGTCGGCCGCTTTGGCGTGATCGTCCCGGTCATGGCCATCGCCGGCTCGCTGGTGATGAAAAAGAGCCAGCCCGTCAGCCCCGGTACGCTGCCTACCCACGGCGCGCTGTTTGTTGGCCTGCTGATCGGCACCGTGCTGCTCGTTGGCGCGCTGACCTTTATCCCCGCGCTGGCCTTAGGTCCAATCGCGGAACACCTTTCCTTACGCTAAGCCTGGCGGGAGCCTTTATGAGTCGTAAGCAACTTGCCCTGTTTGAACCCGCACTGGTTCGCGAGGCACTAATAGCCTCTTTTGTAAAACTCAACCCACGGGTGCAGTGGCGTAACCCAGTGATGTTTATCGTCTGGATCGGCAGCCTGCTCACTACCCTGCTGGCGATTGCCATGGCCACAGGTTATCTCAGCGGCAGCGCGGCCTTTACCGGCGCGATTAGCCTCTGGCTGTGGTTTACCGTGCTGTTTGCCAACGTCGCCGAAGCGCTGGCCGAGGGGCGGAGTAAAGCCCAGGCCAGCAGCCTGAAAGGCGTCAATAAAACCGCCTTCGCCCGCAAACTGCGCTCCCCGCAGTATGGTGCAGCAACCGATCGCATCCCTGCAGCCGACCTGCGCCGGGGCGACGTGGTGCTGGTGGAAGCAGGCGATATCATCCCCTGCGACGGCGAGGCCATTGAGGGCGGCGCGTCGGTGGATGAGAGTGCCATTACCGGCGAGTCTGCCCCGGTGATCCGTGAATCCGGGGGTGATTTTGCCTCGGTTACCGGTGGGACGCGCATCCTTTCTGACTGGCTGGTGATCCGCTGCAGCGTCAACCCCGGCGAGACCTTCCTCGACCGGATGATTGCCATGGTCGAAGGCGCGCAGCGGCGAAAAACGCCCAACGAGATCGCGCTGACCATTCTGCTGGTAGCCCTGACGATTGTCTTCCTGCTGGCCACCGCTACCCTCTGGCCCTTCTCCGCCTGGGGTGGAACAGCGGTGAGCGTCACCGTGCTGGTCGCCCTGCTGGTGTGTCTGATCCCGACCACTATCGGGGGCCTGCTCTCTGCCATCGGCGTCGCCGGGATGAGCCGGATGCTCGGGGCGAACGTCATCGCCACCAGCGGCCGGGCGGTAGAGGCGGCGGGGGATATCGACGTGCTGCTGCTGGATAAAACCGGCACCATCACCCTTGGCAACCGCCAGGCCGCCGAATTTTTACCGGCTAAAGGCGTGGACGAGCAAACCCTGGCCGATGCGGCCCAGCTGGCGTCGCTGGCGGATGAGACCCCAGAGGGGCGCAGCATCGTGGTGCTGGCGAAGCAGCGCTTTAATCTGCGCGAGCGCGACGTCCAGAGCCTGAACGCCACCTTTGTCCCCTTCACCGCCCAGACACGAATGAGCGGCATCAACATTCAGGATCGGCAGATCCGTAAGGGCTCGGTCGATGCTCTGCGCCGTCACATTGCCGCCAACGGCGGCGAGTTTCCTGCCGAGGTCGACGCCCTGGTTGAACAGGTGGCGAGCCGGGGCGCGACGCCGCTGGTGGTCGCCGAGGGCAACCGGGTGCTGGGGGTGATCCCTCTGAAGGATGTGGTCAAAGGCGGGATCAAGGCGCGCTTTGCCCAGCTGCGCAAGATGGGCATTAAAACGGTGATGATCACCGGGGATAACCGCCTGACCGCCGCCGCCATTGCCGCCGAGGCAGGGGTGGATGACTTTCTGGCCGAGGCGACGCCGGAAGCCAAGCTGGCGCTGATCCGCCAGTACCAGGCCGAAGGTCGGCTGGTTGCAATGACCGGAGACGGCACCAACGATGCCCCAGCGCTGGCCCAGGCCGACGTGGCGGTGGCGATGAACTCCGGGACTCAGGCGGCCAAGGAGGCGGGCAACATGGTGGATCTCGACTCCAACCCCACCAAGCTGATCGAGGTGGTGCATATTGGCAAACAGATGCTGATGACCCGTGGCTCGCTGACGACCTTCAGCATCGCCAACGACGTGGCGAAGTACTTTGCCATCATTCCCGCTGCGTTTGCGGTGACCTATCCGCCGCTGAACGCCCTGAATATTATGCACCTCCATTCACCCAGCTCGGCGATCCTCAGCGCGGTGATTTTTAATGCGCTGATCATTATCGTCCTGATCCCGCTGGCCTTAAAAGGGGTGAGCTATACGCCGCTTTCAGCCCAGGCGATGCTGCGCCGTAATCTGTGGATCTACGGTCTCGGTGGGCTGATCGTGCCCTTTATCGGCATCAAAGCGATCGATCTGCTGTTAACGCTTTTCGGCCTGGTTTAAGAGGATCACACCATGACGTCACTTCGTTCCGCGTTTCTTCTCCTGCTGCTGTTAACGCTGATCACCGGCGGGCTCTATCCGCTGGTCACTACCCTGCTCGGCCAGGGGCTGTTTCCAGCGCAGGCCAACGGCTCGCTGATCCTGGAGGATAACCAGATCCGTGGGTCGCGCCTGATCGGCCAGGAGTTTAGCGCGCCGGGCTACTTCCATGGCCGCCCTTCCGCCACCGCCGACGCGCCCTATAATCCGCAGGCGTCGGGGGGCAGCAATCTGGCGGGCAGCAATCCGGCGCTGGATGAGGCGTTCACCGCCCGCATCGCGGCGTTGCGCGCCGCCAATCCGCAGGCTAACCCGCGCGTGCCGGTTGAGCTGGTTACCGCCTCCGCCAGCGGGCTGGATTACGGCCTGTCGCCGCAGGCCGCGGCCTGGCAGATCCCACGTATAGCGGCGGCGCGTAACCTGTCGACTGCGCAGGTTGCAGAGTTGGTCGCCAAACACACCCACAAACCGCTGCTGAGCTTTACCGGCGAGCCGGGAGTGAATATTGTGGAGCTAAACCTCGCCCTTGATGCGTATAAGGACACACCTAAATGACAGACGAGCCGTTGCGTCCCGATCCCGATCGCCTGCTTGAGCAGGCCAGCAGCACGCATCGCGGCAAGCTGAAGATCTTTTTCGGGGCCTGTGCGGGGGTGGGCAAAACCTTCGCCATGCTCGCCGAAGCGCAACGGCTGCGGGCGCAGGGGCTGGATATCGTGGCGGGCGTGGTTGAGACCCACGGCCGTCAGGAGACGGCGGCAATGCTGGAAAACCTGGCGATCCTGCCGCTCAACGCCATTAACCATCGGGGGCGGCGTCTGGCAGAGTTCGACCTCGACGGGGCGCTGGCCCGGCGTCCGGCGCTGATCCTGATGGACGAACTGGCCCACACCAACGCTCCCGGCTCCCGCCATCCGAAGCGCTGGCAGGATGTCGACGAGCTGCTGGAGGCGGGCATTGACGTCTTTACCACCCTCAACGTGCAGCATCTGGAGAGCCTGAACGATGTGGTGAGCGGCGTGACCGGGATCCAGGTGCGGGAGACCGTGCCGGATCCCTTTTTTGATGCCGCCAACGACGTGGTGCTGGTTGACCTGCCGCCGGACGATCTTCGTCAGCGCCTGCACGAGGGTAAGGTCTATATCGGCGGCCAGGCCGAGCGCGCTATCGAGCACTTCTTTCGCAAGGGCAACCTGATCGCCCTGCGCGAGCTGGCTCTGCGGCGCACCGCCGACCGCGTTGATTCCCAGATGCGTGCCTGGCGCGACAACGAGGGCCTGGAGAAGGTCTGGCATACCCGCGACGCCATTTTGCTCTGCATCGGTCACGGTCAGGGCAATGAGAAGCTAGTGCGTACCGCCGCGCGGCTGGCGGCGAAGCTGGGCAGCGTCTGGCATGCGGTCTACGTTGAGACGCCCACCCTGCACAAGCTGCCCGCCCAGCAGCGGCGGGCCATTTTAAGCGCCCTGCGGCTGGCGCAGTCGCTGGGGGCGGAGACCGCCACCCTTGCCGATCCCGCGGAGGAGCGGGCCGTGCTGCGCTACGCCCGGGAGCATAACCTGGGCAAAATCGTCATTGGCCGCCAGGGCCAGCGCCGCTGGTGGCATCCCCCCTCTTTCGCCGAGCGCCTTGCCCGCCACGCGCCCGATCTCGATCTGCTGGTCGTTGCCGTTGAAGAGAGCGCCTCTTCTTATTTGTCGCGCCCCGTCGACGCCCGTCCATTGATGGAGAAGTGGCGGGTACAGATCACCGGCGGACTGGTGGCGATTGCGCTCTGCGCCCTGATCACTTTTATTGCCAGCCAGTGGCTGATCGCTTTCGACGCCGCCAACCTGGTGATGCTCTACCTGCTCGGGGTAGTGATCGTGGCCCTGCTCTACGGGCGCTGGCCATCGGTGCTGGCGACCATCATTAATGTCATCAGCTTCGATCTCTTTTTTATTGCTCCGCGCGGCACGCTGGCGGTCTCCGACGTCCAATACCTGCTGACCTTTGGCGTGATGCTAACGGTAGGGCTGGTGATCGGCAACCTGACCGCAGGGGTTCGCTATCAGGCCCGCATCGCCCGCTACCGCGAGCAGCGGACCCGCCATCTGTATGAGATGTCAAAAGCGCTGGCGGTGGGTCGCAGCGAGCAGGATATCGCCCTCACCGGCGAAAAGTTTATCCAGTCAACCTTCCATGCCCGTAGCCAGATCCTGCTCCCGGACGAGAGCGGTAAGCTGCGGGCGGTAACGCCTGCGCAGAGCATGACCCCGTGGGATGAAGCCATCGCTCAGTGGAGCCTGAGTAAAGGCCTGCCCGCCGGTGCTGGCACCGATACCCTGCCCGGCGTGCCCTACCTTATTTTGCCCCTGAAAAACGGGGATAAAACCTGGGGGGTGGCGATCGTCGAGCCAGCCAGCCTGCGTCAGCTGATGATCCCCGAGCAGCAGCGCCTGCTGGAGACCTTCGCCCTGCTGGTGACCAGCGCGCTGGAGCGACTGGCATTAACCACCAGCGAACAGCACGCCAGGCTCACCAGCGAGCGGGAGAGCATTCGTCACTCGCTGCTGGCGGCGCTCTCTCACGATCTGCGTACTCCGCTCACCGTGCTGTTTGGTCAGGCGGAGATTTTGACCCTCGATCTAGCCAGCAACGGTTCAAAACATGCTCCGCAGGCCAGCGAGATCCGCCAGCAGGTATTGAGCATGACCCGGCTGGTGAATAACCTGCTTGATATGGCGCGCATCCAGTCCGGCGGTTTCAGCCTGAAGCTGGAGTGGCTAACGCTGGAGGAGATCGTCGGTAGCGCCCTGCAAGCGCTGGATGCAATCAGCGGCGGGCGGCCGGTACAGCTGGCCCTGCCCGACCCACTGATGCTGGTACGGGTCGACGGCCCGCTGTTTGAGCGCGTGCTGGTTAACCTGTTAGAGAACGCCATGAAATATGCCGGGCCTGCGGCGACGATCGGCATTAACGCCTGCCGGGAGGAGAACCAGCTCCGGCTGGAGGTGTGGGATAGCGGGCCGGGGATCCCGGCGGGGCAAGAGCAGGCCATTTTTGCTAAATTCGCCCGGGGTAACAAAGAGTCTGCTATTCCCGGCGTGGGGCTGGGGCTGGCTATCTGCGAAGCCATTGTTGAGGTTCACGGCGGCACGATCGCCGTTGTCAACCGACCCGAGGGGGGAGCGTGCTTTCGTGTTACACTCCCGCAAACCGCGCCGCCAGCGCTTGACGAGTTAACCGGAGAAGCGTGATTAACATTTTAATCGTAGAGGATGAGCAGGCTATCGTTCGCTTTGTG
This sequence comes from Pseudescherichia vulneris, assembly GCF_902164725.1. Classification (NCBI taxonomy): domain Bacteria; kingdom Pseudomonadati; phylum Pseudomonadota; class Gammaproteobacteria; order Enterobacterales; family Enterobacteriaceae; genus Pseudescherichia; species Pseudescherichia vulneris. Next base: position 1,726,204 of record NZ_LR607338.1, on the reverse strand, counting down.
CGCGCCGCGCTGGAGGCTGATGGCCTGCGGGTACACGAGGCGCAGACCCTACAGCGCGGCCTGCTGGAAGCGGCAACGCGCAAACCCGATGCGATTATCCTCGATCTTGGCCTGCCCGACGGTGACGGCCTCGATTTTATTCGCGATCTCCGCCAGTGGAGCCAGACGCCGATCATCGTGCTCTCGGCCCGCGTCGAGGAGCAGGATAAAATCGCTGCCCTCGACGCCGGGGCGGATGACTATCTCAGCAAGCCGTTTGGCATTGGGGAGCTACAGGCGCGCCTGCGGGTGGCGCTTCGCCGCCACGGCAGCGCCAGTCAGAGCGATCCGCTGATAACCTTCTCTGATGTGCGCGTTGACCTGGTCGCCAGGCGCATTCAGCGTGGCGAGGAGGAGATCCATCTGACGCCCATTGAGTTTCGCCTGCTGGCGGTGCTGATAGGCCATCACGGTAAGGTGCTCACCCAGCGACAGCTGCTGCGCGAGGTGTGGGGTCCTAACGCGGTTGAACACAGCCACTATTTGCGTATTTATATGGGCCACCTGCGCCAAAAGCTGGAAAACGATCCGGCCCGCCCGCGACACTTTATTACCGAAACCGGAATTGGTTACCGCTTTATGCTGTAAATATTTATTTTCCTTTTACGCTGACATTTAATTCCACAGGTTAATTCCAACCTTTTAAATAACGGTGTAATAACTCAAAATTAAATTTAAATATCTCCTCTGCGCGCTATTTTTATTGATCAACCTCACGGTGAAAATTAAATCCGTCGATAGAATGGCCCCGACATCAGTTAGCTTCACGCTATATCCCAACCTGTAAAATCAATTCATTATAAGAGTTGAGGGATGGCTTTTACCTAAAATAAGGACGTACTATGCAACGCTTGAAAATAGCGGCCAGCCGGGCCTGTCACGACTCTATTTCTACCCGCCGTGATATTATCGATCTGCACGACAGCGACTTTATTGACGTCGCTGCTGCCGTACTCTCTATTAACGACATCCATAAAGGGATGGTGGAAAAAATTGAGGAGACCGGATTTAATATTCCTGTTTTTGTGATGACCCATGAGGCAGAATTTGTTCCGGCAACTTACCTGCCCGACATCTACGGCGTCTTTCAATACGGTAACGCCAACCGTGAATATTATAGCCGTCAGCTTGAGGCCGCCGCGCTGAAATATGAGCGCGGGCTGCGTCCGCCCTTTTTCAGCGCCCTCATGGACTATGTCAAGCAGGGCAACAGCGCCTTTGACTGCCCGGGCCACCAGGGCGGGCAATTTTTCCGCCGCCATCCTACCGGCAGCCAGTTTGTGGATTTCTTTGGCGAAGCGCTGTTCCGGGCCGATCTCTGCAATGCCGACGTGGCGATGGGCGATCTGCTGATCCACGAGGGTGCTCCCTGCCTGGCCCAGCAGCATGCGGCCAAGGTGTTTAACGCCGATAAGACCTACTTCGTTCTCAATGGCACCTCGTCGGCGAACAAGGTGGTGCTTAACGCCCTGCTGGCACCGGGCGATCTGGTGCTGTTCGATCGCAACAACCACAAGTCTAACCATCACGGCGCGCTGCTGCAGGCCGGGGCCACGCCGGTCTACCTGGAGACGGCGCGTAATCCCTACGGCTTTATCGGCGGCATTGATGCCCATTGCTTTGAAGAGCCCTACCTCCGCGAATTGGTGGCAGAGGTCTCCCCTGAACATACCCAGCGCCAGCGCCCGTTCCGTCTGGCGGTGATCCAGCTCGGCACCTATGACGGCACCATTTACAACGCCCGTCAGGTTGTGGACACCATTGGCCACCTCTGCGACTACATCCTGTTCGACTCTGCATGGGTGGGCTACGAGCAGTTTATTCCGATGATGGCCGACTGCTCGCCGCTGCTGCTGGATCTCAACGAGAACGATCCCGGCATTCTGGTTACCCAGTCGGTGCACAAGCAGCAGGCGGGCTTCTCCCAGACCTCGCAGATCCACAAAAAGGATAGCCACATCAAGGGGCAGCCGCGCTACGTTCCGCACAAGCGTTTGAACAATGCCTTTATGATGCACGCCTCCACCAGCCCCTTCTATCCGCTCTTTGCCGCGCTAGACGTTAACGCCCGGATGCACGAGGGTGAGAGCGGGAAACGGATGTGGATGCGCTGCGTTGAGCAGGGCATCGAGGCCCGTAAGATGATCCTCGATCAGTGCCGGTTTATCCGTCCTTTCGTGCCCACAACCGTAGACAATCGTCCGTGGGACTCTTACAAAACCGCCGAGATCGCCCGCGATCTGCGCTTCTTCCACTTCGTACCCGGTGAGAACTGGCACGCCTTCGAGGGCTATGCTCCGCACCAGTACTTTATCGATCCCTGCAAGCTGCTGCTGACCACGCCGGGCATCGATGCGGCGACCGGCGAATATGAGGAGTTTGGCGTCCCGGCGACCATTCTCGCCAACTATCTGCGTGAAAACGGCGTGGTGCCGGAGAAGTGCGATCTTAACTCCATCCTCTTCCTGCTTACGCCTGCGGAAGATATGGGCAAGCTGCAGCAGCTGGTGGCCCGGCTGGCGCAGTTTGAGACGCTGCTGGCCAGCGATGCGCCGCTACAGGAGGTGCTGCCGTCAATCTACCATCAGCACCCGGCGCGCTACGCCGGTTACACCCTGCGTCAGCTCTGCCAGGAGATGCACGATCTCTATGCGCGCAACAACGTTAAGCAGCTGCAGAAAGAGATGTTCCGTAAAGCCTGCTTACCGCCGGTGCGCATGTCGCCTCAGGAGGCCAACTACGCCTTTATCCGCGGCGAGAGCGAGCTGGTGCTGCTGAGCGAGGCCGAGGGACGCATTGCCGCCGAGGGCGCGCTTCCCTACCCGCCAGGCGTACTGTGCGTCGTGCCGGGGGAAGTTTGGGGCGGATCCGTACTGCGCTACTTTACCGCGCTTGAGGAGGGGATCAATCTGCTGCCAGGCTTCGCGCCGGAGCTACAGGGGGTCTACATTCAGGAGCATGAGGGACGTAAGGCGGTGTGGTGTAACGTGATCAAACAGTAAACATTACCCGGAAAGAATAACGCCCGGCAGCGCGTTGCCGCCGGGCGCTTAACAGCATCAGGCGTTTTTCAGCACTTCGCTGACAATCTCTACCGCTTCTTTCTCAATCAGCTTACGGTGCTCTTCACCGAGGAAGCTTTCGCAGTAAATCTTGTAGGCATCTTCCGTGCCGGACGGACGTGCGGCAAACCAGCCGTTGTCGGTCATTACCTTCAGCCCGCCAATAGAAGCACCGTTACCCGGTGCCGCCGTCAGACGCGCCGTGATCGGATCCCCTGCCAGCTGGCTGGCGCTGACCATCTCTGGCGACAGCTTCGACAGCGCCGCTTTTTGAGCGGAGGTCGCTCCGGCCTGCAAGCGGTTATAGCTCGGCGCGCCAAAGCGCTCGGCCAGCTCATCGTAGTGCTGCTGCGGGTTTTTGCCGGTAACGGCGGTGATTTCCGCAGCCAGCAGGCACATGATGATACCGTCTTTATCGGTGGACCACGGCGTGCCGTCAAAGCGCAGGAACGAAGCCCCGGCGCTCTCTTCGCCGCCGAAACCAAAGCTGCCGTCGTGCAGACCGTCAACAAACCACTTGAAGCCAACCGGCACTTCTACCAGCTTGCGGCCCAGATCGTTGACTACGCGGTCAATCATCGCCGAGGAGACCAGCGTCTTGCCTACCGCTACCTCTTTGCCCCACTGCGGACGGTGCTGGAACAGGTAGTTGATCGCTACCGCCAGGTAGTGGTTCGGGTTCATCAGCCCTGCCGGGGTGACGATGCCGTGACGGTCATAGTCGGGATCGTTGGCAAAAGCCAGATCGAACTTATCGCGCAGCGCCAACAGGCCAGCCATCGCACACTCAGAGGAGCAGTCCATACGGATCGCGCCATCTTTGTCGAGATGCATAAAGCGGAAGGTCTGATCGACCTGATCGTTAACGATGGTCAGATCCAGCTTGTAGAAGTCGGCAATGCGCTTCCAGTACTCGATACCGGAGCCGCCCAGCGGGTCGACGCCCAGCTTCAGACCGGCTTTTTGGATCGCGGCCATGTCGACGATCTCGGCCAGCCCTTCGATAAACGGCTGAACCAGATCTTTTTCGGTCACGCGGCCAGAGGCCATGGCTTCATCAAGAGAGATGCGCTTAACCCCTTCCAGACCGGCTGCCAGCAGAGCGTTGGCGCGATCTTCAACGACCTTGGTGACGTTGGTGTCGGCCGGGCCACCGTTAGGTGGGTTATATTTAATACCGCCATCTTCCGGCGGGTTGTGCGAAGGGGTAATGACGATGCCGTCAGCCTGTACGCCGCCCTGCTTGTTGTGCTCCAGGATAGCATTCGATACCGCAGGCGTTGGCGTATAGCCGTTGTTCTCCTGCACGATGATATCGACGCCGTTGGCAGCCAGCACTTCCAGCACGGAGATAAACGCCGGCTCGGAGAGCGCGTGGGTATCCTTACCGACATAGCACGGCCCGGTGATACCGTTTTTAGCGCGCTCTTCGGCAATCGCCTGTGCAATGGCCAGAATGTGCGGCTCGTTGAAGCTATGGCGTACCGAACTGCCGCGGTGCCCGGAGGTACCGAATTTTACCGCATGTTCGCTATTGCCCGTTTCTGGCTTCAGCACGTAGTACTGCGCGGTAAGCTGAGCGACGTTAATCAGATCGCTCTGTTGTGCAGGCTGTCCTGCGCGTTCATGATTTGCCATTGCCTGATCCTTCTTATGCAAGGGTTAGATTGTGCCGCAAACCTTGTCAATCAGCTCCACCGGGAACTGCATCGACTGCATGATATGCTCCACCATGCTACGTTTGCGGTCCGTATTCGTATTTGTGATCACCCAGTATGGCGTATTTGCCAGGTGCTTAGGTTTGGTCTGTGCCCCGTTTTGCAGCAGCGTCTGCTGATCGCCCGCAAAGTAGACGCGGGTACGGCCATGCAGGGACTCCGTCGCCTCGGCAAACGCTTTCTCATCCAATGAATAGAGTGTAGACAGCACCAGCATGAAGCGGTTAACCGCTTTTCTCTGTTCTGCATATTCATCAGACAGCAGCAGCTCGCGCATGGCACGGACTTTGTCTTTCACAGGATTAGCCGGCTTCACCTCGGCCGGGACGTTGACAATGGCGGCCTCTTTCGGGGCGGTGGCCGCTGGCCTGCTGCCGTTGGCGGTAAACTTCAGCATCCGGCGTAAAATCTCGGATGCGCTCTCGCCGATGTGTTTGGTGTGGCTGGCAATATAGCTGTAAAGCTCATCATCAACTTCGATCGTTTTCATTTTAATCCAGTGGAGTATCTTATCTGAATACAAGCTGTTGGGATTATAGGCGAAATCTCAACAACGGTTAACGTCAGGCAAAAGTCGGTTCGCGTCGACCCCTTGCAGCCGGGCGGTAGAATGGTCAACATAATACCCTAACCCGACAGAGCGAAAAAAAGAACTTTGCCATGAAATTGAATACCCGAGCGCAATCTGCACAACATCCGCACAACAATTCTCCCATTGTCCTTGTCCACGGTCTGTTTGGCAGCCTGGACAACCTCGGCGTGCTGGCACGCGATCTGGTAAACGATCACGATATCATTCAGGTCGATATGCGCAACCATGGTCTCTCTCCCCGCTCGCCGGAGATGAACTACCCGGCCATGGCGCAGGACCTGCTGGACACCCTTGATACGCAGGGCCTGGAGAAGGCGACGTTTATCGGCCACTCCATGGGCGGCAAAGCGGTCATGGCGCTTACCGCACTCGCCCCTGAACGGATTGACCAGCTGGTTGCCATTGATATTGCCCCGGTTGCCTATCAGGTACGCCGCCACGACGAGATTTTTGCCGCTATCAAGGCGGTGACGGCTGCCGGGGCCACCAGCCGCCAGCAGGCCGCTGCCCTGATGCGCCAGACGCTGCATGAAGAGGGCGTTATTCAGTTTCTTTTGAAATCCTTTATCGATGGCGAGTGGCGCTTCAACGTGCCGACGCTGTGGGAGTGCTACGAAGAGATTATTGGCTGGCAGACCGTGCCAGCCTGGGATCGCCCGGCGCTGTTTGTTCGCGGCGGCCAGTCGCCCTACGTCACCGAGGCCCATCGCGATGCGCTGCTCGCCCAGTTCCCGCAGGCGCGGGCGCACGTGATTGCCGGGGCTGGCCACTGGGTGCACGCTGAAAAGCCTGAGGCGGTGCTGCGGGCGATCCGCCGCTACCTGGCCAACGATGCGGGCTGATTAAAAACCCGGCGACCGGACGCGGCGAGGCTTACGGTCGTTGGCGTCCCTGCTCTGCTGATGTATGATGGCGCGCTAATCGCGCAGGGATACCCTGGCAGCCTGTTTTCCCTCGACGTCACCCAAAATCATGGCAAAAGAACAAACGGACCGTACGACACTAGATCTGTTCGCGAACGAGCGTCGCCCGGGACGACCGAAAACGAATCCGCTTTCGCGTGACGAGCAGCTACGCATCAACAAGCGCAACCAGCTTAAACGCGATAAAGTTCGTGGACTTAAGCGCGTCGAGCTGAAGATGAACGCCGACGCCGTAGAGGCGCTCAACGCGCTGGCCGATGCCCGGCAGATGAGCCGTAGCGAGCTGATCGAAGAGCTGTTGCTCACCCAGCTCAAGGCCCTGCACCGCCAGGGCGACGTCTGAAAATCACTTCAAATCACACTTTCATGTAGCACAGAGTGCAGTCTGGGCGATTACGAATTTCGCGTACGCCGCTGTTCTGCTATTATTGCCCTTATCCGTGGGCCGTGCTCCACCACCATATCATTAAGTTTCAAGAGGTTATTTTACTCATGGCAATTACAGGCATTTTTTTCGGTAGCGACACCGGTAACACCGAAAATATCGCGAAGATGATCCAAAAGCAGCTTGGTCCAGACGTTGCTGACGTGCATGACATTGCCAAGAGCAGCAAAGAAGATCTGGAAGGCTATGATATCCTGCTGCTGGGCATTCCAACCTGGTACTATGGTGAAGCGCAGTGCGACTGGGACGACTTCTTCCCGACGCTGGAAGAGGTAGACTTCAACGGTAAGCTGGTAGCGCTGTTCGGCTGTGGCGACCAGGAAGACTACGCAGAGTACTTCTGTGATGCCCTCGGCACCATTCGTGATATCATTGAGCCTAACGGCGCGACCATCGTCGGCCACTGGCCAACCGCCGGTTACCACTTCGAAGCGTCTAAAGGCCTGGCCGATGACGATCACTTCGTGGGCCTGGCCATTGACGAAGATCGCCAGCCGGAACTGACCGCCGAACGCGTTGAGAAGTGGGTGAAGCAGATCTCTGAAGAGCTGCACCTGGATGAGATCGTTAACGCCTGATTATAGACGGCGCAGCCTAAGTGCTGCGCTGCTATTGATAGATAAAAGCAATAGAAATAATTGCTACAAATTTTTAACTTTCGCGTACATACCTGTACAATATCCCCTGGTCAAACGGGTTGCGCAACGATTGTTTGTTGGCGAGACCACGTTTTATACGCATACTTTACTTGAGGACTTGTAGTTTTCATTAAGAAGTGGCAATTCTATAATGAGACGCATTAACTCAAGGTCATTCTCATTAACTTCCGCCTCGGAAGTGAATCGATTAGCAACAGGACAGACTCCGCATGACTGACAATAACACCGCATTAAAGAAGGCCGGCTTGAAAGTCACGCTTCCTCGTTTAAAAATTCTGGAAGTGCTTCAGGGACCGGATAACCATCATGTCAGTGCGGAAGACTTATACAAGCGACTGATCGACATGGGCGAGGAAATTGGTCTGGCTACCGTGTATCGTGTGCTTAACCAGTTTGATGATGCCGGGATTGTCACCCGTCATAACTTTGAAGGCGGCAAATCCGTTTTCGAACTGACCCAGCAGCATCACCACGATCATCTGATCTGCCTCGACTGTGGCAAAGTGATCGAGTTCAGCGATGATTCTATCGAAGCTCGCCAGCGTGAAATCGCCACTAAGCACGGCATCCGCCTGACGAACCACAGCCTCTATCTCTACGGTCATTGCGCTGAAGGCGACTGCCGTGAAAATGAACACGCGCATGAGACCACGCCGCGTAAGCTGTAATTGAAATGGTAACGAAAAAGGGTCACTTAAGAGTGACCCTTTTTTTATCTATTGCCTGCTCTTTGCTACCAGCAAACAAACCCGCCATCGACCAGTAGATCCACGCCGGTGCAGAACGACGAGGCATCCGCGGCAAGGAAAATTGCCGGGCCCGCCATCTCTTCAATCTTTGCCATACGCTGCATAGGCGTCTGGCTCTCAAACGATTTTGTCTGGTGCACCATCTCTGGACGGGTGTTCATCGGCGTCGCCGTGTAGCCTGGGCTAATCGTGTTAACGCGGATATTTTTCTCCGCCCACTCCATCGCCAGGCTTTTGCTTAAGTGGATCACCCCCGCCTTGGAGCAGTTGTAATGAGCCTGCTCCAGCCCGCGGTTTACAATCACGCCGGACATGGAGGCGATATTGATGATCGAGCCGCCGCCGCTCTCCAGCATCAGCTCCGCCTCGGCTTTACAGCTGTTCCAGATGCCGGTCAGGTTGATATCGATAACCCGCTGCCACTGATCGTGCTCCATCTCCAGCGCCGGATTAGCGTTGGCAATCCCGGCGGCGTTGAGCGCCACATCAAGACGACCGAACTGTCTCTTCACCTCGGCGATGGCAGCGCGCAGATGGGTAATATCGCGTACATCGCCGGTATAGGCAAAGGCGCTGCCGCCCATCTCCTGAATCGTGCTTACGGTTTCCAACAGGCCGCCATCCTCGCGCAGATCGAAGCAGGCCACCTTTGCCCCCGCACTGGCAAAGCCGTAAGCAATCATTTGACCAATACCGCTGCCTGCCCCGGTGACAAACGCGACGCGATCGCTTAAATCAAACAGTCTTTGGGAAAAGTGTTTATCCATGATTTCACTCCAAATGTGTTACGACATGATCAAGCCGCCATCAACGTTGATGGTTTGCCCCGTAATGTAGGCCGCATCTTCGGATGCCAGAAACGCCACCAGCCCGGCAACGTCGGCAGGTTTGCCCGCCCGCTTGAGGGGGATCCCCTGCACCCATTCGTCCATAAGCTCGCCTTTTTTATACTGCTTCTCTGGCGTGCTCAGGATCTCGCCCCAGACGCGGTCGTTGTAATCCCACATATTGGTTTCGATGATCCCAGGGCAGAATGCGTTGACCGTAATGTTGTGCTGGGCCAGCTCAAGCGCGAGGCTTTGAGTAATGCCGATCACGCCCATTTTGCTGGCCGCGTAGTGCGGGGTGTAGATAAAGCCAACGCGGCCCTGGCCGGAGGAGGTGTTGATCAAACGTCCGCCCTGCTGTTTGACCATATACTTCGCGGCCTCGCGGCAGCATAGCCATACGCCGGTGGTGTTCACGCTGAGTACGTTATCAAACTCCTGCCGCGTCATTTTATCGAAGCGATCGATGGTGATAATGCCGGCGTTTTGGATAGAGACATCGATACTGCCAAAGGTGCGATGCGCGAGGCTGTAGAGCTCAGTAACCTGCTCTTCGTTGGTGACGTCGGCGACGAAGGAGATAATATTTTCATGGTACTCCTCTCTCAGTCGCTCGGCGGTCTCTATGACCTCTGCTGAGTAATCCGACAGCACCAGATTCGCGCCCGCATCGGCAAACTTTCTGGCGATGCCCTCGCCAATACCTTTTGCAGCCCCGGTAATGACGACCGTTTTATTTTCGAATACATAGCCCATACTTCTCTCCTCACCCGCTATTCAAAATTTGTGTAGGGTTCTTTCGACGGCTTGTTGCCACTCCCGCCAGCGTTTTTGTAAACGGCCATGACGCTCCATGTTGGGACGAAATTCACTGTGCGGGTAAAGGTACTGTTTCAGCTCATCGAGTGAGAGTTGCCCCACGGCCTTGCGCGCTAAGAGTGCCGCACCGATTGCAGAGAGTTCAGGCACGTCGCTGCGCATAACCGGGCAACCCAGCAGGTCTGACTGATACTGCATCAGCCAGTCATTTTTGGTTGGCCCACCATCGACCATCAACGCGGTCAGTGAAAAATCGTTGTGCTGCCGCATCGCCGTGACCACATCGGCGATCTGGTAGGTAATGGCCTCCAGCGCAGCCCGGATCAGGTGCGCGCGTTTTACGCCTCGGCTCAGGCCGCAGATCACCCCGCGGGCATTTTCATCCCACCAGGGCGCGCCTAACCCCGTCAGCGCCGGAACAAAATAGACGCCAAGCGTTGACTCCACCGAGGCGGGGAGGGAATTCAGCTCTGCTGCCAGCTCGGCTTCAGGGAGTTCGCTCAGGCCCGTGCTGTCAGCCATCCACGCGACACCATCTCCGGTATGGGGAATGTTCCCCTCCAGGCCGTAGATCAGCTGCTCGCCATCATGCCAGGCCAGCGTGGTTGCCAGAGAGTGGATGTTGCACTGCGCCGAGGTAACCGGGGCCATAACCGATGACCCCGTGCCGTAGGTGGCCTTGACGCAGCCCGCCTCCCCCAGCGCATGGCCGAACAGCGCGGCGTGCGAGTCACCGACCATGGACATGATGGGAATGCCGTCTGGAATGCCCACCACGTTTTTGGTGTAGCCAAAAAGGCCGCTGGAGGGTTTGATTTCCGGCAGCGCGGCAGCCGGGATCTGGAAAATATCCAGCATCTCTGGGCTCCAGCGTCCGCTTTGCAGATCGAGGAGCTGAGTACGAGCGGCGTTTGAGTAATCGCAGTAGAAGCTTGCGCCAGCGGTCAGGTTCCAGAGCAGCCAGCTGTCGATAGTTCCAAGGCAAATATCACCGTTGGCCGCCAGCGCCTGCCCGTTTGGCGTCGACTCGATGAGCCAGCGCATCTTGGAGCCGGAGAAGAGCGGCGCGACCGGCAGACCGGTGACGGCTTTAATTGCCTGCTCTTTATTATCACGACGCAGCGCATCGCAAAAATCCGCCGTGCGCGAGCATTGCCAGCTGATTGCTGCATGCAGCGGTGTGCCGTTGCTGCGGTACCAGCCTATCGCCGTCTCGCGCTGGTTGCTGATGGCTAGCGCCACCACGTTTTCAGCGCCTACCGCCTCAATCGCTTGCGCGATAACCTTCACCGAGGCCTCTACCAGCACCGTGCCTGACTGTTCGACCCACCCCTCGCGAGGCGTCTGAATAGATAGCGGCTGGTTGAATTTAACGATCACCTTACCCGCAGCGTCCAGGGCCACGGCCTTGGCATTGGTCGTACCCTCGTCGAGAGCAATAATAATATTTTTGTGCGAAGACATAGGTTTCTCCGGAAGCAAGACCTTCCATGAATATATATTCAACACTGATTATTTATTTTGTAAACGATAGCGAGGATTGCTTTGCGCATCTACAGGCAAACGTCACAAATGCGTAGGTCATCACAAATCACTCATTCACTCTGGACAACTCAACAGCAGAGACGCTAGTATGATTGAATATAAAGTCATGCGTGAATATATATTCTGAAGACCTCAGAAAGCCTATTCACTCAGGGTCAGGGAAACTTGGATCAACAGCCAGGCGTCCATTTTTTTGAACCAACCTGAATATATATTCAGTGTCGCATATTAATTCGGAGGAGTTCGATGAATCCGTTCTTACTTTCTGTACCCGAACTTGAAAACAAAGCTCGCGCGGTGCGCCGCCACATTATCTCCCTGAATGCCAACAGTCCCGCTGGCGGCCATACCGGGGCCGATCTCTCTCAGGTGGAGCTGTTAACGGCGCTCTATTTTCGTGTACTCGATTGCGCAGCTAACCGCCAGGATGATGAGGAGCGTGATATCTACATCCAGTCCAAAGGCCACGCCGTAGGCTGCTACTACTGCGTTCTCGCCGAGGCGGGCTATTTTCCGGTGGAGTGGCTCGCAACCTACCAGCATGCCAACTCCCATCTGCCAGGGCATCCGGTTAAGCAGAAGACGCCGGGGATTGAGCTGAATACCGGTGCGCTGGGGCATGGTTTCCCGGTGGCCGTCGGTCTGGCACTGGCTGCTAAGCGCAGCAACAGCAAACGCCGTATTTTCCTGATCACCGGCGATGGTGAACTGGCGGAAGGCAGCAACTGGGAAGCTGCCATGGTGGCGGCCCATTACAAGCTGGATAACCTGGTCATTATCAATGACAAAAATGGCCTGCAGCTGGCGGGAGCCACCAAAGACATTATGTGCACCGATCCGCTGGACGAAAAATGGCGTGCCTTTGGCATGGAGGTGACCGAGTGCAAAGGCAATGATATGGCGTCCGTGGTCAATGCGCTGGAGAACCTGCCCCAGACGGGAAAACCGAACGTCATTATCGCCCACACCACCAAGGGCGCAGGCGTCTCCTTTATCGCCGGCAAGCCGGAATGGCACCACCGCGTTCCGAAGGGTGACGAAATCGGGCTGGCAATGAGCGAACTGAACGATCTGATCGAAGAGGGCATGAAAAGTGAGTAATTCAGAACATCTTGCAAACGTGATGGTTGAAGCTTTCATTGATGCGGTTGAGAGAGGCGTCGATCTGGTTCCCGTTGTGGCCGACTCGACCTCAACCGCCAAGATCTCGCCCTTCGTAAAACAGTATCCGGATCGGATCGTCAACGTCGGGATCGCCGAGCAGACCCTGGTGGGTGCCGCCGCCGGGCTGGCGCTGGGCGGAAAAATCGCCGTAACCTGTAACGCCGCGCCGTTTCTGGTTTCGCGTGCCAACGAGCAGGTTAAAGTGGATATCTGCTACAACAACACCAACGTGAAGCTGTTTGGCCTCAACGCCGGGGCCAGCTATGGGCCGCTGGCCAGTACCCACCACGCCATTGATGATATCTCGGTGATGCGCGGCTTCGGTAATATCCAGATCTTTGCCCCCTCCTCCCCGCTGGAGTGCCGCCAGATTATTGAGTACGCCCTTGAGCATGTCGGCCCGGTCTATATCCGCATGGACGGTAAAGCGTTACCCGAGCTGCACGATGAAAATTACACCTTTGTAGCCGGTGCGATAGATATGCTGCGCGAAGGCAATGACATCGCGCTGGTCGCCATGGGCTCTACCGTTCACGAAGCCGTCGATGCCGCCGAACAGCTGGCGGAACAGGGTATTTCCGCAAGGGTCATCAACGTTCCCTCCATTCGCCCCTTAGATCGCGACGCGCTGTTTGCCGCGTTACAAAGCGTCAAACATATCATCAGCGTTGAAGAGCACAACGTGAATGGCGGCGTGGGCAGCATTGTCGCGGAGGTTCTGGCAGAGAACGGCCATGGCGCGGTGCTTAAACGTTTGGGTATTCCTGACGGTGATTATGCGATTGCCGCCGATCGCAAAGATATGCGGGCATATCATGGTCTTGATGTAGCCGGGATCGTTAATCAGACCCTGGCGCTTATTAATAGATAGCTGTAACAACAGTACGACATTAACGACAACCCTACACCTGTCGAATCGCCATACATTACATTTTGAGAGAACATCTTATGAAAACTAAATTCCTGTTTTTAAGTGTGGCAGCAGCCTGTGCATTTTCGGCAAATGCGTTTGCCGCTGAAAAAGGCACGATCATGATTATGGTCAACTCGCTGGATAATCCTTACTACGCGGCGGAGGCGAAAGGGGCCGATCAGAAAGCGAAAGAGCTGGGCTACACCACCAGCGTGCTGTCCCACGGCGAAGATGTTAAAAAGCAGAGCGAGCTAATCGACGCCGCTATCGGTAAAAAAGTTCAGGGCATTATTCTGGATAACGCCGACTCAACCGCCAGCGTGGCGGCCATTCAAAAAGCCAAAGACGCAGGCATTCCGGTGGTGTTAATCAACCGTGAAATCCCGGTTGATAACATCGCCCTCGAACAGATCACCCATAATAACTTCCAGGCCGGCTCTGACGTGGCTAACGTCTTTGTCGAAAAAATGGAAGAGGCAGGCAAATATGCCGAGCTGACCTGTAACCTGGCCGACAACAACTGCGTTACGCGCTCGAAATCCTTCCACCAGGTGCTGGATCAATATCCGGATATGCAGAGCGTTGCGCGACAGGATGCGAAAGGCACCCTGATTGACGGCAAGCGCATTATGGACAGCATTCTGCAGGCGCACCCGGACGTGAAAGGCGTTATCTGCGGCAACGGCCCCGTGGCGCTGGGCGCGATTGCCGCGCTGAAATCCGCTGGCCGTGACGATGTCATTGTCGTCGGCATCGACGGCAGCAACGACGAGCGCGAAGCCGTTAAAGCGGGCACCCTGAAAGCCACGGTGATGCTGCAGGCCCAGGCCATTGCCGCCCAGGGCGTGACCGATCTGGATAATTTCATCCAAAAAGGCACCAAGCCTGAGAAACAGCGCGTGATGTTCCGCGGCATTTTGATCACCCCTGACAACGCCTCCGGAGTGCAAGACTTCAATTTCAAATCCTGATGACACGTTGCAGCGCCCGCTTCGGCGGGCGCAAAGGAGGACATAATGCACAGAAAACTTGCGCTGGTGGCGATCGTTTTAGCGCTTGGCGGTTGCCGCATCGTATCGCAGAAAGAGTTGGCCGATCTTAAAAATCCCCCCAATCCACAAATGGCCAATATTCAGCAAACCTGGCAGCAAAAAATTGTGCCGCAGTATGTGCGTGAGGCGAAACCTGTCGCTGAATTACTGAAAACCTTGCAGGGCGAAAAGAGCTTTGATGAGGCCTGTAGCAAAGACGGCTACCGCAGCCAGAGCGAAAACCCCTGTGTCTTTAGCGTGCGTATCACTGGGGAAGTGATCAAGGTGAATACCAAATCCCGCAGCGGGAAGATGACGGTGCGCGATGAGCAAGGCGGCGACATCGTGGTGCAGATGGGCCCTATCATTCGCGGCACTAGCCTGCGGGACGGGTATAAAGGCGCGAGCTACCAGGACTTCAACGATCAGGTGCTGTATGGCGACTATGGCAAAGCAATTAATCAGCAAGCGTCGGAGATGATCATCAACTTCAAGCCTGTCGTCGGGGATAAGGTCACTGTTTCCGGGGTATTTGCCGCCTGGGATATTCCACAAACCATCCCGGATGTTACCGCAGCACACATCGTACGGCAGTGAGGAGAGGGCTATGAATGAGCAACAGACCCAGCCGAATGAGGTCATTATTGAAACTCGCGACCTCTCCCGCATTTACCCTGGGGTAGTCGCGCTCGATCGCGTTAACTACCGCGTCTACCGTAATCAGGTCAACGTGCTGATTGGCGAGAACGGCGCGGGCAAATCGACGATGATGAAAATGCTGGCTGGCGTTGAGACGCCCTCCTCCGGCGAGATATTGCTGGACGGGCAGCGGGTCACGCTCGGCTCCACTCACCAGGCGGAAAAACACGGTATCAGTATTATTTTCCAGGAGCTGAACCTCTTCCCCAATATGAACGTGATGGACAACATCTTCATTGGCAACGAGTTCTTCCAGCGCGGCGTGATTAACGAAAAATACCAGTATGAGCTGGCTAAATCCCTGCTTGAGCGGCTGGAGCTGAATGTTGATCCCTACGCCTCGTTAGGTGAGCTGGGAATTGGTCATCAGCAGCTGGTCGAGATCGCCCGTGCACTCTCCAAAGATACCCGGGTGCTGATTATGGACGAACCCACCAGCGCGCTGAGCCAGTCGGAAGTGCGGGTGCTGTTTAACGTTATCGCCCAGCTTAAGCGCCGTGGCGTCACCATTATCTACATCTCTCACCGGCTGGAAGAGCTGATGGAGATTGGCGATCACATCACCATCTTCCGCGATGGCCGCTTTATCAGCGAGCGTCCCGTCCAGCAGGCCAGCGTGCCCTGGATCATCGAGCAGATGGTTGGAGATAAGAAAAAGCACTTTGACTACAGCCCTGCCGCGCACGGCGAAACCATCCTGAAGGTGAATGGCCTGACCGCCCTCCACCAGAACGGCGGGTATAAATTAAACGACGTCACGTTTGACCTGCGCAAGGGGGAGGTGATTGGCATCTATGGCCTGCTTGGCGCGGGACGTACCGAGCTGTTTAAAGGCCTGGTGGGGATGATGGGCTGCCAGTCGGGCACCATCAGTCTGGATGGTGAGAGCCTGGACAAGCGCTCGTTCCAGCAGCGGCTCAAGCGCGGCATTACCCTTGTGCCGGAGGATCGTCAGGGTGAAGGCGTGGTGCAGCTTATGTCGATCAAAAGCAATATGACGCTGACCGACCTGAGCCTGCTCGGCTTTCGCCGCGCCCTGCGCATGCTCAGCCCAGTTAAAGAAGAGAAGCAGGTCAATCACATGGTGGAGCAGCTGGCGATTAAGGCCGGTGATACGGAGCTGCCGATTACCTCGCTAAGCGGCGGCAATCAGCAAAAGGTGGTGCTGGGTAAGGCGTTAATGACCGGGCCCAAAGTGGTCCTGCTGGATGAGCCGACGCGCGGTATCGACGTGGGTGCGAAAACCGATGTTTATCACCTGATTGGCAAAATGGCGCATCAGGGGCTGGCGGTTATGTTCTCTTCCTCCGAGCTGGATGAGGTCATGGCGCTGGCTGACCGGGTTTTGGTTATGGCCGATGGACGTATCACCGCAGATTTGCCGCGCGCTTCCGTGACGCGGGAAAAATTAATCAGCGCTTCTACACCGCAGGACTGATGTCTGCTGGAGAGAGAAATGAACAAAAAGTATATGATCTACATGTATTTGCTCAAAGCGCGCACCTTCATCGCCCTGCTGATCGTCATGGGCTTCTTCAGCGTGATGGTGCCTAACTTTCTGACCATGTCGAACCTGCTGATCATGACCCAGCACGTGGCGATTACCGGCCTGCTGGCGATTGGCATGACCCTTGTCATTCTCACCGGCGGGATCGACCTCTCCGTTGGTGCGGTGGCGGGCATGTGCGGCATGGTTGCCGGGGCGCTGTTAACCAACGGCCTGCCGATCTGGGGCTCGCAGATTATCTTCTTCAACGTGCCGGAAGTCATTTTGCTGGTGGCGGGATTCGGTATTCTGTTGGGATTGATTAACGGGGCGGTGATCACTCGCCTGGGCGTTGCACCCTTTATCTGTACCCTCGGCATGATGTACGTAGCCCGCGGCGCGGCGCTGCTGTTCAACGACGGCAGCACCTATGCCAACCTGGTGGGCATGCCTGAGTTAGGCAATACCGGATTCGCGATTTTAGGCTCCGGTACGATCCTCGGCATCTATATCCCGATCTGGCTGATGGTGGGCTTCCTGCTACTGGGTCTCTACATGACCCGCAAAACCCCGCTGGGCCGCTACATTTACGCCATCGGCGGGAATGAGTCCGCTGCGCGGCTGGCAGGTGTCCCTATCATCAAGGTTAAAGTGTTCGTCTACGCCTTCTCGGGCCTGTGCGCGGCGCTGGTGGGGCTGATTGTGGCATCCCAGCTGCAAACCGCGCACCCGATGACCGGGAATATGTTTGAGATGGACGCTATCGGCGCAACCGTACTGGGCGGAACCGCGCTGGCAGGCGGACGAGGCAGGGTCTCCGGCTCTATCATTGGTGCCTTCGTCATCGTTTTCCTCGCGGACGGCATGGTGATGATGGGGGTCAGCGACTTCTGGCAGATGGTGATTAAGGGCCTGGTGATTGTCACCGCGGTGGTGATCGATCAGTTCCAGCAGCGCCTGCAAAGCAAAGTCGTGCTGCTGCGCCGTCACGATAAAAAATTACAGGCCGAGGCAACGTAATACGCTGACGTCACCAATAAAAAACGCCGCATGAGCGGCGTTTTTCTTTTCCGAGCGGGAGCAAATTACTCGCCGATCTTAGTCCAGGTATCGCGCAGGCCAACGGTGCGGTTAAACACCAGCTTCTCCGCCGTGGAGTAGCGGCTGTCGAGGCAGAAGTAGCCTTCACGCTCGAACTGGTAAGCCTTACCGGCTTCGGCAGCGTTCAGGGACGGCTCGGCATAGCCCTGCTTGATCACCAGCGACTCCGGGTTGATGGTAGCGAGGAAATCCTCCGCCGCACCCGGGTTCGCCACGCTGAACAGGCGATCGTAGAGACGGATCTCAACCGGCAGTGCATGGGCAGCGCTGACCCAGTGGATCACCCCTTTCACCTTGCGACCGTCGGCCGGATCCTTGCTTAGGGTCTCGGCATCGTAGGAGCAGAAGATGGTGATGATGTTGCCTTCCGCATCTTTCTCTACGCGCTCGGCTTTAATCACGTAGGCGTTGCGCAGACGCACCTCTTTACCCAGCACCAGACGCTTGTACTGCTTGTTCGCTTCTTCACGGAAGTCAGCACGATCGATCCAGATCTCAGCGCTAAACGGCACGTCGCGGCTGCCCATCTCCGGCTTGTTCGGATGATTCGGCATGGTCACCACTTCGCTCTCACCCTGCGGGTAGTTCTCGATCACCAGCTTCACCGGATCGATAACCGCCATCGCACGCGGGGCGTTCTCGTTGAGATCCTCACGAATGCAGGACTCCAGCGATGCCATCTCGATGGTATTGTCCTGCTTAGTCACGCCAATGCGTTTGCAGAACTCGCGGATAGAGGCAGCGGTATAGCCGCGACGGCGCAGACCAGAGATGGTCGGCATACGCGGATCGTCCCAGCCCTCGACGATTTTATCCGTCACCAGCAGGTTCAGCTTACGCTTGGACATCACGGCATATTCCAGATTCAGGCGCGAGAACTCGTACTGGCGCGGGTGAACCGGAATGGTGATGTTATCCAGCACCCAGTCGTAGAGACGACGGTTGTCCTGGAACTCCAGCGTACAGAGTGAATGGGTAATGCCTTCCAGCGCATCGCTGATGCAGTGGGTGAAATCGTACATCGGGTAGATGCACCACTTGTTGCCGGTCTGGTGGTGCTCGGCAAACTTAATGCGGTACAGAACCGGATCGCGCATCACGATAAACGGCGACGCCATGTCGATTTTGGCACGCAGACAGGCGGTGCCCTCTTCAAAGCCACCGGCACGCATCTTCTCAAACAGCGCCAGGTTCTCTTCCACGCTACGATCGCGGAACGGGCTGTTTTTACCCGGTGCGGTCAGGGTGCCACGGTATTCGCGGATCTGCTCCGGCGACAGCTCGTCAACGTAGGCCAGGCCTTTGTTGATCAGCTCTACGGCGTAGCTATGCAGCTGGTCGAAATAGTTAGAGGAGTAGCGCACGTCACCCGACCAGTGGAAGCCCAGCCACTGAACGTCGTTTTTGATCGAATCAACGTATTCGATATCTTCTTTAACCGGGTTGGTGTCGTCAAAGCGCAGGTTGCACTGCCCCTGATAGTCCTGGGCGATACCGAAGTTCAGGCAGATAGATTTTGCATGGCCGATATGCAGGTAGCCGTTCGGCTCCGGCGGAAAACGGGTGCAAACCGTGCTGTGCTTACCACTGGCCAGATCCTCATCAATAATCTGGCGAATAAAGTTAGTCGGGCGGGCTTCTGCCTCACTCATCGCGGGTTCCTCAAAGCGTAAACAACGTATAACGGAGTATGATCTTATAAGCGGGACGCGGAGACAACCCTTAGATCAACAAAAAGCGTGAATGGCGAGGGGATTGGCGTACGGAGGACAAAAAAAAGCGGCGGAGAGAGGCTCCGCCGCGAATTAACCGCAGTTTACGGCTATTTACCCTTCACCTCAAACAGCGGGGTTTGGCCAGCAACGACCTGCCCCTGTGCCTGGAAGACCAGACCGCTGAAATCGTCGATGTTGCTGCACACGACCGGGCTAATCATTGAGCGCGCGTTGGCATTGAGATAGTCGAGATCCATCTCCAGCACCGGCTGGCCCGCGACCACGTCCGCGCCCTCTTCTACCAGGCGGGTAAAGCCCTGGCCGTTCAGTGCAACGGTGTCGATGCCCATGTGGACCACGATCTCCGCGCCTTTTTCGGTTTCCAGACAGAAGGCGTGATTAGTGTTGAAGATCTTCACGATGGTGCCGGCAGCCGGGGAGACCACGGTTTTACCCGTCGGTTTCACCGCTACGCCGTCACCCACCGCTTTGCTGGCAAAGGCTTCATCAGGCACCTGCTCCAGCGGAACAACCTCACCGGTCACCGGCGATACCAGCGCGGCAACGGTTACAGCGTTCGGAACGGCCTGCGGTTTAACCGCAGCGGCCGGGGCGTTAGCAGCGGGCTGGACGCTGGCGGCTGCGGCCACCGGGCCACGGGCAACCACACGCTTCATCGCATCGCCTACGGATTCCGCTTTTGCACCCACAATCACCTGAATGCTCTGCTTGTTCAGCTTCACCACGCCGGATGCGCCCAGACGCTTACACTGCACGTCGTTCACGCGCGCGGAGTCCACCACCGTCAAACGCAGACGGGTAATACAGGCATCGATGGCTTTCAGGTTGTCAGTACCGCCGATAGCGGCAATGTAGTTGGTTGCCAGCTGATCGAGGCCTTCGTCGGTATTGCTGTTGGCTTCAGAGGTGACCACGGCATCATCGCTCTCTTCACGACCCGGCGTTTTCAGGTTGAACGCGCGGATAACGAAGGTAAAGACCACGAAGTAGATGGCGAAGAAGATCAGGCCCATCACCACCAGCATCCAGACGTTACGGCTGGCGGCAGGCAGGTTATACATCAGCGCATAGTCGATGGCGCCCGCAGAGAAGGAGAAGCCGGCATGGATCCCCAGCGCGGTTGCCACAAACAGGCTGATACCCGTCAGCACGGCGTGCAGGAGATACAGCAGCGGAGCCAGGAACATGAACAGGAATTCCAGCGGCTCGGTGACCCCGGTCAGGAACGCGGTGATAGCCACGGAGAGCAGCATGCCGCCAATCATTGGACGACGCGCTTTCGGGGCGGCGAAGTACATCGCCAGCGCCGCGCCAGGCAGACCGAACATCATGATCGGGAAGAAGCCGGACATGAACATGCCTGCGGTGCCGTCACCCGCGTAGAAGCGGTTGATATCGCCGTGGAAGACGGTGCCTGCGGCGTTAGTGAATTCGCCAATCTGGAACCAGGCGATGGTATTCAGCACCTGATGCAGGCCGGTCGGGATCAGCAGACGGTTAACGAAGCCGAAGATGCCGGACCCCACTGCCCCCATGGAGACGATCCACTCCCCGCCCGCGTGAATAGCGTTCTGTACCGGCGGCCAGACATAGCCAAAAATCGCCGCCAGGATCAGGCAGAAGAAGCCCGTAGCAATCGGCACAAAGCGTTTGCCGCCGAAGAAGCTCAGGAACTCAGGCAGCTTGATGTTGGACCAGCGGTTGTAGACCGCGCCGCCCACCAGACCGGTGATGATACCGGAGAGCACGCCCATGTTGATAGCCGGGTTGATGGTGACCATCGCTTTGGTCATCACAAAGTAGCCTACCGCACCCGCCAGCGCCGCCGCACCCGCGCTGTCTTTCGACCACGACGAGGCCACACCGATAGCGAAGATCAGGGCAAGGTTGTCAAAAATTGCCCCGCCCGCCTGGGCGATAAACGGGACGTCAAGCAGATCGGGCTGGCCGAATCGCAGCAGCAGCGCCGCGACGGGCAGCACAGCGATAGGAAGCTGTAACGCCCGCCCCAGTCGCTGGAAGAAACCAAGAATATTCATTTTTATACCCCCTATGAAACTCCGCTGAGCCTCATCACTAACCATTTTTTATAGTTAAACTAACCCTGTAACGCGGTCGATTTACGCAGACTGTTCAAGTGTGTGGAAATTTAATTCGCCTCGCAAATTAAACGCGCATTTTTTGTGATTACAATCACCAAATATCGTTATTTGCACTCCTTGTTACTGGCTAAGAACGAAAACTTATTTTATGATTCAAAAAATCAAGGCGAACTGCCGCCGCTTATAGCGCAATCTGAGTTACGCTTAACAGCGTACAGAGTGCCGTTCGCCAATGTTAATTTCACCCTTTGTAGAGGTAAACAATGAGACTGATCCCCCTGACGAGTGCCGAACAGGTCGGTAAATGGGCTGCCCGCCATATCGTTAACCGCATCAACGCATTTAAACCGACTGCGGATCGTCCGTTTGTTCTGGGTCTGCCCACCGGCGGCACCCCGCTTACCGCTTATAAAGCGCTGGTAGAAATGCACAAAGCGGGCCAGGTTAGCTTTCAGAACGTCGTGACCTTTAACATGGACGAATATGTCGGCCTGGCAAAAGAGCACCCAGAGAGCTACCACAGCTTTATGCACCGCAACTTTTTCGATCACGTTGATATTCCCGCAGAAAACATCAACCTGCTCAATGGTAATGCGCCGGATATTGACGCAGAATGCCGCCGTTATGAAGAAAAAATTCGCGCCTACGGTAAAATTCACCTGTTCATGGGTGGCGTAGGCAACGATGGGCACATCGCGTTTAACGAACCGGCCTCTTCGCTGGCTTCCCGCACTCGCATTAAAACCTTGACCCATGACACCCGCGTGGCAAACTCCCGCTTTTTTGACGGCGATGTCGATCAGGTACCGAAATATGCGCTGACCGTTGGCGTGGGCACCCTGCTGGATGCCGAAGAGGTGATGATCCTCGTGCTGGGCAACGTCAAGGCGCAGGCCCTGCAGGCGGCGGTGGAAGGCAACGTTAACCACATGTGGACGATTAGCTGTCTGCAGCTGCATCCGAAAGCGGTAGTAGTGTGCGACGAACCGTCAACCATGGAGCTAAAGGTGAAGACACTCAAATACTTCACTGAGCTAGAAGCGGAAAATATCAAAGGTCTGTAACATTTTTACCCGGGGGTTGTTATGTATGCTTTAACCCAGTGCCGTATCTTTAGCGGCCATGAAGTTCTGGACGATCACGCGCTGATTGTCGTTGATGGTCTTATCGACCGCCTCTGCCCGCAGGCAGACCTGCCGCCAACGATTGAGCAGCGCTCGCTCAATGGCGCTTATCTGGCCCCCGGTTTTATCGACCTCCAGCTGAACGGCTGCGGCGGCGTACAGTTTAACGACACTGCCGACGCCGTCAGCGTAGAGACGCTGGAGATAATGCAGCGCGCCAACGAACGGTCGGGCTGCACCAGCTTTTTACCGACCCTCATCACCACCAGCGATGACCTGATGAAACAGGGTGTGCAGGTGATGCGCGACTACCTGGCGAAGCATCCGCACCAGGCGCTGGGTCTGCATCTCGAAGGGCCGTGGCTCAACGTAGTGAAAAAAGGCACCCACGATCCTGACTTTGTGCGCCGCCCGGACAGCGATCTGGTGGATTTCCTCTGCGCCAATGCCGATGTGATTACCAAGCTGACCTTAGCGCCGGAAATGGTTGATCCTGCTGTGATCCGCAAGCTGGCCGCGGCCGGGATTGTGGTTTCAGCCGGCCACTCTAATTCGACCCTTGTCGAGGCGAAAGCCGGTTTCCGCGCAGGTATTACCTTTGCTACCCACCTTTTCAACGCCATGCCCTACATCACCGGGCGCGAACCCGGTCTTACCGGCGCGGTTCTTGACGATGCTGACGTCTACTGCGGCATTATCGTTGATGGCTTACACGTTGATTTCACTAACGTTCGGATGGCGAAGCGCCTGAAGGGCGATAAGCTCTGCCTGGTTACCGACGCGACTGCGGCGGCGGGTGCGGTCATTGACGAATTCATTTTTGCTGGTAAAACAATATACTACCGTAATGGACTCTGTGTAGACGAGAACGGTACCCTGAGCGGTTCGGCATTAACCATGATCGAAGGGGTGGCTAATCTTGTCGAGCACGTCGGCGTTGCGCTGGATGAAGCGCTGCGTATGGCGACGCTCTACCCGGCCCGCGCCATCGGCGTTGATAAACAGTTAGGCAGCATCGCACCCGGCATGGTGGCGAACCTGACCGCGTTTACCCACGACTTTAAAGTAATTAAGACCATCGTTAATGGTAACGAGGTCATGACTGAGTAAGTAAAAGTATGACATCAGGCGGACAAGCTCAAATTGGTAACGTTGACCTCGTAAAACAACTTAATAGCGCGGCTGTTTACCGCCTGATCGACCAGCTTGGGCCGATCTCGCGGATCCAAATTGCCGAGCAGAGCCAGCTTGCCCCCGCTAGCGTGACGAAAATCACGCGACAGCTTATTGAGCGCGGTTTAATTAAAGAGGTCGATCAGCAGGCCTCGACCGGTGGTCGCCGCGCCATCTCTATTATTACCGAGACGCGTAATTTCAATGCCATTGGCGTGCGCCTGGGTCGTCACGATACCACCCTGACGCTCTACGATCTGAGCAGCAAGGTGCTGGCGGAAGAGCACTATCCCCTGCCGGAGCGCACCCAGGAGACGTTAGAGCACGCCCTGCTGAACACCATCGCCACCTTTATTGATACCTGCCAGCGTAAGACCCGCGAGCTGATTGCTATCTCGGTGATCCTGCCGGGGCTGGTGGATCCGGAGAGCGGGGTGATCCGCTATATGCCGCATATTCAGGTGGAGAACTGGGGCCTGGTGAGCGCGCTGGAGAAACGCTTCAAGGTGGCCTGTTTTGTCGGGCACGATATCCGCAGCCTGGCGCTGGCCGAGCACTACTTTGGTGCAAGCCAGGACTGCGAGGACTCTATTCTGGTGCGCGTCCATCGCGGTACGGGGGCGGGCATTATCTCTAACGGACGCATTTTTATTGGCCGCAACGGCAACGTCGGTGAGATCGGCCATATTCAGGTCGAGCCGCTGGGAGAGCGTTGCCACTGCGGTAATTTTGGCTGTCTGGAGACCGTGGCGGCAAATGCCGCAATTGAGCAGCGAGTGCGCCACCTGCTGGAGCAGGGTTACCAGAGCCGCATCACGCTGGACGACTGCTCAATTAAAGCCATCTGTAAAGCGGCTAATAAAGGCGACGCGCTAGCCTGCGAGGTCATCGAGCATGTTGGCCGCCACCTTGGCAAAACCATTGCTATCGCCATTAACCTCTTTAACCCGCAGAAGATTGTGATTGCCGGTGAGATTGTCGAGGCGGAGAAGGTGCTGCTGCCCGCCATCGAGGGCTGCATCAATACCCAGGCGCTGAAGGCGTTTCGCAAAAACCTGCCGGTGGTGCGTTCTACGCTGGATCACCGCTCTGCCATCGGTGCCTTTGCGCTGGTGAAGCGCGCCATGCTCAACGGCTCGCTGCTACAGCATCTGCTGGAGGAGTAACCCTGCTCATTGCCCGGCGGCACTCCGCTTGCGCGAGCCTACCAGACCGAACCACGTCTCATGACGTGGTTTTTCCATTTTTACCTATCCATAAGATAACCTGCATCAAAAAAAGCGGCTTAAAAATGCATAATCATTAATAATCAGCGCGAAACTCTGTGCTTTTTTCACTATTCGGCAATCGTGATTGCACTTTTTAATTTCACCTTGCTAAAACCCTTGCGCCCGCCCCTGCTTTGCGGCATTTTCTTAATCAAGCAATAAGACAACGCGATGACGCAACGTCGGCAAACTAACAGGGTTAATGGAGAAGGTTATGTGTTCAATTTTTGGCGTACTGGATATTAAAACGGATGCAGGTGAACTGCGTAAGAAAGCGCTGGAGCTCTCTCGCCTGATGCGCCATCGCGGTCCTGACTGGTCCGGCGTATACGCAAGCGATAAAGCGATTCTGTGCCACGAACGTCTCTCTATTGTTGACGTCAACGCTGGCGCACAGCCGCTCTACAACGCCCAAAAAACCCATGCCCTGGCCGTTAACGGTGAAATCTATAACCATCAGGCACTGCGTGCCGAGTACGGCGATCGCTACGATTTCCAGACCGGCTCCGACTGCGAAGTGATCCTGGCGCTCTATCAGGAGAAAGGCCCGGAGTTCCTCGACGAGCTGCAGGGCATGTTTGCCTTCGTACTCTACGATAGCGAAAAAGATGCCTACCTGATTGGCCGTGACCATATCGGTATCATCCCGCTGTACATGGGCTACGACGAGCACGGCAACATGTACGTGGCGTCTGAAATGAAAGCCCTGGTACCGGTCTGCCGTACCATTAAAGAGTTCCCGGCGGGCAGCTACCTGTGGAGCCAGGACGGCGAGATCCGTAGCTACTACCAGCGCGACTGGTTTGAGTACGACGCGGTAAAAGATAACGTGACTGACAAAGCCAAGCTGCGTCAGGCGCTGGAAGATGCGGTGAAGAGCCACCTGATGTCAGACGTGCCATACGGCGTGCTGCTCTCCGGCGGCCTGGATTCCTCTATCATTTCCGCCATCACTAAAAAGTTTGCCGCACGCCGCGTAGAAGATCAGGAGCAATCAGAGGCCTGGTGGCCGCAGCTGCACTCCTTTGCCGTGGGCCTTGAAGGCGCGCCGGATCTGAAAGCCGCCCAGGCCGTTGCTGAGCATCTGGGTACCGTGCACCACGAGATCCACTTCACCGTGCAGGAAGGTCTGGATGCCATCCGCGACGTGATTTACCACATTGAGACTTATGACGTGACCACCATCCGCGCTTCAACGCCGATGTACCTGATGTCACGTAAAATCAAAGCGATGGGCATCAAGATGGTGCTGTCGGGCGAAGGTTCTGACGAAGTGTTTGGCGGCTACCTCTACTTCCACAAAGCGCCGGATGCTAAAGAGCTGCATGAAGAGACCGTGCGTAAGCTGCAGGCGCTGCATATGTTTGACTGCGCCCGTGCCAACAAAGCGATGTCAGCCTGGGGCGTGGAGGCACGCGTGCCCTTCCTGGATAAGAACTTCCTCGACGTGGCGATGCGTATCAACCCGCAGGATAAGATGTGCGGCAACGGTAAAATGGAAAAACACGTGCTGCGTGAGTGCTTCGAGTCCTACCTGCCGGCAAGCGTAGCATGGCGTCAGAAAGAGCAGTTCTCTGATGGCGTAGGCTACAGCTGGATCGACACCCTGAAAGAGGTGGCGGCACAGCAGGTCAGCGACCAGCAGCTGGAAACCGCCAGCTACCGCTTCCCGTACAACACGCCGACCTCTAAAGAGGCGTACCTGTACCGTGAAGTCTTTGAAGAGCTGTTCCCGGTTGCCAGCGCAGCCGAGTGCGTGCCGGGCGGTCCGTCCGTCGCCTGCTCCTCCGCAAAAGCCATTGAGTGGGATGAAGCGTTCAAAACCATGAACGATCCATCAGGCCGTGCGGTAGGCGTTCACCAGTCCGCCTATTAACAGATAAAATCGTATGATGATAACGGGTCCTGCGGGGCCCGTTTCTGTTGGTTTTACTCTTGTTATCTCTCAATTAAAATCAAGATATAACCAATAATTGCCGAATAATACGTCAGGCTGTTCGCAACCTAACCAAACAGTCACATTCCGGCAATTTTCGATGAAAAAGGTGTTGACGCTGAAAGGCCCAATACGCATAATGCGCCCCGCAACGCCGATAAGGTATCGCGAAAAAAAGATGGCTACGTAGCTCAGCTGGTTAGAGCACATCACTCATAATGATGGGGTCACAGGTTCAAATCCCGTCGTAGCCACCATCTTTTTTTGCGGGAGTGGCGAAATTGGTAGACGCACCAGATTTAGGTTCTGGCGCCGCAAGGTGTGCGAGTTCAAGTCTCGCCTCCCGCACCATTCCCAGTAAGCGTTGCACGGATGGGGTATCGCCAAGCGGTAAGGCACCGGTTTTTGATACCGGCATTCCCTGGTTCGAATCCAGGTACCCCAGCCATTTTTTTCGACTCTCGTGTTATCACGTTTGTCTTGAGTAACTAGCAGTACAATTTGGCTACTTAGCTCAGCTGGTTAGAGCACATCACTCATAATGATGGGGTCACAGGTTCGATTCCCGTAGTAGCCACTATATTCTGATGAGTATCTTGCATAAGATGCTTATGACGTAAAAAATTGTTGGGGTATCGCCAAGCGGTAAGGCACTGGATTCTGATTCCAGCATTCCGAGGTTCGAATCCTCGTACCCCAGCCAATTTAAAAAGACGTTTGCTCACGCGAACGCACCCTGTTGGGGTATCGCCAAGCGGTAAGGCACTGGATTCTGATTCCAGCATTCCGAGGTTCGAATCCTCGTACCCCAGCCACATAAAACAAAAAAGCTCGCTTCGGCGGGCTTTTTTGTTTTTGTACTTATTTAAAATTAGCGTGCCGGGCAGTCCCGGCACCGGCGTTACAGCCCTAGCGCATACTTCAGCGCCTGGGTTTTTAGTATACCCGCACGCTGAGCAGCCATCAGCCCCATGTTGCGCAGCACCCGCAGCGGACCAAGATTATTGCTAAATCCAGCGTAGAAGAGATCCATACCGCTCTGCATAATGTAGTTGTCCATCATCCGTCGCGTCTGGTAGCGCTTAAGCACGCGCTGGCTGGCCCACTCCTCGCCCTGGCTACGGGCATTAATCAACACCTCTAGCAGCGCATCCACGTCGCGATAGCCAAGGTTTACCCCCTGCCCCGCCAGGGGATGGATCGTGTGGGCGGCATCGCCTACCAGCGCCAATCCCGGCTTCACATACTGTAGGGCGTGGCGGCGGGTCAGCGGGAAGGCACCCGCCGCGACCGGCGTAACCTTGCCCAGCCGGGCCGGGAAGAAGGTTTCAATCTCCCGTTGCAGCTGTGGCATGGTCAGGGTACGAAGCTGGCGAATGCGCGCCGGCGTGTCGTACCACACCAGCGATGCCCAGCGGTCGAACAGCGGCAGGAAGGCGTGCGGCCCGTGCGGGGTAAACTGCTGCCAGGTACTGTCGCCAGGCGCGTTTTCACACTCCACGGTGATCAGCATACAGGACTGCTGATACTGCCAGGCGTGAACGCCAATCCCCGCCCACTGCCGCACCTGCGAGTTTGCACCGTCTGCGCCAATCACCAGCCTTGCCAGCAGCGTCTCGTCATTGTCAAACACCAGCTCATGCTGATGACCATGGGTGTGCATCGCCTTGAGCATCGCCGGAGCCCGCAGCGTGACCTGCGGATGGGCCTCCAGCGCCTCCCACAGCGCGCGCTGTAACACATTATTCTCAACCATATAGCCGAGGTGCGGCAGCTTAAGATCGCTGGCGTCAAAGACCACGTGGGCGTTCTCCCACTCCCAGGTCTCCAGTCGACGCCAGGGATGGCAGCGCATCGCCAGTACGCTATCCCAGACGCCCAGCCCGCGCAGCAGTGCCACAGATGCGGTGCTTATCGCAGAAATGCGCACGTCCGGCGCTATACTGGCGTCAAACGCGGGCGGTGCGGCCTGCTCGATCACCGTGACCGCAAAACCCTGCTGCGCCAGGCCAAGGGCCAGTGCGCCGCCGACCATCCCGCCGCCAACTACGGCAACTTCAGTTGGTTGATTTACCATGGTCAATTGTCCTTATTTGTAATTCCCTTAAGTTTACAGGATTTTCGATTTTATGGGGTCGGGAGATGAACTATGGTCAGCGCCCGACCAAAGCATTACAATACGCGGCCTGAAATCCTCGCGTTTAATAGAGCAAGTCGATGACCAAAAAACTCCATATTAAAACCTGGGGCTGTCAGATGAACGAGTACGATTCATCGAAGATGGCCGATCTGCTGGATGCTACTCACGGCTATCAGTTGACGGAGGTAGCGGAAGAGGCGGATTTACTGCTGCTTAACACCTGCTCTATCCGCGAGAAGGCTCAGGAGAAAGTATTCCATCTGCTCGGGCGCTGGAAGCTCCTGAAAGAGAAGAATCCGGATCTGATTATTGGCGTCGGCGGCTGCGTGGCCTCCCAGGAGGGCGACCTTATTCGCCAGCGCGCTCGCTGCGTCGACATCGTGTTTGGGCCACAGACCCTGCACCGCCTGCCGGAGATGATCAACTCAGTGCGCGGCAACCGCAGCCCGATCGTCGATATCAGCTTCCCAGAGATCGAAAAATTTGACCGCCTGCCGGAGCCGCGTGCCGACGGTCCGACCGCCTTCGTCTCTATCATGGAAGGCTGCAATAAATACTGCACCTACTGCGTGGTGCCCTACACCCGCGGTGAAGAGGTGAGCCGTCCCTGCGACGACATCCTGTTTGAGATCGCCCAGCTGGCGGCACAGGGCGTGCGTGAGGTTAACCTGCTGGGCCAGAACGTGAACGCCTGGCGCGGCGAGAACTACGATGGCACCACCGGCTCCTTCGCCGAGCTGCTGCGGCTGGTGGCCGCTATCGACGGTATCGACCGCATCCGCTTTACCACCAGCCACCCGATTGAGTTCACCGACGATATCATTGAGGTCTACCGCGATACGCCGGAGCTGGTAAGCTTCCTGCACCTGCCGGTACAGAGCGGCGCAGATCGCGTCCTGAACCTGATGGGCCGGACCCATACCGCGCTGGAGTATAAGGCGATTATCCGTAAACTGCGCGCGGCGCGTCCGGATATCCAGATCAGCTCCGACTTTATCGTCGGCTTCCCGGGGGAGACCACCCAAGACTTCGAGCAGACCATGAAGCTGATTGCCGAGGTGAACTTTGACGTGAGCTTCAGCTTTATCTTCTCTGCCCGTCCGGGTACGCCAGCTGCCGATATGGTCGATGATGTGCCGGAAGCGGATAAGAAGCAGCGTCTCTACATTCTGCAGGAGCGTATCAACCAGCAGGCGATGGCCTGGAGCCGCAAAATGATCGGCACCACCCAGCGTATCCTGGTGGAGGGCACCTCCCGTAAGAGCATTATGGAGCTGTCGGGCCGTACCGAGAACAACCGCGTGGTTAACTTTGAGGGCACGCCGGACATGATCGGCAAGTTCGTGGACGTTGAGATCACCGATGTCTATACTAATTCATTGCGCGGTAACGTTGTGCGCACCGAAGCGGAGATGGGCCTGCGTGTAACCGAAACGCCGGAATCGGTGATTGCCCGCACCCGTAAAGAGAACGAACTGGGCGTCGGTCTCTACCAGCCCTAATCCCCTCGGCCTGCCCCTCCGGCGGGCCTTGTTTTTTCCGCCCATCGCCCCCATATCCTTACTCCATCCGGCCCGTCAGGTAAAAGAGGAATCGATTGAATACTGAAACCCGTGAAATCAATCTCGAACCAGCTGACAATGCCCGTCTGCTGAGTTTATGCGGCCCGTTTGACGACAACATCAAACAGCTTGAACGTCGACTGGGCATCGAAATTAACCGCCGCGATAATCACTTTAAACTCACCGGACGCACCATTAGCGTGAATGCCGCAGCAGATATCCTGCGCAGCCTCTACGTTGATACCGCCCCGATGCGCGGCCAAACTCAGGATATTGAACCTGAGCAGATCCATCTCGCCATCAAAGAGGCCCGCGTGCTTGAGCAGAGCGCCGAGAGCGTGCCGGAGTATGGTAAAGCGGTCAATATCAAAACCAAGCGCGGCGTGATCAAACCGCGTACGCCAAACCAGGCGCAGTATATTGCCAATATCCTCGACCATGACATCACTTTTGGCGTGGGGCCAGCAGGGACAGGGAAAACCTATCTCGCCGTCGCCGCTGCAGTGGATGCCCTGGAGCGTCAGGACGTTCGCCGTATTCTGCTGACCCGTCCGGCGGTAGAAGCCGGTGAGAAGCTCGGCTTCCTGCCAGGGGATCTGAGCCAGAAGGTTGACCCGTATCTGCGTCCGCTGTACGACGCGCTGTTTGAGATGCTGGGCTTTGAGAAAGTCGAGAAGCTGATGGAGCGTAACGTGATTGAAGTTGCGCCGCTGGCTTACATGCGCGGCCGCACGCTGAACGATGCGTTTATCATCCTCGATGAGAGCCAGAACACCACCATCGAACAGATGAAGATGTTCCTGACGCGTATTGGCTTTAACTCGAAAGCGGTGATCACCGGGGATATCACCCAGGTTGACCTGCCGCGCAGCACCAAATCCGGCCTGCGCCACGCTATTGAAGTGCTGGCAGAGGTGGATGAGATCAGCTTTAACTTCTTCCACAGCGAAGACGTGGTACGCCACCCGGTGGTTGCCCGTATCGTGACCGCCTATGAGGCGTGGGAAGAGACAGAGCAGAAACGTAAAGCCGAGCTGGCCGCCGAGCGTAAGCGTGAAGCCCAGCACCAGGAGCATGAGCAAAAATGAGTTCGGTTATCCTCGATTTACAGCTGGCGTGTGATGACGCGAGCGGCCTGCCAGACGAAGCACAGTTTCAGGGCTGGCTGAACGCGGTTATCCCGCAGTTTCAGGAGGAGTCCGAAGTGACGATCCGCCTCGTGGACGAGGCGGAGAGCCACGAGCTTAACCTGACCTATCGCGGCAAGGACAAGCCCACCAACGTGCTCTCGTTCCCGTTTGAGGCACCCCCGGGCATCGAGCTGCCGCTGCTCGGCGACCTGATCATCTGCCGTCAGGTAGTAGAGCAGGAGGCCCGCGAGCAGGAAAAGCCGCTGGAGGCGCACTGGGCGCACATGGTGGTGCATGGCAGTCTGCACCTGCTGGGCTACGATCATATTGAAGATGACGAGGCCGAAGAGATGGAGAGCCTGGAAACAGAGATAATGCTTGCTCTGGGCTATGAGGATCCGTACATTGCCGAGAAGGAGTAGCTTGGCTACTTCTGAGCCGTCTGGCGCTGAGTTTGCGCGCCGGACAACACATTTATTAACATGAGAACCCATACGACGCCATGAGCGACGACAATTCACACAGTAGCGACCCACTTAACAGCAGCAAAAAGGGATTCTTCTCCCTCTTACTGAGCCAGCTCTTTCACGGCGAACCGAAAAACCGTGACGAACTTCTGGCGCTGATCCGTGACTCCGGGCAGAACGAGCTTATCGAC
The DNA here is from genome assembly GCF_902164725.1 of Pseudescherichia vulneris. Lineage (NCBI taxonomy): Bacteria > Pseudomonadati > Pseudomonadota > Gammaproteobacteria > Enterobacterales > Enterobacteriaceae > Pseudescherichia > Pseudescherichia vulneris. The sequence goes on along the minus strand of NZ_LR607338.1, from coordinate 1,693,603 downwards.
GAAGATACGCGCGACATGCTCGAAGGAGTAATGGATATTGCCGACCAGCGCGTTCGCGACATCATGATCCCCCGCTCGCAGATGATCACCCTGAAACGTAACCAGACGCTGGATGAGTGCCTCGATGTGATTATCGAGTCTGCCCACTCCCGCTTCCCGGTGATCAGCGAAGATAAGGATCACATCGAAGGGATTTTGATGGCCAAGGATCTGCTGCCCTTTATGCTCAGCGATGCCGAAGCCTTCAGCATGGAAAAAGTGCTACGTCCGGCGGTTGTCGTCCCGGAGAGCAAACGGGTTGACCGGATGCTGAAAGAGTTCCGCTCACAGCGCTATCATATGGCTATCGTTATTGATGAGTTTGGTGGCGTCTCGGGCCTCGTGACCATCGAAGATATTCTTGAGCTGATCGTCGGCGAAATTGAAGATGAGTACGACGAAGAGGAAGATATCGACTTCCGCCAGCTAAGCCGTCACACCTGGACGGTGCGCGCCCTGGCCTCTATTGAAGATTTCAATGAGTCCTTTGGTACCCACTTCAGCGATGAAGAGGTGGACACCATCGGCGGGCTGGTGATGCAGGCCTTTGGCCATCTGCCAGCGCGAGGCGAATCCATCGACATCGATGGTTATCAGTTCAAAGTCGCCATGGCCGACAGCCGTCGTATAATTCAGGTTCACGTAAAAATGCCAGAAGACGCAGCGCAGCCTAAACTGGACGAGTAATCCACCTGGACGAGTAATGTAAATGGTATTTGCCTCACTGTTTGAGCGTCAGCGCATGCGTTTGCTGCTGGCGCTGTTACTAGGAGCCAGCGGAACGCTGGCTTTTTCTCCTTATGACTTCTGGCCCGCCGCGCTTATCTCCCTTATCGGCCTGCAAGGGCTGACGCTAAACCGTCGCCCGCTACAGGCGGCGGCGATTGGCTATGCGTGGGGGTTGGGTCTCTTTGGCACCGGGATTAACTGGGTCTACGTCAGCATCGCCCAGTTTGGCGGCATGCCGGGGCCAGTCAACGTCTTTCTTGTGGTGCTGCTGGCGGCCTATCTGTCGCTCTATACCGGTCTGTTCGCCGGGATCCTCTCCCGCCTCTGGCCGCGTACCAGCGTCATCCGCGTAGCTATCGCTGCGCCGGTGGTCTGGCAGCTCACCGAGTTCCTGCGCGGTTGGGTGTTAACCGGCTTCCCGTGGTTGCAGTTTGGCTACAGCCAGATTGACGGCCCGCTGAAGGGTCTGGCCCCGGTGATGGGCGTTGAGGCGATCAACTTCCTGCTGATGGTGGTCAGCGGCCTGCTGGTGCTGGCGGCGGCTCATCGCAGCTGGCGCACCCTGGCGGTGGCGGTGGTGCTCTTTGCCCTTCCCTTCCCGCTGCGCTACATCCAGTGGTTTACTCCGGTAACGGATCGCACCACCCAGGTCTCCCTGGTGCAGGGTAATATTCCGCAGTCCCTGAAGTGGGATGAGGGACAGCTGGAGAATACGCTGAATATCTATCTCGACGCTACCGAGCGGGAGATGGGCAAGTCGCAGCTGATTATCTGGCCGGAGTCTGCCATTCCGGATCTGGAGATCAACCAGCAGCGCTTCTTAAGCACGATGGACGATCTGCTGCGGGCGAAGGACACGACGCTGATTACCGGCATCGTCGACGCGCGCCTGAACAAGCAGAACCGCTACGACACCTATAACACCATCATTACGCTGGGCAAAGACAGCGCGTATAACTACAACTCCACGAATCGCTACAATAAAAACCATCTGGTGCCGTTTGGCGAGTTCGTGCCGCTGGAGTCTATTTTGCGTCCGCTGGCCCCGTTCTTCGATCTGCCGATGTCCTCGTTCAGCCGCGGTCCCTACGTGCAGCCGCAGCTCTCGGCCCACGGCTTCGAGCTGACCCCGGCCATCTGCTATGAGATCATCCTCGGCGAGCAGGTGCGGGATAACTTCCGGCCGAACACCGACTTCCTGCTGACCATCTCTAACGATGCCTGGTTCGGTAAGTCCATCGGTCCGTGGCAGCATTTCCAGATGGCGCGGATGCGCTCTCTGGAGCTGGCGCGTCCGCTGCTGCGCAGCACCAACAACGGCATCACCGCCGTGATTGGCCCGCAGGGTGAAATTCAGGCCATGCTGCCGCAGTTCACCCGCCAGGTACTGACCACCAAGGTCACGCCGACCACTGGGTTGACGCCGTATGCCCGTATGGGCAACTGGCCGGTGTGGATCCTCACCGCGCTGTTCGGCTTTGGCGCAGTGTTGATGAGCCTGCGCCAGCG
>NZ_LR607338.1:1687685-1691247 GCF_902164725.1 Pseudescherichia vulneris | reverse complement strand
AAATCCCCTCTCTTTTCCCCAATCTGGCACAGCAATTGCTTAATATTATCAGGCAGCTGCGGATCGTTGCCGATGCGCCGTAACGGTGCACCTGCAGTGAACACGTGAAGCACTAAAAAGGTGCAAGCGCTGTTTTATGCCTCGAAATGGTGCGGTGCGCTTCGCAAAACGAAACAATAAAGCAGCAAAATGTTTACACCAAGCCACACTAAATGTTAACAAACACGCATAACACTGCATGCTTGTGCTGCAGGATATAACAACACAAACACACACACTGGGTATCAATGCGTCCCTGGCGCTGATGATGAAGGAGTTGGATATGCAATTACGTAAACTGACCGCGGCAATGCTGTTAGTGGGAATGAGCGCCGGTCTGGCACATGCCGAAGACGCAGCCGCGCCAGCTGCCGGAAGCACGCTGGATAAAATTGCCAAGAACGGTGTGATCGTGGTCGGCCACCGTGAGTCTTCCGTCCCGTTCTCTTACTATGACAACCAGCAGAAAGTGGTTGGCTACTCACAGGACTACTCCAACGCGATCGTTGAAGCGGTTAAAAAACAGCTGAACAAACCCGATCTGCAGGTCAAGCTGATCCCGATCACCTCCCAGAACCGTATTCCGCTGCTGCAGAACGGCACCTTTGATTTCGAGTGTGGCTCCACCACTAACAACCTTGAACGTCAGAAGCAGGCCGCCTTCTCTAACACCATTTTCGTGGTCGGCACCCGCCTGCTGGCGAAAAAAGGGGGTGCCATCAAGGACTTCCCGGATCTGAAAGGCAAAGCGGTGGTGGTGACCTCCGGTACAACCTCTGAAGTGCTGCTGCACAAGCTCAACGACGAGCAGAAAATGGATATGCGCATCATCAGCGCGAAAGATCACGGCGACTCCTTCCGCACCCTGGAGAGCGGCCGCGCGGTGGCCTTTATGATGGATGATGCTCTGCTGGCTGGCGAACGCGCGAAGGCGAAGAAGCCGGACAACTGGGAGATCGTCGGCAAGCCGCAGTCTGAAGAAGCCTACGGCTGCATGCTGCGTAAAGATGACCCGCAGTTCAAAAAGCTGATGGATGACACCATCGCCCAGGCGCAGACCTCCGGCGAAGCGGCGAAGTGGTTTGATAAGTGGTTCAAGAACCCTATCCCACCGAAAAACCTGAACATGAACTTCGAGCTCTCTAACGAGATGCAGACCCTGTTCAAAACGCCAAATGACAAAGCACTTAACTAACTAGAAACACAGGGCGGGTTTTCCTGCCCTCTCGATTGACGGGAAGCACGGACAGACTAGACGCTGGAGGGTCGTTCCCCCATCCGGCGCGACGCTTACGCATAAAAAGGTGCGTAAAGCTTCTCACCAATCTTCGAGGGTAGCGCTGCTACCCTTTTTTTTCTGAGGTACATGTATGTCAATAGACTGGAACTGGGGTATTTTTCTGCAACAGGCCCCGTTCGGCAACACCACCTATTTAGGCTGGCTGTGGAGCGGTTTTCAGGTCACGGTCGCGCTGTCGATTACCGCCTGGATCATCGCATTTCTTGTCGGCTCGCTGTTCGGTATTCTCCGCACCGTGCCCAACCGTCTCCTCTCCGGGCTCGGTACGCTCTACGTTGAGCTGTTCCGTAACGTTCCGCTGATCGTGCAGTTCTTCACCTGGTACCTTGTGGTGCCTGAGCTGCTGCCGGAAGATCTCGGCATGTGGTTCAAGTCAGAGCTCGACCCGAATATTCAGTTCTTCCTCTCGTCGATGATCTGTCTGGGACTGTTTACCGCCGCGCGCGTCTGTGAGCAGGTGCGGGCCGCGATTCAGTCGCTGCCGCGCGGGCAAAAGAACGCCGGGCTGGCGATGGGGCTGACGCTGCCGCAGACCTACCGCTACGTGCTGCTGCCTAACGCCTATCGCGTGATTGTGCCGCCGATGACCTCCGAGATGATGAACCTGGTGAAAAACTCCGCCATCGCCTCGACCATTGGACTGGTGGATATGGCTGCGCAGGCGGGCAAGCTGCTGGACTACTCCGCCCACGCCTGGGAATCCTTTACCGCGATCACCCTCGCCTACGTGCTCATTAACGCCTTCATTATGCTGGTAATGAATCTGGTGGAACGTAAAGTTCGCCTGCCGGGCAATATGGGGAGCAAATAACCATGTATGAATTTGACTGGAGTTCTATTCTCCCGGCGATGCCCTACCTGCTGGACGGGCTGGTCATTACCCTGAAAATTACCATTACTGCGGTGCTGGTCGGCATCGTGTGGGGCACCATTCTGGCGGTGCTGCGCCTGTCGAGCTTTAAGCCGCTCGCCTGGTTTGCCACCGCCTACGTCAACGTGTTCCGCTCTATCCCGCTGGTGATGGTGCTGCTGTGGTTCTATCTGATTGTGCCGGGTCTGCTGCAAAACGTGCTCGGGCTGTCGCCAACCACCGATATCCGTCTGATCTCGGCGATGGTGGCCTTCTCGATGTTTGAAGCGGCCTACTACTCGGAGATTATCCGCGCCGGTATTCAAAGTATCTCGCGCGGGCAGTCCAGCGCGGCGCTGGCGCTTGGAATGACCCACTGGCAGTCGATGAAGCTTATCATCCTGCCGCAGGCCTTCCGCGCCATGGTGCCGCTGCTGCTCACCCAAGGGATCGTCCTGTTCCAGGATACCTCGCTGGTGTACGTGCTCAGCCTGGCGGACTTCTTCCGTACCGCATCCACCATCGGTGAGCGTGATGGTACTCAGGTAGAGATGATCCTCTTTGCCGGCGTGGTCTATTTTGCAATTAGTCTCAGTGCTTCACTGTTGGTCAGCTATCTGAAGAAAAGGACAGTTTAATGATTTCCCTGAAAAACGTTTCAAAATGGTATGGTCACTTTCAGGTGCTAACCGACTGCTCCACGGAAGTGAAAAAGGGTGAAGTGGTGGTGGTTTGCGGGCCGTCCGGCTCCGGTAAGTCAACGCTGATTAAAACCGTCAACGGCCTGGAGCCGGTGCAGCAGGGTGAAATCCTGGTAAACGGCACCAAGGTCACCGACAAGAAAACCAATCTTGCCGAGTTACGCTCCCACGTTGGGATGGTGTTCCAGCACTTTGAGCTGTTCCCGCACCTGTCGATTATCGAAAACCTCACTCTCGCCCAGGTGAAGGTCCTGAAGCGCAACAAGGCGGCGGCACGCGAGAAAGGTCTCAAGCTGCTGGAGCGCGTCGGTCTCTCTGCCCATGCCGATAAGTTCCCGGCCCAGCTGTCAGGCGGCCAGCAGCAGCGCGTGGCCATTGCCCGCGCCCTGTGCATGGATCCGGTGGCGATGCTGTTTGACGAACCGACCTCTGCGCTCGATCCTGAGATGATCAATGAGGTGCTGGACGTCATGGTGGAGCTGGCGCAGGAGGGAATGACCATGATGGTGGTTACCCACGAGATGGGCTTTGCGCGCAAGGTTGCGACCCGAGTGATCTTTATGGATGAGGGGAAAATCGTCGAGGACTCCGCCAAGGAGGATTTCTTCGCCAATCCAAAATCCGAGCGGGCAAAAGATTTTCTCGCCAAGATCCTGCATTAAGCAAACGCCT
>NZ_LR607338.1:1659082-1687585 GCF_902164725.1 Pseudescherichia vulneris | reverse complement strand
GGCGCTACGCTTACCGGGCGTTACAATCTCCATTACGGCTCAAACGGCCGACGCTGGAACTGGTCATGACCACACTTCGGACAGAGCGGCAGCGCATCCGGGGTGTAGACCGCCAGGTGATAGTGGCACTTCTCACACACTAAATTCCCTAATCCTACCACCTCACCGCTGTGATAGACCCCGTGGTGGTTCAGATCCTGGAACACCTCGCGCCACTCCAGCTGGGTTTTATCGGTAATATCCGCCAGCTCCTGCCACAGGCTCTCTTTAATCACCCGCATAAAGACGCTGTCGGTGACCTCCCCCTGGCTTTCGTTATAGCTGCGGGCAAACTCTTCGAGATCGCGACGCAGGGCACGCGTCAGCTCCTCGACCTCGGTTGGCGTTAACTCGCCCGTCTGGGTGACGCGTAGCCGCGCCTGCTCCACCAGCGCATCGATATCCCGATCGCCACTGCGCAAACGCTCGGTCAGCGTCGTAACCTGTTCACGATAATACTGAGCAACCTTGTTCATCCTTTCGCCTCCGGGCTGGGTAACGTCTTCTAATAATAGACCTTATTTTTCCGCCGCTTTGCTACCTTTGCCACAGCCTGTGTAAATTCGTGCAAGGATGCCCGTCAGCCCTTTTCATCACCGTCAGCGCGAAAGGCTGTTTTGAAACTGGCGTTTGGGCTATGCTATGCGGATCTTGAACAACACATCTTAATGCTACGCTTGTAGCTGTATTGAAAACAGGACCACTGGCTGCCATGCAAGAGCAATACCGCCCGGAAGAGATAGAATCCAAAGTCCAGCTTCACTGGGAAGAGAAGCGCACATTTGAAGTCACTGAAGATGAGAGCAAAGAGAAGTATTACTGCCTCTCTATGCTTCCCTATCCTTCTGGCCGGCTACACATGGGCCACGTGCGTAACTACACCATTGGCGACGTGATCTCCCGCTATCAGCGCATGCTGGGCAAAAACGTTCTGCAGCCCATCGGCTGGGATGCGTTCGGCCTGCCAGCGGAAGGTGCCGCAGTGAAGAACAACACCGCGCCCGCGCCGTGGACCTACGACAATATCAACTACATGAAAAACCAGCTCAAGATGCTGGGCTTTGGCTACGACTGGAGCCGCGAGCTGGCGACATGCACCCCGGAATACTACCGCTGGGAGCAGAAGTTCTTCACCGAGCTGTATAAAAAAGGCCTGGTCTACAAGAAGACCTCGGCGGTGAACTGGTGCCCGAACGACCAGACCGTGCTGGCTAACGAGCAGGTAATTGACGGCTGCTGCTGGCGCTGCGACACCAAGGTTGAGCGTAAAGAGATCCCGCAGTGGTTTATCAAAATCACCGCCTACGCTGACGAGCTGCTGAACGACCTGGACCATATGGACCAGTGGCCGGACACCGTTAAAACCATGCAGCGCAACTGGATCGGCCGCTCGGAAGGCGTTGAGATCACCTTTGACGTCGAGAACAGCGACGACAAGCTGACCGTCTACACCACCCGTCCAGACACCTTTATGGGCGTCACCTATCTGGCGGTTGCCGCGGGCCACCCGCTAAGCACCCAGGCGGCGGCCTATAACCCGGCGCTGGGCGACTTCATTGCCGAATGCCGTAACACCAAGGTTGCCGAAGCAGACATGGCGACCATGGAGAAGAAAGGCGTCGACACCGGCGTGCGCGCTATTCACCCCCTGACCGGTGAAGCGATCCCGGTCTGGGCAGCGAACTTCGTGCTGATGGAGTACGGCACCGGCGCAGTAATGGCCGTTCCGGGCCACGACCAGCGCGACTACGAGTTTGCCACCAAATATGGCTTAGAGATCAAGCCGGTTATCCTCGCAGCCGACGGCAGCGAGCCGGATCTCAGCGCCCAGGCGCTGACCGAAAAAGGCGTGCTGTTTAACTCCGGCGAGTTTGACGGTCTGGGCTTTGAAGCCGCGTTTAACGCCATTGCCGACAAGCTGGCCGCTAACGGCGTCGGCGAACGCAAGGTTAACTTCCGTCTGCGCGACTGGGGCGTATCCCGTCAGCGCTACTGGGGTGCACCCATCCCGATGGTCACCCTGGAAGACGGCACCGTGCTGCCGACCCCGGAAGATCAGCTGCCGGTTATTCTGCCGGAAGACGTGGTGATGGATGGCATTACCAGCCCGATCAAAGCCGATCCGGAGTGGGCGAAAACCACCGTCAACGGTCAGCCAGCGCTGCGTGAAACCGACACCTTCGACACCTTTATGGAGTCCTCCTGGTACTATGCGCGCTACACCTGCCCGCAGTACAACGAGGGGATGCTGGATCCGAACGCCGCCAACTACTGGCTGCCGGTGGATATCTACATCGGCGGGATTGAACACGCTATTATGCACCTGCTCTACTTCCGCTTCTTCCACAAGCTGATGCGCGATGCAGGCATGGTGAACTCTGATGAGCCAGCGAAGCAACTGCTCTGCCAGGGCATGGTGCTGGCAGACGCTTTCTACTACGTGGGCGTAAACGGCGAGCGTAACTGGGTCTCCCCGAAAGAGGCGATCGTTGAACGCGATGAGAAAGGCCGCATCGTGAAAGCGCAGGACGCGGCGGGTCATGAGCTGGTCTATACCGGCATGAGCAAGATGTCCAAGTCGAAAAACAACGGCATCGACCCGCAGGAGATGGTAGAGCGCTACGGCGCGGATACCGTGCGTCTGTTTATGATGTTCGCCTCCCCGGCGGATATGACGCTTGAGTGGCAGGAGTCCGGCGTAGAGGGGGCGAACCGCTTCCTGAAACGCGTCTGGAAACTGGTCTACGAGCACACTTCGCAGGGCGATGCCCCGGCGCTGGACGTTGCTGCGCTGAACGAAGATCAGCAGGCGCTGCGTCGTGACGTACATAAAACTATTGCCAAAGTGACCGACGATATCGGTCGCCGTCAGACCTTCAACACCGCCATTGCGGCGATCATGGAGCTGATGAACAAGCTGGCGAAAGCGCCGCTGGAAGGCGAGCAGGATCGCGCCCTGATGCAGGAGGCGCTGCTGGCCGTGGTGCGTATGCTGAACCCGTTCACCCCGCACGCCAGCTTCACCCTGTGGCAGGAGCTGAAAGGCGAAGGCGATATCGACAACGCGCCGTGGCCGGTAGCGGATGAGCAGGCGATGGTCGAGAACACCACCCTGGTCGTCGTACAGGTAAACGGTAAAGTACGCGGTAAAATCACCGTGCCGGTCGACGCCAGCGAAGAGCAGGTGCGCGAGCGTGCAGGTCAGGAGCCGCTGGTAGCAAAATATCTTGATGGCGTTACCGTACGTAAAGTGATTTACGTTCCAGGTAAACTGCTTAATCTGGTCGTTGGCTAAGCGCGGGAGGAAGCGTGCGATTTCTAACAACACTCTTGTTGTCATTGGCGGTGCTGGCCACCGCCGGATGCGGTTGGCACCTGCGCAACAGCTCAGCCATTCCTGATGAGATGAAAACGATGATTTTCGACTCTGGGGATCCTAACGGTCCGCTCAGCCGTGCGATACGCGCGCAGCTGCGCCTGAACGGCGTGACGCTGGTAGAGAAGAGCTCCGTGCGCCAGGATGTGCCTTCCCTGCGTCTGGGTTCATCATCGGTTAGCCAGGACACCGCCTCCATCTTCCGTGATGGCCGTACGGCTGAATACCAGATGGTGATGAGAGTCCAGGCTTCGGTACTGATCCCAGGTCAGGGGATCTATCCGCTGCACACCACGGTCTATCGTTCATTCTTTGATAATCCGCAGACCGCGCTGGCGAAAGATGCCGAGCAGGAGATGATCGTCAACGAAATGTACGATAAAGCCGCCCAGCAGCTGATCCGTCAGCTGCCAAGCGTGCAAACGGCAGAGAAGCAGGAGAAGATTGCGGAAGCCAAAGCAGAAGCTAAAGCAAGCGATACCTCTTCTCGCGTCTCAACCACGCTGGGTAACTGATGTTAAAGCTGTACCCTGAACAGCTCCGCGCGCAGCTCAATGAAGGGCTGCGCGCGGCGTATCTGCTGCTTGGTAACGATCCGTTGCTGCTGCAGGAGAGCCAGGATGCGGTGCGTCAGGTTGCCGCCGTTCAGGGCTTTGATGAGCACCACACTGTTGCCCTGGATGCCAGTACCGACTGGACCGCGCTTTTCTCCCTCTGCCAGGCCATGAGCCTGTTTGCCAGCCGCCAGACGCTGCTACTCCAGCTGCCGGACAACGGGCCCAATGCGGCCATCAATGAACAGCTCGCCACCCTGACAGGACTACTGCATGACGATCTGCTGCTGATCGTGCGCGGCAATAAGCTCACTAAGGCGCAGGAGAATGCCGCCTGGTTTACCGCCCTGGCTAACCGCGCCGTGCTGGTCACCTGCCAGACGCCGGAGCAGGCGCAGCTGCCGCGCTGGGTTGCAAATCGTGCAAAACAGAATCATCTCCAGCTTGATGATGCTGCGAACCAGCTGCTCTGCTACTGCTATGAGGGTAACCTGCTGGCGCTGGCGCAGGCGTTGGAACGTCTCTCTCTGCTCTGGCCCGACGGCAAGCTCACCCTGCCCCGCGTTGAGCAGGCGGTGAACGATGCCGCGCACTTTACCCCCTTCCACTGGGTGGATGCCCTGCTGGCAGGCAAGAGCAAACGCGCCCTGCATATTTTGCAGCAGCTGAAGCTTGAGGCCAGCGAGCCGGTGATCCTCCTGCGTACCTTGCAGCGTGAACTGCTGCAGCTGGTGACCTTAAAGCGCCAGATGGCGCAGACTCCGCTGCGCACCCTCTTTGATAAACACCGGGTGTGGCAGAACCGCCGCGCCGTCACCACCGAGGCGCTAAACCGCCTGAGCCATACCCAGCTTCGCCAGGCGGTGCATCTCCTGAGCCGCACCGAACTCACCGTAAAGCAGGACTACGGTCAGTCGGTTTGGGCCGAGCTGGAAGGACTCTCTCTGCTACTCTGTCATAAGACACTGGCGGACGTTTTTATCGATGGATGATATGAATCAGCTGCAGGCGCTGTTTGGCGGGACCTTCGATCCCGTCCACTACGGCCACCTTTTACCGGTAGAGGCGCTGGCAGAGGCGATTAATCTCGCACGGGTTATCATCATGCCCAATAACGTGCCGCCCCACCGCCCGCAGCCGGAGGCCACTAGCCAGCAGCGTAAAACTATGCTGGCGCTGGCTATCAACGACCGTCCACTGTTCACCCTCGACGAGCGGGAATTGCAGCGCGATACGCCCTCTTATACGGCGGAAACGCTGGCGCTATGGCGTCAGGAGAGCGGCCCTGCTCGCCCGCTGGCATTTATTATCGGTCAGGATTCGCTGCTCAGCTTCCCGACCTGGTACCGCTACGACAGCATACTTAGCTACTGCCATCTGATTGTCTGCCGCCGTCCCGGCTATGCGCTGGAGATGCGCGATGCAACGCACCAGCGCTGGCTAGAGCAGCATCTCACCATCGATGCCCGGGAGCTGCATACCCTGCCCGCCGGAAAAATTTTTCTCGCGCAAACCCCGTGGTTCGACATCTCAGCCACGCAAATCCGTCAGCGGCTACAGCAGAACCAGCCCTGTGACGATCTGCTCCCACCCGCCGTGCTCGACTACATTGTACAGCAGGGTCTGTATCGCTAAGCCTGGGATTAATTCATTAGAAGATTGACACGATCGTCAAGACTGCTATTCTCCGCTGCCAGACTTTTCCCTCCGCAGCAGTTCCATAGAAATTGTTTTACAAAAATGGCGATGCAATCTTGTGCGGAGGGTGGGATGATAGCCCACTTTCAGACACATATGGGCAACTCTTGTCCCGAAAAGGCCGGGCTTCAGGTATACTGGCTGACTATCTATTGAATATCGTTATTTGCATCCACCCAGGGGGAACACTTGCAGGGTAAAGCACTCCAGGATTTTGTTATCGACAAAATTGATGACCTGAAAGGTCAGGACATCGTCACCTTAGACGTTAAAGGTAAATCAAGCATCACCGACTGCATGATCATCTGCACCGGGACCTCGACACGTCACGTTGTCTCTATCGCTAACCACGTAGTTCAGGAATCCCGCGCTGCCGGCCTGATCCCGTTTGGCGTAGAAGGCGAAAACGTTGCCGACTGGGTCGTGGTCGATCTGGGCGATGTCATTGTCCACGTTATGCAGGAAGAGAGCCGTCAGCTCTATGAGCTGGAAAAGCTCTGGGGTTAATGGGTGAAGCTGCAACTGGTCGCCGTCGGCACGAAAATGCCCGACTGGGTACAAACCGGCTTTACTGAATATCTGCGTCGATTTCCGAAAGATATGCCGTTTGAGCTGGTAGAGATCCCTGCCGGCAAGCGCGGCAAAAATGCCGACATCAAACGTATCCTTGATAAAGAGGGTGAGCTTATGCTCGCTGCGGCTGGAAAAAACCGCATCGTCACCCTCGATATTCCAGGCAAGCCCTGGGATACGCCGCAGCTGGCCATCGAGCTGGAGCGCTGGAAGCAGGACGGACGCGACGTCAGCCTGCTGATCGGCGGTCCGGAAGGGTTATCCCCCGCCTGCAAAGCGGCAGCAGAACAAAGTTGGTCACTCTCTGCGTTAACGCTCCCCCACCCGCTGGTCCGGGTTCTGGTGGCTGAAAGCCTCTATCGCGCATGGAGCATTACGACCAACCATCCCTATCACCGTGAGTAACGAAGAGCCTTAGGTAGATTAAGCAGCGGATGAAATTACAGAACTCTTTTCGCGACTATACGGCTGAGTCCGCGCTGTTTGTGCGCAGGGCGATTGTCGCCTTTACAGGGATCCTGCTGCTCAGCGGCGTGCTCGTCGCCAACCTCTATAATCTGCAGATCGTCCGTCACACCGACTACCAGACGCGCTCCAACGAAAACCGTATCAAGCTGGTGCCAATTGCCCCGAGCCGCGGCATTATCTATGACCGCAACGGTACGCCGCTGGCGCTCAACCGCACCATCTACCAGGTTGAGATGATGCCTGAGAAGGTGGATAACGTGCAGCAGACGCTGGATGCGCTGCGTGACGTGGTCGATCTCAACGATGATGACATCGCCAATTTCAAAAAAGAGCGCGCCCGCTCGCACCGTTTCACCTCTATTCCAGTGAAGTCTAACCTGACAGAAGTTCAGGTGGCGCGTTTTGCGGTTAACCAGTACCGCTTCCCCGGCGTGGAAGTCAAAGGCTACAAGCGTCGCTTCTACCCCTATGGCTCTGCCCTGACCCACGTTATCGGCTACGTATCGAAAATTAACGATAAAGACGTTGAACGGCTCGATAAAGAGGGGATCCTCGCCAACTATGCAGCCACGCACGATATCGGCAAGCTGGGCATTGAGCGCTACTACGAGAATGTCCTTCACGGCCAAACCGGCTATGAAGAGGTTGAGGTTAACAACCGTGGCCGCGTGATCCGCCAGCTGAAAGAGGTGCCGCCCCAGGCCGGGCATGACATCTACCTGACGCTGGATCTCAAGCTGCAAACCTATATTGAAACCCTGCTGGAGGGGAGCCGGGCGGCGGTGGTAGTCACCGATCCGCGCACCGGCGGCATTCTGGCGCTGGTCTCCATGCCAAGCTACAACCCAAACCTGTTTGTTGACGGGATCTCCAGCAAGGATTACAACGGCCTGCTGCACGATCCCAATACGCCGCTGATTAACCGTGCTACCCAGGGCGTCTATCCCCCGGCATCCACCGTTAAGCCTTATGTCGCGGTGTCGGCGCTGAGCGCGGGGGTGATCAACCGCAATACCAGCCTGTTTGATCCCGGCTGGTGGCAGCTCCCCGGCTCTGAGAAGCGCTATCGCGACTGGAAAAAGTGGGGCCACGGCCACCTGAACGTCACCAAATCGCTGGAGGAGTCCGCCGATACCTTCTTCTACCAGGTCGCCTACGACATGGGGATCGATCGCCTCGGGGAGTGGATGAGTAAATTTGGCTACGGCCACTATACCGGCATCGATCTCTCAGAGGAGCGCTCCGGGAACATGCCAACCCGCGAGTGGAAGCTCAAGCGCTTTAAGAAGCCGTGGTATCAGGGTGACACCATTCCGGTGGGCATCGGCCAGGGCTACTGGACGGCGACGCCGATCCAGATGAGCAAGGCGATGATGATCCTGATTAACGATGGCATCGTCAAAGTCCCGCATCTGTTGATGAGCACGGCACAGAACGGCCAGCAGGTGCCCTGGAAGCAGCCTGAGCAGCCGCCGGTGGGCGATATCCACTCTGGCTACTGGGAGATTGCCAAAGACGGTATGTATGGCGTGGCCAACCGTGCCAACGGTACGGCGCACAAATATTTTGCTAACGCGCCTTATAAAGTGGCGGCGAAATCCGGTACGGCACAGGTGTTTGGCCTGAAGGCCAACGAAACCTATAACGCCCATAAAATTGCTGAACGCCTGCGCGACCATAAGTTGATGACGGCGTTTGCCCCCTATGACCATCCCCAGGTCGCGGTGGCGATCATTCTGGAAAACGGCGGTGCAGGCCCGGCAGTCGGGACTATCATGCGCCAGATCCTCGACCACATTATGCTGGGCGATAACAACACCGACCTGCCCGCCGAGAATCCAGCGGCCACGGCGGCTGAGGACCAATAACCATGACGGATAATCCGAACAAAAAATCGTTCTGGGATAAAATCCACATCGATCCGGCGCTGCTGCTGATCGTTCTTGCGCTGCTGTTCTACAGCGCCATCGTGATCTGGAGCGCCAGCGGTCAGGATGTCGGCATGACCGAGCGCAAAATTGGTCAGATCGCCATGGGCCTGGTAGTGATGGTGGTGATGGCGCAGATCCCGCCCCGCGTCTATGAGGGCTGGGCCCCCTATCTCTACATCTTTTGCGTGATCCTGCTGGTGGCGGTTGACGCCTTTGGTGCCATCTCGAAAGGGGCGCAGCGCTGGCTCGATTTAGGCATTGTGCGCTTCCAGCCCTCGGAGATTGCGAAAATCGCCGTTCCGCTGATGGTGGCACGCTTTATTAACCGCGACGTCTGCCCGCCCTCGCTGAAAAATACCGGCATTGCGCTGGTGCTGATCTTCATGCCTACCCTGCTGGTTGCCGCGCAGCCGGACCTCGGAACCTCAATTCTGATCGCACTGTCGGGCCTGTTTGTGCTCTTCCTGTCGGGCCTGAGCTGGCGGCTGATTGGCATTGCCGCCCTGCTGCTGGCGGCGTTTATCCCGATCCTCTGGTTCTTCCTGATGCACGACTATCAGCGCCAGCGCGTCATGATGCTGCTCGATCCAGAAACCGATCCGCTGGGCGCAGGCTATCATATTATTCAGTCTAAAATTGCTATTGGCTCCGGCGGCCTGCGCGGCAAAGGCTGGCTGCACGGCACCCAGTCGCAGCTTGAGTTTCTGCCCGAGCGCCATACCGACTTTATCTTCGCCGTACTGGGCGAGGAGCTGGGTCTGGTGGGGATCCTGATCCTGCTGGCGCTTTACCTGCTGCTGATTATGCGCGGCCTGTGGATCGCTGCTCATGCGCAGACCACCTTTGGCCGCGTGATGGCCGGGGGCTTAATGCTGATTTTATTCGTTTATGTGTTTGTTAATATTGGTATGGTGAGCGGTATTTTACCGGTGGTAGGGGTGCCCTTACCGTTGGTAAGCTATGGGGGCTCAGCCCTGATTGTGCTTATGGCCGGGTTTGGTATCGTAATGTCGATCCATACCCACAGAAAAATGTTGTCGAAAAGCGTATAAGAGGTTCGCAATGCGGAAGCTTTGCCTTGCAGTTTGCGTAGCAGCAGGATTACTGACAGCGTGTTCAAGTAACGACGAGAGCCAGCAGCCCACTGCCGCTGCGCCGCAGCCTGCGGTCTGTAACGGCCCGACGGTGGAGATCGGCGGGGCCGAACCACGCTACGAGCCGCTGAACCCCTCGGTGAATCAGGACTACGAGCGCGATGGAAAATCCTACAAGATTGTGCAGGACACCTCGCGCTTTACCCAGGCCGGTCTCGCCGCTATCTATGATGCGGAGCCAGGCAGCAATCTGACCGCCTCCGGCGAAGCTTTCGACCCGATGCAGCTGACCGCGGCCCATCCGACCTTGCCGATCCCCAGCTACGCGCGTATTACCAACCTCTCTAATGGCCGGATGGTGGTGGTGCGCATTAACGATCGCGGCCCCTACGGCAATGACCGGGTGATCTCCCTCTCCCGTGCCGCTGCCGACCGGCTGAACAACTCCAACAATACTAAAGTGCGGATCGATCCGATTATCGTCTCGCAGGACGGTTCGTTCTCAGGTCCGGGCACGGTGTGTACCACTATCGCCCAGCAGACTTACGCCCTGCCCGATCGTCCCGATCTGAGCGGCGGCATGGGCAGCGCCTCGTCCGCGCCGCAACCCGCCCAGCCTGCGGCAGATGTCCGCCCTATCAGTAACGATACGCTGCAAAGCGATGGCGCAGCTGGCGCACCGGTTGGCGGCAGCGGCTTCCTCGGCGCACCGACCACGCTGGCGTCCGGCGTGCTGGAGGGCAACGAACCCGCTGCGCCCGTACAGCCGCAGTCGACCGTTGCTGCTCCGGCCCCCGCGGCCGCCCCCGTCGCTGCTGCACCTGCGGCAGCGGCACCGGTGACGGCCCCTGGCTCCGTTCAGGGTAGCGCGCCCGCAGCGGCCCCGGCCCCTGCCTCAGCGCCTGCGGCCACCGCCGGTGGTTACGTTGTGCAGGTGGGTGCCGTAAGCGATAAGGCGCGCGCCGAGCAGTACCAGCAGCGTCTGGTCCAGCAGTTTGACGTGCCGGGCCGCGTGACGCAGAACGGTGCGGTCTGGCGTATCCAGCTCGGCCCGTTCAGCAGCAAAGCCGACGCCAGCACGCTCCAGCAGCGTTTGCAGAGCGAAGCGCAGCTGCAATCATTTATTACCAGCGCTCAGTAAGCGCTTTATGGGGCATCTGACTTTGTCAACTTGTGTCAGTTTCAGTCACAAAGTCATGCGGAAAGTCAGATGCCTGCCGGTATAGCTTTTGCTATAGTAAGGCACTTTTTTTAATTTCATCACGGATGTCGTTGTTCTGACCATGAAGACCACTTTTTCCGTTCGTCTCGTGAAGCGCCTGGCGCTCACCACCGCGCTGGCCGCCGCCACGCTCTCCGCTGCCCATGCTGATGATCTGAACATCAAAACCATGATCCCGGGCGTTCCGCAAATTGACGCAGAGTCGTATATCCTGATCGACTACAACTCTGGCAAAGTGCTGGCGGAACAGAACGCCGACGCGCGCCGCGATCCGGCCAGCCTGACCAAAATGATGACCAGCTACGTCATCGGCCAGGCGATGAAAGCGGGTAAATTCAAAGAGACGGACCTGGTCACCATCGGCAACGATGCCTGGGCCACTGGCAACCCGGTCTTTAAAGGCTCATCGCTGATGTTCCTGAAGCCTGGCATGCAGGTGCCGGTCTCCCAGCTGATCCGTGGTATCAATCTGCAGTCCGGCAACGACGCCTGTGTGGCAATGGCTGACTATGTCGCCGGTAGCCAGGACGCCTTCGTTGGCCTGATGAACAGCTATGTAAACGCGCTGGGACTGAAAAACTCCCACTTCCAGACGGTGCACGGTCTCGACGCTGATGGTCAGTTCAGCTCCGCGCGCGACATGGCGCTGATTGGCCAGGCGCTGATCCGCGATGTGCCGAACGAGTACACCATCTACAAAGAGAAAGAGTTCACCTTTAACGGGATCCGCCAGACCAACCGCAACGGCCTGCTGTGGGATAACAGCCTGAACGTTGACGGAATCAAAACCGGTCACACGGACAAGGCTGGGTACAACCTGGTGGCGTCGGCAACCGAAGGTCAGATGCGCCTGATCTCTGCCGTGATGGGTGGCCGCACCTTTAAAGGCCGTGAAGCCGAAAGTAAAAAGCTGCTGACCTGGGGCTTCCGTTTCTTTGAAACCGTTAACCCGATCAAAGCAGGCAAAGAGTTTGCCTCTGAGCCAGCCTGGTTTGGCGACAGCGATCGCGCCTCGCTGGGCGTCGATAAAGACGTCTACCTGACCATTCCGCGCGGTCGGATGAAGGATCTGAAGGCCAGCTACGTGCTGAGCAACAGTGAGCTGCACGCGCCGCTGGCAAAAAATCAGGTTGTTGGCACCATCAACTTCCAGCTTGATGGCAAAACCATTGAGCAGCGCCCGCTGGTCGTTCTGCAGGAGATCCCTGAGGGGAATTTCTTCGGCAAAATCATTGATTACATCAAACTGATGTTCCACCACTGGTTTGGTTAAAAAATCGACGCTTGAAAGTGTGATTTCCATCCCCATATACTATGCATTCATTTAATATGCATTCATTAATATGCATAGTTGATACTCCCGCCCTCTGGCGGGAGTTGTTCTTTTATTACGCCGGAGCTGACATGAAAACCAAACTTAACGAACTGCTTGAATTCCCGACCCCCTTTACCTACAAAGTGATGGGTCTGGCGAAACCTGAGCTGGTTGATCAGGTGGTGGAAGTGGTACAGCGCCATGCGCCAGGTGATTACTCTCCGCAGGTAAAACCGAGCAGCAAAGGCAACTACCACTCGGTCTCTATCACCATTACCGCGACGCACATTGAGCAGGTCGAAACGCTGTACGAAGAGCTCGGCAATATCGAAATCGTTCGTATGGTGCTGTAATCGTCCAGCGCCAGGCTGCTGACATGTTGCCCGGCGCTGGCCGGGGAACACCCTCCCTGTGATATACTCGCCCTACCTTTTGTTCTCCTTCGGAGATGCTGTTTTGCTTCAGGATACGATCCTTATCCGCCATCTGGGCTTGCAACCTTACGCGCCTGTTTCCGAGGCGATGCACACCTTTACCGATAACCGTGATGCTAACACCCCCGATGAGGTGTGGCTGGTCGAGCACGAGCCGGTGTTTACCCAGGGGCAGGCCGGTAAAGCGGAGCATCTGCTGATGCCTGGTGATATACCCGTAATTCAGAGCGATCGCGGTGGTCAGGTGACCTATCACGGCCCCGGCCAGCAGGTGATGTATGTGCTGCTGGATCTTAAACGCCGCAAGCTGGGCGTGCGCGAGCTGGTGACCGTGCTTGAGCAGACCGTGGTGAACACGCTGGCCGAGCTGGATATTGATGCCCATCCGCGTGCAGATGCGCCTGGGGTGTACGTTGGTGAGAAGAAAATTTGCTCGCTGGGGCTGCGGATCCGTAAGGGCTGCTCTTTTCACGGGCTGGCGCTCAACATCGCTATGGATCTTGCGCCGTTCCGTCGGATTAATCCCTGCGGCTATGCGGGTATGGAGATGGCTCAGGTCAGCGAATGGATTAACGCGGCAACGCCCGCCACGCTTGCCCCACGACTTATCGCAAACTTACTCACGTTGCTAAATAATCCGCCACATCAATATATTAGCGAATAATATATCCTATATCCGCTGATAATTTTTTATCGGCGGTCTAAAATCTCATTGACCCTCCCAATAAAAACACCGATCCTGTCATTTCATGCCCCTGTTACTAAAGGGTAATTTAGGTTACACCGAACATGCTGCTTCGTTAGGTGACCTTTTGGCAGGTGACAAAACAGCCTGCTTTATTATTAAATTGTTGAAATACAATGGAATGCGCGTATCCACGCAGTATGTGGGTACATTAATGACACAAGAATATAATTTCAACTATCATTCATAATGTGAATGAATATGGAGTTTGAGCGTGGATGATAACGGTCTGTCGGATAAACGAATAGCCGAGCGTCGCGAAGAGGATAAACCCCAAATCTTCCGGACGCTGCGCAATATCGATCTCAATTTATTGACGATCTTTGAAGCCGTATATGTTCATAAAGGCATCGTCAACGCGGCGAAGGTACTTAACCTGACGCCATCGGCGATCAGCCAGTCGATCCAGAAACTACGCGCCATCTTTCCCGATCCGCTGTTTATCCGTAAAGGTCAGGGGGTCACGCCTACGGCGTATGCTACGCATTTGCATGAATACGTTAGCCTTGGACTGGAGTCGATCCTTGGCGCACTGGATCTTACCGGTAGCTATGATAAACAGCGGACCATTACTATCGGGACGCCCCCGTCGCTAGGTACTCTGCTGATCCCACCCATCTACAAGGCGATAAAAGCGGCGCATCCGCACCTGCTGATCCGTAATATCCCCATTCTGGACGCGGAGAATCAGCTCGGTCAGTTCCAGACGGATCTGATCATCGATACGCATGTTACGGGCACCCGGACGCTTAACCACCACGTTTTATATCATGACCGGTTAATATTGATCTGTCGCAAAGACCACCCCTGCCTCCAGCAGCCGCTGACGGAAGAGACGTTGAGCCAGTATGAACATACGCTGCTCATGCTGGAGGGACAGAGCATGAGCACCATGCGTCAGAAGGTACGGGAGCTGTTCCCGGAACAGCCGGTGAGCTTTAGTAGTTACAATATGTTTACAATCGCGGCACTCATTAGCCACAGCGACATGCTGGGCCTGATGCCGTCACGCCTGTTCAGCTTCTTTAACTCCTGTTGGCCTTTGACGGAAATCGATTTCCCGCCGTTGCACAACGCCACGGTAGAGGTTTCCCTCTATTACAACAAGTTAAGCCTACGCGATCCGGTGCTGGAGAACGTTATTAATGTGATTCGAAATGCCTTCGAGCAAGAATAGCCGCCTGGGCTGATGTCCGACGATGGCTGGACATAGGGCACAAAACAACAACTATTTTACAATTTGCCGGGCCGGCAGGCTGCTTTATCGCCTCCAGAGATGATATACTGCCGCCCAGCTGATTCAAAAATAGTTGAGAAGTACAACATTCCCTTGAATTGAAACACTCCCTTCGTTATTCGCAACTGGAACACGCACGCTATGAGTAAACCCATTGTGATGGAACGCGGTGTTAAATACCGCGATGCCGATAAAATGGCCCTTATCCCGGTTAAAAACGTGGTAACAGAGCGTGAAGCCCTGTTAAGAAAACCGGAGTGGATGAAGATCAAACTGCCGGCAGACTCCTCCCGCATCCAGGGTATTAAAGCGGCCATGCGCAAAAACGGCCTGCATTCTGTCTGTGAAGAGGCGTCCTGCCCTAACCTGGCGGAGTGTTTCAATCACGGTACGGCGACCTTCATGATCCTGGGTGCCATCTGTACCCGCCGCTGCCCCTTCTGCGACGTTGCCCACGGTCGTCCGGTCGCGCCCGATGCCAATGAGCCGCTGAAGCTGGCGCAGACGATTGCCGACATGGCGCTGCGCTATGTGGTGATCACCTCCGTTGACCGCGACGACCTGCGCGACGGCGGCGCTCAGCACTTTGCCGACTGCATCAGCGCTATTCGCGAGAAAAACCCAAGCATCCGTATTGAGACCCTGGTTCCTGACTTCCGTGGCCGTATGGATCGTGCGCTGGATATTCTCTCCGCCACGCCGCCGGACGTCTTCAACCACAACCTGGAGAACGTGCCGCGTATCTACCGCAAGGTACGTCCAGGGGCGGACTACAACTGGTCCCTGAAGCTGCTAGAGCGCTTTAAAGAGGCGCATCCGGATATCCCGACCAAATCCGGCCTGATGGTTGGCCTGGGCGAGACCAACGAAGAGATCGTTGATGTGATGCGCGACCTGCGCCGCCACGGTGTGACCATGCTGACCCTCGGCCAGTATCTGCAGCCAAGCCGTCACCATCTGCCGGTACAGCGCTACGTCAGCCCGGAAGAGTTTGATGAGATGAAAGCCGAAGCGCTGGCGATGGGCTTCACCCATGCGGCCTGCGGCCCGTTTGTTCGCTCCTCTTACCATGCTGATTTGCAGGCAAAAGGGATCGAAGTAAAATAGTTCAGCAATAACTGCTTACACTATTGCGATAAAAAAACCGGCCTGTGCGCCGGTTTTTTTTATCGCAAGCCATCCGGCATTGCCTTTACTCTTTGTGAGAGAGCTTCTCTGCCGCGATATCACCGTCGGCGCTCTTTTTCGCGCTGGTGTCATCGTCATTCATCGCTTTCTTAAAGCCTTTAATGGCTGCGCCAAGGTCACCGCCGAGGGTACGCAACTTCTTCGTCCCAAACAGCAAAACAACCAGTGCGGCAACTACCAGCAGCTTAGTAATACTAATCTCACCCATAAATACCTTCTTTACTGAAAACAGGCTGCGAAATGCGCCGTTGAAACCTGACTCTATTAACGGACATTCGGCGCGCGCACACAATAGCAATCTGTAACAAGGTGAATCAAGTGTTGTTTAAAAAAACATCACAATAACTGTGGGGGGACAAAGCGGCGATTACGCAGCACCGGCAATTTTTCTCGCGTCTCCTGCACGCGTGTGGCGCTCACCTCGGCGAAAATCAGCTGCGCCTCCTGGGCCGCCGCCGCGACGGTGACGCCCTGGGGATCGACAATGCGGCTCTGGCCAATGTTTTTATTACCGCACTCGCCGGCGGCCACCAGATAGCAGGTGGTGTCCAGCGCCCGCGCCGCCAGCAGCGTCGCCCAGTGATGCTCCTTCAGTGGCCCACGCACCCATGCAGCAGGCAGCACCAGCAGATCGGCACCCTGCAGGGCCAGGCTTAGCGCCAGCTCAGGAAAGCGCAGATCGTAGCAGGTCATCAGTCCAACCTTCATGCCCGCCACCTCAATCAGCGGAGGGATAGCGCTGCCCGCATCCACCCGGCTCGACTCAAGGATGCTGAAGGCGTCGTAGAGATGCAGCTTGGCGTAGCGGGCAATAATATGCCCTGCCCGCAGCACGACCAGGGTATTTACTGCCCTGCCCTCGGTAGACGGCACATGGATAGTCAGCACCGTGGTCATTGCGTTTTTCCGGCTTTCTGCCCGCAGCTGCGTCAAGAAGCCCCCGTCCAACGGCTGGGCTGATGTCACCGAGAGGCTCGGATCGCTGTCGCTGCGGGCCAGCAGCGCTTCAGGCAGCACCAGCAGCGCGGCCTCCTGCTTTGCCGCCTGCGCCATCAGCGCAACGCAGGTTCGGGCATTGCTCTCCCACTCCGGCGTTACTACAAACTGTCCCGCTGCCACAATCATCTTCTCGCCCCTCTGTCCGTTGCGTTAAACTTAACGACCTGACACATCAAATAGCAGGAATTGGCAGTGATACAACTGTTTTTTGCGGTTTTTATCGGCGGCGGGACTGGCAGCGTGCTGCGCTGGTTTCTCGGCATGAGGCTCAATCCGTTACATCATGCGATCCCTATCGGCACGCTGACGGCTAACCTGGCCGGGGCGTTTATTATTGGGATGGGGCTGGCGTGGTTTAACCGAATGACGCATATCGATCCGCTGTGGAAGCTGCTCATCACTACGGGCTTTTGCGGCGGCCTGACCACCTTCTCAACCTTTTCCGCTGAGGTGGTATTTCTGTTGCAGGATGGCCGTGCGGGCTGGGCGTTGCTGAACGTTGCGGTGAACCTGCTGGGCTCGTTTGCTATGACGGCGCTGGCCTTCTGGCTGGTCTCAGCCGCCCACGCGCAGTGATGGCAAATACGTCGGGTGGCGCTGCGCTTACCCGACCTACGAAACTATCCGACCCACTGAATTCAGGCGAAAAAAAACCCGCTTTTCAGCGGGTTTTAGAGTTCTGTCTTATCGCTAACTTAGATAGGCATTACGTTAGCAGCAGAAGGGCCTTTGGCACCGTTAGTGATTTCAAACTCTACGCGCTGACCTTCAGCCAGAGTTTTGAAACCATTGCTCTGGATTGCAGAGAAGTGTACGAACACGTCTTTGCTGCCATCTTCCGGAGTAATGAAACCGAATCCTTTGGACTCATTAAACCACTTAACGTTACCTTTAATCTTAGACATCAAAATTACCTTTACATGAAAAACGACACAAATGCTGTGTCGGGTATCAGTACAACAATTGTCATGACTTTTGTCCAGTCGATATTCGTTAAAAAGTGATAAATGTCGCTATCTTTTTTTATCCAGCTGCAATATTTGCTGTTTTTTCAACGCGGAAGTGCGATGGATAAAAAAATAGAGCGCCGGGACGACAAAATGTCTACCTGGTAACTAATTCGCCAGATAATCCGCGCTACTTCGCTATTTATTGATTTTAGTCAGCTACCGGCTCGCTCCTGTTGGGCACATTGCATGCCTTAATGATGCGAGGGAACCATGTTAACGTTTATTGAACTCCTGCTGGGCGTGGTAGTGATTGTTGGCGTTGCGCGCTATATCATCAAAGGCTACTCGGCGACGGGCGTGCTCTTTGTCGGCGGCCTGATACTGCTGATTGCCAGCGCGCTGATGGGGCATAAAATTCTGCCGTCAAGCGCCACCAGCACCGGCTACAGCGCTACCGATATTGTCGAATATATCAAAATCCTGCTGATGAGCCGCGGCGGCGATCTTGGCATGATGATCATGATGCTGTGCGGGTTCGCCGCCTATATGACCCATATCGGCGCAAACGATATGGTGGTCAAGCTGGCCTCAAAACCGCTGCGCTATATCAACTCGCCCTATATCCTGATGATTGCGGCCAACTTCGTGGCCTGCCTGATGTCGCTGGCGGTCTCTTCGGCAACCGGGCTGGGCGTGCTGCTGATGGCGACCCTCTTTCCGGTCATGGTCAACGTCGGCATCAGCCGCGGCGCGGCGGCAGCTATCTGTGCCTCACCGGCAGCCATTATCCTCTCGCCTACCTCCGGGGACGTGGTGCTGGCGGCCAAAGCCGCAGAGATGCCGCTGATCGACTTCGCCTTTAAAACCACGCTGCCCATCTCTATCGCCGCGATTATCGCGATGGCGATCGCTCACTTCTTCTGGCAGCGCTGGCTGGATAAAAAAGAGAATATCTCCCAGGAGATGCTGGACGTGAACGATATCACCACCAGCGCACCGTCGTTCTACGCCATCCTGCCCTTTACGCCCATCGTCGGCGTGCTGATTTTTGACGGTAAATGGGGGCCAGAGCTGCATATCATTACCATTCTGGTGATCTGCATGCTGCTGTCGGCGGTGCTGGAATTTCTGCGCGGCTTTAATACCCAGCGGGTCTTCTCCGGGCTGGAAGTGGCCTATCGCGGTATGGCAGACGCCTTTGCCGGGGTAGTGATCCTGCTGGTTGCCGCCGGGGTCTTTGCCCAGGGGCTGAGCACCATCGGCTTTATCCAGAGCCTGATCTCCATCGCCACCTCCTTTGGCTCGGCCAGCATCATCCTGATGCTGGTGCTGGTGACCCTGACCATGCTGGCAGCGATGACCACCGGCTCGGGCAATGCGCCGTTCTACGCCTTTGTGGAGATGATCCCTAAGCTGGCCAGCGAGGCGGGCATCAACCCGGCCTACCTGTCGATTCCCATGCTGCAGGCCTCTAACCTCGGACGCACCATATCTCCGGTCTCCGGCGTGGTAGTTGCCGTGGCCGGAATGGCAAAAATATCTCCCTTCGAAGTGGTAAAACGTACCTCGGTGCCGGTTCTGGTGGGCTTAATCGTGGTGATTGTGGCCACGGAAATACTGGTTCCCGGTACAGCTCTCCGCTAAGCACCACACGAAAAAGCGCCTGTTCGGCGCTTTTTTTATGCTTTAATAACTTTCTGGAACTATTTAAATATATTCATCAGGAATTGAAATGTTCAGAAAGGAGTTCGTACCCCTGCTCGTCGCCGCAGCGGCCATGCTCTGGACCGCCGCCGCGCCTGCCGCACCGCTGAGCGCCACCCAGTACGGTGATTTCGATCGCTATGTGCTGGCGCTCTCGTGGCAAACCGGGTTCTGCCAGAGCCAGCACGATCGCCGCCAGCGCGAGCCGGACGAGTGTCGCCTGCAAAAAGAGAGCGATAACAAAGACGATTTTCTGACCGTTCACGGCCTGTGGCCCGGCCTGCCAAAATCGATCGCCGCACGCGGAGTCGACGATCGCCGCTGGATGCGTTACGGCTGTGCCACCCGGCCCATCCCCAACATGCCGGAAGCCCGCGTTGGGCAGAAGTGCGCCAGCGCCGAAACTGGCCTTTCGCTGGAGAGCGCAGCGAAGCTTAACAGCGTGATGCCGGGCGCGGGTGCAAACTCCTGCCTCGAACGCTACGAGTATGCCAAGCACGGGGTCTGCTTCGGCTTCGATCCGGATGCCTACTTTGGCGTCATGGTGCGCATGACCAGCGAGATCAAGCAGAGCGCCCTCGGTAAGTTTATTGCGGCCAACTACGGGGAGCGCGTCAGCCGCAGCGATTTTGACGCCGCTTTTGCCCGGACATACGGTAGCGATAGCGTTAAAGCCATGAAGCTCACCTGCAACGGCAACCCGGCTTACCTGACGGAAGTGCAGATCACCCTGAAGGCGAGCGCGATCAATGCGCCGCTCTCTCCCACCTCGTTTATTGCCCAGCCGCACCCTGGCAACTGTGGTAAAGAGTTTGTTCTGGATGAAGTCGGGTATTCACGAGAAAAAGCCTACCCTGTGGATGTTATCCGAGGGTAGGCTGAGTAGAGGACGCGTTACGCTGGCGGAAGGTTGATATTGCCGTTGCTCAGTGCCGTTACGCTGGCTCTCGCCGCTTCCGGACTTTGCGCGCCGGGCACCAGAATGATTTTGCGGCAGTCATCCTGACGCTTATCAAACATCTCATAGCCACGGGCCGCGTCTTCAAGTGGCAGATAGTGGGTAACGATCTCTTCCGGCTTCAGCAGACCCTGCTCGATCAGCGGCAGCAGCTCCGGCAGCCAGGCATGAACGTGGGTCTGGCCCATGCGGAACGAGATACCTTTATCGAAGGCGTCGCCGAACAGGAAGCCGTGGATAAAGCCCGCATAGACCCCCGGCACGCTGACAATCCCGCCCCGACGTACGGCGGCGATGGACTGGCGCAGCACCTTACCGCTGCTGCCCTCTAGCTTAAGGTTAGTCAGCACCGTTTCGGTGGTACTGCCTTTCGCCTCGAAGCCCACGGCATCAATCACGGCATCTACGCCGCGATTGCCCGGAGTGTTTTCAATAATAATCTCAGCCGGATCGTCATGCTTATCAAAGTTAATCGGGACTACCCCGTAACGCTCTTCAGCGAAGCGCAGACGATAGTCGTTGTGGTCAACCATAAAGATCTGCTCAGCACCCAGCAGTCGGGCGCAGGCGGCGGTCAGCAGGCCGACCGGACCGGCCCCATAGATGGCGATCCGCGACCCTTTCTTCACCTCGGCGTTTTTTGCTGCCTGCCAGGCGGTGGGCAAAATATCAGAGAGGAACAACGCCTTATCGTCAGAGAGCAGCTGCGGCACCTTGAAGGGGTTAACGTCACCCTTAGGTACGCGGACATACTCTGCCTGGCCACCCGGTACGCCACCGTAGAGGTGGCTATAACCAAACAGCGCTGCCGGCGGTGGGATCTGTTTTTTATTCAGCGATGCGCCTCTGCCAGCGTTGGTGGTTTCGCAGGCGGAGTATTGATGCTGCTGGCAGAAGAAACAGCTGCCGCAGGCAATCACGAAGGGGATCACCACCCGCTCGCCTTTCTGGATATTTTTTACGTCGCGCCCGACTTCAACTACTTCGCCCATAAATTCATGGCCGAAAATATCCCCGTGCTCTGTTTTAGGGATTTTACCGTGGTAGAGGTGCAGGTCGGAGCCGCAGATGGCGGTCGCGGTGATGCGCAGAATAATATCGTCCTGCTGTTCAATAATCGGATCCGGCACGCTCTCGACGCGAACGTTATGGGGACCATGATACGTCAATGCTTTCATTCAGACCTCCGCTACTCCCCTGAGATCGGGAGAGTGAAAATTGGGCTTGCACGGATCAAGGTTAGTCAGTCCAGACGCCAATCTGCGCGGCCAGGCGAATCGACAGCGGTTTTGAGAGTAATCTTAGCGGGTAAAAGACGTGATAAAAAAGAGGCTACCCGAAGGTAGCCTCGCTGCTCACAGTGCAGGTGTCTTACTTGCTTATTAGACGCTGGTACGGATCAGGTGGTCGAAGGCGCTCAGAGAGGCTTTCGCACCTTCGCCAGTGGCGATGATGATCTGTTTGTACGGTACGGTGGTGCAGTCACCCGCCGCAAACACGCCTTTCACGCTGGTTTCGCACTTAGCATCGATGATGATCTCACCCATACGGTTACGCTCAACCGCGCCTTCCAGCCAGTTGGTGTTCGGCAGCAGACCGATCTGGACGAAGATACCGGCTAACTCAATGTGATGCACATCGCCGCTTACGCGGGCACGGTACTCAAGGCCGGTCAGTTTGGTGCCGTCGCCTTTCACTTCGGTGGTCTGGGCGTTCAGAATGATGTCGACGTTTTTTAGGCTGCGCACTTTATCCTGCAGAACCTTGTCGGCTTTCATCTCTGGTGCAAACTCAAGCAGCGTTACGTGTTCAACGATACCGGCCAGGTCGATAGCCGCTTCAACGCCGGAGTTACCGCCGCCGATGACCGCTACGCGCTTACCTTTAAACAGCGGGCCGTCGCAGTGCGGGCAGTAGGTTACGCCGCGGGTACGGTACTGCTCTTCACCCGGTACGCCCATGTTGCGCCATTTGGCACCGGTAGCAATGATCACGCTGCGTGCCTTCAGCACTGCGCCAGAGGCGGTTTCAATCTGATGCAGGCCGCCCTCTTCTGCCGCCGGGGTCAGGCGGGTTGCGCTCTGGGTGTCAATAACGTCGACATCATAATCATCAACGTGGGCTTTCAGCGCGCCAGCCAGCTTCTGGCCTTCGGTTTTCGGCACGGAGATGTAGTTTTCGATGTCCACTGTGTCGAGCACCTGACCGCCAAAACGCTCGCCCATCAGGCCGGTACGAATACCTTTACGCGCCGAGTAGACCGCCGCTGCCGCACCGGCAGGGCCGGAACCGACGATCAGCACGTCGTAAGCGTCACGTTTGTTTAGCTCTTCCGCCGCACGTTTTTCAGCGCCGGTATCTACTTTAGAGACGATTTCGGTCAGGGTCATACGACCTGAACCAAACTCAACGCCGTTCAGGAACACCGCCGGTACGCCCATGACGTTGCGATCGGTGATTTCGTTCTGGAACACACCGCCGTCAATCGCCGTGTGCTTGATGCGTGGGTTGAGCACGGACATCAGGTTCAGCGCCTGGACCATGTCCGGGCAGTTGTGGCACGAGAGCGAGTAGTAGGTTTCGAACTCAAAATCCCCTTCCAGCGCGGCAATCTGCTCAAGCATCTCTTTCGCTTCTTTAGAAGGGTGTCCACCGGTCCACAGCAGCGCCAGAACCAGGGAGGTAAATTCGTGGCCCAGCGGAGAACCAGCAAAGCGCGGCCCCTGATTTGAGCCTGGGTTAGTAATCAGGAATGACGGTTTACGCACCGGCAGCTGATTGTCTTCTTTAAAGGAGACTTTGTCAGAGAGCTCGGCGATTTCAGCCAGCAGTTCCTTGATCTCTGCCGATTTAGCGCTGTCATCCAGCGTGGCAATCAGCTCAACAGGTTTGGTCAGACGCTCAAGATAAGCCTTAAGCTGGGTTTTCATTGTAGTATCAAGCATTAGGGTTACTCCTGAGTTAAAAACATCATCATGCAAGCTGCCTCATTAGGGCTGCCTGGATGCAACTTGAATCATGTTGTTAGGGTAAAACGGGTGCATAGCGCACCCGTGATAGGTAGGCCCGTGCAAGCGCAGCGCCGCCGGGCTTGTCAGACTTAGATCTTACCGACAAGGTCTAAGGATGGAGCCAGGGTCGCTTCACCCTCTTTCCATTTAGCCGGGCACACTTCGCCTGGGTGAGCAGCAACGTACTGAGCCGCTTTGATTTTGCGCAGCAGGTCAGATGCGTCACGGCCAATGCCTTCTGCAGTCACTTCGATCGCCTGGATGATGCCCTGCGGGTCAACAACGAAGGTTGCACGGTCAGCCAGACCTTCGTCTTCACGCATGTTTTCGAAGTTACGGGTCAGCGCGCCAGTCGGGTCACCGATCATCGCATATTTGATTTTAGCGATGGTTTCAGAGCTGCCATGCCACGCTTTGTGGGTGAAATGGGTGTCGGTGGAGACGGAGTACACGTCCACGCCCAGTTTCTGCAACTCATCGTAGTGATCGGCTACGTCGCCCAGCTCGGTCGGGCAAACGAAGGTGAAGTCAGCCGGATAGAAGAAGAAGACGCTCCAGCGGCCTTCGGTATCTTTCTCGGTCACTTCGATGAATTCACCGTTTTTGAACGCCTGGTTTTTGAAAGGTTTGATCTTGGTATTGATTAAGGACATCTATACTTCCTCCGTGGTTTCGATGAGATGTAAGGTACCGAATTTTGATGGCAACGGCTAATGCGTTTGCTTTATCAAATCAATCAGCGATATCTAACAACGTAAAAGCCGTAATGGCGTCGAGGATTACATCACTCCCCCGATCAAAGGGCAATGTAACGCTGTAAGGTGTGGCCTATGACTGCGATAGGTTCGACCGTTTTAAGCAATCTGTGTGCAGCGTCGTTTAATGCCGGACAGTTTATGATATATTTTCTGCAAGCCTAAGCACCTGATTATGTGCAGCAATATATTGAGATAAAAAATGACTAACCTATACGATTTAAAAAAATTCGATCTTAATCTGCTGCTTATTTTTGAGTGTATTTATCAGCATCAAAGCATCAGTAAAGCGGCTAAAGCATTATTTATTACCCCCTCTGCGGTGAGCCAGTCTCTCCAGCGGCTGCGCGCGCATCTTGACGATCCGCTGTTCATTCGCAGCGGAAAAGGGGTTGCGCCCACAACCGTGGCAATTAATCTGCATATGCATCTGGAGGTGAATCTTAGCCAGCTCGAACAGACAATTAATATGATGAACAGAAACGAGCTGAGTAAAAATTTTGTTCTCTACACGCCGCAGTTGCTGATGAGTGAAGGCAGCACGGCGCTGGTCAAGGCGCTACGCCAGCAGGCCAGCTACGCGATTGAGCACCATGATATTTTTATTACCCCGCAGTCGGCCGAAGAGCTGCTGGCCTACCGTAAAGCCGATCTCATCCTCTCGCTTTTTCCCATTGTTAACCCTGCCGTGATCTGCGAAAAGCTGTCATGCGAGCCGTTGGTACTGGTTTGCAGCGCACACCATCCGCGCCTGAATGGAAAAATTGTTCTTAGCGATGTGTCAACAGAGGGGTTTACCTTCTACAGCACGCCGGAAAAAGGGGCGCTGGCATTACAGGAAGAGATTGAAACCGTTTTGCCACAGCGCAATATCGTGTTCAGCAGCGACTCATATATTTCCATCATTAATATTATCAGCCAGTCTGAGCTTATTGGGCTGATGCCGCTGTCTACCTTTAATCACTATAAAAAGATAATGAATTTAAAAATAGTGGACATCGATATCACTCTGCCCACCTTTGATATATTTATGCTCTACAACCGGGCCTCGCTAAACGGCAGCGCCTTCGCCAGCTTAATTGAGATGATAAAGCTGGCGGATCGCTAATACAGGCTTGATGGTCAGAGCGTGCAGAGACGCTCTGCGGCGGCTCGCAGCGTCGCCTCCTGCTTGGCAAAGCAGAGGCGAATAAGCTTGTGCGGGAAGGCATCGGCACAGAATACCGACAACGGAATGGCCGCCACACCGACCTCTTTGGTTAGCCACTGGCAGAAGCTGACGTCATCCAGATCGGAGATGGCGCTATAGTCCGCCAACAGGAAGTAGGTACCTTCACAGGGCAGGATCTTCAGGCGACTCTGACTCAGGGCATCAATCAGCAGATCGCGTTTAGCCTGGTAAAAAGCAGGCAGCTCACGATAGTGCTCAGGCTCCGCCCGCAGCATATCCGCCAGCGCCAGCTGCGCCGGGGTGTTGACCGCAAAGGTCAGATACTGGTGCACCTTGCGCAGCTCGGCGCTGATAGCCGCCGGGGCAACGCAGTAGCCCACCTTCCAGCCGGTCATATGATAGGTTTTACCAAAGGATGAGACGGCCACCGCCCGCTGACGCAGCTCGGGGTGGGCGAGCACGCTGGCATGCCCCTCGGAAGCAAAGCAGATGTGCTCGTAGACCTCATCGCTCAGCACGTAGATTTCACGATCCGCAATCGCCTGCCACAGCGCGGCAAAATCCGCACGCTGCCATACCGTGGCCGACGGGTTATGCGGCGTATTAAGAATAACCAGCCGGGTCTTATCACTCAGCAGCGCGGCAAAAGCCTGCCAGTCAACGCCAAAGTGCGGCGGCTGCAGCGCAATGCGTTTTACTACTCCCCCCGCCAGCTCAACCGCCGGGGCGTAGCTGTCGTAGCTTGGATCGAAGCAGATCACCTCGTCACCGCTGCGCACCAGGGCAGTAATCGCGGCAAAGAGCGCCTCGGTGGCCCCCGCGGTCACGGTAATGTCGCTGTTCGCATCCGGCTGGTAGCCATACAGGGCGGCGGTTTTCTCAGCAATAGCCTCCCGCAACGCCTGCACTCCGGTCATCGGCGCATACTGGTTTGCCCCCTGAGCCACGTGAAACGCCAGACGCTCCTGCAAATAGTGCGGGCCGTCATAGTCAGGAAACCCCTGCGACAGATTAATCGCCTGGTGCGCCTGCGCCAGCGCGCTCATCTGGGTAAATATGGTAGTGCCAAGATTAGGAAGTTTACTCTCAGGAATCAGTGTGTTATTGCTCATCAATGGGTGCCTGCGTGTAATACTGATGTTGCTGCCACTATAACACGATGCTAGTATTTGGCAATCAAGACGCTTAGACGTCTAAACAATAATGTTATTCCTCTGCCCACACTATTCAGGAGCGTTATGACACACCCTCTGCAACTCCCGGCGCTGGTTGAAGCCTGCCATTGGCTAGGCGCTAAAGGCTGGGCACCGGCCACCGGCGGCAACATGTCGGTGCGGGAAAACGCCGACTGGTGCTGGCTGAGCGAATCCGGTAAAGACAAGGGCAGCTTGACGGTGGATGATTTTTTGCAGGTGGAGATCGCCACCGATCGCGCCCCGTCAGGGCGGAAGCCCTCCGCCGAGACCGGTCTGCATACGCTGATCTATCGCCTTTACCCGGAGGCGAACGCCGTGCTGCATGTGCATACGGTCAACGCCACGGTACTGTCACGCGTTGAGAAACTGGCGACGCTCAAGCTTGCGGGCTACGAGATGCAGAAATCCCTTAGCGGACAGACCAGCCACCTCGACACGGTCTCTATTCCCCTGTTTGATAACGACCAGGCTATCCCCGCCCTCGCCCGGCGCATTGAGATATACGCCCGCCAGACGCCGTTAAGTTACGGCTTCCTGCTGCGTGGTCACGGTCTCACCTGCTGGGGACGCAGCGTAGCGGAGGCCCGTCGCCACCTTGAGGGGCTGGAGTTTTTATTTGAGTGTGAAATGCAGCGTAGACTGCTGGAGAGATCATGATCCGCGCCATCGTTACCGATATTGAGGGCACGACCAGCGATATCCGCTTCGTGCATAACGTGCTGTTTCCCTACGCTCGCGAGCGGCTGGAGGCATTCGTCACCGCCCAGCAGTATGCCGAGCCGGTGAAATCCATTCTCGATAATCTGCGGGATGAGATCGTCCAACCGGATGCCACCACCGCCGATCTCGTTGAGACGCTGTTCCGCTTTATGGATGAAGATCGTAAGTCGACGGCGCTGAAGGCGTTACAGGGAATTATCTGGCATGACGGCTACGTCAACGGCGACTTTACCGGCCATCTCTACCCCGACGTGCTGCCCGCGCTGGAAAAATGGAAGGCGCAGGGGATTGATCTCTATGTTTATTCCTCGGGCTCGGTCGCTGCGCAGAAACTGTTATTTGGCTATAGCGACGAAGGTGATATTACTCATCTGTTCAGCGGCTACTTTGATACCCGCATAGGTGCCAAGCGTGAAGCAGGCGCCTATAGCAACATTGCCGAGCAGCTGGCGCTGTCGCCGGTGTCGATCCTTTTCCTGTCGGATATTCATCAGGAGCTGGATGCTGCCGCAGAAGCAGGATTGCGCACCGTGCAGCTGATTCGTGGCGATGATGACGCCGCCAGCCAGCATCATCAGGTGCACAGTTTTAACGACATCAACCCGGAGCAGATCCCCTCATGAGTGCGTTAACGATTTATTCTGATAAAGAAGTCAGCCAGCCGACGTGGCACAGCACCGACGCGGGTGAGATCCAGCAGCAGCTGAACGCCAAAGGCGTACGCTTTGAACGCTGGCAGGCCGACCGCGATCTCGGTGCCGATCCTGCGCCAGAGGCGGTAATCGACGCCTATCAGCACGCGATCGATCGGCTGGTTGCCGAAAAAGGTTATCAGAGCTGGGATGTGATCAGCCTGCGCGCCGATAACCCCAACAAGCAGGCGCTGCGGGAAAAGTTTCTCAGTGAGCACACTCACGGCGAAGACGAAGTGCGCTTTTTTGTCGAGGGCGCGGGCCTGTTCTGCCTGCACATTGGGGATGAGGTCTATCAGGTGCTATGCGAGAAAAACGATCTGATCTCGGTTCCGGCCGGCACGCCGCACTGGTTTGATATGGGATCTGAGCCGAACTTTACCGCTATCCGTATCTTCGATAACCCCGAGGGGTGGATCGCCCAGTTCACCGGCGATGCCATCGCCGACGGCTATCCGCGCCTGGCATAAAAA
>NZ_LR607338.1:1656710-1659032 GCF_902164725.1 Pseudescherichia vulneris | reverse complement strand
TCTGAATACTCCAGCGCTTACCTCGTTCGGCGTCACTACCCCGGTATCCAGCACCCAGCCACTAATCAACGCGGCAGGGGTAACGTCGAACGCCGGGTTATAGACCAGCGTCGATTCGGGGGCCCACTGCACCGCTCCGAAGCTGCCCGCTACGCCGGTGACTTCACTGGCCGCACGCTGCTCAATAGGAATGGCCTCCCCGTTCGGGCAGAGCGGATCCAGCGTGGTCTGCGGGGCAGCAACGTAAAATGGGATCCCGTGGTAGCGGGCCAGCACCGCCAGCGAGTAGGTGCCGATCTTATTCGCCACGTCGCCATTGGCCGCAATGCGATCTGCACCGACCCACACCGCATCGACCTGGCCCTGCGCCATCAGGCTGGCCGCCATCGAGTCGGTGATCAGCTGGCAGGGAATGCCCAGCTCCGCCAGCTCCCAGGCCGTCAAACGGCCCCCCTGCAACAGCGGGCGCGTCTCCCCTACCCAGACGTTGACCACCTTGCCATCGGTAAAGGCCTGGGAGATTACTCCCAGCGCCGTACCTACGCCCGCGGTCGCCAGCCCACCGGTATTACAGTGCGTCAGCAGGCGGCTGCCGGGCATCACCAGCGCGCTGCCCGCCGCTGCGATGCGAGCGCAGAGTTGTTTATCCTCGGCAATCAGCCGCTCGGCTTCGGCCACCAGCGCCGGAACAAAATCTACCTCCGCCAGGGCCAGCTTCATGCGGTCAAGGTTGTTCATCAGGTTCACCGCCGTCGGGCGCGCCGCCCGCAGCGTCTCCAGGGCCTGGGCCAGAGAGGAGTGGCTCTCGCCCCGCTCGGCCAGCAGCGCCAGCAGCAGGCTGGCGGAGAGGCCAATCAGCGGCGCACCACGCACCCGCAGGGCATGAATATGACCCACCAGCGTCTCTACCCTGTCGGCGGGCAGCCAGCGTTTCTCCTGCGGAAGCGCCTGCTGATCGAGAATAAAAAGCTGATTATCGGTGACGCGCAGACTGGTGGTCTGGAGTGGCTGCATAGCGTTAAATCCCTGTTGCGTTGATGTATCGTATTGTGTCAGGATGAATTACAGATGTATAGACGTCTGAATGGCTTTATAAACAGAAAATTGAGGATACCGGCAATGTCGCAATACCGAACTTTCAACGCCGCCGACGCGGTGGCCTATGCCCGGCAATTTGCTGGTCTGGAGCAGGCATCCGAACTGGTTAGCGCGCATGAAGTCGGTGACGGCAACCTGAATCTGGTGTTTAAAATTTTCGACGCCGAGGGCGTAAGCCGGATCGTCGTCAAGCAGGCCCTGCCCTACGTGCGCTGCGTGGGCGAATCCTGGCCGCTGACGCTGGATCGCGCCCGGCTGGAGGCGCAGACCCTGGTAGAGCACTATCGACACTGTCCGGCGCATACGGTAAAGATCCACCACTTCGATCCTGACCTGTCGGTGATGGTGATGGAGGATCTCTCCGACCACCGCATCTGGCGTGGGGAGCTGATTAAGGGCGCATACTATCCGCAGGCTGCCCGCCAGCTGGCGGATTACCTGGCCCAAACCCTGTTCCACACCAGCGACTTCTATCTCTCCCCGGCGCAGAAAAAGGCCCAGGTGGCGCAGTTTATTAACCCAGAGATGTGCGGCATTACCGAAGACCTCTTCTTTGACGACCCGTACCGCGTTCACGAGCGCAACAGCTACCTGGCGGCGATTGAAGCTGACGTGGTCGCCCTGCGTGACGATACCGCCCTGCTGCTCGCGGTGGCCGGGCTTAAACAGCGCTTTCTCTCCCATGCCGAAGCGCTCCTGCACGGCGATATCCACAGCGGCTCGATTTTCGTTGCCGAAGGCAGCCTGAAGGCGATTGACGCCGAATTTGGCTACGTAGGGCCGATTGGCTTTGACCTTGGCACGGCTATCGGCAACCTGCTGCTTAACTACTGCGGCCTGCCGGGACATCTGGGTATTCGCGATGCCGCCGCCGCCCGCGAGCAGCGCCTGAGCGATATTCAGGAGCTGTGGAACACCTTCGCAGAGACATTCCTTGCCCTGGCCGCAGAGAAGACCCGCGACGTGGCGCTGGCCCAGCCGGGTTATGCCGCCCAGTTCCTGCAGAAGGTGTGGCACGATGCAATAGGCTTCTGCGGCACGGAGCTGATCCGCCGCAGCGTTGGCCTCTCTCACGTGGCGGATATCGACACCATTGCCGACGAAGAGATGCGCCACGCGTGCCTGCGCCACGCCATCCATTTAGGCAAGGCGCTGATCGTCATTGCCGACCGCATCCACAATGTTGATGAACTGATTGCCCGAGTCAGACAGTACAGTTAACGA
>NZ_LR607338.1:1650523-1656655 GCF_902164725.1 Pseudescherichia vulneris | reverse complement strand
CAGGTTTTGTAGGCCCGGCAAGCACAGCGCCGCCGGGCAATACCTTTATCCCAGATACTCAATAATCGATAGCCCGCCGTTATAGTCAGTGCTGTAGATAATCCCCTGCGCGTCGACAAACACGTCGCAGGACTGGATCACCTGCGGACGGCCTGGGCGGGTATCCATCATCTTCGCCGGAGCGGCAGGCACCAGCGCGCCGGTCTCTACCGGGCGATACGGGTTAGAGATATCGTAGGCCCGCACCCCGGCGTTCTGGTAGGTGGCAAAGATCAGCGTTGAGCTGATAAAGCTCCCCGGCCGGTTCTCGTGCAGGTTGTGCGGCCCGAAGTGCGCCCCTTTCGCAACATAGTCGATCTCATCCGGCTGCGGGAAGGTAGAGATGCTTATTGGATTAGCTGGCTCGCGAATATCAAACAGCCAGATCAGCTTCTCGCCATCCTCCTGGTTATCCAGCACCGCCTCGTCCAGCACCACCAGCAGATCCCGGTCCGGCAGCGGCAGCGCGGTATGGGTTCCGCCGCCAAACGGTGGACTCCAGTTGCGGTGGCTGATGAGTTTCGGCGCGCTGCGATCTTTCACATCCAGCAGCGTCAGGCCGCCGTCGCGCCAGCTGCCGTAGGCGGTATCCCCGGCAATAATGGCGTGGTGCAGAGCGTAACGCTTGCCCTCCGGCCACGTCGGGGTCTCGCCCGCCGCCTGGTTCATCCCCGGCAGCCACCAGCGCCCCGCCACCTCGGGCTTGCGCGGATCGGCAAGGTCGATGGTCAGGAAGATGTAGTCGCTAAAGCCGTCGATTAATGCAGAGACATAGGCCCAGCGGCCACCCACGTACCAGATGCGGTGAATGCCGATGCCGTCCAGCCCCAGAAAGCCAATCTCTTTCGGCTGGTCCGGCGTGGAGAGATCAAACACGCGCAGTCCGGCGCTCCAGCCCTTGTCCTGCACGTCGCTCACCGTCTCCCCTACCGAGCGGGTGTAGTAGACCTTCTCGTCAGCGAAACGGGCATCGGCAAAGAGATCCCGGGCGTTGATCACCAGCAGCAGATCGTCATGGGCCTGCAAGTGGACGTTCCAGGTTCCCGGCGGCGCGGGCACGTAGCCTGCGGGGCGCGGGTTTTTCGGGTCGCGCACGTCGACAATCGAGAATCCCTGGGAAACCATATGACCGATATAGGCAAAGCCACGGTGCACCATCAGCTGCACGCCGTCGGGCCGCCCGCCCTGGTCCGAATGCCCAATCAGCCGCATATTGCGGCTGTAGTCAGGCGTAGGCAGCGCACTCATTTGTTTTTCGCTTCCAAAGTCGCGAACCACGGGGCGATAAAATCTTCGGTCTGGCCCCAGCCCGGAATGATTTTACCCAGGGTAGCGACGTTTACCGCGCCCGGCTGGGCAGCCAGCAGCGCCTGCGGAATTGCAGCGGCTTTGAAGTCATAGGTGGCTGGCGTCTGCTCCCCGGCAAGCTTGTTGGCGATCAGACGCACGTTGGTCGCGCCAATCAGTTTCGGATCCACCGCCACGCTCACCTTCCACGGGCTGTTAGACTCGCGCATCAGCTGCAGATCCTGGTTGGAGACGTCAATGCTGTAGAGTTTGATCTCGGTGCGGCCGTTCTCTTTCAGCGCCTTGTAAGCGCCCTGGCTGAAGGCGTCCCAGGTGCCCCAGATGGCATCGATCTGCCCTTTCGGATACTTCGCCAGCACCGCGCCGACCTTATTCGCCGTATCGCCCTGCACGTCGGAAGAGACCGCCCCGATGGACTCCAGCTCTTTAATGCCGGGGTTCTGCTTCAGCAGCGTCTGGTAGGCTGCCTGACGGCGCTCCATCGGCGGGAAGCCGGCCACCCACAGTTTGATGATATTGGCCTTGCCGTTGAAATCCTTCACCAGCTCGCCGAAAGAGAGATTGGTCAGCGAGGCGTCATCCTGCTGGGTCACGGTCACGCCGGGGAGGGTACCGTTGATGGCGGTATCAAATACCGAGACGGCAATGCCCGCATCCACCGCTTTTTTCACTAGCGCCGTGGAGTAAGGATCGCGGCCCTGGGAGAGAATAATGCCATCGTACTTCTGGCTAATGGCCTGGTTTACAAAGTCCTGAAATTTGGCGTCGTCGCCGTTGCTGAGGAAGGTGCTGACTTTAAAGCCAAGCTTTTTGCCCTCCGTCAGCGCGCCGGAGACGAACTGGGTGGTGTTATCGTCCGAGCCCAGGTTACGGATCAGCGCAATGCGCACCGGTCCGCTGTGGTTAGCCAGCGCGGCCGGAACCGGTGCAGGTGTCGCCGCGTAGCCCGGCACAGAACTCAGCAGGCCCAGCGCCAGCAGTGAAAGTGCAAATTTATTCATCTCTGTTTTCCCCTGATAAAAGTAAATTAACGACGCTGGAAATAGGTCAACGCCAGAGCACCGGCCAGCACCAGTCCCTTAATAATGTCCATTGCGTAGTAGGGCACGGAGAGCATCACCAGCCCGTTTGACAGCACCCCAAGGATCACCGCCCCCACCAGCGTGCCAAGCGCGTTGGGCTTGCCGGATCCGGCCAGCGAGAAGCCGATCCATGCCGCCGCTACCGCATCCATCAGGTAGCCGCCCCCGGCGTTCACCTGTGAGGAGCCGATGCGCGAGGCCAGCAGAATGCCACCGAGTCCCGCCAGCAGGGAGGCAATGACGTAGGCCGCCACCTTGTAGCGGGTAGTACAGATACCGGAGAGACGCGCTGCCTCCGGGTTGCCGCCGATGGCGTACATTCGCCGCCCGTGGGTGGTCAGCGACAGGCCAAGCTGGGCCACCACCGTGACCACCAGCATCACTATCACAATGATCGGCACCTGGCCGAGCAGGCTAAAGCCCGCTGGGATCATCCCCTCCGCCATCTCACCGCTCGGCAGCAGCATGTTTTCGGTGATCGATCCGCCGTAGCTGTAGGTCATCGCCACGCCCTGAATGACAAACAGGCTGCCAAGAGTGGCGAGCATGTCAGGGATGCGTAGCACGACGATCAGGAAGGCGTTAAACAGGCCCACCAGCGTACAGAGCGCCAGGGTCACGAGGATAGCTTCGGTGGTACCGAAGCCGTGCCAGACGAAGAGCGAGATCACCAGCGCGTTGGCCAGCGATGCCGTTGATCCCACGGAGAGATCAAACCCACCGATGGTCAGCGAGATCGAGACGCCGACGGCAATCACCGTCACGATGGCGATCGAACGCAGAATGTTGATGATGTTAAAGGGGTCGAGGAAGTTATCCGAGGCGATGCCAAAGATAGCCACCAGCAGCACCACGGTCAGCAGCATGCCCCACTTATAAAGAAAATCGAAAAACTGCTGACGGCCCGACGCCGCTGCTTTTACTGAAAGGGCTTTGCTCACGCTGCCGCTCCTCCGGTCGAATAGTAAAGTAGTGTCTCTTCCCGGGCCTCTGCCCCGGCTATCTCCGCCACGATGCGGCCATCCCACAGCACGCAGATGCGATCGCAGAGCCCCACCAGCTCGGCAAACTCGCCGGAGGCGTAGACGATCCCCTTGCCCTCCCGGGCGAGGCCGTCAATCAGGCGGAAGAGATCGGTTTTGGCTTTCACGTCGACGCCCTTGGTGGGCTCGTCGAAGATCACCACGCTGGCGTTGCCGCGCAGCCATTTGCCTATCGCCACCTTCTGCTGGTTACCGCCAGAGAGGCGGCGCAGGATCTGCCCCGGGCCGGTGGTGCGTACGCCTACACGCTCAATCACCGTCTGCGCCCAGCGCCAGGCTTTGCGACGACCAAACAGGCTCCAGCGGGAGAAGCTGTTGTCCGCGCTGACCGCCAGGTTCATAGCAATCGGCTCGTCAATAAAGATGCCCTCTTTGCGCCGCTCCTCGGGGATCAGCGCCATACCGCGTATAACGGAATCTGCCGGATCCCGGGGCCGCCACGGCTGGCCGTTCAGCTCCCCGTGAGCGACGCGGCTCTTTTCCGCGCCAAACAGCGCCTTGCAAAGCTCGGTTTTGCCCGCGCCCGCCAGGCCCGCAATGCCGAGGATTTCGCCCCTGCGCAGGTGCAGGGAGATATCCTTCAGCAGCTTCTCGTCATGGAGCCCCTCCACGCGCAGCAGAGTCTCCTCCCCGTGCGGCGGACGGCGCGGGGGATAGATATCGTTCAGCTGGTGGCCAAGCATCTTCTCCACAATCGCCTCCCCGCTCAGGGCGGCCATCGGGCCGGACTCCACCAGCCTGCCGTCGCGCAGCACCGTCAGGGTGTCGCAGATGGCTTTCAGCTCGTGAATGCGGTGGGAGATAAAGACCACGCCAATTCCCTGCTGCTGCAGGCGTCTTACCACGGTAAACAGGCGCTCGCTCTCGTGCTGATCCAGCGGGGCGGTAGGCTCATCGAGGATCAAAAAGCGGCAGCGATGGGAGAGCGCGCGGGCCAGCAGGATCTGCTGCTTCTCCGCGAGGGTGCAGGTGTCGATAGCGCGTCTGACGTCAAGAGTGACATCAAGCTGGGCCAGCGCATCACGCGCATGCTGACGAACGGTCGACCAGCGCCAGGCGTAGCCCGGTTCGGCGAGCTTATCGAGCATGATGTTTTCCGCGATGCTAAGACCGGGGACTAGCGCCACGTCGACCTCCTGCTGGACCAGATGAATGCCGAGGCGTTTGGCATCCAGCGGAGAGCGAATGGTGACCGGCTGATCATCAATGACGATCTCACCTTCATAGGCTGCCCAGGTGCCGCACAGCACCGCCATCAGCGTGGATTTCCCCGCGCCGTTGGCCCCGGTCAGGGCATGCACCGATCCGCCGCGCAGGCTGAAATTCACCTGCGTCAGGGCATTAACACCGGCAAAGGCGAGGCTTATCGCACGCATCTCGAGATGGGTAACACGCATCTGTGAGGCTTTCCTGGGATTAATAGATTGATTTAGCGAATTTTTCATAGCCGCGCTTGACTGGCAACAGCAGAAAAGGCATAAGATAAAGCGAAATATTATTAGCCATCCGGATGTCCAGACATAACATCGGGTTAGCGATTCCGCATAAGGACACAGTCATGAGCAACACCGATATCCGCGTTGTACCCGGCCCGGCCAACTACTACTCCCACAGCGGCAGCCTGGCGCGCCTGAACGATTTTTATACGCCCGAGCAGCTCTCCCGCGCGGCCTTAATTTATGGCGAACGCGCCATCGCTGCCGCCCGCCCTTATCTGCCAGAGAGCGTTAATGCCCCGGGAGTGAAGCACCTGCTGTTTAAGGGCCACTGCAGCGAGCATGACGTTAGCACGCTGGTAAACGACGCGGGCAGCGACCGCAGCGTGGTGATTGGCATCGGCGGGGGTGCGCTGCTGGATACCGCGAAGGCCGTGGCGCGCCGCTTAGGGTTGCCGGTGGTGGCGATCCCGACCATTGCCGCCACCTGCGCGGCCTGGACGCCGCTCTCGGTCTGGTATAACGACGCGGGTCAGGCGCTGCACTTTGAAATCTTCGATGACGCCAACTTCCTGGTGCTGGTGGAGCCGCAGATCATTCTCGACGCGCCGGTGGAGTATCTGCTGGCGGGCATCGGCGATACGCTGGCGAAGTGGTATGAGGCGGTGGTGCTGGCCCCGGATCCGGCCAGCCTGCCGCTGACCGTGCGGCTGGGGATCAACGGCGCGCTGGCGATCCGTGACGTGCTGCTGGAGCGCAGTGAAACCGCGCTGGCGGACCAGCAGCGTGGGGAGCTGACTCAGGCCTTCCGTGACGTGGTGGATGCGATTATTGCCGGGGGCGGAATGGTGGGCGGACTCGGCGAGCGCTACACCCGCGTCGCTGCAGCCCACGCGGTGCATAATGGCCTGACCGTGCTGCCGCAGACCGACAAATTCCTGCACGGTACCAAGGTGGCCTACGGCATTCTGGTGCAGAGCGCCCTGCTCGGCCAGGACGAGGTATTAACCCAGTTGGTCAACGCCTTCCAGCGCTTCAACCTGCCGACCACCCTGGCGGCGCTGGAGGTGGATATTCACAACCGTGACGAGCTGGATCGGGTCATCGCCCACACCCTGCGCCCGGCGGAGTCAATTCACTACCTGCCGGTGACGTTAACGCCGGAGACGCTGCGGGCGGCGTTTGAGAAGGTAGAGGCGTTTAGTCAATAAGCGTTTGGTCTTA
>NZ_LR607338.1:1647892-1650423 GCF_902164725.1 Pseudescherichia vulneris | reverse complement strand
GCTTGATCAGCAGCAGCGCGCTCCGCCTTTACCGCCGTAGCGTGCATCCTGGCGATCGCGGAAAAAGTCTTCATAGGTCATCGGGGTCTGGTCCGGGTGGTTAAGCTGCATATGGGCAACGTAGTTATCGTAGTCCGGCACGCCGACCATCATTTTCGCGGCCTGACCTAAATACTTTCCGGCCTTAGCAAGAGTATCAAACATCATAGGCTCCTTGCCCCTCCCCACAAAGGGAGAGGGGCATGATTAAACTCAGTGCGCCCGTTTTGCCTGGGCCACTACCTGCTCGGCATTGGCCGGCATCGGCTCGTACGGGGTCTCTTTCGCCGTTGGCCGGGGCTCTTTTAGCGCCGCCAGCGCGGTCTTCAGCGAGTAGACCGCCAGCACCACCACCACCACCATAAAGAAGATGGTCAGCCCGGCGTCCAGACGGTTGTTAAACACCAGCTGATTTAGCTGCGATTCGGTGTACTGGGCCGGAATAGTGCCGCTGTCGATCATCCCCTGGAAGCGGTTAGCGATCGCCAGGAAACCGACTTTGGCATCCGGGCTAAAGGCTTTCTGCCAGCCGGCGGTCAGGGTACAGATCAGCAGCCACGCGGTCGGCACGAGGGCCACCCACGCGAAGC
Organism: Pseudescherichia vulneris; assembly: GCF_902164725.1. Classification (NCBI taxonomy): domain Bacteria; kingdom Pseudomonadati; phylum Pseudomonadota; class Gammaproteobacteria; order Enterobacterales; family Enterobacteriaceae; genus Pseudescherichia; species Pseudescherichia vulneris. The sequence goes on along the minus strand of NZ_LR607338.1, from coordinate 1,649,794 downwards.
GCTGGCGCTTCATCTTGAACAAGACCACCGCGCAGAGCATCAGCGCCATTCCGGCCAGCATCTGGTTGGCGATACCAAACAGCGGCCAGAGGGTATTGATCCCGCCAAGCGGATCCACCACCCCCTGATGGAGGAAGTAGCCCCACGCCAGCACGCAGAGCGCCGTCGCCAGCAGGTTCGCGGGCAGCGAGTCGGTACGCTTCAGCCCAGGGCTGATTACCCCCAGCAGATCCTGCAGCATAAAGCGCGCCGCACGGGTGCCCGCATCCACCGCCGTGAGGATAAACAGCGCCTCAAACAGAATGGCGAAGTGGTACCAGAACGAGACGTCCATCAGCCCACCCAGTGCGCCGTGGAGAATATAGGCCATCCCTACCGCCAGGGTCGGTGCTCCGCCCGCGCGGGAGATAATGGTCTGCTCGCCCACCTCGTTGGCAATCTGGTTGAGGGTATCCGGCGTAATGCTAAAGCCCCAGCCGCTCACCACCTGCGCCGCCGAGGCGACCACGTCCGCCGTACCGGCAGGGGCCAGCACCGCCATCGGGCTGTTCATCGCGAAGTAGACGCCTGGATCGATAATACAGGCCGAGACCAGGGCCATGATTGCCACGAAGGACTCCATCAGCATCCCGCCGTAGCCAATCAAACAGGCCTGGCCCTCGTTGGCCAGCATCTTCGGCGTGGTGCCGGAGGAGATCAGGGCATGGAAGCCCGACACCGCCCCGCAGGCAATGGTGATAAACAGGAACGGGAAGAGGTTACCGGTCCACACCGGGCCGGTACCGTCAACAAACTTGGTCATGGCGGGCATGGTCAGCGTCGGGCGCATGATCAAAATGCCGATTGCCAGACCAATGATGGTGCCGATCTTCAGGAAGGTAGAGAGGTAGTCGCGCGGGGCCAGCAGCAGCCACACCGGCAGTACCGCCGCGATAAAGCCGTAGCCTACCAGCATCCAGGTCAGCTGCACGCCGGTAAAGTCGAACATCGGAGCCCAGGTCGGGCTTTCTGCCACCCAGCCGCCGGAGATGATAGCGAAAATCAGCAACACCAGGCCGATCACCGAGACTTCACCAATGCGTCCGGGACGCAGGTAGCGAATATAGATCCCCATAAAAATCGCCAGCGGAATGGTGAAGGCCACGGTGTAGGTGCCCCACGGGCTATGGGTCAGGGCTTTGACCACAATCATCGCCAGCACCGCCAGGATGATCACCATGATCATAAAGCAGGCCACCAGCGCGATCACTCCCGCCGTTGGCCCCATCTCCTCTTTCACCAGCTCACCCAGCGAACGGCCGTCGCGGCGGGTAGAGACGAAGAGCACCATAAAATCCTGCACTGCCCCAGCGATCACCACTCCGGCGAGGATCCAGATCATCCCCGGCAGATAGCCCATCTGCGCCGCCAGCACCGGCCCCACCAGCGGCCCCGCCCCGGCAATCGCCGCAAAGTGGTGACCGAATAGCACTTTCTTATCCGTGGGAACGTAGTCCAGCCCGTCGTTATGGCGTACGGCGGGCGTCATGCGGGTCGGATCCACCGCCAGCACGTTGCGGGCGATGTACTGCCCATAAAAGCGATAGGCGATCAGATAGATACAGACGGCGGCCACCACAATCCATAAGGCATTAATCTGTTCACCCCGATTAAGTGCGATATAGCCGAGGGCAAAAGCTCCTATTACCGCGAGCAATGCCCAAATAAGGTATTTCCCTGAGTTTTGCATAGTCGTTTTCCGTTGGCTGAAGCAGGAAGATGTTACATTTTGTTTCTAGATCAGGCGGCGGGTTTTAACAATGTTGTTACGTCAGAAAGCAGAGGGGCAACCGGTTATTTACAACACTCTGTAATGGAGATCACTTATGCGGAGTGAAAGGTGGGGGAAGTTCCAGGCCCGGC
>NZ_LR607338.1:1646845-1647443 GCF_902164725.1 Pseudescherichia vulneris | reverse complement strand
TCGCCTGTCCCTTGTCAATTCGTGCCAGCCATGTAAAGGGCATCCTCTCCAGCGGGCAAGCGCATCGGTGCATTGGGATCGTTGACAACGTGCCAGACCGCTTTCGCCACATCGATGGGATAAGTAACCCTGGCGCTATCATTCCGCATCTCATTAAAGATTTGCTGGCTTAGCTCGGCATACTCTGCAGGAATGTCTCCCATAATACGTTGAGCATTTTCGCCAAAGCGGGTTGCGGGTGCACGTCCCGGCAGAACGAGGCCCACGCGGATATTAAACGGCTTTAGCTCAATAGCCAGAGATTCAGTGAACGCATTCACTGCCGCCTTGCTGGCGGTATACGCTGCCAGCAGCGGCAGCGGTTTTAAGGTAACGGCTGAGGTGATATTTACGATCACGCCTGAACGCCGCTGTCTGAATTGTGGAAGTACGGCCTGGGTCATCGCGATAGTTCCCAGCGTATTTGTTGCAAAAACCTCCCTTACCGCCTGCAGGGAAACGCCCTCAAGCGCGTTTAACATCCCGACGCCTGCATTGTTTACCAGAACATCTATATCGCCGACGTCGTCAATGGCGCGCTCAATGCTTTGCTGATGGG
>NZ_LR607338.1:1635147-1646745 GCF_902164725.1 Pseudescherichia vulneris | reverse complement strand
CTCCGGCGCAAACCCTTAACACCCTGCCGATTGAAGTAGCAGACAGGCACTTCAGGGTTGGCGATCCGCGCGTTGCACCTGACATGCTGGCTCTGGTAGGCCACTGCGTATCTGACTCTTCCGATGCAGGGTTACTGGTTTCGCTTCTGCCTGAGTTTATTTGCGTGCGTGATGAAAAGCGTTTGGCGCTGCTTATGGGGTTGCTGAAAGAGGAAACGCAGGCGCAGCGGGCAGGAAAAGCGTTCATGCTGGCGCGGGTGACGGAATTGCTTTTCATTGAGGCCATTCGGTCTGGCAATGCCCTAATCACACCCGGGCTGGTACGCGGCCTGGAAGATCCTCGTATCGCTCAAGCTCTTCGGCTGATACATCAGGATCCCGCCAGGCGGTGGACAGTCAAATCGCTGGCCAACGGCTGCGCACTATCGCGATCGACGCTGTTTGAACGATTTACAGAAATGATTGGCATAACACCGATGGCTTATCTTCTCGCCTGGCGAATGGCGCTGGCTAAACAGATGCTTTGCCATACCGGTATCACTATCGCAGCGGTAGCAGAGCGCATTGGCTACGGCTCTGCCAGCGCATTCAGCGTAGCGTTTAGCCGTTATGTTGGTACTTCACCGGGAAAATATGCGCAACAGTGTGCTGGGGTAAATAATGGCGGAGGCGCGCTATCGACAGCGTATTAGCATTATGCGGGAATGGTCGCACGACTGGCGGGTCCAGAAGCGTCGTTCGTCACGGGCGTAATGCACACGATTGACGGCGCATTTGGCGCATAGCGGGTGGTCGGCTATTACCGTCGAACTCCGCGACAAAAAAACAAAGCCCGGCTACCCGGGCTTTGCGATCACATTCTCAACTACGCGAGTTCATCAGTAGTATGCCAGCAGCGTTCGCTGGCAGAGGGCCGAGCGCACGCAGTCATCTTTCGTGAAGCGGACGATGCCAATCATCTCATCTTCCTCAAAACGCGCCAGCGCATCGCTCAGGCCGGACTGGACGCCCGACGGCAAATCGCACTGGGTGATATCACCGTTAACGATCACGGTCACGTTCTCCCCGAGGCGTGTCAAAAACATTTTCATTTGCGCAGCGGTCACGTTCTGAGCCTCGTCAAGGATCACGACCGCGTTTTCAAATGTACGTCCGCGCATATAGGCGAACGGCGCGATTTCTACCTTACCAATCTCTGGCCGCAGGCAGTATTGCATAAAGGACGCTCCAAGGCGTTTGACCAGCACATCATAGACGGGCCGGAAGTAAGGAGCGAACTTCTCCGAGATATCTCCGGGTAAGAAGCCAAGATCTTCATCGGCTTGCAGGACCGGACGGGTGACGATAATTCTGTCCACATCCTTGTGGATCAGGGCTTCCGCCGCTTTCGCTGCGCTGATCCAAGTTTTACCGCATCCTGCTTCACCTGTAGCAAAAATGAGCTGCTTACTCTCAATTGCATTCAGGTAGTGCGCCTGAGCTTCATTACGCGCGACAATTGGCGAGTTATCACGGCTATCCCGCGCCATGCCAATTGATTCAACGCCACTCATCTGCACAAGCGAGGTGACCGACTCTTCTTCACGCTGTTTATGGCTGCGCGAATCTCGTCTCAGCACACGTTTAGCTTCACGACGAGCTTTGATCACTGCTTTCTGTCTTCCCATGGATAGCACCTTGAGTTGTAGGTTTACATCACACGCGCCGCTGCCGGCACGATTATGCGCACGAACGTCTGAGGTTTGGCTTCCTTGTAAGCCATGACTTGCTGATGAAAAGACGCGACAAACCCACCCACTGTGTCATTCGCCACGTCGGTAAATTCAGGTGTTGTGATGAGGAAAGAGGAGATTCTGGCGGTGAGACGATCGCTGTCGGTGGCGAGCTGTCCGCACCGAGCATGACGGTTTACGTTGAGTGCTTGTCCTGAGCCGGATGCTACCATTCGCGATCTCCATAGTGAATCGTTCACTGCCGGGAACTACCGCTGTTGTTATAAGTAAAACAAAATTTTTCATAAAAGCAACATTATATTTACCTAAATATAACGTTCCTGCGCCCTCATACCGAGCCAGTTTCTGACATTAATATTACAAATATATAACAGGATTACGCTCATAGAAAAAAATGATGGCTGTCCCCTGCCCCACAGGGTAGGAGACAGCGCGTTATGCCTCAAGCAGAGGCTGAGCAAGATAGTGCTGCGTTGCCTTTACGCCCGGCAGCGCAAAGAAGTATCCCCCGCCGATGGGCTTGATGTACTCCTCCAGCGCTTCGCCGTTGAGCCGCTTCTGCACCGTCAGGAACCCCTTCTCCAGATCGTGCTGGAAGCAGACAAACAGCAGGCCCATATCCAACTGGCCAGAGTTGGTGACCCCCAGCGAGTAGCTATAGCCTCGACGCATCATCAGGTTCGCTTCGGTCTCCGGCGTGCGCGGGTTGGCAAGACGTATATGGCTGTCGAGGGCAATAACGTCGCCGTCCGGATCGCCAGCGTAGTCCGGCACGTCATGCTCATGTTTCATACCCAGCGAAGCCCCGCTGTGCTTGTCCCGACCAAAGATAGTCTGCTGCTCTTTGAGCGGTGTGCGATCCCAAAACTCAACGTGGAACTGGATGATGCGTACCGCCTGATAGCTGCCGCCCACCGTCCAGGCGGGCTCCTGCTGGTCAGGCGTGACCCACACCACACTCTTCATCAGGGTACTGTTCCCACTGTCCGGGTTGCCGGTGCCGTCTTTAAAGCCCAGCAGGTTGATCGGCGTCTCTTTGCCTTTACTACGCGCCGCGTGATCGGAGATAAACCCTTCCCGCTTCCAGCGGATGCTGAGCAGATCCGGCGTGTACTTAATGATATCGCGCAGAGCGTGGATCACCGTATCCCCGGTGTTAGCGCAGATCTGCAGCAGCAGATCGCCGTGACACAGGGCGGCGTCTAGCGAATCGTTGGGGAATCGCGTCATCTTCTCCAGTTTGGCAGGGCGCTGCGGGCTTAAGCCAAAGCGGTCATCGAACAGCGACGCCCCTACCGAGACGGTGATGGTCAGGTTATCTGGCGCAATAAAGCCGCCAAGAATACCGGAGTCCATCGGCGGTAGACGTGGGTTAGGCGTTTCCGGCGCGGGACCGCCGGTGGTTAAAAACGCGATCCGCTGGGTCAGAAGACGAAACAGCCGTTCCAGCTCGGACTTGTCGCTGGCCAGCACGTCAAACGCCACCAGCATCATTGAAGCCTGCTGCGGCGTCAGGATCCCTGCCTGATGCTCACCATAGAACGGCTGGGTCTCCATCCGCGCATCCGGCGACAGGGTGCCGGGCGCGCTTGTCGGTTTGGCTGCATGGGCAACCGGACAGCCGCCCGCCAGCGCCAGCGCGCCACCCAGCGCGCCCATACTTTTCAATAAACGGCGGCGTGAAGGCTCGCTCACGCCGTCAACATCATGCTCTGTCATGCTTAATCCAGTCCGAGTACGCCGCGCAGCTGGGCCAGATCTTCCGCCAGGGTAGTGATCGGTCCTTTCAGCGCCGTGCGATCGGCGTCGGTCAGTTTGTCATAGGTTTCAAAGCCATCTTTGGTGCGGTATTTCGCGAGAATGGCATCGACTTTCTTGAAGTTGGCGTCCACCTTCGCCAGCAGGTCGGCGTTGCCTTTCTGCAGCTGCGGACGCAGCAGGTCGACAATTTTCTGCGCGCCGTCAACGTTAGCCTGGAAGTCCCACAGATCGGTGTGGCTGTAGCGATCCTCTTCACCGCTGATTTTGCTGGCCGCCACCTCTTCAATCAGCCCTGCCGCACCACCGACCACTTTTGATGGCGGGAAGGCCAGCTCGCTGATGCGTTTTTGCAGCTCCAGCACGTCGCTGTTGAGCTGGTCCGCATACTGCTCCATGCCTTTTGCGGAATTATCACCAAACAGCGCTTTTTCGAGGCGATGGAAACCGGTGAATTTCGGATCGGCGGCTTTCTGTTCGTAGTCATCTTCACGGGCATCAATGCTGCCGTCGAGGTCAGAGAAGAGTTCGGCGATGGGCTCAATACGCTCGTAGTGCTGACGCGTCGGGGCATAGAGCGCTTTCGCTTTCTCGATGTCGCCCGCCTTCACCGCATCGGTAAAGGCCCTGGTCTTAGCGACCAGACCGTTCATCTCCTGGGTCACGTAAGCTTTATACTCGGTGATAGCCCCACTCAGGCTCAGCAATGCGTCACCTTTCGCCGTGTCTGCCGTAGAGGCACCTTTGACAATCAGCTTGCCCTTGGGATTGGTCAGCAGGCCGCAGGTCATCTCGTATTCGCCCGGCTGCAGGTTAGCGGTCAGCTTCTGACTAAAGCCTGGCGCGATGTTCTCCCGCTCCTCAACTACCATTACACCCTTGAGGATCTCCCACTCCAGCGCTTTCTGGCTGTGGTTGAGGATAATGAACTGCGTCTTTCCGGCGTTAACCGTGAGGTTCATCGGTTCACACTGTTTATCCGTTACCGTAACCTTCACCTGAGGAACATCCGCCGCCTGGGCGTTAAACGCGCAGGCGAGCAGCGCGGCAATACCAACCTGTAAAGCACTACGACGAAAATGCGTTGCCATGACCTTTCCCTTTAAAAGTATGTTGTAACTATTGTTGCCACGCTGAGTAAACATCAGGAGGCCCCAGACGACATCTGCGCCCCTGGGCGCGGCGGCAGCATAAACAGCACCAGCGCCGGAATAAGATACGCAAACCAGACCACCATTTCACTGACGCTGGGTGCTTCCTGGTAGCCAAAGATGCCTTCCAGCAGGGTGCCAAACAGCGTGTGGGTGCTGAGGGTATTGCTGAGATCGAAGGCCACCTGCTGGAAATGGTTCCACAGGCCCGCTTCGTGGAAGGCACGGATCGCCCCCGCAGCCAGCCCGGCGGCCACCAGCAGGATAAACAGGCTGGTCCATTTGAAAAACGCGGCCATGTTAAGGCGGATGCCGCCCCAGTAGATCAGGAAACCAATGACGACGGCTGTCGCCAACCCGGTAAGTGCCCCCACCGGGGGCCAGATACCGACATCCTGCTGAAACGCCGCCAGCAGGAAGAAGACCGACTCCAGCCCTTCCCGCGCCACGGCAAAGAAGACCATCATAATCAGCGCCCAGCCGTGATGATTGCCCTGTTTGAGGGCGTTATCCACGGCCTGCTCAAGCTGGACCTTAACGTTGCGCGATACTTTGCGCATCCAGAAAACCATCCATGTCAGGATCACCACGGCGATGACGGCAACGATGCCCTCAAACAGCTCCTGTTCTTTCTGAGGAAACTCGCCGGTGGTTTCGTTGATGACGATACCGAGCGCGAGGCAGAGCGCGGCGGCGAGAAAAACGCCGATCCACATCACGCCTATCCAGCGGCCGCGTTGGGTACGCTTCAAATAGCTGGCGATGAGGCTAACGATCAGCGCCGCTTCGATTCCTTCGCGTAACATAATGAGAAATGGCACAAACATGCGATAAACCTTTGAATGTTAATCAGTGTCAAATGATGCAAAGAAAAGTAAATTTCAATGATAGTGATTATCATTACGCCAGCCGTAAACACAAGTCATTTCTGCGCGGAAGTTTCTCAGAATGTTACGCAGGACAGGCCGCATGCTGGAAGGTGAATTAAAGGTTGCGGAATTGTAATTAAGAAGTGGGAAAACGCACCGGAAAATGGCTCCGGTGCGTGTATAACGGTTAGTTTGCTACGCGTGGTTCCGGCTTGGTGTGGTAGTGCGCATCCGCCTCGGCAAAGCGCGCCTGCATGCTTGCCGACGGCGCTTTGTCCAGCAGGCTGAAGAGCACAATACCGATGCTGCCGAAGATAAAGCCTGGAATGATCTCGTACAGGCCCAGCAGTTCGAAGTGCTTCCAGACGATGACGGTGACCGCACCGATGATCATCCCCGCCAGCGCGCCGTTACGGGTCATGCGTGACCACAGTACCGAGAAGAGCACCACCGGACCAAAGGCGGCACCAAAACCAGCCCAGGCATAGCTCACCAGACCCAGCACGCGGTTTTCCGGGTTAGCCGCCAGGGCGATAGCCACCAGCGCGACCACCAGCACCATCACGCGTCCGACCCATACCAGCTCCGTCTGGCTTGCGTGTTTACGCAGAAACGCCTTGTAGAGATCTTCGGTGATAGCGCTAGAGCAGACCAGCAGCTGGCAGCTTAGGGTCGACATCACTGCTGCCAGAATGGCAGAGAGCAGCACGCCGGCAACCCACGGGTTAAACAGCACCTGCGCCAGTTCGATAAACACGCGCTCGGCGTTCTGGTTTACCGCCCCAGCCTGCCCCGGGTTGTTGGTGTAGTAAGCGATACCGAAGAAGCCTACGGCTACCGCACCGGCCAGGCAGAGGATCATCCAGGTCATGCTGATCCGGCGAGCGTGAACGATAGTGTGGTGGGAATCCGCCGCCATAAAGCGCGCCAGAATATGCGGCTGACCAAAGTAGCCCAGGCCCCAGCCCAGCAGCGAGACGATAGCCACAAAGTTCAGCCCTTTGAGCATGTCGACATTTTCAATGCTCTTCTGCTTGATTACCATCAGCGATTCGTCGAAGCCGCCTACAGAGACCATCACCATTACCGGGGTGAGGATCAGGGCGAAGATCATCAGGCTGGCCTGCACGGTGTCGGTCCAGCTTACGGCCAGGAAGCCGCCCACAAAGGTATAGAGGATAGTTGCTGCTGCACCGGCCCACAGCGCCGTTTCGTAGCTCATCCCAAAGGTGCTCTCAAACAGGCGCGCCCCTGCCACGATGCCGGAGGCACAGTAGATGGTGAAGAAGAGCAGAATAACCAGCGCAGAGATGATGCGCAGCACGCGGCTACGATCTTCAAAGCGGCCGGTGAAGTAGTCCGGCAGCGTCAGGGCGTTGTTGTTCACCTCGGTGTGCACGCGCAGGCGGCCCGCCACCAGCTTCCAGTTGATCCATGCCCCCAGCGTCAAACCAATAGCGATCCAGCTTTCAGAGATACCCGAGATAAAAATTGCCCCTGGCAGGCCCATCAGCAGCCAGCCGCTCATATCGGACGCACCCGCAGAGAGTGCGGTTACCATCGGCCCCAGGCTACGGCCGCCGAGAATATAGTCGTCAAAGTTTTTTGTCGATCGCCAGGCGACAAAGCCAATCAAAATCATGCCAAAGATGTAAATAAGAAACGTCACCAGCATCGGGGTGCTCATTGCCATTCAAAAGTCTCCAGATCTCTTCGTCAGCAAACGTCATATCTGCTGCCTTGACCTTTTCCGGAACGGGGAAAAGGTATCGTTGTTGTGTTGGGCGACCGTATCCTGCCGGAAGCGATTTCTAACCACAATCGATTTAACATGGCATTCACATGAATTACATCCCCGTTACGATACCATTTTCTAATAGGTTGCACTCGCTCACGCTTTGCAAGGTAACACCGTGCAAAAGTGTTAAGCACCGCATGGTTCCTGGGTTTTAAGAGTGCTAGCGCTAATTCTGAGAGCGGGATCGCCTTTAACAATCCATTCATTTTTCAGCTTGTTGACCGCGTCACAATTAACATGGTTGCACAAAGTTGCAACATGGTAGATATTCCTCGCTAACGAGTAGAGTGACGATAATAACGAGGAGTAGATGCATGGGTAGCACCACGATGGGGGTTAAGCTTGATGACGCCACGCGGGAACGTATTAAGCAGGCCGCGACGCAGATCGATCGCACGCCGCACTGGCTGATTAAGCAGGCCATCTTTAACTATCTTGAGCGCGTTGAGAGCGGTGACGCGCTGCCGGAGCTACCGGGCCAGATCAGCGGTACAGAGAGCGAGCAGGCAGACGCCAGCGTACCGAAAGACGAGCCGCATCAACCCTTCCTGGAATTTGCCGAACAGATCCTGCCCCAATCGGTGAGCCGTGCAGCCATCACCGCCGCCTGGCGACGTGCGGAAACCGACGCCGTGCCAATGCTGCTGGAGCAGGCGCGCCTGCCGGAGCCGGTTGGCGAGCGGGCGCAGAAGCTGGCCTACCGCCTGGCGGAAAAGCTGCGTAACCAGAAAACTGCCACCGGCCGTGCAGGGATGGTGCAGAGCCTGTTACAGGAGTTCTCCCTCTCCTCCCAGGAGGGTGTGGCCCTGATGTGCCTGGCCGAAGCGCTGCTGCGTATTCCGGACAAGGCCACCCGTGACGCGCTGATCCGTGACAAAATCAGCAACGGCAACTGGCAGTCGCACATCGGACGTAGCCCCTCGCTGTTTGTTAACGCCGCGACCTGGGGCCTGCTGTTTACCGGCCGCCTGGTCTCTACCCATAATGAAGCCAGCCTCTCGCGCTCGCTGAACCGCATCATCGGCAAGAGCGGCGAGCCGCTGATCCGCAAAGGCGTCGACATGGCGATGCGTCTGATGGGCGAACAGTTTGTTACCGGTGAAACCATTGCCGAAGCGCTGGCGAATGCCCGCAAGCTGGAGGAGAAGGGGTTCCGCTACTCCTACGATATGCTGGGCGAGGCGGCGCTGACCGCTACGGATGCGCAGGCCTACATGGTCTCCTATCAGCAGGCGATCCACGCCATCGGCAAAGCCTCCAACGGCCGCGGCATCTATGAAGGTCCTGGGATCTCCATCAAGCTGTCGGCGCTGCATCCGCGCTACAGCCGGGCGCAGTATGACCGGGTGATGAGCGAGCTCTATCCGCGCCTGAAGTCCTTAACTCTGCTGGCGCGTCAGTACGATATCGGGATCAACATCGACGCCGAAGAGGCGGACCGGCTGGAGATCTCCCTCGATCTGCTGGAAAAACTCTGCTTCGATCCGGATCTGGCGGGCTGGAACGGCATCGGCTTCGTCATCCAGGCCTATATGAAGCGCTGCCCGTTTGTCATTGACTACCTCACCGATCTCGCCTCCCGCAGCCGTCGTCGCCTGATGATCCGTCTGGTGAAAGGGGCCTACTGGGATAGCGAAATCAAACGCGCCCAGGTTGAGGGGCTGGAGGGCTATCCGGTCTATACCCGCAAGGTCTACACCGACGTCTCCTATATCGCCTGCGCGAAAAAGCTGCTCAGCGTCCCGAATCTGATCTACCCGCAGTTTGCGACCCATAACGCCCACACCCTGGCCGCCATCTACCAGCTTGCCGGGGAGAACTACTATCCGGGCCAGTATGAGTTCCAGTGCCTGCACGGCATGGGCGAGCCGCTCTATGAGCAGGTGGTGGGCAATATTGCCGACGGCAAGCTTAACCGCCCCTGCCGTATCTACGCCCCGGTCGGCACCCATGAGACGCTGCTGGCCTACCTGGTACGCCGCCTGCTGGAGAACGGCGCGAACACCTCCTTTGTTAACCGCATCGCCGACACCACCCTGCCTCTTGACGAGCTGGTGGCCGATCCGGTTAGCGCCGTTGAAAAGCTGGCGGCTCAGGAGGGCCAGATTGGCCTGCCGCATCCGAAGATCCCCCTGCCGGTGGATCTCTATGGCGAAGGTCGGGTTAACGCCGCCGGGCTGGATCTGGCGAACGAGCACCGTCTGGCGTCGCTCTCCTCTGCCCTACTTAACAGCGCACTGCACACCTGGCAGGCCGGGCCACTGCTGGAGCAGCCGGTAGAGGACGGCGAAATGGTTGCCGTGATCAACCCAGCCGAGCCGAAAGATATTGTCGGCTACGCGCGGGAAGCGACCCCTGCGGAAGTTGAGCAGGCGCTGGAGAGCGCGGTAAACACCGGCCCTATCTGGTTTGCCACCCCTCCTCAGGAGCGCGCCGCCATTCTGGAACGTGCCGCCATGCTGATGGAGGATCAGACTCAGCAGCTGATCGGTATTCTGGTGCGCGAAGCGGGTAAAACCTTTAGCAACGCCATTTCCGAGGTACGCGAAGCGGTGGACTTCCTGCGCTACTACGCGGGCCAGGTGCGGGACGATTTCGACAATGAGACCCACCGCCCGCTGGGCCCGGTGGTCTGTATCAGCCCGTGGAACTTCCCGCTGGCCATCTTTACCGGACAGGTTGCCGCGGCCCTGGCGGCAGGTAACAGCGTGCTGGCGAAGCCAGCGGAGCAGACGCCGCTGATTGCAGCCCAGAGCGTGGCCCTGCTGCGGGAAGCGGGCGTTCCTGCCGGTGTGGTTCAACTCCTGCCAGGCCGGGGCGAAACCGTTGGCGCGCAGCTGACCGCCGACAACCGTGTGCGCGGCGTGATGTTTACCGGCTCGACCGAGGTCGCGACCCTGCTGCAGCGCAGCATTGCGCCGCGCCTTGACGCCCAGGGTCGTCCGACCCCGCTGATCGCTGAAACCGGCGGTATGAATGCCATGATCGTTGACTCCTCGGCGCTGACCGAGCAGGTGGTGGTCGATGTCATGGCCTCGGCGTTTGACAGTGCGGGCCAGCGCTGCTCGGCGCTGCGTCTGCTCTGCCTGCAGGAGAATATCGCCGACCACACGCTGAAAATGCTGCGCGGCGCAATGGCGGAGAGCCGAATGGGTAATCCTGGCCGCCTGTCGACGGATATTGGCCCGGTGATCGACGCCGAGGCGAAAAATGCCATCGAGCGCCATATTCAGGCGATGCGGGCGAAAGGTCGTCCGGTGTTCCAGGCGGTGCGGGAAAACAGCGAGGATGCGAAAGAGTGGCAGACCGGCACCTTTGTTGCGCCAACGCTGATCGAACTGGACAGCATCGACGAGCTGAAAAAAGAGGTCTTCGGTCCGGTACTGCACGTGGTGCGCTTCAGCCGCAGCCAGCTGGATGAGACCATCCGCCAGATCAACGCTTCCGGCTACGGTCTGACCCTCGGGGTGCATACCCGTATCGACGAAACCATCGCTCAGGTTACCGGCAACGCCTACGTGGGCAACCTCTACGTCAACCGCAACATGGTGGGCGCGGTCGTCGGCGTCCAGCCGTTTGGCGGAGAGGGGCTCTCAGGCACCGGGCCTAAAGCGGGTGGGCCGCTCTATCTCTACCGCCTGCTGGCAAGCCGGCCGCAAAATGCGCTGGGTGTTACCCTGGCACGCCATGACGCAGTGCGTCCGGTGGATGCCCGACTGCGCAGCGTGCTGGCTCAACCGCTGGAGGCGCTGAGCGCCTGGGCGACCAGTCGTCCTGAACTGGTGGAACTCTGCCAGCAGTTTGGTGAGCAGGCGCAGAGCGGTACCCAGCGCCTGTTGCCTGGCCCGACCGGCGAGCGCAACACCTGGACGCTGCTGCCGCGTGATAGCGTGCTCTGCATGGCGGACAATGAGCAGGATGCGCTGGTGCAGCTGGCTGCGGTGCTGGCGGTAGGCAGCAAGGTGCTGTGGCCGGAAGATGGGCTGCATCGCGATCTGGCGAAGCAGCTGCCGCCTGCGGTGGCTGAGCGCATCGCCTTCGCCAAGCCGGATACGCTGCTGGCTCAGGCGTTTGACGCGGTGATCTACCACGGCGATTCCGACCAGCTGCGGGCGATCTGCGAGCAGGTTGCCGCCCGCGACGGCGCAATTATTTCAGTGCAGGGCTTTGCGCGGGGCGAAACGGCGATCGTGCTGGAGCGTCTCTACCTGGAGCGCTCTCTGAGCGTCAACACCGCCGCAGCCGGAGGCAACGCCAGCCTGATGACAATCGGGTAATGGTGTAATATT
>NZ_LR607338.1:1616371-1635107 GCF_902164725.1 Pseudescherichia vulneris | reverse complement strand
CCGGATAAGCACAGCGAATCCGGCTTTTTTATTCGGAGGCAAAATGAAACCTTTACTTATTGCAGGCATGGCTTTGCTGCTGAGCACCGGCGCGCTGGCGGACGAGTGTGACAATGCCAGCACCCAGTCCGATCTAAACAGCTGTACCGCGCAGCAGTATCAGGCAGCGGATAAAAAGCTCAACGAGACGTATCAGGCCGCCATGCAGCGTGCGGCAGCACCCCAGCGCGAGCTGTTGAAGAAGGCACAGCAGACGTGGATTAGCGTGCGCGATGCCGACTGCGCGCTGATCGCCTCCGGTACCGAAGGGGGAAGCGTGCAGCCGATGATCCATAACCAGTGTCTGCACGATAAAACCGCCGAGCGCGAAGCCTTTTTGGCCTCGCTGATGCAGTGCGAAGAGGGCGATCTCAGCTGCCCGCTGCCGCCTGCAAACTGACCGCGCAACGCTACTCTTCGTTTAATGACGCCGTCGCCGACGGCGCTTTTTTTCTGCTGAGCTTAAGCTCGCTGACCAGCACCCCAAGCACAATCAGCGCCCCGCCAAATAGCGCCAGCAGCGGCAGACGCTCCCCTGCCAGACGCCCAAAAATACCCGCCCACACCGGTTCGCCGGTATAGATCACCGTTGCCCGGGTCGGGGATACGCTGCGCTGCGCCCAGTTCATGGTGACCTGAATAATCGCGCTGAAAATACCCAGCCCGGCGGCCACCAGCAGCAGCGCGGGTGAGAATGACGGCACCGACTCACCCGCCGGGCCCGCGGCGGCGAAGGCCACCACCGAGGCGGTGGCGAGCTGAATGACGGTGACCCGCCGGATATCCACCTTGCCCGCCTAGGCGCTGATGAGAATAATTTCGGCGGCAATGGCTACCGCGCTGACCAGGGTGATCCACTCCCCCTCCCCCATCGCCAGCATGTTACCCTCCGGCCCTGCCAGCAGGACCAGCCCGGCAAAAGCCAGGGCAATACCCACGCAGGACATCAGGCCTGGCAGCCTGCCGAGGCAAAGCCACTGTAATAGCGGCACCAGCGGCACATACATCGCGGTAATAAAAGCGGACTTGCTGCTGGAGATGGTTTGCAACCCCCAGGTTTGCAGGCCATAGCCAAAGGCGATTGAGACGCCAATAGCCACACCGGCCTTGACCTCAAGCCAGGTTATTCCGCGCAGCACCTTAAGGGAGAGCAGCGCCACCGCGATAGCTGCCGTAGCAAAGCGCAGACCGACAAAAAAGAGCGGACCGCTCAGGGTCACCGCGTACTGCACGGCTAAAAACGTGCCGCCCCAGAACATGGTGATGAGGATCAGGAGTGCCTCTTGCGGCTTAACAGAGAATTTATAGCGAGAGAAAAACGGGGTCATTTTACCACCAGCCCAGGACGAAGCCCCGTAGTGTGCGATGGTAGAGGAGTCAGTTCAACGGCTTAGCAGAAAAAAGGCATAAAAAAACCGCCGGGCGAACCCGACGGCGGGACAAACGTAAGAGAGGTCATACAATTAACTTATCTTACGCTGCGATGGTACTGGCATCTAGCGGTTACCGCCGCCGCCTTGGCCGCCACCACCATGGCTACTTTTGCCCCCTTTTTTGCCAGCTTCGGATGCGCGCTCAGGGTCGTTTTTGAAGTTACCCCCGCTGTGCTGGCCACCTTTACGACCTGCTTCTGATGCTTTTTCACGATCTTCTGCGAAGTTACCAGAACCACCACGATGTTCTGCCATTTCTGACCTCCAGAATCAATACATTAGACATCATACTGCATTCAGTAAAAGAGAATTCTTTCACCTCACGGCGTATAAAGAGTAGATATTTCGTCGCCGCGTAGAAATAAGCTTAGTGCAACCCGCATTGACGACCAGCGGACAGTAATATTCTGCAACAGGATATCAGGCGAAAGTAGGATTTCCGTGCACCTCAATTCATAAGCCTTTCTTATCTCTTGCGAAATGAAGCTGACCGAAAGTGTGTCAATTTGCTACAGTCTGCAAGCTCGCTAGCGTCGGCGGGCTTCACGCCCGCCGTTCACTTGTTACACTCAAAGTTAGCGATTATTTTTCAATACCTTAATGGTGTATCTGCCATATGCTTTGCGATACGCGCCGTGGATATCTGTCTCAAATCCAGGATAATGCGAGCCGATCTCGCAGAGCATCTGAATAAACTCCAGCACCGGACGGTTATCTTCCGTTAGCATTTCGCCCGGCATAACCAGCGGCACGCCCGGTGGATACGGCAGGATCATATTGGCATTGACGCGGCCAATCATCTCATCGATATAGACCTCCTCAATGTCACCGTTAATCTCTTTCTGCCACGCGGACCATGGGTTCATCACCATTTTTGGTAAGGTCTCAAAGGCGCGGTACATCAGCTCAGGCAGATTATGCTTACTGATCACCTCGTGCATTCCCTGGGCCAGTTCCTGAATACGCATCTCCTTATAGAAGTCAGGATCGAGGGCATAGAGCGCTGGCATCATCTCTTTAATACGCTGATTACTGTCGTACTCGCGCTTGAAGTCTGTCAGAGCGCGCAACAGGCTCAACGCCTTGGTTTCATCAATACCGATGCTGAACAGGAACAGCAGATTGTAGGGGCCGGTCTTCTCAACTACGATGCCGTGATAGTCGAGGTACTTCGAGACGATCCATGCTGGAATACCGCGCTCCGTCATTTCGCCCTGCTTATCCATCCCCGGCGTTAACAACGTCACTTTCACCGGATCCAGATGCATATGGTTGTCATCGATGTTCCTGAATCCGTGCCAGCCATCCTCCCCTTTCAACGGCCAGCACTCGGTGGTGCTGATATCCTCAGGCTGCCAGACATCAAAGAACCAACCGTCGCTCTCGGCACGAAGCTTTTTGATCTCCTGGCGGAAGGTGAGAGCGCGATCGATAGCATCCTGCACCAGCCGTTTACCCGCGCTCCCTTCCATCATCGCCGCCGCGGTCTCAATGGAGGCGACGATACCGTAGTGAGGCGACGTGGAGGTGTGCATCATAAAGGATTCGTTAAACGTCTCTTCGTTAAAGTCACCTTTAATATGGATCATGGACGCCTGTGAAAATGCCGCCAGCAGCTTATGGGTCGACTGCGTTTCATAGATCACCTTGCCCTCAGTGCGCTCGCCGCTCATGCCGCACAGCCCTTTGTAGATAGGGTTGAAATTGGTATAGGGCACCCAGGCGGAATCAAAGTGGATCGATTTCACCTCAAGGTTTTGCTTAATATAGTCGGTGTCATACAGCAGGCCGTCGTAGGTGGAGTTGGTGATCACCGCATGGACCGGCCAGCTTGCCCCTGGCGTAGCGTCAACCTTCTGCTGGATCGCCCCTCGTGAAAACTCGCTCTGCGGAATGCCCCCTAAAATGCCGAAGGCGTTACGGGTAGGCCGCAGGTAGATCGGCGTGACGTCGCTCATCATCAGCAGATGCGTCAGAGACTTATGGCAGTTACGATCAATCAGCGCCGTACTTTTCACCGGCGCGGAGTACATGCCGACGATTTTATTAGCCGTAGAGGTGCCGTTGGTCACCATATAGCTACGTTCGGCGTTAAAGGTGCGAGCGATATACTCCTCTGCTTCTTTATGCGGACCGGAGTGATCCAGCAGCGAACCTAGCTCCGTCACCGATACCGAGATATCCGACTTCATGGTGTTGGCACCAAAGAAGTCGTAAAACAGGCTACCCACCGGGCTCTTCTGGAACGCGGTTCCCGACATATGGCCGGGCGTACAAAAGGTGTATTTCCCGGCGTTCACATAGTTAAACAGCGCCTTCGTCAGCGGCGGCAGAATTTTATCGTAGTAGGCTTCCGTCACCTGCTGAATTTTATTGGCAATATCGCAGGCCACGTCGAGGGCATACTCAAAAAAGTGAATGTTGGCCTCTAAGTCACGCAGCGTCAGATCGAGCGCGCAGTTTTTATTGGCAAACATATACATCGGGAGCCGATCGTTGAGTGCGCTAATCTGCTGGGTCAGACTGAGGTTGTAGCTATCCCAGTCAATTACCACGCCACAGATTTTGGCGTTATTGTTAATGAGCCCCAGCAGATCGTCGGCATCCTCGGGATAGAGAATACGGAAATCCATGGCACCTAAGCGCTGGCCCAGCTCCTGCAGTGCGGTCTCTTTAAAAATAACGCCAGGATGATTCATTATTGCTATGGTTTTCATCTTAATATCCTTATTTATTAATCACTGTGTGTTTATCTTGCTTATCAATAAAAATTCCCCAGAATGACCAGCCCGCAAACGTGGTGAGCGCGCCGAGCATCATCGCCTCTTCGCCAGATGCGTAGAGGGCATAGAAGCTGTAGACGGTGCCAATCAGGGCGGTACAGGCATTGATTCGGAACTGGGATTTGGTGACCCCGGCCAGGCGCTGCATGGGAATAAGCGCCGCCATTGAGAGCACGTAGGGAATAAGGTTGGTAATGACCGCCAGATTAACCAGGCTGTTAAACTGTTTATTCAGGGAGGGGCTAATAGTCATTAGCGCCAGCAGGGTCTGGATGATGCCAAGAACAATCATGCCAACCACGGGCGCGTCGGCTTTTGTCACGCGGGAGAAAATACGCGGGAAATAGCCGATATCCGCCGATGATTTAAAGACGCGGCCCACGGTAAACTGCCACCCCAACAGGGAACCAATACAGGCCAAGGTCATCAGCAACATCACCACTTTACCCACGAAAGGAGTAAACATGCTGGCGTAAGCGAGGCCAAACGGTGCGGTGGAGTTCAGCAGGTCAGCATTAGGAACAATACCGGAGATGACGTTCGTCGACAGGATATAAATGACGGCGCAGGCCAGGGTCCCGCCGAATACGGCAATAGGAACATTTTTTTGCGGGTTCTCAACCGCGTCCATGTTGGCGCAGGCAGATTCCAGACCGAGAAATGCCCATAGCGTCATGGAAATAGAGGTAGAGACCGCAGAGAAGAAGCTGCTGTGGTTTGGGTTCCAGGCGCTGATATAGAGCGAGGGTTTAAACCAGAACCAGCCGAAGATGCTCAAGCCGACCACTGGGATAATCACGCCCCAAACGGTCACGGAGCCAATACGTCCGGTGATTTTTGCCCCGCCAAAGTTACAGATGGTGGTCACCCATATCACGCCGATGGTAGCCACACACGCCCCTACCGGTGAGAGCACGACGCCTAAGAAATCGCTGCCGTAACCCACTGCGGAGATAGCAATTGCGATATTGGCAATTAACAGGCTAATGGCATAGGTATAGTTGGAAATAAAATTCCCGGACTGACCAAATGCATATTCTGCGTAACCACCCATGCCGCCGCTTTTCTGACTAAATAGGCCACACTTAGAGAAAGCGTAGGCCAGTGCCAGCGATCCTAATGCCGTAACCAACCACGACAGAATAGATATTGTTCCTACCTCGGCTAATTTCGTCGGCAGCATAATAATTCCCGAGCCCATCATATTAACCGCGGTTAATACGGTGAGCTGGAGCACACCCATTTTATTTCCAGGCTGACTCATAATGCCCTCTTACAGATATAAAAATAGATTGCCAGTAATCGTTAATTACTGTCCTGTTGATAATGCGTCTGTATTACTGCACGGTATGATTAACGGCACGGCGGAGTTGACTTTCCGCCAGCGAGTGCCTCTGTCAGTGCGTATCCTTCTGCTTGGCGTAACGGCTAGGCCAGATCTGCGCAGGATCGACGCCAATGGCGTCGGCAATAATGCGTTCTGCTTTTGGATAGGCGCGTGAGAGCACGTTTTTTAAGGTGTCCGGTTTGAGACCGGCCTGAATCGACAGTTCACGTATCGAGTAGCCGCGCTTGTGAAGCGCGGCGACAATGTCGATACGACACCAGTCCGTCTGCGTGGCTTCAACTTTACTCATAATTCATCTAACCTCTTCTTCAACCCTATGGGATAATCCCGAACGTTAATCACCTGGTGATAACGTGGTAGTATCATTGATCTCTTTTGAGATGAAGAAAAGCGTTATCTGAAGAATTTGTGATTCTAAACTCGTTTTGTGATCTCTATGAAGATCAGACTACCTACACCGTCGCGGATGGACTAAAAATGGAAGGCGAAGAGACAATTTCATACCGTACAGCCGGGCAGGAGACGCTGGCGGACAGGCTAAGACTACTGATTGGTCACCGCAGCACCCGGGCGGCGGCCGAAGAGTGGCAGCTTCCCTACTCCACGCTGAATAACTACATCAGCCGAGGAACCGATCCTTCATTTAACGTGGCAATAAAAATTGCTGAACGGGAGAACGTCTCCCTGGAGTGGCTGGCCTACGGCGGCGCTGACCGTAACTCGCGGAAATTACAAGAGACCGAGGCGAAATGGCATACCACGCCTAAGCCGATGGACGATCCGCTGCAGTTTGCCTGGTCGATGGTCTACTCGTCGCTGGATGACAGCGAGCGTGAGGCGCTGCTGCGCGTTATTCATAAAGAGGGTGTGCAGGGGATTATGAGCCATGCCGAAATATTTGGTCCGCTGGCCCGACATATCGCTTCGCTCTCCAGCAGCGAAAAAGCCCGGTTTACGCAGGAAGCGATGGCGATTATCGATAAGATCAAGCGCGACGTCTGAATAGGGGATTGTTAGCGGTTCATGTAACCCCAATTAAGATCATTATGATCTCATTTTAGAGAAAAACATTTGCTTTTGCTGGCTGCCTGGTCGTAGATTGTTGTGAAAACGACTGTTGTGAAAACAGCGATACACAAGGAGCGGCTATGAGCGAAGAGAGATCAGTGTTTGAGCAAGCGTTAACGGGTGAGCGGGAAGTGCGTCGTGAGAAGCTGGCGCAGCTACGCGAAGAGGGGATCGCTTTCCCAAACGATTTTCGCCGGAACAGGACCGCAGACGCGCTGTATGCGCGCTATGCAGGGTGGGATACCGCGACGCTACAGGCCGAAAATGTTCAGGTCGCCATTGCCGGGCGAGTAATGTCACGTCGCATTATGGGTAAAGCGGCCTTCCTGGTGTTGCAGGACTGCGGCGGTAAGATTCAGATCTATGCCGCCCAAACCTCTCTGGGGGAGGAGCAGTACCAGCAGCACATCCGACGTTGCGATCTGGGCGATATCATTGGCGTCAAAGGTACGCTGTTTAAAACGCAAACCGGCGAGCTGACCCTGCACGCCACGCAGATCGTCCCCCTTACTAAAGCGCTACGGCCGCTCCCCGATAAGTTTCATGGTCTGGCGGATCGTGAGATGCGCTATCGCCAGCGCTATGTAGACCTGATCGTCAACGATAGCACGCGCCGCACCTTTGTTACGCGTTCAAACATTCTCAGCGCCATTCGCGCTTTCATGCAGGCCCGTGGCTTCCTGGAAGTAGAGACGCCAATGATGCAGGCCATTCCCGGCGGCGCATCGGCAAGACCGTTTATGACCCACCATAACGCCCTTGACCAGCAGATGTACCTGCGAATTTCACCAGAGCTCTATCTTAAAAGGCTGGTGGTCGGCGGCTTCGAGAAAGTATTCGAAATCAACCGTAATTTTCGCAACGAGGGTATCTCCGTCCGTCATAATCCTGAATTCACTATGATGGAGATGTACGAAGCCTATGCCGACTACAACGACCTGATTACCTTTACCGAATCGCTCTTCCGGCACGTTGCCCAGACGGTGCTCGGCACGACGACCGTTCAGTACGGCGACTGGACGTTTGATTTTGGCCGGCCCTTTGATCGCCTGACCATGACCGAGGCGATCCTGCGCTACGGGGAGGATATTGTCTCTACGGATTTGGCGACACCGGACGCGGCGCTGCGTCTCGCCGAGCGCCTGGAAATTAAGATAGAGGCGGGATGGGGACATGGGCGTGTCATTACCGAACTCTTCGATGCGGTCGCCGAAAAGCACCTTATCCAACCCACGTTTATTACCGAGTACCCGGCAGAGGTCTCCCCACTGGCGCGCAGAAACGACGTCAATCCGGAGATCACCGATCGCTTTGAATTTTTCATTGGCGGCAGAGAGATTGGTAACGGCTTCTCCGAGCTTAACGATGCGGAAGATCAGGCCGAGCGCTTTCGAGAGCAGGCGATGGCGAAAGAGGCCGGGGATGACGAAGCGATGTTTTATGATGAGGACTACGTAACGGCGCTTGAGTACGGGCTCCCTCCCACTGCCGGGTTAGGTATTGGTATCGATCGCATGGTGATGCTGTTTACCAATGCCCCCTCTATTCGCGATGTGATCCTTTTCCCGGCGCTGCGTCCGGTTAAACAGCCATGAGTCATTAAAAATTGATCTAACAGGAGGAGTGAATTGTGCAGCATTATTATCCACTACAACGTCAATACCGGCTGCCTGTGTACGCTTAATGAAAAAGGAGAATTTACGCTTGCCAGCACGTTAGCGGGTTGCAAAGTATTATCTGGCGATCTCCTTAACAGTAATATGGAGTGTTACGGCCAGACGACGGTGTATAATTTATCAGCAAACCTTTCACTGGATATCGATATTAAATATCGCACCCGCTCAGAAGTGCACGCGGTAAATTTGTTACAGAAAATGACATAATAAATTCCCCGTTTTTTCTGCCTTCCGGGATTAGTTTGCCGCTGTGGCATGCCAATCCCGCTGTAAAATAAGCACGATCCGATTTGCACTCTCAGCCTGACGGCATATCTTTAATTATACCCTGATGGCAACCGAGGAGCGAAAAGATGGCAAAGGTTCTGGTTCTTTATTATTCCATGTACGGGCATATTGAAACCCTGGCACACGCCGTGGCTGAAGGTGCAGGAAAGGTGGAAGACGTTGAGGTGGTGGTTAAGCGCGTACCAGAAACCATGCCGCAGGAGCTGTTCGAGAAATCAGGCGGTAAAGCACAGACGGCCCCGGTCGCCACTCCACAGGAGCTGGCTGAGTACGACGCCATTATCGTGGGTACGCCGACGCGGTTCGGCAACATGTCCGGTCAGATGCGCACCTTCTTTGACCAGACTGGCGGCCTATGGGCGTCCGGTGCTCTCTATGGCAAAGTTGCCAGCGTATTCAGCTCCACCGGTACAGGTGGCGGTCAGGAGCACACAATTACCTCGACATGGACTACGCTTGCACATCATGGGATGGTGATTGTGCCGATTGGCTATGGCACAAAAGAGCTGTTCGATATCTCTGAAGTTCGCGGCGGTACGCCATACGGCGCGACGACCATTGCGGGTGGCGACGGTTCACGTCAGCCCAGTGAAGAAGAGCTGGCTATTGCCCGCTATCAGGGCGAGTACGTAGCTGGCCTGGCCGTTAAGTTAAAAGGTTAACCCTAACAGGAGAAGTAAGATGCCAAATCAGGAAGCAAAAGCTCATCACGTCGGCGAATGGGCAAGTATCCGCAATACTTCGCCGGAAATTGCCGAAGCCATTTTTGAAGTTGCCAACTACGACGAGAAGCTGGCAGAACAGATCTGGGAAGAGGGAAATGACGAAGTGCTGATCCGTGCCTTCAAGAAAACCGATGCAGATTCACTGTTCTGGGGTGAACAAACCATCGAGCGTAAAAACGTTTAAGTCCCTCGCCTCCCCTGCCTACGCAGGGGAGCATTTATCTTTCTACCAGCCTAATGCCGTTCTGATTTCTTGCCGATAGCGCGTATCAATCTGTTCCGGTACCTGTTGAATATAGTTTTTCGCATGTTCCCCCTCTTCTCCCGTCAGGCCACGCAGATAAGCGATAGCCGCTTCCGGCGTCGGAACTTTACCCTCAATGTTATCAATGCGTGCCGGCAGCGCCGTCCAGATAATCGCATCAATGCCGCGCGCACGCGCCCAGTCGGCGAGAAGTCCTGTGGTCTGAGAGGAGAGCGTCAACGACCCCACGCCGTCTACGCGTTCCTCTGGGATCCCCTCCCGCTCGCGCAACGCCTGGCACGCTTCGCTAAGAGAGTGGGTCGCCAACGCTGCCCAGAGCACCGGAACAGGCGTTGCGTTAATGCAGATGGCGGTAGCCAGTTCGCCGCCGTCGCTGACGCGCGAAAACTCAATGGGCAGCTCAGGGCCATCAGCATGCCACTCACCCGCCACCGGCAGCGCGCCGGACTTCCAGACCAGCGATCCCCAGCCCAGACAAACAATTTTCATCGATATTGCTCCTGTATATGCTTACACCCCACACTAAAGCTTTAACTATGAACATGATAAAGCGCAACCCGGAAGCGATGTATTTTGCTTTACCTTGGCTGGCAAGCCTTCTATAGTAACGCCTGTATATATAACCAGGCTTCGAGGGTAGATGTGTGTTTGTTGAATTAGTGTATGACAAGCGAAACGTGGCCGGACTGCCGGGCGCGCGTGAAATTATCCTGGACGAACTAACGCGTCGGGTTCACCGCATCTTCCCGGACGCCGAGGTACGCGTCAAACCCATGCAGGCCAACGGGCTAAACAGCGACGCCAGTAAAAGCGACAGAGAGAAACTGAACCGCATGCTGGAAGAGATGTTTGACGAAGCCGACATGTGGCTGGTAGCAGAATAAAAACCGCTTCGGCGGTTTTTTTATATATGTCATACTTAAGTGTATAGTCCCCTTTAAATATTCACCATCACAATAATATTAACTTAACTTATTAATCAGCTACCATCCATCATTCTGAACACCGGGAAGAAACAGAGATGAAAAAGAGAGTCATGATCTTCGCCCTTTTTATTTCCTTTACCAGCAGCGCCGCCAGCTTCGACTGCACAAAAGCAAAATCGGCAGATGAAAAGGCGGTTTGTGCTAACCTGGCGCTCAACGACAAAGATGTTGAGATGACAACGACATACCGTCTACTACGCGGCCTGTTTGCCATGGGTGTACAGGGTGATATGCAGGATGCCCAGCGCGCGTGGCTTAATAATCGGCGGCAGTGTGGCGGCGATATTACCTGTTTAACTAATGCCTATAATAGCCGTCTACAACAGCTCAGCACAATGTATCGCGCTATTAACAAGCCTCTTTAGCTACCCTTTCATTTAATAACCCCCAAAAAAGTAACATTATTAAAAAGTACTGGCACATTGTTACTCGCTGAAATTAATTAGCCCGACTATCGGATGCAATATCCCTGTATTATCGCTGCCGCAAGGAAATGCAGCACAGCCTGACTGTGCTTTATCGAAATAAGTCTTTTAACAAAAGGTATTATGATGAAAAAGTTAGCAATGATGCTGGGTGTCTGTACATTACTGGTCTGCGGCGCGGCCAGCGCAGCGAATGGTCAGGTTGCGGCAAATGCCAAATCCGCCTGCCAGGATAACCCAACGCAGTGCTCTCAGGCAAAATCAACCGCTAAAGCTACTGCGCAAAAGCAGGCCCAGGCGGCGAAAGATGCCTGTGCTAACAATCAGGATGCTTGCGATAACGCAAAAGCTAACGTCAAAAATGCGGCTAAACATTAAGCCCCTCTTCACGCGGCGGGTTTTACCTGCCGCGCTTTCTTACTGATTTAACGGCTATTAACCATGTCCGAAACAGAATCATCGACCATAACCGAAGCTATGCTGCTGAACGACAACATTGCCGAAGCGCTTGAGCGTGCAGGCCTCTGGCGTCGGGCAGCCACCCGCTGGCTACATATTTTCGATTGCGTGGAGACAGACCGCGCACGGGAGCGAATTGCCCTGCGCCGGGAAGCCTGCCTGCGAATGGCAAGCAGCACCGCAGGGAGTGAAGGCGGCCAAAAATGCCATAAGCGTCTCCGCATGCTGCTGGCGACAAAGTAGCAGCCTTTACTCCCCCCTGATCCCCCGCTCTTCATGCTATAGACCGTGATCCTTTTCTCCTTTTAAGAAATTACCTGCGCAAATCGTAGACAGTTTAACAACTCGGCCTTATCGTTAACATGAATAATAAATCATTATTGAATAAATATTCAATGTGGAGAAAACGATGAACGCTACCTTTGTTAAATCCGTACTGCTCGCTTCTATGATTGCCGCTTCCGGTTCGCTGTTTGCTGCTGATAACGGACTGATTGCTATCATTACCCCTTCCCACGATAACCCCTTCTTTAAAGCAGAGGCCGACGGTGCGGCGGCGAAAGCGAAAGAGCTGGGATATACCACCCTTGTCGCCTCGCATGACGATGACGTAAACAAACAAAACCAGTTGATTGAGACCGCCATCGCCCGGAAGGCGAAAGCGATTATTCTCGATAACGCCGGGGCGGATGCCACCGTCGGGCCGCTGGAGAAAGCCAAGGCCGCAGGCGTTCCGACCTTCCTGATCGATCGCGAAATTAACAAAACCGGCATCGCCGTGGCGCAGATCGTCTCTAACAACTATCAGGGCGCACAGCTGGGTGCCGAGAAGTTCGCCAAGCTGCTGGATGGTAAAGGCACCTACGTAGAGCTACTGGGACGCCAGTCGGATACCAACGCCAGCGTCCGCTCCCAGGGGTACCACGACATTCTGGACGACTATCCGGACATGAAGATGGTGGCGCAGCAGACCGCCAACTGGAGCCAGACCGAAGCCTTTAACCGTATGGAAGCTATTCTGCAAACCAACCCGAATATCGCTGGCGTGATCTCCGGCAACGACACCATGGCGCTAGGGGCCGAGGCCGCGCTGAAGGCCGCCGGTAAGACCAATGTTATCGTCGTTGGCTTTGACGGCAGCGACTACACCCGCGACTCCATTATTAACAAAGGCAATATCAAAGCCACCGTTCTGCAGCCGGGCTGGGAGCAGGCGCAGATGGCCGTTGTACAGGCAGACTACTTCCTGAAAAACGGCAAAGCGCAGAAAGACGAAAAACAGCTGATGGATTGCGTCCTGATCGATGAGTCAAACGCTAAAAAACTCAACATGTTTAAACTCAGCGAGTAAGGCGGAGGCGCTATGGGCGTAAAACAATGGGGTGTCGCGCTGATAGGGTGCACCACCCTGTTGCTGACGGCCTGCACGGTGGTGGATCTGGATGAAAACGGCAAGCCAATCATGCCTGTCGATCCAAATGCGAAACAGAATTTCGACAATCTGACCCCGCAGCAGATCGCGCAACAGACCTGGCAATCC
The DNA here is from genome assembly GCF_902164725.1 of Pseudescherichia vulneris. Classification (NCBI taxonomy): domain Bacteria; kingdom Pseudomonadati; phylum Pseudomonadota; class Gammaproteobacteria; order Enterobacterales; family Enterobacteriaceae; genus Pseudescherichia; species Pseudescherichia vulneris. The sequence goes on along the minus strand of NZ_LR607338.1, from coordinate 1,622,072 downwards.
CGTGTTATGGATGCCGCTAACCAACACGCGCTGGATGCCAGCGCGTTTTCCAGCCAGCTGAAAGCCGCTAGCGGCGCACCCAGGAGCGTTTTTGTTCGCCTGACCAGCCAGGTGACCGCCGTCGACGTCAGCAACGCGCGCGAGCAGAAGCTGACCTTCACGGTCGACAACCAGCCGCTGACGATCCAGCTTGGGCCGGTAATGCGCGGCAACGCTATTCGCGATGCCACCGGCTTTAAGTTTGAAGACTTTACTAACCAGGTTCAGTTCGCCCAGCTCTCTCGCGCCTATAACCGCGAGGCCGCGAAGCATCTGCCGAAAATTGACGCTGGCTGGAGCGGTAAACCCGCCACCGTGCTGTTTGCCGTGACGTTGGCCAACGGCAAAGCCCAGGATGCCGCCGCGCTGGATGTCAAACAGGAGGCCCCGTAATGAGCGTTACTCCGGTGGATGACATTATTCTGCGCACGCGCGGTATCTCGATGCTCTTTCCCGGCACCGTGGCGCTGGATAACGTTGACTATAACGTCTGGCGCGGCAAGGTTAACGTCATCATTGGCGAGAACGGGGCCGGTAAATCGACGCTGATGAAGATCCTGGCTGGCGTCCAGCAGCCCAGCCTTGGCGAGATCCTGCTTAACGGCGAGTCGGTACACTTCCCAAGCACCCGCGCGGCGGCGGCCCACGGGATCGGCATGGTGCATCAGGAGCTGAACCTGTTTGAAAACCTTAACGTGGCCGAAAATATTTTTCTTGGCCGCGAGTTGCAAAAAGGGGTCGCGCCTATCAATGAGCGCGAGCAGGAGCGCCGCGCCGCCGAGCTGCTGCAGCGCCTCGACCAGCCCATCTCCCCGCGTGAGCTGGTAGGTAATCTCAAGGTCGGCCAGCAGCAGCTGATAGAGATCGCCAAAGCGCTGGCGGAAGATGCCGATATTCTGATCCTCGACGAACCCACCTCGGCGCTGAGTAAAACCGAAGTGGAGATCCTGTTTCGCGTGATCCGTGAACTGACCCGCCAGGGGGTGACGATTATCTATATTTCGCACCGTCTGGAGGAGCTGATGGCTATCGGCGACGTCATTACTATCCTGCGCGATGGCAAGTTTCAGGCGGAAGCCAAGGTAAGAGATATCGACGTGCCGTGGATCGTCCGCGAGATGCTTGGTAGCGATCCGGTAAGTAACTTTCTCGAACCGGGCCGCACCTTTGGGTCGCCGCTGCTGGAGGCGGAGCACATTACCTGCGTTAACGCAGCGGGCAATACGGTGGTTAATGACGTCAGCTTTAAGGTGCATGCCGGAGAGATCGTCGGTATTTACGGCCTGATGGGGGCCGGACGCACCGAGCTGTTCGAGTGCCTGCTGGGCACCGAGCGCAACTACTTCGGCAAGCTGTGGCTCGACAGCAAGCCGGTGCCCCAGCGTCTGGCCACCGCCGACCGCATTCGGATGGGGATGAGCCTGGTGCCGGAAGACCGCAAGCGGACCGGGATCTTCCCTATCTCCTCGGTGGCGAGCAATCTGACCATCGCCAGCCTCTGGCGACGCCTGCAGCGCGGGCTCACGATTGCCAGCAAAGAGGAGAATGCTGTCGTGGCGGGCACCATCGGCGACCTGTCAATCAAGGTCTCCTCCCCGGAGGTGGAGATCCAAGCTCTGAGCGGCGGCAATCAGCAGAAGGTGGTAATTGGCCGATCGCTGCTGACCAATCCCAAAGTGCTGTTTCTTGATGAGCCGACGCGGGGCATTGACGTTGGTGCTAAGGCGGACGTGTTTCGCATGATGGTGCAGCTCTCGCAGCAGGGCATCGCGGTGGTCTTCTCCACCTCGGATTTAAAAGAAATTATGGCGGTTTCCGACCGTATTCTGGTGATGTCCGGCGGCAAACTCACCGCCGATATCGTTCGCGATCGGGCCGAAGAATCAGCGCTGGTCACAGCAAGTGCTCAGGGGTTTTAAGATGAAAACAGTCCAATCGGCTACGTTAACGCCGCGCGGTGGGGCGTCACTCTCCCGCGAGAACATCCTGCTTATTCTGTTGAAGCTACGCACCTTTATCGCCCTTTTTCTTATCGTCGGCTTCTTCACGGTGATGGTACCGGGGTTCCTGTCGGCAGGCAGCATGGTGATCATGATCAAGCATATCGCCATCAACGCGTTTCTGGCGCTGGGGATCACCTTCGTGATTATCACCGCCGGGATCGACCTCTCTATCGGCGCGACGCTGGGCCTGTGCGGGATGATTGCCGGGTGGATGATCACCAAAGGCATCGTGCTGCCGATGTTTGGTATCGCCATCTTCCCCAGCGTCTGGGTGATCGTCCCCATGGTGCTGCTGATCGGCGCGCTGATCGGCGCGGCCAACGGCTGGATCATCACCCGCTACAACGTTGCGCCCTTTATCTGCACCCTTGGCACCATGTACGTCCTGCGCGGGGCGGCAATGCTGACCTCCGATGGACAGACCTTCCCTGGGCTGTCCGGAAACCCGCTGCTGGGCAACACCGGCTTTGATGAGATCGGGGCCGGAACGCTATTTGGCATTCCGTGGGCGATCTGGATGATGATCGTGCTGGCGCTGATTATCGCCTACGTTGCCCGCCGCCTGCCCTTTGGCCGTCACGTCTATGCTATTGGCGATAACGAGCGCGCCGCCGAGCTCTCCGGCGTCAAGGTAAAGCAGGTTAAGATCCTGGTCTATATGCTCTCTGGCCTGTGCGCGGCGATTGCCGGGATCGTGGTCTCTGCGCAGCTGGTGGCCAGCCATCCAGCCAACGGCACCGCCTTTGAGATGAATGCTATCGCGGCGGTAGTGCTGGGTGGGACCTCACTGGCGGGCGGGCGCGGCACCATTCTTGGCACGCTGATCGGCGCGTTCGTGATCGGCTTCCTTGCCGATGGCCTGGTGATGATGGGCGTCAGTGAATTCTGGCAGATGGTGATTAAAGGCATCGTGATTATCGTGGCGGTCATCATCGACCAGATGCAGAACCGTATGCAGCAGAAAGCCGCCGTGGTGGCGCAGAAAGCGGTGATGGAGGGCAAGTAGCCCTGCGCCTCTTCCCGGGCGTGGCTGCCCGGGAGAGGCGGTTTACTTTTTCATCAGGCTGCGGGCGGTGGCGAAGTCGGTAATTAACACGTCGATGTAGTTTCCCTCCAGCGCCCCGCGGATGGCGTTGCTTTTTTCCAGGCCTCCCGCCAGAGCGATGACGTGCTGGCAGGCACGCATCTGCTCCAGCTCCATGCCGATAACCGGATCCTCCTCCTGGCTCAGCACCGGATTGCCGGCGGCGTCGTAGTAGTGCAGGCAGATATCCCCCACCGCCCCGCGCTCAGCCAGCAGGGTCAGCATCTCTTCGTTGTAGTAGTTGCCAGAGTTTTTAAGCAACTGGGACGGCTCCAGCTCGCCGATGCCGACGATGGCGACGTCCACCTCGGCAAATTTTGCCACCGCCGCCGCCACGTCTGGGCTGTTCACCAGCCGGGCGCGCTCCTCCACCGAGTGCTCGATGCTCTGGGAGGGCAGCAGCCACGCCGGGCAGCCCAGGTGCGCTGCCAGCTGCTGAGTAAGGATGGTCGCCTGCACGTTGCCGTTAGGGCCGACGCCGCCCAGCAGCTGGATCACCCCCGCCGCACGGATATTCTGCGGATGCATCTCATCCACCATGCAGCGAATGGTGCTGCTCCAGGAGGAGATGCCCACCAGATCCTCCGGCCGCAGACGCGTTTCAACATAGTGCGCCGCCGCGCTGCCGATGGCATGTTTGAGCTGCCCGTTGCTGGCGTTCTCGCCGATATCCACCACAATGGCCTGGCGAATGCCAAAGCGCTCTTCAATGGCCTTCTCCAGCTCGACGAAAATATTGGTCGGTTGGACGACGGTGATCTTAACCAGGCCCTCTTTCTGGCAGCGCGTCAGCGCGCGTGAGACAAAAGATTGTGACAGGTGCAGCAGCGAGGCTATTTCAGACTGCTTTTTGTTTTCGCTGTAATAGAGCGTGGCGATCTTCACCAGCAAGCGTTGTTCATCCTGCTTCGACATAGCGTTCCCCTTGATTTTATGTCCGTTATTTTTATGCATACCTGAATAGATAACAAGCACGCCTTGCTTTCGCCTGCTGAACCAACTGTGATCGTTTTCTCCTTTCTCAGAAAATAGGCTGTACGCGTGGTGACAAAGGGAAAAGTAGCGCATATCTTACACTAATGAATAATAAATCATAAATGAATATATATTCAAGTCGATGACTGGAGAGAGAGCAATGTCCCGTATTCCGCAGAATCTGACCATGGGCGTTATTATTGGTAACCGTGGATTTTTCCCCAGCTACCTGGTGGCTGAAGCACGCGAGCAGGCCACCGCGCTCTTTGCCCGCCTGGGCATCAACACCATTATGCTCGATGACACGCAGACCGAGCTGGGCGGGGTTGAAACCCGCCAGGATGCGAAGATCTGCGCCGAGCTGTTTCGCGCCCACCGGGATGAGATCCATGGTGTGGTGGTGCTGCTGCCTAACTTTGGTGATGAGAAAGCGATAGCCGAGACCCTGCGACTGTCGGGCCTCAACGTGCCGGTGCTGATCCAGGCCGAAGAGGATAACCTCGATAAAATGGGGCTCGCCACCCGCCGGGACAGCTTCTGCGGCAAGATCTCCCTGTGCAACAACATGCGCCAGTACGGCATTCCCTTTACGTTAACCACTCAGCACGTCTGCGCCCTCAGCGGCGAAGTATTTGAAAAAGATCTCCGTCGCTTCGAGCAGATCTGTCGCGTGGTAAGCAGCATGCGCGGCGTGCGCGTTGGAGCCATCGGCGCACGTCCGGCGGGGTTCAACACCGTGCGCTACAGCGAGAAGCTGCTTGAGCGGCTGGGCATCGCCGTGGAGACGCTGGATCTCTCCGAGGTCTTTACCCGCGTTAAGCAGCTGCGCGATGACGATATCCGCGTCGATGAGAAGCGCCGCCTGCTGCTCGACAACGCCGACGCCAGCGGCATTCCGGCAGATAAAATTGTCACTATGGCGAAGCTGTTCGTAGTGATCAGCGAGTGGGTGATTGCTAATGATATCGATACTACCGCCATCCAGTGCTGGACCTCGTTACAGGAGAACCTGGGCATCAACGTCTGCTCGATCATGAGCATCATGTCCGGACAGCTGATGCCCAGCGCCTGCGAGGTGGATGTCATGGGGGCACTGTCGATGTACGCCCTCGCCAGCAGCAACATGAGCCCCGCTTCTATTGCCGACTGGAACAACAATTTTGGCGACGATCGCGACAAATGCGTCCTGTTCCACTGCGGCAACTTCGCCGCATCCAGCCTTGAGGATCCGCATATGGGCACTGCGGACATCATCGGCACCACGGTTGGGAAGGAGAATACCTGCGGAGCGGTGCATGGTCGGCTGAAGAGTGGCAATCTGACCTACTTCCGCCTGAGCACGGACGATCTCACCGGCGAGATCAAAGCCTACGTTGGCGAGGGTCAGTCAGTGGACGATCCGCTGGATACCGTCGGCTGCCGGGCGGTAATTCAGGTTCCGCACCTGGAGAATCTGCTGGCGTGGATCTGCCGTAACGGTTTCGAGCATCACGTCGCCATGAACCACTCCGCCAGCGCCGAGATTTTGCAGGAGGCGTTCACCCGCTACCTTGGGGTCAGCACCTATCTGCATCGGTAGAGTTACTGCTTATGCCGGGCG
>NZ_LR607338.1:1613647-1616315 GCF_902164725.1 Pseudescherichia vulneris | reverse complement strand
CCTCCTCCAACCACGGGTCGATGGGATCGTCGTAGTGCGTCCATCGCTGCGGGCCTTCGGCCATCTCCCGATCCGTCAGCAGGGCCGCATCCAGCTGCGCCCGCAGCCGCACCTCGTCCATCTCCATGCCGATAAACACCAGCTCCTGACGTGCATCGCCGACGCCCTCAAGCCAGTTAGCCATAATAAACTGCAACGACTCCTCATCTTCCGGCCAGCGCTCCCGAGGGATGCTTGCCCACCAGCTGCCAGCCAGCCCCTGACGCGCCACGCCCCCCGCATGCGACCACGAGCCAGCAAACTCTGGTCGGCTGGCCAGCCAGAAGTAGCCCTTCGAACGCACCACGCCCGTGAGTTCGTTCTCCATCACCTGCGCAAAGCGGGCCGGATGGAAAGGACGGCGGGCGCGATAGGCAAAGCTGGTGATGCCATACTCTTCCGTCTCCGGGGTATGCTCCCCGCGCAGCTCTTTGAGCCAGCCCGGCGACTGGGCGGCTTTGGCGAAATCGAACAGGCCGGTATTCAACACCTCGCTGAGCGGCACCTGGCCAAACTGCGCGGTCACCACTTTCGCTCCCGGGTTGAGGGAGCGCAACATGCCCAGCAGCCTGCGCTGCTGCTCGTCGCCGATCAGATCGATTTTGTTAATCACCAGCACATCACAAAACTCCACCTGCTCGATCAGCAGATCCACCACGCTACGGGTATCCTCCTCTCCAAGCGACTCTCCCCGGGAGTGAATACTCTCTTCCGAGCCGTAGTCGTTAAGAAAGTTAAAGGCATCTATAACGGTCACCATGGTATCGAGGCGCGCCACGTCCGCGAGGCTTCGCCCCTCATCATCGGCAAAGGTAAAGGTTTCCGCCACCGGGAGCGGCTCCGCGATGCCGGTGGACTCGATCACCAGCTGGTCAAACCGCCCCTCCCGCGCCAGGCGATTCACCTCAACCAGCAGATCCTCCCGCAGCGTGCAGCAGATACAGCCGTTGCTCATCTCCACCAGTTTCTCGTCGGTGCGTGACAGCTCGGCTCCACCCTCTCTGACCAGCGCAGCATCAATATTGACCTCGGACATATCATTGACGATCACCGCGACGCGCCTGCTCTCCCGGTTATTCAGGATATGATTAAGCAGCGTAGTTTTTCCTGCGCCTAAAAAACCGGACAGTACGGTGACCGGTAATCTTTTTCCTTCGCCTGTTTGAATGCTTGTTTCTGCCATTTTGCTCACCCTGCGTCATTTTTTGTATGTTATAACATAACAATTAAAGGCGACAAAGAGGATATTAAATTGACATCAATTGTATTTAGATCAATATTTACATCCATGTAACGAGACGGTTAGCTTGCTGTTTCTAAACCGAACTCTGACTACAAAAATAGTGACGATATGGAACACGATAAAATCGAGGCCTGTGGTATGCCGCCACAGAGCGAAGCCCCTGTAACAGTGGATCAGTTCCTCTGTTTCGCCCTCTACTCTGCTTCTCTGGCCATGACCAAGCTCTACCAGTCGCGACTGAAACCGCTGGGGCTGACCTATCCGCAGTATCTGGTTCTGCTGGCGCTATGGGAAAAGGATAACGTGACGGTCTCTGAGATTGGTGCGCGTGTGCAGCTCGACTCCGGCACTCTGAGCCAACTGTTGAAGCGGCTTGAAGAGTCGGGATTGATTAGCAGACGGCGTGACGTGGGCCGCGATGAGCGCAAGGTTCTGATCTCGCTCACCGAGCAGGGAGAGGCGTTAAAGATCCGCGCCGCCGGCGTCCCGGCAGACATGATTTCCGTGATGGATACGCCAATTGAAGAGCTATCTGACCTGACGGTTAGAGTAGCCGCGCTACGGCAGAAATTGATTAACGCCATCCCTTAAAGGGAAGGTCGGAGTGAACGTTTTGGAAAATTTACAGCTTGAGAGCAGTGACGATATTCACGCGCTGATAGGACAGATGGCATCACAGATGCTAAACACCGGTAAGCCGCTGCAGGCGCAAAACATGATGGCGTTTCTGCAGGATGAGGCAGAGCAGACCGCTGACGGCATGCGTAAACAGGACTACGCTATGGCCATACGCGCCATCGCCGACAGGGTACGATGATCCCTGCGGCGGACTTCCTGTGGAAGATAGTGCGGATAGACGTCGCGTTCAGGCTATCAGTGGATCATCTTACTGCTGGGAGGATAGTCACTGCCTGCCTGAAAGCTGCCGTACTCCGAGGATTGCGCCATAAGGCTGCTTTGCACTTCAATGACAGCGTTGGTACACGCCTGCTTTCTGAACGCCATCTTTTCTGAGACGGCCATAAGCTGAAGTTTTTCCATCAGGCTGTATGGCGTTATGGGATCGCCTTCGCTCAAAAGAGCAAGAATGGCTTCTCCCAGCACAATATCGGTCAATCTTTTATCATTAAATCTATTCATATCTGTGCCAGTTGCTTCTTTTGCCGGATATTCTAAAACGGTACGACGCTAAACAATTTAGCCCGCAATGTACAGGGTTTTCATCTGTAACACCCTGATTTCATGCTCGTACTTCCCACAGCAATCGTGCGGCTTTCGTTATGGCGATACCGTGAAAGATCTATGCGGGCAAAAAAGGTATCCTCGACATTGTAGCCTGCCTCCCCGTTTCTGCCACAGCCCGCAGCATAATTCACTGGTGAGATC
>NZ_LR607338.1:1607819-1613267 GCF_902164725.1 Pseudescherichia vulneris | reverse complement strand
GGTAAACCCGGCTGGGTTGATGAGGTAACAGCTGACTGGCACGTTGAACTGGCACTTGAAGATATCAGCGAGGAAGCAAAAGCAGAATTGTCTGCGTGGATGAATTATTAACGTGAAATTAAAGCCGTGAACGTGTCCACGGCCCCTTTTATTAAGTAGCCTGAGAAACCGGAGGAATAGGCCATTTAATATTTGGTACGGCGTCAGGATCTAGTGATTGCAATTCTTTAATATAGGTCAGCCAGAGTATCAAGCTGACTTTATCTTTATCACTGATAATGTCTAACTGCAGCTCTGTTTGCCATAGGCTAATCGTTTTTTGCGCCTCAGCCAGTAATGCCGATTGTTTTTGCTCTGCTTTTTCCACATCGGCTGCGTGCTGCGCTTCTGCATCCGTCACCCACTCATTAGTATTCCATGTATCATATGGTGTGGCAGGAGCCAGTTTGGTGGTGTTTATCGGGTATTCGCCAAGCAGATAAATTGTTATAGCTTCGCCTGATTTGGTGCTATACACCGTTTCACCACGATGATCGGGCACGTATTCCCACGAGGTAGAATTAACCGTCCGGCTAATGGCAAAGCCCATTTTGCTTTTTCCCGGAGCGTCTGAGCATGAGTTAGCCGGTAGGCCGACACCAACGGGCAAATATTCTTTAGATGATGATAAATACTCCCGCGTTTCACCATCATAATTGAACACAGTCATATCACCGGCAACAGTGGCTATAAAATCGCTGTTTAATTTTGCAGTCGCCATTACGCTGCCCTCACAATATAGTTAAACGCAATGTTACGCGGGCGTAACGTTATCCAGGCACCATAAGGGGTACTTAATGCAGCCGGTATCTGCGTAGCAGACATACTGTTATCCGTTAAAATTACACCAAGCTCCCCACCATTTGAGGGAATTCGTGCGCCAATCGGCTGCTGGTGCGCAACTGAATCAGCAGAAACGAATGGTGTACCAATAGTTCCTCCTGTTGTTGTCTCATCAACTCCAAAATAGTCCAGTGCAGCAGTCCTGATCCCTGTAGCTTGTTGAAATGATAATAGACCCCGATCACTATCAACTCCGCGCCCGTCATCCCAGCCACGGATAAACTCTCCACGCAAATCAGGTAATCTAAGCACCGGGTAGGCCAGCGCCAGTTTAGGATATTGAGCGGCTGTGAACGCAGCTCCGTTGCATTTAAGCCATCCGATTGGTGGCGTCGCAGACAACCAAGGAATGGGGACACCAACCGGCAACGCAGAGCCTTCCCCTAAACCAAGGTATGCGAGAAGCCCGGACACTGACTTACCGCTAAGATTGGTCAGCGTGGCGTCTGCGGGCTGGAAATCTTTTCCCAGGCCGCTCACCAGCTTGGCGATGAACCCAGCCATGTCGCCGTCGTCCAGCACGTCCTGCCCGGTTTTATTGGCGACGTACTGCGCCAGAGCCGCCGAAATAAAGCTGGCCTGGCGAATCGCTTTATTCACCTGGGCGCTGGAGGCTTTGCCAGATTGGAAACCGGTAAACAGCGCCGGGAGCGATGCCCACTCTGCCTGCGCCGTTACGTTAGCACCTGCCCCTGTTGCGAAGGGCTTAAAGTCATTTGTTGCCATTAGAGTTTTACTCCCCATGCGCCGCTATCGAAGCCGACGATATAGTCGTTATCCATGTCGAAGCCGAAAAATGTCGAGCCTACGGATGGTGTGAGAATGGATGGTGTCAAAATATCGCCAGCCCAGACGCCGGCGGCCTTGACGGTTAAGTATCCCTGTTTGATAGCGGCAATAAGCTCCAGCGAGACGTCTGCTATATCGGTCTCTGGAAAAACCCATACCGCGATGGTCATATCCTGGTTATCAACAATCTGCATCCGCAGCCCGGAGCCAGCGGTGGCCGCATCAAGAATGGCGGGCAGGGAGTCGTTCTGCCCATCCCAGCTGTTAATGGCGATTTTGGCCTTCAGAATGATGCGGTAGGTCTCATCGCTAAGGGTGGTGTAGCCCGCATCGGGATCGTAGGGTCCTTGCCATACGCCCTGCTCATACCCTAAGCCATCGGTATCCCAGCAGAAATAGACCCCGGATATCGGCTCGCTAACCTGCCGCGACCTGCCGATCCACAGCCCCAGAATATCGAGCTGCGCGCCGGTCGCCTGGTCAATGTCAAACGCCTCAATCAGGCCTGCGACCGCAGCCGAGGTGTCAATCAGCGGTCGGGTACTGAGGTCGATATGGTTCACAAACCGAGGCCGGGTAGCGTGATAGTTGGTGATGAATTCGGTGTATTTACTCATGACGCCACCGTTATCGCGATATTGGCCGCGCTGCACGAGGCCGATTCGTTATAGGCAATGGCAATATTCGCTGCCGCCACGCCGGTGGCCGATCGGCCAATCCGCAGCGAATTGATGTCGTAAAACCGGCTGCTCCCTCCGCTGACGACGCCGAGGTTAGCCGGGGAGTAAACACGGCTCAGCAGCACGTCATCGCCAATGCTCAGGCTGTTAACGTAGTCGGCGATAGCCTGTTTAATCTGCTCCCCTACTTGAGTGGTGTAGCCCGGAAAGACGCTTAGCGTTATCGCCGCGTAAATGGGCACGTTGGTTGAACGCGAGAAGCGGATAACGTGCGGGTTGCCGTAGAGATCGGCAACGGTAACCGAAGTCGATCCGAACGTGCTGACCCCCTGCCCCTTCTTGCCGCGCAGGGTCTGCGCAATCGCCGTCACGTCACCCCCATCAACGATCGCCGACAGAGAGTGCGCCGGCAGCCCGTTGCTATCCGCTACGCCGGTATCGTTTTCATACAGCTTATGGCGAGTCACCCCAGCCACGTTAGCAATCGCTCCCTCCAGCGCCTCGAAGGGGGTAATGGATGAAATGGCCACGCTCTGCGCCTGGCGGATGCGGATCTGTGCGTCCCGCTCTGCCTCAACGCCAGGCGTGGCCGACATAGCGTTCGATACCGTAAACCAGCCCAGCGTGGGGGTGGCGATGCGGGTGATGCTGCCCGCTAGCGCCTCCACAGCCCCGGCGATCGCACAGGTAGCGGTGACGGTCACGGCTCTGCCGCTGCCAATGGTGACGCTGGCGGGTAGAGACCAGGTAACGCCCCGGGTATCCTTGACGGAACCGTTAGTAATCGTGGTTCCCGTTTGACCAGTGAGCTTAACGTCCACCGTCGAGTGGGTAGCCGCCTTACGTACGATCCCGTTAATTTTAACGTTACGCGTCAGGGCATCGCTCATGGCGGTGGCTGGCGAGAAGGAGTTATAGACCTGAATAGCCGTGTTGTTGGCATCGTGTACCGCCAGTGCGACAAGCGCTACCATCTGCCCATCTTTGCTATCAGGTTCCAGGTACGCATCCGTACCGTAGATCTGCTGAAAGTAGCCGGTAATGTCAGCGAGAATTGCCTGATAATCAGGCGCGCTGATCCCCTGGTCAGTTACCCTCGCGGATAACCCCAGCGTGTCGAGATTAAGTGCCATTATGCCTCGCTTGTAACGGTGGTGATCCCGTAGCGGGTGTCAATTGTCGCGGTGAATATCACGCGGCGGGATGAGGTGTTGAGGGTGGTATCGAACGCCTGAATGGCGCTTACGCCCTGGGTTTCCAGTATGCGCTGGCGAATGGCCAGGCTGTAGATGTCCGGGCTCTGCTTGCCCAGCACGGACTGGATCCATGGGGTTCCCTCGGTGACATCAAGAAACCACTCTCCATACCAGAGCATAAAGCGGGTTTTAACCGCATGCGCCACCGCCTCCGGTGAATTGACGAGCCAGGTGTCATCACCGCTGCCGAAGGTGTAGTCGCCGTCACTATTTTCCTGTCGGTACTGCATTAGTTGGGTCCTCCCGTGTTGCCGCCGCCGGTCTGCACCCCGCTGTGGGTGTGCGTCATCAGGCTTTTCCCTCCTGCCTTCACATCGTTAGATACCGTGACGGGGCCCAGCAGCGTTGCCGTACCGCCTGCGGCCCCCATTCCCTGCGACAGGCTGCCGTTGATCGTGACGTTGCCGTTAAGGGTGATAGTCGGTGAGGTCACGATGGTGCCCCCCTGCGCGGTAGCGGTAAGCGTCCCAGGCGTGGTAAGGGTGATGTCATGGCCGGCTGCCACCTCGACGAACGCCGCGCCATCGTCGGTGCGCAGCTGTGCAGCACGGGTGCTGATATTGCCGATCTTTTGCGCCTGCGACATGGGACCAACAAAGCAGATCGCATCAGAAAGATCGTGCATGCGATCGTCTACCGGCTCCTGTACGCCGCCGCTCTGCCACCAGAAATCGATGCAGCGATCGTTAAAAATCAGCTCGCACTCGTCGCCGGGCCTGACCGGAAAGGTCAGGGTGCAGCCGCCACCGCGGGGAAACGCCACCGGTACGTCCACCAGCAGAGGATAGTTTTGCGTTGTCCGCCTGCCGTCGATATCAATATGCACATAGCGAATGGCGGGCTGCACCACCGCGGTGACGGCGTCAGGATTGAAAGATTGAATAATGCCCGGCATGGCGACGCGGAGCTGGTTTTTGATGCTCTCCCGCTCGGATTTAAAGGCGTCGGAGAGGTCGCCGCTGCGGGTCTGATCTGATATGGACATAGGATAAGCTCCAGAAAGCAAAAACCCGCCGGGCGGCGGGCTGTTTATCATTAGCTAAGCGCTGGCTGGCGGCGTCTTGTTCGGAGACGGATCCTCTACGCCAGGCGGCCTGCAGACCATCTCCATGTACCACTGCTGGCCCCGGGTGTCGCCGGTATAGATAATCTCGCGCACGCTATAGACGCCGTTCGACACAGGCGGATAAGGTATGCGCTGGTCAAGCTGCACCAATCCTAACAGGCGGATATTGGGGTTAATCAGCACCTTCACCTTTATGCCGTCATCAATCGCCGTCGGGGAGCCAATCAGCCCGGTAGCACTGCTCAACAGGATAGCCTCATGCACGTACTCACGATCGGCAACCATCTGCCGCTTGCCATCCACGAACTGCCAGGTGGCGTTGCACTGGGCGGCCAGGTTATCCATCAGATGCCGGGTCATGCCAAACAGCACCCGGCCACGCGGATAGACCGTACCGGGCATTTTTGGCGTCAGCCCCTCCGTAATGCCCTCGATGGACCAATCCTTCATGAGTAGGCGGTTATAATCTGCCAGCGTGTAGCCCGCTGACAGTGTCTGTGCGGTGGTGGTGGTAATAAGCGCTTTGATACTGTCCGCTGCCTTAATCTGCACCCAGGTGGCGAGCTTATCCTCCTCTCTTCCGGTCTGCGTTGAGTCGATTTGACCGCTAAAGATCATACCGTAGTTGCGCCCGTCGCTCTGCCCGACCGCTGTTGGGTCAACCTCGCGCACTTTACCCACGCTGCTGGCCGCTGCGTCCGGGGCGATGCCGTCGTAGCCAGCAATAAGCCGAAGGTGAGTAAATTCCGGCTTGACGATCCGGTTTACGGTTGGC
>NZ_LR607338.1:1606542-1607807 GCF_902164725.1 Pseudescherichia vulneris | reverse complement strand
ACAGGTTAAATATTTTTATCTCTGCCGTCCGGGACGGGCTGTTGCTGCTGTTGTGCCAGCGAATGGTGAAATAAACTTTAAATTCGCTAAAGTCGATCCACTTCCCGTCTTTGTCCTTGAGCTGCAGTTCGAAATGACGCATCCAGTTCTGTGCCATGCTGCTTACTCCGTGATAACCATAAGATGGCTGTTGCTGCCCAGATCGGTTTGCGTGGGATAGTCCCGATCGTTGGCATCGCAGACGACGATCAGCTTAATGCCGGGCTGCAGCCAGGCGTACTGCGCCAGCAGATCCCCCCCGGTGACCAGAGGCAGGCCGGAAACTAACGCTTCCCCCCTCTCATCCTGCAGATCCATCACCCAGCAACTGCCCCGCCAGATGATACGCACCTGCCAGGTCGTACCGGCAAGGGTGATGCTGAACTGCTGGTTATCTGCGGTAAGCGGGATCTCTTCAATTGTCATCATTGCCCTCCCGACGCTAATGCGATGCTGCCTGCCGGTTTCGTGGTTTTGGTACCGGTATTGCGCACCTTAGCGGTGTTAACGCCCGTCTTCATCTCACTTTTATCAGCCACGTAGACCTCTTTGGTCTGGACGAGAATGACCTCTTTCAGCGTCAGGTCAGCAAAAAGGACGTTTTCGCTCGCGTTATCCGTGGTCACCTTCAGCGTGGCGATCAGCATATTGTTATACTGCCGTTTTCCGGTGGTGACATTGAAAGGCATTCGACTTGCCTGCAGATCCAGCAGCTGCTGGTAGGTCTCCTGTGGACTCAGCCCCAGCAGACGGGTAGCAGTAAGACTGCCGGCAAAGTCCAGCAGCGTGCCGCCGCCGGCAAAACCGACGTTCATCGTCAGCTCTGCCGGTTTTTTGTAGGCGTGATCGGCAATCACCGCGCCATTCTCAATGGGATGCTCGGTAATGGTCAGCGTATCGGTGTGAATTTCAGAAGTCACGACGCTGGGGATCATCACGCCGATTTGCCGCGTATGCTGATGAAACAGGGTTGAAAGATAATCCATTAGCCCACCTTTACCTGGTTGACGCGCATAAACTGGGCGTTGGCGGAGTTCTGATGAAGCTCCACCTCGGCCCCGATCTGCTGCGCGTTGTTGCCATAGATGTAGTAGCTGTTGTGCTGATCAAGCTGCGGCCCGGCAACGTTCGTCGCAACGGTCGTGTCCCGCTCCCGCGCGATCAGATCGCGGGAATAGATACTCCGGTTATTCTCCGGGTGGAGAACGTTAACAGTGTCATCCCAA
>NZ_LR607338.1:1595430-1606514 GCF_902164725.1 Pseudescherichia vulneris | reverse complement strand
TTGAAGTATTTACCAAAATTTCGAGGATCAACGTCTAGATGCTCTTTAAACCAATCAGCAAATTTGTTCGCACTGTTAGTCACCGCAGGCAGCGCATCAGGCTTATCGTTGCCCTGCTTAAACAGGCTCTTACCAATGTCGACGGCGTCGGACCAGCGGTTTTCACCCACGGCTTTCAGCAGTTCGGCGAGCATGTTAAGCATCTTGTTGAACTCACCCAGCTGCGCAATCGCATTGCTGAAGTCCCATTTCAGCGACCACGTGCCCAGATCAATGTTAAGCAGCCCGGCGACGGCGTGTACGAGACTGCTGATGGCGGTTTTAAAATCGCTGATAAGCGCTATCGCATTATCAATTACGGGCTGCCATTCACCCCAGTTAATAAAGCTCTGACCGCCCTCGGTCCATTTTTTGTAGTCGTCCCACAGCAGCGCAATGGCTGCCGCCAGAGCGAGGATAAGCCCGATAGGCGACAGCAGAAACGCGCTGTTCAGCCCGCCGAGAGCGAGGGCCAGCCCACCCAGCAGCGTGATGAGATCCTGGGTCTGCCCATCAAGCGCCCCCCACCACTCAGCAAGATCTAACGCGCTTTCGAGGATCCCCAGAAACAGCGGTATGAGGGTATCGCCCAGCGCCACGATCCCGTCGACAATCCCGAGCAGCGCCTGCTCAATGCGCGGATAATTATCGAGAATGAAGTGGCTTAGGGTGTCGAGCCAGCCGGCCATCCCCCCGGCAAGGCGAGAGCCGATTTTCTCCTGCACCATGTCAACCACGACGCTGACTTCCCGTAGGGAGGTCATAAACCGGTTAGCATCTGTAGCAGCTTCATCAGCGTCAAAGCCGATGGTCTTCGCCATCACGCTATGCTGCGCTGAGAAACTGCCTGCCCCGCCGCGCATCGCCGCCAGGGTATCATCACTGATACCCAAGGTTTTTGCGCTCTGGCTGGCGAGAGGCAGCGGCATCGCGCTGAGCTTTTGGCCCACTTCGGTAAAGATAACCGCCGTATCCCGTGGGTGACCGGACGCATCGCGCACCTGAATATCCAGCTGGCTGAGAAAATGCTCTGCGCCAGGGGCCTGCTGCACAAAGCGTGACAGGTTCTCAAGCGAGCCGCGTGCGTCATCAACGTTGCCCCCCACCTGCGATATCCCATAGCCGATGGATTCGATCCCCTCTACGCTCGCCCCCGTGCGCTGGGAAAGGGCATAGAGATTATCCAGCCCGGTCGCGGTGGTGAGCGTAAAATCATAGAGGGATAGCGCAGCGTCTTTTACCGCCAGACCCAGCTTAAGCGCCCCCTCTGCCGCCCCGGCCAGCATGGCACCCAGGTTTTGCCCGCCCTCCCCGGACGGCACGCCGAGAGAGCCGAGGAGGGCCACAATCATATTAGGATTCATTACTCTCCCTCCATTTCTCAATGCGATAGTGGTTATCCGCTTTGACGGCCAGATGGTCATTCATCAGCGCGACGTCGCACAGATCGATCGATCCATCTTTCAACGCGCTGTAGGGAATTAACCCGGCGTCAACCGGGTCAAGAAGGTATGAAAGCCCATCCGGCAGGCTATTGAGCGTCAGGCTTGATGCGGGTCCGGCGTCGCGCTGGTAGGGAGTGCGGGCAAAAAATTTCCCAGCGAGTCGGCGACCACCCGCGCCACCAGCTGGAGCAGGGTGAAGAGGTCGATATCGTCAAACATCAGCTCGCCACCGGTAAACACCGCCGTCCAGCCCTTGCCGTTCTGGCGCGCAACGACGCCAAGACAGGGGTGGATAATGGCACTGGTATCCTCTTCGCTCAGCGAGGAGAGTTCATCGGCAAGGCGCGGCAGCACCTTTTCAAACACCGGTGCCAGCGCATCCACCTGCGTACCGTCCATTTTTCCTTCAGCGGGCAGCAGCGCACGCAGGCTGCCCACGTCCGCCATCATGCCAGCCAGCACCGGCAGCAGTTTGCGGGTAACCTTCAGCTGATCGAAGACGCTGAGTTTTGCCACGCGATATGCGTGGCCTTTGATTTCAAACTCCATGGATTAAAACTCCCCTAGCAGCTGATCAATTTTGCCGCAGTTAAACTCCCACTTCACCACGCCAACATCTTTGGCATTGGAGACGTCCGGCTGTTTCGAGAACGCCACGCTGCGAGCCGTCACCGTTTCGCCGCTGGCCTTGTTGCGGATCACGATGACGTTTTTGCCCCAGGCCGCGGTGGAGAGGCTTTGGGCGTTATACATCAGCGACAGCTTTCTATTGACCGGGGAGGTTTTCAGCAGGCTGACGGCAATGGTGCCGCTCTTACTGGCGTGCAGGCTGTGCATCACTTCACCATCCAGACCTACGGTCATGGTGTGTTTTGATTCACCCATCGACACGACGATCCCCTCGTCGGCGTTAGCCGAGCCGTAGCCAAAATCGATTTCGCCGGTAGGCCCAACGAGAGAGGCGGTAACATCCATAAAAGAGTAAGTAGCCATTGAATTTTTCCTTATCGAACAACGTTAATTTGCACATCGGCGTAGTGCACGGCACCCGCCAGTTTGCACGCAACCTGAATGAGTGGCGCTTTGCGCGCCTCGCGATCGGCCTGGGCCTGCTCAGCCAGCGGCTGGGCGTACACGTAATAGCCTTTGGTCAGCGTCTCCCCGGACGCCAGCTGGCCGACCGGGCCGCCGCTCCAGATGCCCGGAGCGACCAGACCGTTGGTCACCGCCTGATCCATCGACTGTTCCACGTTGGCGAGCAGGCGCGTTACGCCCGCATCGGTCTGGGGTACCTTGCTGGTGCTGGTGTAAAGCATGTTGAACAGGTTGGTCTGGACATAGTTCTGTAGCCAGTCCAGCCCGTGGCGCTCATCAAAGAAGTCGCCGTTGGCCATCACGCCCTGCTGCAGAATGGCCGCGTCATTCTGGTAGTAGACAAAGACGTTGCAGTTTTTGGCATCCAGCGCCGCCGCCTGGTTCACGGTCAGCGCCTCATAGGTAACGCCCGGCTCCTGCTTGAACTTCAGGGTGATGGTGGTGTTGCTGCCGTTGAAGTTAACGGTAAACGCCCGGCTAAAGGCCGAGAGCGCCGCATAGTTGCTGCTGATCGAGAACTGTACAAAGGTGCGGGCATACTTCGCTGCCTTCAGCCGGGAAGCGAGATCGGCAGTCGACGCGGCATCAAGGGTTTGCGGATCGCTGACGGTGATCGCCAGAATGCGGCTCAGGCTGGCGGACTCGATCGCTGACGCGACATTCAGCCATTCGGCGTCGTCGATAGCCTCACTGTCCGCCACGCCCAGGCCGTACCAGTTGGTATACTGCAGCACCGCATTGACCGCCTCGGTGAGTGTTTCCGTCACGCCGCTCTCGGTGGTGTCCAGGGTTTTAGCCCAGCGGCCGACGTAGACCTCCTGTGGGGTCGGCGACTGCGCGAAGTAGACGCTCGCCGCCTGATATTCTGGGCTGTCCAGGCCGAAATCATTGCCGATATCCTCGGCCGACGCGTAGAGGCGAATACGCTCGCTGACCGGGATGATCGTTGAGGAACCGAGGATCAGCAGCGCACCAAAGTTGCGACCACCGGCCGCGCGCGGCGACATGATCACGTCGACGTTAACAACGTTAGATACAGGTAATCCCTGTGGCATAATTTACTCTCCGAAGTAGTGTGTAGATGCAGATTTAAGTGTCCGGATGTTGTAGGTCCGGGTGTTTTTGCGGGAGAGCGTTACGCTAAGGTCGTAACGCCGCACCCGCTGATTATCGATAAGCTCAGGCAGGCTCTTAATGGCGCCAGCGTCAACCAGCGACAGCCCGGATACGTTCAGCTCGGCGTTGTTCTGCTCGATAAACATTCCGGCGCGAAAGTTTGCGGAGGTGGTGGCGCTAAGCGGGCCATAGAAGCTGCAGCTCACCACGAGCTCTTCCCACGTCCACTGCTCAGACTGCTCGTCTGAGACCTGGACATCAGATTGACTTAAGGGTCGCGGTACGGCAGCGATGCTGAATTCACACCAGGTCGTGCCGTCGGGTTGGGCGGGTGGCTGCGGCGCATTCCACAGCGGCAGAACCTGTTCGGCTGGCAGACCGGCAACGCCGCTTATCCACTGGCCAATCTCTTGCTCTAAGGCGTCATCATACGCAGGGCCGTCTCCCACCGGTGTCAGGTAGCCGCGCGTGGTGCTGTCATTACTCAAGGTAAGTTCCTCACTTCTGGCTGGTTTGCCGTTGAATTTCGATATCTCTGATATCGGCTTTATCCCGGTTGCACTGGCCTAACGCGGCAAGCAGAGAGAGGTTCAGATCGAGGCTTTGGCCCCAGCGCAATCTACCGGGCGGGATGGCGGGCTGGGGCGTTTCAGCGGTCAGGCTTGCCGGGAGCGGCGGTGCGGGTACCCAGGCTGGCTGCGTAGTGCCGCAGCCGACTATCTGCATCAGCAGGAATAGCACGCTGAGCGCACTCATCATTCGCAATAGCCGAGTGGACATCACGCGCCGCGTTTTGAACGTCCTGCGTAATCTGGTTTTTCGCATGCTGATTGGCCTCGGTGACGGTGTTGATAAGCGCTACGGTACGCTGAAGATTTGTGACGACCGCAGCGGCACTGCTTGCCCGGCGCTCGGCGTTATCGGCCCGATTTTTCTCGCTGGCGTACTGCCCGCCGTAATGAAAAACGGCGAAGCCAGCCGCCAGCAGTGCCAACGCTGCGCCAGAAAACAGGATTACCAGGCGGCTCATGGCAGGCCCTCCAGACAGAGCGCCTGCTCATTGCTGCGGCGCGTTTTCAGCCCCGCCAGCGGCACGCCTCCGGCATAGATCCAGCGGGTAAATTGCGCGCAGGCTTCGGACACTCTCTCCTGGCGTAGCAGCCTGAAGAGCGTGGAACGCTGCATCGCGCCGCAGCCAACGTTAAAGGTCAGCGAAGTGACGGCGGCGAAGGTGTTATCGCTCAGGCGCTTTCCGGCGGCCCAGGCGTTGACGCACCGCTCTGCCGCGAGGATGTTTTTCTCCCAGTCGGCCGCAATCTGCGCATCCGTTTTCTGCACGCCTGCGTTGACGTTATGGGTGTTGCCGATGCCATCTGTGAGCACCCCTGCCGGACAGAGATAGGGTTCCCGACGGCAGGACTCGGCGTTACCGATCAGCCTCAGACCACGCTCGTTGGTTCGAACATGCCCGGCGTTGAGCACCATCGTGATAATCATCCCGACAGAGCAAGCAACACCGGCCGCCCCGCCCGCTTTTTTAATCAGCTGGGTCATGGCCTATTCTCCTCATTGCTTCGGTAATCACTTCGGCCGTTGCCGGTCGTTGATGGGCTGGTCTGGTTGCCATCTCGCTGAGATAGGCCGCCAACAGCCGGGTACGTTTCTGTTCCTCTGCCAGTCGATTACGCTCGTCGCGCCGCTTCGCGTAATACGTCTTAATCGTGAACCAGGCTGAGATCGCGGCTCCGACGATAAAAACGTAATCCTGCAAAGAGAGAAGCGAAAAAACACCGAGCATCGACGACCACCAATAAGGCAGGTGGTGACCATCTGTAGGGTTCATACGCTGTATTTCCACGCCCGCAGAAAAGAGGACGTTATAGGGGTAAGAGAGGGGTCAGGCCCGCGGGCTCTGTTGATAACGGGATCGTCTGATAGTGATGCCCGGGGCCTGAAATAAAAAAACCCGCACGAAGGCGGGTTATTTTAGGCGGAGACCAGAGAGGCATCCGCCTTAATTATGTTGTCGCTGTTTGTCGCAGCGGGTAAAACTTCACAAGCTTATCTGAATTCAACCAACACCCGCGCAACTTTGCAAACGAAATCTTTGCGGATTTTTATCAAAGTGAATGCACATAGGCGAGTAAAGCATAAATTCAGCGACTTGCAGATAGGCATCAATCCGATTTTCGCAGGTGCGCAGGCTCCATTCCGGGTGTTTTGCCTGCAGCTGGCGAGCCATCTCTCTTTTACTCATCCGGTGACGATAGCGATCGTTAATTACCTTAAACAGACCGTCGTGCCCGCCACGCACCAGCACCTCGGCGATCGTGTTATCTATTATTAACCCTTCGCTATCCGTACAGAACGCCAGGCTGGATTTATGCTTGCCGCTTAGCAGATCGAGAAAATAGGTTTTTAGCTCTTGCTCATCCATGCCGGAGGCTTTTAAATGTGATAACACCTGCTGAATAGCTGTTTTTGATATTTTAGTCGATGCCAGCAGAGCATTAAACATATTGCCAGTCCGGCCGTGGCCAATAACAGACCACCGTCCCCACATACGCAGCTTGCCCTGGATCCAGACCGATTCCAGGGTTAACAGGCGCGCTGACTCAGCGGATTTTCCGGTGGTGTTTGGATAGATCATAGTAATATCTCCTCTTGCAGATAGGCGGTATACAAAACACGCCCGGTGCGGTGTGGCGCGGGCGTGTCAGAATTAACTGAGGAATAAGATGTCGCGGGATAAATATGCTCTGCGGGCAGAGTGATAATAAAAAGCGCGACATACATTATCCTTATTAGCGCCGCATTTGCTCAGAAACAGCGCGTCGGGGTGTTCACGCCCGCCGCTGGGTTACATCTCTGGATCGTCTTCCAATTCCACGGTATAGCCAGCCATTTTTACCAGCTCGATCAGCGCCTTAAGTGAGGCAACATGCTCGTCGTCGTAGATGACTCTTGCTGACGTAATCTTACCGTTTTTGCAGGTGAACAGTACGCGGCCGTCCTCTGGAAGATATCTTCCGGCCTCCGTCTTATCGAGCATGTTCACCTCCAGGTAATAATACTGTACAAATCTACAGTAGTTATACCCTCACCTCCCAATAAGTGCAAACTTTTAGATAAAAGAAATAAAAAAACGTGCTCTATTTTTCTTTTGTATCCATAGAGTTAACAAAAAATAAGCAGTGCTGGTTATTTTTGTGGCGCGCGAGCGATTAGCGGTGGCGGGAGAGGGGTACTGTTGTCGGGCAGGGGAGGATCCCCTGCCCGGTGAAGATTTAGGCTCTGCCGTTTTTTTCTGAGAGGGCGTAAAAACGCGGATCGACGTTGATAAGTGTGAAGTGCGTCACGGGCATATCGTCGTGGCGGTGAATTTCCACCAGGTTCGACTGCAGCAGCGCAAATACCCGCTTCTGTAATTGGGGCAGCGTGATCGTTATATCACCGTACTCCCGGTAAATAGCGGTAAGAATAGCCTGATACGACAGCGTTCGGCCCTGCATAATGGCCACCAGTGCCTGCGCCGACAGGGTATTTTTTGCCATCTCAGTTTCTGGCTCTACCGCAGCCCTGGCAGGTGCAGGACGTTTTTTAGGCGTAACCGGGATACGTGGCTGTACCACCTGTACCCGATGCGGAGCGGGTACAAATACAGAGCGACTACAGGCGCGGGCCCCGGCGTTCATCCGCCAGAGGATCGTTTCAGTCCAGTCGCAGCCGTCATCAACATACGCTGAGTTAGGGGTTAAGATGGTTTCGGTCATGGGTCTCTCCTCGTTCTGATAAGCGCTGGTCAGACGCGTTTAAAATTTCTCAGTGCTGTAAAGGTCGGAATACTTCCGCTGTGGCCTGCGCGGCCTTTCTGCCTCCAGCCGCAGGCGCGTTTTCTCTGCGGCAATATGCCGATCGATAGGCAGGAAGTGGCCATGGGTAAACTGTTGATAGATAACGGTACCTGCTGCGGCAAAGCGGCATTTGCCAAGGATAATTTCGGCCACGCCTGCGGCAGGCGTTTCAGGGTTGTAGACTTCATCCCGATAGAGAAAAAGAATGCTGTCCGCGTCCTGCTCGATTGCGCCAGAATCCCGCAGATCGGACATTACGGGCCGCCGCTGCGCCGCCGGGCGGGAGTCCACCGCGCGCGATAGCTGGCTGAGCGCAAACGTGGGCGTATGCAGGCGCATCGCCATGGTTTTCAGGTTGCGGGAGATATGAGCCACGGCCAGATCGTTGCGCTCCGCCTGCGGTTTCTTTATGAGCCCAAGGTAATCCACCACAATGGTGGCCAGCTGCGGATAGCGTCGTTTATGGGTTTCGGCAATGGCCCTGATTTGCTCAATGCTCAGATCCGTCGCGTCTACAATCCAGATATCCCGGCTCGCTAGCCTGCTGATTGCTGCCGTCAAGCCAGCCCACTCGTCGTCATGCATCTGCTTTGGATTGCGTAAACGAGAAACCGGCATCGCCTGCGATCCCGCCAGAGCACGCTCGGCGATCTGCAGTGCGGCCATCTCCATGCTGAAGATCAGCGCCCCGCCGCCTGCGGTGGTGACGCCCTCGACGATCTTCAGCGCCAGCTCGGTTTTCCCCATGCCGGGACGCCCGGCCACCACGATAAGATCCTGCGGGTTAACTCCTCCCATGGCGTCGTCCAGCGCGTGAATGCCGGTCAGCAGATTAGATGCTGAAGCGCTACCATCCAGACGCTTGAGCAGCGTATCGTGGTAACGAGGCAGGAGATCGGCAATATGTAGAGGCAGAACGTTCCCGGTATCAGCGGTCATATCCAGCAGCTGGGCTACGGCGTTATCAATGAATAGATCCCGCTGCGCCTGGTTAACGGCGGTACGGATAGCTTCAGCGCTCTCCTGTAGCAGGCGGGCTACCTTGCGACTGCGCCACGCTTTGACCATTTTCCCCGCGTATCCCTTTAGGTTCGGAACCGTGGCAGGAAGCCGGGCTATCTCGGATAAATCGGCAAGGCTGGAGCCTCCCAGCGCCTCGCTGATAAACAATATGTCGATCAGTCCGCTGCCCAGCGCCTGCTTTTTGATTTCACGAAAGGTACGGCGATAAAAAACCGTGCAAAAGGCCTCATCCGGGGTGCCTGCCAGAACATCAAATGCATCTGGCGTCGCGCCACCGTTGAGCAGCCCCGCCAGCACGCAGGCTTCAAGCTCTTGCGGCGTCATAGTGCCCCCTCGCGCGTTTTGCGCAGCGTCTCAGGTTTCATCAGGTAGTCAAAGCTGGCGCGCCAGCCAGTGCCGTTTTCGCCGCCAAAATAGAAATCCGGGGCGGTATTACGGAATTTTTCAAAATAGCCCAGAAACGCGCCGGTACTTTTACTCAGCATGTGGGTAGCCAGGCGGCTGATCATGCTGCGGCGATCGGCATCGAGCATGGCGACAGGCAGCAGATCGGCAAAAATGTCGTTATAGCCGTCAATCACCGCCTTAGGATCAATGATCGGATCAAAAGAGTGACTGATTCTGGTGTCGCCACCTGACACAGGGGGTGTGCTTTCTGACGGCATAGCGCCTGTTTGTGCCGCTACAGGGGGTGTGCTTTTTGGCGACACAGGGGAATCAAGATGTAATGTATAGACATTCGATGCGTTACCTTTCCCATTGTTGGTTCCGATGCGTTTCACCTTCGCCAGCAGCCCCAGCGCGATTAACGCGCCGACATGCTCGCGAACCGCGCTTCTGCTGCATTCACAATGATCGGCAATGTGCCGGTAAGATGGCCAGCATTCACCGCTATCGTTAGCGTTATCGGCTAATTTAATCAGGACCAGCTTACGCAGCGGGTTGCCTGTTTTGATCGCCATTGCTCTGGCCATAAGCGTCATGCTCATAATCACAGCCTCTGAGCAGTAGCCATGAGCGGGTATTCAGCGTGCATTATGATCTCTCCTCTGTACCAATGAAGTGCCGGTTGGGCAAAAACAGGTGATGAGGAGCTATTCTTTGCACTACCCCTCGCCAATAATATTAGTTATGCTAATATTATTGGTCAATAACGTTGACCTTAGAACTTCATTAATTTTGCGAATAATATGCACTCATGAGAAAGAAAACCCTTGATGCAGCTGAGGCTGACGCAGCCAAACGTCTTCGTGACATTTGGAACGAGAAGAAAGTGACTTTGCGCCTAACGCAAGAGCGGGCCGCAGAGGCGCTTGGCTTTAGCACGCAGGCGTCGATAAGCCATTATCTCAACGGAACCACGCCGCTTAACACCGATGCGACGCTGAAGTTTGCTGCGCTATTGGGGGTTAAGCCGGAAGAGATCCGTCCGGATCTGGCTGAGGCGATGAACTACGTGAGAAAGTCAGGGGAGTATGTTGAGGACCGCACCGGGCCAGGCTGGACGCTGCTGGGCGCTGAGCATACGGAGCTGGTTAACCTGTACGACAGGCTACCGCAGAGTGAAAAAGAGAGGCATTTAGCTGATTTAAAAGAAAAAGTAGCTGGGTTCGACAGGCTGTTTAAAGAGCTGCTGGCTACCCGAAAACAGTAACCTTGCCTCCCTGCCCCTCTCCCGGCGCTGGGATTTATTTGCTCTTACTAATCAATTATATACAGCAAATATTGCCATTGTTAATATATTATCATTGACGTATAATATTATCAATACTAATATTCATTCTATCAACCCTGCACTTACCCTGCGGCAGTTGCTCAGATAACACGTTCTGACAGCCTGGAAAGACGGGCAATAGCATGGCGTAGAAAAGTTGCCGCATTGCTCCTCTGATGACTGATTAATGGCTCTTCAGGCGCATTTTGCGCGCAAGGGCGACAAGACGCTGAGTGCGGCAATAAAGTGTAAACAGCACAAATCCCCGGCAATTAAACACTGTCCGGCAAGCATAAAGAGCAAGAATAACAGCAACCAGTGTCCACCCGCTTCCGCCTCCGGTCAGCAGACAATGTCCCCCCTGCAAAACCGTCAGCGCTAGCACGATGAGGTACAGTGATAAGAACCCCATCAGTCCGGCGGTAAAACCCCGAGCCAGCAGCACGCATGCGCGTATTAGCGCAACTATTATTACCAGCGACGGCGCAAAAAAACGTAGTGCATGTAGCGGCGGTGATAAGCCAGGTAGTGCATGCAGAAAGGGCAGCAGATTTAAGGCAAAGCCCACCAGGAAAAGGGGTAATAGCGTTGCTACCGTGTAGGGGTTCTGCCGGGGAAGTTCACTGGACGGGCACGAAAAATAACGCTCCAGTTCGGGTGTGGAATGGTTCAATAGACTGGCGTCATCGCGTGCGATAGCGCTTTCGATCTCCCGTCCATGCTGTAGGAGATCGTAAAAAATGCTGCCGGTTACCAATGGTAAAAATCGCATTAGTATTTTATTCCTCAGGGCCAAGG
>NZ_LR607338.1:1586504-1594335 GCF_902164725.1 Pseudescherichia vulneris | reverse complement strand
CGCTCGGCCGCAATCACTATCAGGATCCCGGTCAGCACCAGCACGGCGGCAACAAGCATCCGGACGCTCGGTACCTCTCCCAGGAACAGCGTCCCTCCCAGCGCGGCCAGACAGGGCACGCTGAGCTGCAGGGTACTGGCCGTTGAGGATGAGATGTCGCGGACAATGACATACCAGAGCGCATAAGCCAGTCCAGAGGTGATCCCGCCTGAAACCAGGGCCAGCAGGATGCCCCACTTATCCACTAAGGCGTGATCCGGTGAGAGCAGAAACAGCGTGGCGACAATCGGCACGCTCAGGAGAAAGTTGCCAGCGGTGGCACCGGTTGGGTCGGATACGCGCTTGCCTCGCACTGAATACGCGCCCCATGCCAGCCCAGAGGCGATCATCATAACAGCAGGCACAGTTGAGGGCATGCTGGCTCCCGGCAGAAGTAAGATGGCGATACCCGCAACGGCGACAGCAATACCGGACAGCTTTCGCGGCCCCGTCTTCTCTCCCTGCCATGCTCCCCACAGCACCATACAGACCTGAACAGCACCGAAAAGCAGTAGCGCGCCCGTGGCGGTATCGAGGTGGACATAGGCCAGCGAGAACAGAAACACATAGGCGGTGAGAAGACCCGCGTTCACCACGTTCCAGCGAATATTCCGCCAGCCACGCAGTGTCAGTTGGAGAAGGAGTAGCACAACCGCCCCCGCCAGCAGACGTAGAACGCTAAAGGTTTCAGGATCGGCATGTCCCCCCCGTAACGCAATGCGGCACAGGACGGAGTTGGCGGCAAAGGCCATCAGGGTAAAGGCAATAAGTAGAAATTTTTTCATCAGTTTTTCTTCGCCGCCGCTTTCCTGTGCCCTAAGAGGCGCATGCTGATGCTTAGACACTTACCTCGTTCAACCTTTTCATCACCTCATCCGACAAAGTTAACTGTTCGCTGGCCAGGTTCTCCTGCAAGTGCTGCGGCGATGACGTACCGGGGATTAACAGAATGTTGGGGGAACGTTTCAGTAGCCAGGCCAGTGCAACCTGCATCGGCGTTGCCTGTAACTCGGTGGCGATATCATTGAGTTGTTCCGACTGTAACGGCGAGAACCCCCCGAGCGGGAAGAACGGTACGTAGGCGATGCCCTGTGCGGCCAACTCATCGACCAGCGCATCGTCCTGCCGGTTGGCAAGGTTATACATATTCTGAACGCAGACAATCGGCGTCATTTTTTGTGCATCGGCGACCTGTTTGGCGGTGACATGACTGAGACCAATATGCTGGATCAGTCCGCGATCTTTGAGTTTAATCAGCGTTTCCAGCTCTCTTTCCAGCGAACCTTCCTGCGGATGATGCACATTAAACATGCTGCGCAGATTAACCACGGGTATCACGTCCAGCCCGAGGTTATGTAAGTTATCTTCTACCGCACGCGTCAGCTCTTCCGGGCTGAATGCTGGAAGCCATCCGCCCTTTTCATCACGACGGGCACCCACTTTCGTTACGATGCAGAGATCGTCAGGATAAGGATGCAGCGCTTTTTTAATCAGCCGGTTGGTTTCATGTGGGCCGTAGAAATCGCTGGTATCAATGTGATTAATGCCAGAAACGACGGCGTCACGCAGAACCTGAATGGCCCGCGCTTCATCTTTAACAGGTCCAAAAACACCCGGACCAGCCAACTGCATGGCACCATAGCCTAAACGGTTTACTTCACGGTCGCCCAGGCGGTAACGCATTATGGGTTTTGACATGGTGATCTCCTGTGTGAGTGTGCATTGATTGTACGACCAAACTTTCTATGCGACTATTCGGACAAATGAAAACGTACTCCTACCCCAAATTACTTTTGGCAACAGTCTGTGGATTGGGCTTCATCTTTGCCTGCTTCGCATGGCGCTCCACGGTTGATGAAAGCACCTTTTTGGCCCAGCAAACTCAATCCCTGCTGGCTGCAATAACTTTAATACTTGGTTCCGCGCTCTTTTTTAGCATCAAAAAATGGGGGAAAGGCCCACCATTTTACGGCATCAAAAATAACCTCAAGGTCTTTGCCGGATCGCTACTGATGGCGATTTTTTTTAGCTATATCCTGGTTATTACGGTGGTCTGGTTGATACCGGGGACAATAACGACTTACTCGGCTCCCTATGTGTTTTCAGGTAGCGGCCGTTATAGCTGTAGTGGCGCTGACGTTGACGATCCGGATCTAAATAGACGCATTAAAGTGTGCGAACCCGTAGGCAATTACTTTGGTAGAGGAACCATGGTCGTCACTAAGCGTAGTAATGCTTTAGGTATGACCGTGGTTTATGCCGCGACAAAATCATGAACCGACACGAATTAGATTAACCGAGCGGCAATTTAGTGTTTAACTCATCGAGCAGTACCTGCTTACAGCGTCTTGCGATCGGCGCTATAGGCCACGGCTTTCATCGCGTGCAATGCCTCCAGACGGGCCCTGAGTGCCGCGTCAATATTGTCATAGGCGGTGCTGCCCAAGGGTAGACGCAGGGGTGGGCTGTCCGCATCAGCTGCAGCAATCATCGCCGTCACGCATTTTTCCGCATCGCCTTTAATGACAAGCTCACCAGAACGTAGTGCTTCCCGCATTTTCCCTGCTGCTGTCTCTTGGTACTCAGGTAAAGCATCAGCCATATCCAGTCCGGCACCAAACTGGGTTGCCGTGGGGCCAGGCTCTACGAGCAAAAAGTCGATGCCAAACGCGGCAACTTCCTGGCGAACCGCTTCGACAAAGCCCTCAATGCCCCATTTACTGGCGTGATACAAACTGAAGTTGGGATAGGCAATCTGGCCGCCTTCCGAAGACACCTGCACAATGCGCCCGCCTCCCTGCTGTCGTAAAAAGGGGATTGCCGCACGAATCAGCTGAATTGAACCCATAAGATTGGTGGTTAACTGCCGCTCAATTTGTGTATCGCTCAACTCTTCCGCTGCACCAAATAGGCCGTAAGCTGCATTACTTACCACAATATCAATCCGTCCCGCCTGAGCGAACGCTGCTTCGACGGCGGGCCTGATGGTGGCTGTCATGCTGAGATCGAGCACCAGTACCTGCAAACGATCGCCGTACTGTGTGCGCATATCAGCTAATGCAACTTCACGCCGAACGGTTGCCACTACCCTATCACCGCGGGCCAGTAGTTTTTCACACATTAAATGCCCAAGGCCGCTAGACGCGCCGGTAATTAGCCAGGTTTTCATGATTGTCTTCTCCGTTTAGTGAACCGACGTTCATCATATACCCGGCGATTGGTGGCATAATCTCCGCAAACTGGCATGGGATAGTGGGAAATATTCAACAATGAAACGTCCTTCCTGGAACGAACTGCAGGCCGTGAAAACCATTGCTGAGCAACGTAGCTTTCGTCGTGCCGCGGAGGTGCTCGGGCTCAAACGCTCTTCGCTCAGCCATACGATCAAAGGATTGGAGGCGACGCTTGGTGTACGACTTTTCCATCGTACAACGCGGAGCGTGGCGCTGACCGAAGCAGGTGAAATGCTTATTGCGCGCATAACGCCGCTGCTGGCAGAGATGGATGAGCTGCTGAATGACGTCACGGCGAGCGGTCATCAGCCGTATGGCACACTGCGTATCAGCGCCAGCGATGCAGCGATCCGCCTTCTGCTGGAAAGAGTATTGCCGACGTTTATTCAGCAAAAACCGGGAATTGAAATTGACTTGGTCGCACAGGGTCAGCTGGTAGATATTGTCGCGCTAGGGTTTGATGCGGGCATTCGGCTGATTGAAGATGTACCGAAAGACATGGTCGCCATTCTCATGAGCGGTCCGCTGCGCTTTGTCACCGTGGCAGCGCCCGATTACCTGGCAGAGCGGCCGAAAATCCAACACCCCCAGGATGTGATGCAGCACATCTGTTTGCGGCAGCGCTTGCCAGGCGGCAAACGCTATCGCTGGGAGTATCAGCAGCATGGGCAGCAGCTTGCACTGGATGTACCTGGCAGTCTGACACTCGACAGCAGTGCATTGATGGTAGAGGCTGCCGTTGCCGGATTAGGCATAGCCTATGTTCCGGAACTGTATGCGCAGCCGTGGCTGGCTAACCAGCAACTGGTGACGCTGTTGGACGACTGGGCAATTGCATCGCAAGGGATCGCGCTCTACTTTCCGCAAAATCGACATATGCCCGTTGCGTTGAGGTTGTTTGTCGATGCGGTAAAAGCTGCGCCACGCGCCTGAAGTAAAATCCATCTTTCCAGACAGCATTTTTAGATCGCGTAAATTGGGGATGGAAACGCCAAAAGAAAAAAGCCCCGCGATATTGCTATCGCAGGGCTGTTCCGCATTTGGCGGAAGCGCAGAGATTCGAACTCTGGAACCCTTTCGGGTCGCCGGTTTTCAAGACCGGTGCCTTCAACCGCTCGGCCACACTTCCGGAATGAGGCGCACTATAAACACCTCGATGCGCCGTGTAAACCCCTGTGATATCTGTTTGCCTGAAAAACAATCAATCTGCTGCTAATCGGCTGAAAGAACAGCATATTGACCATTAAATCAGCACAATACTTAGTGTTTGGTGATGTAGAGATCTTTTGTATAGACGTAGCCGAGGTTGCTGGGATCGAACCCGCCTACCCATGGTTTCACTAAACGCGCTCTGACATAGTGATAAACCGGGATCGCCGGCACGTCCTGAGCCAGAATCGCTTCCGCCTGCTGATAGTCCTTTCCGCGCTCGTTAGCGTCCTTGGCCTTTGCCGCACTGTGCATCAGCTCGTCATAGGCTGGGTTGCTGTAGAGGGAGGTATTCTCGCCGTCACCGGTACGGAATGTATTCAGGAAGGTTGCCGCATCGTCGTAGTCCGCTATCCACGCATAACGCACGGCGTCGAAGTCGCCGGTGTGCATGGTATCAAGCATGGTTTTCCACTCCTGGTTTTGCAGCTTCGCCGTCACGCCAAGATTTTTCTGCCACATCGAACTGGCGGCAATGGCGATGCGCTGGTGGGTCTCCATGGTGTTATAGAGCAGGTTAAAGGTCAGCGGATGCGCCGCGTCGAACCCGGCTTCGGCCAGCAGCTTTTTCGCCTCGGCAATACGTTTATCCCGCGGCCAGGCGGCGTAGTCCGGCGAGGCGATCTTCACGCCGCCAATCTCCGGCTGGCTGATGACCCATGCCGGGCGCTGCCCCTGCCCCATCACCTTGTCGGCAATGATATCTTTATCCAGCGCCATATTTAGCGCCCGGCGTACCCGCGCGTCGTTAAAAGGCGGCCTGGAGGTATTGAACTGGTAATAGTAGGTCGCCAGCTGCGGCGTGATATGCACCTCTGCGCCCAGGGTTTTCTTCAGTTGAGCAAACTGGTTTACCGGAATGGTGTTGGTCATATCGATTTCGCCCGCCTTGTAGCGGTTGACGTCGGCAGTCTCGGAGCTGATAGGCAGATAGGTGACGGTGTTGATTACGGTGTGCTTGTCGTCCCAGTAGCGCGGGTTGCGCACCGCAACAATCTTCTCGTTCACCACCCAGTCGGTGATTTTGTACGGCCCGCTGCCGACAAAGTGCTCCGGCTTGGTCCACTTATCGGCAAAACGGCCAATCAGCACCTTATCAACCGGCACCAGCGACGGGTGCGCCAGCATCGGCAGGAACGACGCCGTGGGCTGGTTGAGGGTAACCTGCAGCGTAGTATCGTCCAGCGCCTTCACGCCCAGCGTATCCGGGGCCTTTTTGCCCTGCGCAATATCCGCTGCGTTAACGATATGCATATTGCCTGGATAGGTCGCGTACGGGGAGCCGGTAGCCGGATCCACCAGACGCTGCCAGCTCCAGACCACATCCTGAGCGGTAATGGCCGTCCCATCGGACCAGGTGATGCCCGGGCGCAGGTGGAAGGTCCAGACGGTATTGTCCTGACTCTCCCACTTCTCTGCTAAGCGTGGCTCTACGCTGCCATCTTTTCTGATTGCGATCAGCCCATCGAACAAGTCGCTGATAATATCGAATTCGACGTTGCTTTCTACCTTGTGCGGATCGAGGGAAGCTGGCTCGCTGCCGTTATTGCGCACCAGCGTTTGCTGCTCCGCCAGCGTGGTTCCCGCCGGGACCTGAGCCGCCAGTGCAGCGGTACTTATGCTTATGATGCCCGTTGCCAGCAGCGTGAGGGCAAAACGGTGACCTGTCTGTGGTTTCATATCATGCCTTAATAGTGTACTGATTAACGTTACCCCTGACACTCTTAGCGCCCGCCAGAGAAGAAGGCAATACTTTTCAGACACCTATAAGAGGTTGATCTGTTTAGTTCGGGCAAAAATGCGATCGCACTACCAAAAGTGAAATTTAAAGCAGGGTCTGCTGTCGGTAAGTTATTGTTGTTTGGGTAAAGATGGGTAAAACCGCTTTAAGCTACCGCTCTGTTTACCTATCCTTCATCCTTAATTACATCTGTCATAAGAGAGTGACTCATGGATCGTATTGTTAGCGCTTCACGCGGGCGTACATCGCTGCTCAGCACGCACAAAGTGCTGCGAAACACCTATTTTATGCTCAGCTTGACCCTGGCGTTCTCCGCGATCACCGCGACCGCCAGTACAGTGCTGGGCCTGCCGTCACCGGGGCTGATCCTGACCCTGGTAGGCATGTACGGCTTAATGTTCCTGACCTATAAGCTGGCGGATAAGCCTGCCGGTATTCTGGCCGCCTTCGCCTTTACCGGTTTCCTGGGCTACATCCTTGGGCCGATGCTTAACGCCTATCTTTCAGCGGGCATGGGCGATCTGATTGGTCTGGCGCTGGGCGGTACCGCCCTGACCTTCTTCTGCTGCTCGGCCTATGTGCTGACTACCCGCAAAGATATGTCTTTCCTGGGCGGGATGTTGATGGCGGGGATCGTGGTGGTGCTGATCGGGATGGTAGCCAATATCTTCCTGCAGCTGCCTGCCCTGCATCTGGCGATTAGCGCGGTGTTTATCCTGATTTCTACCGGCGCAATCCTGTATGAAACCAGCAACATTATTCACGGCGGCGAAACTAACTATATTCGCGCCACCGTTAGCCTCTACGTCTCGCTGTACAACATCTTTGTCAGCCTGCTGAGCATCCTGGGCTTCTCCAGCCGGGACTAACCACGCAAGCATCCTCTCAAGCCCCGCTTATGCGGGGCTTTGTTTTTTGCTACACTGCAGCGGTTTTTAGCTGACCCGTGAATGATTATGTTGAGCTTTGAAGGTAAAGAGATAGAGACCGACAACGACGGCTATCTGAAAGAGAGTAGCCAGTGGAGTGAAGGTCTGGCAGAGGTGATTGCGGCGCAGGAGTCTATTACCCTCTCGCCTGAGCATTGGGAAGTGGTGCGCTTCGTGCGCGACTTCTATCTGGAATTTAACACCTCACCAGCGATCCGCATGCTGGTCAAGGCGATGGCCAACAAGTTTGGCGAGGAGAAGGGCAACAGCCGCTACCTCTACCGCCTCTTTCCAAAAGGCCCGGCCAAACAGGCCACCAAGATTGCTGGCCTGCCCAAACCGGTGAAGTGCATCTAGTAGCGGATACCAAAGTTGGTCCACTCGCGGGTGGGCTGATGCGGCTCGGTTAAGACGTTGTCGACCCGAGCGCTGCGCGGCCCCCCTGCTTTCAGCCACTCAATCAGCTCGGCTAACTTCTCTTCGTCACCGCAGGCAAGGACCTCAACGCTGCCGTCATCCATGTTGCGCGCGTAACCGGTCAAGCCAAGGCGATGTGCCTCGCGCTGCGTACTGTAGCGAAACCCGACCCCCTGCACGCTGCCGTGAACCCAGCACTTAACGCAGGCGGAGGCTTTTTCGTTGGTTCTGTTCTCGTCACTCATGGCGACACTCCTTCTCTG
>NZ_LR607338.1:1583631-1586404 GCF_902164725.1 Pseudescherichia vulneris | reverse complement strand
TTTATTGAGCTGTTGTTAACAGGGCAACCGCCACTATCAGACTTTTCCCTACATACCGCTTCGCTTCTCTGTACCAGACTGAAAGTATTAACTCTCATTGCCTGTCTGTCTTGCCAGTACCTTGATGGTACTGGCATTTTTTTATCTTCCGGACCGCTTCCTGCCTACCGAGCGCATAAAATCATTTCTCGGCATGGCGAAGAAAAATAGCAGCGCAAAAACAATCGCCCCCCACGTTATTGAATCATACAAATCGACATCGATATCTACGTGAAAGACGCTACGGGTGAAAGCGGTACCGTGCACAAAAATGCAAAACTGGATCGCAGCCATCATGACGATGACCAACGTATATAAAATGAAAAAAGGATAATTGCTCTTTCTTTGAACAAGAATACGCCCGAAGTAAGCGATACCGAAAACCGCAATGGAGAGCGAATAGTAGACAATAACAGGCCACATCGGGAGCGGTGTAAACAGCTGAAAATCCTCATGCATAATCTATTTCTCTCCGGGTAACTGATACATCGACCATCCTGTAGCGCTCATTCTATTCCTTACCATCACGTACGCGCATCGTTAATCCCGCCTGATGCGTTGCTTTTCCTGCCCTAACCCAGGAAAATGGCGGCCATTTTCTTCATAAAGACAATACAATTTATTATGAGCGTACGTTTAGTGTTAGCCAAAGGGCGCGAGAAGTCTCTGCTGCGCCGTCATCCCTGGGTCTTCTCCGGTGCGGTTGCCCGCATGGAAGGCAAAGCCACCCTCGGTGAAACCGTTGATATCGTTGACCATCAGGGAAAATGGTTAGCTCGCGGCGCATACTCCCCTGCCTCGCAGATCCGCGCCCGCGTCTGGACGTTCGATAAAAACGAAAGCGTGGATATCGCCTTCTTTGGCCGCCGCCTGGCCCAGGCCCAGCAGTGGCGCGACTGGCTGGCGAAGCGCGATGGTCTGGATAGCTATCGCCTGATCGCCGGTGAGTCGGACGGTATGCCCGGCATTACCATCGACCGCTTCGGCAACTTCCTGGTATTGCAGCTGCTGAGCGCAGGCGCAGAGTATCAGCGCCCGGCGCTGGTGGCGGCCCTGCATGAGCGCTACCCCGAGTGCGCCATTTACGACCGCAGCGACGTGGCGGTACGTAAAAAAGAGGGCCTGGAGCTGACTCAGGGCCCGGTGAGCGGTGAGCTGCCGCCGCCGCTGCTGCCGATCGAAGAGAATGGCATGAAGCTGCTGGTGGATATCCAGGCTGGACACAAAACCGGTTACTACCTGGACCAGCGCGACAGCCGACTGGCGACCCGCCAGTACGTTGCGGATAAGCGTGTGCTGAACTGCTTCTCCTACACCGGTGGCTTCGCGGTCTCTGCGCTGATGGGCGGCTGTGCCCAGGTGGTGAGCGTCGATACCTCTCAGGAGGCGCTGGACGTGGCCAAGCAAAACGTAGAACTCAACCAGCTCGACTTGAGCAAAGCGGAATTTGTCCGCGATGACGTTTTCAAGCTGC
The DNA here is from genome assembly GCF_902164725.1 of Pseudescherichia vulneris. Lineage (NCBI taxonomy): Bacteria > Pseudomonadati > Pseudomonadota > Gammaproteobacteria > Enterobacterales > Enterobacteriaceae > Pseudescherichia > Pseudescherichia vulneris. Next base: position 1,584,891 of record NZ_LR607338.1, on the reverse strand, counting down.
TGCGTAAATATCGTGATAGTGGTGAGAAGTTTGACGTTATCGTGATGGATCCGCCGAAGTTCGTGGAGAACAAAAGCCAGCTGATGGGTGCGTGCCGTGGCTATAAGGACATCAACATGCTGGCGATCCAGCTGCTGAATCCCGGTGGCGTGCTGCTGACCTTCTCCTGCTCCGGCCTGATGACCACCGATTTATTTCAGAAAATCATCGCTGATGCCGCAATAGATGCGGGTCGTGATGTACAATTTATAGAGCAGTTCCGTCAGGCCGCCGATCACCCGGTGATCGCTCCCTACCCGGAAGGACTGTATCTTAAAGGGTTTGCCTGTCGCGTCATGTAGCTTGAATTCTGGAACCTTATCCCCATATTGGGGATAAGTACTGTTTCCTGGAGGTGACTATGATTGCCAGCAAATACGGCATTGGCCAGCAGGTGCGCCACTCCCTGCTGGGATTTTTGGGCGTAGTGGTAGATATCGACCCGGAATACTCCCTTGATGAACCCTCAGCTGACGAGTTGGCCGTTAACCCGGACCTGCGCGTCGCCCCGTGGTATCACGTGGTGATGGAGGATGATGACGGACAGCCGGTGCATACCTACCTGGCCGAAGCTCAGCTCAGCAGCGAAGTGCAGGATGAACATCCGGAACAACCCTCGATGGATGAGCTCGCGCGCTCTATCCGTAAACAGCTCCAGGCGCCTCGGCTGCGCAACTGATAAGACCCCGCCAGCGCGGGGTCTTTTTTTAGCGGGAAAGTCCCAGGCGTGGGATCTCAATCGCCGGGCAGCGATCCATCACCACGTTTAACCCCGCTTCGCGAGCCAGCACCGCTGCCTGCTCGTTGATCACGCCGAGCTGCAGCCACAGGGTTTGCGCCCCGATGGCAATCGCCTCCTGCGCCACGCCCCAGGCCGCCTCCGACTGGCGGAACACGTCCACCATATCGACCTTCTCGGGAATTTCCGCCAGCGTCGCGTAGCCCTGTTGACCCAGCAGCGTTTTTCCCGCCACCTTCGGCGAGACCGGGATCACATGGTAGCCCTGGTCGAGCAGGTATTTCATGACCCGGTAGCTAGGACGGTCAGGCTTGTCGCTTGCGCCTACCAGCGCAATGGTGTGGGTTGATTTCAGAATGCCAGCAATATCGGTCTCTTTCATAATCATCTCCAGGCTATTTTCTCAAGTGTATGCCAAACCTGGACACTCGACCATCTATCCCATACCTCTGCATGAGGGTAATCAGAAGTGATGTAGCCCC
>NZ_LR607338.1:1570570-1583531 GCF_902164725.1 Pseudescherichia vulneris | reverse complement strand
TCCGGAAATGGCGGGTCAAGATCAGAGGGTAATCAGAAGCATAACTCTATATGTTACTAAACATACCTTTAGACATGTTCAGACACGCTTTTAACCCTAAAAAACAGCGGAGATTTTATGAGAGCCGGCTTTGCCACCGCACTGATTGTCTGCTTAATGCCGGTTACCGCTTTCGCAACGACCCTGCGCCTGGCAACGGAGATCGATCTCCTGATCCTCGACGGCAAAAAGGTCTCCAGCTCCCTGCTGCGCGGTGCGGGCAGTATTGAGCTGGAGAACGGCCCGCACCAGCTGGTGTTTCGCGTGGAAAAAAGCATCCGCATGAGCAACCGCGAGCAGCGGATGTGGATCTCTCCGCCGCTGATCGTCAGCTTCAATACCCGCGCTATCAATCTCGTCAACGTGACGCTGCCCCGGCTGGAGACGCAGAGAGAGTCAGAGATGTTTGACGCCTCGCCACAGATTTCGCTGCTGGATGGTCACGCGGCCGCTATCCCTGCCAGAATTGACATTCTGCCGGTAACGGAGACGTCGGAGGGGATTGACTACGAAAGGGATACAGAACGCTATAACAAGCAGGGACAGCACGCTTCTCTACCAGAGTTTGCCACGCAAATGGCGGATGACAGAACGCTGCTCTCTAGCGTATCAGAGCTGGACGTGCCGCCGTCGCAGGATCTAACCGAGCTGCGGCTCAAGTATTGGTATCAGCAGGCCGATACGCAAACCCGCCTGCGCTTTATGGAGTGGGTGAAACAGCAGCCTCCCTCCTGAGGGTGCGTTAAATCACATTCCCTTTTCCAGCCGCGCTTTTTTTACGCCTTTCTCTTGCAGCATCAAACGCTTCCAGTAATCTGTAGCAAATTCAATAATGGAAACGGATTATGGAACTGACGACACGTACGCTTCCTGCGCGGAAACACATTGCGCTGGTGGCTCACGATCACTGCAAGACCATGCTGATGAACTGGGTGGAGCGCCACCACGCGCTGCTGGCCCAGCACGAGCTGTATGCCACCGGCACCACCGGCAACCTGATCCAGCGCGCCACCGGCCTACCGGTAAACGCGATGCTGAGCGGGCCGATGGGCGGCGACCAGCAGGTAGGGGCATTAATCTCTGAGAGCAAAATCGACGTGCTGATCTTCTTCTGGGATCCGCTCAACGCCGTGCCGCACGATCCAGACGTCAAGGCCCTGCTGCGCCTGGCGACGGTGTGGAATATCCCGGTCGCCACCAACGTCTCTACCGCCGACTTTATTATTGAGTCAGCGCACTTCGGCGAAAGCTTTGCTATTCAGATCCCGGACTACCAGCGCTACCTCGCCGATCGCCTCAAATAATGTATCGCCGGGTGGCGGCTCCGCCTTACCCGGCCTACAGAACGTAATGCTATGGTTTGCGCACTACCGTCACGCCCAGCTGCTTTAAATCCTCTACAAACGGCGACGGCGACTCTTTGCTGAACAGCAGCCAGACGCGCTTGCGGGCGCGGGTCATCGCCACGTATAGCAGACGACGCTCCTCTGCGTCCGGGTAATCCTCAGGCGCAGGCAGCAGCGCCTGCTCCATCACCGACTCCCGTGCAGGGGCCGGAAAACCCTCTTTGCCCTCCTGCAGCCCCAGCACGATGACATAGTCCGCCTGCTGTCCCTTGCTGGCGTGAATGGTCATAAAGTCCAGCGAAAGCTGCGGCCAGCGCGTTGCGGCCTTCTCCAGCACGGCGGGCTTGAGGTGGTGGTAGCGCGCCAGCAGCAAAATCCGCTCGTCAGGCTTCGCATAGCCGCTGAGCTTATCCAGCAGGGCATCGAGCCGATCGTCAGTCATTAGCGTCACGGCGTTCTTCTCGCCTGCCGCCAGGCTATTAAGCGGCTTTCTGAGCTGGTGAGGGTTCTGCTGGATAAAGCGGTTGGCCACGTCGCCAATACGGTGGGTAAAGCGATAGGTGGTATCCAACACGCAGCTTTCCCCCTCGCCAAAATAGTGATGAAATGCGGTGGTCAGGGAGAGCTGCGCCCCGCTAAAGCGGTAGATCGCCTGCCAGTCATCACCGACGGCAAAGAGCGTGGTGTTTGAGTTCTGCTTGCGCAGCGCCGCCAGCAGCGCTGCGCGCTGGGGAGAGATGTCCTGGAACTCATCCACCAGAATATGCTTCCACGGGCTGATAAACCGCCCTTTCTCCAGAATATTGATCGCCTGATGGATCAGCCCGGAAAAGTCGACGGCGTTTTCCGCCTTCAGCGCCGTTTTCCACGCCTTGAGCAGCGGGGCCATTAGCTTCACCCGCTTTGAAAACAGGTTCCGCACCTCTTCCGGCGCGGAAGCGATCATCTCCGCCTGGGCACCGCCGTGCATGCGCATAAGACTCACCCAGCGGTCAAGCCGCCCGGCAAGACGGCGCTGTAGGGCTTTATCGTCCCAGAAGTTGCCTTCGGGCACCTCCCACTCCAGCTCCTCTTCCAGCCATTGCCGCCAGCCTTTCGCCTGGGCTTTTTTCTCGCTGCACTGCTGCTGCCAGGCCTCGATAAATAGCGCCTGGCGGGCATCGGTATCGTTTTCCAGCGCACTGATGGTGGGCACCTTTTTGCTGCCATGTTGAATAATGGCGAGCGCCAGAGCATGGAAGGTTTGGGCGGCGATCTCATCGGTATTGAGGCGCTCGCGAATACGCGCGTCCATCTCCTGGGCTGCTTTCCGGCCAAAGGCCAGAAGCAGGATCTGATCCGCTGCCGCTTCACCGCGCATCAGCAACCAGCCGGCGCGAGCCACCAGCACCGAGGTCTTTCCGCTGCCCGCTCCCGCCAGCACCAGCAGCGACTGCTCGCCGTTCACTACCGCTTCCGCCTGGGCAGGGTTAAGCGGTGAAGATTCCACGCTGGCAAAGAAAGGCGCGTACTGTACCAGCATTTTGCGCGTGTACTCGCGGTTATGCGCAGCCCGGCTAGCTTCAACGTCCACTAGCCAGCGTTGGCATTGCTGCCACGCTTCGCGGCAGTTATCGAACTCATCGAGACGGTCCAGCGGCAGCGGCAGCGCCGTAAAGGCGTGACGGATCCGATCCTGCAGGCCCGTGGTCTGCTGGCGGGTGAGCCACCTGTTGGCCTTCATACCGCTGGAGAGAGTCTCTACCGTCTCCTGTAGCACGCCGGCGGCCACCTCGCTCATTTGGCTGCTCCATGCCTGCCAGTGGGCGTTGAGATGCTGATAGAACTGCTGGGTCTGCGCCCACTCGGTACCGTGCAGGCGCACCACTTTGGCATCGGATAGCACGAACTCCAGCTCACCCCAGACCAGCCCGCGCTTGCAGACAATCGCCAAAAGTTGATTATAGGGAATAAGATACTCATGGCGATCGCCGGACACCTTTACGCCCGCGTGGAGCATGACCGCCCGGTCATAGGGGTGTTGGGCCAGACGTTTTCCGAGTGAAGTCGCTTTCAGTTCCATGATGTGCCGTTTCTCTGGTCATAACGTTGCCCGTCAGTGTACCCGCCAGAGAATTTACGCTCCAGCGCAAAAAGACGTTACACTTAGCACGCCTTTTCATACGGCAGATAACTTCGAGGATTTATGCGTACTGTACTGAATATTCTTAACTTCTTTCTGGGCGGCTTCATGACTACGCTGGCTTGGATCCTGGCAACGGTGATGAGCGTTGTTTTTATCATCACGTTGCCGCTGACCCGCTCATGCTGGGAGATCGCGAAGCTGTCGCTGGTGCCGTATGGCAACGAGGCGGTACATGTCGATGAACTCGATCCGTCCCGCCGTAACGTAATAATGAACACCGGCGGCACGCTGCTGAATATTGTCTGGCTGGTGCTGTTCGGCTGGTGGCTGTGCGTAATGCATATCCTCGCCGGCATCACCCAGTGCCTGACCATCATTGGCATCCCGGTGGGCATCGCTAACTTTAAAATCGCAGCCATTGCCCTGTGGCCGGTTGGACGGCGGGTCGTGTCGGTGGAAACGGCGCAGGCCGCCCGCGAAGCCAACGCCCGGGCCCGTTTCTAATCTGAAGGACGCGTCATTTATGTTAAGCCCCCTGCTTCGCCGCTACACATGGAACAGTGCCTGGCTCTATAACGTCAGGATTTTTATTGCCCTGAGCGGTACGGTTGCCCTGCCCTGGTGGCTGGGCGAGGTGAAGCTCACGATCCCGTTGACCCTGGGCGTGGTGGCCGCCGCGCTGGCGGATTTGGATGACCGCCTCACCGGACGGCTGCGCAACCTGGTTATTACCCTGGTTTCGTTCTTTATTGCCTCCGCCTCGGTGGAGCTACTCTTCCCATGGCCGTGGCTGTTTGCCCTCGGGCTTATCGTCTCTACCTGCGGGTTTATTCTGCTGGGCGGCCTGGGACAGCGCTATGCCACCATCGCCTTTGGCGCGCTGCTGATCGCTATTTATACCATGCTGGGTATCTCACTTTTCGACCAGTGGTATCAGCAGCCGCTGCTCCTGCTGGCGGGGGCGGTGTGGTTTAGCCTGTTGACGCTAATAGGGCATCTGGTGTTTCCGGTGCGTCCCTTACAGGACAACCTCGCGCGCTGCTATGCGCAGCTGGCGAACTATCTGGAACAGAAGTCACGCCTCTTCGATCCCGATTATGACGATGAGAGTGAGACCGAGGCTCCGCTTTACGATCTGGCGCAGGCCAACGGCCAACTGGTAACCACGCTCAACCAGACCAAAGCCTCACTGCTGACAAGGCTGCGGGGCGATCGCGGCCAGCGCGGCACCCGGCGCACGCTCCACTACTATTTTGTCGCTCAGGATATTCATGAGCGCGCCAGCTCGTCGCATATTCAATATCACGCGCTGCGCGAGCGCTTTCGCCATAGCTCCCTGATGTTTCGCTTTCAGCGGATGCTCGCCATGCAGGCACGGGCCTGCGCCCGCCTCTCACGGGCAATTCTGCTGCGCGAGCCTTATCAGCACGATCCGCAATTTGAGCGTGCCTTTGCCCATCTTGATACGGCGCTTGAGCACGCCCGTGCCCAGGGTACCTCTGCCGACTATATTGAGTCGCTGGGCTTTGTGCGGGATAACCTGCGGGCTATCGACGCCCAGCTGGCAACCATAGAGTCTGAACAGGCGCTGATGCAGCCGCAGCAGGGTACTGAAAGCGAGCTTGCCGATGACAGCCTAACCGGGCTGGACGATATCTGGCAGCGTTTAAAGCGTAACCTGACGCCCGAGTCGGCCCTGTTTCGCCATGCGGTAAGAATGTCGGTAGTGCTCTGCCTGGGCTACGCCTTTATTCAGCTCACCGGGCTCCAGCACGGCTACTGGATCCTACTGACCAGCCTGTTTGTCTGCCAGCCAAACTATAACGCCACCCGCCACCGCTTAACGCTGCGTATCATCGGCACGCTGGTGGGCGTGGCGGTAGGGCTACCGATCCTGCTTTTTGTCCCTTCACTGGAGGGGCAGCTGGTGCTGATCGTCATCGCCGGGGTGCTCTTTTTTGCCTTCCGCAACGTGCAGTATGCCCATGCCACGATGTTTATCACCCTGCTGGTGCTGCTCTGCTTTAATCTGCTCGGAGAGGGGTTTGAGGTGGCGATCCCGCGTATTATCGACACGCTGATCGGCTGCGCCATTGCCTGGGCGGCGGTGAGCTTCATCTGGCCGGACTGGCGCTTTCGCAACCTTCCGCGCGTGCTGGAGCGGGCACTTGACGCCAACTGCCGCTATCTGGATGCCATTCTGGAGCAGTATCATCAGGGACGCGATAACCGACTGGCGTACCGCATTGCCCGGCGCTACGCCCACAATGGCGATGCAGAATTCGCATCAGTGGTCTCAAATATGTCCGCCGAGCCGAACGCCACGCCGCAGGCCCGCGACGTCGCTTTCCGCCTGCTCTGCCTCAACCACACCTTTACCAGCTATATCTCCACGCTGGGCGCGCACCGTGAGCAGCTCCAGCAGCCGGAGATCCTGCAGCTGCTCGATGACGCCGTTTGCTATGTAGATGATGCCCTGCACCATCAGCCTGCCGATGAAGTCCGAGTGGGACAACAGCTGGAAACGCTCTCTGAGCGGATCCGCCAGCTTGAGCCAGATCCTAAAAGCAAGGCCCCGCTGGTTCTGCAGCAGATTGGCCTGCTGATTGGGTTGCTGCCGGAGATCTGCCAGCTGCAGCGTCAGGTGCCCCGCTGATTGACGCTGCTTTCCGCCTCTAGCTCTTTAAACCAGACGGTGAGCTCCCGGCGCGTATCTGCCGGGAGCGCCGCCTCATGTAGACCCGCGATAGCCCCTTCCAGGGCAAACAGCACTTTAATGCTCAACTGCGGGCTGCGCTCTTTTAGCCTGAGCCAGCACGCTTTCGCTCCAAGCTGTCTCAGGCTTGCCTCATCCTTGATGCCCACTGACCACAGCAGCGTCTCTAACTGAAAGGTAAGGTTGGGCAGATCCCTGAGCCGCTTTTGCGCCCGCCGCGCCACCTTTTCGCGCTGGGCGGCCGCCAGCGAATGCTGGCAGAGCGTCAGCAGCGTTTCGCGATCCTGCCATAGGCCATCATCCACCCGAAAATAGTTCAGCAGCACGGGCCTGCCCCGCTTCACAAAGGTCAGCAAAGGCGCTTTCGCATTCACACAGTAGGGTGCGCTCTCCTCACAGGCGCGCAGGTAGAGCGCTCCTTCAGCCACCATCGCGAAGACCGTATCTTCAATGGCGAGGCTGTAACCCCCAAACAGGGCCCGGTGGTGGATCTGCCCTAGCGGGGAAAGATATTCCCGAGATTGATAGATTCGTTGATACGATACTTTTTTCATGATTATTCCTTTAAAATCAAGGCGTAAAATATCTTCTATTTTTAAGCCATCCGTTAAAAAGGAACATAGGGAAGTTACCTGACATCAGCAAGTTGATTTTTCTTCTCACCTCACATTAAGACCATATTTGCGAGACGCTTTCAGAAAATAAGGTTGATCTTTAAATGCTCAGGGGGTACTGTATATCCATACAGTAACCCTAAGGGCTGGAATGACTATGTACACTTCAGGCTATGCTAATCGCTCATCTCAATACGCTTCTTTTGCAGGCAACCGCGCTCAGGTCAACACGCCCGCTATGGCCGCTGGCCTGATCAGTGAAGTTGTCTACCGTGAAGACCAGCCGATGATGACGCAGCTGCTGCTGCTGCCTCTGCTGCAACAGCTGAGCCAACAGTCCCGCTGGCAGCTTTGGCTGACGCCGCAGCAAAAATTGAGCCGCGCGTGGGTACAGTCTGCGGGTTTGCCCTTAAGTAAGCTGATGCATATTAGTCAGCTCTCGCCGGATAATACGCTGGACTCGATGATCAAAGCATTACGGACGGGCAACTATAGCGTTGTTATCGGCTGGCATGCTCAGGAGCTGTCGGAAGATGAGCATCGCCGCCTCGTTAATGCGGCTCAGGAAGGGAATGCGATGGGGTTCATTATGCGACCGGTTCGCTTCGACCCTCAGGCTTCAGGACAGTCATCCGGCCTAAAAATTCACTCGAATTTGTTTCATTAAGTAAGTTTAAGATAATTCCTGGGATTTTTTTTGCGTCGGTTCCAGGCCTTTGGTCATTAAGCTAAATTCTCTCGCGAAGCCTGTCTGGCGCGGCAACTACGATATTTCGATGGCGAATTTATCGTCATAAATGTTAAATATTGTGTCTACAACTCTTTTTTTTTCATATGCCTGACGGAGTTCACACTTGTAAGTTTCCAACTACGTTGTAGACTTTACATCGCCAGGGGTGCTCGGCATAAGCCGAAGATATCGGTAGAGTTAATATTGAGCAATGCCCCCGGTGAAGGATTTAACCGTGTTTTCTCTGGCGAGAAGTTCATGGCGATTTTTGGATGATAACGAGGCGCAAAAATGAAAAAGACAGCTATCGCGATTGCAGTGGCACTGGCTGGCTTCGCTACCGTAGCGCAGGCCGCTCCGAAAGATAACACCTGGTACACTGGTGCTAAACTGGGCTGGTCCCAGTACCACGACAATGGTTTCATTGACAACAATGGCCCAACCCGTGAAGACCAGCTCGGCGCTGGCGCATACGGCGGCTACCAGGTTAACCCGTACGTTGGTTTCGAACTCGGTTACGACTGGTTAGGTCGTGAGCCGTACAAAGGCGACAACGTAAACGGTGCTTTCAAATCTCAGGGCGTTCAGCTGACCGCTAAACTGGGTTACCCAATCACTGACGACGTTGATATCTATACTCGTCTGGGTGGTATGGTATGGCGTGCAGACGCTAAAGCTCAGGTTCCTGGCGTTGCTGGTGCGAACTTCAAAGACCACGATACCGGTGTTTCCCCAGTATTCGCTGGTGGCGTAGAGTGGGCAATGACCCGTGACATCGCTACCCGTCTGGAATACCAGTGGGTTAACAACATTGGCGATGCTAAAACTCTGGGCACCCGTCAAGACAACGGTATGCTGAGCGTAGGTGTTTCCTACCGCTTCGGCCAGCAGGAAGACGTAGCTCCGGTTGTTGCACCGGCTCCGGCTCCGGCTCCGCAGGTTTCTACCAAGCACTTCACTCTGAAGTCTGACGTACTGTTCAACTTCAACAAAGCGACTCTGAAACCAGAAGGCCAGCAGGCTCTGGATCAGATGTACAGCCAGCTGAGCAACCTGGATCCGAAAGATGGTTCCGTTGTTGTTCTGGGCTTCACCGACCGTATCGGTTCTGACGCTTACAACCAGGGTCTGTCCGAGAAACGTGCTCAGTCTGTTGTTGACTACCTGATCTCTAAAGGTATCCCGTCCAACAAGATCTCCGCACGTGGTATGGGTGAATCTAACCCGGTTACTGGCAACACCTGTGACAACGTGAAAGCTCGTCCGGCACTGATCGACTGCCTGGCTCCGGATCGTCGCGTTGAGATCGAAGTTAAAGGTATCAAAGACGTTGTAACTCAGCCGCAGGCTTAAGTTTACGTCTTATAAAAAAACCCCGCTATGCGGGGTTTTTTATTGCCTGTTCTCGGCTGAAAAACGCGTTACTCTTTACCTAGCAGCGCCTGCAGATCCTGCTTCAGGGTGCTCATCTTGCTGGCATACTTCTCTTTATGCTCGGCATCTTCAATCAGCTGCACAATCGTCTCTGACAGGGTTTTCCCCCGTCGCTGGGCAAGACCGGCCAGACGTTGCCAGACCATAAACTCCAGATCGATTGATTTTTTACGCGTGTGCTGATGCTCGGCATTGAAGTGCCGTTTTCGCCGGGCGCGGATGGTTTGCTTCATGCGGTTCATTAACGCGGCATTCATGTGCTGCGCAATCCAGTCGTTAACGCGAACCGGTTCGTATTCGAGCTTCAGCAACAGATCGACGGCCTCTTTAGCCGCACTGGTTTCTAAATAGCGCGTGATGAGTTCACCTTCGCGGTGCTTTTTCACCAGGTACTTCCATTTCCAGCCGCTTTCGAGATTTTCCAGTTGTTGATATTTCATTGCGATCTCAGTGTTACCGTGTAACTTAGTTCAGAATATCAGTTTTTTGCCAATCTGCTGAAAAGAAATCACATCCCGTGAGCTAAGCGGTCCCGGGAAAGGGGTAAAAGCATCTATTCCGCGTGTGCTGAATTGCCGCTTACGCTATAATTCCGCCCTTTACAGCTGACGATAAAACCTCAACATTGACCATTACTAAACTAGCCTGGCAAGACCTTGTTCCTGATACCGACAGCTATCAGGAGGTGTTTACACCGTCTGACGTTGACCTTGAGTCTGAGCTTTCTCTTGGTGACACGCAACCTCGTTTGCAGTACGCGCTGGAGCAGCTACTGCATCCGTCTGCATCATCTCGCTTTTTACTGGCCAAAGCGCCGGAAGAGCCGGAGTATCTGGCCCTGATCGCTGCCGCTGCCCGTGAACTCCAACCCGCGACGTCGCCGGTTGTCGGCGTTGAGTACAGCGTTGCTGGCCGTACGGTAAGCGTCAAGCCCGCCACCAGCGCGCAGGCGAACTTTGCCGGGCAGAGCGACGTAGTGACTGCAGATTGGGTAGAAGCCGAGCAGCTTTTCGGTTGCCTGCGCCAGTTCAATAATGAAATTACCCTTGAGCCCGGCCTGGTCCATCAAGCCAACGGCGGCGTGCTGGTCGTATCGCTGCGCACCCTGCTGAGCCAGCCGCTGCTCTGGATGCGCCTGAAATCCATCGTGACGCGCCAGCGTTTTGACTGGGTCTCCTTTGACGAGTCGCGTCCCCTGCCCGTTAGCGTGCCCGCTATGCCGCTGACGCTAAAGGTTATTCTGGTCGGCGAGCGCGAGTCGCTGGCAGATTTCCAGGAGATGGAGCCGGATCTGGCTGCCCAATCTATCTACAGCGAGTATGAAGAGACCATCCAGATCACCGATCTGGACGCACTTGCCACCTGGCGTCAGTGGGTGATCCTTAACGCCGAGCAGGCCGGACTTCCGACTCCGGCTGAAGATGCCTGGCCGGCGTTTATCCGTGCCGCGGTACGCTACACCGACGATCAGGAGACGCTGCCGCTCTGTCCGCTGTGGCTTGCGCGCCAGCTGCGTGAAGTCTCCGCCTTTACCGAGGAGAGCACCTTCGACGCAGAGCAGCTGCGTACCATGCTGAGCCAGCGCGAGTGGCGTGAAGGCTATCTGCCGGAGCGTATGCTGGATGAGATCCTGCTTGAACAGATCCTCATTGAGACCGAAGGCGATCGCGTGGGGCAGATCAACGCCCTGTCGGTGGTTGAGTTTCCCGGCCACCCCCGCCCCTATGGCGAACCGTCGCGCATTAGCTGCGTGGTACATATCGGCGACGGCGAGTTTCACGATATCGAGCGGAAAGCCGAGCTGGGGGGCAACATCCATGCCAAGGGCATGATGATCATGCAATCCTTCCTGATGGCCGAGCTGGAGCTGGAGCAGCAGATGCCTTTCACGGCGTCGTTGACCTTTGAGCAGTCCTACAGCGAAGTCGACGGCGACAGCGCTTCAATGGCCGAGCTGTGCGCGCTGATCAGCGCCCTGGCCGATGTCCCGCTGCATCAGCACATTGCCATTACCGGCTCGGTGGATCAGTTTGGGCGGGCACAGCCGGTAGGCGGCCTGAACGAGAAGATCGAAGGCTTTTTCGCCATCTGCCAGCACCGGGGCCTAACCGGCAAGCAGGGGGTAATCATCCCGGCGGCCAACGTGCGCCACCTCTGCCTGCATCAGGAGCTGCTGGATGCGGTCCAGGCAGAACAATTTTTCATCTGGGCCATTGATGATGTGACCGATGCACTACCCTTACTGACAGACCTGGTCTGGGATGGCGAAGGGCAAACCACGCTGGTCCAAACTATTCAGGAACGTATTACGCAGGCGACGCAGCAGGAAGCGCGTCATCGCTATCCGTGGCCGCTACGCTGGATCGGCTGGTTTACGCCTAACTGATCGGAGTTGTTCAGCGTACACGTGTTAGCTATCCTGCGTGCTTCACTAAAATAAGGCTTACTGAGAACATGGTAGATAAACGCAAATCCTCTTATACGAAAGAAGACCTTCTTGCCTCTGGTCGTGGTGAACTGTTTGGCGAAAATGGCCCGCCGTTACCAGCAGGAAACATGCTGATGATGGATCGTGTGATCACAATGAGCGAGACGGGTGGTAATTTCGATAAAGGCTATGTTGAAGCAGAGCTGGATATCAACCCGGATCTGTGGTTCTTCGGTTGCCACTTCATTGGCGATCCAGTAATGCCTGGCTGCCTGGGCCTTGATGCCATGTGGCAGCTGGTTGGTTTTTACCTCGGCTGGCTCGGCGGCGAAGGTAAAGGCCGTGCCCTCGGCGTAGGCGAAGTGAAACTGGCTGGCCAGATTTTACCTACTGCCTCTAAAGTGACTTACCGCATTCACTTCAAGCGCGTGATCAACCGCAAGCTGATCATGGGCATCGCGGACGGCGAAGTACTGGTTGACGGTCGTCAGATCTACACCGCAACCGATCTGAAAGTGGGTCTGTTCAAGGACACCTCTGCGTTCTGATCCCCCTGACAGGCGAAACCTCCGCCAGGCGGAGGTTTCTTTTAAAGAGACAGAATCAGGCGATAACTACCCTGTCCTCCATGGCTTCTCGCCAGCCTCCAAGCCAATAGGATCTCTGATTCAGCGTCTGGTAAGGACACAGCTCCTTCGAGCGTCCGGCAATGCCGGCCTGGTAACCACGTTGATGTGCCCGTTCCAGGCGATCTCGTTTTTGTCTCTTCATGCCTCGTTTCCCTCATTGTTTGAGTCTGGTGGAAAAGAAAACAGTGGCTACAAAATGTGCAACCACATCTAACAAATAGCGCGATCGCCACGTGCAGTCAATGCACAAAATTCATACCAACGTCATAAATGTGAGATATACGAAACTTCATTTGTACAAAAAGTGTGAGCAGGCACAGATTTTATCCCACTGAGTAGTCGAAAAAAAACCACGCTGCCGTAAACGAACGCGTGGTTTTTTTAGGATTAATTGCAGGCTCAGATACCGATTACGGTAGGCGATTTATCTCCCGGGCCATATTGCTGGCCTCCTGCGCCCACGCTTCGCCCAGCACCTTCACCATCGCGTCATAGCCATCCTGCGGCTGCGTCATCTCCACATGGAACGGACGCTTGATCAGCGTGCCCTGATGGTTGAGAAGCCACTCGCCGCTGACAATCACGTGTCCATCATAACGACCATGAAAGCCCGTCACGGTAACGTTAAGGGTATCCTGATCGCTGCCCATCGGCTGAGAGGCGACCACCCAGCCCGGAAGATTGCGGCTGAGGTTCGCCACCAGCGAGGTGCGCAGCTGCTGATCGAGCGGGCTGGCCCACAGGTTGTTGTTGGCGATAACGTACTGCACGTCGCTGGTCTGATAAACCACGCCGTTGCCCGCCAGATAGTCCGGGACAGAAACCTGCTCAATCCACAGCTGACGCTGCCCCTGGCTGGCTGCCAGCATGCTCGGCGACCCGGCTGACTGCGAGAGCTGG
>NZ_LR607338.1:1553489-1570542 GCF_902164725.1 Pseudescherichia vulneris | reverse complement strand
AGTTGCTGATTGTTTGGCAACTGATTGTTCGGCAACTGATAGTAGCGAGGCTCCTCGTTACCGCTGCTGCAGGCGCTGAGCAGCAGCGCCGCAATGACCATTATCCCTTTTCTCACTGTTTAACCCCCTTCGGCTCAGGATCTTTTTTGCCCTTCGCCTCAAAGACCAGGGCGTTGCTCTTCTGGTTAAGCGTCTGCAATACCGGCTGCAGCTCGCGCAGAACCTGATCCAGGCGCTGCATATCCGCCACCATCTTGTTATAGGCTGCCGATCCCGGCTGGAAGCCCTGCATGCTGCGGTTCAGCTCGCGCAGCGTTTTCTGCATATCCTGCGGCAGCTGCTGCACCGACTGGCTGGCGGTCAACTTGTTCAGGTTGTCCAGCGTGGTTTGCAGGCGACGCATGGTGCGCTGGCTTTCGGCGAGCGTGCCGGTAGCCTGCTCAAGCATTGGGTTCAACGGCAGATTGTTGATCTTATCCAGCGTATCCATCAGGCGCTGCTGGATCTGCGCCAGGCCGCTACTGACGGTCGGAATAATTTTGTAACCACCAAACTCGCGGATGCCGGTGATCGGCGGCGGTTTCGAGACGAAATCCATATCCACGTAGAGCGCACCGGTCACCAGGTTACCGGTTTTCAGCGAGCCGCGTAGCCCCTGCTTCAGCAGTTCAGGCAGATTGGTGAGAATATCTGGGCTTTCCCCCATCTGGCTTGCGATCCGCTCAGGCTCAATACGGATCAGCACCGGAATACGGTAGTCCTCGTTCAGCGCCTGCCGCAGGCCCGGCATAAAGAATGGCACCTTGCTGACGGTCCCAAGACGCATGCCGCGGAACTCTACCGGTGCGCCTGGTTGCAGACCGCGAATAGAATCTTTGAAGAACAGCAGGAAATCCTGGTGCTGGGTATAGAGCGACTCCTGAATGCTGCGCTGGTTATCGTAGAGATCGAACTCGGTTTTCTCGGCCACCGGCTGGCCTAGATCGATGCCGTCAGGCACGTCAAAGCTGACGCCGCCGCCAAACAGAGTGGTCAGCGCCCCCATCTCTACGCGCATGCCCGCCGAGGTGAGATCGACCGCGATACCGCTGTCTTTCCAGAAGCGGACGTTGCTGGTCACCAGACGATCGTTAGGTGCGTTGATAAACAGCTGATAGCTCATGGTGCGTTTCTGCGGATCGAAAACGCTGGTCTCTACCGAGCCGACGCGATAGCCACGAAACAGCACCGGATCCCCGGGGGTGAGCTGACCCGCTTTTTTACTGTCGAGCACCACGCGGATCCCTTTTGCATCTGGCGGTGCTAGCGGCGGCGAATCCAGAAGCTGGTAATCATCACGTACGCCGCCTTTGGTGCCTGGCTGCAGCTCGATATAGGCCCCGGAGAGCAACGTGCCCAACCCGCTGATCCCTTCCCTGCCTACCTGCGGCTTCACCACCCAAAACACCGTGTCGCCGTGCAGCAGCTTCTGCATATCGGCGTTCAGGCGCGCTTTGATCTCAACGTGGGTCAGATCGTCGGTCAGCGTTGCGGACTCCACCACGCCGACGTTAATGCTGCGGCTCTTGATGGTGGTTTTACCCGCCTCGATGCCTTCAGCATTGGTGGTGATCAGCGTCACCTCTGGCCCCTGATGGCTATAGTGATAAAAGAGGATCCAGGCCCCGATCAGCGCCGTGACAATTGGGAAGATCCACACCGGCGACCAGTTCTTCACCTTCTGCACTTTGGCTTCCCCACCTTTGGTCTCCATGTTTTACGACTCCTTCTGGCTTAATTCTGGCTCACGATCCCACGACAGGCGTGGGTCGAAGGTCATGGCCGCAAACATCGTCATGATGACAACCAGCGCAAACATCAGCGCGCCCATTGCGGGGTAAATATTCATTAATCCGCCCATTCGAACCAGGGCAGAGAGTACGGCGATAACGAAGACGTCGATCATTGACCAGCGGCCCACAAATTCAACAACCTCATAAATCAGGTGCATGCGCTCGCTGTCGCGCCTGCCGTGCCCTTTCGCATCCCAGCAGAGCCAGGCGATGGCGATCATCTTCAGAGTAGGCACCATAATACTGGCGATAAAGATCACCAGCGCCACCGGATAGGAGCCTTCGCTCCAGAGCAGGATCACCCCGGCCAAAATGGTCGAGGGCATTTTATCCCCGAGCAGATCGGTGATCATGATGGGCAAAATATTGGCCGGCAGATAGAGCAGGATGGAGGTGACCAGCAGCGCCATGGTTAACTGAAGGCTGTTCCTGCGCCGGGCGTGGCCATGGCTGTGACAGCGGGGGCACACCGTCTGGTCAACGGGCAGCACCGCCGTGCAGCAGGCGCAGGAGCGCAGCCCCTGACGAATGCCCGGCACGCCGACGCGCAGCGGCTGGGCAAGCGCTGGCGCGGGCGCGATGTCGTCCCACAGCCAGCGTTTATCGACGCACTGAAAGGCGCGCAGATGCAGAATGCAGAACAGACACCAGGGGATGAAGCTGCTACCGACGCCGATATCGCCATAGGCCATCAGCTTTACGAAGCTGACCAGCACCCCGGCGAGAAAGATCTCTGCCATCCCCCAGTTTTTCAGCATGAAAAAGATGCGGGCCAGCCTGCGTTTCAGGCGATCCGGCAGCGGAACCTGGTTCACCAGCAGGATGACGGTGACCAGGCAGAACGCGGGCACGAACTGCACAAAGAGCAAGAAGAAGGTGCCAAGGCTGGCGTAGTCCTCACTGAACATGACGCGTGGGATCTCCATCAGCGTCACTTCACTGGTGACCCCTGCCACCTTCATGTTAACGAAGGGGAACAGATTAGCCAGCACCAGCATAAACAGCGCCACTACCGCGTAGGCCAGCGGACGCTGTCGGGGCGCATCCCAGCGGGTGGTCAGCGTATGGCCGCAGCGCGGACAGGTTGCTTTATGCCCGTGCGCAAGCGGCGGCAGAGCCACCAGCAGATCGCATTGCGAACACAAAATGTGCCGGGTGTCATGATGTTGTTCGCACATACGCACTCCCTGATTACGTCGCGTTTTTAAGCGCCTCAAGCTGCTCCCACCGCTCAAACGCTGCTTCCAGCGCCTGCTCAGCGGCAGCCATCTCGTCTAAAACCTTTTGCGTCTGCTCGTGAGGCTGGCTGAAGAAAGCGCCGTCGGCCACCTGTGCCTGTAGCGCAGTGAGATTCGCCTCCAGCTCTTCAAGCCGTTGAGGTAGCTGCTCAAGTTCCCGTTGCAGGTTATAGCTTAGTTTGCTCCCGCCGCGTTTGACAGTTTCTGCTTTTGCCGCCGGAATATCTGTCACCTTTTTGGAAACAGACTGTTTATACGCCTGAGAGGCAGCCTGCTGGCCCCGCGCATCCTGGTAACCGCCCACGTAGCGGCCAATGCGGCCCTGGCCTTCAAAGATCCAGCACTCGGTCACGGTATTGTCGACAAATTGACGATCGTGGCTCACCAGCAGCACCGTGCCCTGGTAGCCGTCAATCAGCTCCTCCAGCAGCTCCAGCGTCTCGACGTCGAGGTCGTTGGTCGGTTCATCGAGGATCAGCAGGTTGCTGGGCTTGAGGAACAGGCGCGCCAGCAGGAGGCGGTTACGCTCCCCGCCGGAGAGCGCGCGTACCGGCGTCATGGCGCGTTTCGGATGGAACAGGAAGTCCTGCAGGTAGCCCAGCACGTGGCGCGGCTTACCGTTAACCATCACCTCCTGCTTGCCTTCGGCAAGGTTATCCATCACCGTGCGATCCGGATCCAGCTCGGCACGGTGCTGGTCAAAGTAGGCCACTTCCAGCTTGGTTCCGATATGAATACGTCCGCTGTCAGCCTGTAACTGGCCGAGCATCAGCTTCAGCAGCGTGGTTTTACCACAGCCGTTCGGGCCGATCAGGGCAATTTTATCCCCGCGCTGTACCTGAGCGGAGAAATCGGTGACCAGCTTCTTGCCGTCCACGCCGTAGTGGACGTTCTCCATCTCAATAACGATTTTGCCAGAGCGGGAGGCCTCTTCAACCTGCATCTTCGCGCTGCCCATCACCTCACGGCGCTCGCTGCGCTCGCGACGCATCGCCTTCAGCGCCCGGACACGCCCTTCGTTACGGGTACGACGCGCTTTGATGCCCTGACGGATCCACACCTCTTCCTGGGCCAGCTTGCGGTCAAATTCGGCGTTTTGCAGCTCTTCGACCCGCAGCGCCTCCTCTTTCTCCAGCAGGTACTGATCGTAGTTGCCTGGATAGGTCACCAGCTTGCCGCGATCGAGATCGACAATGCGCGTCGCCATATTGCGGATAAACGAACGGTCATGGGAGATAAAGATAATGGTGCCGTTGAAGGTTTTCAGGAACCCTTCCAGCCAGTCGATGGTTTCGATATCCAGGTGGTTGGTCGGCTCATCCAGCAGCAGCACGCGCGGGTTGCTCACCAGCGCACGGCCCAGAGCCGCCTTACGTAGCCAGCCACCGGAGAGTGAGGCCAGCGCCATATCGGCCTCCAGGCCAAGCTGGGCCAGCACCTCGTTGATGCGGTTCTCCATCTGCCAGAGGCCGTAGTGATCCAGCAGCTCCTGCAGGCGTGCCATCTCGTTGAGGTTCTTTTCGCTCGGATCGATCATCACCAGATGGGAGATCTCATGGTACCCCTTGAGATACTCCGCCTGCTCTGAGATACCCTCGGCGACAAAATCGTAGACGCTGCCGGCGACGTTACGCGGCGGATCCTGCTGCAAACGTGCCACAACCAGATCCTGCTCATAGACGATGCGGCCATCGTCGAGGCCCTGTTCGCGGTTAAGGATCTTCATCAGGGTGGATTTACCCGCGCCGTTACGTCCGACCAGGCAGACGCGCTCGTTGTCTTCGATATGAAGCTCGGCGTTATCCAGAAGCGGTGCGTCGCTGAACGACAGCCAGGCACCGTGCATACTAATTAATGACATTGTGTTCTATTCCTCTCAGGCTGCGGTAATCAGCCAGCAGTTATGGATCTGACGGTTGCGGGCGAAATCCTGCGACTGTGTTTTTTGGGTAATGTCTTGTGCTTTCAGCCCCAGTTCAGCCAGCCCGTCGTGGTCCATGCGGAAACCGCGTTTGTTATTTGAGAACATAATCGTGCCGCCTTTACGCAGCATCCGTTTTAAGTCTTTCATCAAGCTCAGGTGATCGCGCTGAACGTCAAACGCCTCTTCCATTCGCTTGGAGTTAGAGAAGGTCGGCGGATCGATAAAGATCAGATCGAACTGCTCGTCGGTCTCCCGTAGCCAGCCCATCACGTCGGCCTGCATCAGGCGATGCTGGCGACCGGTGAGGCCGTTCAGGCGCAGGTTGCGCTCGGCCCACTCCAGGTAGGTGCGTGACATATCGACGGTGGTGGTCGATGCCGCTCCGCCCAGACCCGCGTGCACGCTGGCGCTGCCGGTGTAGGAGAAGAGGTTGAGGAAATCTTTACCTTTGCTCATCTGACCGAGCATCCGGCGGGCGATACGGTGATCCAGGAACAGGCCGGTATCCAGATAGTCGGTCAGGTTAACCCACAGGCGGGCGTTGTATTCGCTCACCTCCATGAATTCGCCCTTCTCGTTCATCTTCTGATACTGGTTCTTGCCTTTCTGCCGCTCGCGGGTCTTTAGCACCAGCTTGTTAGGCGCAATGCCCAGCACCGTAATGGTGGCGGCAATAACATCCAGCAGACGCTGACGGGCCTTCTGCGCATCGACGGTTTTCGGCGGAGCGTACTCCTGCACCACCACCCAGTCGGCGTAGCGGTCTACCGCCACGTTATAGTCCGGCAGGTCAGCATCGTACAGGCGATAGCACTCGATCCCCTCCTGGCGCGCCCACTTCTCCAGCTTTTTGACATTCTTGCGCAGGCGGTTGGCGTAATCTTCCGCCATGCCGCTGCCTTTGATATCACCGAAGTTTTCTGCGATGGAGTAGTTTTTCTGTACGCAGTCCAGCGGGCCGTTTTTAGCCTTAAACTGGCGGTCGGCGCGCAGCTGAAGGCAGTTAAGCAGCTCCGGCGAGGCGCTGAACAGGGAGACGTTCCAGCCGCCGAAGTTGTTTTTCAGGGTGCGGCCCAGCAGGCTATGCAGGGCAATCAGCGCCGGTTCGCTCTCCAGACGCTCACCGTACGGCGGGTTACTCAGCACGGTACCGTGCGGCCCTTCCGGCAGTGGATTGGTCAGCTGGGCCACGTCTTTGACGTTAAAATCGATCAGCTCGCCGACGCCTGCGCGGCGGGCGTTGCTGCGGGCAATATCGATAACCCGGGCGTCGCTGTCGGAGCCGTAGAAGCGCGAGCCGTAGTCCGCCAGCCCCTGACGGGCGCGGGTCTGGGCCTCGGTTTTCACCTCTTTCCACAGCGCCTCGTCGTGCTGCGCCCAACCGCTAAAGCCCCAGTGCCCACGGTGCAGGCCCGGTGCACGATCGGTAGCGAGCATTGCCGCCTCAATCAGCAGGGTGCCGGAGCCGCAGAGCGGATCAAGCAGCGGCGTACCCGGCTGCCAGCCAGAGCGCATGACGACCGCCGCCGCCAGGGTCTCTTTCATGGGGGCAAGCCCGGCCCGGTCGCGATAGCCGCGCAGGTGCAGGCCGTCGCCGCTGAGATCGAGGGCAATATGCGCCGTCTCTTTATTCAGCCAGACGTTGATACGCATATCCGGCTGCTCGCGATCGACGTTCGGGCGTTCCATATTCTTACGCGTGAAGCTGTCGACGATGGCGTCTTTTACCCGCATGGCACCGTACTGGCTGTTGCGGATCTCTTCATTCAGCCCGCTGAAGTGCACGGCGAAGGTCGCGCCGGGGTTGAAAATCTCCGTCCAGTCAATCGCCTGCACGCCCATATAGAGATCGAGGTCGCTGTAGACCTTGCACTCGTTCAGCGGCAGCATAATGCGCGAAGCCAGACGACTCCACATCAGGCTCTGGTAAATGAGCCGGGTGTCCCCTTCAAAATGGACACCGCCCTGAACCACCTGGACGTGCTGCGCCCCGAGGTTTTCCAGTTCAGTTTTTAATAGCTCTTCCAGCCCACGGGCCGTACTGGCAAACAGAGAATTCATATCGTCACTTTTACTCTAATAAAATTGTTGCGCATTATAGCCAATATAAGTTGGATGTCATAAAGTTGAGACCCTATTTTCACACCCATGGAGGGCGCAGTGGCTACCCTGTCGCGGCTTTTTATACATCCGGTCAAATCGATGCGCGGAATTGGCCTCACGCACGCCCTGGCCGACATCAGCGGTCTGGCTTGTGACCGCATCTTTATGCTTACTGAACCCGACGGTACCTTTATTACCGCCCGTCAGTATCCGCAGCTGGTACGTTTTATCCCGTCGCCGCTGCATGACGGGCTCCATCTCACCGCGCCCGACGGCAGCAGCGCGCTGGTCCGCTTTGCCGATTTCATCAGCAATGCCGCGCCGACGGAGGTCTGGGGCAACCATTTTACCGCATTAATTGCCCCGGCGGCGATCAACCAGTGGCTCAGCGGCTTTTTTAATCGCGAAGTCCAGCTGCGCTGGGTAGGTCAGGAGCCCACTCGTCGGGTGAAGCGCTTTGAAAGCGTGCCGCTCTCCTTTGCCGACGGCTTTCCTTACCTGCTTACCAACGACGCCTCGCTGCGCGATCTGCAAAACCGCTGCCCGGCCAGCATCCAGATGGAGCAGTTTCGTCCGAACCTGGTGGTCACCGGGGCGCAGGCATGGGAAGAAGATACCTGGAAAACCGTGCGCATCGGCGAAGTGATCTTTGACGTGGTCAAACCCTGTAGCCGCTGCGTATTTACCACCATCAGCCCCGAGCGCGGCCAGAAACACCCGGCCGGTGAACCGCTGCACACCCTGCAACAATTCCGCACCGCCGTCGATAGTGGCGACGTCGATTTCGGCCAGAACCTGATCGCCCGTAACAGCGGCGTGATCCGCGTTGGTGACGAGGTGAGCGTGCTGGCGAGCGGTCCGGCGAGAGTGTACGGTGCAGGGGAGCCGGTTGAGACGCTGGAGATTGAGAAGCAGGCAGCGTCGACGGTGACCATTGGCTGGCAGGGAGAGACCTTTATGGGAAATAACCAGCAGGTGCTGCTTGAACAGCTGGAGAGCCAGGGGATCCGTGTGCCCTACTCTTGCCGAGCCGGGATCTGCGGCTCCTGCCGCGTACGTCTTGTAGAGGGGGAAGTGAGCGCCCTGAAGCAGTCCGCCATTGGCGACGACGGCACCATTCTGAGCTGCAGCTGTATTCCCAAAACGCCGCTGGTGCTGGAGCCTTAAACCGCCTGCTCCAGGCTATACATCTGGGGCAACGGTCGCATACGATCGTTCATCACCTTGATCGCATCGCCAAGCTGCATCGTACGCCCGGCAATCACCACGCCGGGCTGGGCCAGCAGGCAGAGCGTAGCGTTATCACCCGGCTCGACGACCAACAAATTGACCTGCTCGGCGGTATCACTGAGCCAGACGCTGGCGGCTTCGCCCAGATCGGGCTGCCAGCTGTCGCCGTAGGAGTGGAAGTGCCAGCTTTTTGGCATCTGCGGCTTGAGAAAACGGATCGCCACCAGCGCATTCAGCACCAGCTCGGCCCGCTGCTCCCGAGAGAGTTCAAACTCGCGGCAACGCTCCTCAAAGGAGAAGTAGAGGGCGGCATCATCCACGCAGAAACCAGAGGGTGCGAACGCGTCTGGCGTCAGCATCCGACGGGCGTAACGGGAGCGAAATAGCATCCCATTGGCGAGATCGAGCATCATTCGATCGTGCTCTTCGTCGTAATACCAGCGCCAGTTATCGTCAGGTTTGATTCGCATATTCCTCTCCGCTCCCCCTTAAGCGTCCTGCTGCTTTTGTGTCCGTTGTTACCGTTCCGCTTATCACAAAATGTCAATAATGAGAACGTTTAAATAAACAACAACGAGGGGAATATAAAACAACCAGGGCCGGAAATAAAGCCCTGGTTAACATTTAGACGTAAAGGATTAGATGTGGGTAACGATCTCTTTAATCAGCGGCGGGCCTTTAAATATAAAGCCGGAATAGATCTGCACCAGCGTCGCACCGGCAGCTATTTTCTCCCGCGCGGCGATAACGGAGTCGATTCCGCCGACGCCGATAATCGGCAGCAGACCGTTCAGCTCCTGCGCCAGGCGGCGAATAATTTCGGTGCTTTTTAGCTGTAGCGGACGGCCGCTTAAGCCTCCGGTCTCATTACCGTGTTTCATTCCCTGCACCAGCCCTCTTTCGAGCGTGGTATTGGTGGCGATCACGCCATCAATATTATGGCGAACCAGGCTATCGGCCACCTGAATTAACTCCTCAACGGAGAGATCGGGAGCAATTTTCACCGCCACAGGGACATATTTATGATGAATATTCTGCAGCTCGTGCTGCTTATTTTTGATGGCGGCGAGCAGATCGTCCAGCGCCTCACCGTATTGCAGCGAGCGCAGGCCCGGGGTGTTTGGCGAGGAGATATTAATCGCAATGTAGCCCGCGTAGCGATAGACTTTATCCATACAGATCAGGTAGTCATCTTTCCCCTGCTCTACCGGCGTATCTTTATTTTTGCCGATATTAATGCCCAGCACGCCGTCAAAATGGGCTTTTTTAACGTTCTCAACGAGGTTATCCACGCCAAGATTATTGAACCCCATGCGGTTAATTAATCCCTCGGCCTCGACCAGGCGGAAGATACGCGGCTTGTCGTTACCCGGCTGCGGGCGCGGCGTCACGGTGCCGATCTCAATCGAGCCAAAGCCCATTGCGCCCAGCGCATCGATGCACTCACCGTTCTTATCCAGACCCGCCGCCAGACCCAGCGGATTCTTAAAGGTCAGCCCCATGCAGGAGACCGGTTTGTGCGGCACGCTCTGGCGTACCAGCGCGGCTAAAGGCGTGCCGGAAATACGGCGTAATTGCTGAAACGTCAATTCATGAGCGCGCTCAGGGTCGAGCTGGAAAAGGGCTTTACGAACGAAGGGGTAGTACATGAACTCTCCTGGATTCCCGGTGTGCAAACCGGGGGCGTATTATCTGCGATTGCGCGGCGAAAGGGAATTGACCTGAGGCAAATAATTCAGCTAAAACGCAAACGTTTTCCTGGAGAGGGTAAAAAAAAACCGGGCAGCGTGCTGCCGCCCGGCGATCTATTAGGCCAGCGCCTTAGCGATCTTCTCGTAGAGATCGCCCGAGAGGTTTTCCAGACCTTTCAGCTGCTCCAGCGCGGCACGCATCTGGGTTTGACGCCCTTCATCGTAACGTTTCAGGCGGATCAGCGGCTCAATCAGACGCGACGCCACCTGCGGGTTACGGCTGTTAAGCTCGGTCAGCATCTCAACCATGAAACGGTAGCCGCTGCCGTCTTCAGCATGGAACGCCGCCGGGTTGCTGCCGGCGAATGCGCCAATCAGCGAGCGCACGCGGTTTGGGTTGCTGAGGGTAAAGGAGCGGTGGTTAAGCAGGCCGCGCACGGTCTCCAGCACGTTGCTGGCCGGGCTGGTGGCTTGCAGAATAAACCACTTATCCATCACCAGGCCGTCCTGATGCCACTTATCATCGTACTCCTGCATCAGCGCGTCACGGCACGGCAGCTGCGCCGCGACGGCGGCAGAGAGCGCCGCCAGCGCGTCGGTCATGTTGTCCGCGGTGTGATACTGCTGAGTAACCAGAGCATCGCCCAGCTTCACGTCGCCAAACGCCAGATAGCGCAGGCAGGTGTTGCGCAGCGAGCGCTTGCCGATATCCGCATGTTCAACCCGGTAGGCATCGAGCTTATGCGCGTTGTAGACCGCAAGGAACTCGTCGGAAAGCTCGGTCGCCAGGGTGCGGGTCAACGCCTCGCGGACGGCAACGATCGCCACCGGATCGATGATGTCGAACAGCTCGGCCATTTCGCCTGGAGAAGGCAGGGTCAGGATCTCTGCCGCCAGCGCCGGATCGATATCCGCATCCAGCAGGATTGCCCGGAAGGCGTCGGCCACGTGCAGCGGCAGCGACAGCGGCTGGCCCTGCTGTTGGCGAGCCACGTTCAGCTTGATGTAGGTGGTCAGCAGGCTCTGGGCCGCGTCCCAGCGGGAGAAGTCGTTGCGCGCATGGCGCATCAAGAACGTCAGCTGCTGATCGCTCCACTTATACTCCAGCTTCACCGGCGCAGAGAATTCGCGCAGCAGGGATGGCACCGGCTGGAAGTAGACCTTATCAAAGACAAAGGTCTGCTCTTCCTGAGTAACGTTGAGCACGTTGTGCACCGGGTGCCCCTCTTTTTGCAGCGGGATTACCTGGCCCTCGTTGTCGTACAGCTCAATATCAAACGGAATGTGCAGGGGCAGCTTCTCTTCCTGATCCGGCGTCGGCGGCGTGCGCTGGCTGATGGTCAGGGTGTACTGCTCGGTCTCTGGGTTGTAGTCGTCGCGCACGCTCACAATCGGCGTACCGGACTGGCTGTACCAGCGACGGAAATGAGAGAGGTCAACGTTGGAGGCGTCTTCCATCGCCTGCACGAAATCGTCGCAGGTGGCGGCGCTGCCGTCGTGGCGCTCAAAGTAGAGCTGCATCCCGCGCTGGAAGTTCTCTTCCCCCAGCAGGGTATGCAGCATGCGGATCACCTCAGACCCCTTCTCATACACCGTTAGGGTATAGAAGTTGTTCATCTCGATCACTTTGTCGGGACGGATCGGGTGCGCCATCGGGCTGGCATCTTCCGCAAACTGCAGGCCGCGCATGGTGCGCACGTTGCTGATGCGGTTCACCGCGCGGGAGCCGAGATCGGAGCTGAACTCCTGATCGCGGAACACGGTTAGCCCCTCTTTCAGGCTCAGCTGGAACCAGTCGCGGCAGGTCACGCGGTTGCCGGTCCAGTTATGGAAGTATTCGTGGCCAATCACGCGCTCAATATCGAGGTAGTCTTTATCGGTAGCGGTGTCGGTGCGGGCCAGCACATATTTGGAGTTAAAGACGTTAAGGCCTTTGTTCTCCATCGCCCCCATGTTGAAGAAATCCACGGCGACGATCATATAGATGTCGAGGTCGTACTCAAGACCAAAGCGCTCCTCATCCCACTTCATGGAGTTTTGCAGGGAGGTCATCGCCCATGGGGCGCGGTCGAGGTTGCCGCGATCGACAAACAGCTCCAGCGCCACCTCGCGACCGGAGCGGGTGGTATAGGTGTCGCGCAGCACGTCGAAATCACCGGCCACCAGCGCAAACAGGTAGCACGGTTTCGGGAACGGATCCTGCCACTGTACCCAGTGACGACCGTTCTCCAGCTCGCCTTCGCCTACGCGGTTACCGTTGGAGAGCAGGAACGGATATTTGCTTTTATCGGCGATGATTTTAGTGGTAAAGCGCGCCAGCACGTCTGGACGGTCGAGGTACCAGGTAATATGGCGGAAGCCCTCGGCCTCACACTGGGTGCAGAGCGCTTCGCCTGACTGGTAGAGCCCTTCCAGCGCGGTATTGGCGGCCGGACTAATCTCGTTGACGATGCGCAGGGTAAAACGATCCGGCAGGTTATTGATGACCAGCGCGTTCTCAGCGATCTGGTAATCAGACCACGGCTGACCGTCTACGTGGAGGGAGACGAGCGTCAAATCTTCGCCGTTAAGACGTAAAGGCTCGGCCGTTGCGCCATGGCGAGAGACGGTGCTTTCTGCCGTAACGACGGTTTTAACAGCATCAAGATCGAAAGTCAGGTCAATATCGCTAATCAGGTAATCTGGCGCACGGTAGTCGTGGCGGTATTTGGCTTGGGGCTGTTGAGTCATAAAAAACCTTTAGCATCTCATTAGGGTAACGACTCAGTCTATTCCTGTTGCCTCATTCGCGCTACGCGGAAACTCACTCTTTTCAAGGCAAAAAGCCCTGTTTGCTACATTTTGATAACAGAGGCACAAATTGCTCTCGAACATCTTACGCGGTTGTGTTGTGATCCAGGTTCATTAAACCGATAATCAAGGTATACTCCTGCGTCTTTATCTGCTTTGGCTTTGATGGATACGCACCAGTGAGAGGATGCTACGGCGCACCATGACACAACTCGCGACCCCTATTCTGCGAACGCTGCTTGATACCGATGCCTATAAGCTGCATATGCAGCAGGCGGTTTTTCATCAATATCATGATGTCCACGTGTCGGCTGAGTTTCGCTGCCGGGGCGATGACCTGCTGGGTATCTATGCGGATGCTATTCGCGCGCAGGTTGATGCCATGCAGCATCTGCGCCTGCAGGATGATGAATACCAGTGGCTTTCCAACCTGCCCTTCTTCCGCGCCGACTATCTCGACTGGCTGCGGACGTTCCGCTATGACCCAAGCCAGGTGGTGATCGCCAACGACCAGGGCAAGCTCTCTATTCGCCTCGCTGGCCCATGGCGCGAGGTGATCATGTGGGAGGTGCCGCTTCTGGCAGCGATCAGCGAGGTGGTGCACCGCTACCGCTCGCCGGATGCGGGCGTCAGTGAAGCGCTGGCCACCCTCGAAGCGAAGCTGGCGGATTTCTCCGAGATGACCGCCGGACTGGATATGTCCCGCTTCCGTCTGATGGACTTCGGCACCCGCCGCCGCTTCTCCCGCGACGTACAGCAGGCTATCGTTGAGCGCCTGCAGCAGGAGCCGTGGTTTGTCGGCACCAGCAACTACGATCTCGCTCGCCGCCTGAACTTAACTCCGATGGGCACCCAGGCACACGAGTGGTTCCAGGCTCACCAGCAGATCAGCCCCGAACTGGCCACCAGCCAGCGCGCCGCCCTTGCCGCCTGGCTGACCGAATACCCCGACCAGCTGGGTATTGCCCTGACCGACTGCATCACCATGGACGCCTTCCTGCGCGACTTTGGTCCAGAGTATGCCTCCCGCTATCAGGGCCTGCGCCACGACTCAGGCGATCCGGTTGAGTGGGGTGAAAAAGCGATTGCCCACTATCAAAAGCTGGGTATCGATCCGCTCAGTAAGGTGCTGGTGTTCTCGGATAACCTCGACCTCAAGAAAGCCCTGGATCTCTACCGCCACTTCGCCGCGCGGGTGAATCTGAGCTTTGGCATTGGCACGCGCCTGACCTGTGACATTCCGCAGGTGAAGCCGCTGAACATCGTCATTAAGCTGGTGGAGTGTAACGGCAAGCCGGTGGCAAAACTCTCTGACAGCCCGGGTAAAACCATCTGTCATGATAAAGCCTTTGTTCGGGCGCTGCGTGAGGCGTTCGATCTGCCGCAGGTTAAAAAAGCCAGCTAATCCTTGCAGGGAGCCGCTTCGGCTCCCTTTTCCCTTATTAATTTCTTATTTCTTCCCTTCTTACTGTTAATTCTGCTTGTCTGATGGCGCACGCCAGGTAACATAGGCAAACCCCCTCTTTGGGTGGAAAGCGTATTTTTCATATAATTAACAGAGAGAATATTATGAGCGTTGTGCCTGTAGCCCACGTACTCCAGGGCCGCGTCGCCGTTGACCAAGAAGTCACCGTGCGCGGATGGGTACGTACCCGCCGAGATTCAAAAGCTGGCATCTCCTTCCTGGCCGTCTATGACGGTTCCTGCTTTGATCCTGTACAGGCCGTTATTAATAATTCTCTGCCCAATTACAATGATGAAGTCCTGCACCTGACCACCGGCTGTTCCGTGGTGGTAACCGGCACGGTTGTTGCTTCTCCGGGCCAGGGCCAGAGCTTTGAGATCCAGGCAAGCCATGTCGACGTGACTGGCTGGGTTGAAGATCCGGACACCTACCCGATGGCGGCCAAGCGCCACAGCATCGAGTACCTGCGTGAAGTGGCGCACCTGCGTCCGCGCACCAACCTGATCGGCGCGGTGGCCCGCGTACGCCACACCCTGGCGCAGGCGCTGCACCGCTTCTTTGACGAGCAGGGCTTCTTCTGGGTCTCGACCCCGCTGATCACCGCCTCCGATACTGAAGGCGCTGGCGAGATGTTCCGCGTCTCTACGCTGGATCTGGAAAACCTGCCGCGCAACGACCAGGGCAAGGTTGATTTTGACAAAGACTTCTTTGGCAAAGAGTCCTTCCTGACCGTTTCCGGCCAGCTGAACGGCGAAACCTACGCCTGTGCGCTGTCAAAAATCTACACCTTTGGCCCAACCTTCCGTGCGGAAAACTCCAACACCAGCCGTCACCTGGCTGAGTTCTGGATGCTGGAGCCGGAGATCGCCTTCGCCGATCTGGAAGATAATGCCGCGCTGGCGGAAGCCATGCTGAAGTATGCCTTTAAAGCGGTATTGACCGAACGTGCAGATGACATGAAGTTCTTTGCCGAGCGCGTTGATAAAGATGCCGTGACGCGTCTGGAGCGCTTCATCGAGGCGGACTTCGCGCAGGTAGACTACACCGACGCAGTCACTATTCTGGAAAACTGCGGCAAGCAGTTTGAGAACCCGGTTTACTGGGGCGTGGATCTCTCTTCCGAGCACGAGCGCTACCTGGCTGAAGAGCACTTCAAAGCGCCGGTTGTAGTGAAAAACTACCCGAAAGAGATCAAAGCGTTCTACATGCGTCTCAACGACGACGGTAAAACCGTGGCGGCCATGGACGTGCTGGCACCGGGCATCGGTGAAATCATCGGTGGTTCCCAGCGTGAAGAGCGTCTGGACGTGCTGGATGCACGTATGGCTGAGATGGGCCTCAACAAAGAGGACTACTGGTGGTATCGCGATCTGCGTCGCTACGGTACCGTACCGCATGCCGGCTTTGGCCTCGGCTTTGAACGTCTGATTGCCTACGTGACCGGCGTTCAGAACGTTCGCGATGTGATCCCGTTCCCACGCACGCCGCGTAACGCAACGTTCTAATCCTTTCTGGGCCAGCACACGCTGGCCCTTCTTCCCTTCATCTTGTCAACTTTTGTTAACAAATCGTTAGTTATTCCCCTAATCAACCCTTTCTCCGTTAGCGTCTGTAAGCGTATTTTTCAGAAATAATTTCGTACAAAAATCATACTGACTAAAACTTGCACAAAAATTTCTCTTTTGGCTTTAGCACATTTGGATAAACAGTGCACAGCTATCCAGATGTCTAAACACGGAAATGAGAAAATGTCTCACTCACCCCTTTTCTCAATAAGTTAATCCTATATCGTGATTAAACATAAGTAATTCATATATATAGCAATGGATACGCTGATTTTATCAGCAACTCTATTGGAAACATGAAGTGGTTCACAAAGTTCCCTTAAATACACAAATTTTTACACATTATTTCTTTTTGTTACCTCTTTACGACATTTGTAGCACTTTCAAGGTAGCGAAACGTTTATAT
This sequence comes from Pseudescherichia vulneris, assembly GCF_902164725.1. Taxonomy (NCBI): domain Bacteria; kingdom Pseudomonadati; phylum Pseudomonadota; class Gammaproteobacteria; order Enterobacterales; family Enterobacteriaceae; genus Pseudescherichia; species Pseudescherichia vulneris. Next base: position 1,554,298 of record NZ_LR607338.1, on the reverse strand, counting down.
GAATGGAAAGATGCTTCTCAGACACATAAAGACACCAAACTCTCATCAATAGTTCCGTAAACATTTATTGACGGAATCTATTGACGGCAGTGGCAGGTGTTATAAAAAACCTAATGAGGGTAATAAATAATGATGAAGCGCAATATTCTGGCAGTGGTTATCCCTGCTCTGCTGGTAGCCGGTGCAGCAAACGCTGCAGAAATCTATAACAAAGCCGGTAACAAATTAGACCTGTACGGTAAAGTTGTAGGTGAGCATGACTTCGTAACCTCTGGTGATGACACCGGCAGCAACGATAACACCTATGCTCAGATTGGCTTCAAAGGCGAAACTCAGATCAATGATCAGCTGACCGGTTACGGCCAGTGGGAATACCGTGCCCTGGCAAGCGGCGAAGAGAGCGGCGGCCAGTCCCAGCGTACTCGTCTGGCATTTGCCGGCCTGAAAATTGCTGATGCAGGCTCCATCGACTACGGCCGTAACTACGGTATCGCGTACGACGTTGACGCTTACACCGATATGGCACCCTCTTTCTCCGGTATGACCTGGGCGAACTACGCTGACAACTTCATGACCGGCCGTACCTCTGGCGTGGCAACCTACCGTAACTCCAACTTCTTTGGTCTGGTTGATGGCCTGAACCTGGGCATCCAGTACCAGGGCAAAAATGACCGTGATAACCCGCTGACCTCTAACGGCGACGGCGTAGGTTACTCTCTGGGCTATGACTTCGCAGAAGGTTTCAGCGTGATCGGTGCTTACTCCAACGCTGACCGTACTAACAATCAGGAAGGCCTGAACCGCGTTTA
>NZ_LR607338.1:1517456-1553452 GCF_902164725.1 Pseudescherichia vulneris | reverse complement strand
GCTGGTGCTCTGACTACCCGTGGCAGCGCCCGTGGCAGCCGTGCGGAAACCTGGGGTGTGGGTGTGAAATATGACGCCAACAACATCTACCTGGCGACCACCTACGCTGAAACCCGCAACACTACCCGTGAAGCGGACGGCACCTTTGCTAACAAAACGCAGAACTTCGAAGCCATCGCTCAGTACCAGTTCGACTTCGGTCTGCGTCCGTCCCTGGCCTACGTTCAGTCTCGCGGTAAAGACCTGGCAGCCACCTCTGACGGCGCATTCGGCGGCGGCAGCGAAGACCTGCAGAAGTTTGTTGAAATCGGTGCAACTTACTACTTCAACAAAAACTTCAACATCTGGGTTGACTACCAGCTGAACCTGATCGACGACAGCGACTACAGCCGCAACGTTGGCATCGTCAACGGCAAAGACGACCAGGTTGCTGTAGCGGTAACTTACCAGTTCTAATTGCACGACCTCCTCGTTATATGCTGATCAAAACAGGGCTACGGCCCTGTTTTTTTATGCCTTCAAAGCTGGTCAACGCTGCTTGCTGTCACACTCTGTTTCTTTTTGTCGCAAACGGTTGGCAATTGATAAATCTCCCGTTACCCTGATACGCAACGCCCTTCTGTCATCAAAATGGAACCTCGTCATGTTTGAGAATATTACTGCAGCCCCTGCTGACCCTATTCTGGGGTTAGCCGATCTGTTTCGTGCCGACCAACGTCCGACAAAAATTAACCTTGGCATCGGCGTCTATAAAGATGAAACCGGTAAAACGCCGGTGCTGACCAGCGTGAAGAAAGCCGAGCAGTATCTGCTGGAGAACGAGACGACGAAGAACTATCTCGGCATCGACGGGATCCCGGAATTTGGCCGCTGCACCCAGGAGCTGCTGTTTGGCAAAGGCAGCACGGTCATTAACGACCAGCGCGCCCGTACGGCGCAGACGCCGGGCGGCACCGGCGCGCTGCGCGTGGCGGCAGACTTCCTGGCGAAAAACACCGACGTTAAGCGCATCTGGGTGAGCAACCCAAGCTGGCCGAACCATAAAGGCGTGTTTAACGCCGCCGGGCTGGAGGTGCGCGAATATGCTTACTATGACGCGGCGAACCATACGCTGGACTTTGACAACCTGTTAGCGAGCCTCAACGAAGCCCAGGCGGGTGACGTAGTACTGTTCCACGGCTGCTGCCATAACCCAACCGGCATCGATCCGACGCTGGATCAGTGGCAGACCCTGGCGCAGCTCTCCGTTGAGAAAGGCTGGCTGCCGCTGTTTGACTTCGCCTATCAGGGCTTTGCCCGTGGTCTGGAGGAGGATGCGGAGGGGCTGCGCGCCTTTGCCGCGCTGCATAAGGAGCTGATCGTTGCCAGCTCCTACTCGAAAAACTTTGGTCTGTATAACGAGCGCGTCGGGGCCTGCACCCTGGTGACCGCCGATACGGACACAGCCGATCGCGCCTTCAGCCAGCTGAAGTCCGTGATCCGGGCCAACTACTCCAACCCGCCGGCACACGGTGCCTCTGTGGTCGCCACCATTCTCAGCAATGACGCCCTGCGCGCTATCTGGGAGCAGGAGCTGACCGATATGCGCCAGCGCATTCAGCGCATGCGTCTGCTGTTTGTTAATACGCTGCAGGAGAAAGGGGCTAACCGTGACTTCAGCTTTATCATTAAGCAGAACGGCATGTTCTCGTTCAGCGGCCTGACTAAAGAGCAGGTTCAGCGCCTGCGCGAAGAGTTTGGCGTCTATGCGGTGGCATCCGGTCGCGTAAACGTTGCGGGCATGACCCCGGACAATATGGCTCCGCTGTGTGAAGCCATCGTCGCCGTGCTGTAAGCGCAGCGCAAAAAAAGGGTCGCCGAAGCGACCCTTTTTTATGGGACGAACTACCAGATCGGCTGCTCATCCTGCAAAAACGGGTTGTGCAGGCGCTCTTCACCCAGGGTCGACATCGGCCCGTGACCGGGAATAAAGGTCACGTCGTCGCCCAGCGGCAGCAGCTTGCGCTTGATGGAGTCGATCAGCTGACCGTGGTCGCCGCGCGGAAAATCGCTGCGCCCTACCCCACCCTTGAAGATCACATCCCCTGAGACCAGCAGGCGCGACTGCGCGTCAAAGAAGACAATGTGTCCCGGCGTATGGCCCGGACAGTGCAGCACCGCCAGGGTGATATTGCCGACGGTCACGCTCTCGCCTTCGTCCAGCCAGCGGTCGGGCGTCAGAGGCTGACACTCCTCCAGGCCAAACATACGGCTTTGGGCAGGAAGCCCCGTCAGCCAAAACTCATCCTCTTTTTCCGGGCCGATGATAGGCACACCGTAGTGTTGCGCCAGTTCGGCGGCGGCCCCCACGTGATCGAGATGACCGTGGGTGAGCAAAATCTGCGTCAGCGTAACGTCAGAGGCGGCAACCACCTCTTTGATACGCTCGGCATCACCACCGGGATCCACCAGCGCGGCCTGACGCGTCTCCTCACACCAGATCAGAGAACAGTTCTGGGAAAACGCGGTAACCGGAATAAGACGATAGTTCATACTGCTCCTTTTCATTAAGCCCTGTTACCAGTGCCGAACCGGCCCGGTATCAATATGTACAAAGTTGCTGCGCGGGTAATATCCTACACCACCTGCGCCCATAGATAACGCAGCTTTGCGAACATTGCTTAATGCAAGGCCTTCAATATGGAAATCCATTGCCTGGCCTTTGGTGTGGTAGCTGTGCTTCGCGACGCCGCTGCTATGGGCGCGAAGCTCATTATTGGTATCGACAGAGCGATAGCCCGAGATAAGCTGAACCGGTTTACGCGTGCCGAGCAGGCCCTGCAGGCGGTAGATCTGGTCGAAAAGCTTAGGGTCGATGGACGTCACTTTATTGGCGCGAAAATCGCGGAAAAAGTGGTTAAGTTTAGCTAATTCATCCTGAATATAGCCCTTGCCGTCAAAAAACTCGGCTTTGATTGACTCTCCGGTATGTAAATTACTGAGGGTCAGGATCCGTGGGCGTGGCGTAGAGAGGGTTGCGAACGCAGGCGTTGGCAGGATGGCTGCACCGAGTGCAACGCCACCTAACGCCAGCAGTTTGCGGCGATTAGCGTCAAATTTATCCATGATAATCAGGTCTACAGGTAAAAAGGTTGCTTAATTAATGCACTTCTGGCGCGTGAAAAGGCACATTACCGGGCAAAATTTCTTACGTCAAGGAAGGTCAAACGTGGTAAAGACGGACCGCGTAGCCTGGACGGTCCGTTTTTACCAGTGATTTAGTGAATGGATTAATCTGAACTACTTCATTTATCTGATTAATTGTTCCGCCTTCGGCAGGACGTCAGCCCCAGAACGGGCAGTGAGATCGTAATTGTAAATATCTGTACGATACTGGGTGCGCCCGTCGCTGCCGACGAAGGCGGTCAGGTAGTAGAGGTTCACCGGAATATTCTGGCGAATATTCACGTAGCGCGTGTTTCCTTCCTGCAGCGCGTCAGAGATGCGCGTATCGTTCCAGCCCGCGTCCTGCAACAGCATGCTGGCCAGCTCGGAGGATTTATTCACGCGAACGCAGCCGGAGCTGAGCGCACGCTCGTTCTTCTGGAACAGCGTATGGTTCGGCGTGTCGTGCAGGTAGATAGCATCCGAACTGGGCATATTGAACTTGTAGCGGCCCAAAGAGTTATGCGCCCCCGGTGCCTGCTGGAAGCGGAATGGCAGATTGGACGGGGTGATGGTGCCCCAGTCGACCCGCCACGGATCGATCGTCTCTTTGCTGTTCCAGCCGCGCAGCACAACGTAGTTATGCCGCTCCAGATAGCCCGGATCGTTCCATACCTTCGGCAGAATGTCCTTGCGCGCCAGGGTGGGCGGAACGTTCCACGGCGGATTGACTACCACGTTATTGAGCGCGCTGCTCATCATCGGCGTTTTACGATCGGGACGGCCGACGATCACCCGGGAGGCCAGCACCTCATTGCCCTGCTGGTAATAGACCAGCGAGTAGGCCGGAATGTTAACCATAATGCCGGTGGAGAGGGTGCCGGGCAGCAGGCGCAGGCGCTGGATGTTTAATGCCAGCACGCCTGCACGCTGGGCGGGAGTCACGTTAAGCCAGTCGCGAGTGGACTTACCGATAGAGCCATCGCTTCCCAGTCCCTGCCAGGTCTGGAAGCGTTTTACCGCTGCTACCAGCTCGGGATCGTAGGTACCGCCGCGGGCAGACTTCGCCTTTTTAGGTTTATCCCCCGGCAGAACGATGTTCTCGGCGCTATCCAGCATCCCCGTGCGGGAGAGGATCTCGCGCAGGGCGGGAATATCGTTGCTCCACTGTCCCGGACGCAGCGTGGCGGTACTCTTCAGCGTCGGCCACGGTTGGGTATCACTCACGAGCTTCAGCAGCGACTTATGCATCAGGGAGTACTGGTCATGCTGCGGCGCAAGGCTGGCAACAAAGTGCGTTAGCTGGCCGTTATCCAGCGCCATCTGCCACTGGTTAATCACCGTCAGCGGCGGGGTTGCCAGCTGATACGGTTTGGCGCTGTAGAGCCAGCTGTTGCCCTTAACGGGAATACCAGCGATAAAGTGCAGGTAGCCCAGCATGGCGTCAGAAAGCACCACGTCCCGGGCCTGACCGGTCACGGCAGGATCGGTCAGCAGCTCTACCCATTTCGTAAACTGGGGCTGGAAACCGGCGATGGCCACCTCAGCCAGCTGTTGCTGAAACGCTTTAACCGCCTCGCGATCGTCCCACATGGCCTTCTGCTCGCGGGCAGCATACAGCGCAACGAGCTGGTTCATGTAGACCGGGGTATAGCCTGCCGGCAGCTGAGTCTGGATTTCAGCGCGCGTTTTGGCCATCAGGCCAGCATCGGCCAGCGCCTCGACGCCTGCCAGCACGGCGGTAGCATGGGACTGCACCAGCGGTTCAGCCAGCGCCGTAGGCTGCACGCCCATGCTGGCAGAGCTGTCGGTTGGAATAACTTCTGGCTCATCGGCCATAGCGTTAAACAGCGGAGCAAACGTAAGGGCCACGCACAAACTCAATGCGGACGCCCGACTCTCTTTTTTCTTCAGCAACATCCCTTGCCCCCTGTTTAAAAACGAATCGATTAATCCGTCTGATTGTATGAGTATATAAAGACAAAAATACATTTGCCCGGCAAAATGTAAAGAAGATTAAAGATTGATCTGATGCTGCTTTGGCCAGCGGGCAATAAAAAAGGGCGGCTATGCTGCCGCCCTTTTACTCGGTTACCCGTTAGGTTGCGCTGGCATCCACCGTGCCGGGCAGCGGCTCAGGCAGCTGTGGGGCAAAGCCGCGCAGGCCCACCACGTGCACGTGCTCTTGATTGTTGAACACCTTACGCACCAGCTTATAGGTCGTACCTTTCTCAGGACTGATGTTTTCAGGCGCAGCGATAATCAGCTGCATCTCCAGCCGCTCGCACAGCTCAAACAGCGTGGCGATAGAGCGGGCATCAAGACGGGCAGCCTCATCGAGGAACAGCAGACGGCATGGGGAGATATCTTTCCCGCGCAGGCGACGGGCTTCGTCTTCCCAGCTCTGCACCACCATCACCAGAATCGACATCCCGGTACCGATCGCTTCCCCGGTAGAGAGCGCGCCGGACTCGGCACGCAGCCAGCCGTCAGAGCCACGGTTAACCTCGACCTCCATCTCCAGATAGTTACGGTAGTCGAGCAGCTCTTCACCGATGGTCTGCGGCGTACGCTGGCCCATATCTATCTGCGGGTTCAGGCGCTGATAGAGTTTCGCCAGCGCTTCCGAGAAGGTCAGACGGTTGCTGTTGAAGAGATCCTGATGCTGTTCGTGCTGCTCAGAGAGCACGTCCAGCAGCGTGGCGTGGGTCTCCCGCACGTTCACGTTCAGACGCACGCTGTTCACCTGACCAAAGGAGACGCTCTGCAGCCCCTGGTTGAGCTGGCGGATACGGTTCTGCTCGCGCTGGATGGTTTTGCGAATGATGTTCGCCGCGCTGCGTGAGCTGATGGCCAGCTTCTGCTCACGGGAGGTCAGCTCTTCCGTCAGACGGCCCAGCTCGATCTCCATCTGCTCAATCGCTTCAACCGGATCGTCGGTGCGAATGATATCCTGACGGATACGCTCGCGCAGATGCTGGTAGACCGCGACGAAGAACTGGATCTTACGCTCAGGGCGCTTCGGATCTTCCGACATGCGCAGCACGTCGCGCAGGTGTTCGTTATCCGCCACCGCCAGACGCAGCGCGCCCAGCGCCTTATCCGACATTGAGCGCAGCTCGTCGGCAGAGAGATAGGCCAGCTCGCGACGGTGCAGGCGGCGCTCAACGCCGTTATCTTTCACCATCCGCATCACCGCACACCAGCCCGCTTTGGCCGTTGCCACCTGCTCGCGTTTCTCGTAGTAGTCACGTTCAAGACGCTTAAGTTTGCGGGTCAGGTTATCCATCTCCGCTTCGCAGAAGGTCAGGGCTTTCTCCAGCTGGTTGCGACGTGCGCGGTTGCCGGAGAGCTGGGCATAGAGCTCATCACGACGAATGCGGGCCCGCTCTTCTGAGCCGCTGTCTGCCCGAACGCCAATCTCCTGCAGCTCTTTATGCAGATCGTTCAGCAGCTCTTTTTTGGTGTCGTAGGAGCTTTTCAGCGATGCCTGCACCTGGCCGTACTGGCTGAGCTGGGCGGCGTGGCTGCGCATCGCTTCACGGGCACGGGCGCGCTCGCTCTCCGCCTGCTCCAGACGCTGGCGCAGCTTCTCGTTAAGATCGCTGTTGCCGGTGAGCATCGCAGCGGAATCGCTGTAGCTGAAGTGGGCGCGGCGCTGCACGACCTCGGTGAGGGCAAACGCCTGCTGGCGCGCTTCACGCTGCACCTGCTGCGAGTAGGCGTAGTCCTCTTTCAGCTGTTCAAACTGCTCCGGGTCGCTCTGCAGTACCGAGACCACCGGCTCAAGCTTCGCCAGCTGGTTGCCGTACTGTTGGATAAAGCGTGCCGCTTCCTGAGCTTCGTCAAGGCGCTCGCGGATCTCATCCACGCGGTCGGCCAGGGTGTCGTCGCTCAGCAGGTTAACGCGCGGCAGCAGGCGGTTAAGGGCGCTGACGCCCTCCTTGGCCTGCTCGTACTGGGCGCGGCTCTGCTGGTTGTCGCTTTCGTGAGCGCTGATGGCGCGCTCAAGTTCGCCCCGACGACTGGTCAGGGTGCGGATCTCGGCTTCCGGATCGTCCTCAAAGGCGACCGCCAGATGGCTACCGATAAAGCGGCTGCAGGCCTGGTGCAGACGCTGGGTCTTCTGGACGTCAAACGACAGGGTGGCGAAGCGCTCTGCCAGCGTTTCACGCTCGGCGTGCAGGCTCTCAATGCGGCTTTCGCGTGCGGCGCGGCCAAACAGCGGCAGCGACGGGAAGCGAGAGTAGCGCCACTGGCGATCGGCGACCTTGACGATCACGGCTTTTTCCAGCTCGTCGGCAGCAAAGACGCTGTCGTCAAAGGACTGCGGATCCCCTTCGATCAGGTAGAGATCTTCCGGGCAGTCGGTTAATCCTTCCAGCTGTTCGGCGATCAGGGAGAGATCCGGCACCACGATAGCGTGGCGGGATGGGCCATACAGCGCCGAGTAGTAAGGTGCATCGTCGAGGCTGACGTCATCGTAGATTTCAGAGAGCAGCACGCCGCCGAAACGTTCCGCCAGGGCGTTGAGACGGGCATCTTCTGCCCCGCCCGGCTGGCTCAGCCGTTCGATCTCGTCATCTACCGCCTGCTTGCGGGCACCGATCTCATCCCGCTCAACAATGGCTTCACGCTCGCGCTCCAGCAGCTGCTGCAGGTACTCGGTGACGTCCTGGCTCGACTCAAACTCCTGCCCGCTCTGCTCACAGAGCTGGTTCAGGCTATTCTGCGCGGCCAGCCAGACCGGGGCACGCTTCAGCAGGCGTTGAATACGCGCCTGCAGCTGCTCCAGCTCCTGACGCAGGGCCATGCGCTGCTCACCAGCGTTGGCAACGGTCTCAGAGAGGGCGGCAATCTGCGCCTCCAGCTGCTGGTGCAGGGCTTCGAGCTCATCGGCCTCGACGCGCTTGTTGTGACGCTTGCAGAACTCGGCCAGCAGACGCTCGGCATCCTGCTGCTCGCGCAGGCGCTGCTCCAGCTCGTTCAGACGCATCCGCAGCGGCTGCACCTGGTCCGCCAGGTGGCGCTGGTTAACGGCGTCGCGCAGCAGCTCCCGGGCGACGCTCCAGGCTTCATCCCGCGACAGCGGGCCGTTAATGGCCGCCACCAGCTGGTACGCCTGCTCAAACTGGCTGTGCGCGGTCTGGGCCACGCTCATCTTCTGCTCCAGCGAGAGCAGCTTCTCGGTCGCTTCCTGCTCTTTGGCCTGGAAGGTCTCCTGCCACTGCTGGGCGCTCTCCGGGGTCAGATCCGGAATGTGGCACAGGGCCTGGGCGCGCTCCAGCGCGGCCAGCGCCTGGTTATACTGAATAGCGCGGGTCTGCTGAACGTCGAGCGCCTGCTGATAGTTGGCAAGCTGGCTCTTCAGCTCGTCCACCTCCAGCTCGGCGGCTTCCGCCCGGGCCTCGTTCTCTTCATGGCGGTCGGCGGCTTCTGCCACCACCTCGTTCTGCTCCTCCAGACGGATTTGCAGCTCGTCGAGATCCGCTTCGTAGCGCTCAATTTTTTCCTGCTGGCGCAGCGCGGTTTGCACCAGGTTCAGATGATCGCTGGCGGCCTGGTGATCCGCTTCGAGATCGCCTTCGGCACCGGTATGCTCATGCAGCTCCCGCGCCATCTCAACGTGCTTATACTGCTCGGCGGCCAGCTGCGCCCGGGAGGTAAAGAGATCCCGACGGAAGGCCAGGGCCTGATCGAGATGCACCCGGCGCTCGTTGGCGTGGCGCATATAATCCGAGGCCACGTAGTTGGTGGCTTCGCTGATCAGGTGCTTAAAGAGATCCCTGTCCGACTGGGTGACGCGGATCGCCTCAAGGGTCATGCGGTTCTCCCGCAGCGCGGCTTCCATATCCTGGAATGCCTTCCGCACCCCGCCGTTTTCCGGCAGCAGGTAGTCGCGCAGCGAGCGGGTAATGGCGCTGGAGATCCCGCCGTAGAGCGAGGCCTCAATCAGGCGGTAGAACTTGCTGCGATCCGAGGCGGAGCGCAGGCGACGCGCCACGATGCCCAGATCGAACATCAGGGCGTGGTAATCGATTATCGAGTTGAACTGCTTGAACTGAACGCCTTCGATCTCATCCAGCTTCTCTTTCAGCTCGTTCAGGGTCAGCACCCGCGCCTGACGCTCGTTGAGCGTCTCGGTAAGCAGCTGGGTCGGCTGAATGCTGGTCGGCAGGCCCTGAATCGCAAAGGGTTTAATATCGACTTTGCGATCGCGGCCGGCAACCTGCTGCAGGCGCACACCCACCACCACGCGCTGGTTGCGCGAGTTGATCACGTCCAGCACCGAGTAACAGACGCCCGCCTTCAGCTTGCCGTGCAGGCCCTTATCACGCGAGCCGCTGGTGGCCCCCGCTTCGGTGGTGTTACGGAAGTGCAGCAGGGTTAAATCCGGGATCAGCGCCGTGACAAAGGCCGCCATGGTGGTGGATTTACCCGCCCCGTTACCGCCTGACAGCGTTGTTACCAGCTCGTCAAGGTCAAAGGTACGGGCAAAAAAGCCGTTCCAGTTTATCAGCGTTAGCGAGCGAAATTTACCGCGATCGATCATGACTCTTCCTCCGCACTGTCCGGCTGATTCTCGTCTTGCTCATCATTGAGCTGCAGGTTGTTCTCTATCGGCATGGCCTCGCCGTCGCGGATCATGCGCAGCTGCGCTTCACGCAGATCGTCTCCGCCGCGCACGTCAGCGCCGAAGCGGAACACCGACTCGGTGATGCGAAACTTGCTGCTGTCGTTGCCCATAAACCAGACCATGCCCAGGCGGCGCAGACGGTTCAGGGAGGAGCGCACCTTCTCCTGCAGCTTCTGGCGATCGACGTCAGAGCCGGTGGAGCGGTTGTTGACCAGCTTCAGCAGCTTGCTCTCGTCCGCCAGAGACAGCAGCTCGTCGTAGAGCTCCTGCTGGGTAAAGATGCCTTCGTTGGCCAGGCGCTCCGGGCTGAGATAGAGGTAGCAGAGGATCTTGCCGACCATCATATCCAGTTCTGAGAGCACCGAGCGCGGGATCAGCGTCGTGGAGCGCGGGCGCAGGTAGAAAAACCCTTCCGGCGCGCGGATCAGCTCCACGTTATAGCGAGCGTAAAACTCTTCCAGATACTCCTGGAAGTCCATCAAAAATGCGTGAATATCCAGCTCATCAAGACCAATGTGGCGACCGGCACGCAGCTGACTGTCCAGCGCCGGGAACAACGGGTTAGCCAACGCCTGCGCCAGCTTGACTGGCATCACTTGTTCAATATTTGTCAATGACATGCGCCTGTACCCTGGCTCCGTAATCATTAATTGGCTGCCATTTTGCTGGCAGCCCGGTGAAATCGCCCTGCGCTACGCCGAGGCGTACCGCCTGATCAACCACAATTCGCGCAACGTCAAAGTGACGCGCCCGCGGATATTGCGCCAGATATTCGCGCACGACCAGACCAAGATCCAGTGGCACTTCTCTGGTTTTATAGACCGCCAGCTGCGCTTCAATCATGGCCGCAAGCTGCTCGCGAATTTCGTTAAACTCTTCAAATTCGAGATCCGGCGGCAGTTCGCCGGTGACCTCTTCATCGCGCAGCGTCATCTCTTCGTCGCGCATATCCAGCAGACGATCGGCGCTGGCGTAGGTCAGGGCCCATGGCGCATCGAAGTAAGACTGCACCGACTGGCGCAGACGCTGGGCAAAGACGCGGTTTTTATCCATATCGATGGCGGTACGGATAAACTTATGCACGTGCCGGTCGTAGCCGATCCACAGATCGATAGCCTGCTGGCCCCAGCTGATGATGCGGTCCAGCTTGCTTTGCAGATCGAATACCAGCCGGTCAACGAACTCGAGATCGTTATGGGCGAGGGTCGCATCCTGGATGCGCAGCAGGTTGGCCTGCAGCTTATCCCCTGCCGCCTCCAGCGTATCCTGTAGCTCGCGCAGGGTGCCGGAGGTCTCTGACAGCAGAAGCTCACAGCTGGAGATCGCCGCCCGCCAGTCTTTGTTTAGCAGCTGGGCGATGTCATCTTTCACCAGCTGCTGCTGCTCGTCCATGATCCGCTGGGTCAAATCGATGCTGTCGAAAATCTCCGCAACGGAGTACTTGAGCGGGGCATAGACGTGACGATGCCAGTGAAACTCGTCCCCGCCTTCCGCCGCCGCGTCGGCAGCGCGTTTCAGCTCGCCGGCGACAATAGAGAGCTGCATCGAGAGGCGCAGCGTGGAGAACTCGCGCTGGCGGATGTAGTAGTCCGTGATGCCGATCCCGAGAGGCGTCAAACGGTAGATGGCGTTTCCCTCAGCCTGCTCGCTGGTAAAGCGGTTCAGCAGGCGCTGGCGCACCATATCGTTGATGGCGTTATTGGCGCGCACGCCGATGGTTTCGCTGGTCTGCTCAAACGCCTCGCTGACGTGACGAAACGCGTCGATCAGCTCCCCTTCGCTCATCTCGCCGTCGAGCCGCTCGCCGTTAAGCGTGGCGACAGCCAGCAAAAAGGAGAGTCTGTCCACCGGCAGCGCGATCGAGAAATCATTTTTTCTGGCCCAGGCAACCAGTTCGGGGACTGTCTGGGAAAATTCACTCATCGTTAATCCTTGTATCTACCTGCGGCTTCTGCGCGGTAACGTGTATATAGCGGCCCAGGCTCAGGTAAGGCTCCTGGCGGCAGTAACGCGTCTCCAGCTCCACTAATGCAGCAAAACAGTCATGCTGTTTTTGCTTATCGCGCAGATAATCGTGAAAAACTCTGATACCGGTTTTACCGGTGATCTGCCAGCCCATCTCTTCGAGCCAGCCGTAAACCTGCTGCGGATCGCGCGGAAAGTCCGGTGAAAGCGTCCGTCGTTTCTTTTTGTACATGCCCTGCTGCACATAGCCAAAATTGCCTACCAGCACGTTCCGCATCAGCAGGCCGTTGGCATTGTAAAACATCAGCGACAGCGCGCCGCCGTGACGCAGCGCCGACCAGAGGGTTTGCAGAACGGCAACCGGCTCGGCGACCCACTCCAGCACGGCATGGAACAATATCAGATCGACCGGCGATTCCAAATGCTGGGCAATGTCCTGAGCGGCACAGTGGATAAAATGCATGTTGTCGATCACACCTTCCGCCTCTGCCGCCGCGCTGGCTCGGGCGACCATCTCACCCGACAGATCGCACAGGGTGACATGATGGCCGAGCTTCGCCAGCCGGATGGCCGTCTGCCCCTCTCCGCCGCCGGCATCGAGGATACGCAGCGGCCGTGGACCCAAGGTCGCCAGCAGCGCGTCAAGATCCTGCCACAGGATCGCCTGGCGTAGCTGCCCTTTCGTTGTGCCATAAATATTGCGGGAAAACTTCTCCGCGATGTCATCGAAATTGCGATCCTGCATCTACTACTCCGCGATCCTGGCAAAACCGCTATTTTGTCACAGCCACGTTAAGAAGGAACCTATCTGGTGTAAGATCCACAGAATAACCTGCTGTATGGTCAAAAAGGAAACGGAAGCCATGCTTTTTACGCTGAAGAAATACATTGGTGGGATGCTGTTGCCCCTGCCGCTGCTGCTTTTGCTGATGGGGATTGGCCTGGCGCTGGTCTGGTTTACCCGCTATCAGAAGTCAGGTAAGGCACTGATGAGCGCTGGCTGGCTGGCACTGGTGCTGATCAGCCTGCAACCGGTGGCGGACGGTATGCTCAGGCCGATAGAGCAGACCTACCCTACCTGGCGCGGCACCCAGCAGGTGAAATACATTGTGGTGCTCGGCGGGGGCTACACCTGGAACGATACGTGGGCACCCAGCTCGAACCTTATCAACAACAGCCTGCCGCGTTTGACAGAGGCGGTACGTCTGTGGCGGCTTAATCCAGGCGCTAAAATGATCTTCACCGGGGCGGCGGCGGTCACCAACCCGGTCAGCACCGCCGAGGCCGGGGCGCGGGTGGCTGAAACGCTGGGCATCCCGCGCAGCGACATAATGACGCTTGATACCGCCAAAGATACGGAAGAGGAAGCGGCCGCGGTGAAGCAGGCTATTGGCGAGACGCCATTTCTGCTGGTGACCTCGGCGTCGCATCTGCCCAGGGCGATGATCTTTTTCCGCCACGCGGGCTTAAATCCGCTGCCCGCTCCGGCTAACCAGCTGGCCATCGACTCGCCGCTTAACCCCTGGGAGCGCATTATCCCCTCCCCGGTGTGGCTGATGCACAGCGACCGGGTCGGGTATGAGACGCTGGGTCGCGTCTGGCAGTGGCTTAAGGGCTCGTCAGGCGATCCACGGCACGAGTGATTTTGAGGCAAGGTCAAAATTGGCGCGGTTGAAATGGCCGGTGTTCACCAGCTGTGCCACCTCGTCCCACAGGGTGTACAGCCAGCGCCGCCAGATAAACGACTCTGACACCGGAGCATGCTGGAGATAGTGCCACAGCAGCCCTTCCGCCAGCGCGCTGTCGGAGAGGCGAAACAGCTCGTACTCCCGCGGTGCCCAGAGCATCACTCCTGGCCCCACCATGGCCACCAGCTGATCGGTGCGGGCATCTTTTAACATGCTGCGCAGATTCAAATTGCCGTGCACCAGCACGCAGTTGTCGTTAAAGCCTTCGAACAGTTTAGGCAGGCACTCCCGGGTGCGGAACAGGATCCGTTTATCCTGCATCGTCAGGCCGGTATTTTTAAACTGGTTGAGGGTGTTCCACAGCACCTCAACCCGCTGGCGATACCACGAGGGCCAGATGTTCTCCTGGGTGCTGTCCACCACGCCCACGCAGCCGTGGCTGTCCTGTCGGTGCCAGGCGAGCAGCGCCTCAACGATCTGATCCTTGAGCTGCTCCCACCGCTCCGGCGTGCGGGCCGGGGCCTCAACCGGTACGCCGCGCAGCCGCTCGATCAGCAGCACGTCCGGGCCGGGGTGCTCGTCATGAGTCATCACGCCGTAGACCACCGGCATGCGGACCGTACCGCTGCGGGCCAGCATCGACATCTTCCACGCCAGCTGCCGCGCCAGACCCGGCGTGGTAAAGCTTCTCGCCAGCAGGGGCATGGGGTGGCCGTGGCTGTCGTACAGTGACCACAGCGCGGTGTCCGCCTTCTCATTAACACACTCCACGCGGCTGAGTTTTTCCCCCAGCAGGTGGCTCAGTTCGGCACGTAGTTGTTCCATTCACGCTACCTCTCAGGAATACCCTTACGCAGACTACACCTATTATAATGGGCGTCCGTCACAGAGATGTCACCCTGATAAGATCAAAACAGCGGTAGAAAGTGTAGAAATTCCCCTCCGGGCGGAGGGGAGAGAGGAATTAGCGGAGTTCAGCGCGCACGCGGGCAAGATCTTCTGCGGTATCCACGCCGGTTCCGGGAATGGCCTGCGCCACATCAACGTGAATTTTTTCCCCGTGCCAGAGCACGCGCAGCTGTTCGAGCATCTCGATCTGCTCCAGCTGGCTTGGCTGCCAGGTGACGTAGCGGCGGATAAACCCGGCCCGGTAGCCGTAGATACCGATATGACGCAGGAAGGTATCACCAATAGCCTCGCGCGACTGGGCGAAACGATCGCGATCCCAGGGAATGGTCGCCCGGGAGAAGTACAGCGCGTAACCCTCGCTGTCCATCACCACTTTAACCGCGTTGGGGTTAAATGCCTCTTCCGCGCTGTGGATTGGCACGGCCAGCGTCGCCATCCCTACCTGGCGCTGGGCCAGATTCTCCGCCACCTGACGAATAATCGCCGGCGGGATCATCGGCTCGTCGCCCTGAACGTTAACGATGACCGTGTCATCGCTAAAGCCGCACTTCTCCACCACCTCTGCCAGCCGCTCGGTGCCCGACTGGTGATCGGCGCGGGTCATGCACACCTCGCCCCCTGCCGCCTCGACGGCCAGCGCCACGTCTGGGTGATCGGTCGCAACGATAATTCGCGCTGCCCCGGACTCGCGCGCCCGCTCCAGCACGTGCACGACCATCGGCTTACCGTTGATATCTACCAGCGGCTTACCCGGCAGGCGGGTTGAAGCATAACGCGCAGGAATGATAACAACGAAACTCATGGACGGCTCTCTTCAGCAGCGAGCGGACGCGCTTCGTTTTCCAGCAGTACCGGAATGCCTTCCCGCACCGGGAAAGCGAGGCTGTCGACTTTACAGATCAGCTCTTGTTTATCCTGGCTGTAGTAGAGCTTACCGTTGCAGACCGGGCAGGCAATGATTTCGAGTAGACGGTGATCCATAGTTCCTCCTGAGGGACCGAAAGTGGTATACCTTAAATGTTATCATATTCCCCTAATCCGCAGCGGCAATTTCCCATTCGCCTTGCCTGTCGCTAAAGAGACCGTCCGGAAGGCGTTTGCAGACCACTTGCCGCGCACCCTGCCAGCGAGCAAAATCCTCAATGGCCGCTGTGAGGCCACTCTCCAGCCTGCGGCCCGGCTTGATGTCCGGCTCCAGATACAGGGCGATAATTTCCAGCACGCCCGTTTTCCGGTGCATCTTGGCGTCCATCCGCCCCACCAGCTGCCCACAGTGCAGCAGCGGCAGGACAAAATAGCCGTACTGGCGTTTCGGTGCCGGGGTGTAGCACTCCAGCCGGTAGGTAAAGTTAAAGAGCTGCTCGGCGCGCTTGCGATCCCAAACCACCGGATCGAAGGGCGAGAGTACCGCGCTGTGGGTGGCGTGCAGCCTGCCCGCCTGGGCCAGCTCAAGCTCCGGCAGCAGGTCGGCGTGCACAAACGCCTCCCCCAGGGTTTCAACCTCTACACGCACCACCTTCTGCTCAGCCTGCCAGCGCGCCATCAGCGTGGGCAGTGCGGGCTGGCGCAGGCGGTAGTAGTCCGCCAGCCAGGCGGGGCGAAAAAGACCTAAGCTGCGGGCGCTCTTCTCCAGCATCCGATCCTCCGCTACTGCCTGAGAGAGAAGATCCCGCTCGTCATCCCAGTGGGGCATGACGCGATGGGTCAGATCGTAGACGCGCTGAAAGTTGCGCCGCTCCACCACCATCACCTTACCGGCGGTAAACAGCCCCTCAAGGTGCCGCTTGTGCGGTTTCCACTCCCACCAGCCGCTGCTGCCTTTGCGGGGATGTTCGAAATCCGCCGAGCGCACCGGGCCATGCTCATGGATATGGGCAATAAGCTGCTCAATTTCAGCCGCGTGCTCATCCATCCAGGCCGCACGGTATTTCCAGCCCATATTTTCCGGAGCCAGCATCCGATGGCGCACCAGGGCAAAATCCTCACGCGGCAGGAAGCAGGCCTCATGCGCCCAGTACTCCATCAGATCGCCCCGGCGCAGCGCCTCATCGAGCCATGACGCCGAGTAGTCGCCGAGACGGCTAAACAGGACCAGGTAGGGACTGCGGGCCACGATATTGATGGTGTCGATTTGCAGGAGCGACATCCGCTGAATGGTTGCCAGAATATCGGCAGGCCTGGCGCGGCGGCGCGGCTTTTTCAGCAGGCCCTGGGCGGCAAGATGGAGATGACGGGCGGCGGTAAGAGAGAGTTGCGGCACAGACATACGGGTTCCTGTGGTTAACAGGGCGCTGTCGGCACTGTGCCGCTAGCGCACCAGAGTGAGCAGATCCTGTAGCAGACGTTCCGGTTTATCGCCCTCCAGACGGGCGTCAACGGGTAGATACCACCAGCTCTCGTCGGCAAAGGCGCGGCACTTGACCGCATCCTTCTCGGTCATTACCAGCGTCTGGCCGGGTTGAATAAACCCGCTGACCTGCGGATAGCTGAGCGCCTGATGATCGGCCAGCGCAACGGTCTTCTCTACCGCTGCGCCGCAGTCGGCCAGGGTTTGGAAGAAACGCGGCGGATGACCAATCCCGGCCATGGCAACCACGGCGGGGAGTTCATCAACCGGGCGGCGCTCGCCGCTCTTCAGGTTCACGGCAAGGCCCGGCTGCAGGCGCATCGGGATCTCATCTGTCCGTGCCTCGCCGCCGTTGGTTATTACCGCATCAACGGAGCGCAGACGGGAGGCCCGCTCGCGCATCGGTCCGGCAGGCAGCCACCAGCCGTTGCCAAATCGGCGTACACCATCGATCACCACAATCTCTTTATCGCGGGCGAGACGGTAGTGCTGCAGGCCGTCGTCGGTCACAATAAGCTGGAGATCGTGCGCAGCCAGCAGGGCTTTCACCGCGTCGCTGCGCACCGGAGAGACCGCCACCGGCGCGCCGGTACGCTGATAGATCAGCACCGGCTCGTCGCCCGCCTGCTCCGTCGTTGTCTGTTGGTCCAGCACCAGCGGATAGCTATCTGCCTTGCCGCCATAGCCGCGAGAGACCACGCCCACCCGTACGCCGCGCTGGCGCAGCTGCTCAACCAGCCAGATCACCACCGGCGTTTTGCCGTTGCCGCCCGCCGTGAGATTGCCCACGACCACTACCGGCACCGGCGCGCGCCAGGCTTTTTTAATGCCCAGCCGGTAGCAGAGACGGATCGCCCCGCTCACCAGACCATAGAGCCAGGAGAGCGGCAGCAGCAGCAGCCACAGCGGTGATTCGCCTGACCAGATGCGGGCTATCATGCGCCAAACTGCATCTTATGCAGCTGGGCGTAAACACCCTGCTGAGCCAGCAGTTCGCCATGGCTACCGCGCTCAACGATACGACCATCTTCGACGACCACGATCTCGTCCGCCTTCTCAATGGTAGAGAGACGGTGGGCGATCACCAGTGAGGTACGGTTTTTCTGCAGTTCGTCCAGCGCGGCCTGGATAGCACGTTCAGACTCGGTATCCAGCGCCGAGGTGGCCTCGTCAAGGATCAGGATCGGGCTGTCGCGCAGCAGGGCACGGGCGATGGCGATACGCTGGCGCTGGCCGCCGGAGAGCAGCACGCCGTTCTCGCCGATAATGGTATCGAGGCCGTTATCCATCTTGCTGATAAAGTCCATGGCATAGGCCATGCGGGCAGCAGTTTCGATCTGCTCCCGGCTGTACTCTTCCGTGCGCGCATAGGCGATGTTATTCGCCACCGTGTCGTTAAACAGGTGCACGTTTTGCGATACCAGCGCCACCTGATTACGCAGCGAGTGCAGCTTGTACTCGCGCAGATCGTGACCGTCCAGCAGGATCTCTCCGCTGTCGGTGTCGTAGAAGCGGGTGATCAGGCTGGCAAGCGTCGATTTACCCGAGCCTGAACGACCCACCAGCGCCACGGTTTTGCCTGCGGCGATGTTCAGGTTGATGTCACGCAGCGCCGGGATTTCACGCCCAGGATAGGTAAAGGTGACGTTGCGGAACTCCACGTTGCCTTCCGCACGCTCAATTTCGCGCTTCCCTTCGTCCTTCTCCTGCTCGCTGTCGAGAATAGCGAACAGTGTCTGACAGGCCGCCATGCCGCGCTGGAACTGGGCGTTAACGTTAGTCAGCGACTTCAGCGGGCGCATCAGGGCAATCATTGAGGAGAAGACCACGGTAATGGTCCCAGCGGTCAGGGTCTCCATCACGCTTGGGAAGCTTGCCGCATAGAGCACAAAGGCCAGCGCCAGGGAGGCGATCAGCTGAATGATCGGATCGGAGATTGAGGAGGCGGAGACCAGTTTCATCCCCTGCAGGCGCATCTTGTTGCTCACCTTGTCAAAGCGCTCGGTCTCGACCTGCTGGCCGCCAAACATCAGCACCTCTTTGTGGCCCTTCAGCATCTGTTCCGCGCTGGTGGTCACCTGCCCCATCGTATTCTGCATGTTTTTGCTGATGTTACGGAAACGCTTCGATACCACGCGAATGGCAATCGAGACGATCGGGGCCAGCACGATCAGAATGACCGATAGCTGCCAGCTGTAGTAGAACATCATGATAAACAGGCCGATGATCGACGCCCCTTCACGCACCACGGTAATCAGCGCGTTGGATGAGGAGGAGGCAACCTGCTCAGAGTCATAGGTGATACGGGAGAGCAGCGTCCCGGTGGATTGTTTGTCGAAGAAGGCGACGGGCATGCCCATCATGTGGCTAAACAGGCGACGGCGCATGCCCATCACCACTTTGCCAGAAACCCATGAGATACAGTAGCTTGAAATATAGCTGGTGATGCCACGCAGGATCATCAGGCCGATGATCACCAGCGGCATCCACAGCAGCACGGAGCGGTCCGTTTTACCAAAACCATCATCGAGCAGCGGTTTCAGAAGCGATAGCATAAAGGTATCGCTGGCTGCGTTGAGGATCAGTGCGACCCCCGCCACGAACAGACCCGCTTTGAAAGGTGCAATCATTGGCCAGAGGCGGCGGAACGTTTGCCACGTAGAGAGATCTTTGTCGTTATGCATTCAAAAAACCAGCACTTGTTGAAATAGCCGCATATTCTACCCGTTATCTGCAGGGACGCCAAACCGCTGATGATACCAGCGGGGGAAAAGTTGCTCACGCAGGCTGAGGATCGTCCAGCCCGTTGAGGAAAAATTGATGCTCGTTTGCCCCGCGTGCGGCGTGTCGTACCAGCGGTAGCCCTGCTGCCGGTAGCGGCGGATCACCTTTGTCGAGGGGAGCCGCCAGGCGTTGTAGCGCGAGGCCGAGGCCAGCGCCGCCTGGCCGTTAACCCGTTGGATCAGCGGCAGCGATGAAGAGGTGCTGCTGCCGTGGTGTGGGACCTGGATAAGTGTAGCCTGTAGATGCTGCCAGTAGCGGCTCAGCATGCGCTGCTCGGCGGGGGCTTCGATATCGCCGGTAAACAGGATGCTCTGTCGACCGTCATCGACCTTAACGACGCAGGAGCCGTTATTTCCTTTCGCCACCTCCCCCGCCAGCGGCCAGTGTACGGTAAAGTTCAGCCCCTGCCACTGCCAGCGCTGACCGCGAAAACAGGGTAGATGCCCGGCCCACCCCAGCGGACTGCGTACGGTCATCTTCGGCCAGGCTTTTTGCAGCGTATCAAGCCCGCCCCGGTGATCGAGGTGCTCATGGCTCAGGATAACGCCATCGGGCTGGAGATGATGCCAGCGTAGCCAGGGCACGATCAGCTGCTGGGCGCTGTCCCCTCCCGGCCACGCCAGGCCGGTGTCATAGAGCATGGCGTGTTGATTACGAACAATGACCATTGCCAGCCCCTGCCCCACATCTAGCATGTGTACGGCCCACTCGTCGTTGCGGGCAGGACGCCCGCGCGGCTGCGCCAGTAGCGCAACAATCACCAGACTTAGAAACGGTGCTTTGGCGTAGATGCGTAGCCGCCAAAGCGCTATCGCCATCCACGGGAGCCAGACCAGCCCCTGCCAGCGCTGGTCAATGTCATACCAGCCGTCAGGTAGCTGGCGTAAAAACCAAAACAGCAGCGCCAGGGTTTTATCTGCAAGCAGCCAACTGCCGCTCTCGGCGATCGCAGGGCCGCTCAGGTGCAGCAGCATGCCGGTGAGGATCAGCGGTACGGTGACAAAGGTCACCAGCGGTACGGCAATGAGATTGGCAACGATTGAGGTCAGGCTGATGCCATGAAAAATGGTTACCTGAATGGGCAGGAGGAGGAGCATCATCCCCGCCTGCAAATGCAGCAGGCTCAGGACGCTGCGCACGATGCGCCCTCCTGGCAGGTGCGGCAGCGGAAGCCACTGATACCAGAAGATCAGCGCGGCGACGGCAAACGCGGAGAGCCACAGGCTCTGGGAGAGCATGGCAACGGGATCGATAAACAGGATCGCGGCTACGCAGCAGAGCCAGACCTGCCAGGGCGACCACTGCCGCCCGGAGAGGCGCAAAGCCCCCCAGACCATGAGGGAGACCGCTGTGCGCAGCGCCGGAGGCTGCATACCGGTAAGCCAGGCATAGTAAACCGCGCAGGCAAGACCAAACAGGAGCGGCAGTCGCCAGCCGATCCTGTTGCCAGGCAGAAAAAACTGTAGGCCGCGCATCAGCAACCAGCCCAGAGACGCCGCCAGGGCAATATGCAGCCCAGAGATCGCCATCAGGTGCGCGGTGCCGGTCTGGCGCATTAGCGTTTTAACATCTCGAGCGCGGTCCGCTCCCCCATGCCTAGCCCCAGCATCACTGACCGCCACGCATAAGGTGTCAGCGTTTCGCTCAGGGAGGCAAGAAAGCGGGCGCGCAGGTCACAGCGGAGGTCAATCGGCGTGGCATGGATAAACCGCCCGCTCACGGGCTGATGCTGGGCTATCGCATAGCGCTGGGTATCAAAGCCGCCGTCGTTAAGCTGCCCATGTACGGCCCGCACTTTCAGCGTCATCTCCCAGCGCTGGCCAGCACACCCTGGCTGAGGCAGATATTGCCCGTAGAGCCTGATCCCCGGCGCAGGGAAGAGCCGCCTGCCGTCCAACTGCTCGATAATGCCCCGGTGCGCGGTCATATTGTCGGTGGCGACGATCTTTACCACCGCCCGCTGGGTTGCCCCCGGCAGCGCTTTTGCTGGCCAGGCGGCCTCCTGCGCGGCCAGTAACCCCCAGGCGAAAAAGAGCAGCCACAGCGCCAGCCAGCGGACGCGCGGCCAACTCCCCACCAGGCAGCCAGCAACAATGATAGTCACGATGCCGCTGATTTCCGGTAGGGTCGGAAGCCACAGCAGGGGCAGAACGGCAGTAATCAAACAAAACGCAACGGCGGGCAGATCCATAGCCACCTCCTTGTGCCGCGAGTATGCAGGCATCGGGCGGCGCTGTCGGCTATGGCTTTTCGGTTTTACGAGGCAGCTTCAGAAGCGATAGAAAAATCGCGAACGACAGAAATGAAAAAAGCACCCGCAGGTGCTCTCTTCAGAGAAGTACGTTTTCGCCAGCAAGGCGTAAAACCTACTCTTCGTAAATGTTGGCGCGGTCGCGCAGCTCTTTACCCGGCTTAAAGTGTGGGACATATTTGCCTTCCAGATCCACTTTATCGCCTGTTTTTGGGTTACGCCCGGTACGTGGTGCCCGATAGTGCAGAGAGAAACTGCCGAAACCGCGGATCTCAATGCGCTCGCCCTGGGCCAGGGTCGAGGCCATATGCTCCAGCATCTCTTTCACGGCGTCTTCTACAGACTTGGCCGGAATGTGAGATTGTTGGCTTGCAAGTCTTTCGATCAATTCTGACTTGGTCATGATTCCTCCGGTTTCCTTAATCAGGAATATTCACTAACAGCAGATTAGACAAGGGCGGCCGTAGCCGCCCTTTGTTATTGATTACAGGACTAATCTTGTAATCTGTCAAGCTACCCGAGGGTAACTTATTCGCCTTTCGCTGCTTTGAACGCTTCAGCCATAGCGTTAGAGAAGTTGCCTTCTTCCTGTTTGTTGTTAACAGTAGCGATTGCATCTTTCTCGTCAGCTTCGTCTTTAGCACGAACAGACAGGCTGATGGCGCGGTTCTTACGATCAACACCGGTGAACTTAGCTTCAACTTCGTCGCCAACGCTCAGAACCAGAGTTGCGTCTTCAACGCGGTCACGGGAAGCTTCAGAAGCGCGCAGGTAGCCTTCAACACCGTCGGCCAGCTCTACGGTTGCGCCTTTCGCGTCAACTGCAGTTACTTTACCGGTTACGATTGCGCCTTTCTTGTTCAGGGCAACGTAGTTGTTGAACGGATCTTCTGCCAGCTGCTTAACGCCCAGGGAGATACGCTCGCGCTCTGCGTCAACCTGCAGAACAACCGCAGCGATTTCGTCGCCTTTTTTGTATTCACGAACTGCTTCTTCGCCTGTAACGTTCCAGGAGATGTCAGACAGGTGAACCAGGCCGTCGATGCCGCCGTCCAGGCCGATGAAGATACCGAAGTCAGTGATAGACTTGATTTTACCTTCAACACGGTCGCCCTTGTTGTGGGTTTCCGCGAACTGCTGCCATGGGTTGTTTTTGCACTGTTTCAGGCCCAGGGAGATACGACGACGTTCTTCGTCGATATCCAGAACCATCACTTCCACTACGTCGCCAACGTTAACAACTTTAGACGGGTGGATGTTTTTGTTGGTCCAGTCCATTTCGGAAACGTGCACCAGGCCTTCAACGCCCTCTTCGATTTCAACGAAGCAGCCGTAGTCGGTCAGGTTGGTTACGCGACCGGTCAGCTTGGTGCCTTCCGGGTAACGTTTAGCGATAGCAACCCACGGATCTTCGCCCAGCTGTTTCAGGCCGAGGGATACACGGGTACGCTCGCGGTCGAACTTCAGCACTTTAACAGTGATTTCGTCGCCAACGTTCACGATTTCGCTTGGGTGCTTAACGCGTTTCCATGCCATATCAGTGATGTGCAGCAGGCCGTCAACGCCGCCCAGATCAACGAATGCACCGTAGTCAGTGAGGTTCTTAACGATACCTTTAACTTCCATGCCTTCCTGCAGGTTTTCCAGCAGCTGATCGCGCTCTGCGCTGTTTTCAGACTCGATAACCGCACGACGGGAAACAACAACGTTGTTGCGTTTCTGGTCAAGCTTGATCACTTTGAACTCAAGCTCTTTGCCTTCCAGGTGCAGCGTATCGCGTACCGGACGCACGTCTACCAGAGAACCTGGCAGGAACGCACGAATACCGTTCAGCTCAACAGTGAAGCCACCTTTAACTTTGCCGTTGATAACACCAACTACAGTCTCAGCGTCTTCGTAAGCTTTTTCCAGCGTGATCCAAGCTTCGTGACGCTTAGCTTTCTCACGGGACAGCAGAGTTTCACCGAAGCCGTCTTCTACTGCATCCAGTGCAACGTCAACTTCGTCACCTACCTGGATTTCCAGCTCGCCCTGGGCGTTTTTGAACTGCTCTGCCGGAATGGCAGACTCAGATTTCAGACCGGCGTCAACCAGTACGATATCTTTGTCGATAGCAACAACAACACCACGAACGATGGAACCCGGACGGGTTTCGATTGTTTTTAAGGATTCTTCAAAGAGTTGAGCAAAAGATTCAGTCATGTTTAATCTTCAGGTTAATATAACGTCCACCTGGCTCCATGCCGGATGGGGTTGTTTCACATACCCGCTGTCACTCCGTTGCAGCGGGGGTACTACATAAACTTGCTACTATATAATCTTGCTACTACATAATCTTGCTACTACAAATTCGGTCGCTTTAAGCGAGAGCCAACTTTTGGCGCGCGTATTGTAACGCTTTTTCAATCACTTGCTCAATGCTTAAACTGGTTGAATCCAGGACTAATGCATCGGCAGCGGGGACCAGCGGCGCTACGGGGCGATTACGATCGCGATCGTCACGTTCTTTGATCTCGGCCAAAAGGCGTTCAAAGTTAACACTAAAGCCCTTCTCCTGCAACTGCAGCATGCGGCGATGCGCACGCTCTTCCGAGGAGGCGTCGAGGAAAATCTTCACCGGCGCGTCGGGGAACACCACCGTCCCCATGTCGCGACCGTCGGCGATCAGGCCGGGCAGCTCGCGGAAGCCACGCTGGCGGCGCAGCAGCGCCTCACGCACACGAGGAAACGCAGCCACCTGAGAGGCCGCATTCGCCACCTCCTGGGTGCGGATTTCACCGCTCACGTCTTCGCCCTCCAGGATCACCTCTAGCTCGCCGTTAGTGGACACAAAGCGTACATCGAGATGTGCAGCCAGCGGGACCAGCACCTCTTCCGAGGTAACGTCAACGTGATGATGCAGCGCAGCCAGCGCCAGCACGCGATAGATCGCACCCGAGTCGAGAAGATGCCACTGCAGCGCTTCAGCCATCGCCTGGCACAGAGTCCCTTTGCCCGCACCGCTTGGCCCATCAATGGTGATTACCGGGGCAGTTGCCGCCATCTTTTGCTCCTTATTAAAGGCTTACCATGAACGTAAACGCCGCGCATTATACGCGCCAACGTACGCAACTGTTATCTTTGCGTGTAAATTACGGAATTAATGAGACAGAGTGTAGAAGAAATGGGCAGGGATGAGTGTGAGAAAGCGTAAGGAAATGCCGCATCGGAGGATGCGGCAGAGATAATCATGCAAAGGTGCTAATCCGCGCCAGCTGGTCGAAATAGTCCGGGAAGGTTTTCGCAGTACACTTCGGGTCGAGGATCGTCACCGGCGTCGCCGACAGGGCCACCAGCGAGAAGCACATCGCCATCCGGTGATCGTTATAGGTGGCAATGGATGCCTCCTGCAACGCCGCAGGCGGCGTGACGCGGATATAATCCTCGCCCTCTTCTACTTCTGCCCCCACCTTACGTAGCTCGGTCGCCATGGCAAACAGGCGATCGGTCTCTTTCACCCGCCAGTTATAGATGTTGCGCAGCGTCGTCGTCCCGCTGGCAAACAGCGCGGCGGTAGCAATGGTCATTGCCGCATCCGGGATATGGTTCATATCCATATCAATCGCTTTCAGCTCACCGCGAGTGCAGGCGATATAATCTTCGCCCCAGGTCACGGTCGCGCCCATCTTCTCCAGCACGTCGGCAAAGCGAATATCGCCCTGCACGCTGTTGCGCCCGATGCCGGTCACCTTCACCGTGCCGCCCTTAATGGCCGCTGCCGCCAGGAAATAGGAGGCGGATGATGCATCGCCCTCCACCAGATAGTGACCCGGAGAGCGGTACTGCTGCCCGCCGCGCACTACAAAGCGCTGGTATTGCTGGTTCTCTACCTCGACGCCAAAGGTCTTCATCAGATGCAGCGTGATGTCGATATAGGGTTTTGAAACCAGATCGCCTTTAATGACGATCTCCGTGTCCTGGGAGGCCAGCGGCGCGGTCATCAGCAGCGCGGTAAGGAACTGGCTGGAGACGCTGCCGTCTACCGCGACCTGACCGCCGGTAAAGCCGCCGCGCAGGCGCAGCGGGGGGTAATTCTCTTGCTCAAGATAGTCGATCTGGGCGCCGCCCTGACGCAGCGCATCCACCAGATGGCCAATCGGACGCTCTTTCATGCGCGGTTCGCCGGTCAGCACAACGTTGCTGCTGCCGAGACACAGCGCGGCCGCTAGCGGGCGCATCGCGGTACCGGCATTACCGAGGAACAGCTCAACGTCTTCAGCAGACTGTAGCGCGCCGCCGTTACCGGTCACTTCACAGCGGGTACGATCGTCAGAGAGCGTGTAATGAACGCCTAACGCTTTCAGCGCATTGAGCATATGGCGCACGTCATCGCTGTCCAGCAGGTTAGTGAGGACGGTGGTGCCATTTGCCAGCGCTGCCAGCAGCAGAGCGCGGTTCGAGACACTCTTAGAACCCGGCAGATTAATGGTGCCGTCTACGCGCGCAATAGGTTGTAACGTCAGGGATTCCATGAAACTTAACTCTCAACTCAACATAATAAAAACCCCGCAGCAGGCGTGCGGGGGTGAAAAAAAGCGCAATTAACCGTGGCGACGTTCGAAGTCGACCATGAAATCGGTCAGGGCTTTGACACCTGCCAGCGGCATGGCGTTGTAGATGGAGGCACGCATTCCGCCAACGACGCGGTGGCCTTTTAGGGCATGCAGACCGGCGGCGAAGGACTCCTCCAGGAAGAGGTTATCGAGTTTGCTGTCTGCCAGCTGGAACGGCACGTTCATGCGCGAGCGGTTCGCAACCGCCACGTCGTTACGGTAGAAGTCGCTGCCGTCGATAACGCCGTACAGCAGTTCGGATTTCTGCTGGTTGATGGCATTCATCGCCGTAACGCCGCCGTTTTGCTTCAGCCACTTGAACACCAGGCCAGAAAGATACCAGGCGAAGGTCGGCGGAGTGTTGAACATAGAGTCGTTGTCGTTCAGCACGCTGTAATCCAGAATCGACGGGCAGGATCTGTGGGCTTTACCCAACAGATCGTCGCGCACGATCACCAGCGTCAGGCCTGCCGGGCCGATGTTTTTCTGCGCCCCGGCGTAGATCACGCCGTAGCGGCTGACATCAAGCGGCGCGGATAGAATTGTTGACGAGAGATCCGCCGTAACGACGACGTTATCGCCAAACTCAGGCTCTTCATGGATGGCGATACCATCGATGGTCTCGTTCGGGCAGTAGTGCAGGTAGGCGGCATCGTTAGAGAGCTGCCACTCGCGCATCGGCTTCACCGCGCGCAGTCCGTCAACGGTGGTTTTGGCATCAATCACGTTCGGCGTACAGTATTTATGCGCCTCTTTTACCGCGCTGGCTGCCCAGTAACCGGCGTCAACGTAATCCGCCGTGGTTTTATCCCCCAGCAGGTTCAATGGAATGCCCGCGAACTGACCGCGACCGCCACCGTGGCAGAACAGAACCTTATAGTTCTCTGGGATGCTTAACAGATCGCGAAAATCCTGCTCCGCCTCTTCTGCGCACTGGATAAATGGCTTACCGCGGTGGCTAATCTCCATGACCGACGTGCCAAGACCCTGCCAATCGCAGAGCTCCTGCTGAGCCTGTTTAAGCACCTCTGTCGGCAACATCGCCGGACCAGAACTAAAATTAAAGACCTGTGTCATTTCCTCTCACCACGCTGAAAGCAATAAGTTATTCCTGTGACATCGGTTGTACCATTGCACGTCACCCGCCGCAACGGGTATTCCGACAGCGGGAAGAAATGTGCGCTCAGTCACATAGCAGAATATTTTGTGCTGTTCTGCGGCGGTGGCGAAAAACCCTGTCAGGTGATGCGAATCGCCCGGCTGGCCTTCGACCATTCTGGATTTTTACAGCGCGGACAATCTTGTTTCTCGCCCGCCTGCATCACAATCACCTCGCTGCATTTTACGCAGGCATAGTCGCCATCCTCCGGCGCGACCATAAAGCGCGGCACCAGCCCCGCCGGCAGCAGCGACAGCCCAGGGCGCACGTCCTCATCGCGGTAGTAGTAGGTACTGATCTGCCCGTTGGTCTCCATGATCGCCAGTCGAATCTGCCCCAGCTGCTCCACGCCGTTGACCCGCAGCTCCATATAGAACTCGACCTCGGTCAGGTTGGCCGCTCTCAGCTTGTCCCACGCCAGCTCGCCCTCCTCTACAATGATAATCGGCTTGCCTTCAAAGAGATCCTCAAGCCGTTCACTGTGGGCCATCAGCCACATCACCAGCCGGTAGAACAGCGCCAGCGAGACAAACACCACCAGCACCGGCAGCATCGGCACGTCGTCATAGAAGGCCACGTCCCCCGCCGCCGAGCCGAGGGTCAGAATGATCAGCACCTCGAAGAGCGACATCTGCCGCACGCCACGCCGTCCAGCGATCTTCAGGAACAGAAAAACGAGGATAAAGGTGTAGAGACTTCGCAGCGCAACCTCTCCCAGGAAGTCGAGCGGCGCCTTGTCCAGCATCATACGATGCAAATCGAATGCTTTCATTTTCTTTTGCCTAAACAGGACGTTAGTTTCTACAAGCATAGCTCGCGCTTTTATTTTCGTCCTCTGGCGCAGGAAGATAGCGCCGTTCAGCTAAAACCCGTATCATTGCGCGCTTTCCGTACGAATAAAGTGACGCTCATGACGCAAACATTTATCCCCGGCAAAGATGCCGCTCTGGAAGACTCCATCGCCCGCTTCCAGCAGAAACTGCTCGACCTTGGCTTCGATATCGAAGAGGCCTCCTGGCTGAACCCGGTGCCTAACGTCTGGTCCGTGCATATCCGCGATAAAGCCTGCGCCCTCTGCTTTACCAATGGTAAAGGCGCAACCAAGAAAGCCGCGCTGGCCTCTGCCCTTGGCGAGTACTTCGAGCGTCTCTCTACCAACTACTTCTTTGCCGACTTCTGGCTGGGCGATGAGATCGCTAACGGCCCGTTTGTTCACTATCCGAACGAGAAGTGGTTCCCGCTGCCGGAAGACGACTCCCTGCCGGAAGGTATTCTCGACGCCCGCCTGCGTGCGTTCTACGATCCGGAAGGCGAGCTCGCCGCTGGCATGCTGATTGACCTGCAGTCAGGCAACGAAGAACGCGGTATCTGTGGCCTGCCGTTTACCCGTCAGTCAGATCAGCAGACGGTCTACATTCCGATGAACATCATCGGCAACCTGTACGTTTCCAACGGCATGTCCGCCGGTAACACCCGCAACGAAGCCCGCGTGCAGGGTCTGTCGGAAGTGTTTGAGCGCCACATCAAGAACCGCATTATTGCGGAAAGCATCAGCCTGCCGGAGATCCCGCAGGAGGTGCTGGCCCGCTATCCGGGCGTGGTGGAGTCTATTGCCACCCTGGAAGCAGAAGGCTTCCCTATCTTTGCCTACGACGCCTCGCTGGGCGGCAAATACCCGGTGATCTGCGTCGTGCTGTTTAACCCGGCTAACGGCACCTGCTTCGCCTCCTTCGGCGCGCACCCGGACTTTG
The DNA here is from genome assembly GCF_902164725.1 of Pseudescherichia vulneris. Taxonomy (NCBI): domain Bacteria; kingdom Pseudomonadati; phylum Pseudomonadota; class Gammaproteobacteria; order Enterobacterales; family Enterobacteriaceae; genus Pseudescherichia; species Pseudescherichia vulneris. The sequence goes on along the minus strand of NZ_LR607338.1, from coordinate 1,524,225 downwards.
GCGTGGCGCTGGAGCGGACCGTGACCGAGCTGCTGCAGGGCCGTGGCCTGAAGGATCTCGACGTCTTCACCCCGCCGACCTTTGATGACGAAGAGGTCGCCGAGCATGCCAACCTGGAGACCCACTTTATCGACTCCAGCGGCCTGATCTCCTGGGATATGTTCAAGCAGGACGCCGACTATCCGTTCGTGGACTGGAGCTTCTCCGGCACCACCGAAGAGGAGTTCGCGACCCTGATGGCCATCTTCCGTGCCGAGGATAAAGAGGTCTACATCGCCGACTACGAGCATCTGAGCGTCTACGCCTGCCGTATTATCGTGCCGGGCATGTCCGACATCTATCCGGCAGAGGATCTCTGGCTGGCAAACAACAGCATGGGGAGCCACCTGCGCGAAACCCTCCTTGCCCTCCCAGGCAGTGAGTGGGAGAAAGAGGCGTACCTCGACCTGATCGCCCAGCTGGACGACGAGGGCCACGATGACTTTACCCGCGTGCGTGAGTTGTTAGGCATTGCCACCGGGAAAGACAACGGCTGGTACACCCTGCGCATTGGCGAGCTGAAGGCGATGCTGGCGCTGGCGGGGGGCGATCTTGAGCAGGCCCTGATCTGGACCGAATGGACGATGGAGTTCAACGCCTCCGTCTTTACCCCGGCACGGGCAAACTACTACCGCTGCCTGCAGACTCTGCTGCTGCTGGCGCAGGAAGAAGAGCGACAGCCGCTGCAGTATCTCAACGCCTTTGTCCGCATGTACGGCGCGGACGCGGTAGAAGCCGCAAGTGCAGCGATGAGCGGTGAAGCACCGTTCTATGGCCTACAGGCGGCAGACGGTACGCTGGAAGCGTTCCCGGCGCACCGCTCCTTGCTGGCAGCCTACGAGAAGCTACAGCGGGCGAAACAGGCTTTCTGGCCAAAAGAAGCGTAAATAACACTATAAGCTGTAGGCGTATTGCAGCAGCCAGGCTATATTACGGGGCAATTTGATTGCCCCTTTTTTTATATATTTTTGCAAAGAATTATAAATGTAATAATTAGGTTACTCATAAGTCATATTCTTTAGTGATACTCAGGCATATTGTTACTTTTTGGCAGAATTACTCCATTGTAATTAACGCGCCAACGGCGAGGCCAAAAAAATATTCAAAACATTTTATAATTTTTAAAATTTATTTACTACATTAAAATCAATAAGTTAAAAACAAAAACACCTAAAGCCACAGCATCTAAGGGCCTATAACACGGGCGAGATATGATCCATATCAAGTTCTCTCCTATAATGCTTTGTTAGTATCTCACTGCCAACTTAATGAAGAGAGAGTTAGTGTGAAAGCTGACAACCCTTTTGATTTGATACTTCCCCCTGCGATGGCAAAAGTTGCCGAAGAGGCGGGTGTCTATAAAGCCACAAAGCGTCCGATGACGACGTTCTTCCTGGCGATTACCGCCGGGGTGTTCATCTCCATCGCCTTTGTTTTCTATATTACCTCCACCACCGGCACCGCCGCGATGCCGTACGGTGTTTCTAAACTGATTGGCGGTATCTGCTTCTCACTGGGCCTGATTTTGTGCGTTATCTGCGGCGCGGATCTCTTTACCTCGACGGTACTTATCGTGGTGGCAAAGGCCAGCGGCAAAATCACCTGGGGCCAGCTGGCACGCAACTGGATCAACGTTTACGTTGGCAACCTGGTTGGCTGTCTGCTCTTTGTGCTGCTGATGTGGCTCTCCGGTGAGTACATGACCGCTAACGGCGGCTGGGGACTCAACGTCCTGCAAACCGCTGACCACAAAATGCACCATACTTTTATTGAAGCCGTCGCACTCGGCATCCTGGCAAACCTGATGGTCTGTCTGGCCGTATGGATGAGCTACTCAGGCCGCAGCCTGATGGACAAAGCCATGATTATGGTCCTGCCGGTTGCCATGTTTGTTGCCAGCGGCTTTGAGCACAGCATCGCAAACATGTTCCTGATCCCGCTGGGTATCGTAATTCGTGATTTTGCTACGCCGGAGTTCTGGACCGCGGTCGGTTCGTCTCCAGCCAATTTTTCTCATCTGACCGTGATGAACTTCATCACTGATAATCTGATCCCCGTAACGATTGGGAACATTATCGGTGGGGGTTTACTGGTTGGGTTGACATACTGGGTCATTTACCTGCGTGGCGATAACCATCATTGATGGCTGTTCCAGGCAGTAAATAAAAAATCCACTTAAGAAGGTAGGTGTTACATGTCCGAGCTTAATGAAAAGTTAGCCACAGCATGGGAAGGTTTCGTTGAAGGTGACTGGCAGAAAGCGGTCAACGTCCGTGACTTTATCCAGAAAAACTACGCTCCTTACGAGGGCGACGAATCTTTCCTGGCCGGTGCCACTGAAGCTACCACCACGCTGTGGGACAAAGTAATGGAAGGCGTCAAACTGGAGAACCGCACTCATGCGCCAGTTGACTTCGACACCTCTGTTGCGTCAACCATCACCTCTCACGACGCTGGCTACATCAACAAGGCGCTGGAGAAAATCGTTGGTCTGCAAACTGAAGCGCCGCTGAAACGTGCGATTATCCCGTTCGGTGGTATCAAAATGGTTGAAGGTTCCTGCAAAGCGTACAACCGCGAGCTGGACCCGATGCTGAAAAAGATCTTCACTGAATACCGCAAGACCCACAACCAGGGCGTATTTGATGTTTACACCAAAGACATCCTGAACTGCCGTAAGTCTGGCGTGCTGACCGGTCTGCCGGACGCCTACGGCCGTGGCCGTATCATCGGTGACTACCGTCGCGTTGCGCTGTACGGTATCGACTTCCTGATGAAAGACAAATACGCTCAGTTCCTCTCTCTGCAAGATAAACTGGAAAACGGCGAAGATCTGGAAGCGACCATCCGTCTGCGTGAAGAGATCTCCGAACAGTATCGCGCACTGGGCCAGATCAAAGAGATGGCAGCGAAATATGGCTGCGATATCTCCGGTCCGGCAACCACTGCTCAGGAAGCGGTTCAGTGGACCTACTTCGGCTACCTGGCCGCGGTGAAATCCCAGAACGGTGCAGCCATGTCCTTCGGCCGCGTCTCTACCTTCCTTGATGTTTACATCGAACGCGACCTGAAAGCCGGTAAAATCACCGAGCAGGATGCGCAGGAGATGATTGACCACCTGGTCATGAAACTGCGTATGGTTCGCTTCCTGCGTACCCCTGAGTACGATGAGCTGTTCTCCGGTGACCCGATCTGGGCAACCGAATCCATCGCCGGTATGGGCGTTGATGGCCGTACCCTGGTCACCAAAAACAGCTTCCGCTTCCTGAACACCCTGTACACCATGGGGCCATCTCCGGAGCCGAACATCACCGTACTGTGGTCTGAAAAACTGCCATTGGGCTTCAAAAAATACGCAGCGAAGGTCTCTATCGACACCTCTTCCCTGCAGTATGAAAACGATGACCTGATGCGTCCTGACTTCAACAACGACGACTACGCTATCGCTTGCTGCGTAAGCCCGATGGTTGTTGGTAAGCAAATGCAGTTCTTCGGCGCGCGTGCTAACCTGGCGAAAACCATGCTGTACGCTATCAACGGCGGCGTTGATGAAAAACTGAAAATGCAGGTGGGTCCGAAATCTGCACCGATCAAAGGTGATGTCCTGAACTTCGACGAAGTCATGGAGCGTATGGATCACTTCATGGACTGGCTGGCTAAGCAGTACGTGACTGCCCTGAACATCATCCACTACATGCACGACAAGTACAGCTACGAAGCCTCTCTGATGGCGCTGCACGACCGTGACGTTATCCGTACTATGGCCTGTGGTATCGCTGGCCTGTCCGTTGCGGCTGACTCCCTGTCTGCTATCAAATATGCGAAAGTAAAACCGATTCGTGACGAAGACGGTCTGGCGACTGACTTTGAAATCGAAGGTGAATACCCGCAGTTTGGTAACAACGATTCACGCGTTGATGACCTGGCGGTTGACCTGGTTGAACGTTTCATGAAGAAAATTCAGAAACTGACCACCTACCGCAATGCTATCCCGACCCAGTCCGTTCTGACCATCACCTCTAACGTCGTGTATGGTAAGAAAACCGGTAACACCCCGGACGGTCGTCGTGCTGGCGCGCCGTTTGGCCCAGGTGCTAACCCGATGCACGGTCGCGATCAGAAAGGTGCCGTTGCCTCTCTGACCTCCGTTGCTAAACTGCCGTTCGCCTACGCTAAAGATGGTATCTCTTACACCTTCTCTATCGTTCCGAACGCACTGGGTAAAGACGATGAAGTGCGTAAAACCAACCTGGCAGGCCTGATGGATGGTTACTTCCATCACGAGTCTTCCATCGAAGGCGGTCAGCACCTCAACGTGAACGTTATGAACCGTGAAATGCTGCTTGATGCGATGGAGCACCCGGAAAAATATCCGCAGCTGACCATCCGTGTTTCCGGTTACGCGGTACGTTTTAACTCCCTGACGAAAGAGCAGCAGCAGGACGTTATCACCCGTACCTTCACGCAAACCATGTAATGGTTGACTGAAAAAGCGTACAATAAAGGCTCCACGATCGTGGGGCCTTTTTAGTAAACGCGCCCTCTCCTTCGAGCCTGCTTTGCCAACTGTCCTGCCTCCGGGCCGCTGGCAAAACAGACTTAAACATAGCGGAAAGCTGTGCAAATACAGGCCCGGGACGGGCCATATCCGGAGAACCTCGCAATGTCAGTTATCGGTCGCATTCACTCCTTTGAATCCTGTGGCACAGTTGATGGCCCGGGGATCCGCTTTATCACCTTCTTTCAGGGCTGCCTGATGCGCTGCCTCTACTGCCACAACCGTGATACCTGGGACACTCACGGCGGCAAAGAGGTTACCGTTGAAGAGCTGATGAAAGAGGTCGTGACCTATCGCCACTTTATGAACGCGTCCGGCGGCGGCGTAACGGCCTCCGGCGGTGAGGCTATCCTGCAGGCCGAGTTTGTACGCGACTGGTTCCGCGCCTGCCATCAGGAAGGCATTCACACCTGTCTGGACACCAACGGCTTTGTTCGCCGCTACGATCCGGTGATTGACGAGCTGCTGGAAGTCACCGATCTGGTGATGCTCGATCTCAAGCAGATGAACGATGAGATCCACCAGAACCTGGTTGGCGTCTCTAACCACCGCACGCTGGAGTTCGCCCAGTATCTGTCGAAGAAGGACATTAAGGTCTGGATCCGCTACGTCGTCGTGCCGGGCTGGTCAGACGATGATGACTCTGCGCACCGCCTGGGTGAATTCACCCGCGATATGGGCAACGTAGAGAAGATTGAGCTGCTGCCCTATCACGAGCTGGGCAAGCACAAATGGGTCGCGATGGGCGAAGAGTACAAGCTTGATGGTATCCATCCGCCGAAGAAAGAGACTATGGATCGCGTAAAAGGCATCCTGGAGCAGTACGGCCACAAGGTCATGTATTAACGCAAACACATCGTGTAGGCCCGGCAAGCAGAGCGCCGCCGGGCTTTTTTATATCAGGCGTGTGCCACAGGCGTCGGATGCTGGCCCGCTTTGCGCAGCAGCATCATCAGGTAGATAAACGACACGCTGGCGATCATCACAAAGAGTAGGTTGTCGGAGTAGTTCTGCATCAGCATTGAGGTCAGGGTCGGCCCCAGCAGGCTGCCGACGGTGTAGCTCAGCAGTAAAGCCTGGTTCATCGCCACCAGCTGGTGCGGCTCCACTTTCTCACAGGCCCACGCCATCGCCACCGGGTAGAGCGTAAAGCCCGCTGCGCCCAGCACGAATAGCGCAGGTGCCATTGCGGCATTGCCCAGCATTGCCAGACAGCCAACGATCACTACAAACACCTGCACGCGCAGCACCAGCAGGCGGCCAAAGCGATCCGCCAGCTTGCCCACCGGCCATTGGCCGAAAATACCGGCGCTGATCAGCACCGCCATCCAGAAACCAATTCCGGCATCGCTCACCCCATGATGGTTCAGCCACAGCGGCATGAGGCCATACAGCGAGCCAAGAATAATACCCGAGATAACGCAGCCGTTAACGCCCAGACGCGCCTGACGCAGGCGCAGCATCGGCCACATTGTCGTCGCCTCCTGATGCTCGCTATGCTCGTTCACAATACGGGTGAAGAGCAGCGGCAGGATCGCAGCCAGGATCAGGCCGGTAACCCACGGCATAACCTGCATCAGCCCGGTGGGTAGCTTGCTGACCATCAGCTGGCCCAGCACCGTACCCACGTAGTAGATCATCATATAGGCAGCCAGCAGGCGGCCACGGTTGCGCGAGGTGCCGCTACACATCAGGCCGCTCTCAACCACCACCCAGATCATCGCACAGCCGACGCCAGCGACGAAGCGCCATACCATCCAGCTCCAGAAGCCCACCATCAGACCCATTCCCACACAGCCTGTGGCAAAAATCAGCGAGGCGACGTAGTAGCTGCGGTTGAAACCGAAGCGTTTAATCAGGCGACCGCAGAGCAGCGTGCCGACTAGGTTACCGGTGAAAAAGGCGGAGCCAACCATACCTACCTGCCACGTCGGCAAGTTTTCATGGGCGAGCCAAAGCGGCACGAGCGTGTTTAGCGTCGCGATCGACAGGGTCAACAACAACAGGCCACAGAGCAGCAGTAGCACCGGGCGGGTATAGATAGGCATGGATATAAACCGTGAGGAAGTTCTGATTTCGAGCGCATCATGCCATCGGCAAAAACATTGTCAATCGACCTGAATGGCCGCAATACGCCCTTTTCCAGCGATCGATTTGAAATACTGATTATCA
>NZ_LR607338.1:1503842-1517302 GCF_902164725.1 Pseudescherichia vulneris | reverse complement strand
TAAAAAAAGCGCCCGTAGGCGCTTTTTTAGGAGAGCGGCTTAGCTTAGCCGATGTACTCCAGACCTTTCATATACGGACGCAGCACCGCAGGGATCTCGATGCGGCCATCAGCCTGCTGGTAGTTCTCCAGCACAGCGACCAGCGTACGCCCTACCGCCAGACCAGAGCCGTTCAGAGTATGCACCAGACGGGTTTTCTTGTCGGCTTTGCTACGGCAGCGAGCCTGCATGCGGCGCGCCTGGAAATCCCACATGTTGGAGCAGGAGGAGATTTCACGGTAGGTATCCTGCGCTGGCAGCCACACCTCCAGATCGTAGGTTTTGCGCGCGCCGAAGCCCATGTCGCCGCTGCACAGCAGCACTTTACGGTACGGCAGGCCTAACAGCTGCAGCACCTTCTCAGCGTGACCGGTCATCTCTTCCAGCGCATCCATGGAGTCTTCCGGACGCACGATCTGCACCATCTCAACTTTATCAAACTGGTGCATACGGATCAGGCCGCGGGTGTCACGTCCATAAGAGCCCGCTTCTGAGCGGAAGCACGGCGTATGGGCCGTTAACTTCAGCGGCAACGCCTCTTCTTCGAGGATCTCATCACGCACGAGGTTGGTCAGCGGCACTTCCGCCGTTGGGATCAGCGAGTAGTTGCTGCTCTCCGCCTCTTCGTCCAGAGGACGCGTATGGAAGAGATCGCCACCGAATTTAGGCAGTTGGCCGGTACCGTACAGGGTGTCCTGGTTAACCAGGTACGGCACGTAGTTCTCAATATAGCCGTGCTGTTCAGTATGCAGATCGATCATGAACTGGCTCAGGGCGCGGTGCAGGCGGGCAATCTGCCCCTGCATCACCACAAAGCGGGAGCCGGTCAGCTTCACCGCCGCGGCGAAGTCGAGGCCTTTGGCCATCTCGCCCAGCGTGACGTGATCGCGGACTTCAAAATCAAACTTACGTGGCTCACCCCAGCGGCTCACTTCCACGTTTTCGCTGTCGTCTTTACCGAGCGGCACACAGTCGTCCGGCAGGTTCGGCAGGGTCAGCGCGATGTCACGGATCTCCGCCAGCAGCGTTTCAAGCTCGGCTTTGGCGGCATCCAGCTCTTCGCCCAGCTTGTTCACTTCCAGACGTAACGGCTCAATGTCTTCCCCACGCGCTTTCGCCTGGCCAATGGATTTCGATCGCGAGTTACGTTCCGCCTGCAGGTTTTCCGTGTCGACCTGCAAAACTTTACGACGCTCTTCAAGAGCGCGCAGTTTATCTACATCCAGCTTAAAGCCCCGGCGTGCCAGTTTTTCTGCGACTGCGTCTGGCTCGGTACGCAGCAGATTGGGATCGAGCATGCTTATCCTGTGCTTATCGAATTGATATTAGAGGGAGTGGCCGCAGACGCAGCCACAAGAATTCACAGGTAACCTTACCGCAACGCCTCAATTAGCGATAGCGTTTTGTGGGGCTTTTATTGTCCTGATCGGCCAGCCAGGCGAGCTTTTCGCCAATCTTGCCCTCAAGACCTCTGCTGGTGGGATGATAATAGCGCGTTTGTGCTATTTCAGGCGGGAAGTAGTCTTCACCTGCTGCATAGGCGTTAGGCTCATCGTGGGCATAGCGATACTGCTGACCGTAGCCCATCTCCTTCATCAGCTTGGTTGGCGCATTGCGAAGGTGATCGGGCACGTCATAGTCTGGCTTATCGCGGGCATCGGCCATCGCCGCTTTGAAGGCGGTGTAGACGGCGTTGCTTTTAGGCGCGCAGGCAAGGTAGACAATCGCCTGAGCGATAGCGCGCTCCCCTTCTGCCGGACCGACGCGGGTAAAGCAGTCCCAGGCCGAGAGTGCAACTTGCATCGCGCGGGGATCGGCGTTGCCGACGTCCTCAGAGGCGATCGCCAGGCAGCGGCGTGCAACGTAGAGCGGGTCGCCCCCGGCGGTAATAATGCGGGCATACCAGTAGAGGGCGGCATCTGGCGCACTGCCACGGACAGATTTGTGCAGGGCCGAGATGAGGTCGTAGAAGCGATCGCCTTTGTTATCGAAACGCGCGCTGCGCTCCCCAGCAATCTCCGTGAGAAGCTCGGGCTTCAACACCCGCTTGCCGCTCTCGTCGACCTCGGCCATGTCGGCCATCATCTCCAGCGTATTCAGGGCGCGTCGGGCATCACCGTTGACCAACTGGGCGATAGCTAGCCGGGTCTCATCCGGCAGGACGATATTCTGCCCGCCGTAGCCGCGCGTTTTATCGCTGATGGCCTGATCCAACACCAGCTCAATATCCTCAACGGAGAGGGATTTCAGCAGATAGACGCGGGCGCGAGAGAGCAGCGCTGAGTTAAGCTCGAACGAGGGGTTTTCGGTAGTAGCACCGATAAAGGTAATAGTGCCGTCTTCAATATGCGGCAGGAAGGCATCCTGCTGGCTTTTATTGAAGCGATGGACCTCGTCCACAAATAGAATGGTGCGGCGGCCAGCGTTACGCCGCTGGCGTGCGCGCTCGATAGCCTCGCGGATCTCTTTCACCCCGGAGGTGACCGCAGAGATGCGCTCAACGTCGGCGTTGGCATAGTGGGCAATAACCTCAGCAAGGGTCGTCTTGCCGGTTCCGGGCGGCCCCCAAAGGATCATCGAGTGCAGATGCCCAGCCTCGATAGCGCGCGGCAGCGGCTTACCGGGCGCCAGCAGATGCTGCTGCCCGATATACTGCGCTAAGTTTTCTGGCCGCATACGGGCGGCCAGAGGTTGAAACGCGTTGTCTGAAAAATCGAGCGATAGATTGCTCACTCAGGCCTCTACTTGCGTTGATCGTCCACCGTTACGCCCTGCGGCGGGGTAAAGGTAAATTTAGAGGGATCCACAGCGCCATTCTGCTGAGACTGCAGCTGATACAGGCTGCGCTGATCGTCCTGCTCAACGGCGCTGAACTGATTAATAGTACCGTTCTGGCTCACGTTAATGGTGAACTGCTTCAGGTTACCATTTTTGCTTTTCGGGGTGAGCACGAAGTCGTTACCGGTTTGCTTGATGTTGTACTGCTGCCAGTCGCTGGTCTGGTTACGGGCAATCAGCATGAACGGCGTATTGCTGGTTGCCGAGTCGAGATTGGTGGCCGTTGCCTGCTCAACGAACGGGTTATAGAACCACAGGGTTTTGCCGTCGGAAACCAGGATGCTTTCATCCGGCTGCGTCATATGCCAGTTAAACAGGTTCGGGCGCTTGACCCATAAATCCCCCTGACCTTCCTGCACTGCCGCGCCGCTGCCGTCGATCACTTTTTGCGTGAAGCTGGCATGGAAGCTGCTCACTTTATCGAGGCGGCTTTTCAGATCGCTGGCGGCGTCAGCCCAGACGCTGCTGGCTACCAGGGAAGAGAGTAATGCACAGGTCATTGCGATTTTTTTCATTGTTATTCCTTTAGCTACGTCTGCTACGTCACTCCCGATCCGGGAGAACCTCTGACACTCATTGCAGGCTAAACCGGCAAAGAGTGAAAGAGGAAAAAGCTGATTTTTGACGAATTTACCCAAATTTGCACTTGGAAACGCTACTCAAACGGCGGCGGAGCCAGTACCTCACGGTTACCATTGTGCCCCGCCTCGCTGACGATGCCCTGGGCTTCCATCTGCTCGATAATACGCGCCGCGCGGTTGTAACCGATGCGGAACTGACGCTGCACGCCGGAGATCGAGGCCTTGCGCTTCTCGGTCACAAAGTTGACCGCCTGGTCGAACAGCGGATCCAGCTCTTCACCGGAATCCAGCCCGCCACCGCCGCTTTCGCTTTCGCTGTCAGAGGTGATGCCCTCGACATACTGCGGACGACCACGCGCTTTCCAGTCCTGCACCACGGCATGAACCTCTTCGTCACGGACGAAGGCACCGTGCACGCGCACCGGCGCTGAGGAGGAGTTAGGCCCGGAGTAGAGCATATCCCCCATGCCCAACAGCGACTCCGCGCCGCCCTGATCGAGAATGGTGCGAGAGTCAATTTTGCTCGATACGGTAAAGGCGATGCGCGTCGGGATGTTGGCCTTGATAAGGCCGGTGATCACATCCACCGACGGACGCTGGGTAGCCAGCACCAGGTGAATACCGGCAGCACGCGCCTTCTGTGCCAGACGGGCGATGAGCTCTTCAACTTTTTTACCTACCGTCATCATCAGGTCGGCAAATTCGTCTACCAGCACAACGATGTACGGCAGCTTCTCCAGAACCGGGTGGGTGGCGTCCATGCTGTCGCCCGGCTTCCAGTACGGATCCGGGATCGGGCGGCCCATGCGTGCAGCTTCCGCGATCTTCTCGTTGTAGCCTGCAAGGTTACGTACGCCGAGCGCGGACATCAGCTTGTAGCGACGCTCCATCTCGTTAACGCTCCAGCGCAGGGCGTTGGCAGCGTCCTTCATGTCGGTCACCACCTCGGTCAACAGGTGTGGAATACCTTCATAGACCGACAGCTCAAGCATTTTCGGGTCGATCATGATGAACTTCACCTCTTCCGGCGAAGCTTTGTAGAGCATGCTGAGGATCATGGCGTTGACCCCCACCGATTTACCCGAGCCGGTGGTTCCCGCAACCAGCAGGTGCGGCATTTTCGCCAGGTCGGCAATCACCGGATCGCCCGCGATATCTTTCCCCAGTACTACGGTCAGCGGTGATGGGTTCTCGCGGAATTTGGCGCAGTCCAGCACTTCACGCAGGTAGACGGTCTGACGTTTTTTATTCGGCAGCTCAAGGCCCACGTAAGGCTTACCGGGGATCACTTCCACGACGCGGACGGCCACCGTTGACAGAGAACGGGCCAGATCGCGGGAGAGGTTAGAGATACGCGCTGCTTTCACGCCCGGCGCAAGGTTAAGCTCAAAGCGGGTGATAACCGGACCCGGCGAGTAGTTCACCACGTCAGCCTTAATGCGGAAATCGTTCAGGCGAGCTTCAACCAGGCGCGCCATCTGCTCCAGCGCAAAGGTATCTACCGGTTCCACTTCCGACGGCGGCTGGGTCAGCAGATCCAGCGATGGCAGCGGCGTTGTCGGGCGCTGCGCTGGACGGCTATCGCCGTTACGCATCAGCAGCGGATGGATCAGGCTGTCCTGCGGGGCTGGCTGCGGCGCGACGGGCTGCTGCACAGGCTGATACTGCTGCTGTGGCTGTTGCTGTACCGGCGCAGGCGCGACAGGCTGCTGGTAGTGCGGCTGTACTGGCGCAGGGGCCGCAGGCTGCTGATAGTGCGGCTGCTGGGGCTGTACCGCCGCGGGTGCAACAGGTTGCTGATAGTGCTGCTGTGGCTGCTGCACAGGAGCCGACGGCTGAACAGGCTCTTCCGGCGGTAGCGTAAAGAGCGGCTCGCTCGGGCCATCGTCTACCAGCGCTTTCATTGGCGAAAACTCAAAGTCGGCCAGCGAGAACGGATTTGCCGACGGCGGCTGTTCGGCTGAGTAGCGCTGCTGCTGCGAGGCGGCGAACTGGCGGGCCAGCTCCGCTTCGGCGGCATCGTCTTCATCGTCCTGCCATGCATCACCATGCCCTGTGTTGGCGTGCACCTCGTGCTGATACTCTTCCCCATAGCGTGACTGCTGGGAAGCGGCAAACTGGCGCGCCAGTTCGTCCTGATGCAGCGTATCCGCCTCGTCATCGCTAAACGGCTCCGGCTGCTGCTCGGCTTCACGGGCGGCGCGCTCCTCAGCGATACGCTGCGAAGGAAGCTTAATGCCGTAGGAGGCCAGCTCGCGGCGGGTTGGCACGCGGACTCGGTTGGGACGCGGCAGCTGCGGGCCAATACCCTCTTTAACCTGTGGACGCGGCGCACCGCCGTCGGCCAGGCCGAACGCAGGTGCCGCAGCAGCAGACGCGGCAACGGCAGTGACTGCTGCTGCGGCCTGTTTAACATCGGGTACGGCTGGCGCAAAGGTCGGCTCTGCCATCGGCGGCGGCGTGACAGGCGCAGCGGGTGCGGGAACAAACGGCTCTGGCGCAGCGGGTTCGGGAACCGGCTGGTACCAGGCTGCAAGCTGCTCGCGTTCGCGGGCGCGTCGCTCCTCAACCTCTTCAAAATAGTAGAGCGGCGGACGGGTATGCTTAACCTCTTCCTCTGGCTCTGGTTCCGGCTCCGGCGCTGCTACAGCAGGCTCTGGCATCTGTGCAGGCGCAGCGGCGACGGGCTCCTGATGCCAGACGGGCGCAGGTGACCAAATGGGCTCCGGCTGCGGCGCAACGCTGGCGACGTGCATCTCGGGTGGATTCTGTGCCTGCATCGGCGGAACATAGTGTTGCTGGGGCTCGGCAGGAGCAGGCTGCCACTGGGTTTCAGGTGCAGGCTCAGAGAAGGTAGCAGCGGTCGGGATGGGGGCGGTCTGCGTAACCGGCGGCGTAGGCATGACCGGCTGCGATGGCGCAACGTGTGCCTGGGCATCGGCGGTAGCCAGCGCGGCGGCGGCCAGCGGCTCTGCTATGCTCGGGCCATTCAGCAGCGGATCGTACTCGTCATACTGCTCGCCCTGGGTGGCACGGTGGCCGGAGAAGAGCACGTCGTTAGGATCGGCGGCGACGCCACGGGCGCTGTACTGCACCTCTTCTTCATCGTCCATGCGCCTGCCCGAGAACAGTGCTGCATCGGTTTTACGACCGAGCGGGTTGGCAAACTTCTCTGCCACACGCTTACGGCGGGCGAGAACGCCACGCATAATGCGGGTACGGCGAGACTCGCGCCGTTGCACGGCTGGCTCGTCATCGTACTCCTCTTCGTCTTCATACTCTTCGTCATCGACCCAGGTATCATCCCGACGGGTACGGTTGCTGGCGAAGGTGAGAATATTGAGCAGCACGCTGCCGATCTTCTCGGCGATGCTAACCCACGACCAGCCGGTGAACAGCGTCAGCCCGGCAGCCCAGACGCAGAGCAGCGCGATGGTGCCTCCGCTGCTGTGCAGCAGCGGCATCATGGTGGTGCTCAGCAGGCTACCAATCACCCCGCCGGAGGCAAAGTACCAGATGTCGTCAGCGTTGATAGCGGCCAGCCCGCAGGAGGTGAGGATCAGCGCCAAAACGCCAATCAAACGCAGCGAGACGGCGAAGTAGTCGATATAGTCTTCGTTGGCACGGTGCCGCCAGGCAAACCAGCAGCCGCCGACAATCATCACCGGTATGGTGTAGGCCATGACGCCAAAGATGAAAAATAGCGTATCGGCAAGCCACGCGCCCGGCGCGCCACCCAGATTATGGATAGGTTCGTGCCATGCGGTTTGTGACCAGCTGGGATCGGAAGGGTTGAAGCTGAGCAGTGCGGCCATCAGCCAGACTGCAAACAGGGCGACAAGTATCAGTAACGCCTCAAGGAGCCGGCGTCCGCTGCTTAACTTGCTTAATGTGACTTCTTTGTCTTCAGTATATTCCTGGCTCAAGAAAGGCTCTCCAGGTCCTTGATGCTAAAACGGAGAACAGTGTCAGGTTGCCCTGACACTGCTGCTGTATGGATTACCAGGAGTGTAATCAAACTGCGTCGATTTTGCACCTGTTCCGTGTTAGCGGGTTTTAATCACCAGACGATTGCTCTGTTTGACCTCTTCCATTACCACGTAGGTACGCGTGTCGTTGACGCCCGGCAGACGCAGCAGGGTTTCACCCAGCAGTTTGCGGTAGGCCGACATATCCGGCACGCGGGTTTTCAACAGGTAGTCGAAATCACCGGAGACCAGATGACACTCTTGAATTTCTTCAAGTTTTTGTACTGCGGCGTTAAATTGCTCAAACACATCCGGCGCGCCGCGATTCAGAGTAATCTCAACAAATACCAGAAGTGATGCATCCAGATAATGCGGGTTCAGCAGTGCGGTATAGCCCTGAATGAAACCCTGTCTTTCCAGTCGGCGCACGCGCTCAAGGCACGGCGTCGGAGAAAGTCCCACTCGCTTTGAAAGCTCGACGTTTGAGATCCGCCCATCCTTCTGCAATTCATTCAGAATGTTACGATCGATGCGGTCGAGATCTTTGCCAGGGCGCTTTTTGCTATCTACCATTATTATTGTCTCTCTGTATTCCTTCCCTACTCCTGTCTTGACCCTGTGCACTTCACTGTTCAGAGTCTTTGCCCGTCGCTATACATTCCGCATTATCATTATTTGCGCGGAGCATAACGGGGCCTGCATTAAGAAGACGGTTGCCAGCCGCAGCCAGAGAGATTGCACAGAGTGTCTGTCCACGCCCTGTACTATTTCACTGGCCCTGTTAAGCGCATCTTTATGCGTGATTTTGTCCCACGCGCGAAACGCTGCTCTTGTCTTCTTCGAATGTTTTCGCAAATGCGCAGCGGATTGTCAAAGTAAAACATCGTTTTTTAGTACAACATGCCAGATATTCATCATCGACCCTCCCCAAACCTCATGGAATCTTCTTATAACACTACCAATTTCAGTAGATTTTGTTATAGCCGTAGAGAGTAAAAGGGTCTACGCCATTGGCCGCGCCTATTGCACATATCGTTAACAAAACCGTCATGCTCTTTTTTTACCGCCGTAAATTCCCTACAATCCTGCCCATTGTCTGCCAACAGCAGTCTCTGCCACCAACAATGGGGATCTCATGGGCACAGCTAAACATTCTAAGCTGCTTATTCTTGGTTCTGGACCTGCCGGTTACACCGCTGCGGTCTATGCCGCACGCGCTAACCTTCAGCCGGTACTGATTACCGGTATGGAAAAAGGCGGCCAGCTGACTACCACCACCGAAGTGGAAAACTGGCCGGGCGACCCGCACGATCTGACGGGGCCGCTGCTGATGGAGCGTATGCACGAGCACGCTGCGAAGTTTGAGACCGAAATTCTGTTTGACCACATCAGCAAGGTCGATCTGCAGAACCGTCCGTTCCGCCTGACCGGCGACAGCGGCGAGTACACCTGCGATGCGCTGATCGTGGCGACCGGCGCGTCTGCCCGCTACCTGGGCCTGCCTTCTGAAGAGGCGTTCAAGGGCCGCGGCGTCTCCGCCTGCGCCACCTGCGACGGTTTCTTCTACCGTAACCAGAAAGTCGCGGTTATCGGCGGCGGCAACACGGCGGTTGAAGAAGCACTCTACCTGGCGAACATCGCCTCTGAGGTGCACCTGATCCACCGTCGCGACACCTTCCGCGCGGAGAAGATCCTGATCAAACGCCTGATGGACAAAGTGGCAAGCGGCAACATCGTGCTGCATACCCACCGTACCCTGGAAGAGGTGACCGGCGACCAGATGGGCGTGAGCGGCCTGCGCCTGCGTGATACGCAGAATGCCGATAACGTCGAGTCGTTAGAGGTTGCGGGCCT
The DNA here is from genome assembly GCF_902164725.1 of Pseudescherichia vulneris. Taxonomy (NCBI): domain Bacteria; kingdom Pseudomonadati; phylum Pseudomonadota; class Gammaproteobacteria; order Enterobacterales; family Enterobacteriaceae; genus Pseudescherichia; species Pseudescherichia vulneris. The sequence goes on along the minus strand of NZ_LR607338.1, from coordinate 1,508,022 downwards.
GTTTGTCGCTATCGGTCACAGCCCGAACACGGCGATTTTTGACGGCCAGCTGGAGCTGGAAAACGGCTACATCAAGGTGCAGTCCGGTATTCACGGCAATGCCACCCAGACCAGCATCCCAGGCGTATTTGCTGCGGGCGATGTTATGGATCACATCTACCGTCAGGCGATTACCTCTGCGGGCACCGGCTGCATGGCCGCGCTCGATGCAGAGCGCTATCTCGACGGGCTGGCTGAACTGTCCAAATAATCTTTACAAGTCAGTAACAAAGGTAAAAAAGGCGACTATGAGTCGCCTTTATTTTTGTCCCGTTGTAACATTGCGCAGCTCAAAAATCTGACAAGCCACCTGCTAAGCGCGCAATGAATAAAACCCGTCAACAAGAATTAACCCGCTGGTTAAAACAGCAAAGTATTTTCTCCCGCCGTTGGCTGCTGGCGTCACGCCTGCTCGGTCTGGCGAGCGGTCTGCTGATTGTTGCCCAGGCCTGGCTGCTGGCGCGCATTCTCAACCATCTGATCATGGAAAATATCCCGCGCGAGGCGCTGCTGCTGCCGTTCGTGCAGCTGGTGCTGGTGTTTGTCCTGCGCGCCTGGGTGGTCTGGCTGCGCGAGCGTGTCGGTTTTCACGCGGGCCTGCACATCCGGTATGAAATTCGTCGCCAGGTGCTCGACCGCCTGCAGCAGGCGGGGCCGGCATGGATCCAGGGGCGACCGGCGGGCAGCTGGGCCACGCTGATCCTTGAGCAGATTGACGATATGCACGACTACTACGCCCGCTATCTGCCGCAGATGGCGCTGGCGGTGAGCGTGCCGCTGCTGATCGTGATTGTCATTTTCCCCTTTAACTGGGTTGCGGCGCTGATCCTGCTGGCCACGGCCCCGCTGATCCCTACCTTTATGGCGATGGTGGGCATGGGCGCTGCCGATGCTAACCGCCGCAACTTCAAGGCGCTGGCCCGCCTGAGCGGTCACTTTCTCGATCGCCTGCGTGGAATGGAGACGCTGCGCATTTTTGGCCGCGGCGCAGCAGAGACGGACACTATCCGTAAAGCCTCGGAAGATTTTCGCAGCCGCACCATGGAAGTGCTGCGCCTGGCGTTTCTCTCCTCCGGCGTGCTGGAGTTCTTTACCTCGCTCTCTATTGCTCTGGTGGCAGTTTACTTTGGCTTCTCCTACCTTGGCGAGCTGAACTTCGGCCACTATGGCACCGGTGTAACGCTGTTCTCCGGTTTCCTGGCCCTGATCCTGGCCCCGGAGTTTTTCCAGCCGCTGCGCGATCTAGGCACCTTCTACCATGCGAAAGCGCAGGCCGTCGGCGCGGCGGATAGCCTGAAAACCTTCCTGGAGACACCGCTCGCTCATCCAGAGCGTGGCGAAGCCGTGCCGGACGATAGCAGCGGCATCAGCCTCTGCGCCCGCGATCTCTGGATCACCTCCCCTGAAGGTGCTGTGCTGGCCGGACCGCTCAACTTTACCCTGCCCGCAGGCCAGCGCGTGGTGCTGGTGGGTCAGAGCGGCTCGGGTAAAAGCTCGCTTATCAATACCCTCTCCGGCTTCCTCTCCTACCGGGGGTCGTTGCAGATTAACGGCACCGAGCTGCGCGATCTTAACCCTGAGGCCTGGCGTCAGCGCCTGAGCTGGGTGGGGCAAAACCCGCAGCTTCCGGCGGCCACGCTGCGTGAAAACGTGCTGCTGGCGCGTCCCGATGCCAGCGACGCGGAGCTTAACGCCGCCCTGGATAGCGCCTGGGTGAGTGAATTCCTGCCGCTGCTGCCACAGGGGATCGACACGCCGGTGGGTGACCAGGCGGCACGGCTCTCCGTCGGCCAGGCCCAGCGGGTGGCGGTGGCTCGCGCCCTGCTTAATCCTTGCCAGCTGCTGCTGCTGGATGAGCCTGCCGCCAGCCTGGATGCGCACAGCGAACAGCGCGTGATGCAGGCATTAAACGCCGCCTCCCTGCGCCAGACCACGCTGATGGTCACTCACCAGCTGGAGGGGCTTGCCGACTGGGATGCCGTCTGGGTCATGCAGGATGGATCGATCGTCGAACAGGGAACCTTTGCCGAGCTCTCCGCCGCCAACGGGGCCTTTGCCGCCCTGCTCGCTCATCGTCAGGAGGAGATTTAAATGCGCGCGCTAATCCCTTTTCTTGCGCTCTATAAGCGCCATATCTGGCTGCTGACGCTCGGCGTGGTGCTGGCGATCGTCACCCTGCTGGCGAGTATTGGCCTGATCACCCTCTCAGGCTGGTTCCTCTCCGCCTCGGCGGTGGTTGGCGTGAGCGGGCTATACAGCTTCAACTACATGCTCCCCGCCGCCGGGGTGCGCGGCGCGGCGATTACCCGTACGGCAGGACGCTACTTTGAACGGCTGGTGAGTCACGATGCGACCTTCCGGGTGCTGCAGCACCTGCGCGTATCGACCTTTAGCAAGCTGCTGCCGCTCTCCCCCGCCGGGCTGGCGCGCTTCCGCCAGGGCGATCTGCTTAACCGCATCGTGGCGGACGTGGATACCCTGGACCATCTCTACCTGCGGGTGATCTCTCCGCTGGTAGGGGCGCTGGTAACCATTGTGGTGGTGACGATTGGCCTGAGCATTCTGGATGCCACCCTGGCCCTGACCCTCGGCGGCATTATGCTGCTGACGCTGCTGCTGCTCCCGCCCCTGTTCTATCGGGCCGGTAAACCCACCGGCGAGAAGCTGACCACCCTACGCGGTGAGTATCGTCAGCAGGTAACAAGCTGGCTGCAGGGCCAGGCGGAGCTGACGATCTTTGGCGCAAGCGAACGCTATCGGGCGCAGATGGAGAACACCGAGCTGAGCTGGCACGATGCCCAGCGCCGTCAGTCAGAGCTTACCGCGCTGTCGCAGGCGGTGATGCTACTGATCAACGCCGTCGCCGTCCTCGCCATGCTGTGGCTCGCGGCGGGTGGCGTTGGGGGCGATACCCAGCCTGGGGCACTGATTGCGCTCTTTGTCTTCTGTGCGCTGGCCGCCTTTGAGGCGCTGGCCCCCGTGACGGGGGCGTTTCAGCACCTGGGGCAGGTCATTGCCTCGGCGGTGCGGATCACGCAGATTACCCAACATCCACCCGAGGTGCGCTTCAGTGAAAACCAGACGCCGCCGCCAGCCCAGGTGGCACTGACTCTGAATAACGTTAGCTTTAGCTACGCCCAGCAGCCGCAAAAGGCGCTGGACGCCCTCTCATTACAGATCAACGCCGGGGAGCACGTTGCCATTCTGGGACGCACCGGCTGCGGTAAATCCACGCTTCTGCAGCTGCTGACGCGCGCCTGGGATCCTGTTGCAGGCGAGATTGCCCTTAACGGCCAGCCGCTAGCGTCCCTGAGCGAATCTGCCCTGCGGGCGGCGATTAGCGTCGTGCCCCAGCGCGTGCATCTGTTTAGCGCTACCCTGCGTGATAACCTGCTGCTGGCCTCGCCGCAGGCGACGGATGATACCCTCGCGGCGGTGCTCACTCAGGTGGGGCTTGAGAAGCTGCTGGACGACAGTGGGCTAAACAGCTGGCTCGGCGAAGGCGGTCGTCAACTCTCCGGCGGCGAGCTGCGGCGGCTGGCGGTAGCGCGCGCGCTGTTGCATGATGCGCCGCTGCTGCTGCTGGACGAGCCTACCGAAGGGCTGGATGCGACCACCGAGAGTCAAATTCTTGATTTACTTGAGCGAGTTACCCAGGGTAAAACCGTGCTGATGGTGACCCATCGCCTGCGGGGATTATCGCGTTTCGATCGCATTATTGTGATGGACAATGGTCAAATAATTGAGCAAGGTAATCACACAGCGTTACTGGCCAAACAGGGTCGTTATTACCAGTTTAAGCAACGGCTGTAGAGGAGTGACCAGGCACGGGGTGCCTGGTTCTATGGATTAACTATTGTTGCGTTGCGGAGCGTTGTCGCTATGCGCCTGGTTCAGCTATCTCATCACTCTCTTGCATTTCCCTCCCCGGAGGGAGCGCTGCGTGAACCCAACGGCCTGCTGGCGCTGGGAGGCGATCTCAGTCCGGCTCGCCTGCTGCTGGCCTATCAGCAGGGCATCTTTCCCTGGTTTTCAACGGGCGATCCGATCCTCTGGTGGTCCCCCGATCCCCGGGCGGTGCTGTGGCCTGACCGCTTTCATATAAGCCGCAGCTTGAAACGCTTTCATAAAAACTCGCCCT
>NZ_LR607338.1:1491733-1503654 GCF_902164725.1 Pseudescherichia vulneris | reverse complement strand
GGGCTGCGCGACCGACCGCTATGAAGGTACCTGGATCACGCCTGCCGTCATGCTGGCCTACCATCGACTCCACGAGCTGGGCCATGCTCACTCTATCGAGGTCTGGGAGGGAGAGGAGCTGGTTGGCGGCATGTACGGCGTTGCTCAGGGGGCGCTGTTCTGCGGCGAATCGATGTTCAGCCGCCGGGTCAACGCCTCAAAAACCGCCCTGCTGGTGTTCTGCGCGGAGTTCTTGCGTCAGGGGGGCGAGCTGATCGACTGTCAGGTGTTGAATGAGCATACTGCCTCGCTGGGCGTGGGTGAAATGCCGCGTCGGGAATACCTGCAGCATCTGGAGCGTCTGCTTCACCAGCCGCTTTCTCCACGCTGCTGGCTGCCGCGCACCTTATTTACGCCAGGCCCGTGAATGTTTTCGGCATATTTTCTTTCAGAGTGCTATAATAGCGGCGCAGAGTAGCTTCTGCCTGTTGCCCCGCCGCCGCTTGGGAATAGCTCGAATCAGGTAACGCCCATCGTTTATCTTATCGCTCCCCCTTAGGTTTGCGCGTTTTGCGCCGCTTCGCTGGCGCGAGGGTAATACGCCAAGGTTACTTTGCTGCGTTTTATAAGCACAAATCTTTACTTAACAGACGAACTTCGGCATTATCTTGCCGGTTCAAAAATTTTGGTAGTGATACCCCCGAGGACTAGATGGCCAAAGAAGACAATATTGAAATGCAGGGTACCGTACTTGATACGTTGCCTAATACCATGTTTCGCGTAGAACTGGAAAACGGTCACGTGGTAACTGCGCATATCTCCGGTAAAATGCGTAAAAACTATATCCGCATTCTGACGGGCGACAAAGTGACTGTTGAGCTGACCCCGTACGACCTGAGCAAAGGCCGCATTGTCTTCCGTAGTCGCTAATCGCATCGCTGCTGTGCGGTAATTGCACAGATTATGAATAGTAAAAGGCCGGGAATTATCCCGGCCTTTTTTATTGGCGTGAGTGAGAGATTAATGCGCCGCTTCCGGCTTGTGCTTCTGCGCACCCTGGAAGCCGTAAACCAGCTCGTTTTTCTCTGTATCCAGCTCGACCGTTACCTGACCACCGTCCACCAGCGAACCAAACAGCAGTTCGTTGGCCAGCGGTTTTTTCAGGTTGTCCTGAATCACACGTGCCATTGGACGTGCACCCATGGCGCGATCGTAGCCCTTCTCTGCCAGCCAGTCGCGTGCTTCCTGACTGACCTCCAGCGAGACACCTTTCTGATCCAGCTGCACCTGAAGCTCGACGATAAACTTATCGACCACCTGATGAATAACGTCGGTAGAGAGGTGATCGAACCAGATAATGTTGTCGAGACGGTTACGGAACTCCGGCGTAAAGATCTTTTTGATCTCTTCCATCGCATCGGTGCTGTTGTCCTGATGGATCAGGCCGATGGATTTACGCTCGGTTTCACGTACCCCGGCGTTGGTCGTCATCACCAGTACTACGTTACGGAAGTCCGCCTTGCGCCCGTTGTTATCGGTCAGCGTGCCGTTATCCATCACCTGCAGCAGCAGGTTAAAGACGTCCGGGTGCGCCTTCTCAATCTCATCGAGCAGCAGTACCGCATGCGGATGCTTGATCACCGCGTCCGTTAACAGCCCGCCCTGATCGAAGCCAACGTATCCCGGAGGCGCACCAATCAGGCGGCTTACGGTATGACGCTCCATATACTCGGACATATCAAAGCGCAGCAGCTCAATACCCAGCGCTTTGGAGAGCTGAACCGTAACTTCGGTTTTACCGACCCCGGTCGGTCCGGCAAACAGGAACGAGCCCACCGGCTTATGATCCTGGCCGAGTCCGGCGCGGCTCATCTTAATGGCTTCGGTTAAGGCCTCAATGGCCTTATCCTGACCAAAGACCAGCATTTTCAGGCGCTCGCCGAGGCTCTTCAGCGTATCGCGATCGCTCTGGGAAACGCTCTTCTCAGGAATACGCGCGATGCGGGCCACCACCGTTTCGATATCCGCCACGTTGATGGTTTTTTTACGCTTGCTGACCGGCATCAGACGCGCACGCGCCCCCGCCTCGTCAATCACGTCGATAGCCTTATCCGGCAGATGGCGATCGTTAATGTATTTCACCGCCAGCTCTACCGCTGCACGCACCGCTTTTGCGGTATAACGCACGTCATGGTGCGCTTCATACTTCGGCTTCAGGCCGTTGATAATCTGCACCGTCTCTTCGACAGACGGCTCGGTGATATCAATTTTCTGGAAGCGACGCGCCAGAGCACGGTCTTTCTCAAAGATGTTGCTGAACTCTTGATAGGTGGTAGAGCCCATCACGCGGATCTTGCCGCTGGAGAGCAGCGGTTTGATCAGGTTTGCCGCATCGACCTGACCACCCGACGCGGCACCCGCCCCGATAATGGTGTGGATCTCGTCGATAAACAGAATGCTGTTGCTGTCCTGTTCAAGCTGCTTCAGCAGCGCCTTGAAACGTTTCTCAAAGTCACCGCGGTACTTGGTCCCGGCCAGCAGCGAGCCAATATCCAGCGAGTAGATGGTGCAGTCGGCCATTACTTCCGGCACGTCGCCCTGCACGATACGCCAGGCAAGGCCTTCCGCAATCGCCGTTTTACCTACGCCGGATTCACCCACCAGCAGCGGGTTGTTTTTGCGGCGACGGCACAGAACCTGGATAGCTCGCTCAAGCTCCCTTTCGCGACCGATCAGCGGGTCAATGCCGCCGACACGAGCAAGCTGATTGAGATTGGTGGTGAAGTTTTCCATACGTTCCTCCCCGCCTGCCTGCTCTTCGTGATTTGCCTGGCTGCCGGGTTCGGAAGCCTGATTCGGTTCATCTTTCCGCGTGCCGTGGGAGATAAAGTTTACCACGTCGAGACGGCTCACCTCATGCTTACGCAGCAGATAGGCAGCCTGAGACTCCTGTTCGCTAAAGATGGCCACCAGTACGTTCGCGCCGGTCACTTCGCTACGGCCGGAGGACTGAACGTGGAAGACCGCGCGCTGCAGTACACGCTGGAAGCTGAGCGTCGGTTGCGTATCGCGCTCGTCTTCGCTGACGGGCAGCACGGGTGTGGTTTGTTCGATGAAGGCTTCGAGTTCCTGACGCAGCGCCACCAGATCGACAGAGCACGCCTCAAGCGCCTCGCGAGCCGATGGGTTGCTGAGCAGAGCCAGCAATAAGTGCTCTACGGTCATAAACTCATGTCGGTGCTCGCGCGCTCTGGCGAAAGCCATATTTAAACTGAGTTCCAGTTCCTGGTTGAGCATTGGGCACCCCCTCAATAGTTTGCCTTAATCAGGCGAGTTCCTGCGTACACAACAACGGATGTTCGTTCTCCCGGGCGTATTTGTTCACCATCTCCACCTTGGTCTCTGCTACTTCAGCAGTGAAAATGCCGCAGATGGCTTTCCCGTGATAGTGAACCGTGAGCATCAATTGCGTAGCGCGTTCTACATCATAAGAAAAGAACTTTTGTAGCACGTCAATAACAAATTCCATCGGCGTGTAATCATCGTTCATTAACATAACTTTATACATAGATGGCGGTTTTAGCGCGTCGCGCAGCTTATCCGCCGTCAATTGGTCAAAATCCAGCCAATTATTAGACTTACCCATCGTTGTTCGCTTTCATCTAAGGTTGCCATTTCCGACAGAGTGCACCCTGTCGTTGACTTGAGTCTAGATGCATTTTGAATCTACATCAGGATCCAAATAACTAACATCTATCATTGCTATTCGCGAGGCCTGTCACAAACCCAGGCAATAGCGTTAACTGCTTCAAATTTTCGAGTGAATCATCCTGCCGGATGCTGCCAAACGCTTGACGCTAACCCCGATTTATCTAAATTGTACAGGCGAGAGTTGGCGAGGTTTTGAACAAACCCAGACTCTGCCACCGGTTCATTCCATCTTACTCAAAGAAGATTAACGAAGGATGTCGAAGCATGGAAACGGGTACTGTTAAATGGTTCAACAACGCTAAAGGGTTCGGTTTTATCTGCCCTGAGGGCGGCGGCGAAGATATCTTCGCCCACTACTCTACCATCCAGATGGAGGGTTACAGAACGCTCAAGGCAGGACAAACCGTCCAGTTTGATGTACACCAGGGGCCGAAAGGCAATCATGCCAGCGTCATCGTGCCCGTTGAAGCGATGGCGTTCGTCGAGGTCGAGGCCGTTGCCTGACGCCGCTTAGTTTAATTGTGTACATCCTGAACCTAAAATGCCAGCCACACGCTGGCATTTTTATCACCCTATTCCCGCGCCAGCGCCTCAACGGGATCGAGTCGAGCAGCGTTACGCGCCGGCAGCCAGCCAAACAGCACCCCGGTAAAGGTTGAGCAGACAAACGCCGTGATCAGTGCGATTGGGGAGAAGCCAATCTCCCAGCCGGGTAAAAAGAGTTGAAGCGTAAAGGCGATGAGCATCGACAGGCAGACGCCTAACGCGCCCCCCACCAGGCAGACCAGCACCGCCTCGATCAAAAACTGTGACAGCACGTCGGTTTTACGCGCCCCGACCGCCATGCGGATACCAATCTCCCGGGTGCGCTCGGTGACCGAAACCAGCATAATATTCATCACGCCGATGCCACCCACCAGCAGGGAGATCACCGCCACCAGCGTCAGGAACAGCTGTAGAGTACGTGTGGTCTTTTCTGCGGTTTTCAAGATCCCATCCATGTTCCAGGTGAAGAAATCTTTTTTGCCGTGCCGTAGGGTAAGCAGTCGCGTCAGCTGGAGTTCAGCCCGTTCGCTGCTGTAGCCTTCGTTCACCCGCACGGTGATAGAGTTCAGCCACGACTGGCCCATAATGCGTCCGGACATGGTGGTATAGGGCAGCCAGACGCGCAGGATCTTGCTGCTGCCGAACATGCTCTGCTTCTCCTGGGCTACGCCGATCACCGTCGCAGGCATGTTGCCCACCAGCACAATTTCTCCCACCACCTTGGCCTTATTCGGGAAGAGCTGACGTCGGGTGTTCTCGTCGAGGATCACAACCTGGGCACGGCCGGAAAGCTGCTGATCGTTGAAGGTGGTCCCCTCGCTGAAGGTCATCCCATAGACGTTAAAATACTGCCCGCTGACGCCGTTCGCGCTGGCGGCCACATCCGTCCCGCCGTAGCGCAGGCGCAGGTTCTGGGAAACCGCCGGGGTTGCCGAGCGAACCCAGGGCTGTTTCTGGATAGCAATCAGATCGTCATACTTCAGCGCCTGCTGATACTGCGGATCGTCATCGCCGAAATCTTTCCCCGGATAGACGTCAATGGTGTTAGTGCCGATGGCGCGAATATCGGCCAGCACCAGCTGCTTGGCGGCGTCCCCCACCACCACAATCGACACCACCGAGGCGATGCCGATAATAATCCCCAGCATGGTCAGCAGGGTGCGCATCTTGTTGGCCGCCATCGCCCGCCACGCCATGGTCAGTGCCTCACGAAAACCGCTGCTGAACTGCTGCCAGCCGTTGTCGGGCTGCACGCTGGGCTGCTGGCGGACGGCTTCCGGCTTCACGGCAGGCGGCGGATTGCGGATAATCTCGCCGTCGCGGATCTCAATGATCCGTTCAGCCTGCGCTGCCACCTGCGGATCGTGAGTGACGATAATTACCGTGTGGCCCGCATCGCGGAGCTGATGGAGGATGGCCATGACCTCCTCCCCCGAATGGCTATCCAGCGCCCCGGTGGGCTCATCGGCGAGGATCACCTGTCCGCCGTTCATCAGCGCCCTGGCAATACTGACGCGCTGCTGCTGGCCGCCGGAGAGTTGAGAGGGCTGATAGCTCTCCCGCTCCGCCAGCCCCAGCCGCTTAAGCAGCGCGTTGGCGCGGGCCAGCCGTGCTTTGCGCTCGGTGCCAGCGTAGACCGCAGGCACCTCCACGTTTTGCGCCGCCGTCAGGTGAGAGAGCAGATGGTAGCGCTGGAAGATAAAGCCGAAATGCTCCCGGCGCAGGCGGGCCAGCGCGTCACCATCCAGCGTGGCGACGTCCACCCCCGCCACCCGGTAGCTGCCGCTGGTGGGTTTATCCAGGCAGCCAAGAATATTCATCAGCGTCGATTTACCGGAGCCGGATGCACCCACAATGGCAACCATCTCACCGGCGGCGATATCCAGGGTGACGCCTTTCAGCACCTCGACCATGCCTTCGCCCGACGGGTAGCTGCGGCGAATATCCCGCAGCTCAAGCAGGGTCGTCATGGTGCAACTCCGGCGTTGTCCTGGCCGATGACGACCTCATCGCCCTCCTCCAGGCCTTTCACCACTTCAGCGTCGGTGTCATTGCGCGCCCCGAGCGTCACCTCGCGCTCGCGGGTTTCACCGTTGCGCAGTAGCGTGACCTTGTAACGGTTATCGCCAATGGGTTCACCCAGCGCCGCCAGCGGAATGGTCAGCACGTTTTTCACCGTCGAGAGTTGAATATGGACCTGAGCGGTCATCTCCAGACGCAGCACCCCCTGCGGGTTTGGCACCTCAAAACGCGCATAGTAGAAGATGGCGTCGTTGACCTTCTCCGGCGTCGGCAGAATATCCTTCAGCACCCCTTCGTAGCGCGTCAGCGGATCCCCCAGCACGGTAAACCATGCTTTCTGCCCCGGCTTAAGGTGAATAACGTCCGCTTCTGACACCTGGGCTTTGACCAGCATGGTGCTCATATCCGCCAGGGTGAGAATGTTCGGTGCCTGCTGGGCAGCGATCACCGTCTGGCCTTGCAGAGTTGTAATCTGCGTCACTTCGCCCGCCATCGGGGCGATAATCCGCGTGTAGTCGAGGTTGGTTTTTGCCGTGTCGAGGGTAGCCTGGTTACGCTTGATCTGCGCCTCGATAGTGCCGGTCTGCGCCTCTTTTACCGCCAGTTCGGTGGCGGCGCTGTCGAGATCCTGACGCGATACCGCCTGGGTCTTTGCCAGCTGCTGCTGACGGGAGAGCGTTACCGCCGCCAGTTGCTTCTCCGCCTCCGCCTGACGGCGCTGGGCGCGCAACTCCATCAGCGTCGCCTCTACTTCACGGATCTGGTTCTGCGCCTGCTCGGGATCGATCACCCCCAGCAGCTGATCCTTTTTCACCTTGTCGCCGATGTTAACTGACAGGGTTTTTAGCTGCCCGCTCACCTGGGCACCTACGTCAACCTTGCGCAAAGCATCCAGCTTGCCTGTCGCCAGCACGCTCTGCTGAAGCTCTCCAGGCCGGACAATCAGCGTCTGGTATTGCGCGATCGGCGCATTGAGCTTCTGCCATCCCCAGATGGCGACGATCAGCAGGAGCAGCGCCAGCGCGACGTAAATCTTCCTGCGTTTTCCCTTAAGATTCATAAAAATTCCGGATAGTTAACCTGGCTACACTGAAACAATTCTATATGAACCGCCTGCCGCTGAAACCCTCTCTTTTTTTGCCTCGACGTTTCAGGATTAGTCTGCCCGCCCTCGCGCCAGCCACAGCACGCGGGAGAACATGCTGCGCAGCAGCGGCGGCACCGCCTCGACGCCGCGCCGTCCCGCCTCCAGCGCTACCTCGATGGCTAGATCCGGCTTCGAGGAGCGGTGGATCGCTTTAACGATCACCCGCCGCTCGTTCATGCGGATCCCCTCCGGCAGCTCGGCCACGCGGTGGTAGACGTCGGCAAAGCCCTGACGGTACATAAAATGCTCCATATCAAGGGCGGGCAGCACCGTTAAATGCTCTCGCTCCTGAGCCTTGTCATTATCGAGCAGGCTGCGCACCGTGGCGGCGTATTTTTTCCCCGCCTCATCGCCGTCGACCAGCACATGCCACGCGATGCCCATCCGGCGGGCAAACTTAACCAGCGGCTTAAGGCCGGACTGAGCAAACTCAATCACCTTAATCCCTTCAGCATCAAAGTGGTGTCCGCACTGGCGGGCCAGCTCGCTGATGGTCCAGGTCTCGGTCTCCCCCTCCACCAGCAGCCAGCAGCGGGCAAAGAGCGACGAGGGACGGTTGGCGCGAATATGAAAGGCGATACGGCGGCCATCCTCCGCGCTCAGCCCGCCCGGCCCCAGCCGCCAGGCAGCAACCCGAGAGGCCTCGCGCACCAGCCGACAGAGATGCTCGACGGGCGTCAGAGAGAGCAGCTCTCCGGAGTTAGTGGTGGTGATGCGCTGGAGCGGCAGCAGGTTGAGCAGGTGCCAGGCCACCGAGAGCATAATCGGGTGCAGGCGCGTCTCGGGATCTTCGATCAGCAGCAGCGGGCGCGCGTCCCTGTCCAACTGCACGGCCCCCTTGGCTTTTAACAGGGTGGCAAACAGGCCCAGCAGGATCACCCGATGGCTGCGGCCGCCGGGCCGGTCGATCATCCGGTTGATGATATCGAGATAGCGCCAGCTACGCTGCTCATCGTGGGAGCGGCGGCGCATCAGGCGCTGGCGCGATTCACCGGTGCCCTGCTCGGCAAAATAGTGCTCCAGCAGTTGCACCATCGCCGATAGCCCCTGGCGGATCTGCCCGTCGCTGAGGTTCTGCGGACGCGAAACCAGATCGTGAGCCAGCACGTCGAGCTGACGGGCGGTGATGTCTACCTCCGGCAGATCCGGCACGCTGCCGTTGCGAATACGGCGCATAAAACGGGCATCGCGCAGACGCAGAACCGGCATCAGCCGGACCAGGTGCCGTGCCAGATCATCGGCTTCCGTCAGCGCCAGCGTCTGGCCTTCGGCATCAAGAAAACTGCGCCGGGTGGTGACATGGCTCTCATGGGTCTGCTCTGCTTCGAGGCGGTAGAAAATACGCCGATAACCATCCGCTCCTTCTGCCATACAGTTGGCCAACGGGCGATAACGACGGGCGCGATAGTTACCCGGCTCGGCTTCACAAAAGGTCAGAATAATATGCAGGTGGCGATCGCGACCCTGGAGATCACCAGGTGGAAACCAGAAGTCATTGCGGGTAAACGTATACAGATCCGTTTCCGGTGAAAGCAGAAGCGTGAGCGCGTCCAGCAGGCTCGATTTCCCCCACGCATTTTCCCCTATCAGAACGTTATTGTGCTCTAGCATCAGCGACAAACGATTGATGCCGCGAAACCCTACAATCTCTACCCGCTCAAGTCGCATTTCGCCTCCCACAGAGTGATTTTTAATAATTACATAAATTTGCGGGATGCTTAACGACATTCTTTCCCTTGCTACCCCTTTAGGGTGAGTCGTCCCTCAGCAAAATTGCGCTAAATCAATCTCCCTGCAGATAGCATAAATATCGCTTTCACCACCTTTCGCCGGGGAATAATCTTAAACATGTATTTAAAATATAACTTTAAAGGTGTGACTATGTTTTGTGTGCAATGTGAACAAACTATCCGTACCCCGGCTGGCAACGGCTGCTCCTATGCGCAGGGTATGTGCGGTAAAACCGCAGAGACCTCTGATCTACAGGATCTCTTGATCGCAGCGCTGCAAGGCTTGTCCGCCTGGGCGCTCAAAGCCCGCAATTACGATGTGATCGATCATGAGATCGATAGCTTCGCCCCGCGCGCCTTTTTCTCCACCCTGACTAACGTGAACTTTGATTCACCGCGCATCGTTGGCTATGCCCAGGAAGCCATCGCCAAACGCGAGGCGCTGAAAGCGCTGTGCCTGAGCATCGATCCGGACGCTTCCGTTGATAACCCGATGGCGGGATTACAGTTGGTCAGCGACGACCTGGGCGAGCTTCAGCGTCAGGCTGCGGTCTTTACCCCGAACAAAGACAAAGCCGAAATCGGCGACAATATTCTTGGCCTGCGCCTGCTCTGCCTCTACGGCCTGAAAGGTGCGGCGGCCTACATGGAGCATGCCCACGTGCTCGGCCAGTACGACAACGCCATCTACGCCCAGTACCATAAAATCATGGCGTGGCTCGGCACCTGGCCAGCGGATATGAATGCCCTGCTAGAGTGTGCGATGGAGATCGGGCAGATGAACTTCAAGGTGATGAGCATCCTCGACGCCGGGGAGACCAGCGCCTATGGTCATCCGACTCCGACCCAGGTTAACGTCAAGGCGGTAGCCGGGAAATGTATTCTGATCTCCGGCCACGATCTGAAGGATCTGCACAACCTGCTGCAGCAGACCGAGGGCACAGGCGTGAACGTCTATACCCACGGCGAGATGCTGCCGGCGCATGGCTATCCGGAGCTGCGTAAGTACAAACATCTGGTAGGTAACTACGGCAGCGGCTGGCAGAACCAGCAGGTAGAGTTTGCCCGCTTCCCTGGCCCGATCGTAATGACCTCCAACTGCATCATTGACCCGGCCCCGGGTGCCTATGACGATCGTATCTGGACCCGCAGCATCGTCGGCTGGCCGGGCGTTAGCCACCTCGAAGGCGATGATTTTGCGCCGGTGATCGCCCAGGCCCAGCAGATGGCGGGCTTCCCCTACAGCGAAATTGAACACCTGATCACCGTCGGCTTTGGCCGCCAGACCCTGCTCGGCGCGGCCGATACGCTGATCGACCTGGTGAGCCGGGAGAAGCTGCGCCACATCTTCCTGGTAGGCGGCTGCGACGGCGCGCGCGGGGAGCGTAGCTACTTTACCGATTTCGCCACCAGCGTGCCGGACGACTGCCTGATCCTGACCCTGGCCTGCGGTAAGTATCGCTTTAACAAGCTCGACTTCGGCAACATCGAAGGGCTGCCGCGCCTCTTGGATGCCGGACAGTGCAACGATGCCTACTCAGCGATTATTCTGGCAGTGACCCTCGCAGAGAAGCTGGGCTGCGGGGTCAACGACCTGCCCCTGTCGCTGGTACTCTCGTGGTTCGAGCAGAAAGCGATTGTCATCCTGCTGACCCTGCTCTCGCTGGGCGTCACCAATATCGTTACCGGTCCAACCGCACCGGGCTTCTTGACCCCGGATCTGCTGGCGGTGCTGAACGAGAAGTTTGGCCTGCGTTCGGTCACCACCGTTGAACAAGATATGCAGCAGCTGCTGAGCGCGTAAGGAGGAGATGATGACGATGCCAACCTCACAGTGCCCGTGGCGGATGCAGGTTCACCATATTCATCAGGAGACGCCGGATGTCTGGACGCTCTCCCTGCTGTGCCACGACTACTATCCGTACCGTGCCGGACAGTATGCGCTGGTCAGCATCGGCAACGCCGCCGATACCCTGCGCGCCTATACGCTCTCCTCCACGCCGGGGGTGAGCGAGTACATTACGCTGACCGTTCGCCGTCTTGACGACGGAGTAGGCTCGCAGTGGCTGACGCGGGAGGTGAAGCGCGGGGACTATATCTGGCTCTCTGACGCCCAGGGTGAGTTTACCTGTGACGATAAGCCTGGCGACCGGGTGCTGCTGCTGGCAGCAGGCTGCGGCGTTACGCCGATTATGTCGATGCGCCGCTGGCTGGCGAAATACCGCCCGCAGGCTGACGTGCAGACTATCTTCAGCGTGCGCTCACCGCAGGATGTCATCTTCGCCGACGAGTGGCGTGACTATCCGGTTACCCTGCTGGCAGAGCATGACGCCACCTTAGGGTTTATTCCCGGTCGGCTGACCGCCGAGCTGCTCCAGCGCGTGCCGGATCTCGCCTCGCGTACCGTGATGACCTGCGGCCCTGCCCCCTATATGGAGTGGGTGGAAAGCACGGTGAAATCGCTGGGCGTAACGCGCTTCTACAAAGAGCAGTTCTTTGTCCCGGCATCGGCAGCGGCCAGCAGCGGGCTGAAGATCAGCGCCCTGCAGCTGGCGCGGGAGTTCTACGCGCCAGTCGGCACTACCCTGCTGGAGGCGATGGAGAGCAACAAAGTCCCGGTTAACGTAGCCTGCCGGGCGGGCGTGTGCGGCTGCTGTAAGACGAAGGTGGTTTCCGGAGAGTATTCGGTGACCAGCACCATGACGCTGACGGACGCTGAGGTTGCAGAGGGCTACGTGCTGGCCTGCTCCTGCCAGCCAGAGAGTGAGTTGGTTCTTGCCTGAATA
>NZ_LR607338.1:1487365-1491719 GCF_902164725.1 Pseudescherichia vulneris | reverse complement strand
GCTAACGCTCGCAGGGCCTACGCGATCTGCAACCTCACACAGATCCGCCCCACGTCGTTTCCTCTTTTTCATCTAAGCTTGTTACCAACATCACAAAATGGAGATGACAAGAAGATGAAACAAACCGTCGCCGCCTATATCGCAAAAACGCTGGAGCAGGCCGGGGTAAAACGCATCTGGGGCGTTACCGGTGATTCACTGAATGGTCTGAGCGATAGCCTGAACAAGATGGGCACTATCGAATGGATGTCGACCCGTCATGAAGAGGTTGCCGCCTTTGCCGCTGGGGCAGAGGCGCAGCTGACGGGCGAGCTGGCGGTGTGTGCAGGCTCGTGCGGGCCTGGCAACCTGCATCTGATCAACGGCCTCTTTGACTGCCACCGCAACCATGTGCCAGTGGTGGCGATTGCAGCGCATATTCCCTCCAGCGAAATCGGCAGCGGCTACTTCCAGGAGACCCACCCGCAGGAGCTGTTCCGCGAGTGTAGCCACTACTGCGAGCTGGTCTCCAGCCCAGAGCAGATCCCGCAGGTGTTAGCCATCGCCATGCGTAAGGCGATCCTCAATCGCGGCGTCTCGGTGATCGTTCTGCCCGGCGACGTGGCGTTGAAGCCCGCACCGGAGAGCGCCAGCAGCCACTGGTATAGCGCCCCGCAGCCGGTGGTTACCCCTGCTGAAACGGAGCTGCTCAAGCTCGCCCAGCTGCTGCGCTACTCCAGCAATATCGCCCTGATGTGCGGTAGCGGCTGCGCCGGGGCCCATGACGAGCTGCTCGCCTTTGCGGAAAAGCTGAAAGCACCGATTATCCATGCCATGCGCGGCAAGGAGCATGTGGAGTATGACAACCCGTACGACGTAGGCATGACCGGGCTGATCGGCTTCTCATCCGGTTTCCATGCCATGATGAACGCCGACACGGTGATATTGCTCGGCACCCAGTTCCCCTACCGGGCTTTCTACCCTACCGATGCCAAAATCATCCAGATTGATATCAACCCGGCCAGCATTGGCGCGCACAGCAAGGTCGACATGGCGTTGGTAGGCGATATCAAAGCCACGCTGGCCGCTCTGCTACCGCACCTGGAGGAGAAAACCGACCGCCGCTTCCTCGATAAAGCACTGGAAGACTACCGCGACGCCCGCAAGGGTCTGGACGACCTGGCTAAGCCCAGCAGCAAGGTCATTCACCCGCAATACCTGGCCCAGCGGATCAGCGACTTTGCTGACGACGACGCTATCTTCACCTGCGACGTAGGGACGCCAACGGTGTGGGCCGCGCGCTACCTGAAGATGAACGGCAAGCGCCGCCTTCTGGGCTCCTTTAACCACGGCTCCATGGCTAACGCCATGCCGCAGGCGCTGGGGGCACAGGCGACGCATCCCGAGCGTCAGGTGGTGGCGATGTGCGGCGACGGTGGGTTCAGCATGCTGATGGGCGATTTTCTCTCGCTGGCGCAGATGAAGCTGCCGGTAAAAATCATCGTCTTTAACAACAGCGTGCTGGGCTTCGTAGCGATGGAGATGAAGGCGGGAGGGTATCTGACGGACGGCACCGACCTGCATGAGACCAACTTCGCCCGCATCGCGGAGGCCTGCGGTATTACCGGTATCCGCGTCGAGAAGTCCGCCGACGTCGACAGCGCCCTGCAGCGCGCGTTCGCCACCGAGGGCCCGGTGCTGGTGGACGTGACGGTGGCAAAAGAGGAGCTCTCTATTCCGCCGCAGATCAAGCTTGAGCAGGCCAAAGGTTTCAGCCTCTATATGCTGCGCGCCATTATTAACGGTCGCGGCGACGAGGTCGTGGAACTGGCGAAAACCAACTGGCTCAGGTAAAACAGATGGCACGATCCTGAAGATGATAAGGAAGTGCCGTGATTGATTTACGTAGTGATACCGTGACCCGACCGAGCCGCGCCATGATGAAAGCGATGATGGCCGCCCCGGTCGGAGACGACGTGTATGGTGACGATCCCACTGTTAATGCACTACAGCGCTACGCCGCCGAGCTTTCGGGCAAAGAGGCAGCGCTGTTTCTGCCTACCGGTACCCAGGCTAACCTGGTGGCACTGCTCAGCCACTGCGAGCGCGGCGAGGAGTATATCGTTGGTCAGGGGGCGCATAACTATCTCTACGAGGCCGGCGGCGCAGCGGTGCTGGGCAGCATTCAGCCTCAGCCCATCGACGCCAGCCCGGACGGCTCGCTGCCGCTGGATAAAGTGGCGGCAAAGATCAAGCCGGACGATATCCACTTCGCCCGTACCCGCCTGCTGAGCTTAGAGAACACCCACAACGGCAAGGTGCTGCCGCGTGAATACCTCGCTGAGGCGTGGCACTTTACCCGTGAGAAAGGCCTGGCCTTGCACGTTGACGGGGCGCGTATCTTTAATGCGGTGGTCGAGTATGGCTGCCCGTTAAAAGAGATTACCCAGTACTGCGATACCTTTACCATCTGCCTCTCAAAAGGCCTCGGCACGCCGGTTGGCTCGCTGCTGGTAGGCAGCCATGAGTACATCAAGCGCGCTAACCGCTGGCGCAAGATGACCGGAGGCGGCATGCGCCAGGCGGGATTCCTGGCGGCGGCGGGCCTGTTTGCGCTGAAAAACAACGTTGAGCGTCTAAAAGAGGATCACGCGAATGCCGCATGGCTGGCGGCGCAGCTGAAGGAGATTGGCGCTGATGTCATGCGTCACGATACCAATATGCTGTTTGTTCGCGTAGGCGAGGAGAACGCCGCGGCCCTCGGCGAGTTTATGCAGGCGCGCGGCGTGCTGCTCAACGCCTCGCCGATTACCCGCCTTGTTATGCATCTCGACGTCAGTCGCGCACAGCTGGAAGAGCTGGTTAGTCACTGGCAGGCGTTCCTGAAACGTTAAGGGCATAGAATATTTGACAGATAAAGTCTGAAATTGGGCTTTTATCTGTCATCTTTCCATTGCATAGCGGCGTAATTCACGGAAGAATGCGCACGAAATTCTTTTCAACACAGTGGATTGCTATGAAGGTTCTGGTCACCGGCGCAACCAGCGGTTTAGGCCGCCACGCAGTTGAGTATCTGCGTCAGAGAGGCGTGAGCGTCAGAGCAAGCGGTCGCAATGAGGCGATGGGCAAGCTGCTGCAAAAGATGGGCGCGGAGTTCGTGCAGGCCGATCTGACCGAGCTTGTCTCCTCTCAGGCAAAGGTGATGCTGGCCGGCGTCGACACGCTCTGGCACTGCTCGAGCTTTACCTCGCCCTGGGGCACGCAGGAAGCGTTCGACCTTGCCAACGTGCGGGCGACCCGCCGCCTCGGAGAGTGGGCCGTGGCCTGGGGCGTGCGGAACTTTATCCACGTCTCCTCGCCGTCGCTCTATTTCGATTATCATCACCACCATGATATCGACGAGAACTTTCGCCCGGCGCGGTTTGCCAACGAGTTTGCTCGCAGCAAAGCCGCTGCGGAAGAGGTGATCCAGCTCCTCGCTCAGGCTAACCCCAACACCCGCTTTACTATTCTGCGTCCGCAGAGCCTGTTTGGCCCGCACGATAAGGTGTTTATCCCCCGGCTGGCGCAGATGATGCACCACTACCGCAGCGTGCTGCTGCCGCGCGGCGGCGATGCCTTAGTGGATATGACCTATTTCGAAAACGCGGTGCATGCGATGTGGCTTGCCAGCCAGGAAGCGTGTGACGATCTGCCCTCCGGACGCGCCTACAACATCACCAACGGCGAGCGCCGCACGCTGCGCAGCATCGTGCAGCGGCTGATCGACGAGCTGGAGATCCACTGCCGCATCCGCTCTGTGCCCTACCCGATGCTGGACATCATCGCCCGCAGCATGGAGCGCTTCTGTGATAAGCGGGCTAAAGAGCCGGCCCTGACCCACTACGGCGTGTCGAAGCTGAACTTTGACTTCACCCTTGATACCACCCGCGCCCGCGATGAACTGGGCTATGCCCCGCTGGTCACCCTCGATGAAGGGATCCGGCGCACCGCTCTGTGGCTAAAGGATCACGGCAAGCTGCATCGCTAACTGCGCTTCTTTTATAGCCATTGTCAGTCACCCTTTGTGACTTTCCGCGTGCCTGAGGCTGATACCTTCAGTTTATTTTACATAAACAGGAGGCATCATGATTACAGCAGCACCCTTACCCTCTCCCTCACTGCCCCAGATGAGCGATGATGGCTATATCAATGAAGTAGAACTTTTATCTTCCGGCGGCGTAGACGTAATGGTCAACCGCTATAGCAACGCGGCCGTGGGCGACTATCTTTGCCTGTTCTGGGATGGAGAAGCTGTCAGCACGCTCTGGTTGACAGAAGATAATATCGATACGGCGTTTCCCTGGCAGGTGACCGTTCCAGAAGAACTGGTCCC
>NZ_LR607338.1:1474124-1481447 GCF_902164725.1 Pseudescherichia vulneris | reverse complement strand
CAGGTAGCCATCTGCGCGAATGTCGAAGCCATCGGCGGGTTTTTCGTTATAGTCCGCATAATCGCGGGAGCTATGCCAGTCGGTGGTACCGGCATAGGTGTTAAAGCCTAACTTCAGGAAGTCAGTCCAGGCTTCGGCACCCGCACCAACACGGCGGTTTTTACCGGTAAAGTCATCATCAAAGAAGACGTTTCCGCCGAACATCCAGTCCTTAAGGTTAAATACCCTGACCCCTAAGCCAAAGTTACCGGTATTACGGCCATCTGGCGCACGGTAGCCGAGCTGGGTAAACAGCAGCTGCTGCTGGTTGTCATATAGCGGCAGCAGGAAATCCAGGGAGCTGTCGTCCCAGTTGCCGTTATCATCAACGTTGAGCTTCACCTTAGCCGTACCAAACTGGCTCAGCCAGTCCTGCGCTGAGGAGGCCGCGTAGCCTGTGGCCGCTGAAGCCGCAACGCCTTTCATGCCGTCGGCACCAGAAGAGGAGAGTGCCGATGCCGTGGTGCTGAGCGTATCGCTGCCGGGCAGTGACGTGCTGTCCGCCTGCGGTTCGGTAGAGGTAGTCGTTGGTTGACTGAGTAGGAAAGAGGCTGAAACCGGATAGGTTGTCAGGGAAAAAATAAAAATAAAGAAGAGGACAAACGTTTGTTGCCAGTTAGACCGACGTATCCTCTCGAACAGGTGCGTTTTCCGCTCCCGGGTAAGCGGTTTGGGTTTTGATTTTACTTTCATTAGACAAGTCTCTTTTTCACAATGCCGAAAGCGTGCATAACATTCACGTTTGCACTTTTGAATTAATTGAAATTTGAATTTACATTTGAAAACGGAATAAGTAGTACACTCCCTTAATCAGGTTGACAACACTCTCTCTTGAAAGGCTAAAAAAGGTTTACACCAGCCCAAAATTGGCTCAATTATTTCTTATCATGGATATAAAACAAAACAAAAAAATTGCTCTATTTGAGACTTTCGTACCTCATTGATAAAAAAGGATTTTTTCCACTAAAATCAATACACTTGCCAGAGTGCCCCAGCCTAAATAGAGTGTACGGTTCTAATAATTATTTAATTTATTAGCGGCATGAATAACAGGAAAATGGAATTACTGGAAAGAGAACATAAAAAAATGAGCACACCGCCTGAAAATAACCTCTCTGATATTCTCTCCCGCCGCCCACTTCAGGCGTATCAGAGTCTTTTCTCTGCCCTCGAAGATAACGGGCACGTTTTTAACCTGGCGCCAGGCGAGAGTGCCGAAAAAAACGTGGCTGCTGAAAGCACAATCTGGTTCATTACGCGGGGCGTATTTACCGTAGTCAGGGAGTCTGACGCCAGCTGGTTGGGAACCGCCTCCGCACCCTTTATCGTGGGTATAAGCGGACTATTTTCTGCACATGGCGGAAGCTACAGCCTGATGGCGCAAAATAGCTGCCAGGGAATAAGCGTTGAACGCGATCTTTTTTTTCAATGTATCGACCAGCACCATCTCTGGCAGGACGTGGCGCATATTCAAGCCTGGCTACTGGAGCTGCTGCTTTTCCGGGATGGCTGGATCTCTTCAGGGGATGCGTACCAGATGGTGAGACGGCAGCTTCTGAATCTCATGAAGCTGCCCTATGACATTCGTATTACTACGCCCGTTGAGAGCTATATTCGCCATCACACCTGTCTTTCCCGCAGCTCGGTTTTTCGCATTCTTTCACAGCTGCGCAAAGGGAAGTTTGTGCTGATTAAAAAAGGGAAGCTGATTAACGTTGCACGCCTCCCTGAGAAGTATTGACGAGGGAAAGAGGCTACCCCTGTCCATATTTTTCCAGCAGCGCATTGGCAATGGCCAGGGTTTCCGCATCGGCGACGCCGTCATAGCGTGCCGGGCGGAAGTGCATCTGGAAGGCCATGATCACCCGCTTCTGCTGGGCTAACGTCATGCCCGGCACCACCTCATAGCCGTAGCGGTAGAGCACATCCAACAGCGTTGCGCTATCCACTCGTTGCGAAGGCGCACGGCCATTGAGGTAGAAGGTTACGCGCTGGGCATCCGGCCAGGCACCAATCCCCTGCGCAGCCAGCTCACGCCACGGAAAGAGCGGACCGGGATCGACCTTACGCTGGGGCGCGACGTCCGAGTGTGCCACGACGTTAGCTGGCAGTATGTTGTAACTATTAATGATATCCTTCGCCAGCGGGATCAGCGCGGCAATCTGCTCCGGGGCAAAGGGGGTAAAGTCTTTCTCTCTGCCTATCTTCTGCCAGCCGTGATTCTCCAGCTCAATGCCGATTGAGGTATCGTTGATACGTGTTGCGCCCCGCCAGTAGCTCACCCCGGCGTGCCACGCCAGCTGATCCTCGGGCACCAGCTGCCAGATGCGCGGCTTGCCGTTGTGAACCGGCGGATGTTCGGGGATCAGATAGTGGGCACTGACATCTTTATCCGTCAGGGTCGTAAGAGAGGTATCAAAGTCGCCGGCCGTGTAGTGGATCACCAGCACTTTGATTCTTGGATAAGCCGCCTGAGCCCGATGCTGGGTATCCAGCTCATAGCTCACCTTCTTAACCACGCCCTTGTCACTTATTTCGCTCTTCTTGCTTGCACAACCGGTAAGCAGCAGGGCCAACACTAACAGCCAGACTCGTTGCCACACCGGCTGCGACACAGGGGCGGGGAATAGCCGCATCTTTACTCTCCTTTTTAACCTTCGATGCCACAAGCGATGCATAATCAAACAGCCAGGGCTATGATAGATAAAACTATACACATGTCGTTAGCTTATAAGGAAATCATTATGCGCTACTCTTTTCTATCCGTCATTGCGCCCTGTGCGCTGGTGCTCACCGCCTGCACCACTCCCGTGACGCCCGCGTTTAAGGATATCGGCACCCGCAGCGGCCCCTGCGTGGCAGGCGGTCCTGATACCGTGGCGCAGCAGTTTTACGACTACCGCATCCAGCATCGCAGTAACGATCTGACAGCGCTGCGTCCGTACCTCAGCGACGACCTCGCCGCGATGCTGACCGCCGCCTCCCGCGACAGCCGCAACAGCACCCTGCTGAGCGCCGATCCCTTCTCCAGCCGCGCGACGCCAGCCCAAACGGCCAGGGTCGCCAGCGCCTCTACCATTCCCAATACCGACGCGCGCAATATTCCTCTGCGCGTAGAGCTGACCCAGGGCAATCAGCGCTGGCTGGATGAGGTGCTGATGGTGCGTGAAGGCCAGTGCTGGGCGGTAGATGATGTGCGCTATCTCGGCGGCAGCGTCCACGCCCCGGCAGGCTCTCTGCGCCAGTCAATCGAACACCGCTAATTGCCTGTACAGGCCGGACCTCCGCGATTTTGTGCTATTTTTAAGGTGGAAGACGGCCTGTAGTTAAGTTTTAACGCATAAATATTGCATAACTATTCTGTCAACGTTACTATTTGCGGCCTCAATTGCTATCAGATTGCCTCGATGAGTATTAAATTAAACGGCATTAACTGCTTCTACGGCGCACATCAGGCGCTGTTTGATATCACACTCGACTGCCCAGAGGGCGAGACGCTGGTATTGCTCGGCCCAAGCGGCGCGGGCAAGAGCTCGCTGCTGCGCGTGCTTAACCTGCTGGAGATGCCGCGCTCCGGCACCCTGAGCATTGCGGGTAACAATTTCGATTTTGCTAAAACGCCCTCTGATAAAGCGATCCGCGAGCTGCGGCAAAACGTCGGCATGGTGTTTCAGCAGTACAACCTCTGGCCGCATCTTACCGTGGTGCAGAACCTGATTGAAGCGCCCTGCCGCGTGCTGGGCCTGAGCAAAGAGCAGGCCCATGCCCGTGCCGATAAGCTGCTGGAGCGCCTGCGCCTGAAGCCCTACAGCGATCGCTATCCGCTGCACCTCTCCGGCGGCCAGCAGCAGCGCGTGGCCATTGCCCGAGCGCTGATGATGGAGCCGCAGGTGCTGCTGTTTGACGAGCCGACGGCAGCGCTGGACCCCGAGATCACCGCGCAGATCGTCAGCATTATTCGCGAGCTGGCGCAGACCAAGATTACCCAGGTTATTGTGACTCACGAAGTTGAAGTGGCGCGTAAAACCGCCAGCCGTGTGGTGTATATGGAAAATGGCTATATCGTCGAACAGGGCGATGCCAGCACCTTTACCGCCCCGCAGACCGATGCGTTTAAAAACTACTTATCTCACTGATTTTTTTTTGGGAAGTGACAATGAAAAAAGTATTGATTGCCGCGCTGCTCGCAAGCGTAAGCCTCTCTGCTACAGCAGCCCAAACCATTCGTTTCGCCACCGAAGCGAGCTACCCTCCGTTCGAATCCACCGATGCCAACAACAAAATCGTTGGCTTCGACGTCGATCTGGCAAACGCGCTGTGTAAAGAGATTGATGCGACCTGTACCTTCACTAACCAGGCGTTTGATAGCCTGATCCCAAGCCTGAAGTTCCGCCGCTTTGACGCGGTGATGGCAGGTATGGATATTACCCCGGAACGTCAGAAGCAGGTTCTGTTCACCACCCCGTACTACGACAACTCGGCGCTGTTTATCGGCCAGCAGGGTAAATATGCCAGCATCGATGCGCTGAAAGGCAAACGCGTTGGCGTGCAGAACGGCACCACGCATCAGAAATTCATCACCGACAAGCATCCGGAAATCACTACCGTACCGTACGACAGCTACCAGAACGCGCGTCTGGATCTGCAGAACGGCCGCATTGACGCCGTGTTCGGCGACACCGCCGTGGTGACCGAGTGGCTGAAGGCCAACGACAAGCTGGCAGCGGTCGGCGATAAGGTGACGGATAAAGAGTATTTCGGCACGGGTCTCGGCATTGCGGTGCGTCAGGGCAATACCGAGCTGCAGCAGAAATTTAATACCGCGCTGGAAAAAGTGAAGAAGGATGGGACTTACGAGACCATCTATAAAAAATGGTTCCAGAAGTAATCCTTGATGAATGAATTTTTTCCTTTAGCAAGCGCCGCCGGGATGACCGTCGGCCTTGCCGTTTGCGCGCTGGCCATTGGCCTGGTGCTGGCCATGCTGTTTGCCGTCTGGGAGTCCGCTAAGTGGCGACCTATTGCATGGATTGGCTCAGGACTGGTGACCATCCTGCGCGGCCTGCCGGAAATTCTGGTGGTGCTGTTTATCTATTTTGGCTCGTCACAGCTGCTGCTGGTGCTCTCGGATGGCTTTACCCTGAATTTGGGGTTTGTGCAGATCCCGGTGCAGATGCAGATTGAAAACTTCGATGTTAGTCCGTTCCTGTGTGGCGTGATCGCCCTCTCTCTGCTGTACGCGGCGTATGCTTCTCAGACCCTACGCGGGGCGCTGAAGGCGGTGCCGCAGGGGCAGTGGGAGTCCGGCCAGGCGCTGGGGCTGTCTAAAAGCGCCATCTTCTTCCGGCTGGTAATGCCGCAGATGTGGCGTCACGCTCTGCCGGGGCTGGGCAACCAGTGGCTGGTGCTGCTGAAAGATACGGCGCTGGTCTCGCTTATCAGCGTTAACGATCTGATGCTGCAAACCCGCAGTATTTCGACCCGTACCCAGGAGCCGTTTACCTGGTTTCTGGTGGCGGCGGCCATCTACCTGGTGATTACGCTTCTCAGTCAGTACATTCTCAAACGCATTGACCAACGCGCGACACGTTTCGAACGGAGGCCAGGCTGATGCTTGAGTATTTACCCGAACTGATGAAAGGGCTACACACCAGCCTGACGCTCACCGTGGCGTCGATTGTGGTGGCGCTGATCCTCTCCCTGATTTTCACCATCGTTCTGACGCTGAAAACGCCGGGGCTGGTGTGGATCGTGCGCGGTTACATCACGCTCTTTACCGGCACCCCGCTGCTGGTGCAGATCTTCCTGATCTACTACGGGCCGGGTCAGTTTCCATCGATCCAAGCCTATCCGTGGCTGTGGCACCTGCTCTCTGAGCCGTGGCTCTGCGCGCTGATCGCCCTGTCGCTGAACAGCGCCGCGTACACCACCCAGCTCTTCTACGGTGCCATTCGGGCGATCCCTGAGGGGCAGTGGCAATCCTGCGGCGCGCTGGGGATGAGCAAGAAGGATACGCTGGCGATCCTGCTGCCGTATGCGTTCAAACGCGCCCTCTCCTCCTACTCCAACGAAGTGGTGCTGGTATTCAAAAGTACCTCGCTGGCTTACACCATCACGCTGATGGAGGTCATGGGGCACGGACAGCTGCTGTACGGTCGCACCTACGACGTCATGGTCTTTGGTGCAGCGGGGGTTATCTACCTGATCGTCAACGGTTTGCTGACGCTGCTGATGCGGTTAATCGAGCGGCGGGCGCTGGCATTTGAACGACGCAGTTAAACGTAGCTACACACTACAGAGGCGGGGCAACCCGCCTTTTTTACGCCCGGATTAAGATAATTAATCATTAATATTGCATATCAATTCATTAAGTGGCATTGTAATTCCATACCGCAGACACGGTAATAACGATAAGATTGACAGACAGGAGCTCCATAATGAAAAAGTTAATTCTGGCCGCCATCCTCGCCACCTTTGCTGCCGGTGCCAGCGCAGCAGATAAAATCAGCTTCGGCTCCTCTGCCACCTATCCGCCGTTTGAGTCACTGGATGCCAGCAACCAGATCGTGGGCTTTGATATCGACCTGGCAAAAGCCCTCTGCAAGCAGATGCAGGCCGAGTGCACCTTCACCAACCACGCGTTTGACTCACTGATCCCAGCGCTGAAGTTCAAGAAGTATGATGCGGTGATCTCCGGCATGGACATTACCCCAGAGCGTAGCAAGCAGGTCTCCTTTACCGACCCGTACTATGCTAACTCGGCGGTGGTGATCGCCAAGAAAGACGCGTTTAAATCGTTTGACGATCTGAAAGGCAAGCGCATCGGCATGGAGAACGGTACGACCCACCAGAAGTACCTCCAGGATAAGCACCCGGAAGTGAAGACCGTGGCCTATGACAGCTACCAGAACGCGATCCTCGACCTGAAAAATGGCCGTATCGACGGCGTTTTCGGGGATACTGCGGTAGTGAACGAGTGGCTGAAAAACAACCCTCAGCTGGGTACCGCTACGCCGAAGGTGACCGATGCGCAGTACTTCGGTACCGGCCTGGGTATTGCGGTGCGTCCGGATAACAAAGCCCTGCTGGAAAAACTGAACGCTGCCCTGAAGGCCATCAAAGCCGACGGCACCTATCAGAAAATCAGCGACCAGTGGTTCCCGCAGTAATTTGCATTCCGCAGGTCAGGTAAGATTTTTAGGCCGGGTAAGGCGTAGCCGCCACCCGGCCTTCCGCATCCGTCAGGCGCTCTGGGGTTCCGTTGGGCTGGTGAAGAGTTGACAA
>NZ_LR607338.1:1471383-1472370 GCF_902164725.1 Pseudescherichia vulneris | reverse complement strand
AATCCGAGGGGATCGATCCACCCCAGCGGATTCGGTGCATACTGATAGAGGTTTAATCCCCCCGCCAGTCCTATCGGGTCCTGCTGCGTGAACCGTCCGCAGTCCGGGTCGTAGAACCGGAACAGATTATAGTGAAGTCCCGTCTCCCGATCCAGGTACTGGCCCTGCATCCGCAGGTTCTGCGCACAGCCTGCAAGCTGCACCTCTCTTTCACTCAGCAACTTACCCCAGGCACTGTTCTGTGCCTCCCAGCACACCCGGCCTTCCGCATCCGTGAGGCGCTCCGGCGTGCCGTTAGGCTGGTTATGGAACCAGAAGATATCCGGGGCATTCACGCCGTCAATACGGGCCAGCGGCTCGTGGCTGTGCGGGTCGCTGTAAACGTAGGTCAGCGGGACCTCATTCCGGATCTCCTGCAGCAGCCGGAACCCCTCCCACACAAAGCGGGTGGTGACCGTTTTGCCGTACTGCTGCCCTGCCAGCGTCCGGCGGCTGGTCTTGCTGATGCGCCTGCCCAGTGGATCGTAGCGGAAGCTGACCGCCACCTGCGGCCGGGTGCGGTCGCGCGGCTGGCTGACGACTTCCGTCAGACGGTGCTCGCCGTCGTAGCGGTAGTGCCAGCGGATCTGACCGTCGTCCTTCTCCACCGTGCGGCCGTGGATATCATACTGCCAGCGAATACCGTTCAGCTGCGTGACGCGGTTGTGGGTTATCTTCTCCCCGATATTGTCCAGCGGGTTGCCTGCTGCATCCCACCGCCACTGCTCCCGGCCCGGCAGCGTGCCGTCCTGAGACAGCAGCCGCCCGGTGCTGTCATACTGCCAGTGATAACAGCTGAACGGGTCATCGTCGCGCTCCTCGCGCACGGGGTTGTTACGGTAGTCATAATCCCACCTGCGCGACCAGCGGCGCGGGGCCGGACGCTGTGCGCTGCCGGTAAAGACGTCCCGGCGGTGCAGGCGGCCCAGACGGTCATATTCGCTGCGG
>NZ_LR607338.1:1466086-1468017 GCF_902164725.1 Pseudescherichia vulneris | reverse complement strand
GCAGAATTCACAGTCTTTTCAAAATGAAAAAACCGCCGGCCTTGCCCACAGCCCGATGGGGGGATGTGAGCAAGACCGGCGGTCTTAAGAAAGTGTGCTGAGTTACTCAGCAGGTTCAGGCATTTTACCTTCTGGTGCTTTACGTTCTGTCAGACGCTTCTCAAAATTCGCATTAAACTGTTTTTTCTGCTCTGGCGTCAGGATGTTGTAGATTTTGTTCTGGGTTTCCATATGCGCCAGCATACGGGCTTTGTTCTGCTCGGCCATTTTGTCGATCTGCGCTTCGGCTTTTGCCTTGTCGAAGGTGTCGCTGGCGATGATGCTATGGGTGGCGCGGCGCTCGTCCAGAGACGGACGCTTCATCTGGTCACGCTGGCTCTTCATGATCTCACGGATCTGCTGCTTCTGCGCGTCGGTCAGGTTGAGGTCTTTAAACATCATGTCGTGATGCGGACCCATTTTGCCTTTATGGTGCATCGCTGCGCCGTTGTCCGGTGCAGCTGTGGTTTCGGCAGCGTGAGCCAGGTTAGCAGCGCCGAACGCCAGGGTAGAGGCAACAAACAGAGCGGTTAATTTACGCATAGTCTTCATCCTTCTTTTTTCAGTTATTCTTACTTACGGCACGTTGCCGTGTTGACGAGATTAACTTTACGACCTTTTTCGTCAATTAATCAGTGCAACGGTAAAACAGTGAAAGTATAAAAAACAGTTTCTGCGCAATTGTGAAGACAATATGGAAAAAAGATGGAGAGGTGTAGCAAAAATATTCAAGCGGATGATTTTGAAGGCAATATGGAGGAGCATACTCCTCCAGCGATTATTAATAAAGCAGTTTGGTAAGAATAGTCTGCAATAATGTCCTGGGCTTTCTTTCTATTTCTCTCTCGCTACGCCATCCGCACCAGCATTAAACCTGCCCGCAGGCCAGGTGCGACATTTGGGTTCGGAAATAAGACATATTCCGTCTCGTGTTGTACCACGTAACGCGTTTCGCCCTCTTCTGCCAGCAGCGTACCGGCGCTGAACGGGGTGAAGTTGATTGTCTGGTCAGGCATGCAGAGTCGAAAACCCTCTCCGTGACGGGTAATCTGCTGGGCAACGCGATAGCGCAGCACTGGCGCATGCTGACTCATCCACGGCGTATCGCTGAGCAGGGCCGCCAGCGCATCTCGGGTCACGGCGAACTGGCTAAGATCGTTCTCGCCAAAGGGAAGCGCTTTTCCCAGCTCAAGGGTGCAGGCCAGGGCGTTAAAGCGCTCGCAGCTAAAGTGGGTAAAGGTGCCGCCCGGCGACTGGTGAAAGACCAGCGCCTCCAGCCCCGCCTCTTCCAGCCAGTGCAGGAAGGATTCATCCCACGGCGTTTTACGGGCGGGTAAAACACCAAAGCGCGGGTGATGCGAGCCGCGTATCGCAGTATGCAGATCGAGATGCCAGCGCGTCTCTGTCTTGCCGTCAGTAAAGAAGCGCTCCATGGCCTGCTCAAGCTGCGCTGCGCGTTCGGTCTCCAGACTGGGGGGATAATGCTGCCAGCGCTGGCCAAACAAACGGTTGAGATCGACATGCAGATAGCGCCGGTTCGTACGCAGCGCCTCGGGGTTGCCCAGCACCACCAGCATGCGCCAGCTTAGTGCCAGTGAACCGGTGAACAACGCGGTCAGCAAGCCATCGACGAGCTCTACCGGCGCGGTTTCATTCCCATGGATCCCCACCGAGAGTACCAGGGCACGCTCCACCGGCTGATGCGGCGTTAGCTCCAGCAATCCCTCACCGTGCCAGCGCCAGCTAAAGGTGACAGTGTCACCTTGCATCCGTTCAGGATGGGTCCCGGCCAGCGTTAAAGCGAGAAAATTGTGCATAGCGTCTCCCTTAGCGCTGGAAAGCGTAGACTGAGCCAAGATCCAGCAGTTGAGACAGCTGGTCTAACGCTTCCC
>NZ_LR607338.1:1441982-1466019 GCF_902164725.1 Pseudescherichia vulneris | reverse complement strand
GGATCGGCAAGGTCGGCCTGGGTCAGGCGGTCACGGTAGTAGCGATCTACCCATCCATTAAGTTGATTAAAGAGCGCGTCATTCATCATCACCGCTGGGTTAACCGCCTGCCGCTCCGCCTCTGTTAGCACCACGCGCAGACGCAGGCAGGCTGGACCACCGCCGTTAGCCATGCTTTCACGCAGATCGAACACCTTCAGATCGCGGATCGGATTATCCTCTGCCAGCAGGCCGTTGAGATAGTGCCAGACGCCTGCGTGCTCCTGCGACTCCTGGGGCACGACCAGCACCATTGAGCCATCCTTCCGGCTCAGGAGCTGGCTGTTAAACAGGTAGGTCGCCACGGCATTCTTCACCGATACCACCTCCTCCGGCACCTGAATCGCCTGAAATCCTGGCACCCGCTCCGCCAGATGACTCAGCACTCCACACTGCTTAACAAAAGCCCGCTCGTGGCAGAACAGTACCTGACGGTTGCTTACCGCAATCACATCGTTGTGAAACACCCCCTCATCGATGACCGTGGGGTTTTGCTGGGCGAACATCACCCGATCCGGATGAACCTGATTGAGACGCGCTACCGCCTGGCTCGCCTCCAGAGTCTGGCGCGCAGGATAGCGCTCGGGTGCGGCGTGACCATGCTCCTCACGCCCATAGATAAAGAGCTGAAGACCCGGTTCACCGTATTCGCCGCCGAGACGGTTATGGTTTGCCGCTCCCTCGTCGCCAAAGCGCGCCACCTGCGGCAGCGCCGGATGCACGGCGAAGCGTGACTCGTCGCGGAAAATAGCCCGCAGCAGCGCCTCGGTGGTCGGCGCTTCGCTTGAACGGTGGAACTTGTTGTTGAGGTTAGCGACGGTGAGATGCACCCTGCCGTCCATGGCGTCGGCGGAGGGGCAGACCGTCGCCGCGTTGGCGACCCACATGGATGAGGCCGAGCTGGCCGCCGAAAGCAGCTCCGGCGTCTGCGCTGCCGCTTTAGCTACCACCTGCTCATCGCTGCCGCTGAACCCCAGCTGGTGCAGCACCGCGACGTTGGGCCGCTCCTGCGGCGGGATCACCGCTTGAGGAAAGCCCGCGTCGCTTAGCGCCTTCATCTTCAGCAGGCCCTGCTTCGCCGCCAGCTTCGGGTTGGATACTTGATTACGGTGCTTTGTCGACGCCTCGTTACCAAACGAAAGCCCGGCATAGTGGTGGGTCAGCCCCACCAGGCCGTCAAAGTTTACCTCGTGCGCCGTCATGCTCCCTCCTCCGGCATAAAGTGCAGCCCAGGACTGAGCGTCTCTGGCAGGGTCAAGCTGGGTGACTCCAGGCTGGCCATCGGCCACGCACAGTAGTCGGCGGCGTACCAGGCGCTGGGGCGATAATTGCCCGACGCCCCGATACCGCCAAAGGGTGCGGTGCTTGCCGCGCCGGTTAGCGGCTTATTCCAGTTAACGATCCCAGCCCGCGCCGCCAGCAGCAGCGCGTCAAATTTTCCGCGATCCGCCGAGACCAGGCCGCAGGCCAGCCCGTAGCGGGTGGCATTCGCCAGCGTAACCGCCTCTTCCCAACTATCGTAGCGCCAGACGCCCAGCAGCGGGCCAAATACCTCCTCGTCCGGTACGTCCGCGACGCCGGTGAGATCGATAATGCCCGGACTGAGCAGCGACGTTCCGGCCTTGAGTCGCTTCGGTGCCAGCAGGGTCCTGCCACCGCGTGCCTCATGGGCCTGCCAGGCCTGGTAAACCTGCTCGGCGGCCTGCTCAGAGATCAGCCCGCCAATAAAAGGCTGCGGCTCGGCGTTCCAGCTACCAGGCGCGATACGGCCTGCAACCTCGACCAGGCGGGCAAGGAAGGCGTCACCCTCCGCGCCGCGCTTCACCAGCAGGCGACGGGCGCAGGTACAGCGCTGGCCCGCGGTGATAAACGCTGACTGGATGGTCAGATGCACGGCGGCATCGCGGTCCGCGATATCATCTACGATCAGGGGATTGTTTCCTCCCATCTCAAGGGCGAGGATCTTCTCCGGCTGACCGGCCAGCTGGCGATGCAGCTGGTAGCCGGTGCTGGCGCTGCCGGTAAAGAGCAGACCGTCCAGATCCGGCAGGTTGCTCAGGGCCTGGCCGGTTTCGCGCCCGCCCTGCACCAGGTTGAGCACGCCAGCGGGAAGGCCCGCCTGCTCCCAGAGCTTCACCACTGCCTCGCCGCTGTGCGGCGTTAGCTCGCTGGGCTTAAATACCAGCGTATTGCCCGCCAGCAGGGCGGGAATGATATGCCCGTTGGGGAGATGGCCCGGGAAGTTATAGGGCCCAAAAACGGCCAGCACGCCGTGGGGTCGATGGCGCAGGGTTGCCGCACCGTCTGCCATTTCCGTCTGCTGCTCGCCGGTTCGCACATGCCATGCCTTCACAGAGATGGCGGCCTTGTTAATCATCGCGCCCACTTCGGTCGCCGCTTCCCAGCGCGGCTTACCCGTCTCCCGGGAAATGATCTCCGTCAGCGCGCCTTTATTCTCCTCCAGCAGCGCGGCAAATTTTTCCACCACGGCCTGACGGGCAGCAAAAGGCTGCGACGCCCAGCCGGGAAACGCAGTACGAGCGGCCCGGCATGCCATGGTCACCTGCTCGGCATCGGCATCATTCCCCTGCCAGAGCCGATCGCCATTTACCGGATCCTGCTTCTCACGCAGAGCGCCCTGACCGGTCACCCAGTCACCGTTAATCCATAAGCTCATACTGTTTTCTCCTCGGCGCAAAGGCGTACCAGGCGAACCTTGTCGCCCGGCTGGCATTTAAGGACGTCCAGCTGGGCGGCGCTCAGCACCAGCTGCTCGGTATCGGGATTAGCGGTCACCAACATGACGCGAAACTGCTGGTACTGCTCGTTAGCGACCATGCACAGAGGCCACTCCCCTGGTGCGGGCTGCCCTTCAGCCACCTCCACCAGGCGGCTTTTGCGAATGGCGCGCACCCGGTCAATATCACACTCCAGCGTCGGCCCGCCGTCGAAAATGTCGATATAGTTCCGGTAGCGAAAACCCTCTTTCTCCAGCACGGCGCGCGCCGGGGCAGTTTGCGGATGCACTTCCCCGATCACCGCCTGCGCTTCTGCCGACAGGAACTGGGTATAGATCGGATGCTTGGGCATCAGCTCGGCAATAAACGCTTTCTGCCCGATGCCGCACAGGCGATCGGCCCGGCTGAAGGACATAGAGAAGAAGGTGTTGCCCAGGCTGTCCCAAAACGGCGAGTAGCCATCCTCGCTGATCACGCCGCGCATCTCCGCCACCACTTTTTCGTTGAAGCGGTCGCGAAACGCGGCCATGAACATAAAGCGCGATTTAGAGAGCAGATAGCCGTTGCCCTCCTTCCGCCACTCAGGATCGAGAAACAGGGTGCACAGCTCGCTGCTGCCGGTATGGTCGTTGCTTAAAAACAGCGTAGGCAGTGCGTTGTAGACGTTGAGCTCTTTAGAGGCATGCACCAGAGTTCCGACGCGGTAGTTGTACCAGGGATCATTCAGGCCGACCGCAACCTCAATGGCACACACCCCGGCCACCGTGCCGCTGTCGGTATCTTCCAGCACAAACAGATAGCCCTGCTCGCTTTTCGGCAGCTCGCCCAGCCAGGTCTGTCGCGCCCGCGTAATACGCGCCGCCAGCGTGGCCTCGTCGGCAGGCAGCGAAGTTAGCCCGCCGCCGGTTTTTCCCGCCAGCTGCATCAGGGCGGGCAGATCGCTATGCTCAATCGGACGGATCACCATCATGTTGCGTACCCCGCAAGAAATCGTTCGCAGGCGCGGGAGAAGCGTTCCATACCCGTGCGGATCTCCTCCTCGCTGATATTCAACGCCGGGGCGACGCGCACCACGTTGCCCCCAGCGATCAGTATCATCGCACCCTCTTCGGCGGCTAGCTGGGCGATCTGCTTGGCTTTACCGGCCCAGGCGGGATCCAGCTCGCAGCCAATGAGCAGGCCGATGCCGCGGATCTCTTTAAACAGCGCTAAACGGGCATTAATAGCCTGGAGCTGCTCGACGAATGCCTGCTGGCGCTGCTTCACACCGTCCAGGAAGGCTTTGTTATTGACGTTATCCAGCAGCTCTCCCGCCACAGCAGCGGCCAGCGGATTGCCGCCGTAGGTGGTCCCGTGCGTGCCAACGGTCATCACGCTGGCGTACTCGTCCCGCGTCAGCATCGCGCCAATCGGGAAACCGCCCCCAAGGGCTTTGGCCGTAGTCAACACGTCGGGCGTAACGCCGTAGTGCATATAGGCATACAGCTCACCGGTGCGCCCTACACCCGTCTGCACTTCGTCGAAAATCAGCAGCGCGTTATGGCGATCGCACAGCTCACGCAGCGCCTGTAAAAACTCTGCTTTCGCAGGCACTACGCCGCCTTCGCCCTGAATAGGTTCAACGAGCACGGCGCAGGTATCATCGTTAATTAACGCCTGAGCGGAGGCGATGTCATTGAACACCGCATGGTGGATAGCCGGTGGCAGCGGAGCAAAATCCTGTGAGTAGGCAGGCTGGCCCCCCGCGCTGACGGTAAACAGCGTCCGGCCATGGAAAGCATTTTTAAAGGCAACGATGCCGCTCTTCTGCGCACCATAGCGATCGTGCGCGTATTTACGCGCCAGCTTGAGCGCCGCCTCGTTGGCCTCCGCGCCGGAGTTACAGAAGAAGACCCGGTCGGCAAAGGTGGCGTCAATAAGGCGTTTTGCCAGCCGCAGCGCTGGCTCGTTGGTGTAGCCGTTGCCGGTATGCCAGAAGCGGGCCGCCTGCTCGCTCAGGGCGCGACACAGCCCCGGATGGGCATGGCCTAAGGCGTTAACGGCAATGCCGCCAGCAAAATCGATATACTCTTTCCCCTGCTGATCCCACAGGCGGGAACCCTCACCGCGAACGGGAATAAAAGGCGCAGGGGCGTAAACCGGCAGCATCCACTCATCGAAACTCTCACGCGTAACGGGCAAAGACATAGCCACCTCATCAGGTAAATGAAAAGTTGTTAATATGTTAATTATTGTGAACATTGGCCCTGTGAATGTAGGTTGCACGCATCGTGCCAGCCAGCGATAAAAATGCATAACGCTGGAGCGGTAACGAAATATCAATAAGTTACAGCAGATCGCTATGCACTTAAATTGCATATAAAGTGAATAATATTGGTAAGAAGGCCGATGGCGGTGTCTGAGAGCAGCAGATTTATGCAGGTATAAAATTTAATTCTGGAAGTGTGATCGCAAGCGAAACTTACCGCCATTGTGTGCCCCGGCGCGGTGCAGACTGCCCTTTTTTAGGGCGTAATACGCATAAAAAATCCAGGGCGGATACGCTGCGATTTTTCTGTTAACATCTGGGCTTACTTATTGCTATGTGGCAGACAATATGAAATTTGTTTCTTTTAATATCAACGGGCTGCGTGCGCGCCCCCATCAGCTGGCGGCCATCGTAGAGAAACACCAGCCGGACGTGATTGGCCTGCAGGAGACAAAGGTTCACGACGATATGTTCCCGCTCGAAGAGGTTGCGAAGCTGGGCTACAACGTCTTTTATCACGGGCAGAAAGGGCATTACGGCGTGGCGCTGCTCACCAAAGAGACCCCTGTCTCGGTGCGCCGTGGCTTCCCCGGTGACGACGGTGAAGCACAGCGTCGGATCATCATGGCGGAGATCCCCTCGGCCCTCGGCAATATCACGGTGATCAACGGCTACTTCCCACAGGGCGAGAGCCGCGACCATCCGACAAAATTCCCGGCCAAAGCGAAGTTTTATGCCGATCTGCAGAGCTATCTTGATAACGAGCTGCAGAAAGATAGCCCGGTGCTGATCATGGGCGATATGAATATTAGCCCTACGGATCTCGATATTGGCATTGGCGAAGAGAGCCGCAAACGCTGGCTGCGCGGCGGCAAATGCTCTTTCCTGCCGGAAGAGCGTGAGTGGCTGGGTCGCCTGCTGGAGTGGGGCCTGGTGGATACCTTCCGCCACGCGAATCCAGAGACGCAGGATCGCTACTCCTGGTTCGACTACCGCTCCAAAGGGTTCGATGACAACCGCGGGCTGCGTATCGATCTCCTGCTGGCCAGCCAGTCACTGGCGAGCCGCTGCCAGGAGACGGGCATCGATTACGATATCCGCAGCATGGAGAAACCCTCCGACCATGCGCCGGTATGGGCCAGCTTTACGCTCTGAGTTGGACAAAGGTAACGCCGGGTGGCGGCTACGCCTTACCCGGCCTACAGCTCGCTACACCTACTCCCGAACCCGCCGCCAGACCAGCGGGTTAGTGCTCAACGTGCGCTCGTCGCGCTGGCACTGGAGCAGGACGCCTTCCGTCTTGATCACGGCCCCCTCCGAATAGTTCCGATCTTCATAGATACAGCACAGATTACAGGGCTGCGGGCGCTGCCCACCTGAGCTAAACACTTCCGGCGGGACGTTTACCTCCACGTCGGGGCGGATGCGGTCGGCCTGTGCACCGGCGGATAAAAGTCCAAGCAGAGCAATCACGTAACGGTTCATCGACGAATTTCCTTTTTTATGCTGATTATCACTATAACGGTAAACCGTGCCGGTTCCTTTAATTTGTCTCCCCATCGTTTTTAGTTATGACTCAGGCCCGCTTATAAATTTCCCTTAGCGGATTAACTTTTCGCTTGCCTGGCAAAGCGGTGCGGGTGGTATAGTCGAAAACGATGCTAAAACGCGCACACAACACACATAATTTATTATAAGAGGAACTTATCTCTATGGATCAGGCACGCTCTCTGGAATCATTTCTAACCCATGTCCAACGCCGCGACCCGCATCAAAGCGAGTTTGCTCAGGCCGTTCGCGAGGTGATGACCACCCTCTGGCCTTTTCTTGAGGCAAATCCGCGCTATCGCCACATGTCGCTGCTTGAACGCCTGGTAGAGCCGGAGCGTGTGATCCAGTTTCGCGTCGTGTGGGTCGATGATAAGAATCAGGTGCAGGTGAACCGCGCCTGGCGCGTGCAGTTTAACTCAGCCATCGGCCCGTTTAAGGGCGGTATGCGCTTCCACCCCTCGGTGAACCTGTCAATTCTGAAGTTCCTCGGCTTTGAGCAGACCTTTAAAAATGCCCTCACCACCCTGCCGATGGGCGGTGGCAAAGGCGGCAGCGATTTCGATCCCAAGGGCAAAAGCGAAGGCGAAGTCATGCGTTTCTGCCAGGCGCTGATGACCGAGCTGTACCGTCACCTGGGGCCAGATACCGACGTGCCTGCGGGCGACATCGGCGTCGGCGGTCGTGAGGTGGGCTTTATGGCGGGGATGATGAAAAAGCTCTCCAACAACAGCGCCTGCGTCTTTACCGGCAAAGGGCTCTCTTTCGGTGGCAGCCTGATCCGCCCCGAGGCGACCGGCTATGGCCTGGTGTACTTCACCGAAGCAATGCTCAAACGTCACGGCCTGAGCTTCGAAGGGATGCGCGTGGCAGTCTCCGGCTCCGGCAACGTGGCGCAGTACGCTATCGAAAAAGCGATGGAGTTTGGTGCCCGCGTGGTGACCGCCTCCGACTCCGGCGGTACCGTGGTGGATGAAGCGGGCTTTACAGCGGAGAAGCTGGCGCGCCTGTGCGAAATTAAAGCCAGCCGCGATGGCCGCCTTGCCGACTACGCCCGTGAGTTTGGTCTGGTCTGGCTGGAAGGCAAGCAGCCGTGGTCCGTGCCGGTGGATATCGCCCTGCCGTGCGCGACCCAGAACGAACTGGACGTCGATGCGGCCCGCCAGCTGATCGCCAACGGCGTGAAGGCAGTGGCGGAAGGCGCGAATATGCCTACCACCATTGACGCCACCGATCTGTTCCTTGAGGCGGGTGTGCTCTTTGCGCCGGGTAAAGCGGCCAATGCGGGCGGGGTCGCCACCTCTGGTCTGGAGATGGCGCAGAACGCCGCGCGTCTGGGCTGGAAGGCTGAGAAAGTGGATGCCCGCCTGCACCATATCATGCTGGATATTCACAATGCCTGCGTGGAGTACGGCGGAGAAGGCAAACAGACCCACTACGTGCGTGGGGCAAACATTGCCGGGTTTGTGAAGGTGGCCGACGCGATGATCGGCCAGGGTGTGATTTAAGTTTCGGCTTGCCCGGTGGCGCTACGCTTACCGGGCTTGCGGCGAGTGAATTTCTTCTTATCGCCGCCCGGCGCAACAATCCCTTTAAACTGGCGAACCGGCGTGCTGCGCGCCTGATCGATCAGCTGATACAGCGTGCCCACCAGCGGCTGCATAAAGTCCTGGTAGCGGCACTGCTTCTCGCTGATCTGCGTCAGGACCGACTCCCAGTGGGCGGTCATGTCCGGCCTGGCGGCCATCTCCGGTAGGGAGTGGATCAGCGCTCGTCCCGCATCGGTAGAGAGAATGCTCCGCCCCTTCTTATGCAGAAAACCGCGTTTAAAGAGCAGCTCAATAATTCCGGCGCGGGTCGCTTCCGTCCCTAGTCCATCGGTAGCGCGCAGGATCTTCTTCAGATCCTTATCCTGCACGAAGCGCGCGATCCCGGTCATCGCCGAGAGTAACGTCGCATCGGTAAAGGGCCGCGGCGGCTGCGTCTGACGCTCAACCACCTCACCCTTCTCACACAGCAGCTCATCGCCCTTCTTCACCACCGGCAGCGGCGTGCCGTCGTTCTCTTCATCACGCTCTTTATTGCCGAGCAGGGTTCGCCATCCGGCCTGGGCCAGAAAACGCGCCTTCGCCAGGAACTTACCGTTGGCGATATCCAGCTCAATCTCACACTTGCGGAACACCGCGTCCGGGCAGAACTGCATTAGATACTGACGAGCAATCAGGCCATAGACCTTCGCTTCATGGTCGTGCAGGTTTACCGTACTGCTGCGCGCCGTGGGGATAATAGCGTGGTGGGCATCGACCTTTTTATCGTCCCAGCAGCGGTTACGCCGATCCATATCCACCACCGGCTGCGGCAGCAGATCCGCGGCATGGACGCCAATGGCCTTCATGACGGAATGGCGTCCGGCGAAGTGCTCCTCTGGCAGATAACGGCTGTCGGAGCGTGGATAGGTGATCAGCTTGTGGGTCTCATAGAGCTTCTGGCAGATATCCAGCACGTTCTGCGCGCTCAGCCCGAAACGCTTTGCCGCCTCAATCTGTAACGAGGAAAGCGAGAACGGCAGCGGCGCGGGCTCCGACTCCTGCTTGTCGTTATAGCGAGTGACGTGAGCGGGCTGGCCGGAGATGCGTTTAACTACGTGCTCCGCCAGGGTCCGGTTGAGCAGCCGCCCCTCCTCATCCTGATGCGGCTCGCAGGCCTCGCTCGGCTGCCAGAGCGCGGTAAAGCGCTCCTCTTTTGGCGTAACGATATGCGCCTTGACCTCAAAGAAATCTTTGGCGACAAAGTTCTCGATCTCTTCATCGCGGCGCACCACCAGCCCCAGCACCGGGGTCTGGACGCGCCCTACCGAGAGCACGCCCTGGTAGCCCGCGTTGCGCCCCAGCAGCGTCCAGGCGCGGGTCATATTGATGCCGTAAAGCCAGTCGGCCCTTGCCCGCGCCAGCGCCGAGACGCAGAGCGGAATAAACTCGCTGTTGGCGCGCAGGCGGCCAATGGCCCGCTCTACCGCCTGCGGGTTGAGATCGTTAATCAAACAGCGCTGGACCCGCTGACGCTTCTCCACCGGGAGCTGGAGATAGTCGAGCACCTCATCCACCAGCAGCTGGCCCTCGCGATCCGGGTCACCGGCGTGGATAATCTCGCTGGCCTCGCCGAGCAGACGCTTGATCACGTTGATCTGCTTGGTGACCGAGGCGCGCGGCTGCAGCTGCCACTTCTCCGGCACGATAGGCAGATCCGCCAGGCTCCAGCGGGCGTAGCGGCTGTCATAGACATCCGGCTGCGCCTGCTCAAGCAGGTGACCGATGCACCAGGTCACCACCTGGCCGTTGCCACACTCGATATAGCCGTCGCCCTTGCGGT
This sequence comes from Pseudescherichia vulneris, assembly GCF_902164725.1. Classification (NCBI taxonomy): domain Bacteria; kingdom Pseudomonadati; phylum Pseudomonadota; class Gammaproteobacteria; order Enterobacterales; family Enterobacteriaceae; genus Pseudescherichia; species Pseudescherichia vulneris. The sequence goes on along the minus strand of NZ_LR607338.1, from coordinate 1,456,077 downwards.
GCGGCTTTGGCAGCACGTCGGCAATGGCGCGGCCCAGGCTGGGTTTTTCGGCAATAAACAACCGCATTGCTTAAATAATCTCAATCATTGGGCGACCTGCACGGGCCGTCACCAGCTCGCCGATGGCGCTCAGGGAGATATCAAACTCGGCAGCGGTGGCTTTTACCTCCTCCTCTGCCTCCGGCGAGACCGCTAATAGCAGACCGCCGGACGTTTGCGGATCGCAGAGCAGATCCCGCCATGCCTGCGGCATAGGCCCCATCAGGTGACCGTAGCTGGTAAAGTTGCGCTGCGTACCGCCCGGTACCGCGCCCTTAGCAATATACGCTTCTACGCCGGGCAGCTTGGGCACCGCCTCATAGCTTACCTGCGCCTGCACGCCCGCCCCCTGGCACACCTCGCTCAGATGGCCGAGCAGGCCAAAGCCGGTAACGTCGGTCATGGCTTTCACCCCAGGGATGTTAGCAAAGGCCGCGCCAGCGATGTTCATCTGGCACATGACGTCCCGGGCTAGCCCCTGGTGCTCCGGCTGCAGCAGCGATTTTTTCTCTGCGGTGGTCAGGACGCCAATCCCCAGCGGCTTGGTCAGGAACAGCTTGCACCCGGCCTCGGCGGTGCTGTTTTTCTTCACCCGCGCGGTCGGCACAACGCCGGTGACCGCCAGGCCAAAAATCGGCTCCGGTGCGTCAATGGAGTGGCCCCCGGCCAGTGCAATTCCCGCCTGCTGGCAGGCAAAGCGCCCTCCCTCGATCACCTCCCGGGCGATCTCCGGCGGCAACGTGGCGATCGGCCAGCCGAGGATCGCGATCGCCATGATCGGTTTACCGCCCATGGCAAAAATATCGCTAATGGCGTTGGTAGCGGCGATGCGGCCAAAGTCGAAGGGATTATCCACGATTGGCATAAAGAAATCGGTGGTGCTAATGACGCAGGTCCCGTTACCGAGATCGTACACCGCCGCGTCATCCCGCGTCTCATTGCCTACCAGCAGGTTCGGATCGACAAATTTCGCCTGCTCGCTGTGCAGGATAGTCTCCAGCACCTTTGGCGAAATTTTGCACCCGCAGCCTGCCCCGTGGCTGTACTGTGTTAAACGAATAGCCTGCTCGCTCATGGACATCTCCTGTCAATCGGTTCCTGACTCATTAATAGCGCTATGGTAGCGCTTAGAAATAGCGGACGAAAGGGGATGTGTCCGGGATGCTTACCGTGGTAGCGGCTTTCAGCTGCGGCGTCCCAAGGTAGAGGAAGCCCACGATCTGATCCTGCTCGCGGCACGCTAGTGCTTCGCGCACCACCGGGCTGTCGGTCAACGGCCCGCTGCGCCAGATGCCATTAAAGCCCTGCGCCTGTGCCGCCATCTGCATCGCCATGACCGCGCAGCCTGCGGAGAGAAGCTGCTCCCAGCGCGGCACTTTCGGATGCGCTTCACAGTGCGCGACCACCGCAATGATGAGTGGAGCACGAAACGGCGCGCTACGGGCCTTGTCGATACCTTTCTCATCCTGTCCGGCCTCGGTGGCCGCCTGGGTCAGGAGCTGGCTAAAGCGCTCGCGCCCTTCCCCCTCCACGATGAAAAAGCGCCACGGCTGCAACGTGCCGTGGTCCGGCGCACGCATGCCAGCGCGCAAAATATTTTCCAGCATCTCGCCTGCCGGTGCAGGTTCAGCCAGCCGGGAGGCGCTACGACGGTTAACGAGCAGTTCAAGTGCGTCCATGAGTTAACTCCTGTCATCAAATTTGGGCATAAAATTAACATGCGCGGGAACTTTGTTACAGCGTCGACGGTGATTCCTGCTGACAAGAGGCCGTCGGGTAATTAGGATAACCGCACATTCCCGCACGGGGTGCGGTGGTTGTTAAACAGGTTAGGGAGAAGACATGCGAACCCTTTGGCGTATTATTGCCGGATTCTTTAAATGGACGTGGCGAGCGCTCAATTTTGTGCGCGAACTGGTGTTCAACATTTTTTTCATCTTGTTGATTCTGGTAGGCGTCGGCATCTGGATGCAGCTGAGCTCAGGCCCGGCTGAGCATACCAGTCGAGGGGCATTGCTTCTTGATATCACGGGCGTGGTGGTGGACAAGCCCTCCAGCAGCAGCAAGCTCAGCGCGCTGGGTCGCCAGCTGTTTGGCGCGAGCTCAGACCGCATGCAGGAGAACTCCCTGTTTGATATCGTGGAGACCATCCGTCAGGCGCAGGCCGACCGCAATATTACCGGGATTGTCCTCGATCTGAAAAACTTTGCCGGGGCCGATCAGCCCTCAATGCAGTACATCGGTAAGGCGCTGAAGGCGTTCCGCGATAGCGGCAAGCCGGTCTACGCCATCGGGGATAACTACAGCCAGGGGCAGTACTATCTTGCCAGCTTTGCCAATAAAGTGTGGCTCTCCCCGCAGGGCGTGGTGGATCTGCACGGCTTTGCCACCAACGGTCTCTACTACAAGTCCCTGCTCGACAAGCTGAAGGTTTCGACCCACGTTTTCCGCGTCGGTACCTATAAGTCGGCCGTTGAGCCGTTTATCCGTGACGATATGTCCCCCGCCGCGCGGGAAGCGGACAGCCGCTGGATTGGCGAGCTATGGCAGAACTATCTGGGCACGATTGCCGCTAACCGCCAGATCACTCCGCAGCAGGTCTTCCCTGGTGCGCAGGGCGTGCTGGATGGCCTGAGCAAAGTCGGCGGTGATACCGCCAAATACGCGCTGGACAACAAGCTGGTGGATACGCTGGGCAGCAGCGCCGATGCGGAAAAAGTGCTGGTCAAACAGTTTGGCTGGAGCGATGAGGATAAAAACTATCGCGCCATCAGCATGTATGACTATCCGCTGAAAAAACCGAGCGAGGTGGGCAGCAGCGTGGCGGTGATCTTTGCCAACGGCGCAATCATGGATGGGGAAGAGACGGCGGGCAACGTCGGCGGCGACACGACGGCCTCGCAGATCCGCGACGCCCGTATCGATCCTAATGTTAAAGCCATCGTCCTGCGGGTTAACAGCCCTGGCGGCAGCGTTAGCGCCTCAGAGGTGATCCGCGCCGAACTGGCCGCAGCGAAAGCGGCGGGCAAACCGGTGGTGGTCTCCATGGGCGGTATGGCGGCATCGGGCGGCTACTGGATCTCGACCCCGGCCAACTACATCGTGGCTAACCCCAGCACGCTCACCGGCTCCATCGGTATCTTCGGGGTGATCAACACCGTTGAGAAGAGCCTTGATGAGCTGGGCGTCCACACCGACGGCGTGGCAACCTCCCCGCTGGCGGATGTCTCGGTCACTAAAGCCCTGCCACCGCAGGTGCAGCAGCTGATGCAGCTAAGCATCGAGAATGGCTATCAGCGCTTTATCTCCCTGGTTGCGCAGGCGCGTAAATCAACGCCGGAGCAGGTAGACAAGATTGCTCAGGGCCACGTCTGGACCGGTGAGGATGCGAAAAACAACGGTCTGGTGGATGCGCTGGGTGACTTTGACGATGCCGTGGCGAAAGCCGCCGAGCTGGCGAAGCTGAAGCAGTGGCACATCGAGTACTACCAGGACGAGCCGACCTTGCTGGCCCGCATGATGGACGGCTTCTCCGGTGAGATCCGCGCCATGCTGCCGCAGGCCTTGCAGGCCTATCTGCCTGCCCCGCTGGCCGCAGCGGCGGATACGGTAAAAGCCGAGACCGATAAGCTGGCGGTATTTAACGATCCGCAAAGCCGCTACGCGTTTTGCCTGACCTGCGCCAACATTCGATAACCCATCTCCCCCCTTCACCGGGGGGATTTTCTTTGCGGTACAAGAACTGACAACCATGCAAAAAAAATCAATTTACGTCGCCTACACCGGCGGGACCATTGGTATGCAGCGCTCAGAGCAGGGCTACATTCCAGTCTCTGGTCACCTGCAACGCCAGTTGGCGCTGATGCCCGAGTTCCATCGGCCGGAGATGCCGGACTTTACGATCCACGAATACGATCCGCTGATGGACTCGTCGGATATGACTCCGGAAGACTGGCAGCATATCGCGGACGATATCAAAGCTAACTACGATCGCTACGACGGCTTTGTCATTCTGCACGGCACCGACACCATGGCTTTCACCGCCTCGGCGCTGTCGTTCATGCTGGAGAACCTTGGCAAGCCGGTAATTGTGACAGGGTCACAAATACCCCTCGCCGAACTGCGCTCGGACGGGCAGATTAACCTGCTCAATGCCCTCTACGTGGCGGCGAACTTCCCGATTAACGAAGTGACGCTGTTCTTCAACAATCGTCTGTTTCGCGGCAACCGCACCACCAAGGCCCACGCGGACGGCTTTAACGCCTTTGACTCCCCTAACCTACAGCCGCTGCTGGAGGCCGGGATCCATATTCGCCGCCTCGGCAACCCCGGTGCGCCGCGCTGTAACGGCGAGCTGATTGTTCACCGCATCACCCCCCAGCCTATCGGCGTGGTCACGATCTATCCCGGGATCTCGGCCGACGTGGTGCGCAACTTCCTGCGTCAGCCGGTGAAGGCGTTGATCCTGCGCTCCTACGGCGTAGGCAACGCGCCGCAGAACGGCGAGTTTCTCCGAGAGCTGGAGGCGGCCAGCGCGCGCGGCATTGTAGTGGTCAATCTCACCCAGTGCATGTCTGGCAAGGTGAATATGGGCGGCTATGCTACCGGCAACGCCCTGGCGCATGCGGGGGTCATTGGCGGTGCGGACATGACGGTTGAAGCGACCCTGACTAAGCTACACTGGCTGTTGAGCCAGGATCTGGACGCCGACGCCATTCGTCAGGCGATGACCCAGAACCTGCGCGGCGAGCTAACCCCGGACGAATAAGGAGCCTGTGATGACGCAACGAGCACTCTTGCTGGTGGATATACAGAACGATTTCTGCGCCGGTGGTGCGCTGGCGGTGCCGGAGGGCGATAGCGTAGTGGACGTGGCTAATGCGCTGATCGACTGGTGCAAAGCCCGTGGCGATACGGTGATAGCGAGTCAGGACTGGCACCCGGCCGATCACGGCAGCTTCGCCAGCCAGCACGGCGTAGAGCCCTATACGCAGGGAACGTTGGACGATCTACCCCAAACCTTCTGGCCCGATCACTGCGTACAGGGAAGCGAAGGGGCTGAACTGCATCCCCTGCTTCAGCAAAAAGCCATCGACGCGGTTTTTCACAAGGGTGAAAACCGGACTATCGACAGCTACAGCGCCTTTTTCGACAACGGCCATAAGCAGAAGACCGGCCTGGATGCCTGGCTGCGCATGCGCGGCGTCACCGAGCTTATCGTGCTGGGTCTGGCCACGGACTACTGTGTGAAGTTTACCGTACTGGATGCCCTACAGCTGGGCTATCAGGTTAACCTGATTACCGACGGCTGCCGGGGAGTCAATATTGGCAAGCAGGATAGTGCCCAGGCGTTTATGGACATGGCGTCCGAGGGGGCGACGCTCTATACGCTGGCAGATTGGGTAGAGACGCACGCCTAATTATTGCCCGGTAGCGCTACGCTTACCGGGCGTTTACCAACGCATTACTTGAATGTCGCGATCGGTTTGGGCGCGATGCCAAACTCCTCTTTTAGCTGCTGTTTGCTCTTCGTCACCATCTGACCGTTAGTGTCAATGGTCATATGCTGCGCATCGGTGTTGTGACGCGCCTGCCAGAGCATGACCAACTGGAGGCTGTTCTCTTTCTGCTCCGGGGTCAGCGCCACGCCATCGGGCCATTTCCCAGTCTCAACTGCGGTCGCCAAACGCTGATACACCTCAGGCGTCATGCTGGCGACAAGCTCATTAATTTCCATCGTTCACCCGCTCTCGTGGAATAATTTGCTGAATCGATTCTCTAGCCTTTAATTTGCTCGCCATCGGCCTCATCATTGAAGCTCAGGGAGGCTGAATTCACGCAGAAACGCTCTCCTGTCGGCTGCGGACCATCCGGGAAAACATGGCCTAAATGAGCGTCACAATTGCCGCAGCGGATCTCAATTCGCTGCATGCCATGTGAGTAATCGTTAAGATAACGGATCGCATTTTCACTCACCGGCTCGTAGAAGCTCGGCCAGCCACAGCCGGAGTCATATTTGCTCTGGGAGTTGAACAGGGCAGCATCGCATACCAGGCAGTGGTAAACGCCTTCGCGCTTGTTATGCAACAGCTTACCGCTAAACGGCGGCTCTGTACCGTGGTTTTGCGTCACATAAAACTGCATTTCAGTAAGGCTGTTTTTCAGGTCATCCTGAGAGGATTCATTAGCCATATGCTTGCTTCTCGCTATAGGTTCATTTACATCTTTTATCTGATTCTAACAAAACATTAACAGTGGCGTCCTGACTTTTGTTCTAAACTTAGGCGGTGCGAAAATGTAGCGGAGGAATTGTGATCTATTTCACGTTTTTATCCTGCGTGCCCTTTAAAATCCACGCCGGCGGCCCCATACGGGTTGTAGCTGATTGGAATAGTGAGACGACGTCGCCGCGCAAAGGTTATGCACAGGATTGATTTGTCGCAATGATTGACACGATTCCGCTTGACGCTGCGTAAGGTTTTTGTAATTTTACAGCCAACCTTTTATTCACTAACAAATAGCTGGTGGAATATATGACTATCAAAGTAGGTATCAACGGTTTTGGCCGTATCGGTCGCATTGTTTTCCGTGCTGCTCAGGAACGTTCTGACATCGAAATCGTTGGCATCAACGATCTGTTAGACGCTGACTACATGGCGTACATGCTGAAGTATGACTCAACTCACGGTCGTTTCAACGGCACCGTTGAAGTCAAAGACGGCCATCTGGTTGTTAACGGCAAAACCATCCGTGTTACCGCTGAAAAAGACCCGGCTAACCTGAAATGGGACGAAATCGGCGTTGACGTTGTTGCTGAAGCTACCGGTATCTTCCTGACCGACGAGACTGCTCGTAAGCACATCACTGCTGGCGCGAAAAAAGTTGTTCTGACCGGTCCGTCTAAAGACAACACCCCGATGTTTGTTAAAGGCGCTAACTTTGACAAATACGAAGGTCAGGACATCGTTTCTAACGCATCCTGCACCACCAACTGCCTGGCACCGCTGGCGAAAGTTATCAACGACAACTTCGGCATCATCGAAGGCCTGATGACTACCGTTCACGCGACTACCGCTACCCAGAAAACCGTTGATGGCCCGTCTCACAAAGACTGGCGCGGCGGCCGTGGCGCGTCCCAGAACATCATCCCGTCCTCTACCGGTGCTGCTAAAGCAGTAGGTAAAGTACTGCCAGAACTGAACGGCAAACTGACCGGTATGGCGTTCCGCGTTCCGACTCCGAACGTATCCGTTGTTGACCTGACCGTACGTCTGGAAAAAGCAGCGTCTTACGAAGAGATCAAGAAAGCCATCAAAGCCGCTTCTGAAGGCGACATGAAAGGCGTTCTGGGTTACACCGAAGATGACGTTGTATCCACCGACTTCAACGGCGAAATCTGCACTTCCGTGTTCGATGCCAAAGCAGGTATCGCACTGAACGACAACTTCGTTAAACTGGTCTCCTGGTACGACAACGAAACCGGCTACTCTAACAAAGTACTGGACCTGATTGCTCACATCTCCAAATAAGATGTGACACTCAACTTAAGAGCGACTTCGGTCGCTCTTTTTTTTGGCTTAAGACAGAGGATTGAGAAACGAATATGATTAATAAAATTTTTGCTCTTCCGGTAGTCGAAAACATTACCCCGGTGATTTCCCGCCGTCAGCTGGACGAGCTAGAGTTGATTGTCATCGATCACCCACAGGTGAAAGCCTCTTTTGCCCTGCAGGGCGCGCATCTGCTGTCGTTTAAACCGGCAGGCGAAGAGGAGGTGCTGTGGCTGAGCGACAATACGCCGTTTAAAAATGGCGTGGCGCTGCGCGGTGGCGTTCCGGTGTGCTGGCCGTGGTTTGGCCCGGCGCAGCAGCAGGGTCTGCCCGCTCACGGTATCGCCCGCATCCTGCCGTGGACGCTTACCGCCCATAACGAAGATGAGAACGGCGTAGTGCTGACCTTTGAACTGCAAAGCAGCGACGCGACCCGTGAACAGTGGCCGCACGATTTCACTCTCTTTGCCCGCTTTAAGCTCTGCCAGAGCTGTGAGATTGAGCTGGAAGCCCACGGCGAGTTTGAGACCACCTCCGCCCTGCACACTTACTTTAACGTGGGCGACATCAGCGCGGTGAAGGTGAGCGGCTTGGGCGATCGCTTTATCGATAAGGTAAACAACGCTCAGGAAGATGTCCTGGCCGACGGCGTGCAGACGTTCCCGGACCGTACCGACCGTGTTTATCTGAACCCGGAAGCGTGCAGCGTCATCCACGACGGCGCGCTGAATCGCACAATTGACGTGATCCATCACCATCACAGCAACGTGGTAGGCTGGAACCCAGGCCCGGCGCTCTCTGTCAGCATGGCCGACATGCCGGACGACGGTTATAAGACCTTTGTTTGCGTGGAGTCTGCCTGCGTGACCGCCCCGCAGAAAACCACCGAAGAGAAGCCGTCCCGCCTGGCGCAAACTATTCGCGTAAACAAGCGTTAATCAGTAAACACGCTATGCCCTCTCACCCAGAGAGGGCAACTTTTCCTATACCACATCCAGCGGCGTTTTGTGTCCCGGTGCCGGAAAGGCACGATCGAGCTGGTTCAGCTCATCTTCGGTCAGGTTTAACTCAAGCGCGGCAGCGTTCTCCTTAACATGCGTAACGCTCGCGGCTTTCGGGATCGCCATAACGCCTTGATGACGAATAACCCATGCCAGCAGCACCTGTGCGGCGCTTACGCCATGTCCGTGGGCGATCTCCCGAACGGTAGCATTTTCCAGCAGGCCATCGCGCAGGCGTCCGGCCTGAGCCAGCGGACTGTAGGCCATCACCGGCAGAGAGTGCTGCTGGCACCAGGGCAGCAGATCGAACTCAATGCCACGGGAAGCGAGATGATACAGCACCTGATTGGTAGTGCAGGCTTGACCGCCTTCAACGCGCCACAGCGCCTGCATATCGCTATAGTCCAGATTGGAGACGCCCCAGCGGCGAATTTTACCCTGGCGGATCAGGGTCTCCATCGCCTCTACCGTTTCGGCCAGAGAGTAGTTACCCCGCCAGTGCAGCAGATAGAGATCGAGATAGTCGGTGCCGAGACGGCGCAGGCTGGCTTCACAGGCGGCAACTGCCTTTTGGCCTCCCGCATTCCACGGGTAGACTTTCGACACCAGAAACACCTCGTCGCGCCTGCCCATAATGGCTTCGCCTACTACCACCTCTGCGCCACCGTCGGCGTACATTTCAGCCGTGTCGATGAGGGTCAGGCCGAGGTCCAGTCCAGCGCGAAGTGCTGCCACCTCGTTTTGCCGCTGACGGGGATTTTCACCCATATACCAGGAGCCCTGCCCAATTGCGGCCAGCGGCTGGCTGTCGGCAAACTGCACACGTTTTTCTGTCATGGTTTCCTCCTGGGTTATTTCCCTGAAAAAATTGCCCTGAAATGATTGCCCTACCGTAAAACAAACAGGGCGCAAGCGCCCTGTTGATATGTCTGGATCGTGCACATGGAATGCACAACGATTTGAGTATGAGCGTTAGAAGCTGTAAGTCACACCGGTAGAGAAGATCCCGGCCCAGGACTTATCAACCATTGGGCTGTCTTTGATCTCATCACCCAGACGGGTATAGCGACCAATGCCATATACGCTCCAGCTATCGTTCAGCTGGTAGCTGGCGCTCAGCTCCAGGTATGGACTCCAGTCGCTGTCCGGATCGTAGGTACGCAGACCGCTGCTACGAGACTCATGACCCGAGACGCCGTAGTAGTATTCGTTCTGGTTTTCGCTACTCCACTCAGCACCAATCCCCGGCGTCAGCGTCAGGCCACCGTTGGTGTAGCGGTAGAGCCAGGCCAGATCCCAGCTGATACCGTTGCTGTTATCCAGCGTGTCGCCAGCCAGCGAGGTGCGTAAAAAACCATACTGGGTGTTATGCACATAAGACAGACCCGCCATCAGCGTAGATTTACGCTTATCGAGCTGGCGCAGCTGCCAGTCATCACTGTCTTTTGGCCGGAAGTGGAACGGATTGTAGTAAGCCGTAACAGAGAGCTTATCGCTCTCATCATTCCAGAGATAGTAGCCGCCGCCGAGGCCGTGGAACCAGAAGTTCTCGCCTTCGTAGTTGATCACCGGGACGGGGGCGACATCGCGATCGTAATCTTTATAAGGCGTCTCAAGCACACCGACACCCGCGCCAATCGACCAGGGGCCCGCTGCGTTTGCCGTTGCGGCACATGATGCGATAAATACACCAAGCGCCAGAAGTTTGAGTTTGGTCACAATCCTTTCCTTCCTGTAGTCAAATAATCAGCGGGAGCAGTGTAACCGCCCGCCTCCGTCATCCCAAATTTTTTCACTGATTATTATATAACTGAACGCAACAGCATGCTTTTTTAGCATGACAACCTGCTTACGGATAAATGACAGAGAGATGAATCGTCTGCACCACCCTTTATCTATAAAGAAAATAAATTCAGATGAGTTATTGATATGTCATTGAAATTAGATTTGCGTCCAATGCAAGTTTTGCAAATGCCATCTACGCTTAATTTTAAGAAGGTGTATCGCGGGCGCGTTAACTGCTGGCGTTCACAACCTGGCATAAGGGTTGCTGCATTCCGGTGCTGAAGTAGAGCTAGCGTCGTTCAGCTTATCTCTTCCGGGAGCCTCCACTATTCATATGAACGGCTCTTTTCTTGTGCTAAAACGAAAGGACGGCATGCCATGAATATATTCGATCACTATCGCCAGCGTTATGAAGCTGCCAAGGACGAAGAGTTCACCCTGCAGGAGTTTCTCACCATTTGCCGCCAGGATCGCAGCGCCTATGCAAACGCGGCAGAACGGCTACTGATGGCTATCGGCGAGCCCGTGATGGTAGATACTGCTCTGGAGCCCAGGCTTTCCCGTCTATTTTCGAATCGGGTTGTCGCACGTTACCCAGCGTTTGAAGAGTTTTATGGCATGGAGGATGCCATTGAGCAGATTGTTTCCTATCTGAAACACGCCGCACAAGGGCTGGAAGAGAAGAAACAGATCCTTTACCTGCTGGGACCGGTCGGCGGCGGTAAATCCTCCCTTGCTGAACGCCTCAAAGCCCTGATGCAGCGCGTGCCCATCTACGTGCTGAGCGCCAACGGCGAGCGTAGTCCGGTTAACGATCACCCTCTGTGCCTGTTTAACCCGCAGGAAGATGCGCAGATCCTTGAGAAAGAGTACGGCGTTCCGCGCCGCTATCTCGGCACGATTATGTCCCCATGGGCGGCTAAGCGCCTGCATGAGTTTGGCGGCGACATCACTAAGTTTCGCGTCGTGAAGGTATGGCCGTCCATTCTGGAACAGATCGCCATTGCGAAAACCGAGCCCGGCGATGAGAACAACCAGGATATCTCCGCGCTGGTGGGTAAAGTGGATATCCGCAAACTGGAAAACCACGCCCAGAACGATCCCGACGCCTACGGCTACTCCGGCGCGCTGTGCCGTGCCAACCAGGGCGTTATGGAGTTCGTCGAGATGTTTAAAGCGCCTATTAAGGTGCTGCATCCGCTGCTGACGGCAACCCAGGAGGGGAACTATAACGGTACGGAGGGGATCTCCGCCCTGCCGTTCAACGGGATTATCCTCGCGCACTCGAACGAATCCGAGTGGGTGACGTTCCGTAACAACAAGAACAACGAAGCCTTCCTTGACCGCGTTTATATTGTGAAGGTGCCCTACTGCCTGCGCATCTCGGAAGAGATCAAAATTTACGAGAAGCTGCTTAACCACAGCGAGCTGACGCATGCGCCTTGCGCGCCGGGAACGTTGGAGACGCTCTCCCGCTTCTCTATTCTCTCGCGCCTGAAAGAGCCGGAAAACTCCAGCATCTACTCCAAAATGCGCGTTTATGATGGCGAGAGCCTGAAAGACACCGATCCGAAAGCGAAGTCCTATCAGGAGTATCGGGACTACGCCGGAGTAGATGAAGGGATGAACGGTCTGTCGACGCGCTTCGCGTTCAAAATCCTCTCACGGGTCTTTAACTTTGACCACGCAGAGGTCGCCGCCAACCCGGTCCACCTCTTCTACGTGCTGGAGCAGCAGATTGAGCGTGAGCAGTTCCCGCAGGAGCAGGCTGAACGCTATCTTGAGTTCCTCAAAGGCTACCTGATCCCGAAATATGCCGAATTTATCGGCAAAGAGATCCAGACGGCCTACCTGGAATCCTACTCCGAGTACGGTCAGAACATTTTTGACCGCTACGTGACCTATGCGGATTTCTGGATCCAGGATCAGGAGTATCGCGATCCGGATACCGGCCAGCTGTTTGACCGTGAATCCCTGAACGCCGAGCTGGAAAAAATCGAGAAGCCTGCCGGGATCAGTAACCCGAAAGACTTCCGCAACGAGATCGTCAACTTTGTGCTGCGCGCCCGCGCCAATAACAGCGGCCGCAATCCGAACTGGACTAGCTACGAAAAACTGCGCACGGTTATTGAGAAGAAAATGTTCTCGAACACCGAGGAGCTGCTGCCGGTGATTTCGTTTAACGCGAAGACCTCTACGGATGAGCAGAAGAAGCATGACGATTTTGTTGACCGGATGATGGAGAAAGGTTACACCCGCAAACAGGTGCGCTTGCTGTGCGAATGGTATCTGCGCGTTCGTAAATCGTCCTGATAGCCCGGAGCCCGGCGGCGCGTTGCTTGCCGGGCCTACAAAAGATGCGAACCGTAGGCCGGATAAGCGCAGCGCATCCGGCTTTACGCCGCAGCATAAAGTTGGCAAATGCAGTACGGGGGGCTTATGACCTGGTTCATCGACCGGCGTCTTAACGGCAAAAACAAGAGCACGGTTAACCGCCAGCGTTTCTTGCGCCGTTATAAATCGCAAATCAAGCAGTCGATCTCCGAGGCGATCAACAAGCGCTCGGTGACCGACGTAGAGAGCGGCGAGTCCGTCTCTATTCCTTCAGAAGATATTAGCGAACCGATGTTCCACCAGGGCCGCGGTGGCCTGCGCAACCGCGTACATCCGGGGAACGATCACTTTGTGCAAAACGACCGTATCGAACGTCCGCAGGGCGGTGGCGGCGGTGGCGGCAGCGGCCAGGGTCAGGCAAGCCAGGACGGCGAAGGCCAGGATGAGTTTGTTTTTCAGATCTCTAAAGATGAGTATCTTGACCTGCTGTTTGAAGATCTGGCCCTGCCGAACCTGAAAAAGAATCAGCATCGGCAGCTTAACGAATACAAAACGCATCGCTCGGGTTACACCTCCAACGGGGTGCCAGCCAACATCAGCGTAGTACGCTCGCTGCAAAACTCTCTGGCACGCCGGACGGCGATGACGGCGGGTAAACGACGCGAGCTGCGAGCGCTGGAGGAGGATCTCACTACCGTATCTAAGAGCGAGCCGGTACAGCTGCTGGAAGAGGAGCGGCTGCGCAAGGAGATTGCCGAGCTGCGGGCGAAGATTGAACGCGTGCCTTTTATCGACACCTTTGACCTGCGCTACAAGAACTATGAGAAACGTCCAGAGCCTTCAAGCCAGGCGGTGATGTTCTGCCTGATGGACGTCTCTGGTTCGATGGATCAGGCTACCAAGGATATGGCCAAGCGTTTCTATATTCTGCTCTATCTCTTCCTGAGCAGAACCTATAAGAACGTAGAGGTGGTCTATATCCGCCACCACACGCAGGCTAAGGAGGTCGACGAGCATGAGTTCTTCTACTCACAGGAGACCGGGGGTACGATTGTCTCCAGCGCCCTGAAGCTGATGGATGAGGTGGTTAAGGCGCGCTACGATCCGGCGCAGTGGAACATCTATGCGGCACAGGCGTCGGATGGCGATAACTGGGCTGATGATTCACCGCTGTGTCATGAGATTCTGGCGAAAAAAATATTGCCGGTAGTGCGCTACTACAGCTATATCGAGATCACCCGTCGGGCGCATCAGACCCTCTGGCGTGAGTATGAGCACCTGCAGGCGACGTTTGAGAACTTTGCAATGCAGCATATCCGCGATCAAGAGGATATTTATCCGGTGTTCCGGGAGCTGTTCCATAAACAGACCTCGGATTCCCATAGC
>NZ_LR607338.1:1441399-1441862 GCF_902164725.1 Pseudescherichia vulneris | reverse complement strand
TTTCTATAGAGCCCTCACGATCTTTAACGTCTACAGATCCTTTAATGTCAGCACCGCCATCATCTTTAAGCCATAGGTATGGGGGAATAGGCATTTTATTTTCTCCTTACTGTGTTGACTAACTTTACTATGATGAAATACAAAATAATTGAAGAGAAGAAGTTAAAGAAAATTAAAACATAATCATAGCTAAAATAGATGTCTTCCGGTGTCGGTTTAGAGCTAAACCAGTATGCAATTTTGATTGCAGTATCGTTGCTGATCATTGGATGTTCAGAGAAGTAACGAACATCCATCCATGACACGAAGCAAAAGAGAGCAATAAACCAAACCAGCTTTATCAGGCTATGGGCAATTTTTAGGATAACCACTATCAATTACCTCAATTGTTCCGTATGAATCTAAATCCTTACCTGGTACTTTCTCTTTTTTTGTTCTTAACAGTGCGGCCCTCAATTTGTTG
>NZ_LR607338.1:1427594-1441232 GCF_902164725.1 Pseudescherichia vulneris | reverse complement strand
TATAGACACCTATGATTTTGATTTTTTTCGCTCGCAATCCACCCAAATTAATTCATTAAAAACATGGCACAAATTGCACTAAACATAAGATCTATTTATGCTTATATAATGAACCTTAGAAACTACTGCTGGATACCAAGGATACTTCATAGATATTTCGTTTCGCCTCAGCCTTAGAAACATAGTAACGGTAGCCCTACTTTTCGTGGTTTGGTTTGTCGCCTGCGACACGCTTTGGGCGCAAATCTTCCCAATTGAAAACGTCTACTCGCTTGCCCAAATGCTTAGCATCTACGGTGATGAGAACATTTATGATCTGACGGCAGCTCTCAGCATGATGTTCTCAGGAGCGGTTTCGCTGGTGCTAACATGGCTGTCTATTGTGTTTTTAAGACGTCACGCTAGCTACTTAACATCACCCCATTCGCTCCAAAATAAGCACCGACGCGACCAGCACGGCGATGATGCCTAAAAAGGATGAGGTAATGATCAGCGTCTCGGTCAGCATCGGATCGTTCATTTTGTCGTCTCTGTTCTGCGCGATACAGCATTCATAATAGAGCGACGTGAACATTCAATGACAGCCAAAGTGATTTTAAGTGAAACTTTTAGGAACTTTCGCAGCGGGGAGAAAAAGTTCTGCTGGTATACGCAGATACGGTAAAGTAAGCGAGCTTATATTTTTGTCTGGAACCCTCTTTTATGTTCGATACCACTCTGTTTATTCTGCTGGGGCTGACTGCCCTCGGATTCATTAGCCACAACACCACCGTTGCCGTGTCGATCATGGTGCTGATTATGATCCGCATGACCCCGCTGAACGTCTATTTTCCGTGGATCGAGAAACAGGGCCTGACTATCGGGATTATCATCCTGACCATTGGCGTGATGGCTCCAATCGCCAGCGGTACGCTACCCCCCTCAACGCTGCTGCACTCCTTTGTAAACTGGAAATCATTGATCGCCATCGCGGTAGGGATCTTTGTTTCGTGGCTTGGCGGACGCGGCGTGGCGCTTATGAGCGCGCAGCCCTCCCTGGTGGCAGGGCTGCTGGTAGGGACGGTACTGGGCGTGGCCCTGTTCCGGGGCGTGCCGGTCGGGCCACTGATTGCGGCGGGCCTGGTGTCGCTGCTACTGGGCCGCCAGTAGGCTGCGACGCTGCCAGCGCTTAACCGCATGCTCCAGCAGGGTACAGAGCAGGTAGTAAACCAGCCCGGTAAAGATAAACAGCGCCGCCGGGTAGACCTGTACGCGGTTGTTAACCTGCCCCGCAACGGTGGTGAGCTCCGGAACGTTGACGATAAACGCCAGCGACGTGTCTTTCAGCAGCGCAATCAGCAGCCCCACATAGGAGGGGAGCGCGTTACGCAGCGCCTGCGGGAGCAGCACCCAGCGCAGCAGCTGTACGCTGCTGAAACCTGCTGCCAGGGCTGCCTCATGCTGCCCCTTGGGCAATGAGCCGATAGCGGCCAGCGTGGAGTACATTACCGAGGCGGAGGTAAACCACGCCAGCGCCAGAGTCACGGTCACCGCGCCGGGCAGATCGGCTCCGGTCAGCATCGGCAGCAGAAACCACAGCCAGAAGATAACGAAGATCAGCGGAATGCCGCGAATAATCTCCGCCCAGGCAAACAGCACCCGGCGCGGCCAGCCCTTGAAGCGCCAGGCAAAGCAGGCCAGCGCAATCCCGCCAGGAAAGGCCAGCAGCCCCGCGCCGAGGGTCATCAACACCGACAGCAGCACCCCGCCCGGCTCGCCCTGAGCAGCTCGGCCCAGCAGCAGATAGTCCAGGTTATCGGTAATCACCGTGATATTAGCGATCATCCCGCACCTCCTTGCGCGCCAGCGCCCTCTCCTGCCTCAATGCACGCCACCACATCGGGGCGTTAAACAGCAGGCTCATCACCAGCCCCAGCAGCAGATAGAGCACGCTGCCAACGGCAAATGCCTCCAGAGCATGGGCGTTGTAGCTCTCAATCTGCCGGGTCTGATAGGTCAGCTCGGCAAAGCCAATCCCGGTCGCCAGCGAGGAGAGCTTCATCAGGTTCAGATACTGTCCCACTACCGGCTGCCAGGCGTTGCGTAATCCTTGGGGCAGCAGCACCCAGCGAAACAGCGCCAGCTCGCTGAATCCCTGCGATTTCGCCGCCTCAATCTGTCCCCTGGCTACGGCATGCAGCCCGGCCTGGATCTCCTCGACCAGAAAGGCCGCGGTAAACAGGCCCAGCGCCCAGGCGGAACTGAGAAACTCCGGCGTAAACCACCAGACATCGCCCGGCAGGATGCTAAAGGCGTGATCGTCATTAACATACTGGCGAAAACCCAGCGGCAGCAGGTTCCAGGCGGCAAAGTACCAGAACAGCAGCTGAACCAGCAGTGGCGTATTGCGAAACAGCGACACCCATACCGCCACGATGCCACGTCCCACCGCGCCTCCCGCCAGCCGGAGAGCCAGCAGCAGCACGGTCAGCGCCGTGGCCAGCACGATGCCAGCGACGGTCACCCAGACAGTGGTGAGGAAACCGGAGAGGATCCACTGCGCAGGCTGGCCGGTAAGCACCCCGGCCCAGTCGAGATGGATGTGCATTACAGCTCCCTGCTTTCAGCGTGCAGCGGGTTAAGCACCTTCTGTAGGAAGCGCTGTGCCCGTGGGTGCTGCGGGGCGGTAAAGAACTGCTCCGGTGCAGCCTGCTCAAGGATCTCGCCGCCGTCGATAAAGATCACCCGGTCAGCGATCTCGCGGGCAAACTGCATTTCATGGGTCACCACGATCAGCGTCATGCCGCTGTGGGCCAGGCTACGCATGACCTGTAACACCTCGCCAATCGTTTCGGGATCGAGCGCCGAGGTCGGCTCGTCAAACAGGATGATGTGCGGCTTTGCTGCCAGCGTGCGGGCGATTGCCACCCGCTGCTGCTGGCCGCCGGAGAGCTGGGACGGCAGGTGGTGGGCCTTATCGCGCAAGCCGACCCGCTCAAGCAGCGCCAGCGCCGTCTCCTCCGCCTCATGCGGGGACTGGCCGTGCACTTTGGTTAGCGCCAGAGTGATGTTATCCAGCGCGTTAAGATGGGCGTAAAGGTTAAACTGCTGGAAGACAAAACCCACATGGCGACGTAGCTCGCGCAGCGCCTTGCCTTTCAGGGTGCTGGTAGGTTTACCGTCAACGTAGATTTCGCCCCCGCTTACCGTCTCAAGCTGGTTAATCAGACGGATCAGCGTCGATTTTCCCGATCCGGACGGCCCGCAGACGGCAAGCACCTCACCAGCGCGAACCTGAAGATCGATCTGCTTTAACACCGGCTGAACGCCATAGCGCTTGCTGACCTGGCGGAATTCGACCGTGCCCGCCTGCACGGGAAACGCCTCCGTGGCACTGGCCACAGAGGCGGAGAAAAGACCTGCAAACATATTACTTCGCTTCTATTTTAAAGCTGCGCGGCTGGGGCGTTTTGGTCTGCGGACCAAACCAGGCATCGTAAATTTTGGCTGCGTCACCGCTCTGCTCAAGTTTCACCAGCTCGCTGTTTACCGTATTCAGCAGCGCCGTTTCACCTTTGGGTACGCCTACGCCAATCTCCTCTTTAGAGAGCAGATCCGGCAGGATTTTAAACTTGGCTTTATCCGGCGCTTCCGCCAGCAGGCCAGCCAAAATTGTACTGTCCTGGGTGATCGCCTGCACGTTACCGTTACGCAGAGCGGTTAAGGCCAGCGGGATATCGTCATAGGCCAGCACGCGCGCTTGCGGGAAGCGCTGATGCAGCGCCTGCTCGCCGGTGGTGCCTTTTACCGCACCGATACGCGACTTGCCGTAGGCGTCCAGCTTATCCGCACCGTCTGCCGCCACCAGGAACTGCTGACCGGTAACAAAGTACGGCGTGGAGAAGTCGATAACCTGGGCACGCTCTGGCGTAATGGTGATGTCGGCAACGATCAGGTCAACCTTGCCAGACTGCAACAGTGGAATACGGTTCGCCGGGTTAGTCGCAACTAGCTCCAGCTTAACGCCGAGGCTTTTCGCCAGCGCTTTAGCAAAGTCGACGTCATAGCCCACGATATCATGGGTTTTGGGATCGACTGCGCCAAACGGCGGGTTTGCATCAAAGGTGGCGACTTTCACCACGCCAGCGGACTTAATGTCGGCCAGTTTATCGGCGTGAGCGGCAAAAGAGAGTGTTGAAAGGAGCGCCAGCGTGGAGAAGGTCCATGCTTTTTTAGTCTGTGTAAACGTTGCCATGCTTAATCCCTGTTATCCCTTGTTATAAGTATTAAGCGCTACGTTCACATAAGCTTTGGCGTCAGACAAATATCAAAAAGTGCATTACATATCCATAAATAGAATAAGGCTATATACGCAGGCGCTGTCCGTTGCTTTCATCGCAGCGAAAAAGCGTTATCCTATCGGCAACGTATTCAACCTGAGAAAACAATGACTAGCCTGACCTCCTCCGGCCGCAAGCAGGGACTGCTGCTGATTGCCGGGATCTTAATGATTGCCACCACTCTGCGCGTGACCTTTACCGGTGCCGCCCCGCTGCTGGATGCCATTCGCGCCGACTACGGCCTGACCACGGCACAAACCGGACTCCTGACCACCCTGCCGCTGCTGGCCTTTGCCCTTATCTCCCCGCTGGCGGCCGGTGCCGCCCGCCGCTTTGGCATGGAGCGCAGCCTCGCCACCGCGCTGATCCTTATTTGTGCAGGCATTGCCCTGCGCTCGCTGCCGTCTGCGACGCTGCTGTTTATCGGTACGGCGATCGTCGGCTGCGGGATTGCGCTGGGTAACGTGCTGCTGCCCGGCCTGATTAAGCGCGACTTTCCCGGCCAGGTCGCAAAGCTGACCGGTGCCTATTCGCTGACGATGGGCGCAGCCGCCGCGCTGGGTTCGGCGCTGGTTGTGCCCCTGGCGCTACACGGATTTGGCTGGCGGGGGGCGCTGCTGATGCTGATGGCGTTCCCCCTCGTTGCCCTGCTGCTGTGGCTGCCTCAGACCGGCCGTCGGGCAGCAAGCAGCCTGACCCAGGCGGGTAGCCTGCAAAACCGTGGGATCTGGCGATCGGCGCTGGCCTGGCAGGTGACGCTCTTTCTGGGGATCAACTCGCTGATCTACTACGTGGTTATCGGCTGGCTGCCGGCGATCCTGCTGAGTCTGGGGTACAGCGAAACCCAGGCGGGTTCTCTGCATGGCCTATTGCAGCTGGCAACCGCCGCGCCAGGCATTGTTATTCCGCTGATCCTGCATCGCCTGCGCGATCAGCGCAGCATCGCCGCGCTGGTGGCGCTGATGTGCGCCGTCAGCGCCGCCGGGCTGTGGCTGGTTCCCGCCCACGCGGTGCTGTGGACGGTCATCTTTGGTTTCGGTTCGGGCGCGACGATGATCCTCGGTCTGACCTTTATCGGCCTGCGTGCCAGCTCGGCGCATCAGGCGGCAGCGCTCTCCGGCATGGCGCAGTCAGTGGGCTACCTGCTGGCGGCATTTGGCCCGCCGCTGATGGGCAAGATCCACGACGCCAGCGGCGACTGGCGCATTCCGCTGATCGCCTGCGCCCTGCTCGCGGTGGTGATGGCAGCGTTTGGCGTTTTTGCCGGACGCGATCGCGAGATCGACGCCCGGTAAGAGAGGTGTGATGAGAGATTAGTTACTGGCGACGCGCAGCAGCGCATGCACCAGCGGCGCGGGACGTCCGCTCAGCGCGGCACGCTCGTGCTGGAACAGCGTCGCAACAAAGAACGGGTGCGTGATCAGCTCAACGGCGCGCACTTCGCCCTCCTCATCCCAGCCGGTAACGCGCAGATCGGTCTTATCCAGCTCGGCGGCAAACTCTGGCGACACCCCATAGTTACAGTGATAACCCTCATCAATGGCATCTTTGCCGTAGGCGCGGGCAATCAGCGTATTAGAGCGCAGCTCGATAGTGCCGGTCTGCTCCACCAGCGAGCAGGCCAGCGGCGTCACCACCATCCGTCCTTCACTGTCGGTTTCTGCATGCGCCGCATCGTCCCAGCCCATGACGTTGCGCGCGTACTCAATGAGCGCGTGCTGGAATCCACCGCAGGTGCCGAGAAACGGCACGCTGTTCTCGCGGGCATAGCGGATCGCCGTGAACGCGCCCTGAACATTTTTATAGGGGCTAGCAGGCACAACCCAAATGGCGTCGTAGCCTACCAAGTCTTCTTCACTGCCGATCTCATCGGTTGCCAGCCAGTCGTAGTCGGCCGTCAGTTCCTGCACGGCGGCGGCATCATCAATCGCCAGAGGGATCGCCTGGTGTGCGACAACGTCTGGGTTATAGTCGCCGACGAGAGCAATACGCAGCGTTTTTTTCAAAGGAGTGTGTTCCATGCGGGAGTCCTTATGTCAGGGGCAAATTACGGATAACACAAGGAGCCTCAGATTACCGATCTTTTACAGGTATCACAATACCTTAAAATAGGTGGGCGACGGATGAGAGCATTTTTCATACTGCTGTATTACCCTGTGGCTATTGTCACCTTGCCCAATGTAGACCATGAAAACCAGGATCCTTGTAAGCGCCTGCCTGATGGGCTTTAAGGTGCGCTATAACGGCAGTGAAAAGCAGCCGGTAGAGGCCACCCTGGCGCGCTGGCAACAGGAGGGACGGCTGGTGATCCACTGTCCTGAGCTGGCAGCCGGCCTGCCGGTGCCGCGACTGTCGGCGGAAATTAGCGGCGGTACTGGGAAGGACGTAATGCGTAATGCGGCCCGCATTACAGAGAGCGACGGCACCGATGTAACCGGACATTATCAGCTGGCTGCCTGGCTGGCGCTACGTGCGGCGCAGGAGGCAGGCTGTCGCGCCGCGCTGTTAACCGACGGCAGCCCGACCTGCGGTAGCCGCGCTATTTACGACGGCAGCTTTAGCGGTCAGCGCCAGCCGGGAATGGGCGTGGCAGCAGCGTTGCTGGCTGAACACGGCATTAAGGTATTTTCAGAACAGGAACTGCCCGCGCTCATTGCCTGGATCAACACACACGACGCAAATTAGCACCACTCGCGGGCCTCCTCTTCTTCCGGCAGGGAGTCCGGCAGAAGCGGCATCAGATGCTCGGCGCGCACGAACGCAAAACCGTGTTGGCCGTCGAAGGCCACAACGTCCCCGGTAACCAGCCATAGCGCACGTGGGGCAGTTACCGGCATGTCGGTCATCACGCCGTTAACCGGGTTGAGGAAACGATCTCCCGGCTGACACAGCGCAAACAGCTCCACGGATTTACCAATATTGCGGCGTCCAGCTGGAGTTTGTGCGCCAATAACCATTGCCAGGCTGCCCGGTTTTAACTGAAACATAGCTCTCTCGTTCACAGAAAAATAGAATTTGCGGTTAGGATAATTCCTAAGCGAAATTTTACTCCGGGAGACAGGTCATTGTCACCACAGTAATTGATACCTGCGATCAAAACCTCAGCTGATTTTGGGCGACGCAGAAAACATGATATATGAATCCGCCACTTTTCATGTTTTACTATGCGGACAGTGTAAATATTAACCATAATGTATAAGGGTTCTTTGCCTCTATACCGGAGTAAAAGATAGTCATGTCAGATATTATTCTGGCTCGCGTCTCGGAAACGCTCGCAAGTGAACAAACCGTTGAAAGTCTGGTTCGCCAGCTGCTGGAGATGCTTGAGCTGGTAACCGAGATGGAGTCAACCTACCTGACCAAAATCGATATTGATGCCCGCCTGCAGCACATCCTGTATGCCCGAAACAGTAAGCAGATGAATATCCCTGAGGGGCTCTCTGTGCCCTGGGGCGATACGCTCTGCAAGCGCGCTCTGGATGACGAGTGCTTTTTCAGCAATGACGTGGCTACGCACTGGAGCGACTGCGGCCCTGCGCGCGCGCTGGGCATCAAAACCTATCTCAGCACGCCCGTTCATCTGGCCGATGGGACGCTGTACGGCACGCTCTGCGCGGCCAGCGCCGAAACCCACGCGCTAAGCGTGCGGGCAAACCAGGTTCTGCAACTCTTTGCCGGACTGATTTCGCAGGCGATCCAGAAGGAGTCGCTAGTGGCGCAGCTGCGAGAAGCCAACGCGGCGCTGATTTCCCACTCCTACACTGATGCGCTCACCGGCTTGCCTAATCGACGGGCGATATTCGATAACCTCACCACCCTTTTCTCGCTGGCCCGCCATCTGGATGTGCCGGTGATCATTGCTTTTATCGATCTCGATAACTTTAAGTCAATCAACGATAGCTTTGGCCATGACGTGGGCGATCTCTTTCTGGTGCAGGTGGGCCAGCGGATCATACGTCAGTGCGACGCCAACGACATCGCTGGCAGGCTGGGCGGCGATGAGTTCATGCTTGCCTGTCCGGGCAGCGCGCGGGAAAAGCGACGAGACCTATCTCAGCGAGCTGAAAGCGCGCTTAAGCGGTCACATTACCGGCGACTATAGCCTGGGGGATGTACGGATCTATTACCCTGGTGCCAGTATCGGTATTGTTGAGGTTGACCCGACGCAGACCGACGCCGATACTGCCCTGCGCATGGCCGATGTCGCCATGTATCAGGAGAAGAAAGGTCGGCAAAAAAGCCCCTTTATCGTGCTGGATTAATTCATTATTTAACGATTTTTCAGGAGCATGGCGTGAAAAAAACAACGGTTATTATGCTGATCGTGGCGATTGTTGTCGTTGCCGGTACGCAGCTGGGCTGGTGGTAATCCCTCTCGTATCCCCTATTTCTTTATATCGTCTACCTGCGCTGGCCAGTAGATGAGATATTAATTTAGTGTTACAAATAATATTGTGTCGGTACGGATTTTACTGTTTTAGATCCTCATCTGAGCAGGAGCTCATGCATGTTCAGTGGACTCAGCAAGAACGAAACGAAAAGGCTGGCAGCGCTGGCCCTTTTACGCAAGCACGACAAAGCGCGAGACACCGCTCTTGGCGAGTTCGCGAGTCTGGCCAGCGATATAATGGGCGTTAATAGCTGCTTCGTCACTATTTTCGACGACCAGTATCAATATATTAAATATGCAAAGAACATCTCCCAGCTGCCAATAAAATCTTCGATCCCTGAAACGATGTGTCAATATGCCGTTGCCAGCGCCGAGCCGGTTATCTGCTCCGACACCCGTACCGACAGTCGCTTTGCCGATCATTTTCTGGTTACCACAGGACAGGCCATCTTCTATGCCGCTGCTCCCCTACAAACGAAGGAAGGGTTTGTATTGGGGACGCTGTGCGTTAGCCATACTCAACCGGTCACGGCAACACCGGAGCAGATTGAAAACTTCCTGCGCATTGCCGCCCTTGCCAGCACCTATCTTGAAGCCTGGTATTCGCTAGGCCGCGTGGATGGCCTGACCGGATTGCCTAACCGTCAGTCTCTTTTAAAAGAGATCGAGACGCTGGTGCTGGATAACAACGCGCAGCCTTGGTCGCTGATCCTCTTCGACTGTATTGATATGCCCCGCGCCTATGAACTGACGCGCTATCTTGGTCTACTCGCCGTAGAGAAGATGCTGCGTGGATTTGGCCCCCTGCTGCGCCTGCGCCTGAAGCTGCCTTCGCGAATGACGCTGTTTGCCTTTGCGCCAGGGCGTTATGCCGTACTCGTAGACGCCGCGATCGCCCAAACGCTAATCCAAAGGGCGGGCTCTCTACCGGATATCGATGTACAGATCCGTGGCGACATTGGTATTCACCTGAAGGTGCGTACCGGCTACGTCAACTTCATCCCGCAGGATAACGATCCGCATGAAATTCTGCGCCAGGGCATCAGTGCCCTGCATGAGGCGATGCGCGAGCAAATTCCTGTTCTGGCCTTCGATCCTCTTCTCGATCAGAAACGCAATAACCACTTCCGGCTGCTGCACGATCTGAGCGAAGCGATTAAAGCGCCGGATCAGCTCTATATGGTCTATCAGCCGAAAATTTCACTGCATACCGGCCTGACCCAAGGCTGTGAAGCACTGCTTCGCTGGCATCATCCGGTACAGGGCAACGTGCCGCCGTCTACCATTGTTCAGCTGGCAGAGAAGACCAGCCTGATGACGGATATTACGCAATGGGTCATCAAAACCGTTATTGACCAGCTTCAGGCCTGGCGCAAAGCCGGGATCGACCTGCCTATTTCCATTAACGTCACGGTAAGCGACTTCTCGCGTCGGGGTTTTGCCGACGAACTGGAGAAGAGCCTGCTTAGTGCCGGGCTTACGGTAGCGGATCTGCGTATCGAATGTCTGGAGACCGAGAAGGTGCTAGAGAGCGATGAGGCACTGTACGAGTTGGGTCAGTTGAAAAAGAGAGGCTTTAAAATCCTGCTGGATGATTTCGGCGCAGGCTACAGCAACATCAGCTATCTGCGACGTATTCCTTTCGACATTATCAAGCTCGATCGCTCGCTGATTAGCCAGATTAGCTCCGACTCCGATAGCCGAATTATCGCCCGCAACGTCATCTCGATGCTGAAGGATCTGAGCTATCTGGTGCTCGCTGAAGGGATTGAAGACAGGCAGACGGCTATGATGCTGAAGGAGTACGGCTGTGACGAGGCGCAGGGGTATTACTTCTCCAGGCCGATTTCCGCAGCGGAGATCCCGGCCTGGCTGGCAAAGGGCAGCGCAGTGGATAAGCTGCCTGGCCTACTGCGACATGGAACCTATTAGCGTTTACTCAGCGCCAGCTTAGCGGCAAAGAGAATAAACAGCGTGCCGGTGGTGCGATCCATCCAGCGTATTACCGCGCTGCGTTTCAGGAAACGACCGAGCGGACGCGTCGCCAGAATCAGCACCGTTGACCAGGTCTGCCCCAGCACAACATGGATCGCCACCAGCCCAAAGGTCCAGGCGATGAGAGGCTGACCGTGGGGAATGAACTGCGGTAAAAAGGAGACGTAGAAGACGCCCATCTTAGGGTTTAGCAGATTACCCAGCAGCCCCTTCATAAATCCGTTCTGCTTTGCCTTGGGTGCCTCGCCCTCTGCCGCCGCGGTTAGCCCACCTCCGCGACTCAGCAGCATATTCACCCCCAGCCAGCAGAGGTAAGCTGCGCCGCAGTATTTCAGAATTGAATAGGCCAGCTCAGAGACGGCGATCAGCGCCCCCAGACCAAACGCCACCATCGCGCCCCAGATAAAGCACCCGGCATTAATACCCAGCGCAACTTTAAACGCCTGAGCCCGACTCTCGACCGAGGCGGTGCGCAGGACCAGCGCGGTATCCAGTCCTGGAGTCAGGGTAAGCAGAGCAGCGGCCAGCGTAAACGCCAGCAGGGAGTCGTATATGGTCAAGCTGTGTCTCCATGAATATGTAAAAGATGCCTAATCATACTTTACGTCAGGCAAGTGCGGTCTATACTTCTCTCATTGTAAATGCCCGGCAATGTTCATGAAATGATTGCCCTCTGGCACACACCATTTTTGGTAGTTTTTAGTTCATTGAATTGGTTTAAACTCTCCGTCACGTAACCGAAAGGACGCAACGATGAATGTATCAAGCAGAACGGTAGTCTTGCTGAATGTGTTAGCCGCAGCAGGTCTCTTTCTGACCCTTTACTCTAAGTACAACTGGTTCTGATACTGCTTCAGAGCGGGTTGTAGGGTGATAATAGAAAACGGGAGCCGACTGGCTCCCGTTTTTTTATAGTTTAAAAAGTGGGTAATGCGTATCTCACCGTCCCCCAGTAACCCGATTCCCCATCCGTAACTTTTTTCCAACCTGCGCGTTCGAGCTCTTTGGCTATCAGCTTGTTCATTATGCCGTGCCCCATGCTGAAAACCTGTTCGTGCTCATGGGCGAGTGCTGTCAGGTGATCCGCGACTCTTTTAGCGCGCTGTTGAGCATCTGCGCATGACTCACTCTTTGACGACGCACCCGCTAGCCAGAGCAGCCTGAAGAGTACCAGCCACAGTGAAGGCGGCAGTTTAATCGCCGGTACGTTAAAGATCGGAAGTGGGGCCTCGCTCAACTCATTTAAAATGAAATTTGGCTTTACGCCCAACGTATGAAGAGAAGAAACAGCGCGAGGCAGCGGACTGCTCACAATAAGGTTACTTTTTTGGCACGCTGCTTTCGCGGCAGATGCAGGCGATCCAGAAATACGTGAGGCGTCGTAGGCAGATACCCACTCCCGCATACCTGTCGCATTTACCCTGCCAGACTTTTTCAAATCGGGTTTGCCATGCCTGACTAACGTAATCTCCATTGCGGATACCTTCCTTCTCATTATCAAACAGCTCTAATAAATCAGCAGATTAGCATCTTCAGTGGGAGAGCAGGAAACTTTGTCAAAAGCACAGATAACGCGCAGTGCCCCTCCGGCATCCGATTATTTTCAGCTACGCTTCTTAAGTAAAATTTTAATTTTCTCAGGAGAGCGCATGCCGCCATTAACGTCCCCGCTTCACGCCGACCTCAAACGTTCCCTGCTTGCCACCCTTCCCATGGGCATCGGTATGATGGCGGCAATTGATGAGGTGGTCTTCCATCAGCTTCTGGCCTGGCATCACTTTTTTGACTGGGGTACCCCGGCTTTCAGCCTGCTGTCGGATGGGTTGCTGCACTCCGCTGAGCTGATCTTATTTGTGCTCGGTTTTTTTATGTTTACCAGGCTCTATCGTCGCGGCGTGCTTAATCGAACGGCAGCATGGGCGGGCTTCATTTTGGGGATGGGAGGTTTTCAGCTGTTTGACGGAATTGTCGATCACAAGCTGCTCAGGCTGCATCAGATCCGCTACGTTGAGAACGTTCTACTCTACGATGTCATCTGGAACGGGGTTGCCCTGCTGCTGTTGCTGGTAGGCTATCTGCTCTTTCGCCGCGCGCGCCGTACGGCCAGGGGTTAAGACGTGGAGCCGATGATGCATCATCCAGAAAGCGCACCTTCAGCCGCGCTGTTTATTCTTCTGGTCATTGTTCCGATGGTGCTGCTTGGCTTGTATCTGTTAGCCGCCTTGCGGATACGCCGTACCGCCCGCTGGAGCGGCTGGCGCATCGCCAGCTTTACCGCCGGAACCGTGCTGATTGTGGCCGCCATACTGCCGCCGCTGGCAAGCTGGGCCCATCACGATCTGCGCGGTCATATGGTGCAGCATCTATTTTTAGGTATGTTTGGGCCGCTTGGACTGGTATTTGGCGCACCGGGTTCGCTTTTACTACGCAGCGTCTCCGCCCGTACGGCGCGCGGCATCATGAATTTTCTCCGCATCCGTCCGATACGTTTTTTGATCCACCCGGTTACCGCTGCGTTTCTGGATATAGGCGGCATGTATCTGCTCTATCTCACGCCTTTTTACACGTTGAGCATGGGCGATCCCGTGCTGTTTGTTTTGCTACACGTGCATTTTGTCCTCTCCGGCTACCTGTTTACCTGGTCTGTTGCCGGACCGGATCCTGCCCCCCATCGTCCGTCGAGAAATGTACGGCTGATAGTGATTTTCCTGGCTACCGCCGCGCACGCAATCCTCGGCAAACTGATGTACGGCTATGGCTACCCGCAGGGCACCTCGGCCAGTATTGAGGAGATTCAGGCAGCCGCGCAGTGGATGTATTACGGCGGCGATCTTGCCGAGTTTCTCATTATCATCGGCTTTTTTGCGGCCTGGTTCCGCCAGCGCAGCGCCCTGCCAGGTGCTTTGAAGGGGTATTAAGGTCAATAAAGGGGAG
>NZ_LR607338.1:1417119-1426805 GCF_902164725.1 Pseudescherichia vulneris | reverse complement strand
GGTTTAGTCATCGGGCTATTTGGTAGCATTCTTATCTTTATCTGTTTTCTTGTCTATCTGGCTAACAAAAAGAGCTATGAAAATTTAGTTTCGCTTTTTAAAGAAAAATATAGTTTTCCCGCGCCAGGTTCATTTTATCATATGGTGGGTTTTTTCGGTGTTTTTCCAGTAAGCAGGTTTTTTATCAAACTGAGTAAGAAGAAAAAAATTTCCTTTCTTAAACAGAGCGATCCGGCCTACAGCTTTTTTGAAGAAAATGACTTAAAAATTCAGCCGTGGATGAATTATCTATCCTATATGTGGATTACAGCCACAGTAGCTTACCTGCTTTCTGCAATAGCAGCCGTTATTTTATCTCTTATCCATTAGTCAGCATCCCAACCATAAAAAACGGGAGCGCCATGGCTCCCGTTGTCATCTAATCCAGAAGATGGATTACATGTTTTCGATGATCGCGTCACCAAACTCTGAGCATTTCAGCAGCTTAGCGCCGTCCATCAGACGTTCAAAGTCATAGGTCACGGTTTTGTTATTAATCGCGCCTTCCATGCCTTTAACGATCAGGTCTGCGGCTTCGAACCACTCCATATGACGGAGCATCATCTCTGCGGAGAGGATGATTGAGCCTGGGTTCACTTTGTCCTGGCCTGCGTATTTCGGTGCAGTACCGTGGGTTGCTTCGAACAGCGCGCACTCGTCGCCAATGTTCGCGCCCGGTGCGATACCGATCCCGCCAACCTGGGCTGCCAGGGCGTCAGAGATGTAGTCACCGTTCAGGTTCATACAGGCAATCACGTCGTACTCGGCCGGACGCAGCAGGATCTGCTGCAGGAACGCATCGGCGATCACATCTTTAATGATGATCTCTTTGCCGGTGTTCGGGTTTTTGATCTTCTGCCACGGGCCGCCATCGATCAGCTCACCGCCGAACTCTTCCTGTGCCAGCTGGTAGCCCCAGTCTTTGAACGCGCCTTCGGTGAACTTCATGATGTTGCCTTTGTGCACCAGGGTCACAGAGTCACGATCGTTAGTGATCGCATACTCAATGGCAGCACGCACTAAACGCTTAGTACCGTCTTCTGAGCACGGCTTGATACCGATACCGCAATGTTCCGGGAAGCGAATTTTCTTCACGCCCATCTCTTCGCGAAGGAATTTGATCACTTTCTCAGCGTCAGCGCTGTCGGCTTTCCACTCAATACCGGCATAGATATCTTCGGAGTTCTCACGGAAGATCACCATGTCGGTCAGCTCCGGGTGTTTAACCGGGCTTGGCGTACCCTGGTAGTAACGTACCGGGCGCAGGCAGACATACAGGTCCAGCTCCTGGCGCAGGGCGACGTTCAGGGAACGAATACCACCGCCGACGGGCGTCGTCAACGGACCTTTGATTGCTACACGATACTCACGGATCAGATCCAGGGTCTCAGTCGGCAGCCAGACGTCCTGGCCATACACCTGGGTCGATTTCTCACCGGTATAAATTTCCATCCAGGAAATTTTACGCTCACCGTTGTAGGCCTTTTGCACAGCGGCATCAACCACCTTGATCATCGGCGGCGTCACGTCCACACCGATACCATCACCTTCGATAAACGGGATGATCGGATTGTTTGGCACGTTCAGCTTGCCGTCTTGCAGGGTGATCTTACTACCTTCCGCCGGAACAACTACTTTGCTTTCCATTCACCTCTCCTTCGAGTTCGAGCGTGTTTTCGTTCTGCTGTTTTGTTAATAAATTGTAATGGGCCTGTCAATACTAACTGATTGTCGGCTGGCATGAAAGGCGCAAGTTATTCCGCTATAATGCGGCAATTGATAACATCTGAAAATACCATGCGCAAAACTTCTTTTATAGATCACCGGGTTAAGCGATTCAGCTCACAACAACCCACTCAACGCCACGGCAAAAACCACCCAAAGCGGGTGATTTTGTTCAATAAACCCTACGATGTGTTGCCGCAGTTTACCGACGAGGCCGGGCGCAGCACGCTGAAGGATTTTATCCCCGTCGCCGACGTCTATGCCGCAGGCCGTCTGGACCGTGACAGCGAAGGTCTGCTGGTGCTGACCAACGACGGCGCACTGCAGGCGCGGCTGACGCAGCCGGGCAAGCGCACCGGGAAGATCTACTACGTTCAGGTGGAAGGTGAACCCGGCGAGGACGCGCTAGCGGCGCTGCGCAACGGGGTGACGCTCAACGATGGCCCCACCCTACCCGCCGGCGTCGAATTGGTTAGCGAGCCTGACTGGCTGTGGCCACGTAATCCGCCGATCCGCGAGCGAAAATCCATTCCTACCGCCTGGCTGAAAATCACCCTCTACGAAGGGCGTAACCGCCAGGTGAGGCGCATGACCGCGCACGTAGGTTTTCCCACGCTGCGCCTGATCCGTTACGCTATGGGAAATTACACGCTGGATAATCTCGCCAACGGTGAGTGGCGAGATATTGCTGAATAAGGATGAAAGTATGTTTAAACCGCACGTTACCGTTGCCTGCGTAGTGCATGCCCAGGGTAAGTTTCTGGTTGTTGAAGAGACCATCAACGATAAAGCGCTCTGGAACCAGCCTGCCGGACACCTCGAGGCCAATGAAACCCTGGTGCAGGCCGCCGCGCGCGAGCTGTGGGAAGAGACCGGCATTGATGCCATTCCCCAACACTTTATTCGCATGCACCAGTGGATTGCGCCGGACAACACCCCCTTCCTGCGCTTTCTGTTTGCCATTGAGCTTAACGAAACGTGCGCTACCTGGCCTAACGATGGCGATATCGATCGCTGCCTGTGGGTCACTGCCGATGAGATTTTAACCGCCTCTAACCTGCGATCGCCGCTGGTGGCAGAGAGTATCCGCTGCTATCAGAGCGGTCAGCGCTACCCGCTGGCGCTGATCGGCGAATTTAACTGGCCTTTTACAAGTGATGCCTGAGGCGCGCTGGCATGATAGAATACGCCGCCTTGAAGTTTAATGTCGCGAGTATTCTATGTCTGAAAGCCCAAAAAAAGTGATCGTCGGGATGTCCGGCGGTGTCGACTCTTCCGTCTCTGCCTACCTGCTGCAACAGCAGGGCTATAAGGTGGAAGGCCTGTTCATGAAGAACTGGGAAGAGGATGACGGCGAGGAATACTGCACCGCCGCCGCCGATCTTGCTGATGCGCAAGCGGTGTGCGACAAGCTCGGCATTGAGCTGCACACCGTAAACTTTGCCGCAGAGTACTGGGATAACGTCTTTGAGCACTTCCTCGAAGAGTACAAGGCTGGCCGCACGCCAAACCCGGATATCCTCTGCAATAAAGAGATCAAATTCAAAGCCTTCCTGGAGTTCGCCGCCGAAGATCTCGGCGCGGACTATATCGCTACCGGCCACTACGTGCGCCGGGCAGACGTCGATGGCAAAAGCCAGCTGCTGCGCGGACTGGACGGCAACAAAGACCAGAGCTACTTCCTCTATACCCTCGGCCACGAACAGATCGCCCAGAGCCTCTTCCCGGTTGGCGAACTGGAGAAGCCCGAGGTGCGTAAAATTGCCGAAGAGCTGGGTCTGATCACCGCCAAGAAGAAAGATTCCACCGGGATCTGCTTCATCGGCGAGCGCAAATTCCGCGAGTTCCTGGGGCGCTACCTGCCTGCCCAGCCGGGTAAAATCATCACCGTTGACGGGGACGAGATTGGCGAGCACCAGGGGCTGATGTATCACACCCTCGGCCAGCGTAAGGGCCTTGGCATCGGCGGCACCAAAGAGGGCAGCGAAGATCCGTGGTACGTGGTCGATAAAGACGTTGAGAACAACGTGCTGATCGTCGCCCAGGGTCACGATCACCCGCGCCTGATGTCGGTGGGCCTGATCGCCCAGCAGCTGCACTGGGTCGATCGCAAAACCTTTACCGGCACGCTGCACTGCACGGTAAAAACACGCTATCGCCAGACGGATATCTCCTGCACCGTCACCGCACTGGATGACGAGCGTATTGAGGTCCGTTTTGACGAGCCGGTAGCTGCCGTTACGCCGGGCCAGTCCGCTGTCTTCTACAGCGGGGAAGTGTGCCTGGGCGGCGGCATTATTGAGCAGCGTCTACCGCTGCCGGTTTAACGTAGAACATTCTCCCCGTGGCGCGTAATGCTGCGGGGATACAAGGAGTGAGTGTGGCGAAGAACTATTATGATATCACCATCGCGCTGGCAGGGATCTGCCAGTCAGCTCGTCTGGTGCAGCAGCTGGCGCATCAGGGAACCTGCGATTCCGACGCTCTGCATGTCTCGCTGAACAGCGTTATCGATCAGAATCCAGACTCCACGCTGGCGGTGTTTGGCGGTAGTGAAGCCAACCTGCGTATGGGTCTCGAAACCCTGCTGGGCGTGCTCAACACCAGCAGCCGCGAAGGGCTGAACGCCGAGCTGACCCGCTACACGCTGAGCCTGATGGTGCTGGAGCGTAAGCTCGCCGCGAGCAAAGGTGCGATGGATAACCTTGGCAGCCGCATTGCCGGGCTGTCACGCCAGCTTGAACACTTCGATCTGCACTCCGACACCCTGTTAAGCGCGATGGCCGCGATCTATGTCGATGTCATTAGCCCTCTCGGCCCGCGTATTCAGGTCACGGGCTCCCCGGCTGTGCTGCAAAGCGCTCAGGTGCAGGCGAAAGTTCGCTCCTCGCTGCTTGCCGGGATCCGCGCCGCCGTGCTCTGGCACCAGGTGGGTGGTGGCCGTCTGCAGCTGATGTTTTCCCGTAATCGTCTGTCTACACAGGCGAAACAAATTCTTGCTCATTGTTAACGTCCCGGAGTTTTGTCTTATGGAATTATCCTCACTGACCGCCGTTTCCCCTGTCGATGGACGCTACGGCGATAAAGTCAGCGCGCTGCGCGAGATCTTCAGCGAGTTCGGCCTGCTGAAGTTTCGCGTTCAGGTAGAAGTACGCTGGCTGCAAAAGCTGGCGGCACATGCAGCTATCAAGGAAGTTCCTGCTTTTGCTGCCGACGCAAACGGTTACCTAGATAAGATTGTCGCGGAATTCAGTGAAGAAGACGCCGCACGCATCAAAACTATTGAGCACACCACTAACCACGACGTGAAAGCGGTCGAGTATTTTCTGAAAGAGAAAGTGGCTGACGTACCGGCTCTGCATGCGGTCTCTGAGTTCATCCACTTCGCCTGCACCTCGGAAGATATCAACAACCTCTCTCACGCTCTGATGCTGCATACCGCGCGGGAAGAGGTGGTTCTGCCCTACTGGCGCAAGATTATCGATGCGGTAAAAGATCTGGCGGTGCAGTATCGCGATATCCCGCTGCTCTCCCGCACCCACGGCCAGCCAGCCACGCCGTCAACCATGGGCAAAGAGATGGCCAACGTGGCCTACCGCATGGAGCGTCAGTTCCGCCAGCTTGCGCAGGTTGAGATCCTCGGTAAGATCAACGGCGCGGTGGGTAACTATAACGCCCACATCGCGGCCTACCCGGAAGTGGACTGGCACCAGTTCAGCGAGGAGTTTGTGACCTCCCTTGGCATCCAGTGGAACCCCTATACCACCCAGATCGAGCCGCACGACTATATCGCCGAGCTGTTTGACTGCATGGCGCGCTTCAACACCATCCTGATCGACTTCGACCGTGACGTTTGGGGGTATGTCGCCCTGAACCACTTCAAGCAGAAGACGATCGCCGGTGAAATCGGCTCGTCCACCATGCCGCACAAGGTTAACCCTATCGACTTCGAAAACTCCGAAGGCAACCTGGGCCTCTCCAACGCGCTGCTCCAGCACCTGGCGAGCAAACTGCCGGTTTCTCGCTGGCAGCGCGATCTTACCGACTCCACGGTGCTGCGTAACCTCGGCGTGGGCATCGGCTACGCGCTGATCGCCTATCAGTCGACGCTGAAAGGCGTGAGCAAGCTGGAAGTGAACCGCGATCGTCTGCTCGACGAGCTGGATCACAACTGGGAAGTGCTGGCTGAGCCGATCCAGACGGTGATGCGCCGCTACGGTATCGAAAAGCCATACGAGAAGCTGAAAGAGCTGACCCGCGGCAAACGCGTTGATGCCGAAGGCATGAAGCAGTTTATCGATAGCCTGGCGCTGCCAGAGGAAGAGAAAACCCGCCTCAAAGCCATGACGCCTGCCAACTACATTGGCCGAGCCATCACCATGGTTGATGAGCTGAAATAATCCCTGCCTTTTAGCCCGCTCTCGTTTAGGGAGCGGGCTGCTTCCCCGCTGGTTTACTCTCCGTTGATTTCAATCGCATCATAATTACGTATTCGCGTTAAACTATTTACAACAAGAATTTATGGGAGTTTGGACAATGCGCGTACTCGTCGTAGAGGATAACCCTTTGCTGCGCCACCACCTCAAAGTTCAGTTGCAGGAGCTGGGGCACCAGGTCGACGCCGCCGAAGATGCAAAGGAAGCGGATTACTACTTAAATGAACACCTTCCCGATATCGCCATCGTCGATCTCGGCCTGCCGGATGAGGACGGACTGTCGCTGATCCGCCGCTGGCGTAGCCATGATGTCGCCCTACCCGTACTGGTGCTCACCGCCCGCGAAGGGTGGCAGGACAAGGTCGAGGTGCTGAGCGCCGGGGCCGATGATTACGTGACTAAGCCGTTTCATATTGAAGAGGTGGCCGCTCGAATGCAGGCCCTGATGCGCCGCAACGGTGGTCATGCCTCGCAGGTTATCTCTATGCCGCCGTTCCAGGTCGATCTTTCGCGTCGGGAGCTATCCATTGACGACGAGGTGATCAAGCTGACCGCCTTCGAGTACACCATCATGGAGACGCTGATCCGCAACAGTGGCAAGGTGGTGAGCAAAGATGCCCTGATGCTACAGCTCTACCCGGATGCCGAGCTGCGGGAGAGCCATACCATCGATGTGCTAATGGGTCGCCTGCGCAAAAAGATCCAGGCCCAGTATCCCCATGAGGTGATTAATACCGTGCGCGGCCAGGGCTATCTGTTCGAATTGCCTTCATGAAGAAGCTTCGGCGGCACCTGCTGCCGCTCTCCCTGCGGATCCGCTTCCTGCTCGCCACGGCTGCCGTAGTGCTGGTGCTCTCCCTCTCCTACGGCATGGTGGCACTGGTGGGCTACAGCGTGAGCTTCGATAAGACCACCTTTCGCCTGCTGCGCGGCGAGAGCAACCTCTTCTATACGCTCTCCAAGTGGGACAACCAGCGCTTCAGTATTGAGCTGCCGGAAAACCTGAATCTGCAAGGTCCCACCGTGGCGCTGATCTATGACCAGCAGGGGCAGCTGCTGTGGTCCCAGCGCAACGTACCATGGTTGGTTCAGCGCATCCGTCCTGAATGGCTGAAGAGCGATGGCTTCCATGAGATCGAGGCCGACGCCGACGCCACCAGCACCCTGATCAGCGGCGATCCCTCGGCGCAGAAAGCCCTCAGCGATCTGCGCGCAGACGACAACGATAGCGAAACCACCCACTCGGTGGCGGTGAATTACTTCCCGGCGACGGCCCATATGCCACCGATGACCATTGTGGTGATCGACACCGTGCCCGATGAGATAAAGCAGGCGCATCAGGTATGGAACTGGTTTATCTACGTGGTGATGGCTAACCTGCTGCTGGTTATACCCCTGCTGTGGATCGCCGCGCGCTGGAGCCTGCGTCCCATCGAAGCGCTGGCTAAAGAGGTACGCGAGTTGGAGGAGCACCACCGCGAGCGCCTGAACCCCCTAACCTCCCGCGAGCTGGTCAGCCTGGTGCGCAACCTCAATCGCCTGGTGAAGAGCGAGCGCGAGCGCTACGACAAGTACCGTACCACCCTCACCGATCTGACCCACAGCCTGAAGACCCCGCTGGCGGTATTGCAAAGCACGCTGCGCTCGTTACGCAGCAATAAGCTGAGCGTGAACGACGCCGAACCGGTGATGCTGGAGCAGATCAGCCGTATCTCCCAGCAGATTGGTTACTATCTGCATCGGGCCAGCATGCGCGGCGGCAGCGTTATGCTCAGCCGCGAGCTGCATCCGGTGGCGGCCATGCTGGATAGCCTCACCTCGGCGTTGAATAAGGTCTATCAGCGCAAAGGAGTGGCGATTACCCTTGATATCTCCCCGGAAATTAGCTTTGTCGGTGAGAAAAACGACCTGATGGAGGTGATGGGTAACCTGCTGGATAACGCCTGCAAATACTGCCTGGAGTTTGTTGAGGTCTCCGCCCGCCAGTCCGACGATCGATTGCATATCATCGTTGACGATGACGGCCCTGGCATTCCTGTGAGCCTGCGGGAGACGATTTTTGACCGCGGTCAGCGGGCCGATACGCTGCGTCCCGGCCAGGGAGTAGGCTTAGCCGTTGCCCGGGAGATCGTGGAGCAGTACGGCGGGGAGATCGTGACCGGGGAAAGTCCGCTCGGCGGCGCACGAATGGAGGCTATATTTGCTCGTCAGCAGGAGAGCGGCGGGGATAATTAACGAATTAAGCATCCAGCCAGGCCGCCATCCGTTATAATCCGAGTCAGACACAAGACCAGGAAACTCATATGGAATATCAATTAACACTCGACTGGCCCGATTTTATTCAGCGTTACTGGCAAAAGCGCCCGGTAGTGCTGAAGCGTGGCCTGGCTAACTTTATCGATCCCCTCTCGCCGGACGAGCTGGCTGGGCTGGCGATGGAGAGCGAAGTCGATAGCCGCCTGGTCAGTCATCAGGATGGTAAATGGAACGTTAGCCACGGCCCGTTTGAAAGCTACGATCACCTGGGTGAAACCAACTGGTCGCTGCTGGTACAGGCGGTAGATCACTGGCACGAGCAGAGTGCCGCCCTGATGCGTCCCTTCCGGGCGCTGCCGGACTGGCGTATTGACGATCTGATGATCTCGTTCTCGGTACCGGGCGGCGGCGTGGGTCCGCATCTGGACCAGTACGATGTGTTTATCATTCAGGGTACCGGCCGCCGTCGCTGGCGCGTGGGCGATAAGGTGCCGATGAAGCAGCACTGCCCGCATCCGGATCTGCTGCAGGTCGATCCTTTTGAAGCGATCATTGATGAAGAGCTGGAGCCGGGTGATATTCTCTATATTCCCCCTGCCTTCCCGCACGAGGGCTACTCCCTTGAAAACTCAATGAACTACTCGGTGGGCTTCCGCGCGCCTAGCGGTCGGGAGATGATCAGCGGCTTTGCGGACTATGTTCTGCAACGCGAGTTGGGCAGCCACCGCTATAGCGATCCGGACGTACCGTCGCGGGAGCACCCGGCGGATATTCTGCCTCAGGAGCTGGATAAGCTGCGCGGAATGATGCTTGAGCTGATTAACCAGCCGGCACAGTTCCAGCAGTGGTTCGGTGAGTTTATCTCCCAGTCGCGCCACGAGCTGGACGTCTCTCCGCCGGAGCCGCCGTATCAGCCTGATGAGATCTACGATGCGCTGCAGCAGGGTGACAAGCTGGTGCGTCTCGGCGGTCTGCGCGTGCTGCGCGTCGGTGAAGAGATATTTGTTAACGGTGAGAAGGTCGATTCCCCGCACCGCCCGGCCCTCGCCGCGCTGGCAAACCATATCGTGGTGACCGCCGACACACTCGGCGATGCGCTGGACGACCCGTCGTTCCTCGCCATGCTCGCCGCGCTGGTTAACAGCGGCTACTGGTTCTTCGAAGATTAACTCTCGGTAACGTAACGCCCGGCGCGCCTGCCGGGCCTACAAAACTACCGCAGCCTCACAC
>NZ_LR607338.1:1390210-1416366 GCF_902164725.1 Pseudescherichia vulneris | reverse complement strand
CACTCAACCTCTTTTCGCGGTTAGCTCCGCAATCCGTACGATTACGCGCACCGCTTTCTCCATCCCTTCCAGCGTCACAAACTCGTGCTTGCCGTGGTAGTTGTATCCGCCGGTAAAGATATTCGGGCACGGCAGTCCCATAAAGGAGAGCTGGGCACCATCGGTACCGCCGCGAATCGGCTTGAGCTGCGGCTCAATATCGCAGTCGCGCATTGCCTGCTGGGCGATATCAATAATATGCGGATGCTCAGCTACCTTCTCGTGCATGTTGTAGTAGCTGTCCTCGATCACCAGTTCGATATAGCAGTCCGGATGTAGCCCCTTGCCGACCTTTTTGGCGATCTCCATGATCTTGCGTTTGCGCGCTTCAAAGCTCTTACGATCGAAATCGCGAATGATGTAGTGCATCTCCGCGCGATCGACCGCTCCCTTCATGCTGGCGAGATGATAAAAACCTTCGTAGCCCTCGGTGGTTTCCGGGCTCTCATCGGCAGGAACCAGGGCGTGAATACGCGTCGCCAGCGTCAGGGCGTTCACCATTACCCCTTTCGCCGTACCGGGGTGCACGTTGTTACCGACAATTTTGATGGTCACCGAGGCCGCGTTGAAGTTCTCAAACTCCAGCTCACCCACGCCGCCGCCGTCCACGGTATAGGCCCACTGTGCGCCAAACGCCGGGACGTCGAAGTGCTTCGCCCCTTTTCCAACCTCTTCATCAGGGGTAAAGGCCACGCGGATCTCACCGTGAGGTACATTCTGCTTAATCAGCACCGCGAGCGCGGTCATGATCTCCGCCACGCCAGCTTTGTCATCCGCACCGAGCAGGGTTTTGCCGTCGGTGGTGATCAGCGTCTGCCCCAGCAGCTGATGCAGCACCGGGAACATCACCGGAGAGAGGATCTCATCCCCTACGCCAAGGGCAATGTCGCCGCCGCGATAGTTCTCAACGATCTGCGGATTAACGTTCTTGCCGGTAAAGTCCGGGGAGGTATCGACATGGGAGATAAACCCAATGGTGGGGATATCGCCCTCTACGTTTGCGGGCAGCGTCGCCATCACCGTGCCTTTGTCACTCAGCGTCACGTTGATAAGGCCCATCTCATTAAGCTGATCGCGAAGCAGCTCTAATAGCTTCCACTGTCCCTCTGTGCTTGGAACCTGTCTGACACCCGGTTTCGACTGCGTATCTAACGAAACATAGTGTAAAAAACGCTCAAGTAATTTTTCCATGCGGCCACCCTCACTTTTTGTCACAACATTATCAAGACGCGCGACACGACATGTATTGCGTCAGGTCACTTTTAGCTTGTAAACCCCGTATTTTATTACACCCTTAATAGTGGCTGAGAAATTACCAGGCTGGATAAGAAATATGAACAAGGTTTGGCGATTTCAGTGGTTTGCCGTAGAATGCCAGGCCTTATTCATGTGCCAAAACCCAAGGTGGTTAATCACAAACCCCGCATCGGTAAGCCATCCGCTGCGTCTACACGGGACAGAGTCAAAAATTGAATACACAACCACGTTCGCTTTCACCGCTGGTACAAATGGCGGGGATTCGAAAAAGTTTTGATGGTAAAACCGTTATTTCCGATCTTAACCTGACCATCAACAACGGCGAATTCCTGACGCTGCTTGGCCCTTCTGGCTGCGGTAAAACTACCGTCCTGCGCCTGATTGCAGGCCTGGAGAGTGTCGATACTGGCCGCATCACTCTCGATAGCGATGATATAACGAACGTTCCAGCAGAACATCGCCATGTTAACACCGTCTTTCAAAGCTACGCGCTTTTCCCGCACATGACGGTGTTCGAAAATGTCGCCTTTGGCCTGCGGATGCAGAAGACCCCGGCGGATCAGATTACCCCTCGCGTTACCGATGCCCTGCGTATGGTGCAACTGGAAGAATTTGCCCAGCGTAAGCCGCACCAGCTCTCTGGCGGCCAGCAGCAGCGCGTTGCCATCGCCCGGGCGGTGGTCAACAAGCCGCGTATGCTGCTGCTGGACGAGTCCCTCTCGGCCCTCGATTACAAGCTGCGCAAGCAGATGCAGAACGAGCTGAAGGCATTGCAGCGCAAGCTTGGCATTACCTTTGTCTTCGTTACGCACGATCAGGAGGAGGCGCTGACCATGTCCGATCGTATCGTGGTGATGCAGAATGGCAAAATCGAGCAGGACGGCACCCCGCGTGAGATCTACGAGGAGCCGAAAAACCTCTTCGTGGCCAGCTTTATCGGCGAGATCAATATCTTTAACGCGACGGTGATCGAGCGTATTGATGCCCAGCG
Source organism: Pseudescherichia vulneris (assembly GCF_902164725.1). Taxonomy (NCBI): domain Bacteria; kingdom Pseudomonadati; phylum Pseudomonadota; class Gammaproteobacteria; order Enterobacterales; family Enterobacteriaceae; genus Pseudescherichia; species Pseudescherichia vulneris. Next base: position 1,414,079 of record NZ_LR607338.1, on the reverse strand, counting down.
CGTGCGGGCCAACGTCGAAGGCCGCGAGTGCAATATCTACGTTAACTTTGCCGTCACGCCGGGTCAGAAACTCAACGTGCTGCTGCGTCCGGAAGATCTGCGCGTCGATGAGATCAACGACGACAGTGAGATCGAGGGGCTGATTGGCTACGTGCGCGAGCGCAACTACAAAGGCATGACCCTGGAGTCGGTAGTCGAGCTAGAGAACGGCAAGATTGTGATGGTCAGCGAGTTCTTTAACGAAGACGATCCCGATTTCGACCACTCGCTGGATCAGAAGATGGCGATCAACTGGGTTGAGAGTTGGGAGGTCGTACTGGCTGATGAAGAGCACAAGTAAATTCCAGAATGTGGTGATCGCCACTGTCGTCGGTTGGCTTGTGCTGTTTGTCTTTCTGCCCAACCTGATGATCGTGGTGACCAGCTTTTTAACCCGCGACGATGTCTCCTTCGTTAAGCTGGTCTTTACGCTGGATAACTACACGCGCCTGCTCGATCCGCTCTATTTTGACGTGCTGATGCACTCACTTAATATGGCGCTGATCGCCACCCTCGCCTGTCTGGCGCTGGGCTATCCGTTCGCGTGGTTCCTGGCAAAGCTGCCGCAGAAGGTGCGCCCGCTGCTGCTCTTTCTGCTGATTGTGCCATTCTGGACCAATTCGCTGATCCGTATCTATGGCCTGAAGCTGTTTCTTAGCACCAAGGGCTATCTCAATGCCTTCCTGCTTGAACTGGGAGTTATTGATACGCCGCTGCGCATTATGTTTACCCCGAGCGCGGTCATCATCGGCCTGGTCTATATCCTGCTGCCCTTTATGGTGATGCCGCTCTACTCCAGCATTGAGAAGCTGGATAAGCCGCTGCTGGAGGCGGCGCGGGATCTCGGCGCAAGCAAGCTGCAAACCTTTATCCGCATCATTGTGCCGCTGACCATGCCGGGCATTATCGCCGGCTGCCTGCTGGTGATGCTCCCGGCGATGGGGCTGTTCTACGTCTCGGATTTGATGGGCGGTGCGAAAAACCTGCTGATCGGCAACGTTATTAAGAGTCAGTTCCTCAACATTCGCGACTGGCCATTCGGTGCGGCGACCAGTATCACCCTGACTGTGGTGATGGGTCTGATGCTGCTGGTCTACTGGCGAGCGATGCGCCTGCTGAATAAAAAGGTGGAGCTGGAGTGATGGGTCGACTGCTGCGCGGCGGTTTTATGACCGCCATCTACGCTTATCTCTATATTCCGATCGTTATTTTGATCGTTAACTCCTTTAACCAGGCGCGCTTTGGCATCAACTGGCAGGGTTTTACCACCAACTGGTATAGCCTGCTGATGAACAACGACAGCCTGCTCCAGGCGGCCCAGCATTCGCTGACCATGGCGGTGCTGTCGGCGACCTTTGCTACGCTGATCGGCTCCCTGACGGCGGTGGCGCTCTACCGCTACCGCTTTCGCGGCAAGCCGTTCGTCAGCGGTATGCTGTTCGTGGTGATGATGTCCCCGGACATCGTGATGGCGATCTCGCTGCTGGTGCTGTTTATGCTGCTCGGCATCCAGCTGGGCTTTTGGTCGCTGCTCTTTTCGCACATCACCTTCTGCCTGCCGTTTGTGGTAGTGACGGTCTATTCACGGTTGAAAGGCTTTGACGTGCGGATGCTGGAGGCAGCGAAGGATCTGGGGGCCAGCGAAATCATTATCCTGCGCAAGATCATTCTGCCGCTGGCGATGCCCGCCGTGGCCGCTGGCTGGCTGCTGAGCTTTACCCTGTCGATGGATGATGTGGTTGTCTCGTCGTTTGTGACCGGGCCCGGGTATGAAATTCTGCCGTTGAAGATCTACTCAATGGTGAAAGTCGGCGTCTCACCGGAGGTGAACGCGCTGGCGACCATTCTGCTAGTACTCTCGCTGGTTCTGGTCATTGCCAGTCAGCTAATTGGACGCGATAAAACCAGGGGCCTGAAGACAGGCTCCGCAATCAGGGGACGTTAAAATGAAAAACTGGTCACGCCACCTGCTCGCCGCGGGGGCTTTGGCCCTCAGCGTGAGTGCCGCCCATGCCGAGGAAAATAAGACCCTCTACTTCTATAACTGGACTGAGTACGTGCCGCCGGGCCTGCTGGAGCAGTTTACCAAGGAGACCGGTATCAAGGTGATCTATTCGACCTACGAGTCGAATGAGACCATGTATGCCAAGCTCAAAACCTATAAAGATGGCGCTTACGATCTGGTTGTGCCGTCCACCTACTTTGTCGACAAGATGCGCAAAGAGGGGATGATCCAGAAGATCGACAAGAGCAAGCTGACCAACTTCAGCAACCTTGATCCTGAGGTGCTGAACAAGCCGTTCGATCCGAGCAATGACTACTCGATTCCTTACATTTGGGGGGCGACGGCGATTGGGGTGAATAGCGAAGCGATCGATCCGAAGAGCGTCACCAGCTGGGCCGACCTGTGGAAGCCAGAGTATAAGAGCAGCCTGGTGCTGACCGACGACGCCCGGGAAGTGTTCCAGATGGCGCTGCGCAAGCTGGGCTACTCCGGTAACACCACCGATCCGAAAGAGATTGAGGCCGCCTACCACGAGCTGCAAAAGCTGATGCCAAACGTGGCGGCCTTCAACTCCGATAACCCGGCGAACCCCTATATGGAAGGTGAAGTGAACCTGGGGATGGTCTGGAACGGTTCCGCCTACGTGGCGCGCCAGAGCGGTACGCCGCTGACGGTAGTGTGGCCTAAAGAGGGCGGTATCTTCTGGATGGACAGCCTGGCGATCCCGGCCAACGCTAAAAACGTGGACGGTGCGCTCAAGCTGATCAACTTCCTGCTGCGCCCGGACGTAGCAAAACAGGTCGCGGAGACCATTGGTTACCCGACGCCTAACCTGGCAGCGCGCAAGCTGCTTACCCCGGCGGTGGCCAATGATAAGTCGCTCTATCCGGATGCTGAGACCGTGAGCAAAGGCGAGTGGCAGAATGACGTCGGCCAGGCCAGCACCATCTATGAGAGCTACTACCAGAAGCTGAAAGCGGGCCGTTAATCCGCCCTACCTGTACATACGCCCGGCGAGCCTGCCGGGCCTACAGGATCCGTTACAGCCCTTTCAGCAACCGATCAACAAACTCCGGTACCACCTGGCTCGCCAGCCCGTAGTGCTTCTCTTCAAACTCGCTGCCCACCTGGCTCGGTTCAAGGTTCAGCTCTACGGTGTGCGCACCCTGTAACTTCGCCTCATGCACAAAGCCAGCGGCAGGATAGACGTGCCCAGAGGTGCCGATGGCGATAAAGATATCCGCCAGCGCCAGCGCGCTGTAGATCTCATCCATGCCCAGCGGCATTTCGCCAAACCAGACTACGTGCGGGCGCAGCGGTGACGGGAACTGGCAGCAGTGGCACTTATCTTCCGGTGTGATATCCCCCGCCCACTCCAGCACCTGTCCGCTGGAGGCGCAGCGCACCTTCAGCAGTTCGCCGTGCATATGCAGCACGTTTTTGTTACCGGCGCGCTCGTGCAGGTTGTCGATGTTCTGGGTGATCAGCAGAAAGCGATCCCCAAGGGCCTCCTCCAGCTCGGCCAGCGCCAGATGCGCAGCGTTGGGCGCAATCTCCGGCTGCTGTAGCTGGCGACGGCGTGCGTTATAGAACGACTGCACCAGCTCCGGGTTACGGGCAAATCCCTCTGGCGTGGCGACGTCCTCTACATGATGCTCCTCCCACAGCCCGTCGGCGGCGCGGAAGGTACGAATGCCCGATTCGGCGGAGATCCCCGCCCCGGTCAATACGACCACTCTTGGTTTTTCCATCACTTCGGGTACCACTCTGTCTCTGAAAAAGATGCGCTGGCGTAGACGCTCGCGCAAACGACGTTTGTTGCGGCGAAAACGGCTTAGTCGGCTAAAACGACGCGACTGCATATCGGCCTCTTGTGCTTAATCGGTGAGATGGAGGAAGGCTGCGCCACGCATGCCGCCCGCGTCGCCGTGTCGGGCCCGCTCAATGCGCGGCACCCGGGCAACCGGCAGCAGACGCAGCGGCAAACGGTCGGACAACAGCGTGGTCAACGCGGCAAAGTTTGACAACCCGCCGCCGATGACCAGCAGATCCGGATCTACGATGGTCAATATCGTCCCCAGGCAGGCGGCCAGCAGCTCAACGTAGCGAGCCACATGCGCACGTGCCCCTTCATCACCTTGTTCCCACAGAGCGATTATTTCAGGTGCGTTCAGAGATTGATCGTAGAAGTGATTGTAGAGCCATGCAAAGCCGCCGCCGGAAAGATAGTTCTCAATGCAGCCCAGCTGGCCGCAGCCGCAGCGCAGCAGAGGAATATCGCGCCCAAGAATTTCAAGGGCATCGACGGGGAGACGAATGTGGCCAAACTCGCCGGTAATATAGCTGTGACCAGGAATGGATTTGCCGTTGAGCACCAGCCCGCCGCCCACGCCGGTGCCGAGGATCAGCCCCATCACCAGCGGATAGCGGGCAAACTCATCGTCCCAGGCTTCCGAGAGGGCAAAACAGTTGGCGTCGTTGTCGAGTCGCACGTCACGGCCTAACAGCGCGCAGAGATCGGCCCGTAACGTCCTGCCGCTGGCGGCGGGAAGGTTCGCCGCGTAGAGCGTGCCGTCGGCGGTAACGGGCATACCGGGAATGCCGATGCCCACCGAGCCGCGTTCACCCGTTTGGGCGTCGGCGTCGTGTACCAGTCCGGCAATGGCGTCTAAAAAGGCGCTGTAGCTCTCATGGGGCGTGGCGATGCGCCGCTCCCACTGTAACGTTCTGCTACTGTCGAAGACGCCCAGCGCAATTTTACTCCCGCCAATGTCCAGCCCGTAATGCATCGCCACTCCTTGTTACTGGCCGCTGAAATTACTGTCCGCTCAAACTACTGTCCGCTTAAAACGCGGGCTGGATCGATATTGCTAGCGCGTCTGGCGGGATACCAGCTCGCCAGCAGGCTCAGCACCAGGGCGGTTACCAGCACGTAGACCACGTCGAGCGCGTGCAGTTCTGACGGCAGGAAATCGATAAAGTAGATATCCCCCGACAGGAATTGATGGCCGATCAGCGTCTCAAGGCCGTTGATAATTGGCGTCAGCTGGAGAGCCACCACAACGCCAATCACCACGCCCGCCACGCTGCCGAACAGCCCGGCCAGCAAGCCATACCAGACGAAGACCGCGCGGATCAGACCGTCCTTCGCCCCGAGGGTGCGCAGCACGGCGATGTCGCCGCTCTTGTCCTTCACCGCCATCACCAGAGTCGAGACAATGTTGAAGCAGGCCACGCCGATTACCAGCACCATCGCCAAATACATAATGGCGCGGATCATCTGGATATCGCGGTACATGTAGCCGTAGGTGCCGATCCAGCTCTTGATGTAGACGTAGCTGTCGGTCACGCTGCCGGCGTCGCGCACTAGCTTATTGGCGTTAAAGACGTCCTTAACCTTGATGGCGATCCCGGTTATGCCGTCGTTCATCTCCAGGTACTGCTGAGCATCCTGGATTGGGATCATGGCAAAACTGTGATCGAGCTGGCCGCTGAGCTGTAAAATACCGCTCACGTGCAGCCTGACGCGCTTCGGCTGCTGGAGCTTATGGTCGGCGCTGGCGTTGGGGATCATCACCGACACCCAGTCGCCCTGCTTGACCTTCAGCGCCTCGGCGACGCCTTTACCGAGGATCACCTGCTGCTCGCCCGCCTTGAAGTTGGCCCAGGCATTGTTCTGCACGTAGCGCGGCAGCGCGCTCAGGCTCGTCTCCTGCTGCGGATCGACCCCTTTCACCTGGATAGCGCGCAGGTTTACGCCGCTCTCCACCAGGCCGGTAAAGTTGATATAGGGCGCGGCGGCTTCGATGCCTGCCACCTTCTCAACCTTGCCCAGCGCGTCGCGCCAGTTGGTCCACGGCTGATTGACCGGCTCGATCTCGCCGTGGGGCACCACCGCGAGGATGCGGTTATTCAGCTCGCGTTCAAAGCCGTTCATGGCGCTCAGGCCGACAATCAGCACTGCCACCCCCAGCGCAATGCCGATGGTTGAGATCACCGAGATCAGCGACACCATGCCACCGCGCCGACGGCCACGGCTAAAGCGCAGGGCAATAAGTAACGACAGAGGTGAAGCCATTACTGCGCCCCCATCAGCGTCATCTCCGGGCTCAGGTGGCCGTCGCGCATCTCCATCTGTCGGCTCATGCGTTTTGCCAGCTGCAGATCGTGGGTGACCACCAGAAACGCCGTGCCCTGTGAAGCGTTTAGCTCGCCGAGCAGGGCAAAGATCGCGTCGGCGTTGCGCGCGTCCAGGTTACCGGTGGGTTCATCCGCCAGCACCAGGCGCGGATTGTTCACCAGCGCCCGGGCAATGGCCACGCGCTGGCGCTCGCCGCCGGAAAGCTCTGACGGACGGTGATTCGCCCGGTGCAGCAGGCCGACTGCCTGGAGCATATCCCGCGCACGCTGGGTAATTTCCGCCGGTTTATGCTTGCCAATCAGCAGCGGCATAGCGACGTTCTCCTGGGCGGTAAAGTCCGGCAGGAGGTGGTGGAACTGATAGATAAAGCCCAGCTCGCGGTTACGCAGCTCGGCTTTTGCCGTTGAGGAGAGCTGGCTCAGCTGACGGTCACCAAAAATCACGTCGCCGGAGGTGGGCGTATCCAGCCCCCCCAGCAGGTGCAGCAACGTACTCTTACCGGAGCCGGAGCTGCCGACAATCGCCACGGTTTCGCCTTCGTTCACGCTAAAGCTGACATCGTGCAGCACGTCGGTCTGCACGTTCCCTTCCTGATAGCGTTTGCACAGGTTGTCGCATTGCAACAGGATCTTATTCATAACGTAAAGCCTCAGCGGGTTGGGTGGCGGCGGCGCGCCATGAGGGATAGAGCGTAGAGAGCAGCGCAATGGCCATCGCCACCAGCGCAATAATCACCACCTGGAGTGGCTCAATGGCCACCGGCAGCGCCGCGCCGTCCAGCAGCGCGCCAATGATCGGCATCAGATTGTTAAGCTGGCTGGCCAGCAGCGCCCCCAGCACGGCCCCGAGCAGCGCGCCGATAATCCCCGCGCTGGCCCCCTGCACCATAAAGACCGCCATGATCTGGCGCGGGGTCAGCCCCTGGGTTTGCAGGATCGCCACTTCGCCCTGCTTCTCCATCACCATCAGCCCCAGCGAGGTAATGATGTTGAAGGCGGCCACGGCGACGATCAGGCTCAGCAGCAGGCCCATCATGTTCTTCTCCATGCGCACAGCCTGGAACAGCTCGCCTTTGCGATCGCGCCAGTCCTGCCACTTGGTGCCGTCCGGCAGCGCCTGCTGACTCAGTTCATCCACCTTCAGCGGCTCGTTGAGCCATAGCCGCCAGCCGGTGATGTTGCCCGCCGGGTAGCGCATCAGGCGCGATGCGTCCTGAATGTTCACCAGCATCTGGTAGCCATCGACTTCGCTGTTGGCAGCAAAGGTGCCGATGACGGTAAAGAGACGCTGGCTAGGCAGGCGGCCCATCGGCGTAAACTGGCTGGCGGAGGGCACCATCACCCGCAGCTGATCGCCGCGGTTAACGCCCAGCTGCCCGGCCAGCTGCTCGCCGAGGATCACGTTATATTTGCCAGGCTGCAGATCGGTCTGCTTGACGTTGACGAGGTACGGCGTGAGCGGATCTTTCTGCGCGGGATCGATGCCGAGCATCACCCCCACCGAGACGCTACGCGCGCTCTGTAGCACCACGTCGCCAGTGGTCAGCGGTGCAACGCGGCTGACGCCCTGCAGCTTAGCGGCGCTGGCGGGCAGCTGCTGCGGGTTCAGCGAGCCGTTGGCAGAGGAGAGAACCGCCTGCGGCATCAGCCCCAGGATGTTGTTTTGCAGCTCGCGCTCGAAGCCGTTCATCACCGACAGCACGGTCACCAGCGCCATCACGCCGAGCGTAATACCAATGGTCGAGAGCCAGGAGACAAAGCGACCGAATCGGTCCGCTGCGCGCCCACGCATATAACGCAGGCCTATGAATAGTGCGACAGGTTGGTACATGACATCCGTCTGGTTGCGGTTAGCAGACTCACGAGTATATAAGCGAAACAGGGGATGGTAAATCGCTTATGCGCTAAGAATTGTCGGGGAGTGAGGTAAAAATTTGTTCAAAATCAATTTGCTAAAACAGCGTTTATCGCCCATGCGGGTGACAATGGAACCTCACCTTTTTCCGAAAACTTCCCATAACAGGGTAAATCCAGAGCGTTACCGATTACAGCGCCATTCGTCCCGATCACTATATACGCCAAAATTTATCGCAACACGGGCGTTTTAACGATGAAGCAAAAAGCATTGTGGATTAACCAGATCAAAGGGTTATGCATCAGTCTGGTGGTTATCTACCACTCGGTGATCACCTTCTACCCGCATCTTGAGGGGCTGCAACATCCGCTCTCTGGCCTGCTCGCTAAATGCTGGCTCTATATGAATCTCTACCTCGCCCCGTTCCGCATGCCGGTCTTTTTCTTCATCTCTGGCTACCTGATCCGACGTTATATCACCGAGGCCGAATGGAAGAACTGCATCGATAAGCGGCTGTGGTCAATCTTCTACGTGCTGGCCCTGTGGGGCGTGTTACAGTGGCAGGGGATCGGTTTTCTCAACCGCTGGCTGGCTCCCGAGCGCGATCTTAGCCAGTCGGCCAACGCAGCCTACGCCGACTCGCTGAGCGAGTTTCTCCACGGAATGCTGACCGCCAGCACCAGCCTGTGGTACCTCTATGCCCTGCTGATCTACTTCGTGGTTTGCAAATTCCTGAGCCGCTGGAAACGCCCCGCGCTGGGGTTGATGCTGGTGGCGTCGGTGGCCATCAACTTCCTGCCGCTCCCGTGGTGGGGAATGAACAGCGTGGTGCGCAACGTGATCTACTATGCCCTTGGGGCCTGGTACGGCGTGACTATTATGGGCTGGCTGCAGAGCATCCCCCTGCGCCGTCAAATTTTACCTCTGGTACCTGCCCTGCTGGTGGCGGTCGCGCTCTGGTTTTGCAACGTGCCGGTGCTGCTCTCCCTGCTCTCGGCCTGGCTGATCATGTCCCTCTTCTGGCGGCTGGAGCAGCGCTTTACCCCCGGTGAGGATCGCCTCCTGAACGTGATTGGCTCCAACACCATTGCCATTTACACCACCCACCGCATATTGATCGAAGGCAGCAGCCTCGCCCTATTGCCACTGTTTCGCAAGGGCGCGCTCTCGCCGACGCTGGAGCTGGGCCTGCTGCTGGTTTACCCCCTTCTGAGCCTGCTGGTGTGCACGCTGGTTGGGCTGGGTATCCGCCGCCTCTCCGTGCGCCTGTTTGGCGACCTCTTTTTTTCACCGCCGGCGAAACTGCGTCTGGATCCCGCCACGCGCTAGCGGTCTAACTTTGCTAATATTGAGGGATCAAGGATAATAAACTGCATTGTGTATCAGTGATATGCCCCCATATCAGGGGGCATAAACCCAAGAGATCCCGATATTCGCTATGCCTGAACAATACCGTTACTCCCTTCCCGCCAAGGCGGGCGACCAGCGCCAACTGGGTGAGCTTACAGGCAGCGCCTGTGCCACAGAAGTGGCAGAAATCGTTGAGCGTCATGCAGGCCCGGTGGTGCTGATCGCACCCGATATGCAAAACGCGCTGCGCCTGCATGATGAGATCCGTCAGTTTACCGACAGCATGGTGATGAACCTTGCCGACTGGGAGACGCTGCCCTACGACAGTTTCTCCCCGCACCAGGAGATCATCTCTTCCCGGCTCTCGACGCTCTATCAGCTGCCCTCGATGCAGCGCGGCGTGCTGATTATGCCGGTGAACACGCTGATGCAGCGCGTCTGCCCGCACAGCTATCTGCACGGTCATGCGCTGGTGATGAAAAAGGGGCAGCGTCTCTCCCGCGATGCCCTGCGTGCCCAGCTGGATACCGCTGGCTATCGCCACGTTGACCAGGTGATGGAGCACGGCGAATATGCCACCCGCGGTGCGCTGCTGGATCTCTACCCAATGGGCAGCACGCAGCCCTACCGCATCGACTTCTTTGATGATGAAATCGATAGCCTGCGCCTGTTCGATCCCGATACCCAGCGCACGCTGGAAGAGGTGGAGGCGATTAACCTCCTGCCCGCCCACGAATTTCCTACCGACAAGGCGGCTATCGAGCTGTTCCGCAGCCAGTGGCGGGATACCTTTGAGGTAAAGCGCGACGCCGAGCATATCTACCAGCAGGTGAGCAAAGGCACGCTGCCGGCGGGCATAGAATACTGGCAGCCGCTGTTTTTCAGCGAGCCACTGCCGCCGCTGTTTAGCTACTTCCCGGCCAATACGCTGGTGATTAATACCGGCGATCTCGATGCCAGCGCGGTACGTTTCCAGAGCGAAACCCAGGCGCGCTATGAGAATCGCGGTGTCGATCCGATGCGTCCTTTGCTGCCGCCGGAGACGCTATGGCTGCGCAGCGACGAGCTGTTTGCCGAGCTGAAGCGCTGGCCGCGCATCCAGCTGAAAACCGAGCAGCTGGCGGAGAAAGCCGCCAATACCAATCTCGGCTACCAGACGCTGCCGGATCTGGCCGTCCAGGCGCAGCAGAAAGCCCCCCTCGATAGCCTGCGCAAGTTCCTCGAATCCTTCACCGGCCCGGTGGTCTTCTCCGTTGAGAGCGAGGGTCGTCGTGAGGCGCTGGGCGAGCTGCTGGCACGTATCAAAGTCGCACCGAAGCGGATCCTGCGCCTTGATGAAGCTACCGGCAGCGGACGCTACCTGCTGATCGGCGCGGCCGAGCGCGGGTTTATTGATACCCTGCGCAACCGGGCGCTGATCTGCGAGAGCGATCTGCTGGGTGAACGCGTCGCACGCCGTCGTCAGGACAGTCGCCGGACCATCAACCCGGATACGCTGATCCGTAACCTCGCCGAACTGCACCCCGGCCAGCCGGTGGTACACCTGGAGCACGGCGTCGGGCGTTATGCGGGTATGACCACGCTGGAAGCGGGCGGCATTAAAGGTGAATACCTGATGCTGACCTACGCCAACGATGCCAAACTCTATGTCCCGGTGTCGTCCCTGCACCTGATCAGCCGCTACGCGGGCGGCGCGGAGGATAATGCGCCCCTGCACAAGCTGGGCAGCGATGCCTGGACGCGGGCGCGGCAGAAGGCGGCGGAAAAAGTGCGCGACGTGGCCGCCGAGCTGCTGGACGTCTACGCCCAGCGCGCGGCTAAGACCGGCTTCGCCTTTAAGCATGACAAAGAGCAGTACCAGCTCTTCTGCGATACATTCCCGTTTGAAACCACGCCGGATCAGGCTCAGGCGATCAACGCCGTACTGAGCGACATGTGTCAGCCGCTGGCGATGGACCGTCTGGTCTGCGGCGACGTGGGCTTCGGTAAGACCGAGGTAGCTATGCGCGCCGCCTTCCTCGCGGTGGAGAACCACAAGCAGGTCGCGGTGCTGGTGCCGACTACCCTGCTGGCCCAGCAGCACTACGATAACTTCCGCGACCGCTTCGCCAACTGGCCGGTACGCATTGAGCTGCTGTCGCGCTTCCGTAGCGCTAAAGAGCAGACCCAGGTGCTGGCCGATGCCGCAGAGGGCAAGGTTGATATTCTGATCGGTACCCATAAGCTGTTGCAAAGCGATCTGAAGTGGCGCGATCTTGGCCTGTTGATCGTCGATGAGGAGCACCGCTTCGGCGTGCGCCATAAGGAGCGCATCAAAGCGATGCGTGCCGACGTCGATATTCTGACGCTCACCGCCACGCCGATCCCACGTACCCTGAATATGGCCATGAGCGGCATGCGCGATCTGTCGATCATCGCCACGCCGCCCGCGCGTCGTCTGGCCGTGAAAACCTTCGTGCGCGAGTACGATAGTCTGGTGGTTCGCGAGGCAATGCTGCGTGAGATCCTGCGCGGCGGCCAGGTCTACTACCTCTATAACGACGTTGAGAACATCCAGAAGGCGGCCCAGCGGCTGGCGGAGCTGGTGCCGGAGGCGCGGATCGCTATCGGCCACGGCCAGATGCGCGAGCGCGAGCTGGAGCGGGTGATGAACGATTTCCATCACCAGCGCTTTAACGTGCTGGTCTGTACCACCATTATCGAAACCGGGATCGATATTCCTACCGCCAACACCATCATTATTGAGCGGGCGGATCACTTCGGTCTCGCCCAGCTACACCAGCTGCGCGGTCGCGTCGGGCGTTCACATCACCAGGCCTACGCCTGGCTGCTGACGCCGCACCCGAAGGCGATGACCACCGACGCGCAGAAGCGTCTGGAAGCCATCGCCTCGCTGGAGGATCTGGGCGCAGGTTTTGCGCTGGCCACTCACGACCTGGAGATCCGCGGCGCGGGTGAGCTGCTCGGGGAAGATCAGAGCGGCTCCATGGAAACCATCGGCTTCTCGCTCTATATGGAGCTGCTGGAGAATGCTGTTGACGCACTGAAGGCTGGCCGCGAGCCGTCGCTGGAGGATCTGACCAGCCAGCAGACCGAGGTGGAGTTACGCATGCCCGCCCTGCTGCCGGATGATTACATTCCGGACGTCAACACGCGCCTGTCATTCTACAAGCGCGTTGCCAGCGCCAAGAGCAGCAGTGAGCTGGAGGAGATCAAGGTCGAACTGATCGATCGCTTTGGTCTGCTGCCCGATCCGGCCCGCACCCTTCTTGAGGTAGCCCGACTGCGTCAGCAGGCGCAGAAGCTGGGGATCCGCAAGCTGGAGAGCAACGATAAAGGCGGCGCGATTGAGTTTGCCGAGAAGAATCATGTCAATCCGGCCTGGCTTATCGGCCTGCTGCAGAAGCAGCCGCAGAACTTCCGCCTCGATGGCCCTACCCGGCTGAAGTTTATGCAGGAGCTGGGCGAGCGCAAAGTCCGCATGGAGTGGGTAAGTAACTTTATGAAGGAGCTGGCAGAGAACGCCATCGCCTGATCCCCAGGCGCACGCTGTTGCCGCAGCGTGCGTCACTCTTTACATATCCTTTCATTTCAAGAAACATCCAGACACACCATCCGTCCATACTTCACGTTTGCCCTTGCATAACAACAATCTAAAAGCACGGTGGTTTAACGATGAAACAGATGCGCATTACTCGCTGGATAACGCTGCTGGCCCTTGCGGCGACGGCGCTCCTCTCCCTTCCCGCCCAGGCCAACACCTGGCCGCTTCCTGCTAACGGCAGCCGCCTGGTGGGCGAGAACCGTTTTCACCTTGTCGAAAACGACGGCGGCTCGCTGGAAGCGATTGCCAAAAAGTACAACGTCGGCTTTCTGGCGCTGTTGCAGGCTAACCCCGGCGTTGACCCCTACGTGCCGCGTGCTGGCAGCGTGTTGACTATTCCGCTCCAGACGCTGCTGCCGAACGTGCCGCGTCAGGGAATTGTTATTAACCTGTCTGAGCTGCGCCTCTACTGGTACCCGCCGGGCAAGAACGAGGTGACCATCTACCCCATCGGCATTGGCCAGTTGGGAGGCGACACCTTAACGCCAACGATGGTCACTCGCGTATCGGATAAACGCGCCAACCCGACCTGGACGCCGACGGCCAACATTCGCGCGCGCTATAAGGCGCAGGGCGTGGATCTCCCGGCGGTCGTGCCCGCTGGGCCAAATAACCCGATGGGCCACCATGCTATCCGCCTGGCAGCACATGGTGGTGTCTATCTGCTCCACGGCACTAACGCCGACTTTGGTATCGGAATGCGCGTCAGTTCGGGCTGTATTCGCCTGCGTGATAACGACATTGCGTCCCTGTTCCGCCAGGTCACCCCTGGAACACCGGTGAACATTATCAACGCACCGGTAAAAGCCTCGGTCGAGCCGGACGGCACACGGCTGGTTGAAGTGCACCAGCCGCTGTCGAAATCCATCAATGACGATCCAAAAACGCAGCCGCTGGTGCTGAATGCCAGCATGGAGAGTTTTAAATCCGCTGCCGAGACCGATGCCGCGCTGATGGACGATGTGATGGCGGTGCGCTCGGGCATGCCGGTGGATGTGACGCAGCATAACGCCGCGTCAACCCAGTCCATGTGACATAGTAAAGCGTTAAAAATCATTAAGATATAACATAATTATTTTTAACCATTCCCTGCTGGTCATCGGGGACAATTATTTTTATAATGATTGTTCAATAATTCAACATTGGGTGAGGAGCCACTATGACCACCGACGTCAGCAGTTGCACAAAAAAAAGCCGTGGCCGACCAAAAGTTTTCGACAGGGAAGCGGCGCTCGACAAAGCCATGACGCTTTTCTGGCAGCATGGCTATGAGGCCACGTCGCTGTCCGATTTGGTCGAGGCCACCGGTGCGAAAGCCCCGACGCTTTACGCCGAGTTTACCAACAAAGAGGGGCTGTTCCGCGCCGTACTCGATCGCTATATTTCGCAGTTTGCGACCAGGTATCAGGCGGAGCTGTTTTGCGATGAGAAGCGCGTTGAGCAGGCGCTGCTGGACTACTTTACCTCCGTCGCGACCTGCTTCACCAGCAAAGAGACGCCTTCCGGCTGCTTCTTAATCAGCACTTCGGCGGCGCTGGCGGCCTCGTCAAATGAGATTGCCCAGACGCTGAAGTCTCGTCACGCTTTGCAGGAAGCCGCTCTGCTGCGTTTCCTGGAGGAGCGCCAACAGCGCGGCGAGATCCCTGCCACAGCCACGCTGCAGACGATAGCCCAATTTCTAAACTGCGTGATTCAGGGAATGTCGGTCAGCGCGCGTGAAGGGGCATCGCAAGAGAAGCTCCTGCAAATTACCCGCACCACTATGGCCCTCTGGCCCGAACTCATCAAATCATAGTTCGTCAAATCATCGTATTGCTTTGGCCTATCTTAACGATAGGCCAAATATTTCTCACACTTTTGCATGACCCTTGCTACCCTTAGTAAGTGATTATTCTCCTGCTAATGATTAGCAGGTTTTTTTTGGACATTTTTACGACTATTCACATGCAGAAGGATAACGGTCATGGTTTTGCTATTACCATTATTTAAAGTGTTAATAGTAATTACATTGTTATTTAGTCTCTGGGTAGTATGTGGTGGTTCGATCCTGTTCGCTTTCATCTCTGTGCTGATCACGGGATGTTTGCTGATCCGCCAGCAGAGTATGATTTGAATCCGAGCGATTATAGAAGCCTTGCGTAAGCAGGGCTTTTTTATGCCATAAAAAAAGCTCCTCAGCCTGAGCGAATGAGGAGCCAAATCGGGGGTACTGCTTTTTTATGCTTTGTTATCCAAAACCAGCTGCCCGTTGCTGTCTAACGGGATCTGAGTGCCGGGATCGTTCTCCATGCGAATTTTCCCGTGCTGGTCACCAATTTTGTAGGTAACGTCATAGCCGAGCATCTTCTCTGATTTGTCATAGACGGTTTTGCAGCGCTGCTGCGTGCTGGTATAGGTATCCCGCTCCTGCATGGCCCCCTGAACCTGGTTACCGGCATAGCCGCCACCCAGCGCCCCAACGACCGTGGCGACATCTTTACCGCGTCCGCCGCCGAACTGGTGACCAATCACCCCGCCCGCTACCGCGCCGAGCACTGAACCGGTCAGGCGGTTCTCATCCTGAACCGGACGTCGATGGGTTACCGTCACGTTGCGGCACTCTTTACGCGGCGTTTTCACCGTCTCTTTAATGGGTGTAGCAGAAACCACCTGCGCGTACTGAGGGCCGCGATTGAAAACGTCTAAGCCTGCCACCGCAGCAACGCCCAGTGCAGCGGCCACACCAATTCCGATACCCGCTAACATGGATTTATTCATTGAATAGTCCTTCTGGTTGGCTCTGATGTCATAATTCTGCAATCAGAGTGGCCAGAAGCCAATCAGAAAGGCGGTAAAAAACGGGGGGTTATGTGGCAGATCGTGGTGATTCAGAGAAATCTGAGCCACCTGATGGAAATCAGCAGAAGGATATGCTAAACGCCCCGTCCGAAGTCGACGGGGCGACAGGCTTAGTGCAGCTTCAGTCGCGGACGGATCACGCGGTTGATGCTGCCGACCAGCATCATCAGGCCGGTCTTGAAGTAGCCGTGCAACGCGACCTGGTGCATACGGTAGAGCGAGATATAGACGAAACGCGCAACGCGTCCCTCTACCATCATCGAACCGCGCATCAGGTTACCCATCAGGCTGCCCACGGTAGAGAAGTTGGACAGCGAGACCAGCGAGCCGTGATCTTTATAGACGTAGGCTTTCAGCGGCTTGCCTTTGATCTGCGCCAGAATGTTGTGCAGCGCGCAGGTCGCCATCTGATGCGCAGCCTGGGCACGCGGCGGCACGAAGCCCCCTTCCGGACGCGCGCAGGAGGCGCAGTCGCCAATCGCATAGATATCCGCATCGCGGGTCGTCTGCAACGTCGGCTCTACCGCCAGCTGGTTGATACGGTTGGTTTCGAGGCCGCCAATCTCTTTCATAAAGTCTGGCGCTTTGATCCCTGCCGCCCACACCATCAGATCGGCCTGGATATATTCGCCATCTTTGGTGTGCAGGCCGCCCTCGTCCGCGCTGGTGACCATGGTCTGGGTCAGCACGCGTACGCCCATTTTAGTCAGCTCGCTGTGAGCCGCCCCGGAGATGCGCGGCGGCAGCGCAGGCAGAATGCGTTCGCCCGCCTCGACCAGCGTCACGTTCAGCGCCTCGTTGGTCAGGCCCTTATAGCCGTAGCTGTGCAGCTGCTTGACCGCGTTGTGCAGCTCCGCCGACAGCTCAACGCCGGTAGCCCCGCCGCCAACGATGGCAATGTTGACCTTGCCACTGGCCCCCAGGTTAGCAGAGTACTTCAGGAAGAGGTTCAGCATCTCCTGATGGAAACGACGCGCCTGATGCGGGTTATCGAGGAAAATGCAGTGCTCTTTTACGCCCGGCGTATTGAAGTCGTTGGAGGTACTTCCCAGCGCCATCACCAGCGTGTCATAAGGCAGCTTGCGCTCAGGCACCAGCAGTTCACCTTTCTCATCCCGCAGCTCGCCCAGGGTGATGGTTTTGCCTTCACGGTTGATATCCACAACCGAGCCAAGCTGGAACTGGAAATCATGATTGCGCGCGTGGGCCAGGTAGCTCAGCGCGTCCACGCCCTCATCCAGCGAGCCGGTGGCTACTTCATGCAGCAGCGGCTTCCACAGGTGGCTGTGGTTGCGGTCGACGAGGGTAATTTTGGCTTTTTTACCCCGGCCCAGCTTCTTACCCAGCTGGGTTGCCAGCTCCAGTCCGCCAGCTCCACCGCCAACAATCACAATCTTTTTCAATGGTGTAGTCAACACGACCCCCTAAAATATTAACCAATTGTTAACTAAAAGTTATATAAATAGCTTTTAATTAACAACAAGTTAGCTGCTAAATTTGTCATCTACCCCTTGAGAATAGCATGAACGGTGCATTGGTCATACCAAAATTGATATATATCAAGTTTTGCTGCATAAAAGATAATCAGGTTTCAGCCGAAAGGCGAAAAAAAACCAGCCATTAAAAGGCTGGTTTATAGGATGGCGTCTCAACCAAGGGTTTTAAAGGCCTTGATGTGCTGCAGATGAGGAGAAATATTCTTGAACTTATGCGTCTGCGCTTCGTCCCAAACAATCTCATAGAAAGGGTGCAGCACCTCGGCGGTACGCTGACTGTTCAGCGCCTCATCGTGGCGGGAGAGGATCGCCAGGCAGCGGTCGCGGTTCTTCTCACGAAAGTTAGTCACGCACTTGGTGGCGATATCGGCATACTCTTCCGGC
The DNA here is from genome assembly GCF_902164725.1 of Pseudescherichia vulneris. Classification (NCBI taxonomy): domain Bacteria; kingdom Pseudomonadati; phylum Pseudomonadota; class Gammaproteobacteria; order Enterobacterales; family Enterobacteriaceae; genus Pseudescherichia; species Pseudescherichia vulneris. Next base: position 1,396,368 of record NZ_LR607338.1, on the reverse strand, counting down.
CTGTCGATTTTACCCTCCATATTCTCCTGCGGATAGAGATTAGGATTGAAGATCACCTGTCGGATGTCGCAGAGAAAGCCGATGCGCTCGGCCCAGTATCCGCCCAAGCCTACGCCGCAGATCAGCGGTCGCTCATCAACGTTTAGCTGCAGCATCTTGTCGACCTCTTTCAGCAGATGCTGCATATCATGCTTCGGATGGCGCGTGCTGTAGCTCAGCAGGCGCACGTCGGGATCGATAAACTGTAGCTGCAGTACCTTCTCGTGATTGCCCGGACTGTTTGAATCAAAACCGTGTAAGTAGATGATCATCTGTCCTCACCCTGTGCTTTCTCCCTTTCAGGGAGGGTTAATGAGCCGCTGACCGCTCCAGCCAGCGGGCCTGAAGCTGTTCCAGTTTGCTATTCACCGCTTTCCATTCGGCAGACGCAACCAGCTCCTGACGCGTAAACGAACCTCTATGATACAACTCTGTAACACGCGCTGCATTGATCGGCGACAGGTTATCCAGCACGCTCACCGCCCCCTGACGATTATTGCAGACCAGAACCATGTCGCAGCCGGCATCCAGCGAGGCCTGGGCTCGTTCGGCATAGCTGCCCATGATCGCCGCCCCCTCCATGGAGAGATCGTCCGAGAAGATCACGCCGTTAAAGCCCAGCTCACCGCGCAGAACCGTTTTCAGCCAGTGCGGCGAGCCGCTCGCCGGACGCGGATCCACCTCGCTGTAGATGACGTGTGCGGGCATAATGGCATCCAGCTTGCCGTCGCGGATCAGCGTGCTAAAGATCGCCATATCATGCTCGCGGATCAGCGCCTCCGGACGCGGATCGTGCGGGGTCTCTTTATGGGAGTCCGCCGCGACTGCCCCGTGGCCAGGGAAGTGCTTACCAGTGGCTTTCATGCCTGCCCGATGCATACCGTCAATCACGCGGGTGGCGATAGCCAACGCCTTGTGCGGATCGGCATGGTACGAACGCTCGCCGATGGCCGCGCTGATGTGGCCCACATCCAGCACCGGAGCAAAGCTGATGTCGATATCCATCGCGATCATTTCACAAGCCATCAGCCAGCCCGCCTCCTCGGCCAGCCTGCCGCCCTCCTCCATACCGAGCAGGGCAGCAAACGACTGAGCGGCAGGCAGGCGCGTAAAGCCGTCGCGAAAACGCTGTACTCGACCTCCCTCCTGATCCACGGCCACCACCAGCCGATGGTGCGAGGCGGCGCGGATCTGCCGCACCAGCTCGCGCAGCTGCGCCGGATCGTGATAGTTTCGGGTAAAGAGGATCAGGCCTCCCACCAGCGGATGCGCCAGAATCTCGCGCTCCTCCGCATCCAGCTCATAGCCTGCCACATCTAACATTACCGGACCCACACTGACCTCTCTTATCCTTTTGTCTCTAGCTGACACCATGTTTCATTTGCCAGCATAATAAATTGCTGCTCCCCGGTCTGCTGCCAGCGGCATTCGTACCAGCCCGCCATCAGCATCAGCACCCAGGGCCGCCAGCGCCATACCTGCTGCGCCAGTTGCGCAGGCACCAGGTTTGCCACCTGGGCATAGGCGACAATAAGCCGCTGACGCTCAGCCTCATCCCCCGTCCAGACCGAGGCCAGCTCGAGGGCGATATCGCCATCGCCGGCATACTCCCAGTCAATCAGCCGCAGGCCCGAAGCGGTATGCACCAGGTTACCTGCATGCACATCCATATGTAACGGGGCCAGTCTGAGCGCACCCGGCTCGCCCTCACGCTTAAGGCGTTTTAGCCACGCCAGCCAGCGCGGCGTGCGGCGTACAGGGTCGCATGCCTGCCAGTAGCGCTCCAGCAGCGGCAGCAGGGTAATACGCCAGCCAAAACGGGGCTGCTGATGCAGATGATACAGCAAGTCGGCAAGGTGATGGGGTTCCGGCAGCGTGGTTTTCACCTCACCGGCAAGATAGTCAACGGCCATCCAGCCCTGTCCCAGCCACTGCGGGCGTGGGGCTAGAGAATTCGGGAGCCGCTTTAGGGCGCGATATTGACGGAGAAACGGCGCGGGCGTGGTGGCCGCATGCTGCTGGCGCAGCACCAGACGCTGCGGGCCGTTGGCAATGACGCAGCTCCCGCCGCTCAGCCCGGTATGTTCAGGGCTGGCGACGAGCGCTGCGTGGGGAAAGAAGCGTGACAGGATCGCGTCACGCTCGGGGTTACTGTTGCTGAACCGCACCTTTACCTGACCAGACGATCTCACCCGTTTGCACCAGCATCAGCTGCATCTGTAGCGCGGGGGAATTAACGTTGCCGGAGGCGCTGGTGTAGAGCACATACTGCGCCCCCACGTTGCGGGCGATCCCGATCGCTTTACTGCGCGTGCCCAGGCTATCCTGCGGCGACAGGCCGAGCTGCTGCTTGGCGACGGAGAGCTGCTGGGCAGAAACCAGCGTAAACTTCCCGTTGTTAGCCAGCGCGCCGCGCAGCACTTCCGTGGCTTCGGCGGTGTTCAACGACCCGTTGGTACGGTTATTGACGCTGTCAACCAGCAACACGCTGCCACCGGCCGCGCCGCTGGCCTGCAGCATTTTGCTTACCATCGGCGACACCGCCCCGCTCCAGTCAAAATGACGTTCGCGCGGCGTCGGCTGCGCCGTTTGATCCTGGTGCTCAATCGGCCCCGGCTGAGATGGGACCGACGGTACGGACGGCACCTCAGGAACCGGCTGCGGCTGCGGCTGTTCCACCGGCTGCTGCGGCTGCGGTTTGGCTTCCTCTACGGGCGCTGGCTGCTGCTCGCCCCGCATAATACATCCCGAAAGGATCATCGCTACGGTCGTGAGTAGCGCATAACGACCCAGTTTATTAATCAAGATACACCCCTTACAGATAGAGATAGAGTCTCACCTTACGCGCGCCTAAATAGTTGGCGCTGCCGTAGAGCGTTACCGATGAATGCGCAGGAATGGTAATGCGCCGGGGCGCTTCCAGCGGATGCATTTCGAGACCCCTGGCGTCATACCAGAAAAAACGATAGTTGACGGTGGCGGGTTCGCCCCGTTCGTTATAGAGCGTTGAGGACGCAGAGGGCTGGATCTCAGCGTTATTCAGCGACGGTTTTTCCGCGCTTATGCCTGCCGCCAGCACGGTTGCTTCCATTACCAGCGTCTGCTCATCGCTTACCGGGATAGATGGACGCGAGCTACAGCCGGTCAATACAGCCAGCGCCAGCAGCGCGGCCAGGCCTCCTCTCAGCATCGGTTTAACCTTTATGTGTCAGCATGGGACCCAGCGCGCGACCACCCAGCAGATGCAGGTGAATATGGTACACCTCCTGGCCGCCGTGGCGGTTGCAGTTCATGATCACCCGATAGCCATCTTCGGCAATCCCCTCCTGAGCGGCGAGCTTCGCGGCGACGGTAAGCATCCGACCCAGCGCCTGCTCGTGCGCCTCGGAGACGTCGTTTAGCGTTGGGATCAGCAGGTTAGGCACAATCAGGATATGCGTCGGCGCTTGCGGAGAGATATCACGGAATGCCGTGACCAGCTCATCCTGCCAGACGATATCCGACGGAATTTCGCGGCGGATAATTTTACTGAAAATCGTTTCTTCGGCCATGACGTCTTCCTTAATGAATAACTGCGGGACTCAACAAGAGAGTATGATCGAGAATCTCCTGATGTTTCAACTATTACGCCGCTTTTCTTCACGCATTAGGATTAAGCACTGCCGTTACGTCTGATTTTTCGCCACTCAACGCCCTGCAATAATTCACTTAATAAATATTACATCTGTTTACAGCAATAAGATGAATGCGTATATTTCGCATTTGCATTTTCATGCGCAATTGCATGACCAGAACAAACACAGCACGCTCGACATCGGCAACGTATCGGTCAGAGCGCACTATTTAACTTGCGAAAAGGGTTCACCATGTCTTTCACCGTTCACGCCAGGGATGGACGCTGTCCTGCCGCAGCGCCATCACTGCTGGCACTCTGCATTGCCTTTGCACTTGCCCCTGCCGCTGGCGTTGCCGCCACGCCGGATACTACCGCAGGCGATACCGTTATTGTTGATGGTTCAGCAGACAGCGCCTATGCCGAGCAGGAGCGCCAGGACTACAGCGTCAAAACAACCACCTCCGGCACCAAAATGCTGCTGGTTCCGCGCGATATCCCGCAGTCTGTGAGCATCATCAGCGAACAGCGCATGAAGGATCAGAAGCTGGAATCCGTTGGCGACGTGCTGAAAAACACCACCGGTATTACCCAAAGCGCGACGGACTCTGAGCGCATCAACTTCTACTCCCGCGGTTTTGAGATCGATAACTTCATGGTCGACGGCATTCCGACCCTGTTCGAAACCCGCTGGAACCTGGGCGACTCGCTGTCCGACACCGCTCTGTATGAACGTGTGGAAGTGGTTCGCGGCGCGAACGGCCTGACTACCGGATCCGGTAACCCCTCCGCCGCCATTAACCTGGTGCGCAAGCACGCCGACAGCCGTGAATTCACCGGCAACGTCTCCGCTGAGTATGGCAGCTGGAACAAGCAGCGCTACGTGGCCGACCTCTCTACCCCGCTCACCGATGACGGTCGCATTCGTGGCCGCATGGTGTCGGGCTACCAGCACAATGACAGCTGGCTGGATCGCTATAGCCAGGAGAAAAAATTCTTCTACGGCGTGCTGGATGTCGATCTGACCGACGCGACTACCTTCTCCGTCGGCTACGACTACCAGGAGACCAACTCCAACAGCCCAACCTGGGGCGGCATTCCGCGTTGGTATACCGATGGTGGCCGCGTCAACCCGGACCGCAGCTTTAGCACCGCGCCGGAGTGGGCCTATGTAGACAAAGAGACCGAGCGTACCTTCGCGACGCTGAAACAGAAGCTGGGCGACAACTGGCAGCTGACCGTCAACGGCACGCATACCGAAACGGATCTCGACAGCAAGCAGCTCTATCTTGATGGCCAGGTTGACCGTGTGACCGGCCTGATGGTCAGCCCCTACGGCGCATCCTATCCTTACGTGGGCGGCACCGGCTACAACACCGGCAAGCGCAAAGTTGATGCTATCGATACCTTTGCTAACGGCTCCTATGACCTGCTTGGCCGTCAGCATGAGCTGATGATCGGGACTAACTACACCCGTCAGAACAACATCTACTACAGCTCCTGGGAGAACATCGGCGATACTCAGCTGGGTAACTACGCTGATTACAACGGTAACTTCCCACAGACTAACTGGAACCCGCTGAGCCTGGCGCAGGATGACACCATCCACCAGAAATCCGTCTATGCGGCGACCCGCCTCTCTCTGGCCGATCCGCTGCACCTGATCCTGGGTGCGCGCTATACCAAATACAATCTGGATACGCTCAACCAGCAGATGGAGAAGAACAATACCTCTCCTTATGCGGGCGTGGTGTTTGATATCAACGACAGCTGGTCTACCTACGCCAGCTATACCTCGATCTTCAAGCCGCAGACCGAGCGTGATGAACAGCGTAAGTACCTGTCGCCGATCACCGGTAACAACTATGAGGCGGGTGTGAAGGCAGACTGGATGAACAGCCGTCTGACCACCTCTCTTGCCGTGTTCCGCATTGAGCAGGATCACCTGGCGCAGTCTACCGGTCTGGTGATCCCTGGCAGCAACGGTGAAACCGCCTACCGCGAAGCGGACGGCACGGTGAGTAAAGGCGTTGAATTTGAGATCAACGGGGCGCTGACCGATAACTGGCAGATGACCTTTGGCGCAACCCGCTACGTCGCGGACGATGCCGAAGGCGACGCCGTTAACCCGAACCTGCCGCGTACCACCGTGAAGATGTTCACCAGCTACCGTCTGCCGACGATTCAGGATCTAACCATCGGCGGCGGCGTTAACTGGCAGAACCGCGTCTGGTCTAACGTTGCGGTTGCCGACGGCACGCTGCGCGCTGAGCAAGGCAGCTATGCGCTGGTGGATCTGTTTGCCCGTTATCAGGTCACCAAAGCATTCTCTCTGCAGGCGAACGTCGATAACTTGTTCGACAAATCCTACGAGACCGACATCGACAGCCGCACCATTGTCTATGGCGAGCCGCGTAACTTCTCTATCAGCGCTAACTACAGTTTCTGATAGTAGTAATGTGAAGGAGGGAGCCGAAAGGCTCCCTTTTTATTTACAGGCAGCTAA
>NZ_LR607338.1:1363241-1367300 GCF_902164725.1 Pseudescherichia vulneris | reverse complement strand
CTTGTTGGGTTCCGGTCGCCTCAAGCGCCACGGCTATTCTACTGCGTCCATGCTCTCTGTGTTGCGGCGCGCCACGCATAACACCTCGCTACTGCAAAATATTTTAATATACTAACGAGGCCAGATTTTCATCCTTTTCTTCTAATAATGCGCGTAAAGCAGGCTAATCTATAGAATAGCTTCAAGAGAAGGATTACTGATTGTTTAACCGCGCTGACTACGTAGGGTTGTTGGCAGGTATAAGGGGAAAGAATGTCTTTTTTATTCGGTGAGTTATCTGTCGCGCCGACGTGGGTGCCTGCTGTATTGGTTGTGACGTTCTCGCTCGCGGTGGGCTTCCTCGCGAGATTTATACTTCTACGGTTCATCCGCTACTGGCAGAGTCGTGACAGAAAGCTATTCAAATCACTTGAGAAACACCTTCGCGGATCAATGTTCCTGTTCATTCCCCTGCTGTTAATACGCGTAGGGGTTAATTATGTCCATGTTCAACCAGAGTCTTTTCTATTTATTATAACCACAATTAATATATTTATTATATTGTCATTTTGCTCTGTCCTGATTCGATTGATTAATGTTGCGCAGGATATGCTTTTTATACGCTATGACATTAATATTTCCAATAACCTTCGCGCCCGCAAAATTCGCACTCAGATAATGTATGTTAAGAAAGTCGCTATTGTTGTGCTGGTGACGTTCTGTCTTTCACTGATTTTACTTAGCTTCCCTGGCGTCCGAAAATTCGGTACAACCATCCTGGCCGGTGCAGGGGTTGCCGGAATAATAATTGGCTTTGCCCTACAGAAGTCACTTGTCAATTTGTTTGCCGGAATTCAGATAGCGTTTACGCAACCCATAAAAATTGATGATGCTGTGGTGGTTGAAAAAGAGTGGGGCTGGATTGAGGAGATAAACCTGACGTATGTTGTGGTGCGTCTCTGGGATCTGCGCCGACTGGTCTTACCGATTACCTACTTTACAGAAAATCCATTCCAAAACTGGACGCGTAACAATGCACAAATTTTAGGTTCTGTTTTCCTTTATCTGGATTACTCGATGCCCTTAGAGCCTCTTCGAAAACACTTTGAAAAGGTGCTCAGTGAAACCAAACTCTGGGATCAAGAAACGCAGGTCCTTCAGGTTACCGATACGACTGAAAAGAGCATGACGATCAGATTGTTAATGACAGCGCAGAATTCACCTATGGCCTTCGATTTACGCTGTCACGTGCGGGAAAAAATGATTGAGTTTATTCAACAAAATTATCCGCAGAGTCTTCCTCAGGTAAGGGCTACATTGATGGGTCCCGGTGTCTCCGAAAATGAATGATTATCTTCCGGGCAGAACGTATCGAATATGCCTCTTCGCGCCCCGTGAAAAAATCCTTCTTCTATACTGAGTTACGTTAAGTGAGCTGTGCGGCTGTCGTTGCCCTGCGTGATGGATAGCCGCAGTAGACTAATGACAGCAATTACTCATTGTTCTTTTTGGATAGAGGATTTCCTGGTATGTTGCAATCTCAACCCTCACGCCTCGGCAGTATACTTTTGCTGCTATCAGCCGTGATTGGCTTCGCGGTCGCGTTATATGCGTGGCTAACGCCGCTTACCGGCGTCACCGGCACTATCGGTGCCCTCGGCGTGGCCATTGCCAGTGTGCTACTGGCGATATTGGCCTTTATACTGCGTGCCGCATCCCACCGTGGAACGCGTATTTTCCTGATCGTTGTCACCCTTGTCATGCTATTCGGTATTGGTTTTGCAGGCGCGTTGCTGCATCAGTACCTCATTACTGCGGCAATGGTGGTCGGCCTCATTGGTCTGATTGCGCTGAGCAGCAATTCCGTTCGTCCCAATCATCGCGCCAGAGTCTGAGGAGCCGCCCGTGCATAACGAAAAACACTCTCCATTACTGAAAGTCAGCATGACGGCACTCGCGTTGTTGGTTGCTCCGCTTCCGCTCTATGCGCAAGAGAAGGCCGCTGAGGCATCTCAGGGAACCCAGGAAAAGCTGAACGTAGATGCAGCCGATCAACAGGCACCCGGAACGACAAAAACCACTGACGAGACCTCAACCGGTAAAAATGACGGACAGAAGGTAGAAGCTGTCGCACAGCCAGCCACGTCGCTGGTGCCTTCCACTGCCACCTGGGACAGCTTTCATGGCCAGCTTAACGCCCAGAAATACAGTCCACTGACGCAGATTACTGCAGACAACGTTAATAAATTAACCAAAGTCTGGGAGTTTCATACCGGCGACGTCTCGGATGGGAAAGGTGATACCCCTGCTACCGTCTGGTCAGCAACGCCTATTTTTGCCAATGAAACGCTGTATATCGGTACACCGTTTGATCGCCTGATTGCGCTCGATCCGGGTACAGGGAAAGAGAAGTGGCATTACGACACCAAATCATCACGCAAAGCACTGACTCAGCCAGTCCTTAAAAACCGCGGCGTTTCGTACTGGCAGGCTAAAAATCCGGTCGCCGGACAGGAATGCCAGAAAATCGTTTATATGGGTAACGTGGATGGCAACCTTTATGCGCTGGATGCCGATTCAGGGAAGCCGTGCAGCGGCTTTGCTGATAAGGGTGTGCTGAATATTAATCAGTGGAACACGGTCAACGCCAAATATCCGTTATCTATCCTGCAGCCACCAACGGTGGTGGGTAACCATCTGCTGGTCGGCTGGGCTGGGAAGGACTGGGCCTACGCCGAAGCGCCTCCGGGTACCGTGTTCTCAATTAACGCGCAAACCGGCGAACGTGAGTGGACCTTTGACGCGATCCCAGCAGAAATCCGCCAGCGCACCGGTACGGCCAACGTCTGGACCCACATGTCTGCCGATGAGGCTAATGGTCTAGTTTATCTGCCGGTGTCATCCCCTTCCCCTAACTACTGGGGCGGCAACCGTGTTGCACCTATTCCACTTGCAACCTCCACGACCGCACTGGATATCAACACTGGTAAAGTCGTTTGGTCTCGTCAATGGGTCCATCACGACGTATGGGATTACGATATCAACTCTGCGCCGACCCTGATGGATATCACCGTCGACGGCAAGCAAATCCCGGCATTGATTCAGGCGACCAAACAGGGCTTCTTGTTTGTCGTGAATCGCCTGACGGGTGAGGATGTCTGGCCGATTGAAGAGCGTCCGGTGCCGCAGGGAGATGGTTCGGTACAGGGTGAGGTGCTTTCGCCAACGCAGCCCTTCCCGACGAAACCTGCGCCGCTGCTCGATCAATCTAAGAAGCCAGAGATCTGGAAACTGGCAGATGCCGTGGGTGCGGGCCAGTGCTCTCGCCTGTGGGATAAGCTGAGCTATGAGGGCATGTACACGCCGCCTACGACGAAGGGCGAAGGTGCCCTGACCTATCCAGACAGCGCCGGTGGCGTTCAGTGGGGAGGCGTGGCCTTCGATCCGAAAAAACAGATTGCCATCGTCAATACCTCACACATTGTGCAGTACCTGAAGCTATATAGCCGTGAAGATTATAAAAAGGCGGATAAAGGTTCCGGCAATGAGAGCGGCTTTGCGCCTCAGGAAGGTGCCCCTTACGGTATGCGTCTGATGGTGGCGAATAACTGGCTGGGTATGCCGTGCTGGCAACCCCCGTTTGGTGAAATCGTGGCGCTGGATATGCACACGGGGGATGTGAAGTGGCGTCGTCCGGTTGGTGCATCGCAGCAGTATGGCTTCTTTATGCCTGAGAGCTGGGGCTCCCCAACCATCGGTGGTCCGGCCGTGACGGCGGGAGGCGTGGTGTTTATCGGTGCCTCCATGGATGCCAAGGTTCGCGCCTATTCAGTGGATAGTGGCGAAGAGCTGTGGTCCGATCAGGTAGAAGCGCCTGCGGTAGCCAACCCGTCAATCTACGAGTACAAAGGCCGTCAGTATGTCGCGTTTGTCGCGGGCGGCAATACTATTCTGAAGGATCAGGTAGGCGATCAGGTCGTCGTTTACGCGCTTCCTGAATAAGCGTTTAACTTACCGTTAATGCAAACTGCGTGGGGCCTTCGGGCCCCACTTTTAGATCATTGACTTTCCTGCGCCATC
>NZ_LR607338.1:1361172-1362321 GCF_902164725.1 Pseudescherichia vulneris | reverse complement strand
TCGCCATTCACGATCAGGACTTAAACAAATTCTTAAGGGTGTGAGGCTGGCAGCGAAGATACTGGCTGGCTGCCCTCACCTGTGCGCCCAGCGTTGCTGCCGCATGCCAGGGCCAACGCGGATCGTACAGCGCCGTACGCGCAATCCCGATAATATCTGCATCGCCGCTCGCGACAATAGCCTCTGCGTGTTGGGGCTCGGTAATCAAGCCAACGGCCACAACCGGAACATTCACTGCGGACTTCACCGCTCTTGCGAGTGGAACCTGATAGCCCGGATAGACATCGATTTTTTGATCGGGATGGAGACCACCGCTAGAGACATGGATTGCATCAACACCGCGCGCTTCAAGCATTTTTGCAAACGCTACGGCTTCTTCAATATCAAATCCACCCTCTACCCAGTCCGTCGCGGAGATGCGCACGCTGATCGCTTTCTCTGCCGGGAAGGCGTCACGAACCACGTCAAAAATTTCCAGTGGGAATCTGGCGCGGTTTTCCAGCGAGCCGCCGTACTCATCGGTACGCTGGTTTGATAGCGGGGATAAGAACTGATGCAGCAGATAACCATGCGCGGCGTGAATTTGGATCAGATCGATATTCAGTTTGGCTGCGCGTTTCGCGGCATTAGCAAACTGGGAGCGGATTTCGTCTAGCCCGGCACTGTCCAACGCGGTCGGAAGCGTATAGCCCGTGGTGTAGGGAACCGCGGAGGGGGCGAGCGTTTGCCAACCACCCTGCTGGTCGGGCGGAATTTGCCCCTGCTTATCCCAGGGTTTGTAGGTCGATGCCTTTCTTCCAGCATGAGCCAGCTGGATCGCAATGGGCATATCCGACCATTTACGGATGGCATCAAGCACCTGGGCCATGGCTGCCTCCGACTTATCATCATAGAGACCGACGTCGGCAAAGGTGATGCGCCCTTCCGGAGAGACGGCGGTGGCCTCAATCGTCAGCAAACCCGCACCGGATTGCGCCAGCTGTCCCAGATGCATCATGTGCCAGTCAGTCATACATCCCTCTTCAGCGGAGTATTGGCACATGGGTGCAATCACGATCCGGTTTTCAATCTCCAGATTTCTGATGCGTAGCGGTGTAAATAGCTTAGGATTAGACATACAAATACTCTCTGTTTGAGGAGTAGACAGGG
>NZ_LR607338.1:1314591-1361061 GCF_902164725.1 Pseudescherichia vulneris | reverse complement strand
GCATAAATTACCAAAAGTTAAGCAATAAAAAAGGGAGCCTTACGGCTCCCTCAGTCTCCCCAGACTGCAAATTAGCTGTTGCGGATGTACTCATCCATTTCGGTTTTCAGGTTATCGGATTTAGTACCGAAAATAGCCTGAACGCCCGAACCTGCAACCACCACACCCGCTGCACCCAGTTTCTTCAGGCCAGCTTGGTCAACCTTCGCCACGTCGGCCACGCTTACGCGCAGACGGGTAATACAGGCGTCGAGGTTAGTGATGTTCTCTTTACCACCGAAGGCAGAGACCAGTGCCGGAGCCATCTCGCTGGTTGCACCAGCTTTTGTGTCTTCGGTTGCGTCTTCACGACCCGGGGTTTTCAGATCCAGCGCTTTGATCAGCACGCGGAACACGGTGTAATAGATTGCCGCGTAGCACAGGCCAACAATCGGGAACAGCCACAGTTTGCTGCCGTTACCGCTCAGCACGATGAAGTCGATCAGACCGTGTGAGAAGGAGGTTCCGTCACGCATACCCAGCAGGATACAGATTGGGAAGGCCAGACCCGCCAGCACCGCATGGATTCCGTAGAGGATCGGCGCAACGAACATGAAGGAGAACTCGATCGGCTCGGTGATACCGGTCAGGAACGAGGTCAGCGCAGCGGAGATCATGATCCCGCCCACTTTGGCACGGTTTTCCGGTTTTGCAGAGTGCCAGATAGCAATGGCCGCAGCCGGCAGGCCGTACATTTTGAACAGGAAGCCACCGGAGAGTTTACCTGCGGTCGGGTCACCTGCCATGTAGCGCGGGATATCGCCGTGGAAGACCTGGCCTGCCGCGTTGGTGTATTCACCAATCTGCATCTGGAAAGGAACGTTCCAGATGTGATGCAGACCGAACGGCACCAGGCAGCGCTCAATAAAGCCGTAGATACCAAACGCCACAACCGGGTTCTGGTAAGCAGCCCACTGGGAGAAGGTCTGGATAGCCGTACCGATCGGTGGCCAGATGAAGGAGAGGATCACGCCCATGAAGATCGCAGCCAGACCAGAGATGATCGGCACGAAGCGCTTACCGGCGAAGAAGCCCAGATACTCAGGGAGCTTGATGCGGTAGAAGCGATTGAACATGTAGGCAGCAATCGCACCCGCGATGATCCCGCCGAGAACACCGGTATCCGCAAGGTGTTTCGCCGTAATCTCTTCCGCAGGCAGATGCAGCACCAGCGGCGCAACCACGGCCATGGTTTTCACCATGATGCCATAGGCAACCACTGCCGCCAGCGCAGACACGCCGTCATTATTGGTGAAGCCAAGTGCAACACCGATAGCGAAAATCAGAGGCATATTAGCAAAAACGGAACCGCCCGCTTCTGCCATAACATGGGAAACCACTTCTGGAAGCCAAGTGAAGTTAGCCGAACCGACGCCAAGCAGGATCCCTGCGATGGGCAGTACGGAAACGGGCAGCATCAGTGATTTACCGACCTTTTGCAGGTTAGCAAATGCATTCTTAAACATAATTGAGAGTGCTCCTGAGTATTTGTGCTTTTTTTACGTTTTCACGCATTGGCTCGGGGGGAGAACCGCGCCCTGGACAGAGCATCTAAGTGCCCTTTATTTATTACACAGAGTAAAATAAATCGCCCTAAGTTTGTTTGACGGTTATCACGTTTCAAAACGCGGTCACCTGAAAACTTTCACTTATTTACAAAAACGGGGTCTGAAAGTATCAAAAACTCGACTCACCGCCAAGTTTCTGGCGGTGCACTCTACTCGCATTGTCAATTAATTACGAGCCTTAAAAAAACAGACTTATTGGCGGGATAGCAGACGCGCAGGGTCGATATGGAACAGCGTGGCGAAATTTTGCGTGGTCTGCTGCGCCAGCGTTTCCAACGATACGCCCTTCAGCACGGCCATGTACTCCGCAACGTCGCGGGTCATCGCAGGCTGATTCTCTTTGCCCCGGTGCGGAACCGGTGCCAGATAGGGTGAATCCGTCTCCACCAGCATTCTGTCCAGCGGTACGTAGCGTGCAGCGTCGCGCAGCTGTTCAGCGTTACGGAAAGTAACAATGCCAGAGAACGAGATATAGAACCCCATATCCAGCAGCTTTCCTGCCGTTTCTCTGTCTTCAGTGAAACAGTGTAGTACGCCACCGCAATCCGTCACCTTTTCCTCGGCCAGAATCGCCAGCGTATCTTCGCGAGCATCGCGGGTATGAACAATCACTGGCTTATTCAGCTCGCGGCCAATGCGAATATGGTTGCGGAACGACTCCTGCTGAATGGGTTTGGTCTCCGGGGTATAGAAGTAGTCCAGCCCGGTCTCGCCCATGGCGACGACGCCCTCCTCTGCCGCCAGGGTGCGCAGCTCCTCAACGTCATATACCTCGTCCTGATTGAGCGGGTGTACGCCGCAGGAGAAGGCCACGTTGTCACGATTGCCTACCAGCTCGCGCATGGCGCGGTAGCCCGGCAGCGTTGTGGCCACGGCGAGGCAAAACTTAACGTCGCGGGCGGCCGCTTTGGCCAGCACGTCGTCCACGTCCCGGTGCAGGGATTGATAATCAAGGCCATCAAGATGGCAGTGGGAGTCGACTAAAAACATAATGTCTCTCTTAAAGATGGGATACAGGCAGCACGGCGTCGGGTTGCAGCCAGTGCTCCTGGCTCAGGAGTAAATCGGTTAACAGCAGTTCACGATTAACGCCGGTCACGGTCAGCAGCTGCTCCCGGCAGGTAAAGATCGCCGCTAAGAGCGCGCGCAAACGCGCAGGCGCGATAATTTTAGCCAGCCGGGTAACCAGCGGATACGCGTCGGCGTTGCCGATCTGCGTGGCTCCCTGCTGGATTTTCATGGCGTCAAGATAGAGCGAGGCCAGCCAGTGCAGACGATCGGCAACGCTGTCATGGTTCAACGCAGGTAGCAGAGAAAGCCAGTCGCCGCTGATCAGGGCCGCATCCACGGCAGCGCACAGCGTCTGCCGCTGTGCCCACGCATCGGTAGAGATCAGGGTTTGTGCCGCGCCTGGGGCACCGCCGCAGAGCCGCAGCGCCGTCAGGATCGCCTCGGGCGAGGCCTGAACCTCCCGTGACAGCCAGGCACAGGCATAGCGCTCGTCCGGTGGCGCAAGGTGATGCAGGCGACAGCGGCTGCGTAGGGTGGCCAGCAGGCGGGCCGGCTCACGGCAGGCGAGGAAGAACCAGGTATTGGCTGGCGGCTCCTCCAGCGTTTTAAGCAGGGCGTTGGCGGCGGCCTCGGTTAGGCGGGCCGCATCGCTCACCCATACCACCTTCGCGCCGCTCAGGCGTGCATGCTCGTAAAGCTTCTCGCTCACCTCGCGCACCGCATCAATACCGAGCGTGCTTTTGCCCTTCTCTGGCTCCAGCATATAGTAATCCGGATGGGTTCCGGCCTGCATCAGCTGACAGCCGCGACAGCGACCACAGCTTTTATGGCCGTCGGGCTGCTGGCAGAGTAAGTAGCGCGTCAGGGCATAGATTAACGCCTCGTCACCCATACCGGGCAGAGCGTGGATCAGTAGCGCATGGTGTCCGCGTCCGGCCTGGTAGCTGGCCACCAGGCTTTCAAAGTCCGGGCGTAACCATGGATACCATTTCATGCGCCCTGCTCCTGCACCCAGGCGGTAACCGTCTGGCGAATGTCGCTCATCACCTCGTCGAGGGAGCGGGTGGCGTCGATGGTTTTAATGCGCGGATCGGCAGCGGCAAGCTCAAGGTAGCGGGCACGGGCGCGATGGAAGAAGTCATAGGACTCCTGCTCGATGCGGTCCAGCTCGCCCCTGGCGCGGGCGCGTTTCAGACCCACTTCCGGCTCAACGTCGAGGTAGAGCGTCAGGTCCGGGCGGAAATCGCCTAATACGGTGTCACGCAGGGTCGCCAACATATGGGCGTCAATACCGCGTCCGCCGCCCTGATAGGCTTGAGTCGAGAGATCGTGGCGATCGCCGATCACCCAGCAGCCACGGGCCAGCGCGGGCTTGATGACCGTCTCCACCAGTTGAACGCGGGCAGCATAGAACATCAGCACTTCGGCTTTGTCGGTAATGACCTCATCGCCTACCGATTTGATATCCAGCACCAGGCTACGCAGCTTCTCAGCAAGCTGGGTACCGCCCGGCTCGCGGGTAAAGATCATCTCGCCTACCCCAAGCTGGGTCAGCGTCTCCACGACGGTATCGCGGGCGGTGGTCTTTCCGGCCCCTTCCAGCCCTTCGATAACGATGTATTTACTGGCCATTTTTTTCCTTAAGCACTTTCAGATAGTCCTGCACCGCGCGGTTGTGGCTGACAAGGTTGGTGGTAAAGGTATGCCCCCCCTTGCCATCAGCGACAAAATAGAGATACGGCGTTTTAGCCGGATGCGCAGCGGCACGCAGCGATGCGGCGCTCGGGATGGCAATCGGTCCCGGCGGCAGGCCGCTAATGGTATAGGTATTATACGCCGTTGGCGTTTCCAGATCGCTACGGCTGATTTTACCGCTGTAACTCTCCCCCATGCCGTAAATAACGGTGGGATCGGTTTGCAAACGCATGCCGGTACGCAGACGGTTGATGAAGACCGAGGCGACACGATCTCGTTCGCTGGCAACCGCCGTCTCTTTTTCAATAATCGAGGCCATGGTCACCAGCTGGTTTTGATCCTTATACGGCAGATCTTCCGCCCGCCCTTCCCAGGCCTTGTTCACCGCGGCGACCATTTTATCATGGGCGCGTTTAAGCATTGTGATGTCAGTGGTATTGGCAGTGTAGAGCCAGGTATCGGGCCAGAACCAGCCCTCAATCCACTCAGGGTGCTCAAACTTCAGCGCCTCTGCCACGGTGGCGTAGCTGTCATCCTTCAGGGTGTGCTGAATATAGGGCGCATCGCGAAGCTGCTTCAGGAGGTCACTGAGACGCATTCCCTCCACCAGCCGCAGCGGGAACTGCGCCTCTTTGCCGCTCTCCAGCAGTCGCAGCATGTCGCGTACGGTCATGTCCGGCGTAAAGCGATAGGTCCCGGCTTTAAAATGAGAGAGAGCCGGCTCCACGCGCAGCAGCCACTGGAAAACGCGGGGGCGGTTGATGATCTTCTCGCTATAGAGCTGGGTTCCCAGCGCCTGGCGGCCGGTGCCCGCTTTCAGGGTAAAGATGGTCTCTGCGTTAATCAGCAGCTTGCTCTCCGCCAACTGGCGAACCTTCCAGTAACCTGCCCCGGCAGCAATGCCCAGAACCACCAGCAGAAGTACAACAAAACGAAAAATTTTCTTCATGACGAGATCGCACGCTCACAAAGGGGAGATAAAAAGGAATACAGCTCGCGGGATGTCCATTCCCACTCGCCGCAGGCGTTAACCGGCACGACCGGCATCAGCGCGTTACAGATCAGCACCTCATCGGCCTCAGCCAGCGCCTTTGGCCGGGCGTTAACTTCGGCGAAGGTAAAGCCCGAGACGGCCAGCCGGTCAATAATAAACTGACGCATAATGCCCTTCACGCCAGCCTGGTCAAGACAGGGCGTAAATACCGTCATGCCCTGCCGCCAGAATAAATTCGCGGCACAGCATTCCGTAAGCAACCCGTCGCTGTCAAGAACCAGCGCCTCGTCGCCTGCCGTCTGCTCAAGATGAGTACGAATCAGCACCTGTTCAAGGCGGTTGAGATGCTTTATACCCGCCAGATGGGGATTGCGCCCGAGCCGGATCGGGCTGAGCGCGAGGGTGATCCCCGCCTGCTGCCAGCGGGCATAGTGGGCAGGCGGCGCTGACAGGCTCAGGATACGCGTGGGCGTCTGGCAGCCCGCGGCGCTGTAACCGCGCCCGCCTGCGCCCCGGGTGATCATCACCTTCAGCACGCCCGTCTGCTGGCGACCTGCCAGAGCGAGCATCTCCTGCTCAAGGAGAGGCCAGTCGGTAAACGGGATAAATAATCGCTCACAGGCCTCGCGCAGGCGGGCAAGATGGGCAGAAAGCAGCTGAACCTCACCGGTTTGGATCCGAGCGGTGGTAAAGCAGCCGTCACCGAACTGTACAGCCCTGTCGTTCGCCGTCAGCGTCTGCTGTTGGCAGCCATTTATCAAGAACATAGCGGCTCCTGTATCCGTGGCCGGGTAGTCTGGCAGGATGCGAAACGCAGGACAAGCGGAGAAAGCTGAATTGAAAGGGAAAACGAGCAGAACGGACCGGGCAGCACAGAGGCTACCCGGTCATACGGCGTTAGATCCGTTTAAAGATCAGCGAGCCGTTAGTACCACCGAAGCCAAAGGAGTTACACAGGGTGTACTCCAGATTGCTCACCTTGCGTGCGACATGCGGAACGTAGTCCAGATCGCAACCCTCATCCGGGTTATCCAGGTTGATGGTCGGCGGGATCGCCTGATCGCGCAGGGCCAGGATCGAGTAGATAGACTCTACCGCGCCCGCCGCGCCCAGCAGGTGACCGGTCATGGATTTGGTGGAGCTGACCATAACGCGGCTTGCCGCTTCGCCAAATACGGATTTCACCGCCTGGGTTTCGGCTTTATCGCCGGCCGGCGTGGAGGTGCCGTGAGCGTTAACGTAGCCAATCTTCGCTGGATCCAGCTGGGCATCACGCAGCGCATTGGTCATCGCCAGTGCCGCACCCGCACCGTTTTCCGGCGGCGAGGTCATGTGGTAAGCATCGCTGCTCATACCAAAGCCAATCAGCTCGGCATAGATTTTCGCACCGCGTTTTTTCGCATGCTCATACTCTTCCAGCATGACCATACCCGCGCCGTCGCCCAGCACAAAGCCGTCACGTTCTTTATCCCACGGACGGCTTGCCGCCTGCGGATTGTCGTTACGGGTGGAGAGCGCACGCGCTGCGCCAAAGCCGCCCACGCCAAGCGGGGTACTGGCTTTTTCAGCGCCGCCCGCCAGCATGGCGTCAGCATCACCGTAGGCGATAATACGCGCTGCATGGCCGATGTTGTGCACGCCAGAGGTACAGGCCGTGGCGATGGAGATGCTCGGACCCTGCAGGCCAAGCATAATCGTCAGGTGACCGGCGACCATGTTAACGATGGTAGAGGGCACAAAGAATGGGCTGATTTTACGCGGGCCGCCGTTGACCAGCGAGGCATGGTTCTCTTCGATCAGGCCAAGACCGCCGATACCTGAACCGATAGCGGCCCCGATACGGTGAGCGTTCTCTGGGGTGACCTCAAGGCCAGAATCCTGCATGGCCTGCCAGCCCGCAACAACTCCATATTGAATGAAGGCATCCATCTTGCGCTGCTCTTTGCGCGAGATGATGTCATCACAGTTAAAATCCTTTACTAAGCCAGCAAATTTTGTTGCATAGGCGCTAGTATCGAAATGGTCGATCAGGCTGATGCCACTCTGACCGGCAAGGAGAGCACTCCAGGTAGACTCTACGGTATTGCCGACAGGAGACAACATGCCAAGTCCGGTCACAACTACACGACGCTTAGACACGTTTGTCCTCCAGGGAGGGATAAAAAAGAGATGGGTGGGAGAAAAAGATAAAACTCAGGCGGTCGAATGACCGCCTGGAGATGTTCACTTATGCCTGGTGACCGTTGATGTAATCAATGGCAGCCTGAACAGTAGTGATCTTCTCAGCTTCTTCGTCCGGAATCTCAGTATCAAACTCTTCTTCCAGAGCCATTACCAGCTCAACGGTGTCAAGAGAATCCGCGCCCAGATCGTCAACGAAAGAAGCATTGTTAGTCACTTCTTCCTGCTTAACGCCCAGCTGCTCGCCAATAATTTTCTTAACGCGTTCTTCGATAGTGGTGCTCATACTCTTAAATTTCCTATCAAAACTCGCTTTCGCGATGGTTTTCGTAGTGTATAAAATGTTGAAAAATTTGCAACTAAATCCCGGCAGGTCGTACCACGATTTTGCGCTATTTTGAGGCCAATTGGGCTGATAACGCAAATAAAATTATTCCCATTTGATGCTTTAGGAAATAACGTGGTTAAACCATATACATTCCGCCGTTGACGTGCAGGGTTTCACCGGTGATGTAACCCGCTTCGTCAGAAGCTAAAAATGCTACCGCGCTGGCAATCTCTTTTGGATCGCCAAGGCGACCCGCCGGAACGGCTGCCAACGTACCCGCACGCTGATCTTCGGTCAGCGCACGCGTCATGTCCGTTTCAATAAAGCCCGGAGCAACAACGTTTACAGTAATGCCGCGGGACGCAACTTCGCGCGCCAGCGACTTACTGAAACCGATCAGGCCTGCTTTCGCCGCAGCGTAGTTAGCCTGACCAGCATTTCCCATGGTACCCACCACAGAACCGATAGTGATAATGCGACCATGACGCTTCTTCATCATAGCCCGCATTACCGCTTTTGACAGGCGGAAAACAGAAGAGAGATTGGTTTCGATGATATCGTTCCACTCGTCGTCTTTCATCCGCATTAACAGGTTGTCGCGAGTAATCCCGGCATTATTCACCAGAATATCTACTTCGCCAAACTCTGCCCGGACATTTTCCAGCACAGATTCAATAGATGCAGGATCGGTCACGTTTAACAGTAAACCTTTGCCGTTTGCACCTAAGTAGTCGCTGATGGCCTGCGCGCCGCTTTCGCTGGTCGCGGTACCGATCACCTTCGCGCCGCGGGCAACGAGGGTTTCAGCGATTGCGCGGCCAATGCCACGGCTTGCACCGGTAACCAGTGCGATCTTTCCTTCAAAACTCATGGTTTTGGGTTCCTTTTTATTGCTCAGCCGCCGCTGACAGTGCCGCAGGCTCGTTAATGGCTGAGGCGGTCAGGGTGTCAACAATACGCTTGGTCAGGCCAGTAAGCACTTTGCCCGGACCGACTTCATACAGGTGCGTAACGCCCTGAGAAGCGATAAATTCAACGCTCTTGGTCCACTGTACCGGACTGTAGAGCTGGCGAACCAGCGCATCACGGATAGCTTCCGGCGTGGTTTCGCACTTCACGTCAACGTTGTTCACCACCGGAATAGCCGGCGCGTTGAAGGTGATTTTTTCCAGCTCGGCGGCCAGCTTCTCTGCTGCGGGCTTCATCAGCGCGCAGTGGGATGGCACGCTCACCGGCAGCGGCAGCGCGCGTTTAGCACCCGCGGCTTTACAGGCCGCGCCTGCGCGCTCAACCGCCTCTTTATGCCCGGCAATGACCACCTGGCCCGGCGAGTTATAGTTCACCGGAGAAACAACCTGGCCTTCAGCGGCCTCTTCGCAAGCGTTGGCAATCGCCGCATCGTCAAGGCCGATAATCGCCGACATGCCGCCGGTGCCTTCCGGTACCGCTTCCTGCATAAATTTGCCGCGCAGCTCAACGAGGCGTACGGCATCGGCGAAATCGATCACGCCCGCACACACCAGCGCAGAGTATTCGCCCAGGCTATGACCTGCCATCAGCGCCGGGGTTTTACCGCCCTGCTGCTGCCAGACGCGCCACAGTGCGACGGAAGCCGTCAGCAGCGCAGGCTGAGTCTGCCACGTTTTGTTGAGCTCTTCTGCCGGGCCCTGCTGGGTCAGCGCCCACAGGTCATAGCCCAGCGCCGCAGAAGCTTCACGGAACGTCTCTTCAACCAGCGGAAACTGTGCTGCCACATCGGCCAGCATACCCACGGTCTGAGAACCCTGTCCCGGGAACACAAAAGCAAATTGCGTCATCTTATTTATCCTTAATACTAGAAACGAACCAGCGCAGAGCCCCAGGTAAAACCGCCGCCGAAGGCCTCAAGCAGCACCAGCTGGCCCGGCTTGATACGTCCGTCGCGCACGGCTTCATCCAGCGCACAAGGCACCGACGCCGCAGAGGTGTTGCCGTGACGGTCAAGGGTCACCACCACTTTATCCATATCCATACCCAGCTTTCTCGCCGTCGCGCTGATAATGCGCAGGTTCGCCTGGTGCGGAACCAGCCAGTCCAGCTCGGCGCGATCGATATTATTCGCCGCCAGCGTCTCTTCAACGATGTGCGCCAGCTCGGTCACGGCCACTTTGAAGACTTCGTTACCCGCCATGGTCAGATAGGTTGGGCTGTCCGGCGTGACGCGATCCAGATTCGGCAGCGTTAACAGCTCGCCGTAGCTTCCGTCCGCGTGCAGATGGGTAGAGATAATACCCTGCTCTGCGGATGCGCTCAGCACAGCCGCGCCTGCGCCGTCACCGAAGATAATGATTGTCCCACGATCGGTGGGATCGCAGGTACGGGCCAGCACGTCAGCGCCGATCACCAGCGCATGCTTCACCGCACCGCTTTTGACATACTGATCGGCAATGCTCAGGGCATAGGTAAAGCCTGCGCAGGCGGCAGCCACGTCAAATGCCGGGCAGCCTTTGATCTCCAGCAGGCTCTGCACCTGGCAGGCCGCGCTTGGGAACGCGTGGGTCGCCGAGGTGGTGGCGACGATGATCAGACCGATCTCAGTTTTATCAATGCCCGCCATGTCGATGGCGCGCTTAGCGGCTTCGAAACCCATGGTTGCCACGGTCTCATCCGGGGCGGCAATGCGGCGCTCACGAATGCCTGTGCGGGTGACAATCCACTCGTCAGAGGTATCGACCATCTTTTCCAGATCGGCGTTGGTTCGCACTTGCTCGGGCAGGTAGCTGCCGGTACCACTAATCTTCGTATACATATACGCTCAGTCTTTTTCCGGTAACACAGATTTCAGGCGCGCGGCAATCCGTTCGGGGACATGCCGCTGCACCGCCTGCACTGCCTGTTCAATCGCGACAGCAAATGCGCGCTGATTGGCTGCACCATGACTCTTAATCACCGTGCCGCGCAATCCTAACAGACAGGCACCATTATACTGGTCGGGGTTGAGGTGACTGAATCGCCTTGTCAGGCTTTTTTGTAACCAACGCTTTAATAAAAGCAGCCACCACGACCGTTTTTTACCCTCGCCCTGCGATTTCAGCAACGACAGGAACATTCTGACCATGCCTTCCATCGTCTTCAACGTCACGTTGCCGGTGAAGCCGTCGCAGACCAGCACATCCGTTTTGCCGGTGAGCAACTCATTGGCTTCAAGATAGCCAATATAGTTGATCGATGGGATCGATTTTAGCAGCGCCGAGGCATCGCGGATGCTGTCGAGGCCTTTGACCTCTTCTTCCCCGATATTGAGCAGCGCCACGCGCGGATGTTCAATACCGATGACCTCTTCGGCCATTACCGATCCCATAATGGCGAACTGCACCAACATGGTACTGTCACAGTCAACGTTAGCGCCGAGATCCAGCACCACGGTTCTGCCCTTCTGCTGATGCGGCAGCACCGTCATCAGCGCCGGACGTTCAATACCGTCAATGGGCTTAAGCAGTAGCTTAGCCAGCCCCATCAGCGCCCCGGTATTGCCTGCGCTGACGCAGGCCTCGGCGCGCCCCTCTTTGACCAGCTCCAGCGCGATGCGCATAGAGCTACCCCGGCTGTTGCGTACGGCCTGGGCGGGACGGACATCACTGGCAATAACCGACTGGGCAGGAATAACCTGCAGGCGCGAGCGCTGATCAAAATCGGCTTTGGCAAGTAATGGCGTGATAGCGTCGGGATGACCGACTAACAGAAGTGTGAGCTGAGGGTTAGAATGCAGTGCCTGCAATGCTGCAGGCACTGTCACGGAAGGGCCAAAATCGCCCCCCATGACATCTAACGCCAGGGTTAGACGTGTCAAGGTATCGTCGAGCCTGGTTCGGTTAACCCCCGCTTACGCGGGGATTTCCTCACTAAGCTTCATCACGCTTTCACTCTACGTGTTCACACCACAAGGACATGAATACGCGAGTAACGCGTGATTACTTAGTGATAACCTTGCGACCGCGGTAGAAACCGTCAGCGGTCATGTGGTGACGCAGGTGAGACTCACCAGAAGTTTTGTCTACAGACAGGCTGGTGACTGCGGTCAGCGCGTCATGGGAACGACGCATGCCACGTTTGGAACGGGTTGGTTTATTTTGTTGTACGGCCATGGACCTTACTCCTCAATTACGGTAACTCCATTACTACGGAGAAACCTGTTACTTACGCTTTAAGCTGGCTAATACGGCAAATGGGTTTGGCTTCTGTGCCTCTTCAGGCAGTTCACCAAAGACCATGTCCGCGTCGGACACTTCACAGTGTTCAGAATCATGCACCGGCACTACTGGCAAGGAGAGGATAATTTCATCCTCGACCAGAGCCAGCAGGTCGATTTCACCGAATTCGTTAACCTGAATCGGTTCATACGCTTCCGGGAGTGCTTCGGCCTGCTCGTCTTTGACGATCGGGCTAAAACAATATTGTGTGTAGACCTGATGGGCAAATGTCTTGCCGCAGCGCTGACACTCGAGCGTTACCGAAACTTTTGCATCGCCGGTTAAAACCGCAAGGCGCTGGTTATCGATAGCGAACGACATGGAGCATTCCACATCACTGTCTACACTGACTACGGATTCAGCGACGCGCTCGGCCTGCTCACGAGTGTATACACCCTCGTAATCAAGGCGTTTTTGAGCGGTACGGACCGGATCAAGAGTCAGGGGTAATTTTACCTTTTGCATAGGGCGCGCATATTAACTTTGTAACGTTCTGGAGTCAAAGAAAAAGGCAGTCTGTGATTGCCTTTTGCCAATTATTCGCACACATTGCGGCCTGTAGTTTAAAATGCCTGACCTCGTTATGCCATATAGGGTGGAAAAAATATGTCGAATATTATTCTTGCGTCCACGTCTCCTTACCGCCGCGCGCTGCTGGAAAAACTCGGCATTGCCTTCGAGTGCGCCGCACCGGGTGTGGATGAGACCCCGGAGCCTGGCGAATCGCCGCGTCACCTGGTGCTGCGGCTGGCGCAGGCCAAAGCCCAGTCGCTGGCGGAGCGCTACCCTAACCATCTGATTATTGGCTCCGATCAGGTCTGCGTGCTGGACGGAGAGATCACCGGCAAGCCGTTAACGGAGGAGAAAGCCTTCCAGCAGCTGATGAAGGCGCGGGGCAACATCATCACCTTCTATACCGGGCTGGCGCTCTATAACTCCGCCACCGGCCATCTGCAAACCGAGTGCGAGCCATTTGACGTCCACTTCCGTCACCTGAGCGAGCAGGAGATAAATGATTATCTGCGTAAGGAGCGGCCGCTGAACTGCGCCGGCAGCTTTAAAAGCGAGGGATTGGGAATTGCGCTGTTTGATCGCCTGGAGGGCCGGGATCCGAATACGTTGGTGGGGCTGCCGCTGATTGCGCTGTGCCAGATGCTGCGCCGGGAGCATGCGAATCCGTTACTGATGTAAATAACGTCCGGCGGTACGATTTTGTAGGCCCGGCCAGCTTGCGCCGCCGGGCGTTACGTTACCCGCGCAACACCTTCAGACAGCGTTTGAGCTGCTCATCCAGCGGCGCTTCAATGCGCAGGGTTTCGCCGGTACCCGGATGGGTAAACTTCAACGCCGCCGCGTGCAGGAAGAGACGGTTTAATCCGGTGCCTGCCAGCTGCTTATCAAACTCGCGGTCGCCGTAGCGATCGTCAAAGGCGATGGGATGCCCGGCGTGCTGGGTATGGACGCGGATCTGGTGGGTACGGCCAGTAATCGGGCTACAGCGCACCAGGGTAGCAAAGGCATAGCGCTCTTCTACCTTAAAGCGCGTCTCCGACGGTTTGCCTTCGCTATTCACGCGTACGATCCGCTCCCCGCTCTGCAGAATATTTTTCAGCAGCGGAGCCTGGACCGTTTTGACATGCGACTGCCACTGGCCACGCACCAGCGCCAGGTAATCTTTTTGCATGCCTTTGTCACGCAGCTGCTCATGCAGGGCACGCAGCGCCGAACGCTTTTTGGCCACCAGCAGCACGCCGGAGGTATCTCGGTCCAGACGGTGTACCAGCTCCAGGAAGCGCGCTTCCGGACGCAGGGCGCGCAGGCCTTCGATGACGCCAAAGCTCAGCCCGCTGCCACCGTGGACGGCGGTGCCTGACGGCTTATTCAGCACCAGAATATGATCATCTTCATAAAGAATGACATCCGCCAGCGCCGCCACCTTATTCAGATGCGGCGACACCGCCTCCTCTTCACGCTCGGCAACGCGCACCGGTGGGATACGCACCTCATCCCCGCCCTCCAGCTTATACTCGGGCTTCACGCGCTTCTTGTTAACCCGCACTTCGCCTTTACGCAGGATGCGGTAAATCATACTTTTCGGCACGCCCTTCAGCTGGGTGCGCAAAAAGTTATCGATGCGTTGCCCGGCGTCGTCGGCCGCGATAGCAACAATTCTTACGGATGGAGTCTCAGTTTTCATGGGGGGCGATTCTAAAAGCCCTGCCCGATTCGCGCCACTCATTTTTATGTGCTTATATTTATCTCTACCGGTGTCTTGTTGACCGGCATCACGCTTTTCGCTGGGTTTTAGAACAATCCCTGGGCAAACGTGAAAAAACTGTTAGTAACCGGGTGATAAATGGCAAAAGTCATCTTGCTATAACAGATTTAGCAAGGAATAATGAGGCTGTTTTCCGCTTGAATCTTGTTAAACAAGGAAATTTGCGGAATGACCAGTTTTGCCTGTCCGATCATCCACGCAGCAATGGCGTAAGACGTATTGATCCTTCAGGCACTTAGCGGGCTGCGGGTTGCAGTCCTTACCGGTAGAGGGATCGACCCTGGAGAGTAATACCCAGGCAGTTCCCCTGATAATTGCGCTGTTTTTCCGTATGAAATACAGGCAACCGACACTCTGCGCCTCTTAAGCGTGCGATAACCGTGAGGTTGGCGACGTGAACAGACACGAGGCCATCGGTTCACCCCGGAAAGGCGTTAACTATGCCCGCAGCCTAGTCGTCAATGTAAGAATAATGAGTAAGTTACGATGAAAAGAATGTTAATTAACGCAACTCAGCAGGAAGAGTTGCGCGTCGCCCTTGTTGATGGGCAGCGCCTGTACGACCTGGATATTGAAAGCCCGGGACACGAACAGAAAAAAGCGAACATCTACAAAGGTAAAATTACCCGTATTGAACCGAGCCTTGAAGCCGCATTTGTTGACTACGGTGCTGAGCGTCATGGTTTCCTACCTCTGAAAGAGATCTCCCGCGAATACTTCCCTGCTAACTACAGTGCCCATGGCCGCCCGAACATCAAAGATGTTCTGCGCGAAGGCCAGGAGGTCATTGTCCAGATTGACAAAGAAGAGCGCGGCAATAAAGGCGCAGCCTTAACCACCTTTATCAGCCTGGCCGGTAGCTATCTGGTTCTGATGCCAAACAACCCGCGCGCGGGCGGCATCTCTCGCCGTATTGAAGGTGATGACCGTACCGAGCTGAAAGAGGCGCTGGCGAGCCTGGAGATGCCGGATGGCATGGGGCTTATCGTTCGTACCGCAGGCGTAGGCAAATCTGCCGAAGCGCTGCAGTGGGACTTAAGCTTCCGCCTGAAGCACTGGGAAGCGATCAAGAAAGCCGCTGAAAACCGCCCTGCTCCGTTCCTGATCCACCAGGAGAGCAACGTTATTGTTCGCGCCTTCCGCGACTATCTGCGCCAGGATATCGGTGAGATCCTCATCGACAACCCGAAAGTGATGGAGATGGCACGCCAGCATATCGCTGCGCTGGGCCGTCCTGACTTCAGCAGCAAAATCAAGCTCTACACCGGTGAGATCCCGCTGTTCAGCCACTACCAGATCGAATCGCAGATTGAATCCGCCTTCCAGCGTGAAGTGCGTCTGCCGTCTGGCGGCTCTATCGTTATCGACTCTACCGAAGCGCTGACCGCGATTGATATCAACTCCGCCCGCGCAACCCGCGGCGGCGATATCGAAGAGACAGCGTTTAACACCAACCTGGAAGCGGCTGACGAAATCGCCCGCCAGCTGCGCCTGCGCGACCTAGGCGGCCTGATCGTTATCGACTTTATCGACATGACCCCGGTTCGCCACCAGCGCGCGGTTGAAAACCGCCTGCGTGAAGCCGTGCGCCAGGATCGTGCCCGTATTCAGATCAGCCATATTTCTCGCTTCGGCCTGCTGGAGATGTCCCGCCAGCGTCTGAGCCCGTCCCTCGGCGAGTCCAGCCATCACGTCTGCCCGCGCTGTAGCGGTACCGGCACCATCCGTGACAACGAATCCCTGTCACTCTCTATTCTGCGCCTGATCGAAGAGGAAGCGCTGAAGGAGAACACCCAGGAAGTTCACGCGATTGTTCCCGTGCCGATTGCCTCCTACCTGCTTAACGAAAAACGCGCCGCGGTAAGCGCGATCGAAGCGCGTCAGGGCGGCATTAAGTGCGTTATCGTACCGAACGACCAGATGGAAACCCCGCATTACTCCGTGCTGCGCGTGCGTAAAGGCGAAGAGACCTCGACGCTGAGCTACAAGCTGCCGAAGCTGCATGAAGAGGCGATGGCGCTGCCGTCCGAAGAGGAGTACGCCGAGCGCAAACAGCCTGAACAGCCTGCGCTGGCCACCTTCGTGATGCCTGACATTCCGCCAGCACCAGCGCCACAGTCTGCGCCGGTTGTTGAAGAAAAAGCACAGCCAGCCGCTGCACAGCCTGCCGCTCCGGCGGAAACGGGCCTGCTGGGCCGTCTCTTTGGCGCACTGAAGAAGGTGTTCGCCAGCGAGCCAGCCAGCCAGCCGGTTGAGGTTAAAGCGGAAGAAGAAGTTAA
The DNA here is from genome assembly GCF_902164725.1 of Pseudescherichia vulneris. Taxonomy (NCBI): domain Bacteria; kingdom Pseudomonadati; phylum Pseudomonadota; class Gammaproteobacteria; order Enterobacterales; family Enterobacteriaceae; genus Pseudescherichia; species Pseudescherichia vulneris. The sequence goes on along the minus strand of NZ_LR607338.1, from coordinate 1,344,459 downwards.
AGAAGAGAAACCGGCCCGTTCCCAGGAGCGTCGTAAGCCGCGCCAGAACAACCGCCGTGACCGCAACGAGCGCGGAGACCGTGGCGATCGTAACGAACGTCGCGATAGCCGTAGCGAAGGCGCTGAAGCGCGCGAAGGTCGTGATAACCGCGACAACCGCGACAACCGTGAGCGTGACGAGAATCGCCGTGGCCGCCGTGAAAAACAGCAGCCGAACGGTGAAGTTCGCGAAGTTCGCCAGCCGCAGGCCGTTGTTGAGGACGCAGATAAGTCTAAATCCCGCGATGAGCAGCAGCAGTCACGCCGCGAGCGCAACCGTCGCCGTAACGACGAGAAACGTCAGGCTCAGCAAGAAGTTAAAGTGCTGAACCGCGAAGAGCAACCCGTCCCGGAAGTCGAAGCGGAACAGGACGATCGCGTTCAGGTGATGCCGCGCCGTAAACAGCGCCAGCTGAGCCAGAAGGTGCGTTTTGAGTCTGCGCCGTCCGCCGATGCTGCTGTTGATGAGTTCGCTGCCGCGACGCCGATGACAGATGCCCAGGCGTCCCATACCGAGCTGGCGAAGGTCGATCTGCCTGCGGTTGTTGAGCAGCCGGTTCAGGAGCAGGAAGAGTCCAGCGAGAATCGTGATAACGCCGGGATGCCGCGCCGTTCACGTCGCTCTCCGCGTCACCTGCGCGTCAGCGGCCAGCGCCGTCGTCGCTACCGTGACGAGCGCTACCCGACCCAGTCCCCGATGCCGCTGACCGTAGCCTGTGCATCGCCGGAGATGGCGTCAGGTAAAGTGTGGATCCGCTACCCGGTCGCTCAGAACATCGAGCCGGTACAGGATGACACTACCGTTGAGACCGCACCGGAAGCTACCCAGCAGCCGATCGTTGAGCCAGTAGCAGAGCCGATTGCGGCATCCGTTAGTGTTGAACCGACTGTAGTTGAACCTGTAGCCGTTGAACCTACCGTCGTCGAGCCGGAAGCTACAGTGAGCGAGCCGCAGCCTGCCGCAGTGGACACCACGCATCCTGAAGCGATTGAGACGCCGGTTGACGAGCAGCCGCAGCTGATCGCCCCGGAAGACGTGCCGGTTGCTGAGCACATCGCTGAGATCGCCGAGCCCGCTGAAGAAGTTGAAGAAGTAAAAGCCGCTGAGCCGGTCGTTGAGACTAAGCCAGAAGTTGAGGCGAAGCCAGCCGTGGAAGCGCAGCCTGTGGTTGAAGCCCAGCCAGAGCCAGAAGCGAAACCCGCTGTCGAGCCGAAGCCGGAAGCAGACGTTAAGCCTGCTGCGGCGGTTAAACCGGCCGCTGCCGTTGAGCCTGTCGCTGCCAAGCCGCTGCACAGCTTTGCCACCGCGCCGATGACCCGCGCCCCGGCCCCGGAATACGTTCCTGAGCCGCCGCGCCACAGCGATTGGGTTCGCCCGGCGTTTGATTTCGAGGGTAAAGGTTCTGCGGGCGGCCATAGCGCTAGCCATCAGGCTACCGCCCCGGCAACACGCCCGCAGCAGCCTGAGTAACGCGCTCTGCGAATAAAAAGCCGACCTCCGGGTCGGCTTTTTTTATGCCCCGGTGGCGGGAAGGCGCATCCCTGTGATGCCGGGAACCGCCTCGCGCATCATTTGCAAAAAGGCCCGCAGCCGGGCCGGATAGTAACGCGCCCACGGATAGACCAGATGCACCGGCAGCGGGGCGGGCTCCCAGTCCGGCAGCAGATTGACCAGCCTGCCCTCGCGTAGGTCCTCCGCTACCGCCCAGCTTGAGACGATCGCTGCGCCTAATCCTTGCAGGGCCGTACTGCGTGCAACGTAGAGGCTGTCGGTATAGAGCCGTGGGGCAATGGTCACCTGCTCAACCGCCCCGGCGGTATGGGTCAGGCTGATGCTGTGCTGATAGAAGGTGCTGAGCGCCACCCACGGCAGTGCCGCCAGCTGCTGCGGCCCGGTCACGGCTGGGGTGTGAGCAAGCAGCGCAGGCGCAATCACGATGCTGCGTGGCACCTCCGCCAACAGCACCGACACCGTACTCGGATCGATCTCCGCGCCGACGCGAATAGCGCAGTCAATGTTAGCGCTAAGAAAATCGACGTTTTTATCGTTCAGCATCCACTCCACCGAGAGCTGCGGATGCTGGCTCAGAAAGCGGGTCAGCGGCGCGATCAGTTGCTCCTGCCCGAAGGCGTGCGGGGCGCGCACCCGCAGGGTACCCACCGGCTCATCGCCAGCGTGACTTACCTCATCCTCAAGAGTGGACCAGGCCGATAGCAGCCGCCTGGCGTGCTGGTAGCAACGTTCGCCATCATCGGTCAGCTTCATGGCGTGGGTAGTGCGCAGGATCAGCTTGACCCCCAGCAGCGCCTCCAGCGACTGAAGACGGCGGCTTACCGTTGCCTGGGTGGTTTCCAGCAGCCTTGCGGCAGCAGACAGGGAGCCGCTCTCAACGATGCGGACAAAGGTATGCATCAGATCAACCCTGTCTATACGTTCAGTTCGCTTCATTTTATTTTTGCCTATACGTTTCGCGTATAGCTCTTTTACCATTGGACCGGCTACCGCGTCACGCCATCTTCAGCAAAAATGTCTTCACACCACCTTTGAGGACTCTATTATGAACCGCCAGGCATCACCCTTTGACGTACCGCGCTGGATTATCTTTATCCTGGCGATGGGAGCCGGATTCAGCGTTGCCGCCATCTATTATGCTCAGCCTCTGCTGCCGCTGATGGGGCGCGATCTCCATTTAACCGTTAACGGCATGGGGCTCGTGCCAACGCTGACTCAGGCAGGCTATGCGCTGGGCATTCTGTTCCTGCTGCCGCTGGGGGACCGCTACGATCGCCGGATGCTTATCCTGGTAAAATGTGCCGCGCTGGCCCTCTTCCTGCTGGCCTGTAGCCTGACCAGCCATCTCAATACCCTGCTGGCGGTAAGCCTGCTGCTGGGGATGGCCGCCACGATGGTGCAGGATATTGTGCCTGCTGCCGCGATCCTTGCCCCGGAAGGCAAACAGGGAAAAACCGTCGGCACCGTGATGACCGGCCTGCTGCTGGGGATCCTGCTCTCCCGGACGGTAAGCGGCTTCGTGGGGGCGGCCTTTGGCTGGCGGGTGATGTACCAGCTGGCGGCAGCGAGCATCGCGTTTATTGGCGTTGTGATGTGGGCGGTGCTGCCGCGCTTTGCTACCCACTCCAGCCTCAGCTATCCGGCGCTGATGCGCTCTGTCGCCCAGCTGTGGGGGCGCTACCCTGCCCTGCGCAGCGCCGCGCTGGCACAAGGTTTTCTCTCGGTGGCCTTTAGCGCCTTCTGGTCTACCCTCGCAGTCATGCTGCTGGATCGTTTTCACCTGGGCAGCGCGGTAGCAGGCACCTTCGGCATTGCTGGCGCGGCGGGTGCCCTGGCTGCACCGCTGGCCGGTGGCCTGGCCGACCGGGTCGGGGCAGCGAAAGTCACCCAGCTGGGTGCGGCGCTGGTAACCGTCTCCTTTGCGCTGATGTTTGCCCTGCCGCTGCTCTCAACCCAGATGCAGCTAGTAGTGATTGCGATTGCGGCGGTAGGTTTCGATCTGGGATTACAGTCGAGCCTGGTTGCTCACCAGAATTTGGTTTATAGCCTGGAGCCGCAGGCGCGGGGCCGTCTTAATGCGCTGCTGTTTACCGTGGTGTTTATCGGCATGGCAGCTGGCTCGGCCCTCGGCAGTAAAATCTACACTATGGCGGGCTGGCCTGGCGTTGTGGCCCTGGCTACGGTCTCAGGCATCATTGCTCTGGCAATCCGCCTGACAACCGGTACGCGTCGCGCAGCGGTAGTCAACGTTGGATAAAAAAAAGCCGCCCCGGTCAATGAGGACGGCCTGCAAAGAGAGCTCATACCTGTCCATTTAACCGGACAGGTTTTCTTTTTATTAAGAGTTAATCTGGAACAGCGACATGCCCTGCATATCGGAAAACGCTTTATAAGATGCCTGTAGCGCCGCCTGCTGCATGGTGTAGGAGGAGATAGCCGCATTCCAGTCAACGTCAACCAGATCGCTCATCTGCTGGGTCTGGCCCAGGGCGCGATCGGTACCCAGCGCGTCAAGGTTATCCAGCTCATTCAGCTGGGTCCCGACTTCGGCACGCACGGCCAGAACGTTGTTAAGAGAGTTGCGCAGGCCACGGTTGGTTTTATCCATCACCTCTTGCGCCTTGGTCTGAGCCGTCTCATCCCCACTTACCGGGGTCTTCAGCGAGGCAATAGCCGAATCCAGCATGGCAAACAGGTTCGTTTCCGGGGCGGTGCCGTCCGGCTCAGGTACCGCATTGCTGGTCACGCTGTCAAAAACCTGGGTGCCAGTGTGAGCAATCACCATTGATCGCGCGGCATCTACCTGCTGGGTAATCGGCTGCGCGCCGCCACCGTACTGACCGGTAGTCTGGTTGAACGGTGCGCTTTCGGTTTTGTAGCCGCCAAAAATATAGCGACCGTTACCGTCGGTACTGTTGGCAAGGTTCATGATCTGATCGCGAATACCCTGCAGATCGGTTGCCAGCGAGGCGCGGTCGTCATCGCTCAGGGAGCCGTTGCCGCTGTTGATGACCTTGGACTGCGCCGACTGGATCGCGGTAGAGACCTGATCCAGGATGCTGTCTTCCAGCGACACTTTCTGCGTCGCGAAGGTGCGTGCCAGCTGATACTGGCTGTTCTGCGCCTGGGCCTGGGAGAGCACCACCGCCTGCGAGGCGGCGATAGGGTCGTCGGAAGCACGGTTGACGCGCTTGCCGGTAGACATCTGCTCACCGTAGCCTAGCCACTTGCTCTGCGAACTGGTGACACCACGCATGTTTTGTTCATACATCATCTGAGTGCTAACGCGCATCATTAACCTCTTGCTTAGCGGATGTTCAGTAACGCATCAAACAGCGAGCTCGCCGTCTGTAAAACCTGTGCGTTTGCGAGATAATATTGCTGGTAACGCTGAAGGTTACCGTACTCTTCGTCGAGGTTAACCCCGGAGATAGACTGCTGCTGGTTGCTCAGCTGAGTGACCACGTTATCCTGGGTAGTGCTGCTGCTCTTCAGCGTGGCCGTGGTGCTGCCCACGGTACTGACCAGCGCGGCATAGGCATCGTTGAAGCTCTTGTTGCCGCCAACGCTCTTGCTTTTTTGCAGATCCAGCAGCGCCTGGCCGTTGACGTTATCGCTATCACCGCTGGTGGCCGACGCCGCCATGGCAATTTTTGACTCGTCCTGGAAGGCCAGATCCATATTGACGATGGCGTTGGCCGTCGGCTTGATAATAAAGCTGTCGTTATTGCCCGCACCATTGGTGGCGCTGATATTGACCTTCAGACCGTCAAAGTTCAGGCTGCCGTCGTTGGCATCCGGCGTGGCGGTAAACGAGGTGTTGTCTGACAGGCGAGTCACCTGCCACTTCGAGCCATCGTAAGCCACCTTATAGTCGGTTGCCTGCACCTTGCTGCTGTCGCTCACCGTGGTGGTCAGCGCCGCATCGCCGGTGTTGCGTGCGTTGCTCAGCGTAGAAGGCGATCCAATGGTAAAGAAGTCGCCGCCCTTGTCGCCGTTAGCGTCAAAGCCTTTGGCATGCTGGGCGTTGAAGGCGTCAGCAAAGGAGAGCGCCAGCTGGCCCAGCGAGTTGCGGGTCTGGTCGAGGTTCTGGCTGCGGAAGGTCATCAGCCCACCGAGGGAGCCGCTGTTGAGCAGCTTCTCTGGGATCTCCACATTGCCCGCAGTAGCATCAACGTAGGCTACGGTGGTGCGGGACGGATCGGCGCTGGACGGCACGGCAGCCAGCTGACGCGAAGCGCTGCCCTGAACCAGGGTGTAGCCATTAGCCATGCTGATGTTATAGGTGCCGCCATCCTGAACGCTCACTTCCACGCCAACAATCTTGTTGAGCTCGCTCACCAGCTGATCGCGCTGATCCAGCAGGTTGTTTGGCGAAGAGCCTGCGCCCACGCCGGTCAAACGGGAAATCTGATCGTTAAGGTTAGCGATCTGGGTGGTGTAGTTGTTGATCTGATCCACGCTGGAGGAGATAGACAGATTAACCTGCTTATCCTGATCGCGCAGATACTGATCGGTTACCTTGAACTGGTTCACCAGCCCGTCGGCTTTGCCCAGCAGCGTCTGGCGTGAAGCCGGATCTTCTGCGTTGCTAACCAGCGTTTGCAGGCTGGTGAAGAAGCCCTGCATGGTGGTGGCCAGGGTGTTTGTCGAGCCAGAGAGCATGTCATCAATTTTGGACATCTGCTCATAGCGCGTGGTCAGGCCGCTGCTCTGGGTCTGCGCGGCGCGCAGCTGATTGGTGATGAAGGCATCATATTCACGCTGGACGCCGGTGACGTTCACCCCGTTGCCAACCCAACCGCCTGCACCCAGCGTACTGTTTGCCTGTGCCAGCACCGTCGTCTGACGGGTATAGCCCGCGACGTTATAACTGGAGATGTTATTACTGACGGTATTCAACGCGGCCTGGGCTGCATTCAGCCCGCTCATGGCGCTGTTAATCAAGCTACTGGACATGGAGATTCCTTATACACTTTTAGACATAAGTCCTGCTAACGATTATCGGCAGCGCCAGGCTGAACTTGAGAGCTGTCAGAACAGATTTTCAATATCGTTGCTGTAGGCTTTACTCACCTTATCGCTAAGGGATTTCAGCTGCTGGATCATGCTGGTCAGCTTACGGGCATAGTTCGGATCGGTAGCGTAACCCGCACTCTGCAACGCCTGCGCCCCCTGCTCGGCGGTGGCCGCAGTGGTAACGGCGGCATAGCGTGGGTTGCGCGACAGCAGGCCTACGTAGTCCGACAGCGCCTCCAGATAGGAGCCGTAGACGCGGAACTTCGCCTTCACCTTCTTCGCCTCACCGTTCTCATATTCGGTGGTGGTGATCTCGGTGGTAGGTCCCTTCCAGCTGCTGCTGGCCTTGACGCCAAACAGGTTAAAGCTCGGCTCACCGTTTTCACGCTTGATCTGCCGCTGGCCCCAGCCAGACTCCAGCGCCGCCTGGGCGAGGATCAGGTGGTGCGGCACCCCGCTCTGCTCGCTGGCCAGCCGCGCCGGCAGTGAGAGCTGAGCGAGGAACTCTTTGCTGTCGCCCGACAGTGCGGCATCGTTGCCCCCGCCGTCGGGCGTTTTCGGCATCGCCTTGCGCACCATCTGGGTCAGGGCCTGGTTTTGATAACTGGTCACCGTTTCCAGCGGGAACTTCATTGGCACCTGCGAAGGTGCCTCTGTCGGTTCGCTCTGGCCGCCGGACATCTGCTTCACCATCATCTCCGCCAGCCCCAGCCCCTTGCCCGCAGTTAACTGCTGAGCAATCTGCTGGTCATACATGCTAGTGTACATGCGGGTGGAGTCGCTGCTAAACAGGCCGTCTTTTGGCAGGGCTTCACGCATGCTTTTCAGCATCATCTGCACGAACATCCCTTCCACCTGGCGCGCCACCGGGCGCAGGTTAGCCTGCGGATCCTGCCCGGCCTGGGTTTTCAGTTCATTCAGCGATTGCGCATCCCATGCCGCGCTCGCCATCATCCGGCTGTCGGTTAGCATTAGATAATTTCCAGTTTCGCGCGCAGGCAGCCTGCGCTCTGCATTGACTGAAGGATCGACATCAGATCGATCGGCGTCGCGCCCAGCGCGTTCAGCGCCCGAACAACGTTGTTCAGGTTGGCGCTGGAGCGAACGCTCTGCAGCGAACCGCCGCTCTGGCGCAGATCGATCTGCGTCTGCGGGGTGACCACGGTCTGGCCACCGCCAAACGGCGTATCCGGCTGGCTGACGTTGGCCTGGCGGTTTACGGTCACCGAGAGGTTGCCCTGGGCTACCGCACAGCTGTCCAGCGTCACCTCGCGGTTCATTACCACCGATCCGGTACGGGAGTTGATCACTACCTTCGCATCCTGCGGCGTCACGCCCACTTCCATATTCTGGATATCGGCCAGGAAACGCACCTGCGAGCTGTTGCCGCTCGGCACGCGGATCTGGATGGTCCGCGCATCCAGCGCCGTGGCGCTGCCGTAGCCGCGAGAGCGGTTGATGGTGTCGGTGATCTGCTGCGCCAGGGTGAAATCTTCCTGGTTCAGCTGCAGATTGATGGTGTTGCCAGAGCCAAACTGGCTAGGCAGCTCACGCTCGACCACCGCGCCGCCGGTAATACGGCCGCCGTTGAGCTGGTTGACCTGCACGCTGCTACCGCCTGCCGCTGCGCCCGCGCCGCCGACCAGCACGTTGCCCTGCGCCAGAGCGTAGACCTGGTTATCGACGCCTTTCAGCGGCGTCATGATGAGCGTCCCGCCGCGCAGGCTCTTGGCGTTACCCATGGAGGAGACCACCACGTCGATGGTCTGTCCCTGGCGGGCAAACGCCGGGAACTGGGCGGTAACCATCACCGCCGCCACGTTTTTCAGCTGCATGTTGGTCCCGGCGGGGACGGTGATCCCCATCTGGGAGAGCATGTTGTTCAGGCTCTGAGTGGTAAACGGCGTCTGGGTGGTCTGGTCGCCCGTGCCATCCAGGCCGACAACCAGCCCGTAGCCAATCAGTGAGTTCTGTCGTACGCCCTGTACGCTGGTGAGGTCGCGGATGCGCTCGGCCTGGGCAATAGTTGCTACCAGTACCAGCGCGATCCCTGCCAGATATTTAAACATTGGTCACCCCGTTACATCGGCGAGAGATTAAGGAAGAAACGCTGCAGCCAGCCCATATTCTGCGCTTCGTTGATATAGCCGTTGCCGACATATTCAATGCGCGCGTCCGCCACCTGAGTGGACGGAACGGAGTTGCTGCCGCTGATGGTGCGTGGGTTCACGACACCGGAGAAGCGGATGAACTCAGTGCCCTGGTTAATGGCGATCTGTTTTTCACCCACGACGTGTAAGTTACCGTTGGCCAGAACCTGGTCAACCGTCACGGTCAGCGTTCCGCTGAAGGTGTTGCTGGCGTTGGCCCCACCCTTACCGTTAAAGCCGTTGCTGCCTGAGGCGTCAACATCCGCACGGGCGTTGCCAAACAGGCCTTCTAAGTAGCGCGGCGCAGTACCGACGCCGAAGTTGGTTTTGCCGTCGCGGCTGGCGTTCGCCGACGAGCTTTTACTGGCGCTGACGTTCTCTTGCAGCACAATGGTCAGCGTATCGCCTACGTTACGCGGTCTGCGATCCTCAAACAGCGGCTGATAGCCGTAGTTGATGGGCTGGGCAGTCTGAAAAATGGAGCCGTTGACTATGGGCTGCGGGCCAGGCGTGGGCTGCGCAGTGGTTGCACCCTGCACCAGCGGCGTCGAGGGGATCCAGGCACACCCGTTGAGGGTGAGTGCCACCAAAGCCATAAGCGGATAACGAAACGCGGCGGATTTATGCATTGCTTTCATCTTCGAAATCAGGGGCCCGGCGCGGCGGTTACTGCCGCACCGGAGCGCGCCTTAGAGTTGCGTCAGTTTTTGCAGCATCTGATCGGTAGTCGATACGGCTTTACTGTTAATTTCGTAAGCGCGCTGAACCTGGATCATATTCACCAGCTCTTCAGCCACGTTCACGTTAGAGGTTTCAACATACCCCTGGTAAAGCAGCCCTGCACCGTTCAGGCCAGGCGTCGAGTCGTTCGGCGCACCGGAAGACTGCGTTTCGGTGTAGAGGTTCTCACCAATGCTTTCCAGACCGGTATCGTTCATAAAGGTGGTCAGGTTGAGCTGCCCTACCTGGACCGGTGCGGCCTGGCCCTGCTGGGTCACGCTCACCACGCCGTCACGGCCGATGGTGATGCTCAGGGAGTTCGCCGGAATGGTAATGGCTGGCTGCACCTGGAAACCGCCTGCGGTTACCAGCTGGCCGTTCTGATCCACCTGGAAAGAGCCGTCACGGGTATAGGCTGAGGTGCCGTCCGGCAGCATCACCTGGAAGAAGCCCTGGCCTTTGATTGCCACGTCTTTACTGTTGTTGGTCTGGGAGAGGTTACCCTGACTGTGCAGGCGCTCGGTGGCCACCGGACGGACGCCGGTACCAATCTGCAGGCCTGACGGCAGCGTCGTCTGCTCGGACGACTGTGCGCCGGGCTGGCGAACGGTCTGATAGAGCAGATCTTCAAAGACCGCGCGCTGACGCTTGAAACCGTTGGTGCTGACGTTCGCCAGGTTGTTGGCGATGACGTCCATATTGGTTTGCTGGGCGTCGAGGCCGGTCTTGGCAATCCATAAAGAGTTAATCATAGTTAGTCCTGTATTAGCTCATCGACAGCAGTGAGTTAGCACGCTGCTCGTTTTCATCAACGCTGCTGATGACCTTCATCTGCATCTCAAAGCGACGTGCGCTGGCGATCATATCGGTCATCGCGGCAACCGGCTTCACGTTGCTCCCCTCCAGCACGCCCGACATCACGCGGATGGTGGGATCGGCCTGTAGGGTAGCGCCTCGGGTCGCCTGAGCGGCCTGGCTGAGACGGAACATGCCGTCATCGCCACGCACCACTTCAGCCCCGGTCGCCTTGACCAGCTTCAGCTTGCCAATGGGTGATACCGTATTCGGCGGATCGCCGGGAGTTAACGCCGAGACGGTGCCGTCCGCCGCAATGGTGATCTCCGCTCCTTCCGGGACGGCAATCGGACCCGCGTCGCCCATCACCGGGTTACCCTGGATGGTCAGCTGCCCCGTCGGGCTCACCTGCATATTACCGTTGCGGGTATAGCCCTCGGTGCCGTCCGGGGTCTGCACCGCCAGCCAGCCATCCTGTTGCAGGGCAACGTCCAGCGGGCGGGAGGTGTAGTCCATCTGGCCCTGGGTCATATCCGCGCCGGGGGTAGACGCCGCGACCAGCGTACGAGTAGGCAGCGACAGGCCCTCTACCGGTACGGCGCGCAGCGCATTGAGCTGCGCACGGAAGCCCGGCGTAGAGGCGTTCGCGAGGTTGCTGGCCGTAACCGCCTGCTGGTTGAGCGTCTGGCTGGCCGCGCCCATCGCGGTATATATTGCGTGATCCATAAAGCCGTCCCGTCAGGCGCTTAGCGCAGGTTAACCAGGGTGTTAAGGATCTGATCCTGGGTTTTGATGGTCTGCGCGTTTGACTGATAGTTACGCTGCGCGACGATCATGTTGACCAGCTCTTTACTCAGATCGGTGTTGGATGCTTCCAGTGCGCCATTGGTCAGGGTACCGAAGTTACCGCTGCCTGCGGTGCCCAGCAGCGCCACGCCAGAGGACTGGGTTGCCGTCCAGACGTTGTCGCCTTCAGAGGCCAGGCCTTCGTTGTTCGCGAAGTTAGCCAGCACGATCTGGCCCAGCAGCTGGTTCTGCTCGTTAGAGTAGTTACCCACTACGGTGCCGTCGTCGTTGATCTGGTAGCTCACCAGGTCACCCGGCTTGTAGCCGTTCTGGTTAGTGGCCACGATGTTGTTCGCGCCGGTGTTCTGCTGCATGGAGTTCAGGAAGCTCAGGCTAAAGGTCGCCGGGGTCGCGCCCGGGATCGTCGCCGTCGTCACGCTGGCGGTGCCGCCGGAGGTCAGCGCACCGGTGTTGCTGAAGCCCAGGGTAGTGGAGAGCGTTGCGGCGCTGTTTGCCACGCTGCTGTCCTGGGTGTAAACGTTCCAGGTGTTGCTGGCCGTGCTCTTCACGAAGTAGACGTTCATGTCGTGAGAGTTACCCTGGCTATCGAAAACGGTTACCGAGCCTTTTTTGTTGTAGCTGTCGGCGTTGGTCGGATCGAAGGCCACGGTCGGCGCTGCATCGGTGGAGTTCAGGTTGATCTGCATCGCCGCGGTGTCGGTGGTTTTCGCCGCCATCAGCGTGTTCGGGATAGAGATCGCCGTCGGGTTTGCGCCCTGCTGAATGGTCGGCGGGGTGCCGGAGGCCGGGAAGCCGGTCAGCTGCAGACCCTGCATGTTAACGATGTTACGGTTTTCGTCCAGCTTGAACTGACCGTTACGGCTGTAGAATACCGAACCGTTGCTGTCGACCAGACGGAAGAAACCGTTCTGGCTGATGGCGACGTCCAGGCCGCGACCGGTGTTGGTGGTCGTGCCGTCGGTGAAGTCCTGGGTAATGCCCGCTACCTTCACGCCGAGACCGACTTTAGAACCGGCAAACATATCGGCGAAGGACGCGGTGCCAGATTTAAAGCCATAGGTGGCGGAGTTGGCAATGTTGTTACCAATGACATCGAGGTTGGTGGCCGCAGCATTCAGGCCGCTGACCGCTTGTGAGAAGGCCATGACTTACTCCTGATAAGTGTAAAGGCTTATATAATCTGCCGTACTTCGTCGAGGGTGGTGGTACCGTAGGTACCCAAATCTAAGGTGTTACCGGTGCTGCTTTTGGTGACGCCCTGCACCAGCGCAAACTGCAGCGGCTGAGCGACCAGTTGGGTAGAGCCGTTGCTGGCGCTGATAGAAACGGTGTAGGCGCTGTCCGGTGCGGCGGTGCCGTCGGTCATCTTGCCGTCCCAGCTAAAGGTGTGAACTCCCGCGCTCAAGCCGCCAATATCAATAGTGCGTACCACAAGGCCATTTTTATCGGTAATGGTCGCGGTGACTTTATCTGCCGGCTGGGTCAACTCAACGCCAAACGGCGTCGTGGTTTCGCTGCCTGCCAGTACGGTGGTGCCCGGGATCATTACCCCGTGGCCGATCAGCGTGCTCGCCTGCAGCGACTGGCTGTTGTCAATCTGACCAGAGATCGCGCCGAGGGTGGTATTGAGCTTCTCAATGCCGCTCACGGTGTTGATCTGCGCCAGCTGAGTGGTCAGCTCGTTGTTCTCCATCGGATTGGTGGGATCCTGGTTTTTGAGCTGGGCCACCAGCAGCGTTAAGAAGCTGCTCTGCAGATCCGTTGCGCTACTGCCGGAGGTCGCGCTGGTCGTTTTCGATGTGGCGGTAGTGCTGCTGGTTGTGTCGTTGAGATTTACAGCGATAGACATGCGACTCTCCTTTACGAGCCAAGCGTGAGCGTTTTCAGCATCATGCTCTTCACGGTGTTAAGTACTTCCACGTTTGCCTGGTAGCTGCGTGAAGCGGACATGGAGTTAACCATCTCACCGACGACGTCTACGTTGGGCATCCGTACGTAACCTTTGGCATCGGCAAGCGGATTGCCTGGCTCAAAGACCAGTTTTTCCGGGGCCTGGCTCTCAATAACGTTGGCAACCTTAACGCCGCCGGTGGCTGCGCCCGGAGCCGCATTCACCTGAAACACCACCTGCTTGGCGCGATAAGGCTGGCCGTCGGGACCGGTGACGCTGTCGGCGTTCGCCAGGTTACTGGCCGCCACGTTCAGTCGCTGTGACTGAGCAGTCAGCGCCGATCCGGCGATATCAAAAATGTTCAGTAATGCCATCTATTAATTCCCCCCCTGCAGCACGCTCATCATGCCTTTGATCTGTCCACCCAGAACGCTCAGCCCGGTCTGGTATTGCAGGCTGTTATCGGCAAACTGGGTACGCTCCCGGTCCATATCGACGGTGTTACCGTCCAGCGATGGCTGATCGGGAATGCGATAGAGCAGTTCAGTAGACGGTGCGGCGATGGTCTGGGCAGGAATATGGCGAGCGGAAGTCAGTGCCAGCGATACCCCGCTGCTTTCGGCCCGGCCGCGCTCCATCACTTTTTTAAGTTCACTGGCAAAATCCATATCGCGCGCCTGATACCCCGGGGTATCGGCGTTGGCAATATTGGCAGCCAGAACTTCCTGGCGCTGCGCGCGCAGGTTTAATGCTTCTTGCTGAAATCGTAGCGCGGCATCGAGTTTATCGAGCATGTCTCCCCCGCTGATGACTATTACGCTGATGAGAAATTGACAGATGACAGCTTAAAGGTCAGAGGGCACGCCTTATCGTTGGAATAAACGCAAAATGCGTCGCTATTTATTGCGTTGATAGATTTGCACTCCGGGTAAAATCCTCTCACTTTCTCATCCAGGCAGGAGTTCGCCATGCACAGTGTGAAAAGCCTCTGCGCCGCCCTGTTGCTGTTTATCAGCCCCTTTGCAGCCGCACAGGATCTCACCGCCCAGCTGACCACCTTTTTTGCCCAGCGGCTGGCAGGCTTTAGCGATGAGGTCGCCGTCACCGTGCGCACACCGGCTAACCTGCTGCCTGCCTGCGAACAACCGGCGCTGAGCGTCGCGGGTAACGCCAAACTGTGGGGCAACGTTAACGTGCTGGCCCAGTGCGCCAATGAGAAACGCTATTTGCAAGTTACGGTAGAGGCGACCGGCAACTACGTGGTGGCGGCCCAGGCGATTACCCGCGGCAGCACGCTTGAACCGGGTAGCGTGACCCTCAAGCGTGGCCGTCTGGATCGGCTCCCGCCGCGCACCATGCTGGATATTAACCAGGCCCAGGATGCGGTTAGCCTGCGCGATCTGGCCCCAGGTCAGGCGATTCAACTTTCAATGCTACGCCAGTCGTGGCGGGTTAAAGCCGGTCAGCGGGTGCAGGTGATCGCCAGCGGCGACGGCTTTAGCGTAAACGGTGAAGGCCAGGCGCTGAACAACGCCTCGGTGGCGCAAAATGCCCGCGTGCGCATGACCTCAGGTCAGGTGGTCAGCGGAACGGTAGCGCCTGATGGGAATATTCTTATTAACCTGTAATCTTTTTAAAGAATTTGCGGCACCTGCCGATAATTAAGCAATATATGATGATGGCAAGCCACAACGGCCGCGAACCCTCGATGAGGACAACACTATGAGCATTGATCGTACATCGCCTTTAAAGTCGGTTAGCACTGTCCAACCGCGCGAAACTCACGATACTCAGACCCCAAAAGCGCGTCTGGAAAAATCCGCTACTGCGAACAGTACCAGCGTCACCATTAGCAATGCGCAGACCAAGCTGACCCAGGCGGGCAGTGAAGATATCAATATGGAGCGCGTGGAAGCCCTGAAAACCGCGATCCGCAACGGCGAGCTGAAAATGGATACCGGCAAAATTGCCGACGCCCTGATTAGCGAAGCGCAGAGTTTCCTACAGAGTAAGTGAGCGTATGAGCAAACTGTCAGAAGTTCTTGATCAAATGACAGTTATCCTGAACGCGCTGAAAGGCGTGATGGATGCTGAGCAACAACATCTTTCTGCGGGCCAGATTAACGGCAGCGCGCTACAGCGTATTACCGAAGAGAAGAGTTCGTTGCTCGCCACGCTGGACTATCTTGAACAGCAGCGTCGTGCCGAACAGAATATGCAGCAGAGCGCAAATGATGATATCGCTGGCCGCTGGCTGACTATCACGAAAAAAACGCAGCACCTGCGCGAGCTTAACCAGCACAACGGCTGGCTGCTGGAAGATCAGATCCAGCGCAACAGGCAGGCGCTGGAGGTGCTAAAACCGCATCAGGAGCCCGCCCTCTACGGCGCGAATGGCCAGACCTCGGCTTCCCACCGCGGCGGCAAGAAAATCTCCATCTGATCTCGCACCGCACAGGCCCGGGCAGCGCTGCCCAGGCCTGTTCTGTTTTATGCCGTCCGGCGAGCAAACTCCTTCACCTTAAAGCCCAGCAGCGCCAGCGTGGCGAAGTAGGCAATGCCTCCCACTGCTACCACCGCCATCAGACGCAGCAGTCGCCAGGCCATGGTGCCCTGCGACCACTCCGGCATCACCGAGAGCACGCCCAGCAGCGCGGCGGCCATCACCACAACGGCAATAACCAAACGCAGCAGAAAACGCTGCCAGCCCGGCTGCGGGGTAAAGATTTTCTGCTTGCGCAGCTGCCAGTAGAGCAGGCTGGCGTTAAGGCACGCCGCCAGGCCAATGGACAGCGCCAGTCCGGCATGTTTGAGCGGGCCGATAAAGGCCAGGTTCATTAGCTGGGTCATAATCAGCGTGACGATAGCGATCTTGACCGGGGTTTTGATGTCCTGCCGCGAGTAGAAGCCCGGCGCCAGCACCTTCACCACAATCAGCCCCATCAGTCCCACGGAGTAGGCTACCAGCGCCCTCTGAGTCATCAGCGCGTCGGTGGCGGTGAATTTGCCGTACTGGAACAGCGAAACCGTCAGCGGTTTGGCGAGGATCCCCAGCGCCACGGCGCTCGGCAGCGCCAGCAGGAAGCAGAGGCGCAGGCCCCAGTCCATCAGGCGGCAGTACTCGTCCTGGTTGCCGCTGGCAAAGCTGCGGGAGAGCGATGGCAGCAGGATCGTGCCCAGCGCGACGCCCAGGATGCCAGAGGGGAACTCCATCAGGCGGTCGGCGTAGTACATCCACGATACCGAGCCTGAGGCGAGAAACGAGGCGAAAATGGTGTTGATGATCAGCGAGATCTGGCTGACCGAGACGCCAAGGATCGCTGGCCCCATCTGCTTAACTACGCGGAGCGACCCTTCATCACGTAGGCTGATGCGCGGCAGCACCAGCATGCCGATCTTTTTGAGGTGCGGCAGCTGGTAAAAAAGTTGCAGCACGCCCCCAACGGTAACCGCCCAGGCCAGCGCCAGCACCGGCGGATGAAACAGCGGCGCGGCAAAGAGCGCAAAGCCAATCATGCTGACGTTTAAAAGGGTTGGTGCAAAGGCTGGCACCGAGAAGCGGTTCCAGGTGTTAAGGATCGCCCCCACCAGCGAGGCCAGTGAAATTAGCAGAATGTAGGGAAAGGTGATCTTCAGCAGCTGGGTGGTGAGCGCAAACTTGTCGGCGGTATCGGCAAAGCCCGGCGCGGTGACCATGATCACCCAGGGTGCGGCCAGCATCCCGGCAATGGTCACGATCGCTAGCACCAGCGTCAGCAGACCGGAGACATAGGCGACAAAGACGCGGGTCGCATCTTCGCCCTGCTTGCTTTTGTACTCGGCCAGAATGGGCACAAACGCCTGGGAAAACGCGCCTTCCGCAAAAATACGGCGCAGCAGGTTGGGAAGCTTGAACGCGACAAAAAAGGCGTCGGTTGCCAGGCCTGCGCCAAATACCCGCGCCACGATGGCATCGCGGGCAAAGCCCAGCACGCGGGAAAAGAGAGTCATCGAGCTGACCGCAGCCAGCGATTTTAATAAATTCATTACCGTATTAATCCGAACCCTGCGGCAAAACGCCTGCATAGCAGGCGTTAGAAGAAGCGCTTAGTCTACCTGGATTGCGATGAAATACTACATCCAGAAACTATTACCAGATACTACAGCGAGTTATTCGACCATCGCCTCGCGCCAGAGCCTGTCGATGATGCGCTGGGCCAGCACCGCCTGCTCGCCGGAGGTTTCAGGCGCAGTCTGATTTTTCACACAGGAGATGAAGTGCTGGGCGCAGCCCACGAAGCCGCGCTGCTCCAGGGTGCTTTGCCACCCAGGAATAGGACGCAGCGTAATGCCGCTGCCCTGCTCTTCCCGCCACTCGCGCATGTCGGTCACGTCATACAGGCCGCCGTCGGTCACCGCCTGCACCCACTCGCGCTGGCTGCCCGCCCGGCGATGCATGCTGGTGGTGATTTGCAGGGCGTCATGGCTAAAGTGGTGCTCGGCGTAGATCATCGCCCCCTCGTCGTTGGTCAGCAGCGTGCCGCCGTTAAGCTGGCCTTCGCCTCCCGCCAGCCACAGGGCGGTGTCCACTACGTGCAGGTAGTCGTCCAGCAGCGTAAAGCGCAGATCGTGCGGCCCGACGCTGTCGCTCCGGTGCTTATCCATGCGCAGCGAGGCTCCGCTGGCGAGGCGGGTTTTCAGGTCACGATACAGAGGTGCAAAGCGACGGTTGAAGCCGACCATCAGGATCAGCTTTTTACGCGCGGCCAGCGCCACCAGCCGCTCGGCATCGGCAAGGTTCTCCGCCAGCGGCTTATCGACGCAGACGTGGACCCCGGCATTTAAAAGTTCGCTTACCACCGCGTAATGCGAGGCCGTAGAGGTGTGAACGAACACGGCATCGCACTGAGCGGCCAGTTCCGGCAGCGATCCGGCGTAGGGCATCCGCCAGCGCTGGCAGATCTCTAACGCCTTCTCCCGCGACGGCGACCAGGCCGCCTGCAACGTCCAGTCGGTGGCCGCGCCCAGCACCGGCAGCCAGGCCTTCTGAGCAATTCCGCCCAGCCCCACTACGCCTATGCGTAACTGTGTCATGGTTAATCTCCCAGGTGTGCCAGCAGCGAATCGAGACGCTGCTTCAGTTCGGCGACCTCGCCCTCCAGCGCTGCCACCCGCGCCGCGAGATCCTCTGGCTGTGGCGCGTCGCGCTCTATGGAGGTGGCTTCCGGAGCCGCCTCGCCGCTAAACAGGTGCATGTAGCGGCTTTCACGTTTGCCCGGCTCGCGCGGCAGGCGAACCACAAAGGGCCCATCCTCCCGCACCGCCAGCACCTCTAAGGTCTTTTCGACCTCCGGCACGTCGGCAAACTCATGCATTCTTGCCGCCCGCATCCGTAGCTCGCCAGGGGTCTGCGCGCCGCGCAGCAGCAGCGTGGTGATGAGCGCCATCTCGCCGCTGCTGAGCTTGAGGTTACCAAACTCGGAATTACAAAAGCGCTGCTCGTATTTCGTGACCCGGTTGCCGAAGCCGCTGACGTTGCGCAGAAAGTGGCGCTTGACCAGCGTGTCGAGGAGATCCTGCACCTCGGCGTCGCTGAGAGACATAACGGGTTCACGGTTGGTTTTCTGGTTGCAGGCGCTGACCACTGCATTCAGAGAGAGGGGATACTGCTCGGGCGTCGTCACCTGCTTCTCCAGCAGGCAGCCAATAATCCGCGCTTCGGCGGGGCTTAACAGGATTTTCATTTTCTTCTTTCCTTAGTTGCGGCCAGCGGTCCACTCCTGAGTGGTCAGCGCCGTCAGGACATGATCGCGCCACTCACCGTCGATCAGCAGATAGGCTTTGGCATAGCCCTCTTTTTCAAAACCCAGCCGTGCCAGCAGGCCGCCGCTGCGCTGATTATGCGGCATGTAGTTGGCCATAATGCGGTGGATATGCTGGGTGCGCTGCATATAGCGGATCGCGGCGGTCAGCGCCTCAAACATCAGCCCCTGCCCCTGCCACTTCTGCCCGATTGAGTAGCCCAGGTAGCAGGCGTGAAACGAGCCGCGCACGACGTTAGAGAAGTTGGCGACGCCCATGATCTCTTTTTCATCGGGATCGAACAGCGCAAAATAGAAGGCGCTTCCCTGCTTGTGAAATTCGTTAATCATACTCAGGCGCGCCTGCCAGCCGGACGGATAGCAGTGGCTCTCATCGCGGATGGGCTCCCAGGGCTTTAAAAACTGGCGGTTCTCTGCGTAGTAGTCTGCTAAACGCCATGCATCGCGCTCATGCACTAAACGCACCACCAGCCGGTCCGTCGTCAAGCGCACTTTTGGAACGTTGTTACGATAGCCGAACATTCATCACCACTCCTGTCAAAACGTCTTGTTACCCCTGCGAATAACTATACCTGCGCCAGGCCACTATTACGATAAAGAGCATCAATCAAAGCGTTGCTTTGAGAAAAAAATATTGTCGCCGCAGCGGTGGGAAAATGGCCAACAACCACGCAAAATAGCAGGGTAACTATTTTGACATTCCCAGGAGGGGAGATGTCCCGCGTATCGCAGGCCAGGCGCCTGGGTAAATATTTCCTGCTCATCGATAATATGCTGGTTGTGCTGGGCTTTTTCGTTGTCTTCCCGCTTATTTCTATTCGTTTTGTGGATCAGCTCGGCTGGGCCGCCCTGATGGTGGGGATTGCCCTCGGCCTGCGTCAGCTTATTCAGCAGGGGCTGGGGATCTTCGGCGGTGCTATCGCCGACCGCTTTGGTGCTAAGCCGATGATCGTCACCGGCATGCTGCTGCGGGCTGCCGGGTTTGCCACCATGGCCGTGGCGCAGGAGCCGTGGCTGCTCTGGAGCTCGTGCATCCTCTCCGGCCTCGGCGGCACGCTGTTCGATCCGCCGCGCTCGGCGCTGGTGGTTAAGCTGATCCGTCCGCACCTGCGCGGACGTTTCTTCTCGCTGCTGATGATGCAGGACAGCGCCGGGGCGGTGATCGGTGCCCTGCTTGGCAGCTGGCTGCTGCAGTACGATTTCCGCCTCGTGTGCGCCACCGGCGCGGTGATCTTTGTCCTCTGCGCCGCCTTCAACGCCTGGCTGCTGCCAGCGTGGCGGCTCTCGACGGTGAAAACCCCGGTGCGGGAGGGGCTTAGCCGGGTAATGGGCGACAAACGCTTCGTGACTTACGTTCTTACCTTAACCGGCTACTACATGCTGGCCGTGCAGGTGATGCTGATGCTGCCGATCATGGTGAACGACATCGCTGGCTCCCCCGCAGCGGTGAAGTGGATGTATGCCATTGAGGCAAGCCTGTCGCTGACCCTGCTCTACCCGCTCGCCCGCTGGAGCGAAAAACGCTTTCGCCTTGAGCAGCGCCTGATGGCTGGCCTGCTGTTTATGACCTTCAGCCTGCTGCCGATTGGCATGGTGAGCTCGCTACAACAGCTCTTTACATTAATTTGCACGTTTTATATCGGCTCGATTATTGCCGAACCGGCGCGGGAAACGCTGAGCGCCGAGCTGGCGGACGCCCGGGCACGGGGCAGCTATATGGGCTTTAGCCGCCTGGGTCTCGCCTTCGGGGGATTCCTTGGCTACGCGGGGGGTGGCTGGCTGTTCGACGCCGGAAAAGCCTTCAGCCAGCCCGAGCTGCCGTGGATGATGCTGTCGGCGATTGGCCTGATAACGCTCTTTGCGCTGTGGTGGCAGTTCAGCCCCCGGCATCCCCGGCCTGGGGTGCTCGAACCGGAGGCCTGATTTGAAAGGCGCTTTTTTCTCTTCCATACTGATGGTTACGGACAACCATCACCTGGAGGGGAAACGTGAAGCTCTATATTTACGACCACTGCCCGTACTGCCTGAAAGCCCGCATGATCTTCGGCCTGAAAAATCTGCCGGTCGAACTTAACGTGTTGCTCAACGATGATGAAGCCACGCCCACCCGTATGATTGGCCAGAAGATGGCCCCAATCCTGCAAAAAGATGACAGCCGCTACATGGCCG
Organism: Pseudescherichia vulneris; assembly: GCF_902164725.1. Taxonomy (NCBI): domain Bacteria; kingdom Pseudomonadati; phylum Pseudomonadota; class Gammaproteobacteria; order Enterobacterales; family Enterobacteriaceae; genus Pseudescherichia; species Pseudescherichia vulneris. Next base: position 1,323,555 of record NZ_LR607338.1, on the reverse strand, counting down.
AGAGCCTGGACATTGTGAAGTACGTTGACCAACTCGACGGCGCGCCGCTGCTGACCGGCGCACGTAAGCCAGCCATTGAGGCGTGGCTGCGCAAGGTCAACGAGTACACCAATCGCCTGCTGATCCCACGCTTTGCCAAAGCGCCGTTTGATGAGTTTGCGACGCCGGAAGCGCGCGCTTACTTCACCAAGAAAAAAGAGGCGGCTATCGGCAACTTTAGCGAGCATCTTGCCCATACGCCGGGGCTGGTGAAAAAAATCAGCGATGACCTGCGCGATCTGGATAAGCATATTGTCCAGCCCAACGCGGTTAACGGTGAACTCTCTGAGGATGATATCCACCTCTTCCCGCTGCTGCGTAACCTGACGATTGTGCCAGGTATTGTCTGGCCCACCCGCGTCGCCGACTATCGCGACAATATGGCCAAGCAGACGCAAATTAACCTCCTCTCATCTATCGCAATTTAACCTCTGGTACGGCGGAAGCGCAGGTTTCCGCCACCGCTTTCAGCCTTTTCTGCTGTTACGCCTCCCGCTGGTGCGCCAGGCTGCTTTATGTCACGATGGCATAAATGGATGGCTTTTGAGGGATCCCATGAAGAAGATTTTATTTGCCGCAGCCCTTGTCGCAGGCGGCCTGCTGGCAGGTTGTAACCAGCTCACCCAGTACACCGTCAGCGAGCAGGAGATCAACCAGGCGCTGCAAAAGCACAATAATTTTTCCCGCGATATTGGCCTGCCAGGCGTGGCGGATGCGCATATCGTGCTAAATAACCTGGTCAGCGCCATCGGGCGCGAAGATCCGGGCAAAGTTACGCTCTCCGGCGATGCCGGGCTGGATCTTAACTCTCTGTTCGGCAGCCAGCAGGCCACTGTTAAGCTGAAGCTCAAGGCGCTCCCGGTCTTTAATAAAGAGAAAGGGGCAATCTTTCTCCAGCAGATGGAGGTGGTAGACGCCTCGGTAATGCCGCAGAAAATGCAGCCGGTGGTGCAGACCCTGATCCCTTACCTGAACCAGACCCTGCAAAACTACTTTAACCAGCAGCCTGCCTACGTCTTGAGCGAAGACAGCAGCAAGGGCGAAGCGCTGGCGAAAAAGTATGCCAAAGGGCTGGAGATTAAAGCGGGTGAAATTGTTATTCCCTTTGTTAACTGACCCGTAGGCGCACCGTAATTTTTGCACCTCGGTCAGGAAAGAGGTGCAAACGAAAACGTTTACGCCTATGCTTAGTGCCCGGCATAAAACCAGCCATTACTGACTTCACTTTAGCCGGAGCACTACCATGACAGCACAACCCCAGGTTTTAAAAATTCGCCGCCCTGACGACTGGCACGTACATCTGCGCGACGGCGATATGTTGAAGACTGTGGTGCCCTATACCAGTGAAACCTATGGCCGCGCTATCGTGATGCCAAACCTGGCTCCGCCGGTGACCACCGTCGAGGCCGCCATCGCCTACCGCCAGCGTATTCTTGCCGCCGTTCCTGCCGGCCACGATTTTACCCCGCTGATGACCTGTTACCTTACCGACTCGCTGGATCCCAACGAGGTCGAGCGCGGCTTCCGCGAAGGGGTCTTTACCGCAGCCAAGCTCTATCCGGCCAACGCCACCACCAACTCCAGCCATGGGGTGACCAGCATTGACGCTATCATGCCGGTGTTGGAGCGAATGCAGACGCTGGGTATGCCGCTACTGGTGCACGGCGAAGTGACCCACGCCGAGATCGACATCTTCGATCGCGAGGCGCGCTTTATTGAGACGGTGATGGAGCCGCTGCGCCAGCGCCTGCCGGCGCTGAAGGTGGTGTTTGAGCACATCACGACGAAAGATGCAGCCGACTATGTACGCGAGGGCAATGAGCTGCTGGCGGCCACCATCACCCCGCAGCATCTGATGTTTAACCGTAACCATATGCTGGTGGGCGGCGTACGCCCGCATCTTTACTGTCTGCCGATCCTCAAGCGTAACGTTCACCAGCAGGCGCTGCGCGAGCTGGTCGCCAGCGGCTTCGAGCGAGCCTTCCTTGGTACTGACTCCGCCCCGCATGCGCGCCTGCGTAAAGAGACCAGCTGCGGCTGTGCAGGCTGCTTCAACGCCCCGACGGCGCTGGCCAGCTATGCCACCGTCTTTGAAGAGATGAACGCGCTGGCGCATTTTGAAGGCTTCTGTTCGCTTAACGGTCCGCGCTTCTACGGCCTGCCGGTGAACGAGGGTTACGTAGAGCTGGTCCGCGAAGAGGAGCAGGTGCCGGAAAGCATCACCCTCACTGACGATACGCTGATCCCTTTCCTGGCGGGCGAGCGCGTTAACTGGCGGATCCGTCGCTAAAAAAGAGTTTGCTCCCTGTTGTAAGTTCTGCGTCTATACTGTATAAAAATACAGTACATTACTCAGGGGGCAATCATGCGTATCGAAGTGACTATCGCTAAAACAACACCCTTACCGCCGGGCGCGATTGACGCGCTGGCAAGCGAACTCTCCCGCCGTCTGCAGAGCGACTATCCCGATACCGAAAGCAAGGTGTCCGTCCGCTATGCAGCCGCCAACAACCTCTCTGTTCTCGGCGGTGCCAAAGGTGATAAAGAACGCGTTAGCGAGATCCTCCAGCAAACCTGGGAGAGCGCGGACGACTGGTTTACGCAGGATTAATGGTTGTTTCCCTATTGTGCTTTTGCCGGGTCGCCCCGGCTTTTTTTCATTTTTAGGCATTATTCTGATGGTGCCGCTTATCTCCGTAATAAATAAGCCCTAATCAGCCCTTTTCTTGTTCAAAAAATTCTAAGAAAGTTCAGAAAAACTGTCCCCCATTTTTTTATTGGCGCAATCTGCTTAATTATTGATATACTTAAGTTGCTTCAATAATCACGCATTGAACCTCAAGAGTCGTTGTCTCTACACACGCATTTAGGGGGTTAAAATGGTAAAAAATAATGAAGTCATTCAAACCCATCCGCTCGTAGGGTGGGACATCAGCACCGTAGATAGTTACGATGCGCTGATGCTGCGCCTGCACTACCAGACCCCAAATCACGCCGACCGTGATGACACCGAGGTCGGACAGACTCTGTGGTTAACGACCGACGTTGCTCGTCAATTTATATCGATTCTAGAAGCCGGCATTGCCAAAATTGAATCTGGCGACTACCAGGAAAACGAGTACAAGCGGCATTAGTGAATGCTCATTTTTCAACCAACAGGCACCCATAGGGTGCCTTATTTATTTCTGGCTTGTATAACGTCGGCGGGTTAATTACTCTCCTGAGCACGCGTTTTTGCCTGGAGAGCCTAATGAAATACGATCTAATTATTATCGGCAGCGGTTCAGTCGGCGCGGCGGCGGGCTATTATGCTACCCGCGCCGGGTTGAAGGTGCTGATGACCGATGCCCATATGCCGCCCCACCAGCAGGGTAGCCATCATGGCGATACGCGGCTGATCCGCCACGCCTACGGCGAAGGCGAAAGGTATGTTCCGCTGGTGCTCAGAGCGCAGGCGCTGTGGGAAGAGCTGGCAGCTGAAAGCGGCGAAGAGGTGTTTATCCGCAGCGGCGTAGTTAACCTGGGGCCCGCTGACTCTGATTTTCTGCGCAACGTTGCGCAGAGCGCGCAGCAGTTCAACCTTAACGTTGAGCAACTCGACGCTGCCGCGCTGATGGCACGCTGGCCTGAATTTCGCGTGCCGGACGACTACATCGCCCTGTTCGAAGCCAACTCTGGCGTGCTGAAGAGCGAGCTGGCGATAAAAACCTGGATCCGCCTCGCCCGGGAAGCGGGCTGTGCACAGCTGTTTAACTGTCCGGTGACGGCGATCCATCACCATGATGATGGCGTGACCATTGAGACGGCTGACGGCGAGTATCAGGGTACGAAGCTGCTGGTCAGTGCCGGAACCTGGGTTAAGCAGTTGCTACCTGCCCTGCCCATTCAGCCGGTGCGTAAGGTATTTGCCTGGTATCAGGCCGATGGCCGCTACAGCAGTAAAAACAACTTTCCGGCCTTTACCGGCGAGCTGGCTAACGGTGACCAGTACTATGGTTTTCCGGCAGAAGACGATGCGCTTAAGATTGGCAGGCATAACGGCGGCCAGCCTATCAGCAGTGAAGACGAGCGCCTGCCCTTTGGCCGCGTCGCCACTGACGGCTCAGAGTGCTTCCCGTTCCTTCGCCAGTGCCTTCCCGGCATCGGCGGCTGCCTGTATGGTGCCGCCTGTACCTATGATAATTCGCCAGATGAGGACTTTATCATCGATACGCTGCCGGACAGCATCAGCACGATGGTTATCACCGGCCTCAGCGGACATGGGTTTAAGTTTGCGTCGGTACTGGGCGAGATTGTCGCTGACTTTGCCGCAGGTAAAACGCCAGCGTTTGACTTAACCCCCTTTTCATTACGACGTTTCATGGCAGGATAAGCAAAAGGCCCCTCGCGGGCCTGTACACGCTTAATTATCCCTGGAGATATAATGCGCCGGCTATTTACTTACCTCACAGAAAACGTCCGTGAACATTTGATGGCCTATATTGCCTTCTGGTTGCTGCTGGCCTTAATTGATTTTATTTATATACTCTATGCCGGATAGGTAATATTGACAAAAGTTGACATTACTTTAATAAAACCTAATTTTAGCGCAGTTTTTTTGAATGAAAGTAAGCAGGCTAATCAGCCTGCAAGCTCAGTAATAGGCTCATTTTTTTCAATGTGAAACGAAATCATTGAAGGTCATCAGGTAAATTATAGCAAAAAAACTGAACAAAATTAAATAGCCTCCCTTTTTGTTATTTTTAAGTTGCATTAATATTTTTTGCAGGCCATTTTAAGTTAACTTTATATTTGAGTATGGTTAACTCTATGCAACTGCGTAATTCTGCTCGCCGCTATGGTGCGGTCTCTATTGCGTTACACTGGTTGGTTGCCATTGTGGTTTACGGCATGTTTGCCCTTGGCCTGTGGATGGTTACGCTGAGCTATTATGATGGCTGGTATCATCAGGCCCCGGAGCTGCATAAAAGCATCGGCGTACTGCTAATGATGGGCCTGGTGGTTCGCCTGATCTGGCGTCATGTTTCTCCGCCACCGAAAGCATTAGCCTCTTACTCTCGTCTGACTCATGCTGCCGCCATTGGCGCACACATCATTCTCTACGCCCTGCTGTTCGCCATTGTGATCAGCGGCTATCTGATCTCTACCGCTGACGGTCAAGCCATTAGCGTGTTTGGTCTGTTTGAGATCCCGGCGACGCTGACCGACGCCGGTGCGCAGGCCGATCTCGCGGGTACTTTACATCTGTGGCTGGCATGGAGCGTGGTGATCCTCTCCGTGCTGCACGCCTTGGCTGCCCTTAAACACCATTTTATTGATAAAGACGACACCCTCAAACGTATGCTGGGTAAATCGTCCCCTGACTCTGGAGCATAAGATGAAGAAAAACCTGCTGGCATTAACCTTCGGCGCGCTGCTGTTCACCACCGGCTCTGCCGTGGCCGCCGATTACAAAATCGATAAAGAGGGCCAGCACGCCTTCGTTAACTTCCGTATCCAGCACCTTGGTTACAGCTGGCTGTACGGTACCTTTAAGGACTTCAACGGGACATTTACCTTTGACGAACAGAACCCTGCTGCGGATAAGGTCAACGTCACTATCAACACCAACAGCGTCGATACCAACCACGCCGAGCGCGATAAACACCTGCGCAGCGCGGACTTCCTCAACGTAGCGAAGTTCCCGCAAGCGACCTTCGCCTCTACCGGGGTTAAGAAAGATGGCGACGAGCTGGATATTACCGGTAACCTGACCCTTAACGGCGTGACCAAGCCGGTTACCCTCGAAGCGAAGCTGATTGGCCAGGGTGACGATCCGTGGGGCGGCGTACGCGCGGGCTTTGAAGCCGAAGGCAAAATCAAGCTGAAGGACTTCAACATCAATACCGATCTGGGTCCGGCAGCGCAGGAAGTGGATCTGATTATCTCCGTTGAGGGCGTGCGCCAGAAATAGCGCCGCCTTGCAGAGCCCCTGCCGGGATCGCCCCGGCAGGGTTGCCCCCTTACTCCGGGTCCGGAATGCCTAATTTGGTATTCAGGCGACCGCGGGATTTATTGAAGATCTTATTCCCATTCTCACGCCCCGCCCGGCGGCGGCGCTGCTCCTCTTCCGGCAGCTCACGCTCCGTCTGGCACAGCTCGCTACAGCAGCCTTTATACTTCTCCGCGCATGACGGGCACTGAATGAACAGCAGATGGCAGCCGTCGTTCAGGCAGTTGGTATGGCTGTCGCACGGCGTCCCGCACTGGTGGCAGTGGGCAATCACATCTTCAGAGATGCGCTCTCCCATCCGCTCGTCAAAAACAAAGTTTTTACCGATAAAGCGTACCGGCAGACCCTGCTCCCGCGCCCGGCGCGCATACTCAATAATCCCGCCTTCGATATGCCACACCTTATTGAAGCCGTTGTGCTTCATCCACGCGCTGGCCTTCTCGCAGCGAATGCCGCCGGTGCAGTACATAACGATCTTTTTATCTTTATGCTCCTGCATCATGTCGACCGCCTTCGGCAGCTGCTCGCGGAAGGTGTCCGCCGGGATCTCCAGCGCCCGCTCGAAGTGCCCCACTTCATACTCATAGTGGTTACGCATATCGATAAAGATCGCATCGGGATCGTCCAGCATGGCATTGACCTCTGCGGCCTTCAGGTAATCACCGACGTCGCTGGCATCAAAGGTCGGATCGTCGATACCGTCGGCGACGATGCGATCGCGGACTTTCATGCGCAATACCCAGAATGATTTACCATCGTCATCCAGAGCAACGTTCAGACGCAGGCCGTCCAGTGCCGGATCGAAGGCGTAAAGGCAGGCGCGCAGAGCCTCGAACTGGCTCTCCGGGACGCTTATTTGTGCATTAATCCCTTCATGGGCCAGATAGATGCGACCAAAAACGTTCAGGGCGGTCAATGCCTTGTATAATGCATCGCGAGTGGTCTGAGGATCGATAATGGTAAAGTATTGATAGAATGAGACAGTGATGCGCGGCTCGGTTTCGGCAAGCATACGCGCCTTCAGCTCCTCATTCGAAATGCGGTTGTGTAACACTGGCATGGTGTACGTTTCCTGCGATCGGTGAATGATGAATGAAAATCGGGCAGCATCATAAAGCAATTACTGTTAATTTACATCCCTGGCGTTTACGTTACATTTGCACACCAGAATGATTAAAAAGGAGAACAGGCGTTGGATAACAGGAAAGACCAAACGCATTTACCCCAATTTTCAGCAGCGTTGCTGCACCCTCGTTACTGGCTGACGTGGTTCGGCATAGGGATTTTATGGCTTATCGTCCAGCTTCCCTACCCGCTCCTCTACCGCCTGGGCTCGGGTCTTGGCCGGCTGGCCATGCGTTTTATGAAGCGCCGGGCGCACGTTGCTATACGCAACCTTGAACTGTGCTTTCCTGAGATGAGCGCCAATGAGCGTCATGCCCTGGCGGTAAAGAACTTTGAATCCACCGGCATGGGCCTGCTGGAGACCGGCATGGCCTGGTTCTGGTCAGATAAGCGTCTTGCCCGCTGGATGGAGGTCATCAATTTTGAACCTGTATACGAGCTACAGCGGCAAAAGCGCGGTATTTTGCTGATTGGCGTGCACTTTTTAACCCTGGAGCTGGGCGCACGCATGTTCGGGATGCAGACGCCGGGCATTGGCGTTTATCGCCCCAACGACAATCCGGTGATCGACTGGCTGCAAACATGGGGACGCCTACGCTCCAATAAAAGCATGCTCGATCGCAAGGATCTGAAAGGCATGGTGAAGGCGCTGAAGAACGGTGAAGTCGTCTGGTACGCGCCGGACCATGACTACGGCCCGCGTGCCAGCGTCTTTGTGCCGCTGTTTGCCGTCGACCAGGCGGCTACTACCTCGGGAACCTGGATGCTCTCGCGTCTCTCAGGCGCAGCGCTGGTTCCCTTTGTTCCACGCCGCAAAGCCGACGGCAAAGGCTACGAGCTGGTGATGCTGGATCCCGAGCTGTCACCGCCGCTGGACGATGCTGAAACCACCGCCGCCTGGATGAATAAGGTTGTCGAGAAGTGCATTCTGATGGCCCCGGAGCAGTACATGTGGCTGCACCGCCGCTTTAAAACCCGTCCCGAGGGCGTGCCGTCCCGTTACTGAGTATTGCGTCCCGAAACGCCGGATGGCGGCATAACGCCCTGTCCGGCCTACTCATCCTCTCGCCCGCCCGTGAATTATTTTCCGCAATCATTCTTGTAAAATCTCAGATTCAACTATTCTTTCCCTGAACAACATGTCAATTTCACAGGGAGAAACCAATGACCATGTACGCCACGCTGGAAGAAGCCATTGATGCTGCTCGTGAAGAGTTTTTGGCCAACAGTCCGGAGCTGGACGAAGAGAGCGCCAATATTCAGCAGTTTAATATGCAGAAGTATGTGCTACAGGATGGCGAGATCATGTGGCAGGTGGAATTTTTTGCCGATGAGGGCGAAGACGGGGAGTGTCTGCCATTGTTGACCGGCGAAGCCGCACAGAGCGTTTTCGACGGTGACTTCGATGAGATCGAGCTACGTCAGGAGTGGCTGGAGGAGAATACCCTTCACGAGTGGGATGAGGGTGAATACCAGCTTCAACCGCCGCTGGATACCGAAGAGGGTCGCACCGCAGCGGACGAGTGGGACGAGCGTTAATTACTCGTAGGGACCGTGATGCGCATCAATAGGTAGCAGAAGCGTGTCAAAGACCAGCGAGAAAGGGAGATCCAGCACGGTGAGGTAGCGCCACTTTGAGTCGCGCACGTCCCACTGGACGCCGGGGTAGTACTGGTTTCCATGTCCCTGCCCCGGAAGAGTACGACTGATAATGCTGCCGCATCCGCTAAGCAGCATCGCCATGATCACCACAGTGATTATCCGCATACCTCTCCTTATAAAAAAATACCGGCTGTAGAGCCGGTATT
>NZ_LR607338.1:1299089-1314518 GCF_902164725.1 Pseudescherichia vulneris | reverse complement strand
ACATTAAGCAGTTATTTCGTTTTCAACGCGTCGTATTCGCTAATCCATGAGGAGTAGCGCTCCGGCGAAGACCAGACCCGGTAGTGCATACGTGACATTGTCACCGGATCGCTCAGCAGCACCAGACGGCGGTCGCGGGTGAGCTTGTCCGGCGTCTCGTTCAGCGCCTGCTCAACGTGGCGATCGCGGGCAATCTCCAGCACCTGGCTTGCCCGGTGACGGGCGGTTGCCATGGCGGTGGCCAGTGCATTATACGACGGGTTAAATACCGCGTGCATAAAGCCATTTTCCAGCGAACGCGCACGGTTCAGCGTCAGGTACCTGTCGGTATCCACCAGCACCTGCGGCGGAGAATACTCTTCCGGGATCAGGAACAGCTTCCAGCGCTTGGTACGCAGGCCCACCGTCGCCCGGCTCGAAATGACCGAGACAAACGGGGAGAGGATCAGCGAGACGACGATCGGTGCCAGCCAGAACAGGAAGCGCAGATCCAGCCACGCCATGCCGATTGCCCACACCAGGCCAAGCAGCATCTGCGAGCCGTGACGCATAAACGCCTCGCCCCACGGGGTAGAGTCATCGTCACGCTGGGGTGAGTTCCAGACCACTTCCCAGCCGAGGAACGCGCTGACCACGAACACGGTGTGGAACAGCATACGCACCGGGGCCAGCAGCACGGAGAACAGCACCTCCAGCAACAGCGACGCCGTCACGCGCAGGAATCCACCGTACTCTTTCGTGCCTTTGCACCAGATAAGGATAATGCTCAGCAGCTTCGGCAGGAACAGCAGCACCATGGTCGAGGCAAAGAGCGCGATCGCCAGTTCAGGACGCCACTGCGGCCAGACCGGGAACAGCTGACGCGGCTGCAGGAAGTACTGCGGCTCGGTCAGGGCGTGAACCACCTGCAGCGCCGTGGAGAGCGCGAGGAACATAAACCACAGCGGCGCAGAGAGGTAGGACATCACCCCGGTCAGGAACACCGCGCGGTGTACCGGGTGCATCCCTTTTACCAGGAACAGGCGGAAGTTCATCAGGTTACCGTGGCACCAGCGGCGGTCGCGTTTCAGCTCATCCAGCAGGTTCGGTGGCAACTCCTCATAGGAGCCAGGCAGATCGTAGGCGATCCACACCCCCCAACCGGCGCGGCGCATCAGAGCCGCCTCGACGAAGTCGTGAGAGAGGATAGAGCCTGCAAACGAGCCCTCGCCCGGCAGCGGAGCCAGCGCACAGTGCTCAATGAACGGCTGCACGCGGATGATGGCATTGTGACCCCAGTAGTGCGACTCCCCAAGCTGCCAGAAGTGCAGACCGGCGGTAAACAGTGGGCCATAAACGCGGGTAGCAAACTGCTGGCAACGCGCGTAAAGGGTATCCATACCGGACGCGCGTGGCGACGACTGAATAATACCGGCGTTCGGGTTAGCCTCCATCAGACGCACCAGGCCACACAGGCAGTCACCGGTCATCACGGAGTCTGCATCCAGCACCACCATGTAGCTGTACTGGCTGCCCCAGCGGCGGCAGAAGTCATCGATGTTACCGCTTTTACGCTTCACGCGGCGGCGACGACGACGATAGAAGATCTGCCCTTCGCCCTGCACCTCGGCAATCAGCTCCATCCACGCCTTTTGCTCTGCTACGCAGATATCGGGGTTGTAGCTGTCGCTGAGAATATAGACGTCGAAGTGCTCGGCGTTACCCGTTGCCTTTACCGACTCCCATGTCGCACGCAGACCGGCGAAGACGCGATCGACGTCCTCGTTACAGATCGGCATGATCAGCGCGGTACGGTGCTGCGGGTTGAGCGCCTCATCCCCAACCGTAGACGCTGAAATGCTGTATTTGTCGCGACCGATCAGCAGCTGAAGGAAGCCCATCAGCGCCGTCCAGAAGCCGGCCGACACCCAGCAGAAGAGCACCGCAAAGAGGATCAGGATCCCGGTTTGCAGCACATAGGGCAGAAGCTGCATAAAGGAGACAAGCAGATCCTGGCCCATCATATCTTCCGGGGCGATTAGCGCCCAGCCCTGATACGGGAGAATGGTTTTCATATACCACGTGGCCACCACCGTCTGGGCGATAGTCAGCAGCAGCAGAATGTAACGGCGGATGGACCCCACCGCACGCCACTTCTGCTCGTTGGCCTGCTGCTCTTTCGTCAGACGGGACAGGTAGCGCGGCGGCACGTCGCGACCGCGCAGACGGTCCCAGAAGCGGCCGATCGGGTTGGTGCGCCACGGATCGGGGAACATTGAGGAGCGCTTCGCCTCAGGCATCGCCTTCAACTGGGTACGCCCTTCATCGTCCTTGATCAGTTGGCCTTCCGCCAGCGAATCCGGCCATTGGTGTTCAAGACGCGCCTGCACTGAACCCAGCGGGCTGTCATCGTCCCGCTCATAGCGACGATGCTCAGCATCCAGCGCTTCGTGCACGGCGCGCAGATCCGTTGTCGGCAGCGCCGCTTTCCCCTCAGCGGAAAGCGACAGCGCGTCGATATACTCAGTTGTCTTATTCATTGGCAGGTAGCTGATAGCTCCAGGTTTCACTCAGCGGCTGCTCGGCATTCACCAGCGCAGCACGCATATCGGTCGTCTTTTTCTGGTCTTTAACCTTAACGCGCAAGGTTAAACGCCATCCCTGAGTGACCGGGTTATAGCGCACAACGTTTTCAACGATTTCACCGTTATCACCGATGCTGACCTGGGCAGTAACCGGGGTGTCCTGCGCCAGTTTTTTCATCTCTTCACCGGTGAAGTCGACGACAAATGCCAGGGTACCGTCCGGCTGGCGGATCAGGTTGGACTGTTTGACATCGCCGGTAGAGCGGCGCGTCTGCGTAACCCAGGCGTTATCCGGGGCGTGCAGTTTGTCTTCATCGCGGCTAAAGGTGATGGTGTACTTGAAGTTCATCTCTTTACCGGCTTCCGGCAGCTGATCCGGCGTCCAGTAGGCCACGATGTTGTCGTTGGTCTCATCGTTGGTCGGGATCTCTACCAGCTCAATTTTACCTTTGCCCCACTCGCCTTTCGGTGTGACCCAGGCGCTTGGACGCAGATCGTAGCGATCGTCGATATCTTCGAAGCGGCTAAACTCACGGCCACGCTGCAGCAGGCCAAAGCCCTGCGGGTTTTCCATGGCATAGCTGCTCACGGCCAGGTGTTTCGGGTTGTTCAGCGGACGCCAGATCCACTCGCCGTTGCCGGCATGCATCGAGAGGCCGTTGGAGTCATGCAGCTCCGGGCGATAGTTAGTTGCCGGTGACGGCTGGTTTGGCCCAAACAGGAACATACTGGTCAGCGGGGCGACGCCCAGCTTGCCGACTTTATCGCGCAGATAGACTTTTGACTGCACGTCCACCACGGTGTCACGGCCCGGGATCACCACAAACCGGTAAGCGCCGGTTGCACGCGGAGAATCCAGCAATGCATAGATGGTCAGACGCTTGTCGGTAGGCTTTGGACGCTCAACCCAGAACTCGCGGAAGTGTGGAAACTCTTCGCCGGACGGCAGCGCGGTATCAATGGCGAGACCACGGGCAGAGAGACCGTAGACCTGACCGGCTCCGATCACGCGGAAGTAGCTCGCCCCCAGCATGCTGACAATTTCATCGTTCTTGTCTTTGCTGTTGATGGGATAGAGAACCTTAAAGCCGGCGAAGCCTAAATCTTTGACCGTATCCTTGTCATGCTGGACGTTGCCAAAATTGAAATAGTCCGGATTGTACTTGATCTTATGCACGGCCGAGGCCGTCACTTCATTGACGGTCACGGGCAGGTCGAAGTACATACCCTGGTGATAGAACTCAAGCTTGAATGGGGTTTTAACGTTGTTCCAATACGCTTTGTCGTGATTGAATTGAATCTGCTGATAGTCCGCGTATTTCATGTCGCGGAAGACAGAGGGCAGGTTGCTTTTCGGGGCTTCATAGCCTTTTGCGGCTAATGACTGCGCCTGTTTTGCTACGTCATCGATGTTAAAGGCCCAACCCGATGAAGAGTACAGGGATAACAGCACCGCTGCGCCTAACCAACGCATTTTCATCACTTGTAGATTATGTTTCATAGTAACTAAGCACTTCCCCCTTTGTGTGCTTAAATCGATCCGATCTATTTTAATGGTATTTCAGGCAATCCGACAACTTAATCCCCGCTTTGTTCAGCCGCTGGCTCAGTGGATAAGCAAATAAAAGCAACACCTTGCCAATTGCGTGTTTATCCTGGAGACAGGCTGCGACGCTTAGTGTAGGGTTGCCAACGAATGTAATCATAACTGGTCTTAGGGATAAGACGATAAGTCTGATATTGCACGGAGTGATATGAGTAAACTACCCGCACAGCGCGAATACTTTCTTGACTCCATTCGCGCATGGCTGATGCTGCTAGGCATCCCCTTTCATATCTCATTAATCTACTCTAGCCACGTCTGGCACGTGAACAGTGCTGCGCCTTCGTGGTGGCTGACCCTGTTCAACGACTTTATCCACGCCTTTCGGATGCAGGTCTTCTTTGTTATCTCGGGCTACTTCTCGTATATGCTCTATCTGCGCTATCCCATGAAGCGCTGGTGGAAAGTGCGCGTCGAGCGTGTGGGCATCCCGATGCTGACCGCTATCCCGCTGTTAACGCTGCCGCAGTTTCTGATGCTGCAGCACGTCAAGGGCAAGGCCGACAGCTGGCACACCCTCTCTATTTACGACAAGTATAATACCTTAGTCTGGGATCTGGTTTCTCACCTCTGGTTTTTACTGGTGCTGGTGGTGCTCACTACGCTTGGGCTGGTACTGTTTCGCAAGCTTAAGCAGGCCGTTGCGGCTAACCCGGACGCGCTGCTTAGCCAGCTTAACCTACCAAAGTTGACGCTGATATTTCTGCTGCTCGGCGTGCTGTATGCTGCGTTCCGCCGTACGCTGCTGGTGCTCTATCCGCCTATTCTTAGCGATGGCCTGTTTAACTTTGCCGTTATGCAGACCCTGTTCTACCTGCCGTTTTTTGTGCTGGGGGCGCTAACCTTTATTACGCCTCGGCTCAAGGCGCTCTTTACTACGCCGTCGTGGGGCTGCACCCTGGGCGCGGCGCTGGCTTTCGTAGCCTATCTGCTTAACCAGCGCTACGGCAGCGGTGACGGGTGGATGTATGAGACGGAGAGTGTCATCACCATGGTGATGGGGCTGTGGATGGTAAACGTGGTCTTCTCGCTGGGGCATCGGCTGCTCAACTTCCAGTCGGCTCGCGTAACCTACTTCGTGAATGCGTCGCTGTTTATCTATTTGGTGCACCATCCGCTGACGCTGCTCTTTGGCGCATGGATTACGCCACATATTCACTCAAATACGCTGGGCTTTATCTGCGGGCTGATCTTTGTCGTGGGCTGTGCGATTGCTCTTTATGAAGTGCATTTGCGTATTCCGCTGCTGCGTTTTCTCTTCTCCGGCAAGCCGGAGGCGAACAAAGCGCAGCCAAAACAGGTGCGGAACCAGGGTTAGAGGAGCCACTCTACCGGCAGCCGAGAGGCTAATCGCACCAGCATCCGCTGCCAGAAGCGCGTTTTCGGCTCCTTCTTTAATACCTGCTCTTGACCGTCATGGATGTCGATCCAGTTAATTCGTCCCCAGCGGTCAAGACGCAGCTCCCATGCCGCATCGCGCTGGCTCTGCTGAAAACGTTTGTGGATCACCTTCGCCAGCGGCTCGCTCTCAATCACAAAACCCATCTCGGTGTTGAGCATGGCCGAGCGGGGATCGAAATTAAACGAGCCGATAAATACCTTCCCGCCATCAATGCTAAAGGTTTTAGCGTGCAGGCTGGAACCCGAGTTACCCGTCAGGCCGCGATCGTGTATATGTCGGCCCCCTTCCCGGGTGGGTTTTAGCTCATATAAGGCTACGCCGTGGCGCAGCAGCTTTTTACGCCAGCGTGCATAGCCCGCGTGCACCACTGCCACATCGTTCGCCGCTAGCGAGTTGGTCAGGATGGCAATTTTCACCCCTTTGCGCACCATCTGCAGCAGCTGCGCTACCCCGGCGCGGGTCGGGACGAAATAGGCGGAGATGATATCGATCTGCTCCTCCGGCATCCCCATCACCTTTACCAGACGCTGCGGCAATAGAGTATGCTCGCGTGCCCTGCCCTGCCCCTTGCGCGGATCGTCGCTTAGCAGGCGAGTTTTGGCCCACAGCATAGGCAGCGTTCCTGCCTCTAGCCGGGTGGAAAACTGGGTGGTTTCAAGCTTGGAGAGGTAGCGCCGCGCCGTTTCATCGTTATACCAGGACTCTGGCACCTGAATCTTGCCGTCGATATCGTCATCTTTAATATCGAGCACTTTCTCAAGCGTGGAAACCGACTGGCAGTTCCAGTAGCGTTCAAAGTCAGCCACAACGTCGCTTACCACCGGGCCAATTGCCAGCACATCAAGATCGGAGAAGAGCGGCTGCTCACCCGCGCCAAAGTAGGCGTCGCCAATGTTTCTGCCGCCCACGATAGTGACTTCACCATCGGCGGTGAAGCTTTTATTGTGCATGCGCCGGTTAAGGCGAGCAAAATCGGTTAGGTAGCCCAGCGATCTAAAGAGGCGAAACGAGAAGGGATTAAACAGACGAACATCGATATTGGCATGGGCATTGAGCTTGCGCAGAATATCGTCCAGCCCCTGGGTATTGTTATCGTCCAGCAGCAGACGAATTATCACGCCCCGCCGGGCTGCCTTAAGCAGCTGGGACAGCAGTAGCCGCCCGGACATATCGTCTTCCCAGATATAGTACTGAATGTCCAGGGTACGCTCGGCCATCTCAATCAGCCGGTAGCGAGCGGCAAAGGCATCAAGACTGTCATCCAGCGCCAGGATACCACACGTGTCGGGATGGGCCGCACGGGCGGGGGCGATAGCGCGCCCCAGCCGCGTACTATGCGTCTGGTTCGTCACCCTGCTGGGTGAGGAGTCGTTGATAAAGTCGGGTATTTTCATCGTCATAACAGACAAAGTATACCTGACCAATCGACGGATGCCGGGTTAGATAATCCGAAACCGTAGCGACAGCGATTTCTGCCGCCGCAGGTTTGGGAAAACCGTATATGCCGGTGCTGATAGCGGGGAACGCCACCGAGTGGTAGCCGTTGGCTTCGGCCAGCTTCAGGCTATTACGGTAGGCATCCTCCAGCAGCCGCTGCTCATGCTCTTCGCCGCCGCGCCAGATTGGCCCCACGGTGTGGATCACCGCCTTTGCCGGTAGCGCCCCGGCAAGGGTGATCACCGCATGCCCCGGTGGACACTCGCCCTGCTGCTCCCGCACGGCTTTACAGGCGGCCAGCAGCGCCGGCCCGGCGGCACGGTGGATAGCGCCATCGACGCCGCCTCCGCCCATTAAGGAGGGATTAGCCGCATTAACAATGACATCTACCTGTAATGTAGTGATGTCACCCTGAATAACCTCCATACGCGATTGCATATTTGCCTCTCTTATCTTATCGCTTTCAACTAAGTGTATAGCAGGGTGTGGCAGGCGGGAGAAATTACACGGCGCTCGGTCAGACTCTATAACGATACAGCAGATTGATTTTACACCGGATCTCGCTGCATTATTACTCAGCGGGCCACTGCTGTACGAGGTGCAGGGTATCGCCATCGGTCACGGTAACCACGACTTTAACCGTGTCTTTGGGCGAGATATTCATGCTCAGGCGGGCAAGTTTTGTCGGCTGGTTAGCTTGCAGCGTCAGGGTTTTTCGCTGCTGGGTATTGCTCTGTCCACTTACGCCCGCATGGACGGTGAGGATTTGGATCTGGCATACGCAGGGTTGGGTGACAACGACCTGGGGAGTAATGGTATAGATATCCTGCTGCCGCTCGGTCAGGAAAGTGATCTGGCTGGCCATGGCGGCAACGAAGAGCAAGGGATGCATAGCGACCTCCTGATAAAAAAACAGGGCCGAAGCCCTGTTTTTTCGCACCAGACAGAATTAGTACTGGTTAGCCGTTGCGTTGTTGCCGTAGCCAACCTGACGTACTTCTACGTAAGACTGAGATGCGGTCTGGTTAACCAGCGCGCCGTTAGCGGTACCGTATTGACGTACGTCGATATCAGAGTGGCGGCTATTCCACTGGTCGATAGTGGCGTTGTTACGAGAGCCGTTCTGGGACAGGCTGATAGAGCTGTCATCAGAACCCTGGCCTACGTCTGCGGCGTTACGTGAGCCATGCTGAGTCACGGTCAGATCGGAGTCACGCGCATCGGTCTGCAGAGCCAGTGCGGAGTTGTTGCTACCGTACTGGAAAATGCTTAATTCAGAGTTCGGGCCGCCGTAGCTGCCGCCACCATATTGACCAACGGAACCTGCGAAAGCGCTGCCGGAAATAACGATCGCTGCCAATGCTGCCACTTTAATGAATTTCATGGTTAACTCCCATCGGATTGATATATTAGTTTCACAACGGATTTAGCGTTGAATAACGCGAATAGCCATTTGTGATTGCCTCTGCACTACAACTGCCGTTTTTTGCGTACCATACTGCGTAATATTCGCTTTGTTACCCGAACCTTTCTGGATAATCATCGCGGTATTACCGTATGCACCTTGCGTTATACTTGCGTCATTACCACTGCCTGACTGATCGATATACGCAAAGTTATAGGCTCCTGCCTGATCAATTTTAGCCCGGTTACTCGCCCCTTCCTGGGAGATAACAGCGTGCATTTTAGATCCGTCCTGACGTAGCTGGGCGCTATTATTGGTACCGTCCTGGCCAATTATCGCAGCCTGATTGTAAGACGTTTTGCTCAATTCATTTACCGCAAAGTTATATTCTGACACAGCCAGATCATAACCTGACGCGGCGGCTATCCCAGGCGCACCCAGCATTGTTAACACCATAATCAACGTTCTGTTTTTCATGTTGTCACCTGGACCTGGAGTATTCTCACTGATGAATAATGTGCTCCGCTGTTATTAACGTATTTTTACATCCGTTAACGCTGCGTTACGGAAAAGAGTATGTAACGGTAAATATTAATAATATCTCACCCGCCAGTGGTATTTTTATCTCTATGTTCACCTTAAAGTACTAACGGTCTAAAAAAAGGATGGATAATGTAGAAAATAAATTGTTCCACATTCATTTGGTACAGGTTTGAGCGTTATAGCAACCGGAGATGAGTTATGCCTTGCTAGCATCCTTCTGGGGGTAGGCGTAAAAAAATTGTGGCTTTGCGATCATCAAAGCAAATTTTTCTTTCCCTTTCCTGCTTTTGATAACGCTGGCTCATAAAAAGATGACGCATAAAAAAAGCAAAATCGTGCAAAAGAAGATATATTTATAATAAAATCATAAAGTTAAAATAATTTGTATGATTTTTAAATGTGATGCAAAAGTATTAGTTTGTACAACTTTTCCATGAAAATTAAACATCAAAAAAAGCACAAAATAACATTTTAAAATTTATTTTTACATTTTGCTACACGTTTAACACTTGATTTAAGATTGGTAATAGCTAGATTGAAATCAGCAGTATGTTTGAGTTTTTGTTAAATTTTGCCCATAGGGCTCACTCTTATTGATTACACACAGCAGTGCAACATCTGTCAGTACTTCTGGATACCCAGTTATACCTGGGGAAAAAGACAGGTGTACCAACAAGCGGGGTTTATTATGTTTAATGAAGTCCAGAGTTTTCAAAGTCAGTCTATTCTGTTGATTACTAAACCTTCCTTACAGGCTGCCGCTCTACTGCAGCATCTGAAGCAGTCCCTCTCTCTTTCGGGGAAAGTGCATAATATTCAACGTTCTCTGGATGATATATCGCCCGGAAGCGTGATCCTGTTTGACATGATGGAGGCAGACAAAAAACTGATCCATTATTGGCAGGATAATTTAGGCAGGAAAAACAATGCCGTTAAGCTGCTATTGCTGAATACGCCTGACGAATACCCGTTCCGTGACATCGAAAGCTGGCCGCACATCAACGGCGTTTTCTATGTAACAGAAGATCAGTCCCGGGTGGTTGATGGCCTTCTTAGCGTGCAGCGTGGCGAGTGCTACTTCTCCCAAAAGCTCGCCAGCTACCTCATTACCCACTCCGGTAACTACCGTTACAACAGCTCCGAAGCCGCGCTGCTCACGCACCGGGAGAAGGAGATCCTCAATAAGCTGCGCATTGGCGCATCGAATAATGAGATCGCCCGCTCGCTGTTTATTAGCGAAAACACGGTAAAAACCCATCTCTACAATCTTTTCAAGAAGATATCCGTAAAAAATCGTACGCAGGCCGTCTCCTGGGCTAACGATAACCTCAGGCGATAACACCATGAAACGGTTCGTTGCATGGTTTGCAGCCGCAGGTCTTCTGCTGGCTGCCGGGAACCTGCGCGCTGTCGAGGTGGAAGTTCCCGGATTACTGACCGATCGTACGGTCTCGTCTGTAGGACACGATTTTTATCGTGCTTTTAGTGATAAATGGGAAAGCAGTTATACAGGGAACCTGAGTATCAATGAACGTCCCAGCGCGCGGTGGGGAAGCTGGATCACGATTACGGTCAATCAGGACGTCGTGTTTCAAACGTTTTTATTTCCCACTAAACGCGACTTTGACAGCAACGTTAATGCCGCGGTAGCGCAAACCCAGGAAGCACTGGATCGCCGGCAGATCGATCAAGCTCTGCTTGGTACTGGCGATCTGGCGCGAGATGAATTCTAAAACACGATAAATTTCTTTCGGAGGCTCACATGCGTATCGCCTGTGCCGTAGTCACGCTTTTGCTTGTCTCGC
This sequence comes from Pseudescherichia vulneris, assembly GCF_902164725.1. NCBI lineage: Bacteria > Pseudomonadati > Pseudomonadota > Gammaproteobacteria > Enterobacterales > Enterobacteriaceae > Pseudescherichia > Pseudescherichia vulneris. The sequence goes on along the minus strand of NZ_LR607338.1, from coordinate 1,303,759 downwards.
CGTCACTATTTGCGGCAAATATGACATTTCAGTTTCGTAACCCTAATTTTGGTGGCAACCCCAATAACGGCGCTTTTTTATTAAATAGCGCCCAGGCACAAAACTCCTATAAGGATCCGGACTACAACGATAATTATGGAATAGAGACACCCTCTGCGCTGGATAACTTTACCCAGGCAATTCAGTCGCAGGTGCTGGGAGGATTACTGACCAATATTAATACTGGCAAGCCGGGAAGAATGATCACCAGTGATTTTATTGTTGATATCGCTAATAACGATGGGCAGCTTCAGCTCAACGTAACAGATCGAAAAACCGGAAAAACATCCACTATAGAGGTGTCGGGTTTACAGAGTGGTTCAACCGACTTTTAAAGCACAGCTATCGTTTTTACAGGAATAATAATTATGCAGCGCTTACTCACCATACTGGCTGTCTGTTTACTCAGCGGATGCTTAACGGCTCCACCGAAAGAAGCAGCGAAACCAACATTAATGCCTCGGGCTCAGAGTTATCAAGATTTAACCCATCTGCCGATGCCAACCGGTAAGATATTTGTCTCTGTTTATAATATTCAGGATGAAACCGGACAGTTTAAAGCCTATCCGGCGAGTAACTTCTCCACTGCTGTCCCGCAGAGCGCCACGTCTATGCTGGTTACGGCGCTGAAGGATTCGCGCTGGTTTATTCCGCTTGAGCGTCAGGGGCTGCAGAACCTGCTTAACGAGCGGAAGATCATCCGTGCTGCACAGGAGAACGGCACGGTGGCGGTCAATAACCGTTTCCCGCTCCAGTCTTTGACTGCGGCTAACGTGATGGTCGAAGGCTCGATTATCGGCTACGAGAGCAACGTGAAGTCCGGTGGAGTGGGTGCGCGTTACTTTGGCATCGGGGCTGACACCCAGTACCAGCTTGACCAGGTCGCGGTTAACCTGCGCGTGGTCAACGTGAGTACCGGGGAGATCCTGTCGTCGGTCAACACCAGCAAGACGATCCTCTCTTATGAGGTGCAGGCCGGGGTGTTCCGCTTCATTGACTACCAGCGTCTGTTAGAGGGTGAAGTCGGCTTTACCGCGAACGAACCCGTTATGCTCTGTCTGATGTCAGCGATTGAAACCGGGGTGATCTACCTGATCAACGATGGCATCGATCGTGGACTGTGGGATCTGCAAAACAAGGCAGAGAGCGAAGATCCGGTTCTGGTGAAATACCGCCATATGGCGACGCCGCCAGAGTCCTAATCGCGCTTGAGCACTATCAAAGCGTGGCGGATCACTCCGCCGCGCTTTTTTTTGCGCTGGAATTTGCCGCTCTGTCGCGCCATGCCGCCAGCCACAGGCCGCTATTTTTCATGGCGTAGCCAAACAGAAGCCCAACGGCCAGCGAGGGAACCACCGTTCGCCAGTCGCCTTGGGCGGCAAAGGTGGCACAGGCACCGATAAACGTACCGGGAACAAAGGAGAGCAGCAGGTTTTTCGCCTGGATGCACATCAGGAAGGCCACGACGCCGGTAAGCATGTAGCTGACAATGCTGAGATGCGGGCTTAACGCACTGCCATACATAATCACCTGCGCCCAGGCGACGCCGCTCATGACGGTAAAGGCAGAGATCAGCAGGCCTTTTACCCCACCCTGCGGGCAGGCGAAATAGGCTGTACAGCCAAGAAAACCGGCCCAGCTCAGCAGGCCCAGTGAGACGGCAACCCAGCCCCAAAGACCGGAGAGAATGCCCGTCGTTAATGCAATTGAGAAGAGTATGTTCATGGCGCGCATCTTAGCAGATGCACGCCATTGAAATGAGATCGCTCGCACGTTATTTGCAAGCGATCGACATGAGTTACATTTTATTTGTGATTTACATCACATTATTCTACGGACTCTTCTTCAAGCTCATCCCACATGGCGGCGATGGCATCTCGGGTAAGCCCTGCCAGGGTGCGCCAAAACGGTGTTACCGCATGGGCCTCAACCTTGCCAAGGAACGTTCCGCACCACGGCAGCAGGTAGTCAGCAAAGAGTGTTTCCAGGGCCTCACTCTCATCCTCGGCTGCATTATCCTCCAGCCAGGAGGCGGCCAGCAGCAGCGTACCAATGTGATCGGCTGGCGCATCGGACAGCGGCATGCCCCGGGCGGTTAAAAAGGCCCGCACCTCTGCTTCGTTTGTCCCCTCCTGCCACGCGCTGCGATATGGCGCGACGCTGCACGCCTCGCCGACAAACAGGGCCTGGTAGTCCGTCGCCAGGGCCGGATCGTCAACGCTTTTCTGCAGGCGGGCAAGCAGCTCATCCTGCTCCAGCGGCCAATTTGCCGCCAGCTTACCGTCGCGGATCAACGCAAAGAGCGGGACCAAAACCGGATCCTCAGGCTGGCGGTAGTAGAGTGAGCCAAGCACGCGGCAGAGGATTGAAAACTCGTTCATTATAGGTTCCGTGATAAAAATTAAAGTTCAGCAAACTCATCGATCGGCGGCATCCCGCGCGATTCAAGGAAGTTTAACAGGCGGCGCGGCGAGACGTTAAGGATCCGATCTTCCGGAAAATCGACGTCATCCAGCACCTTGCGACACTCGGTAAAATCACCCAGCGAAAAAGCGGTGTGCGAATCGGATCCCAACGCCACCCAACCTCCCGCGTCACGCACGGCTGCGGCAATGGCACGGCAGTTTGCCTCGCTGCCTTTACGCGAGTGAAGGAAAGAGGAGTTGTTGATCTCCAGGGCGACATCATACTTCGCGGCGGCGGCGGCAATCGCGGGAATATCAACAGGATACTTCGGGTTGCCCGGGTGGCTAATAATATGCACGTTACCGCTGGCCATGGTAGCAATCATTGCCTCGGTATGGGTCGCCCGATCCTGTGGCGCGAATACCGGCTCATGGAAACCGGCAATGATCAGATCCAGCGCGGGAAGCATCGGCCCGGTGCAGTCAATTTCACCGGCGGTGTTTTTGATGTTGGCCTCGATACCGCGCAGGATCCCTACCCCATCCACCAGCCGTGGCCAGATCCGCATATTCACAAAGTGCCAGTAGTGCGGGGCATCGGCCATATCCGGGCCGTGATCGGTGATAGCAAAAAGCTTAAGGCCTTTGCTTTTGGCTATCGCAATATAGTCGTGGAGGGTGCTGTAGGCGTGGGTGCTGGCGACGGTGTGCATGTGCAGGTCAACGGGGTACATGACGCTCTCCTCTGTTAATGACGCTCAAGGATAACAGGAATTATTACCCTTTTTAATGAAAACCCGGGGCTAGTAGCCGCGAGTCCGGTCAACCTGGCCGGTTACCGGCTCGCCCTGTTCCAGCTTGCTAATCGTACGGGCAATATAGTCGATCGCTTCATTAGGCCGCGTGACCGCAGCGATGTGCGGGGTCATCGCCACGCGGGGATGCGCCCACAGTGGGCTGCTGGCCGGGAGCGGCTCTTTACTGAAGACGTCCAGCATCGCCCCTTTCAGCTTACCGCTCTCCAGAGCCTTGAGGAGATCGTCTTCCACCACGTGCACGCCGCGCGCCAGATTAAGCAGATAAGCGTTATCCGCCAGCTGGTTCAGCAGCGATACATTAATGATGCCTCGAGTCTCTGATGTATTAGGCAAGAGGTTAATCAAGACGCGGGTGTCTTGCAGGAAATGGCCCAGTTCGTTTTCGCCGGCAAAGCTTTCAACGCCAGGCCAGGATTTACGGCTACGGCTCCAGCAGCGCAGCGGGAATCCCCACGCTTGCAGGCTTTCGGCTACCTTTGAGCCCAGCACACCTGCGCCGAGAATGCCGATGGTAAAATCTTCACGCTGATACTCATCCAGCTCCTGCCAGCGGGCCTGCTGCTTCTGGGCCTGGTAATCATCGAAGCGGCGGAACCAGTGCAGGACCTGGCTCACGGCATACTCCTGCATCTGCAATGCCATGCCGGTATCTTCGAGGCGAAACAGCGGAATACTTTCAGGGAGCATATCCGGGTGGGCATTAAGCTGGCTCAGGATAGAGTCAACGCCTGCGCCAAGGGCAAACACGGCTTTCAGGCTACGACCCTGAAGCATTTCGACTGGCGGATGCCAGACCAGGGCATAGTCTGCGGGTTCATTATCGCCCGGCTTCCACTCACGGACTTGGGCATCGGGAAGTGCCTGAGAGAGTTTATCCAGCCAAAATTGCGTATCGAAAGACGGATGATAGAAGATGATATCCATACTGACTCCAGATGCATTCATGCGATGGTTTAGTTAAAGCGTTATCTATTGATGAGGATAACAAATTTGTTCCAGTGACAGGGATAAAGGTGGCTGATGATAAAAAAAACAGTTCCTGGATATTTAGAAAGCACGTTGCTTGAAGTTTGTCTAAACGCGCTAAATTATTGAAAAGGGGATTGACGATGAACCCGGATTTCCCTACATTAGCGCCGTCCCAGCGATGCTGGGAAGACAATATGGTGAGGTGTCCGAGTGGCTGAAGGAGCACGCCTGGAAAGTGTGTATACGGCAACGTATCGAGGGTTCGAACCCCTCCCTCACCGCCATATTCGAAGAGAAGCTCGCATGCAAATGCGGGCTTTTTTTTCGCATGTTGCACCCCACCGGCGGGATGAGAACCTCCGACCGGGGTTCGACAACGGGCATTTGCCCGTTGGACAGACCGGCAGCGCAGCGAGTCAATCCCCCTTCACCCCTTGTC
>NZ_LR607338.1:1250267-1295993 GCF_902164725.1 Pseudescherichia vulneris | reverse complement strand
CGAGAACCAACCCAGATCGGCTTGACTGGCGGCCCACTGTGAAATAAGCGTCGTTTTGCCATAGCCAGCCGGGCTGGTAACCAGAGCCAAACGAAAATTGTTCGCGCCGGAAAGTTTAGCCAGCAGGCGTTCGCGGACCACAGTATGGTCAAGACGAACCGGGCGACTTAATTTGGACGGAATCAACATAGTTATCACTTCACTGTGAGGGAACGAAGAAAAAGGAATTTTTTTGCGCTTCGTAATTAATGACCAATAAGGTCGGTCAGAATGGATTCTATTGCAAGTTATGTCCGAATTTTACGGCGCTGAATTTGCACCGTGTCACATTTTCATAACCTGGCTGAATAAAACGCCCGACAGGTAGCGAGGGCACGTGGTAACTAGCCTGCGGGCAAATGGAGCAGAATGTAATATTCACTTTTGGCAGAGTTAGATTAGGTTGTTGATATTCAAAATCCATAGGTCAAAAGTGGTAATTAATAGGGCCAGAGGGGGAGGGTTGTTAATATTTGTATCTATGTTTCCCGGCAGAAAACTTAAATTCATGTATGTATATATGAAACACCATTTCATTTCCTTGATCGCCCTCGCGGTTACCTGCCGATAATTTCCTCATACTTTTGCATGCGTTTTTGTCTCGTCTGACCGTTGAATTTTTGAGTAATTCGTCTTTTTACAGCTAACTTTAAGTGGCAGCGGTCACACTTTTGGCTCATCCCTGCGGCTCCTCCTGGGCTTTTCCCTGGCAGGATGAGGAAGTCAGCGTAGGGGCCAGGCAAACTAGCGCTAACGTTGTTTTTACTTACAGGATCCCCCTTTGCTATGTCACAGCCAACCTTTAACAAAGCTCAGTTTACCGCCGCCCTGACGCGTCAGTGGCAGCGTTTTGGTCTCCGTTCCGCCGAAGAGATGACGCCCCACCAGTGGTGGCATGCGGTCAGCGGCGCGCTGGCGGAGCAGCTCGCTGCCCAGGCGGTAGCCAAACCCACAGAGGATCAGCGCCACGTAAACTACATCTCCATGGAGTTTTTGATTGGCCGCCTGACCGGCAACAACCTGCTTAACATGGGCTGGTATCAGGAGGTGAGCGATCTGCTGCAAACGCATAACGTTAATCTCACCGACCTGCTGGAGGAGGAGATCGATCCGGCGCTGGGCAACGGTGGTTTAGGGCGGCTGGCAGCCTGCTTCCTGGACTCGATGGCGACGGTAGGCCAGCCCGCTATCGGCTATGGCCTGAACTATCAGTACGGTCTGTTCCGCCAGTCCTTTGTCGACGGGCAGCAGCAGGAGGCCCCGGACGACTGGCATCGCGGCAGCTACCCCTGGTTCCAGCACAACGCCGCGCTGGACGTGAAGGTCAATCTTGGCGGCAAGGTGAGCCGGGACGGGCGCTGGGAGCCAGCGTTTTCCCTGATCGGCGAGGCGTGGGATCTGCCGGTGCTGGGCTACCGGAACGGCGTGGCGCAGCCTTTGCGACTGTGGCAGGCCAGGCATGCTCACCCGTTTGACCTGACGAAATTTAACGATGGCGATTTCCTGCGTGCCGAACAGCAGGGTATCGACGCCGAAAAGCTGACTAAAGTTCTCTATCCTAACGACAACCACACCGCGGGTAAAAAGCTGCGCCTGATGCAGCAGTATTTCCAGTGCGCCTGCTCGGTAGCGGATATTCTGCGCCGTCACCATCTGGCCGGGCGCAAGCTGGCGGAGCTGCCGGACTACGAAGTGATCCAGCTCAACGATACCCACCCGACCATCGCCATCCCGGAGATGCTGCGCGTGCTGATCGACGAGCATCAGCTGAGCTGGGACGAGGCGTGGTCAATTACCAGCCGCCTGTTTGCCTATACCAACCACACGCTGATGCCGGAGGCGCTGGAGAACTGGCATGAGCGTCTGCTGAAGCCGCTGCTGCCGCGCCATATGCAGATCATCAAAGAGATCAACGACCGCTTTAAAAAGCAGGTAGTAAAAACCTGGCCGGGCAACGAGGCGGTGTGGGCCAAGCTGGCGGTGGTCTATGACGGTCAGGTACGCATGGCTAACCTCTGCGTCGTGAGCGGTTTTGCGGTCAACGGCGTGGCGGCGCTGCACTCGGACCTGGTGGTGAAGGATCTCTTCCCGGAGTATCACCAGCTGTGGCCGAACAAGTTCCATAACGTCACGAACGGCATCACCCCGCGCCGCTGGATCAAGCAGTGCAACCCGGCGCTTGCCGCGCTGCTTGATAAGACGCTGAAGACTGAGTGGGCGAACGATCTCGACCAGCTGCTGGGCCTGGAGAAGTATGCTGACGACGCCAGCTTCCGTCAGCAGTATCGCGCTATCAAGCAGGAGAACAAGACGCAGCTGGTGGAGTTTGTGAAAGCGCGTACCGGGATCGCGATCAACCCTAACGCTATTTTTGATATTCAGATCAAGCGCCTGCATGAGTACAAGCGTCAGCACCTGAATCTGCTGCACATCCTCGCCCTCTACAAAGAGATCCGCGAGAACCCGGAGGCGGACCGCGTGCCGCGCGTCTTCCTGTTTGGGGCCAAAGCTGCGCCGGGCTACTACCTGGCGAAGAACATTATTTTTGCTATCAATAAGGTGGCAGAGGCGATCAACAACGACCCACGCGTGGGCGACAAGCTGAAGGTGGTCTTCCTGCCGGACTACTGCGTCTCGGCGGCCGAGAAGCTGATCCCTGCGGCGGACGTCTCCGAGCAGATCTCTACTGCCGGGAAAGAGGCCTCCGGTACCGGCAACATGAAGCTGGCACTGAACGGCGCGCTCACCGTGGGCACGCTGGATGGGGCAAACGTTGAGATTGCCGAGCAGGTCGGCGAAGAGAATATCTTCATCTTCGGCCATACTGTGGAAGAGGTGAAGGCCCTGAAGGCGAAGGGCTACGATCCGGTTAAATGGCGCAAGAAAGACAAGCTGTTGAATGCGATCCTCAAAGAGCTGGAGAGCGGTAAATACAGCGACGGCGACAAGCATGCGTTCGACCTGATGCTGCACAGCATCGGCAAAGAGGGGGGCGATCCCTACCTGGTTGCCGCTGACTTTGCCGCCTACGTTGAGGCGCAAAAACAGGTCGACGTGCTCTATCGTGACCAGGAGGCGTGGACCCGCGCGGCGATCCTCAATACCGCCCGCTGCGGCATGTTCAGCTCCGATCGCTCAATTCGTGACTATCAAAACCTGATCTGGCAGGCCAAACGCTAAGGAGCGCCATGGAAAGTAAACGTCTGGCTGACGCCGCGCTGGCGGCGGGCATTAGCCCCAACTATATCAACGCCCACGGCAAACCCCAGTCAATTGGAGCCGAAACCAAACGGCGTTTGCTTAACGCAATGCACCCCGCTGCGGCCAAAAAGGCGGCTGCGGCCCCTGTGGCGCAGGTTAAGGTGCTGATCCACGGCAAAAGGCTGTCGTTGCCCGTTGAGGGCAGCGGCGAATTTAGCTGGACGCTCACGACCGAAACGGGCGAGCAGCACCAGGGGACGTTCCGCGACAAGAAGCGGATTACGCTGCCCGCCTCGCTGGCAGAGGGGTATCACACCCTGACCCTGCGCCAGGGTAAAAAGCAGTGGCAGTGCCGGGTGATTGTCGCCCCGCCGCGCTGCTATGAGCCCGAGGCGCTGTTGGAGGGCAAAAAGCTGTGGGGTGCTACCGTACAGCTTTACACCCTGCGCTCGGAGAAAAACTGGGGTATCGGCGACTTCGGCGATCTGAAGGCCATGCTGGTCGAGGTCGGGAAGCGGGGCGGGGCGTTTATCGGCCTCAATCCGGTTCATGCTCTCTATCCGGCGATGCCGGAGAGCGCCAGCCCCTATAGCCCCTCCTCACGGCGCTGGCTTAACGTGCTCTATATCGACGTTAACGCCATAGAGGATTTCCAGCGCAGCGACGAGGCGCAGACGTGGTGGAAGATGGACTCTACCCAGAAAGCGCTCAGTGCGGCGCGCGACAGCGAGTGGGTTGACTATGCCGGCGTCACCGCCCTCAAGCTGGCGGCGCTGAAAATGGCGTGGCGTCTCTTTGCCGATCGAGCGGACGACGACGAGCAGATGGCGGCGTTTCGCGGTTTTGTGCAGCAGCAGGGCGAGGGCCTCTACTGGCAGGCGGCGTTTGATGCTCTGCATGAGCATCAGGTGAAAGAGGATGAGATGCGCTGGGGCTGGCCGGTATGGCCGGAAACCTATCGGCGCACCGACAGCCCGCAGGTAAAAGCCTTCTGTCAGGAGCACGCCGACGAGGTGGATTTCTACCTCTGGCTACAGTGGCTGGCCGCCGTGCAGCTGGCAGAGTGCTGGGAGACCAGCCAGGGCTTTGCGATGCCGATAGGCCTCTACCGCGATCTGGCGGTAGGCGTTGCCGAGGGCGGGTCAGAGACCTGGTGCGACCGCGAGCTGTACTGCCTGGAAGCCTCCGTGGGTGCGCCGCCGGATATTCTTGGACCGCTGGGGCAAAACTGGGGCCTGCCGCCGATGGATCCGCATATCATCACCGCCCGTGGCTATGAGCCGTTTGTTCAGCTCCTGCGGGCCAACATGAAGAGCTGCGGCGCGCTGCGTATCGACCATGTGATGTCGCTCCTGCGCCTGTGGTGGATCCCCTATGGTGAGACGGCGGATCAGGGGGCGTATGTTCACTATCCGGTGGATGACATGCTGGCGATCCTTGCCCTGGAGAGTCAACGCCACAGCTGCATGGTGATTGGTGAAGATCTTGGCACCGTGCCGAAGGAGATCGTCAGCAAGCTGCGCGACAGCGGGGTTTACTCCTACAAGGTGCTCTATTTCGAAAGCGATGATAAAAAGCGGGTGCGTGCCCCTGAGTTATGGCCTGCCCAGTCGATGGCGGTAGCCACGACCCACGACCTGCCGACCCTGCGCGGCTACTGGGAGGCGGACGATCTGACCCTCGGCAAAACCCTCGGACTCTATCCGGACGAAGAGGTGCTGCGTGGGCTGTATGCGGATCGCGAGCGGGCTAAACAGGGCCTGCTGGACGCGCTGCACCAGCACGGCTGTCTGCCGAAAAGCACCGGGCGCAAAGCGGCTCGCATGGCGATGAATGCCACCCTTAATCGGGGTCTGCAACGCTATATTGCCGACAGCAGCAGCGCACTGCTTGGGCTTCAGCCGGAAGACTGGCTGGATATGGCGGATCCGGTCAACGTGCCGGGCACCAGCTACCAGTACAAAAACTGGCGGCGCAAGCTGTCGACGTCGCTGGAGAAGATGTTTGCCGATGAGAAGGTGAACAGGCTGGTGAAGGATCTGGACAAGCGGCGCAAGGCGGCATTGAAGAAGTAAATGATCACCCGGCGGCGCAGCGCCGCCGGGCACATCAACTAAATTACCATTCCCAGCAGCAGACAGCCGATCAGGCCGCACACCGCAATAATGGTCTCCAGCGCCGACCATGACTTCATGGTCTCACCGATGCTCAGGTTGAAATACTCCTTGAACAGCCAGAACCCCGGATCGTTCACGTGGGAGAAGATCACGCTGCCGGAGCCGACGGCGATCACCATCAGCTCAGGGCTGACGCCGGTAGTGGCAATCAGCGGAGCCGCGATGCCGCCAGCGGTGATGGCCGCCACGGTAGCAGAGCCAAGGGCGATACGCAGCACGGCGGCAATAGACCACGCCATAAACAGCGGCGACAGGTTGGTAGAGTGCATCATCGCTGCGATGTATTTATCCACGCCGCTGTCCACCAGCACCTGCTTGAACGCGCCGCCGCCGCCGATAATCAGCAGCATCATGGCAATGATTTTAATCGAGGAGGTGATGGTCTCGGTGATCTGATCCATCGAGCGGCCACGGTTAAGGCCAAAGGTGAAGATCGCGATCAGCACGGCAATCAGCGTTGCCATCACCGGGTCGCCAAAGAACTCGGCGTAGGCAAGCACCGGATGGCCTTTTGGCAGGATCATCTCAGCGACGGCGCGACCGGCCATCAGGATCACCGGTACCAGCGAGGTCCAGACGCTGACGCTAAAGCTTGGCATTTCCGCTTCGGTAAAGGTTTTTGCGTTATAGAGGCCTTCCGGGATCGGCTTATCGATCTTCTTCAGGAAACGCGCATAGACCGGACCGGCCAGGATCACGGTCGGGATAGCCAGCAGCGTACCGTAGAGCAGGGTTTTGCCCATGTCCGCATGGAAGATGGTAGCGATAGCGGTCGGGCCTGGGTGCGGCGGCAGGAAGCCATGGGTCACGGAGAGCGAGGCGGCCATCGGCACACCCACATAGAGCAGCGGCACGCGCGCTTTCGCCGCGATGGTGAACACCAGCGGCAGCAGCAGTACGAAGCCCACCTCATAGAACAGCGCGAAGCCGACGGTAAAACCGGTTAAGACCACTGCCCACTGGATATATTTCTGACCAAACTTGTCAATCAGGGTCGTGGCGATCCGCTGGGCACCGCCGCAGTCCGCCAGCATCTTACCCAGCATGGCACCGAAGCCCATGATCAGGGCGAGGCTGCCGAGGGTCCCGCCAACGCCTGCTTTAATGGAGGCGATAACTTTATCCACCGGCATCCCCTGCATCAGCCCGACGGCAAGCGCCACCAGGATCAATGCAATGAAGCCGTTTAATTTAAAGCGGATCATTAACAGAAGTAATAGAACAACACCGAGAGCAACGATGATAAGTGGCATGGTTTACCTGGCCTTTATGATGTTATGGGTAACGCTTATCTACAAAGTAACTGGCTTATTAAGTAGTTTTAACTGCACAAAGGGATGATACGGGTAACATGCAGGCGAATAGAATCACTTCGGGCGGGTAAATTTAAGAAGTGCGACGTGGGTCATATTATAAAGCGGGGTGAAGAAGCCCGGTCAGCGGAGCGCCACCGGGCAGAACAGCAGAAGGCAGGACGATCAGTAGTAGGAGTGTTCGCCGCGCTGGTGTTCGGTCAGATCGCGCACGCCTTTCAACTCAGGGAACTCGTTCAGCAGCTGCTTCTCGATCCCCTCTTTCAGCGTGACGTCGACCATTGAGCAGCCGTTACAGCCGCCGCCAAACTGCAGAATGGCGTAGCCTTCGTCGGTGATCTCCATCAGCGTAACGCGGCCGCCGTGACCAGCCAGCTGCGGGTTGATCTGCGACTGGAGCAGATACTCAACGCGCTCCATCAGCGGGGCATCGTCAGTCACCTTACGCATTTTGGCGTTGGGTGCCTTCAGCGTTAGCTGGGAGCCCAGCTGGTCAGTAACAAAGTCGATCTCCGCATCTTCCAGATACGGGGCGCTCAGCTCGTCGACGTACGCGGTCAGCAGCGAAAAGGGTAACGCGGTATCCGTTGCTTCCACTGCATCCGGCGGGCAGTAAGAGACGCCGCACTCGGCATTTGGCGTGCCTGGATTGATCACAAATACGCGGATTTGTGTTCCTTCTTCCTGATTTGCCAGCAGTTTGGCAAAGTGCGCCTGAGCTGCGTCGGAAATATGGATCATAGCAATGGCCTAAATAGTTGACTGTTTTACTCGGTTATAATACGCCCATCATCGCGCCTCTACAAGGTTCGACATAGGCACCATACCTGAACAGTCGCCGCGCCGCCCTGCAACAGCAGACGGGTGATCTCCGCAACGGTGCTGCCGGTAGTGACGACATCATCCACAATAGCCATATGGAGGCCGTCGAGCGGCAATTCAAGGCGAAAGGCATTTTTCAAATTGCTTCTTCGTCGGCGAGCGCTGAGAAAATGCTGGGTTAGGGCCGGGCGGATGCGGGTCAGGGTATTGCTGGCGTAGCGGCAGCCCAGCCAGCGCGCCAGCGGGCGGCAGAGCAGATCGCTCTGGTTAAAGCCCCGTTGCCACTGGCGGCGCGAATAGAGCGGCACGCTGACAATCCGGTCCGGCAACGCAAGCTGCGTGGTACGGCGAGCATCAAGAAGGGCGAGCAATTGCAGTCGGGCCAGCGCCGCAGCCAGCTCGGGTCGACGAGAAAACTTCAGCTGGTGGATCAGCAGACTCAGCGGCGGTGCATAAGCGCTGACCGCCACCAGCCTCTGCCACGGCGGCGGCTTTTGCAGGCAGCGGCCGCAGGGCAAAATTGGGCTGGCGGCGGGCAGGCCGCACTGCGGGCATACGCTCTCTGTGAGGCGAACCGTCCGGCGACAGATGGAGCAGATCCCTGAGCGGGGCAGGGCGAGTGGCATTCGGCATAGCCAGCACAAGCCTGGCGCTGTTAGCATACGTACCCTCCTGGATATGAGAAGAGAACAATAGCGGATGAACGACATCTGGTGGCAAACCAAAGGCGAAGGAAATTGTCATCTTGTGCTGCTGCACGGATGGGGACTGAATGCAGAGGTGTGGGATTGCATTACGGCGGAGCTGGCCTCGCATTTTACCCTGCACCTGGTGGATCTGCCAGGCTACGGTCGCAGCACCGGCTTCGGCGCGCTGAGCCTGGCCGAGATGACGGAGATTGTGCTGGCCCACGCGCCAAAACAGGCGATCTGGCTTGGCTGGAGTCTTGGCGGGCTGGTGGCAAGCCAGGCGGCGTTAAGCGCCCCCGACCGCGTTAGCGCCCTGGTGACGGTCGCGTCCTCTCCCTGCTTCAGCGCCGACGGCGATTGGCCGGGCATCAAGCCCGAGGTGCTGTCCGGCTTCCAGCAGCAGCTGAGCGATAACTTTCAGCGCACCGTGGAGCGTTTCCTGGCCCTGCAAACCCTGGGCACGGAGACCGCCCGGGACGATGCCCGGAAGCTGAAGCACGCCGTGCTGGCGCTGCCGATGCCGTCGGTAGAGGTGCTTAATGGCGGGCTAGAGATCCTCAAAACGGCCGATCTGCGCGCGCCGCTGGCAGAGCTGACGCAGCCGTTCCTCCGCCTCTACGGGCGTCTTGACGGGCTGGTCCCGCGCAAAATCGTGCCGTGGCTGGACGCACTGTGGCCGCAGAGTGAGTCGCTGGTGTTTGCCAAGGCGGCGCATGCGCCCTTCATTTCGCATCCTGAGGCCTTTTGCCAGATCCTGGTGGAGTTTACGCAGCCGCTGGCGAAACGGCTGGAACAGACTAAAATTTAAACGTATTTATCTATTTGGCGTTCAACATAAAGCGTAATGGCATCCACTACCGTATGGAGTAAAGGCTATGAAACGTACAGCAGGTATCGTTGTATCTCTGGTTATTGGTGCACTCTCGTTTAGCGTAATGGCTGCGGAAGAGGTGCAGAAAGATAAAATTAAAGAGATGAATCTGACCAAAGTGGGCACCATCAGCACCTCGGATACGTCAGCACCGATGGACGCCCGGGCAGAGCTGGAGAAGAAAGCCGATGAGCTGGGCGGTAAGTACTATGTGATCACCAGCGGGGACAAAATCAGTAAAGACATTCGCGCCACGGCGGATGTCTATAAGTAACCTACGGCAGGCGGGCACTGCGCCCGCCTGTATTCTCTGGCGCAGCATCTGCTGTTAGTGCTGACACGCCTTGCTCTGCGGACAGTTTTTACATTTGCCGCTCAGATATCCCTCCGCTTCCTCTTCAACGTATTCAACGCGTACGACACTGGCCGCCGTTTTGCGGGCTGCCAGCAGGTTGACGTCGATCCGGCTTCTCGCCCGGCGCAGGCCCCCCAGTAGCAGAACGTTAAACAGCACCACCGCCAGAATGCAGATCAGGCTATAACGCGGATGGGCGCTAAAGCTGGCGGTCTGGTAGAAGAGCGTTGCCAGCGAGTAGGCGATATTCAGCCCCCAAAGGATCGAGAAGCCCATCCAGCCGCGGCTGGCTTCGCGGGCGATCGCCCCCATTACCGAGATGCAGGGAATATAGAGCAGGACAAAGATCAGATAGCTGTATGCGGCCGCGGCGCTGCCAAATTTTTCGTCCATCACCCCCATGGTGCCGGTCGCCATCTCCCCGTCGCCTTTGCTGGCTTCAATGGGGTTAGCCAGCACGCTCAGGCTAAAGGTGTCGATCAGGCTCTGCCAGGTCTCGTCCAGGGCTCCGGTCAGTTCATCAGTCAGGCTGAAGGTAGCGGGATCGAACGCCTCCTGCTCGATGTTCTCGGCGGTATAGAGAGTGTTTAGCGTGCCTACCACCACCTCTTTTGCCATCGCACCGGTGAAGAGACCGACGGTGGCCTGCCAGTTATCCTCGTGGACGCCGATGGGCCTAAGCAGCGGGGTAAAGACCCGGCTGACGGCGGCCAGCGCCGAATCGTTGATGGTGGTGGCCGCCGTCCCGCTCAGCGTAAAGCTGTTCAGGGCGCTCAGGAAGATACTGACCACCACGATCACCTTCCCGGCGCGGAGCACAAAGCCCTTCAGCCGCTGCCAGGTCTGGATCGCCAGGCTCTTCAGATGGGGAATGTGGTAGACCGGCAGCTCCATCACAAAAGGCGATGCTTCGCCGCGCATAATGGTGTGCTTGAGCATCAGGCCGGTGAGGATCGCCATCACGATGCCGAGCAGATAGAGAGAGAAGACCGCCAGCGCCCCCTCCTGGCCGAAAAAGGCGGCGGCAAACACGGCGAAGATGGCCAGTCGTGCCCCGCAGGACATAAACGGTGCCATCATAATGGTCATCAGGCGCTCGCGCGGCGCATCAAGAGTGCGCGCCCCCATCACCGACGGCACGTTGCAGCCGAAGCCGACGATCAGCGGAACGAAGGATTTTCCCGGCAGGCCAAGGGACTGCATCAGGCGATCCATCACAAACGCCGCCCGCGCCATGTAGCCTGAGTCCTCAAGGAAAGAGAGGAACAGGTACATCATGCCGATCTGCGGCACCAGCGGCAGGACGGTGTTGATCCCGCCCCCAATCCCCTGGGCCAGGAAGATGGTCAGCCACTGCGGGAAGTGCAGGGTATAACCCAGCCACTGCGTACCATGGATAAATATAGCGACCGAACCGGCGTCGAAAATAGGCGACAGCGCGCCACCGATGTTGATGGCGAGCACGAACATGACGTACATCACCAGCAGAAAGATCGGCAGGCCCAGCACGCGGTTGATGATGAGCCGGTCCATCGCGGCGGTAAAGCGGCTCGGTTCGGCGGTAAGGGTGTTGCTCACCGTGTCGCAAATGGCGGCGATGGTCTGGTAGCGGGCGTCGGCAATGTGCAGGGCCGGATCGTCCATCTCCTCACCGAGGCGCGCCAGCGACGCATCCAGCCTGTGGGCAGCGTCCCCGGCATAGGCGCGGCTGTAGATATCACCCTCCAGCATCTGCAAACCCAGCCAGCGGCGTTGCTGAAGAGGCATATCAGCGGCCATCGCCATCGCCAGCGTTTCGGCTTCGCGCACCAGGGGCTGAGCGTAGTGAACCCGCTCGATATCGCTGTTGCGCTGATGACGATCGATGGCCATTTTCAGCGCCTCAATACCGCGTCCGCGAGTCGAAACCAGCGGTACTACCGGACAGCCAAGTCGTATGGCGAGGGCGTCGATATCGATACGGATCTGCTGCTTCTCGGCAATATCCAGCATGTTCAGCGCGACGATGCAGGGGATGCCCAGCTCCAGCAGCTGCAGCGTCAGGTAGAGGTTACGCTCCAGGTTCGAGGCATCGACGACGTTGATCAGCATATCGGCGTCGCCGCTGAGAATATAGTGGCAGGCGATCTGCTCATCGAGGGAAGTTTGCGACGAGATAGTGGTCAACGAGTAGGTGCCGGGCAGATCGACCAGGGTCACCTGCGCGTCGGTGGTGGTAAAGGAGCCCTCTTTACGCTCGACGGTGACTCCCGCCCAGTTGCCCACGCGCTGACGTGCGCCCGTTAGCTGGTTAAAAAGGGTTGTCTTGCCGGAATTAGGATTACCAATAAGGCCAAGGGTTAATTTTTTCATAATAGCAGACTCATTGCGTAGAGCGCCGTTATTGCGGCAGGGCTTCTACCTCTAATAACGCGAGATCTTTTTTGCGTAATACCAGGCTGACGCGCCGGGTTTGAATATGAATGGGATCGCCCAGAGGGGCGACACGCACCACATTAAATGATGACCCAGGGAGCATGCCCAGGGAGAGCAATTTTTGCCGGTAGGCCGGACTAATTTCACGGGAAAACCCCACGATTTTCCACGCGCTGGCTGGCGAGAAGGACATAGGACCTACTAGATCAATGGTTAAATAATCAACAGCACAATGGTAATGATAATAGTTTTTATCATCAATCATTAAAATGTGTAGGAGTGTTGAATTAGGTAAGAATGACTATTACTTTTGATTTAGCGCAATATTTGCCACAGCGCTTTTAACAGCGAGAATTAATTAATATACGTTGTGGTAACACGGCACATCACGATATGAAAACGCGTTATCGTTTTTTACCCATTGCCGCTGCCAGCGCGTCCATCATCGCGCTGTTGCCTGATGGTTGCGCCTCACGACCACGCGGCTTCGCCTGGCGGGCAGCGGGCTCACGCGGCGCGCTGTTGCTATTGCCGTTGCCGCGACGGGCGTTGCCTTCGCCAGGCTGCTCGTCCAGACGCATGGTCAGGGCGATACGCTTGCGGGGCAGGTCAACCTCCAGCACCTTCACTTTGACAATGTCGCCCGCCTTCACCACCGTATGGGGATCCTCAACGAACTTATTGGCCAGGGAAGAGATGTGCACCAGGCCGTCCTGATGGACACCGATATCCACAAAGGCACCGAAGTTGGTCACGTTGGTGACCGCGCCTTCGAGGATCATTCCCGGCTGCAGGTCGTTCATGGTTTCAACGCCATCGGCAAAGGTAGCGGTTTTAAACTCGGGACGCGGATCGCGGCCGGGTTTCTCCAGCTCTTTGATGATGTCGGTCACCGTCGGCACGCCAAAGCGCTCGTCGGTAAAGTCGGATGCTTTCAGGCCGCGTAGATTGCTGCTGTTGCCCATCAGGTCGCGCAGCGAGTGCTCGGTTGCGGCCAGGATACGTTCGACCACCGGGTAAGCTTCCGGGTGAACGGTGGAGGCATCCAGCGGGTTGTCGCCGTGGTTAATACGCAGGAAGCCTGCGCACTGCTCAAAGGCTTTCGGCCCAAGACGACTCACCTTCAGCAGCTGCTGGCGGTTGTGGAACTGACCGTTCTCGTCGCGCCACGCCACGATGTTTTGCGCCATCATGCGGGTCAGGCCCGCCACGCGAGTCAGCAGCGGCACGGAGGCGGTATTGAGATCGACGCCGACGGCGTTTACGCAGTCTTCTACCACCGCATCCAGTTTACGGGCCAGCTGGGTCTGGCTCACATCGTGCTGGTACTGGCCGACGCCGATGGATTTCGGATCGATCTTCACCAGCTCTGCCAGCGGATCCTGCAGGCGACGGGCAATGGAGACCGCGCCGCGCAGAGAAACGTCAAGACCGGGGAACTCCTGCGCTGCCAGCTCGGAGGCGGAGTAGACGGACGCTCCCGCCTCGCTGACGATCACCTTCTGGCCTTTTACTTGCGGGAACTGCTTCTGCACGTCGAGGTAGAAACGCTCGGTTTCACGGGAAGCGGTACCGTTACCGATCGCCACCAGCTCCACGTTATGTTTTTCGCACAGCGCAGCCACGACGGCGGCGGCTTTCGCTGCCTGGCCGGTGTGGGGATAGATAGTATCGGTCGCCACCAGCTTGCCGGTGCCGTCGACAACCGCCACCTTCACGCCGGTACGCAGGCCAGGATCGAGACCCATGGTCGCGCGCAGCCCGGCAGGGGCCGCCATCAGCAGGTCGTGCAGGTTACGGGCAAATACGTTAATGGCTTCATCTTCGGCGCGCTCGCGCACCGTGCCCATTAGCTCGGTCTCCAGATGCATCAGCACCTTGATGCGCCAGGTCCAGCTCACCACGCCTTTACGCCAGCTATCCGCCGGAGCATTGTTCAGGCGCAGACCCAGATGATCGATAATAATCTGCTCGCAGTGGCTCTCTTTCGGCGGCTCATCAAACTGCGGATCGGCATTCAGCGCCAGCTGCAGCACGCCTTCGTTGCGGCCGCGGAACATCGCCAGCGCGCGGTGGGACGGTACGGTTGAGATCGGCTCATGGTGATCGAAGTAGTCGCGGAACTTCGCGCCCTCCTCCTCTTTGCCCGCGACCACGGTCGACGTCAGGTGGGCGTTTTTCCACAGGTAGTCGCGCACCTTTGCCAGCAGGGCAGCATCTTCAGCAAAGCGCTCCATCAGGATGTAGCGCGCGCCGTCCAGCGCGGCTTTGCTGTCGGCCACGCCTTTATCGGCGTCAATGAACTTCTCCGCTTCGGTTTGCGGATCGTGCGACGGCGTGTCCCACAGCAGATCCGCCAGCGGTGCCAGGCCAGCTTCGATAGCAATCTGCCCGCGAGTGCGGCGTTTCGGTTTGTAGGGTAGATAGAGGTCTTCGAGTTCGGTTTTGCTCAGCGTGCCGGTGATAGCCTTCGCCAGATCGTCGGTCAGTTTACCCTGCTCGCCGATGGACTTCAGGATCGCCTGACGACGCTCCTCCAGCTCCCGCAGGTAGCCCAGGCGGGTCTCCAGGTTACGTAGCTGCGTATCATCCAGCCCGCCGGTGACTTCCTTACGATAACGTGCAATAAACGGCACGGTATTCCCTTCATCAAGCAGGCGAACGGCAGCTTCTACCTGTTCGGCTCTGGCCTGAATATCACCCGCAATAATGCGGCAGAGCGAATCATTCATCATGGCAATTTCATCTAGTGGATCGAGTGGTGGATCGAAAATCAGGGGGATAGTTATACGGACTGGCTGGCAAAAATGCCAGCCGGAGAGGATGCTCTAAGACTCTTTAACGTACGCGATATCGTTGACGTACCAGCTTGCTTCGCCGCCCGGCGTCTGGACGATCGCCAGGTCGCCGACCTCTTTCTTCAGCAGCGCGCGGGCCATCGGCGAGTCGATAGAGATGTAGTCCTTACGACCGAAAATTTCGTCGTAGCCAACGATACGAAAGCGTTTGGTGTCGCCGTCATCGTTCTCGATCTCCACCCACGCGCCAAAGAAGACTTTCCCCTCCTGCTGCGGGGAGTAATCCACTATTTTCAGGTTTTCCAGGCATTTCGTCAGGTATCTGACGCGGCGGTCAATTTCCCGCAGGCGTTTTTTATTATACTGATAGTCAGCATTCTCGCTGCGGTCACCGAGGCTTGCCGCCCAGGTCACCTTTTTCGTGACTTCCGGGCGCTCCTGACGCCAGAGATAGTCCAGCTCCTGTTTAAGCTTGTCGTAACCTTCTCGGGTGATAAGTGGCGTTTTCATCCGGTTTCTGCCTTTAAGCTGCTGTAAAATATGCTTTGTAACAATTTCGACTAGAATGTATACCAGATTTAGCTGGTGGTCGGCGCACACTTTTTTAGAATACGCACTTATTGTCCGAACCTTTGGGAGTACAAACAATGCAAGAGAATTATAAGATTCTGGTCGTCGATGACGATATGCGCCTGCGCGCACTGCTGGAACGTTATCTCACCGAGCAAGGCTTCCAGGTTCGCAGCGTGGCCAACGCAGAACAGATGGATCGCCTGCTTACCCGTGAATCTTTCCACCTGATGGTACTCGACCTGATGCTTCCCGGCGAGGATGGTCTCTCCATCTGTCGCCGCCTGCGTAGCCAGAGCAACCCGATGCCAATCATTATGGTGACGGCGAAAGGGGAAGAGGTTGACCGTATCGTGGGGCTGGAGATCGGCGCGGATGACTACATTCCGAAGCCGTTTAACCCTCGCGAGCTGCTTGCCCGTATCCGTGCGGTGCTGCGTCGCCAGGCCAACGAGCTGCCCGGCGCGCCGTCGCAGGATGAGGCCGTGATTCAGTTTGGCAAATTTAAGCTTAACCTCGGCACCCGTGAAATGTTCCGCGAAGATGAGCCGATGCCGCTCACCAGCGGCGAGTTTGCGGTACTGAAGGCGCTGGTCAGCCATCCGCGTGAGCCGCTCTCCCGCGATAAGCTGATGAACCTGGCGCGCGGCCGCGAATACTCGGCCATGGAGCGCTCCATTGACGTCCAGATCTCCCGCCTGCGCCGCATGGTGGAAGAGGATCCGGCGCACCCGCGCTATATTCAGACCGTTTGGGGTCTGGGCTACGTCTTTGTGCCGGACGGCTCTAAAGCATGAGGCGACTGCGCTTCTCGCCGCGAAGTTCATTTGCCCGCACGCTGCTGCTGATTGTCACCCTGCTGTTTGTCAGCCTGGTGACAACCTATCTGGTGGTGCTGAACTTTGCGATCCTGCCCAGCCTGCAACAGTTTAATAAGGTGTTGGCGTACGAAGTCCGTATGCTGATGACCGACAAGCTGCAGCTGGAGGATGGCACGCAGCTGGTGGTGCCCCCGGCTTTTCGCCGGGAGATTTACCGCGAGCTGGGCATTTCGCTCTACTCGAACGAGGCGGCGGAAGATGCCGGTCTGCGCTGGGCGCAGCACTATGGTTTTTTAAGTCAGCAGATGGCGCAGCAGCTGGGCGGGCCCACGGAAGTGCGCGTTGAGGTAAACAAAAGCTCGCCGGTGGTGTGGCTGAAGACCTGGCTGTCGCCCAACATCTGGGTACGCGTGCCGCTAACCGAGATCCATCAGGGCGACTTCTCGCCGCTGTTCCGTTATACCCTGGCGATTATGCTGCTGGCGATAGGCGGGGCGTGGCTCTTTATACGTATTCAGAACCGGCCGCTGGTGGATCTTGAACACGCGGCACTGAAGGTGGGGAAAGGGCAGATCCCACCCCCGCTGCGCGAGTATGGTGCGTCGGAGGTGCGCTCCGTGACCCGAGCGTTCAACCAGATGGCGGCAGGGGTGAAGCAGCTGGCCGACGACCGTACCCTGCTGATGGCGGGCGTCAGCCACGATCTACGCACGCCGCTGACCCGTATCCGCTTGGCTACGGAGATGATGGGGGAGCAGGATGGCTACCTGGCGGAGTCGATCAACAAGGATATCGAAGAGTGTAACGCCATCATCGAACAGTTTATCGACTATCTGCGCACCGGCCAGGAGATGCCGATGGAGATAGCTGAGCTGAACGCGGTGCTGGGGGAAGTGGTAGCGGCAGAGAGCGGCTACGAGCGTGAAATTGACACTGCACTCTATCCTGAGGAGATCTATCTGCGCATGCATCCGCTGTCGATTAAGCGCGCCATCGCCAATATGGTGGTGAACGCCGCCCGCTACGGCAACGGTTGGATCCGAGTCAGCAGCGGCAGCGAGGCGAACCGCGCCTGGTTCCAGGTCGAGGACGATGGGCCGGGCATCAAGCCCGAGCAGCGCAAGCACCTGTTCCAGCCCTTTGTGCGCGGCGACAGCGCTCGCAGCACCAGCGGCACCGGACTGGGGCTGGCGATCGTGCAGCGTATCGTCGACAACCATAACGGCATGCTGGAGCTCAGCACCAGCGAGCGCGGCGGTCTCTCGATCCGCGCCTGGTTCCCTGTTCCCGTGACCCGTGGCCAGAATAACATGTAAAACCTAGGCCGGGTAAGCGCAGCGCCACCCGGCATTTTACAGGCTTATAATTTTGGGCCTGCACTCACCAACGCCGCACCCGCTGGCGTATCGGTATACTTCTCAAAGTTCTCAATAAACAGCTTCGCTAGCGCGGTGGCTTTCTCCTGCCACTGCTCTGGGGAGGCGTAGGTATTCCGCGGGTCGAGGATCTGCGGATCGACGCCCGGCAGGCTGGTGGGGATCGCCAGATCGAATATGGGCAGCGTAAAGGTGTCAGCCTCATCAATGGATCCGTCGAGAATGGCATCAATAATGGCCCGCGTATCCTTGATAGAGATCCGTTTCCCCGTGCCGTTCCAGCCGGTATTCACCAGATAAGCCTGGGCACCCGCCGCCTGCATCCGTTTAACCAGCACCTCGGCATACTGCGTCGGGTGCAGAGAGAGAAACGCTGCGCCAAAGCAGGCGGAGAAGGTCGGGGTGGGCTCCGTCACGCCGCGCTCGGTACCAGCCAGCTTAGCGGTAAAGCCGGAGAGGAAGTGATACTGCGTCTGGTTGGCGGTGAGGCGCGATACCGGAGGCAGCACGCCAAAGGCGTCGGCGGTCAGGAAAATCACCTTTGTCGCATGGCCTGCTTTTGACACCGGCTTAACGATATTATCGATATGGTAGATAGGGTAGGAGACGCGAGTATTTTCGGTCTTGCTGCCGTCATCAAAATCGATAGTGCCGTCGTCGAGCACGGTAACGTTCTCCAGCAGCGCATCGCGGCGGATAGCATTATAGATATCCGGCTCCGCCTCCCGGGAGAGCTTGATGGTTTTGGCGTAGCAGCCGCCCTCAAAGTTAAACACGCCGTCGTCATCCCAGCCGTGTTCGTCATCGCCAATCAGGCGGCGCTTGGGATCGGTGGAGAGCGTAGTTTTGCCGGTGCCGGAGAGGCCAAAGAACACCGCGACGTCGCCTGCTTTACCGACGTTAGCCGAGCAGTGCATAGAGGCTATCCCCTTGAGCGGCAGCAGGTAGTTCATAATCGAGAACATCCCTTTTTTCATCTCGCCACCGTACCAGGTGCCGCCGATAAGCTGAATGCGCTCGGTCAGGTTAAAGGCGACGAAGTTCTCAGAGTGAAGACCCTGCGCCTTCCACTGTGGATTAGTGCATTTTGCGCCGTTCATGACGATAAAGTCCGGCGTAAAGTCAGCCAGCTCCTCATCTGTCGGGCGGATAAACATGTTCTTCACGAAGTGCGCCTGCCAGGCCACCTCGGTAATAAAACGCACGGCGAGGCGGGTATCGGCATTCGCCCCGCAAAAGGCATCGATAATAAATAGCCGTTTGCCGGAGAGCTGTTGGGTCACCAGGCTTTTCAGCTGCTGCCACACGTCAGGAGAGAGCGGTTTGTTGTCGTTCTTGCCTTTACCTTTATCAGCCCACCACACGGTATCGCGGGTCGTGTCATCGCGGACAATGTACTTATCTTTCGGCGAACGCCCGGTAAACACACCGGTATCAACGGCGACAGCACCTGAATTGGTCAGTATACCCCGCTCAAATCCCTCCAGGTCTGGACGGAGTTCCTCCTGATACAGCGTATCGTAGTCGGGGTTATAGACGATATCCTGCACATCATTGATACCATAAGCCATGAGATCCTGCGGGGTTAAACCGTTAACGCGCATGTCACTGCTCCTTAGCCAATATGTATTGCCTGCGATTGTAGGGTTATTCTGTGGGGGTTAACCGCGACGAGGCTCATAGATTTAGGTATCCAGACACGCCTTCGCTGGTGAAAAAGTGGTTACATGTACCCGCAAGCGAGACAAATTATGGCAGGATTCGTCTCATGCATAGCGAAAATGCTTCACAAAGGGAAAATGCAGGTCAATTTATCGGTAAGATTGTGAGTGTAATCGCTTTCCGGTAACAAAATTACGTAACGGTTACAGGAAATGTATAGCCAGAGCGAATGATACTGCGGGAGGAAGCAGAGAAGAAAACAGCGCGCCGTCGGACGACGCGCTGAGAGGGAGAATAATCAGTGTACCTGCGGATCGGCAGGAGAGGCGTTGTTGCGGATCTCGGCGATATCCATCGCGTTAAACAGATAGTGGCTGCCACAGTAGTCGCAATGCATATCGATTTCACCTTCCTCTGCCAGGATGCTCTCGATCTCCTCATCCGGCAGGGTTTTCAGCGCCCCGGCGCAGCGTTCACGGGAGCAGGTGCACTTGAACTCAACGTCCTGCGGATCGTAGAGCGTCACCTCTTCTTCGTGATACAGACGCCACAGCACGTCGTTGGCTGGCAGGGTAAGCAGCTCTTCCGTTTTGATGGTGTCGGTCAGCGTCGCCAGGTGCTCAAAGTCATTAGAGTCGGTATCCTGGGCTGGCAGCACCTGCAACAGCATACCGCCTGCAGCTGGCTGACCGTCGACCTCGCCGGTACGGATGTAGAGGCGGGTCGGCAGCTGTTCTGAACGCATGAAGTAGTCCTCCAGGCACGCCGCCAGCGTATCGCCTTCCAGACCGACCACGCCCTGATAGCGCTCGCCCTCTTCCGGCGTAATGGTGATCACCAGATAGCCGTTGCCGACCAGCGCTTTCAGATCGGCATCGTCCGCGATCTCATCCTGAACACGCGCCACACCGCGCAGCTGCTGTTTGTTATTGCCGTTGATCACCGCGAGGCTCATCGGGCCATCGCCCTGCAGCTGGACGGTAATGTCTCCGGCAAACTTCAGCGTGGCGGTCAGCAGGCTGGTGGCCACCAGCAGCTCCGCGAGGATATTTTTCACCGGCTGCGGATAGCTGTGGTTTTCAAGGATCTGTCGCAGGCTTTCGGATACCGTTACCAGCTCGCCACGCACAGCGTAGTTTTCAAACAGATAGCGGTGTAATTGGTCGTGTTGGGCCATAATAATCTCTCTGGAGGGCGACGACTACTCGTCATCACCGTATTTAAATTTCATCAGGTCGCGGCGCTCTTTTTTATCCGGGCGGCGCTCCGGGTGCGGCATCGTTAACGCGTTCAGCTTGCGGGCTACCGCCATCTTCTCGCGTTTTTCAATACTTTCAGCCGTCTCTTCATACAGCGCTACTGCCTCGCTTGCCGGACGGCGCTGCTCGGTGATGGCTTTCACCACCACCGTGCGTTCATCATTTCCCTGACGCAGGGTCAGAGTGGCGTTCAGCTCGACGGTTTTCCCCGGCTTGCTGCGTTGCCCGTTGTAGTGCACCTTGCCACCCTCGATCATCTCACGGGCCAGAGCACGGGTTTTGTAAAAGCGCGCCGCCCAGAGCCATTTGTCTAAGCGGACTTCTTGCGCGGGCTTCTCTTTCATCGCATCTCCTTCACTTCAGTGAGGGGATCAGGCGGCGATAGTCGTTGAGTCCAGGATGGCGCTGATAGCGCTTTTCCACCAGCCCGGAGTCAGGGTTGGTGACGCCGAGGCAGTAACGAATACCGAATGCCGCCGCCGCATCCAGAATCGGCTCGCTGTCATCGATAAACAGCGTCTTCTCCGGGTTCAGACCGGTAGCTTCAACAACGGCCTGCCACAGGCGTTGATCCTCTTTCGGATAACCAAATGTGTGGGTAGAAAGTAATAAATCAAGGTGTGCGCCCAGTCCGGTATGCTCAAGCTTCACCGCCAGATTGTGCGGATGCGCGTTCGTGAGCAGAATTCGGCGCTTGCCGCAGGCCTTCAGCGCATCCAGGAAGGGCACGGTATCTTCCCGCATAACGGCACGCGGGCCCTCGGCCGTGGTCATGGCACAAATATCAAGGCCGAGACGTTCGCTCCAGTAGTCCAGACAGTACCAGTTTAGCGTATGCTGCACGGCATGATATTCCGCCTGCATCTGCGCCTGTGCCTGCGACGGCGTCAGGCCGCGTGCAGCACTGAAAGTTTCCGGGACCAGCGTCTGCCAGAAGTAGTTATCAAACGCCAGATCCAGCAGCGTGCCGTCCATATCCAGCAGCACGGTCTCCACGTCCTGCCAGTTGATATCAATATGCATGAGAGACTCCTGCGAGCGGATAAGCGCGACAGGGTAGCACACCCCGACGCGCACTGCGTTTATCAGATAAAGCGATCGGATGGGCTATCGGAGGCCTGCAGCAGCTGCGGGTTCAGGCAGCTGTCGTAATACTCCTGAATATCGGCAAGGCGTGAGCGGTGGCGCTGGTAGCGGCGTACCGCCTGAACGGCGTTATAGAGGGTGCAGAGGATCATCGCCAGTAGCAGCAGCGCGGTACCAATATAGCGCCACAGCCCGGCGCTGGATGGCATCCGGTGCAGGCTGACATGCTTCGTCCCGTTGGCATCGGTATAGATATTGGTAACGATGCCTTCGGCGCTAAACGGAGTCTGCATCAGCATTTGCGCCAGCCGCTGGAACTCGTTCCACTGCTCTTGAGGGGGGAAATCATACAGGGCAATGGGCGGCCAGGGCTGATCCACCAGCTCGCTGCCTTCATCGCTGGCGATCACAAACCCGCCCGGTGCCGGGCTGTTAAGCGCCTGGGCGGCGCGTGACGTCTCGCGCAGCAGGAAGGGGGCGGTCGAGGTGGTCACCAGGTTATCGAGCGATTCGGCGCTAACCGGACGCAGCAGCACGTTCACGCCGCTGAGCTTGCCCGCGCTGGCGCGTTTAGTCAGCGTATCCCAGTCTTTGGTGTTGCCGAGGTTAACGAGGGCGTTCTTAAGCCGGGCGCATTCGTCTTCGGCAGAGCAGAGATCCTGCGTTTTCAGCACGATCTCGGCAAAATCATCTAACAACACCATGCCCGACTTCTGAATCGCCGAACGCAGCGCGGCGCTGACGTGGGAATCCTCTTCGCTGGAAGGGTGCAGCTGGCGGTTTACTGCCTGGATCAGCGCGTTCGCTTTATTGACGATATCGGATTCCGGCAGCGGCAGCGGCGGTGCGTCGTTCCAGATGATTTGCGAGCAGTCGAACGGTGAGAAAGGTGAGTTTTGCCGCCCGCGCCAGTTCTCCTGCATATGGATATTGCACATGCCGGTACCGTGGATGCTCAGGGTATCGCCCACCCGCAGCCCGGCCTGCTCCAGCTGGCTAACGCTGGTGGCCTCGACGGTCTGCGCGCCTTTCATCCACGACAGGGTAAATTTAACCGGCATATCCAGCGGCACCCAGATCAGCAGCAGAACCAGCACCACCAACGCCCCGAGGGAGATAATGGCGCTGCGCAGCCAGTGCTGTAAGGGGAAGTTGATCGCTTCGTCATGCAGGGATAAAAAGCGCCCCTGGCGCACGACGTGGCGGTCAAGATAGATATCAATATCGGTCTGCTGACCCAGATCCTGAGTAATGTAGGGCTGCCAGTGGCGGGGATAGATCAGATCGATAATCCCTAACGAGATATTATTGATCTGCTCCTGGTTGTTCTCGCCAAACAGGCCCCAGCGGCGGGGCGTGCCGCGCAGGCAGTGGATCTCGCGCAGGGTATTTTTAGCTGGCGGGGCGAAGATCCCCCACAGCCCGGCGGCGAGCAGCATGACCGCGCCCCCGGCCATCCACGGCACAAAAACGTCCGGCGTGGCGAGGCAGAAATAGAACAGCAGGAATGAGGTCACAATCAACAGCGCTTCCCGCAGGCCGTCCGGGCGACTCAAGGCATACTCCTCCCGCGTCTCCTGACGAATATTCAGCAACTCAATCTGTTCGCTCTCTTCCCCGCGAATTGAGGTCTGAGTAGTGGACGTCAGCTCCAGCGCGTAGCCGCGTGCTTCATGGATAGAGTCGCTCAGCGTATGGCCGTTGAGAGAGATCACCAGCGGGAGCGTATCGGTGCGGATAAGCTCAACCACGTTCTCGTCGGTAATATACTGCTCCCAGAAGGGCGGCAGATGCACTTCAACCGAGTCGAGGAAGTAGCGCCACTTATTGAGATCGTCACTGTTAATGCCGTAGCGCGTGATCGAGTGGGTAACGGAGAGCACCGTATTGCTTTGCGTATTCAGGGAGAGAGAGATCGGTGCGGCGGTGGCACCCGTCAGGCCAGGCGCCTGCTGAGTACGGGACAGCGTCTCGATATAGGCTTCAACCGCGCTCCGCTCTTCCGGCGTAAGCTTACGGTTCGCCGCCCCGGCAAAATCTGGCAGGTACGGCAGACGGAAGCGACGGTGCGAACGTCGTCTTAAGAACCACCCTGCAAGGAGAGCGCAGGCCAGCATAGCAGCGATAAAAATCAAAATGGTGCTCATGCTTTTCCCATCTTACTTTTCTTACAGAGGTGTAGTCGGTGCACCTTGTTGGCGAAGCGAATAGTAGCAGCGCGCGATGGTAACAAAGCCGTGTCGTGGACCATATCAGCAAATTCTTAGTTTTATTTCAATCTCTTGACTTTCCTGGCTAAATGATTAATGCCTTACCTCTAAGTTGCACAAATGTAAATAAAAGGCAATTGCCGTTGCCGAAACCGTGCGGTTTGCCGCACAATGATGAAAGTTTTCACTCTAAAGACCCATCAGAATGAGCAAATCATTGCAAAAACCCACCATTCTTAACGTAGAAACGGTCGCTAAATCTCGCCTGTTTAACGTCGAAAGCGTGGACCTGGAATTTAGTAACGGCGTTCGCCGCGTGTACGAGCGTATGCGCCCCTCGACCCGTGAAGCCGTTATGATTGTCGCCATTGTCGATGAGCACGTGATGCTGATCCGTGAATATGCCGTCGGCATTGAATCCTACGAGCTAGGGTTCCCGAAAGGGCTTATTGACGCTGGCGAGAGCGTTTATGAGGCGGCGAACCGTGAGCTGAAAGAGGAGATCGGCTTTGGTGCTAACCAGCTGACCTTCCTGAAAAAGCTCAGCATGGCGCCCTCCTACTTCTCCAGCAAGATGAATATTGTGGTTGCGGAAGATCTCTATCCAGAGTCGCTGGAAGGGGATGAGCCGGAGCCGCTGCCGCAGGTGCGCTGGCCGCTGGCACATCTGATGGATCTGCTGGAAGACCCCGATTTCAACGAGGCCCGTAACGTGAGCGCGCTATTTTTAGTGCGCGAATGGCTGAAAGGGCAGGGACGGCTGTAGGGTGCCTAACGCCCGGGGGAGATTATCCCGCCGAGCGTTTACGACTTAAAACAGCTCGTGCGTCTCGCCGTTATCAATAAGGGTTGTCCCCACCTCATGCACCGCCTGCTGAGTGGGCTGCGTGCCTTCAATGAAGTACTCCTGACGGCTGTTGCCACCGTTAGCCAGCTGTCCGGTGCTGCGATCGATATTCACCGTCACAATACCCGGCGGCGGCGTGAGCGGTGCTTCCGGCACGCCGTCCAGCACGCTTTTCATAAAGGCATCCCATGCCGGCTGGGCACTCTTCGCCCCCCCTTCATAGCCTGAGATCTGATCCTTAATCGCGCCGGAGGCGGTGGTACGGCCCAGATCGCGGCGGTGATCGTCAAAGCCAATCCACACCGAGGTCACGACGCCAGGACCGTAGCCGGAGAACCAAGCATCTTTCGAGCTGTTGGTGGTGCCGGTTTTGCCACCGATATCGTTGCGCTTGAGATCGCGCCCGGCGCGCCAGCCGGTACCCTGCCAGCCCGGTTCGCCAAAGATGTTACTGTTCAGCGCGCTCTTAATCAGGAACGAAAGCGGAGTGTTAATCACATGCGGCGCGTACTGCGGCGCGCCGGTCTGTGCCACCAGCGCCTGGTTGGCCTGCTCAAGCTGCGGCATAGGCACGGTGAGGTTCTGCTGCTCCTGCGACACGGAGACGTCCTCAACGTTGCTGTTCTCCAGCACGTTGGACTTCTGCGTCTCGCCATAGATCACCGGAATATCACACTCCGCACAGGCCACCTTCGGCTGCGCTTCAAACAGCACCTTGCCCTGGTCGTTTTCGATCTTGCTGATAAACCATGGGTCGATCAGGAAGCCGCCGTTCGTCATTACCGCATAGCCGCGCGCGACCTGCAGTGGGGTGAAGGAGGCGGAGCCGAGCGCCAGCGACTCAGTGTGAACAATGTTCTGGGCCGGGAAGCCGAAGCGTTGCAGGTACTCCGCAGCGTAGTCGACGCCCATCGCCCGCATGGCCCGCACCATCACCACGTTTTTCGACTGGCCTAACCCCTGGCGCAGACGAATAGGACCGGCATACTCCGGCGGCGAGTTTTTCGGTCGCCAGTCGGAGCCTGCGCCTGCATCCCAGCGTGAAATCGGCACGTCGTTAAGAATGCTCGCCAGCGTGAGCCCTTTGTCCATCGCCGCGGTGTAGAGGAACGGCTTGATGTTCGAGCCAACCTGGCGCAGCGCCTGGGTGGCGCGGTTAAACTTGCTCTGGTTGAAATCGAAGCCGCCGACCAGGGCTATCACCGCCCCGTTCTGCGGGTTGATGGAGACCAGGGCCGAGTTTACGTCCGGCACCTGCGCCAGCCACCAGGCGTCGTTCACCTGGCGAACCCAGATCTGCTGTCCGGCCTGCACTGCATCGGTCACCCGGCGCGGCGTCGCGCCCTGAGCGGTATCCGAGCGGAAAGGACGTGCCCAGCGCACACCGTCCATGCGCAGCGACACTGACGTGCCGTCGGCCAGCATCGCCGTCGCTTCCTGGGCATTGGCCTGCATCACCACGGCAGGGAGCAGCGGCCCATAGGTCGGCAGCGCCCGCAGAGAGTCGGTGATTTTTTTGCTATCCCAGGGGCTCTCGCCCAGCTTCCACAGCACGTTTGCCGGTCCGCGATAGCCGTGACGCATGTCGTAATCCATCACGTTGTCGCGTACCGCCTTCTGGGCCGCTTCCTGTGTCTTCCGCGTGATGGTGGTGTAGACCCGGTAGCCATCCTCATAGGCCTTCTCGCCGTAGCGCGACACCATATCCTGGCGCACCATCTCCGAGAGGTAAGGGGAGGAGAAGGCGATCTCCGGCGCGTGATAGTTAGCATCAATGGCTTCACTGCGGGCGCTGTCGTACTGCGACTGGCTGATATAGCCCTCGCTCATCATACGCGCCAGCACCACGTTACGCCGCGAGGTGGCCCGGTCGAGAGAGTAGAGCGGGTTGAAGGTAGAAGGCGCTTTTGGCAGCCCGGCAATCACCGCGATCTCGCTCAGGGTAAGCTGGTCGACAGACTTACCAAAATAGACCTGCGCCGCCGCGCCCACGCCATAGGCGCGATAGCCGAGATAGATCTTGTTCAGGTAAAGCTCAAGGATCTCATCCTTGCTCATCATCTGCTCAATGCGGATCGCCAGGAAGACCTCTTTCAGCTTACGTATCAGGGTTTTTTCCGGACTGAGAAAGAAGTTACGCGCCAGCTGCTGCGTAATGGTACTCGCGCCCTGGGAAGCGTGGCCGGAGAAGAGCGCGACGCTGGCGGCGCGGAAAATCCCCACCGGATCGACGCCGTGATGCTCATAAAAACGGCTGTCTTCCGTGGCAATGAAGGCTTTAACCATAACAGGCGGGATCTGATCCAGGGTCAGCGGAATGCGGCGCTTTTCGCCGTATTGCGCAATCAACTCGCCATCGGCGGTATACACCTGCATCGGAATTTGCAGCCGCACGTCTTTCAGCGTGGCGACGTCAGGCAACTGTGGCTCAATAAATTTGTAGAGGCCATAAACCGAGCCTGCTCCCAGCAGAATGCAACAAACTGCAAGGATAAATAGATACTTTACGAACTTCACCGGAGATTTCCCATTTAGTTTTCTTTGGGCAGTTTATAAACAATCGCGGCGTAGTATAAAGGCAAGCCTGATGCATTGATATAGCCGTCACCCCGACGAACGATAAGGAGATCGCGATTTATGGCAATCAGTCGCTGGCGAATAGGTCTTCATATTCAGCAGGATGGCGTCTATGCCATCGCGCTGATGCAGAAAAAATCCCACTCTGCGCTGCGCCGCTGGTGGCAGCTACCGCTGGAGGCCGGGACGATTATCGATGGGCAGATTAAGCAGCCTGAATGCCTCCATATGGCGCTGCGAGGATGGAGTAAAACCCTGCCGCGCCGACACCAGATTAGCCTCGCTTTTCCGGCCGGACGCACGTTGCAAAAGCGGCTTCCGCGTCCTACCGTCCGGCTAGGTGAAAGCGCCCAGCTACAGTGGGTGACCAACAACCTCGCCCGCGAGCTGGGCATGCCTGCCGACGACCTGCGCATCGACTACACCGATGACAGCGTACAGCGCGCCTATAGCGTGACGGCGGCGCAGAACAGTGATATTGCCGCGCTGATGACGCTGGCGGATAACCTTAACCTGCATCTCTCGGCCATCACCCCTGACGCCTGTGCCCTACAGCGCTTTATCCCGCTCCTTGCCCCGTCACTGCGCTGGCTGGCCTGGCGTGACGCCTCCCAGTGGCTGTGGGCAACGCGCAGCGGCTGGGGACGGCGCGCCCATGAGGAGGCCAGTACCTTTGACGAGCTGGCCCAGCTGCTGGGCCTGCCGCTGGCGGAGGGCACGCTTTGCGATATCGGGCCGGGCAGCTTCGACCCCTGGAGCGCCATTGCCCGGCTGTCTCCACCGCTGCCGGAAAACGGCGCGGCCTGGGCAGTCGCCATTGGCCTGGCGCTGGGAGGTGAGTAGTGGCGCAGGCGGTCAACTTTCTTCCCTGGCGTGCCCGGCAGCAGCGCCGCTGCCTGCGGGGCTGGATAACGATCTTCTCTGCTACCCTACTGCTGATTGTGCTGCTGGCCACGATGCTGCGAATGCACGCACTGCTGGAGAACCAGCGGCTAAGGCGGGTGCAGCAGGCGGGCGTAACGTTGCAGGCAGGGCTGGCCCAGCGACAGGCGCGCCTGCTTGCCCAGCAGGCAGAGCGGCAGGCCCGTCAGCAGCGTTATAAGCGGTTACAGGCCACGCGGGAGTGGCAGCAGACGTTAACCCGCCTTGCTGACACGCTGCCGGCACAGGCCTGGCTGAGCGAATTGCGCTTTGAGCAGGGAACGCTGTCGCTGGCAGGCTATGCGGTGAGCTTTGCGGCGCTGGGCCAGCTTGAAACGGCGCTCAACGCGCTTCCTGGTC
This sequence comes from Pseudescherichia vulneris, assembly GCF_902164725.1. Taxonomy (NCBI): domain Bacteria; kingdom Pseudomonadati; phylum Pseudomonadota; class Gammaproteobacteria; order Enterobacterales; family Enterobacteriaceae; genus Pseudescherichia; species Pseudescherichia vulneris. The sequence continues at coordinate 1,267,624 of NZ_LR607338.1, read as the reverse complement.
TGCGAATGGGTAAGCCCGGTGCCGCCTCGCGGGATGCGCAGGGACGTTGGCAATTTAATTACGCTCTGCTTCCGGACGTGCCCCATGCACCTCAGCCCTGAGCGTTGGCTCTCGCTCTCTGCCCGTCGCAGGGGAGCCATCTGGCTGACGATGGCCTTAGGCTGCGCCGCGCTGGCCTGGCTGCTGACGGTGCGTCCGTGCCTGCGCGAGCAGACACAGCGGCTGACCGAGATCCGAGCCCAGCAGCAGAGCCGCAGCCAGCTGTGGGCAAGCGCGATGCCGCTGCGTCAGGCAGAGGAGCTGACGACAACAGCGATCCTGCCCGAGCGCACTTTTTCCGCACTGACTTTCCAGACCGGCAGCGCCCGGCTGCTGAGCTGGCATCCTAACGCCCACGGTGGTGAGCTGGTGCTGCAAATCGGGTGGCAGGATGTCCCCGAGACCTTTGCCCGCCTCGCCGAACAGCGTATGCAGGCCACCGCCTTTTCATTGGCGCTAAAAGAGGGCGTGCTGCATCTGGGCCTTGAGCTGGAGAGCAGCGATGGTTCCTGACACACGCCGGGCGTGGCTGCTGGTGCTGCCGCTGCTGCTCGGCATGCGCGATCCTTTTCAGCCGCTGCCGGACCGCTGTCAGACGGCGACGCTGGCCCAGTGGCGCTACCAGGGTTTTATTGACGTTAACGGGCACCGCCGGGGCGTGCTGCGTAACGCCGAGGGACGGTGGATCAGAGCGGCGGTGGGAGAGCGCCTGCCGCCCGGTTGGCAGGTTGTCTCGGTCACGGAGCAGACGTTGCACATTACCACCGCCGCAGGCTGCGAACCGGCGCAGTGGCAGTGGCAGCGACAAGGAGCTAAGGATGAAAAAATGGATAACGGCAGCAGGGCTGCTTCTCAGCATGTTGCCAGCGTGGGCAAAAAGCCCGGTACCGGTGACGCTGGTCGTCGATGATGTTCCGGTGGGGCAGGTGCTACAGACCCTGGCTGAACTGGGGCGATACAACCTTATCGTTGCGCCAGAGGTCAGCGGCACGATCTCTCTGCATCTGATGGACGTTCCGTGGAAGCAGGCCCTGCAAACGGTGATCGCCAGCGCAGCGCTGATCGTGCAGAAAGAGGGCAGCGTTCTCCAGGTGCATACCCAGGCGTGGGGACAGCAGCAGCAGGAGAAGCGTGAGGCCGACAAGGCGAAGCAGCAGAATGCCCTGCCGCTGGTGGAGAAGAGCGTTACGCTACGCTATGCCGAGGCGGAAGAGCTGACGAGGGTGGGAGGAAAGCTGCTCAGCCCGCAGGGCTCGATGATGGCCGACAAACGCATGAACCGCCTGCTGCTGCGTGACAACGCGGCGTCGATACAGGCCATAGCGCGCTGGATCGCAGAGATGGATCTGCCCGTCGCCCAGGTGGAGCTGGCAGCACATATTGTAACTATTAATGAAAAAAGCCTGCGTGAGCTCGGGGTAAAGTGGACGCTGGCCGAAGCGCAGGCGGCAGGAAAGATTGGCGATGTCACTACGCTCAGCAGCGATCTCTCGGTGAGCGATGCCACGACGCGCGTAGGGTTCAATATCGGACGCATCGATGGTCGCATGCTGGATGTCGAACTGTCGGCCCTTGAACAGGCGCAGCAGTTGGAAATCATCGCCAGCCCACGTCTGCTGGCCTCGCATCAGCAGCCTGCCAGTATCAAGCAGGGGAGCGAAATTCCCTATCAGGTCTCCAGCGGTGAGAGCGGCGCGACCTCGGTCGAGTTCAAGGAGGCGGTGCTGGGCATGGAGGTTACGCCGACGGTGTTACAGGACGGCAGAGTGCGTCTGAAGCTGCATATCAGCCAGAATATGCCCGGTCAGGTGCTTCAGCAGGCAGATGGCGAAGTGCTGGCAATCGATAAGCAGGAGATCGAAACCCAGGTCGAAGTCGGCAGCGGCGATACGCTGGCGCTGGGCGGCATCTTTCAGCAACAGAATAAATCCGGCAGCGAGAGCGTGCCTGGGCTGGGCAGCGTACCGTGGCTGGGTCGCCTTTTTAGCCACAAGGGGAACGATAACGAGCGCCGTGAGCTGGTGGTTTTCATCACGCCACGCCTTATGCCACTGCATTAAGGCATGAAGGATACGACCCAAATATGATGATTTTTGCCATGAACTGAACTCAGGTGTTTGACGTGAGAGATGAATTAGCTTACAAGGAGTACCGATTTTGAGCGTCAGCTACTCCCGTCTTACCTCAATTGGCCTCTTCGCAAGGTTGGTGATTTATTCAGTTGCCAAAACAGCGCGAGTATTGAGATAATTTTCAGTCTGATTCTCGAACTTACGCATATGAGGTTTCAGTTCATGTCCTGCTCCGCCAGGTGTCTGCGAAGTGGGTTTACCATTAACGAATAGTCTTATAGTAGTACCGAAAAAATGGCAGAGAAACGCAATATCTTTCTGGTTGGGCCTATGGGTGCCGGCAAAAGCACTATTGGGCGTCAGTTAGCTCAACAACTCAATATGGAATTTTACGATTCTGATCAAGAGATTGAGAAACGAACCGGAGCTGATGTGGGCTGGGTCTTCGATGTAGAAGGTGAAGAAGGTTTCCGCGATCGCGAAGAAAAGGTCATTAACGAACTGACCGAGAAGCAGGGCATTGTGCTGGCGACAGGCGGCGGCTCTGTGAAATCCCGCGAAACCCGTAATCGTCTCTCCGCCCGTGGCGTAGTGGTGTATCTGGAAACCACTATCGAAAAGCAGCTGGCTCGTACTCAACGCGATAAAAAGCGTCCCCTGTTACAGGTGGAGACGCCGCCGCGAGAAGTTCTCGAAGCGCTGGCCGACGAACGGAATCCTCTCTACGAAGAGATTGCCGACGTCACCATTCGCACAGACGATCAGAGCGCAAAAGTAGTCGCAAACCAGATTATTCATATGCTGGAAAGCAACTGATTCTGGCTTACTATAACGCCTGCAGGTTTACGCAATTAAGGTGGATGTCGCGTCATGGAGAGGATTACCGTCACTCTTGGAGAACGTAGTTACCCAATCACCATCGCGGCTGGTTTGTTTAACGATCCAGCTTCCTTCTTGCCGTTGAAGTCAGGCGACCAGGTGATGCTGGTCACTAACGAGACGCTGGCTCCGCTCTATCTTGAAAAAATCCGCCATGTTCTTGAACAGGCGGGTGTGCGGGTTGACAGCGTCGTGCTGCCGGACGGTGAGCAGTACAAAAGCCTGGCGGTACTGGATACGGTTTTCACCGCCCTGTTGCAGAAACCTCACGGGCGCGATACGACGCTGGTGGCCCTTGGCGGCGGCGTGGTAGGCGATCTTACCGGCTTTGCGGCTGCGAGCTATCAACGTGGCGTGCGCTTTATTCAGGTGCCCACCACGCTCCTTTCTCAGGTCGATTCGTCCGTTGGCGGCAAGACGGCGGTGAATCACCCTCTCGGCAAAAATATGATCGGCGCGTTCTACCAGCCCGCCTCGGTGGTCGTCGATCTCGACTGCCTGGCGACGCTTCCCGCGCGCGAACTCTCCTCTGGCCTGGCTGAAGTCATCAAGTACGGCATCATTCTTGACGCCGCGTTCTTTAGCTGGCTTGAAGAGAATCTCGATGCGCTTCTGCGCCTTGACGGTCCCACCATGGCCTACTGCATTCGCCGCTGTTGTGAACTAAAAGCCGAAGTTGTCGCTGCGGACGAGCGCGAGACCGGCTTACGTGCTTTACTCAACCTGGGCCACACGTTTGGTCACGCTATCGAAGCTGAAATGGGCTACGGTAACTGGCTGCACGGTGAAGCGGTGGCGGCGGGAATGGTCATGGCAGCACGCGCGGCCGAACGCCTCGGTCAATTTAGCCGGGACGATACGCAGCAAATCATTACCTTACTCACGCGCGCTGGCCTGCCGGTCAACGGTCCGCGGGAGATGTCCGCAGAGGCATATATTCCTCACATGCTGCGCGACAAAAAGGTGCTGGCGGGCGAGATGCGTTTAGTCCTGCCGCTGGCGATAGGGAAGAGTGAAGTCCGTGGCGGAGTGCCACACGATGTTGTTCTTGGCGCCATTGCTGATTGCCAGCAGGCGTGAAAACGAAAAAGGTCTGGCCACGCCAGTCGTGGTGTTTAACTTTGGGCAATGCGCACAAGTGGTTGGCATTAGCCTTTGAGTGGGGTGTTAAATGGATGAATTCAAACCAGAAGACGAGCTGAAAACCGATCCCAGCGATCGTCGCCCTGGTCGTACGCGCCAGTCTTCTGACCGCGACAGCGATCCGCAGATCAACTTCGACGATGTCGATCTGGACGCTGACGATCGTCGCCCTTCACGGACGCGTAAAGCACGTGAAGAGGTTGACGAAAGCTATGAGGAAGAGGAGCTGGAAGAGAGCGCCGTGGATGAGGAGCGCGTAGAGCATCGCCCTCGTAAGCGTAAAAAAGCCCCTGCCGCTAAACCTGCTTCCCGCCAGTACCTGATGATGGGGCTGGGGATCCTGGTTCTACTCTTGCTGATCGTGGGCATCGGCTCTGCGCTGAAGTCGCCTGCCGATAAGTCCGACAGCGAACAGGCCTCCTCGGAGAAGAGCGTCAACCTGTCAGATAACGCCGCTGACCAGGCCAACGGTACGCAGCCTGCACCGGGCACGACCTCGGCTGAGCAGACGGCGGGTAATCCGCAGGATGTCTCTCTGCCGCCAATCGCCTCTACGCCAACCCAAGGGCAGACGCCTGCCGCGCCGGAAGGACAGCAGCGTGTTGAAGTGCAGGGCGATCTGAATAACGCCCTGGCGCAGCCGCAGAACCAAAACCAGGTAGACAGCGTGGCGGTGAACTCCACTCTGCCAACCGAACCCGCTACCGTTGCGCCGGTACATAACGCGAAAGCAGCAGAGACGCGCCAGACCGCCGCGTCTGAGCGTCAAGCCTCCGCAACTGAGCACCGCACTGCGCCGCGCACCGAGCGCCAGCAGACGGTAATCGAGCCGAAGCCAGCCCAGAGCGCGCCGAAAGCAGCAGTCCAGCCGAAGCGCACCGAGACGGCGGCTACCACCGCGCCAGCGACCAGCACGGCCCAGCCAAAAGCAACGGCCAGCGCAGCCCCTGCGGCGAAGCCGTCTGCAGCGGTAACGGCAACGGCACCGACCCAGTCGGCGAAGCCTGCTACGACCCCTGCACCAGCCGCCGCCGCACCGGCAGCAGCAGCGCCTGCGGCCACGGCCAATGCCTCTACCGGCAATGTGGGTTCCCTGAAGTCAGCACCGGGTAGCCACTACACGCTGCAGCTAAGCAGCTCGTCGAACTACAACAACCTGAACGCGTGGGCAAAGAAAGAGAACCTGAAAAACTTCGTGGTTTATCAGACCTCGCGTAACGGTCAGCCGTGGTACGTATTAGTAAGCGGTGTCTATGCGTCGAAAGATGATGCTAAACGCGCCGTCTCTACGCTGCCAGCCGACGTGCAGGCGAAAAACCCGTGGGCGAAGCCGCTGCATCAGGTGCAGGCCGATCTCAAGTAATGAGTAAAGCGCAAATGCTGTCGGGCTTACGCCCCAGCTGCAAAGGGTGTCATTAGTTAGTCAGCATGAAAAAAAATCGCGCTTTTCTGAAATGGGCAGGGGGGAAATACCCCCTGCTCGACGACATTAAAAAGCATTTACCACCGGGTGAGTGCCTCATAGAACCCTTCGTCGGGGCCGGGTCGGTATTTCTGAATACCGACTTTTCTCGCTATATCCTCGCGGATATTAACAGCGATCTGATTGGTCTCTACAACATCGTCAAAACCCGCACCGATGAGTACGTCCTTAACGCCCGTGAGCTGTTTACGCCGCAGCATAACCAGGCTGAGGTCTACTATCGGCTGCGTACCGAGTTCAACCAGTGCCGGGATCCGTTGCGGCGTGCGGTGCTGTTTTTATATCTTAACCGCCACGGCTATAACGGCCTGTGCCGCTATAACCTGCGCGGCGAGTTTAACGTGCCCTTTGGCCGGTATAAAAAGCCTTACTTCCCGGAAGCCGAACTGTACCACTTTGCTGAAAAGGCCCAGAACGCAGAGTTTCGCTGCCTCTCGTATGAGGCGTGCATGGAGCTCGCCGACGCTAACTCCGTGGTCTACTGCGATCCGCCCTATGCCCCTCTCTCCGCGACGGCGAACTTTACCGCCTACCATACCAATAGCTTTAGTCCGCTAGAGCAGGCGCGTCTGGCAGAGATGGCGGAAATACTGGTCAGCAAGCAAATCCCAGTGTTAATTTCGAATCACGATACGCCGGACACCCGTGAGTGGTACAAAGCCGCGACGCATTTTCAGGTTAAAGTGCGCCGCAGCATCAGCAGCAACGGTGGCACACGCAAAAAGGTGGACGAACTGCTGGCGCTCTATCGCCCGGCAGACAAAAAATAGTTCTCAAGGAGATGCGGATGAAACAGTATTTGATTGCCCCTTCAATTCTGTCGGCTGACTTTGCCCGCCTGGGTGAGGACACCGCTAACGCGCTGGCGGCCGGTGGCGACGTGGTGCATTTTGACGTCATGGATAACCACTACGTCCCTAACCTGACGATGGGGCCGATGGTATTGAAAGCCCTGCGCGACTATGGCATCACCGCCCCGATTGACGTCCACCTGATGGTGAAACCGGTAGATCGTTTGATCCCGGATTTCGCTGCCGCAGGGGCGAGCATTATTACTTTCCATCCGGAAGCCAGCGAGCACGTCGACCGCTCGTTGCAGCTGATCAAAGAGCATGGCTGTAAAGCGGGGCTGGTGTTCAACCCGGCGACCTCCCTGAGCTGGCTTGACTACGTCATGGACAAGCTTGACGTGATCCTGCTGATGTCCGTTAACCCAGGCTTCGGCGGCCAGTCCTTTATTCCTCATACGCTCGACAAGCTGCGCGAAGTGCGCCGTCGCATCGATGCCTCCGGCTACGACATTCGCCTTGAAGTTGACGGCGGCGTGAAGGCGGATAACATCGGTGAAATTGCTGCCGCGGGCGCAGATATGTTTGTCGCTGGCTCGGCCATTTTTAACCAGCCGGACTACCGTAGCGTGATCGATAAAATGCGCAGCGAGCTGGCAAAGGTTCATCATGGCTAAAAAAATCGACGGAATTCAAGCTGTTGCCTTTGATCTTGACGGTACGCTGGTAGACAGCGCGCCGGGCCTAACCCACGCGGTAGACCAGGCGCTTTACGCCCTGGAGCTGCCCGCTGCCGGTGAGGCACGGGTAGTAACGTGGATTGGCAACGGTGCTGACGTGCTGATGCAGCGTGCGCTGGCATGGTCTCGTCAGGAGCACGCCAGCCAGCGTGCGATGGCAGGCAAACCGGCTATCGATCACGCGGCCATTCCTGAAGAGGAGCAGGCCCGCATTCTGCGCAAGCTTTTCGATCGCTACTACGCCGACGTGGTTGAAGAGGGCAGCTTTCTCTTCCCGGACGTAGCCGCTACCCTGGCCGCCCTGCATGAAGAGGGCTATCCGCTGGCGCTGGTAACCAATAAGCCGACGCCGTTTGTTGCGCCCCTGCTGGAGGCGCTGGATATCGCCCGCTATTTCACGCTGGTGATCGGCGGTGACGACGTCAAAAACAAAAAGCCGCACCCGGAGCCGCTGCTGCTGGTGGCTGATAAGCTAGGGGTGGCCCCGCAGGCGCTGCTGTTTGTCGGCGATTCGCGGAATGATATTCAGGCGGCGAAGGCGGCTGGCTGCTGTGCCGTGGGCCTCACCTACGGCTACAACTACGGCGAAGCCATCGCCCTGAGCGAGCCGGATCATATCTTCGACCATTTCAAACAGTTACTGCCCGCGCTTGGGCTTCCATATAGTGAACATCAGGAATAGAAAAATGACTAAGCCCATCGTCTTTAGTGGCGCACAGCCCTCAGGTGAACTGACCATCGGCAACTATATGGGTGCGCTGCGTCAGTGGGTAACCATGCAGGATGAGTACGACTGCATCTACTGCATCGTGGATCTCCACGCCATTACTGCCCGTCAGGATCCAGAGAAGCTGCGCAAGGCTACCCTGGATACGCTGGCGCTCTACCTGGCCTGCGGGATCGATCCCGAGAAGAGCACCATTTTCGTTCAGTCTCACGTGACGGAGCATGCGCAGCTCGGTTGGGCGCTGAACTGCTACACCTATTTCGGCGAGCTGAGCCGCATGACCCAGTTTAAAGACAAGTCAGCGCGCTACTCTGAGAACATCAACGCCGGCCTGTTTGACTACCCGGTGCTGATGGCGGCGGACATTCTGCTCTATCAGACCATCCAGGTCCCGGTCGGTGAAGATCAGAAGCAGCATCTGGAGCTGAGCCGCGATATCGCCCAGCGCTTCAACGCCATCTACGGCGACGTGTTCAAAGTACCGGAGCCGTTCATTCCGAAATCCGGCGCACGCGTGATGTCTCTGCTGGAGCCGACCAAGAAGATGTCCAAGTCTGACGATAACCGCAACAACGTTATCGGCCTGCTGGAAGATCCGAAGTCGGTGGTGAAGAAGATCAAACGTGCGGTAACCGACTCTGAAGAGCCGCCGGTCGTGCGTTACGACGTGAAGGAGAAGGCGGGCGTCTCTAACCTGCTCGATATCCTCTCTGGCGTGACCGGGCAGAGCATTGCCGAGCTGGAGCAGCACTTCGAAGGTAAAATGTACGGTCACCTGAAGGGTGAAGTCGCGGATGCGGTCTCTGGCATGCTGACTGAGCTTCAGGAGCGCTACCATCGCTACCGTAACGATGAAGCCTTCCTGCAGCGCATTATGAAAGAGGGTGCCGAGAAAGCCAGCGCCCGCGCCGCAGAGACGCTGAAAGCGGTATACGAAGCAATTGGCTTTGTCGCCAAGCCGTAAAGACTACTGTAGGCCCGGTAAGCGCAGCGCCACCGGGCGTTTCTATGCTGATGCAGTAATGCCGGGCGGCACTGCGTTTGCCCGGCCTACGATGATTACGATGACTATTATTAGTGGTGCGAGAACCAGTTCAGCTTGTCGCGCAGGGCGACGACGCGGCCAACGATAATCAGCGCCGGGCTCTCAACCTGCTGCGCCAGCGTACCCAGCTCGCTCAATACCCCGCTCACGACCCGCTGCTGTACCGCCGTGCCGTTCTCCACCAGCGCCACTGGCATATCCGCCTGCATCCCGTGCTCGATCAGCTTCTGCTGGATCGTTGCGGCCTGATTTAGCCCCATATAGAACACCAGGGTCTGCTTCTCTGCGGCCAGGTTCTCCCAGTCCAGCTCGCCGCCGGTTTTCAGGTGGCCGGTGATCAGCCGCACGCTCTGAGCGTAATCGCGGTGAGTCAGCGGAATGCCCGAGTAGGCGGAGCAGCCCGAGGCGGCGGTAATGCCCGGCACCACGGAGAAGGGGATCCCCGCATGGCACAGCGTCTCCAGCTCTTCGCCACCGCGACCAAAGATAAACGGATCGCCGCCCTTCAGACGCACCACGCGCTTGCCGGACTGCGCCTGGCGCAGCAGGATCTGGTTAATCTCCTCCTGCGGTACGCAGTGGTAGCCTGCACGTTTACCGACAAAAATACGGTCGGCGTCGCGGCGCACCAGGTTCATAATGTCGTCCGAGACCAGACGGTCGTAGACCACCACGTCCGCCTGCTGGATCTGCTGGAGGCCCTTCAGCGTCAGTAGCCCGGCATCGCCCGGCCCCGCGCCAACCAGCACCACTTCCCCCCGGTTATCGAGCGGCGTGTTAAACAGCGACTCCGTCTCGTTGTCGATGGCAAGGCGATCGCTGTTGGCCAGATACTGGGCAAGACGGTCATTGGTGAAAAACTTCTCCCAGAAGCGGCGGCGTTCAGCCATAGTGGCGAAGGTGGCTTTCACTCGTCCGCGCAGGGTGCCGGCATAGCCAGCAATTTTGCCGAGGTGCAGCGGCAGCAGCGACTCCAGCTTTTCCCGCAGCAGGCGCGCCAGCACCGGCGAGGTGCCGCCGGAGGAGATCGCCACCATCAGCGGTGAGCGGTCGATAATCGATGGCATGATAAAGCTCGCCTCTTTCGGCGCATCAACCACGTTACAGAAGATACGGCGCGCTTCCGCTGCATCGCTGACCTGCTGATTGACCGCATCGTCGTCGGTCGCGGCAATCACCAGCCAGCAGGGATCGAGCAGCGCTTCATCAAAGTGGCCCTCTACCAGAGTGATCATGCCTTCGTCCGCCCACGCGGTAAACTGCGGATCGAAGTGCAGCGCATTGACGGTAAGCCGCGCACCGGCTTCCAGAAGCAAGCGGGCTTTACGCTCTGCGACATCGCCACCGCCGACGAGCAGGCAGTCGCGATCGCGTAACTGGCAAAAAATAGGAAGATGGTGCACGACATAACCTCGTTGTAGTTTTTAAGCGCTAACTCGCTTTAAGGGCTAACGGTTTCCTGCGCGGCGTTTTTAGCAGGTGTAGGACGCTCTGCGCGAGGGGTAGCATACCAATATCCCAGCCCCATAAATATGGCTCCGGATAAAGTATTCCCCAGGGTTACCCACAAAAGGTTATGTCCAATACCGGACAGGGTGTAGGCGTCGCTGTGATGACCAAACCAGGAGAGAGCGAACAGGGTCATGTTGGCGACCGAATGCTCGTAGCCAGAGGCGATAAACGCCAGCAGGCACCACCAGATAGCAAGGAATTTTCCCGCGCCTTCGGTACGGATCGCCATCCAGATCGCCAGACACACCAGCCAGTTGCAGAGCACCCCCTTGAAGAACAGCACGCTGGCGGGCGCGCTGGTTTTCGCCAGCGCCACGGTGTGCACCAGGCTGGTATCGACCGACAGCAGGCTACCGCCGCCCCAGACGTAGAGCAGGGCAACGAAAACCGAACCTACCAGATTACCTAGCCAGGTTTGCGGCAGGATCGTCCACATCTGGCCGTGGCTGATAGTGCCTGCTTTCACGCCCAGGGTCAGGAACATGGTATGGCCGGTAAACAGCTCGGAACCTGCGATGATCACCAGCGTCAGCGCGATGCCAAAGGTTGCACCCATCACCAGCGGACGTATCGCCGGATCAAGCAGGTTGCCAAGGGTAAAGATGAGGATAATCGCCAGGCCTACGTAGGCCCCGGCCATTGCGGAGCCGATCCAGAAGCCCAGCGGATTATGTGTAGAGAGGCGTGCAATGCGCGCAGCGTTAGCCGCACACTTATTGATAGTGTCTGCGAACATGATGATTATCCAAAGTTAGAAAAGAAAAAGTAAAAATGAAAAGGTTAAAAGGCGGGGGCATTGCACCCCCGCCGGGGTATTACGCTTTAATCTGTACTTCGCCGTCTTTAACCCGGGCATCGAAGCGGGCTACGGAGTGGTCCGCATCCTCCATGCACAGGCCGTCGCGCAGGCGGAAGCGCTGTTTCTTCAGCGGGCTGGCAACCCACAGTTCGCCATCGTGCTCGGCGATGATGCCGCGCGACAGCACGCTGGCCTCAAAGAAGGGATCGATATTGCTGATGGCATAGACCTGCTCATCGGCCCGTGGGCGGAAAATCGCGATCTGCTGGTTATTCAGCAGGGCGCAGACGCCGGTTGCCGGCACGATGTCAGCGAGCTGACAGACGGTGTTCCACTGGCTCATACGGTTTCCTCCACCAGAGTGACCGGAATACGCTCATACGGCGTGGCCGGGCGATGCTGCTGACGTTCCGGTACAATCTGTACCGCCGGGTCGCGGCGATCGCTGTTGATAAAGTGTTTGAAGCGCACCTGCGCCTGCGGATCGTTAACGGTAGCGGTCCACTCGCAGATCACGGCGTCGCGCAGGCGGGCCATCTCTGCTTCCAGCTGGCTGTTCAGGCCAAGCTTGTCGTCGATAATCACGCTCTTCAGGTAGTCGATGCCGCCTTCCAGATTGTCCAGCCAGGAGGCGGTACGGGTCAGCTTGTCGGCGGTGCGGATGTAGAACATCATAAAGCGGTCTAGGTAGCGTACCAGCGTGTCGCGGTCGAGATCCGCCGCCAGCAGATCCGCATGGCGTGGTTTCATCCCGCCGTTACCGCAGACGTAGAGGTTCCAGCCTTTTTCAGTGGCGATGATGCCCACGTCTTTACCCTGCGCCTCCGCACATTCGCGGGTGCAGCCAGAGACGCCAAACTTCATTTTGTGCGGGGTACGGATGCCTTTGTAGCGGTTCTCCAGCTCGACGCCGAAGCCCACGCTGTCGCCTACGCCGTAGCGGCACCAGGTTGAACCGACGCAGGTTTTCGCCATGCGCAGCGCTTTGGCGTAGGCATGACCGGTTTCGAACCCGGCTTCAATCAGCTGACGCCAGATCTCCGGCAGGTCATCTTTCTGCGCACCGAACAGGCCGATACGCTGTGAGCCGGTGATTTTGGTATAGAGGTTGAACTCGCGGGCGATACGGCCCACCGCCATCAGCCCTTCCGGGGTGATTTCGCCGCCGGCAGAACGCGGGATCACTGAGTAGGTGCCGTCTTTCTGGATGTTGGCGAGGAAGTTATCGTTGGTATCCTGCAGCGGCGTATGCTGCGGCTTCAGAACGTATTCGTTCCAGCAGGAGGCCAGCAGGGAGCCAACGGTGGGTTTACACACTTCACACCCGTAGCCCTTACCGTGTTTTGCCAGCAGCTCATCGAAGGTTTTGATCCCTTCCACGCGGATCAGGTGGTACAGCTCCTGACGGGAGTAGGCAAAGTGTTCGCACAGGCTGTGGTTCACTTCGATACCCTGTTTCGCCAGCTCGGCGTTCAGCACCTGAGTCACCAGTGGAATACAGCCGCCGCAGCCGGTACCGGCTTTGGTTTCTGCCTTCAGCGCCGCTACCGTATGGCAGCCTTTGTTGATGGCCGAGATCAGCATGCCTTTGGTCACGTCGAAGCAGGAGCAGATCTGCGCGCTGTCCGGCAGCTTATCGACGCCGATAGAGGGTTTGCCGCTGCCCGCGTGGGCGGGCAGGATCAGCGCATCCGGGTTTTCCGGCAGCTCGATGGCGTTCAGCACCAGCTGCTGTAAATTGCCAAAGTCGCTGGTGTCGCCTACCAGCACCGCACCGAGCAGGGTTTTGTTATCCGGGCTGACGATCAGGCGCTTATAGACCTCTTTGCTCTCGTCCAGGTAGACGTAGCTGCGGGCGTTCGGCGTGCGGCCATGGGCATCGCCAATGCCGCCGACGTCCACGCCTAGCAGCTTCAGCTTGGCGCTGAGGTCGGCTCCTTCAAAGGCGTTCGGGGTGCCGAGGATATGATCCACCGCTACCTGCGCCATTTTGTAACCCGGTGCGACCAGGCCGTAGACGCGGTTGTTCCAGCTGGCGCACTCGCCGATGGCGTAGATATCCGGGTCGGAGGTCTGGCAGGTGTCGTTCACCATGATCCCACCGCGCTGGGCCGTTGCCAGGCCGCACTGGGTCGCCAGCTTGTCGCGTGGACGAATACCGGTCGAGAAGACGATAAAGTCGATCTCAAGGCTGCTGCCGTCGGCGAAGCGCATGGTCTTGCGCCCTTCGACGCCCTCCTGGACGATCTCCTGGGTATTTTTGCTGGTGTGCACGCGCACGCCCATGCTCTCAATTTTGCGTTTCAGCTGCTCGCCGCCCATCTGGTCAAGCTGCTCGGCCATCAGCATCGGCGCGAACTCAATGACGTGGGTTTCAACGCCGAGGTTTTTCAGCGCCCCGGCGGCTTCCAGACCGAGCAGGCCACCGCCCACCACTGCGCCCCGGCGGCTACGGCGCGCGCAGGCTTCAATGGCGTTCAAATCTTCGATAGTGCGATAAACAAAGCAATCCTGGGTTTCGGAGCCTTTAATCGGCGGGATCCACGGATAGGAGCCGGTGGCCATAATCAGCTTATCGTAATAGACCGTGCGGCCCGCGCTGGAGTGGATCACCTTCTCCTGGCGGTTGATAGTGATAGCACGTTCGCCCACCAGCACCTTAACGCCGTGCTTCTCATAGAAGCCTTCGCGCACCAGGGAGAGCTCTTCGGCGGTGTGGTGAGAGAAGTAGGAAGAGAGATGGACGCGGTCGTAGGCTTTCCGCGGCTCTTCACAAAACACGGTAATGTCGAAGCGGGCAGCGTCAGCTTTATCGAGGAGATCCTCAATAAAACGGTGGCCGACCATGCCGTTACCGATAATAGCGATTCTGACTTTGCTCATTTTTGCCTCGATTTCTTTTCTATTACTGCCTACCTTAACGATTCAGCTGGGGCGTTTATTGATGCAAATCAAGTTCACCTTTACCTACTCCTTAAGGAGTATATTACTGATTTAAAAGCTTTTTTCTAAGTCACGGAATTGGCTGGCTTTTCGGCGTAGAGCAAATAACATACAAAAAAGAGGGTTTTTGCGCAGGGTGAATTACCACTAAAGATTAATGGGATTAAACCATTGGAGGAGAGGGAACGAGCCCCTTTTCAGGACGAAAAGGGGCAGGAATAACTTAGTGCGCGGAGGCGGTGGTGTTGTGTTGACGATGGCGAGTTACGAAGCCCAGCGCGAAGCACATGACGAATACCACAGCATAGAGGCCGTTAGCGGTCATCAGCGCCGCCTGTGGGCCGCTGTTGGCCACGATAGGACCGGTAACCACGAAGGTCAGCATGGTACCAATGGTGCCACAGGTGAGGACAAAGTTAACCAGCTTCGGCGAAGCCACTTTGGTCTGCTGGGAGCCAAGGGTGATAATGGTAGTGTAGATGGCGCTGGAGAAGAAGCCCAGAGCCAGAATAAACCATGCCATATGTTCCGGGCTGCTGGTGATAAAGAGATACATCAGCACGGTCGCCATCCCTGCCAGCACGGTCAGAATGCGCTGCAGGTCGAAGAAGCGCAGGATAAAGCTAAACGCCCACATGCCGATCATGTAAGACATCCAGAAGTCGCTGACCAGTTTGCCTTGGCCGCTGACGTCCATGCCCAGACCTTTGGCATACTCCGGCACCCAGGAGATAAAGCCCAGCTGGCCGAGGATGTAGCAGAGTGCGGCGATAGAGAGGAACAGGACGCCAACGCCCCACTTCTCTTTCACCACCGGCTTGTCGCTTGGGGCCGCATGCTTGCCCAGCGCCGGGAACTCGCAGCCGATGGTCAGTACGAAGATGGCGACGTAGACCAGACCAATGCAGGCGTAAACCCAGTACCACTCAATGCTGCGGGCCAGCAGGAACGCGGCCACCATCGGGAAGATCATCCCGGCCATGCTGAAGAAGGAGTCGGTGAACAGCAGGCGAGAGCCACGCTGGCGACCTTCATACATCTGGGTCACCAGGAAGGTGCCGATGGACATAGTGATACCGCTCACCAGCCCCAGCACGAACATCGCGGCGGAGAAGAGTGCCAGGCTATGGCTTAGCATCAGCACTGCGACCGCCAGCACCATCAGCACGAAGCCAAAACGCAGCTGGGTTTTTAGCGGTACGATCTCCATCAGCCAGGCGTTCAGGAAGATAGAGATCAGGATCCCAGCGTTCAGGAAGGTGAAGGTGTTGCTCATGCTGGAAACCGGAAGATCGAAGTACTTCGCGATATCGCCCATCACCATACCGGTGACGATCACCAACGCACCGGTAAGGGCGTAGGAGAAGAAGCTGATCCATGTGAGCTTAATTCTGTTGCTGTTAGTCATGAGACTGGCCTGTGAATAGAAGTGTAAAGCGCGTTGACTGCGCCGTGAACGGGCAGATTTTATGCGTTCGGGTGACACATTTAAATCTTTAAAAGTGAAAAACGTTCACGTTGCATAGTTTATTTTGAAATGTGTCACAAATTTTCACCGTATTACCGTATGCCCAGGTGCAGACACAACTGTTTCAAATTCGTAAAATTGAGTAAAGCGCTGGCCTGGGGGCAGCATGCTCTTTAGAATCAAGCGACTCGCTCTCTTCTCTGTTCACTGTTAGGAATTCACATGGTTAAAACGACTCTGGCGGCTGTGGCGGCTATCTTTGCTCTCTCTGCAATTTCACCCGCAGCCCTCGCGGCAAAAGGCGACCCTCACGTTCTGTTAACCACCTCTGCCGGTAACATTGAGCTGGAGCTGAACAGCCAGAAAGCCCCGGTATCGGTGAAAAATTTTGTCGACTATGTGAACAGCGGCTTCTATAACAACACCACCTTTCACCGCGTGATCCCCGGCTTTATGGTGCAGGGCGGCGGCTTTAATGAGCAGATGCAGCAGAAGCAGCCGAATCCGCCGATCAAGAACGAAGCGGATAACGGCCTGCGCAACACTCGCGGCACCATCTCCATGGCCCGTACCGCTGACAAAGACAGCGCCACCAGCCAGTTCTTCATCAACGTGGCGGATAACGCTTTCCTCGATCACGGCCAGCGCGACTTCGGCTACGCCGTTTTTGGTAAAGTTGTGAAAGGCATGGATATCGCAGACAAGATCTCCCAGGTACAGACCCACAACGTCGGCCCGTATCAGAATGTGCCGTCAAAACCGGTGGTTATTCTCTCCGCAAAAGTTCTCCCCTAACGCTTTTTTGCACGGGCATTGCCTGCCCGTGCTCTGCCTGCTTCCCTGCGTAACGTGAAAATGCCGCTTATACTTGTGGCAAATGACGCACATCATCAGGGAGACACAATGGCGAAAAAACTCACCGAACGGCAAAAATCCCGTCTCTGGGAGCAGCAGCGTAACGTCAATTTCCAGGCCAGCAGGGCGCTGGAAGGGGTGGAGTGCGCCCTGGTAACGCTCAACGCAGAAGAAGCAGAGGCGCGCCTTGAGGCGCTTCGGAGGCAGCATGAGCGATAAGTTTGGTGACGGGCGTGACCCGTACTTCTATGCTGGCCGCAATGTGATGAGCAACCGGCTGGGCATCCATCAGGCGAAACAGCTCGAAGAGGCGGCATACGCGTTTACCGCGCTGCGTGCCGCCACCCTGGAGCTGGGCCCGGTTGCCCGAGGCCTGCCGCACCTCTGCGCCATCCATCGTCATCTCTACCAGGATATCTTTGAGTGGGCCGGTGAGATCCGTGAGGTCAACATCTATCAGGGCGATACGCGCTTCTGTAATTTTGACTATATCGAGAACGAGGGCAATGCCCTGATGCAGGCGCTGGAAGATGAAGATTGGTTGCAGGGCCTGGAGAAAACCGCGTTTATCGAGCGTTTAGCGCACTATTATTGCGAAATTAACGTCCTGCACCCTTTCCGCATCGGCAACGGCATTGCCGAGCGGATCTTCTTCGAACAGCTGGCGATCCATGCAGGCTACCTGCTGGACTGGCGCGGCATTGAGCCAGAGGCCTGGAGCGCAGCCAACCAGAGCGGCGCCATGGGCGACCTCTCGGCACTGATCGCTATCTTTACCCACGTGGTGAGCGAAGCGGAGTAAAACGTTGCCGGATGGCGCTGCGCTTATCCGGCCTACTTCTTTGCAGGCTGGCAAGCCTGCGC
>NZ_LR607338.1:1241864-1249365 GCF_902164725.1 Pseudescherichia vulneris | reverse complement strand
CGTTTATTAACCGAAAGATGCTGCACCATGATCCTGCTTATCGACAACTACGACTCCTTTACCTGGAACCTCTATCAGTACTTCTGCGAGCTCGGCGCTGAGGTCGTGGTGAAGCGCAACGACGAGATAACCCTCGCCGATATCGCGGCGCTGGCTCCGGAGAAGATCGTGATCTCGCCCGGCCCCTGCACGCCGGACGAGTCGGGCATATCGCTGGAGGTCATCCGTCACTACGCCGGTAAGCTGCCGATCCTCGGGGTCTGCCTGGGCCACCAGGCGATTGCTCAGGTGTTTGGCGCGACCATCGTGCGGGCGCAGAAGGTGATGCATGGCAAAACCTCGCCAATTACCCACAGCGGCCAGGGCGTGTTCCACGGCCTCAACAATCCGCTTACCGTCACCCGCTACCACTCGCTGCTAATCGATCCCGCGACGCTGCCCGACTGTTTCGAGGTGACCGCCTGGAGCGATACCCAAGAGATTATGGCGATTCGTCATCGGGAGTGGGATCTAGAGGGCGTGCAGTTCCACCCGGAGAGCATCCTGAGCGAGCAGGGGCACGCGCTGCTGGCAAACTTTCTTAACCAGGCCGATTTTTAGTTGCCATGCACTGATTTTTTATGCATATTTTGTGATTATATTTTCATAATCATTGCTGCATATAACGGATGGGCATGACATGGCAACTGAACAGAACGCAGTTACGCGCGCAACATTTGACGAAGTAATTCTGCCCGTTTATGCACCGGCGGAGTTTATTCCGGTGAAGGGCAAAGGCAGTCGAGTGTGGGATCAGCAGGGCAAGGAGTATGTTGATTTCGCGGGCGGGATTGCCGTCACGGCGCTGGGCCACTGCCATCCTGCACTGGTGGAGGCGCTGAAGAGCCAGGGCGAAACCCTGTGGCATACCAGCAATGTCTTTACCAACGAGCCAGCGCTGCGCCTGGCGCGTAAGATTATCGACGTCACCTTTGCCGAGCGCGTGCTGTTTATGAACTCCGGCACCGAGGCCAACGAAACCGCCTTTAAGCTGGCGCGCTACTACGCCTCTACGCGCCACAGTCCGTACAAAACCAAAATCATCGCCTTCCATAACGCCTTCCACGGACGTTCGCTGTTTACCGTCTCGGTCGGCGGCCAGCCGAAATACTCCGACGGCTTCGGACCGAAACCCGCCGATATCATCCACGTGCCGTTCAACGATCTTCATGCGGTGAAAGCGGTGATGGACGATCACACCTGTGCGGTGGTGGTTGAGCCGGTGCAGGGGGAGGGGGGCGTGACTGCCGCCACGCCAGAATTCTTACAGGGCCTGCGCGAGCTGTGCGACCAGCACCAGGCGCTGCTGGTCTTTGATGAAGTGCAGTGCGGGATGGGGCGCAGCGGCGATCTCTTTGCCTACATGCACTACGGCGTAACGCCGGATATCCTCACCAGCGCCAAGGCGCTGGGTGGCGGTTTCCCTATCAGCGCCGTGCTGACCACCGAGGCGATTGCCAACGCCTTCCACGTGGGCTCCCACGGTTCGACCTACGGCGGCAACCCGCTGGCCTGCGCGGTGGCGGGTGCAGCCTTTGACATTATTAGCTCGACTGAGGTGCTGCAAGGCGTTAGCGAGAAGCGACAGCGCTTCGTCAAACATTTACAGCAGATCGACGAGCAGTTTGACGTGTTCAGCGATATTCGCGGCATGGGCCTGCTGATTGGTGCCGAGCTAAAACCGCAGTACAAGGGGCGCGCCCGCGATCTGCTTTACGCGGCCGCCGATGAGGGCGTGATGGTGCTGAACGCCGGGCCAGACGTGATGCGCTTTGCCCCGTCGCTGGTGGTCAGCGAGCAGGATATTGATGAAGGCATGCAGCGCTTTGCCGTGGCGGTAGCCAACCTTGTCCGGGCTTAATCTTTACTCCACCGGCGATTAAGCCAGATGCCATGATGCGGGCGCTGACGCCATGCCACCGATGAGATGGTGTGCATGCTGTTCAGATGCCCGATAATACGCTGGAGATGCATCTCCATCGGGCTCATTGGGCCGTGGGTGCGCGTCTCCGGCGCTTCAAGAATATTCGCGTCCCCGGATGCTCCGGCCCCGTCATAGTCCAGCCGCTGCTGGCAGCGCTGAAGCGCAATTTCGCATGACTCCAGATAGCGCTGGGTCAGGTCCGGCGTCAGCATGGCATGCTCCCGAGCCAGCGTTGTCAGGGCGTTAATATGCTCGACGATAAACTGGCTATGGGTCACCCAGAGCTTCATGTCTTCCAGATAGTGGGTATTGAACCCCGGCTCCTGCATCGCCTGATTCAGCGAGTTAAAGAGGGCGTTGTGCGCCTGGTTGACCCGTATCCGCTGGTAGGCCAGCGGCGTCGGCTGCGGATCGTCGCTGAGGATCAGGCGAATCGCATCCTGATCCTTCTCAATGGCATCATGGGCGTTTTTCCGCAGTAGACCGCTCTGCCACTGCGGCCAGAGCCAGACCATCCCGCCGAAGGCGATCAGGCAGCCAATCAGGGTATCGATCAGCCGGGCAACGATAAAATTCTCGCCGCTCAGGGTCAGAATTTGAATCGAGTACACCGCCGTAATGGTGAATCCTACCGTCGCCCAGCCGTAGCTCTTGCGAATGATCAGGTAGCTGATTAGCGTGATAAATAGCATGCCCAGCAGGGTATACCCCTCCGGAACATGGAAGTGCAGGGCAACGCCAGCAACCGTTAACCCTGCCAGTGTGCCTGCCGCCCGATGTAAAATACGTACCCGAGTAGCGCCGTAGCCGTTCTGCGTAACCAGCAGCACCGTCATTAGGATCCAGTAGGGCTTCGGCAGATGCAGGGCACTGCCCATCAGGCTGGCGATGCTCAACATGACGCTGATGCGGGCGGCATTGCGCAGCGCCGGAGATTTCAGCGACAGATAACTCTTGAGCGCCTCCCACAGCGGCTGGCGGCGCTGCTGGTCGGCCATCAGGTCGCGGGTATAGAGTGGGCGCTGGGTGCGCAGCACGCGGGCGATGCGGCTAAAGTGCCAGGCGCAGAACTGCCCAACCGGATTTTGCGGATGTTGGCGGGCGATCTTCTCCAGGGCACCAATCTGCTTCTCCATGGTGAAGCGGGTCGGGTAGCGATGGTACAGAATGTCGTCTGCCAGCACCCGAAGCCGGGCAGCGACCACCTGCGCATTCCAGCGGATCACCGCTTCGGCGTGGCTGCGCTCCACCAGCTTCTGCACCTCTTCCGGCTGGTGCAGGCTGACCGAGATGTGCTCCTGCAGATCCAGCGCCACCTGAAACGCCCGCAGCAGACGCTTGTAGTCGTTATGCTGGTTGGCGGCGAGCATATGCAGCTGCTGATAGCACTGGCTGATGAGATCCACCGCCTTTTGCTGACGCGCCAGCAGCGGCGGCAGGGCCTTCTCCGGATCGGCGTGCTGCGTCAGCAGGCTGTATTTCGCCTCGCAGTAATCGGCGAGCTGGCGGTAGAGCAGGCTCAATGATTCGCGCAGGGGCTGCTCGCGCCACAGCCAAAACCAGAACCAGTTAAATGCGCCATACCAGAGCGTGCCCAGGGCGTAGATGAGCAGCGGTTCCCAGACCGGCATATTGCCCGCCAGGCTGAGGGTAAAGATAGCGGCGATAAGCGAAGCGGGCAGCAGACGTGCGTGTAGAGGACTGATTTCCGCCGTGACGCCCAGCAGCATTGCCAATCCGGCGAGGATCAGCGGGAGCGCAACGTTGGCCCCCAGCAGCAGCTGCACCGCCAGGCTACAGCCAGCAAACAGCGAGCCGCCGATAACCAGGCGCTTAAAGAAGCGTTTGTGCGGCGTATCAAGACCGGCAATGTTGCAGCAGGCGGGCACCAGCGAGAATAGCAGACCATGCTGAAGATGACCCAGCGCCAGACCGATGGCCACAGGAAGACACAGCACCAGCGTTTGCCGCAGTGCGTAGTTAACTTCGGGGTGGTAGATTAACCTGCGCCACATGAGGAGAAGAGCAAAAACGGCGTCCGCAGAGGCGATACGCCGTTCTTAAAGCTTAACGTGTTCCGTAGACGACGATGGTTTTGCCGTGCGCGGAGATCAGGTTCTGATCTTCCAGCATCTTCAGAATACGGCCTACGGTTTCACGGGAGCAGCCGACGATCTGGCCGATCTCCTGGCGGGTGATTTTGATCTGCATCCCGTCCGGATGGGTCATGGCGTCCGGCTGTTTAGCCAGGTTCAGCAGGGTCTGCGCGATGCGGCCGGTGACGTCGAGGAAGGCGAGGTTACCCACTTTCTCAGAAGTGACCTGCAGGCGGCGTGCCATCTGCGACGAAAGACGCATCAGAATATCCGGGTTGACCTGGATCAGCTGACGGAATTTTTTATAGGAAATTTCGGCCACTTCACAGGCGGTTTTCGCCCGTACCCATGCGCTGCGCTCCTGGCCCTCTTCAAACAGGCCCAGTTCACCGATAAAGTCGCCCTGGTTCAGGTAAGAGAGGATCATCTCTTTCCCTTCTTCGTCCTTGATGAGCACTGCCACTGAGCCTTTGACGATGTAGTACAACGTTTCCGCTTTTTCACCCTGGTGAATCAGCGTGCTCTTCGATGGGTACTTATGAATGTGGCAATGAGACAAGAACCATTCGAGAGTCGGGTCTGTTTGTGGTTTGCCAAGCACCATGCGCGGTTATCCTCTGTTATAAGCTGGCGCCAGTCGCGGGACGCATCCGGCGGCTGGGGTTGCAATCATATGCTTCCCGAATCCTGGGAAGGGGGCCGTCAATATAAGCGTGCGGCCTGTAATGGTTGAAGTCCTCTGCATACCTGCATAATGTCAATACATTACCGTAGCATCCCGACTGTTTTAGCATAGCTTTTGCCGTGTGTCTCCTGGTGTCTCGCTTCAGCTTGATGGATGTCGCCTTCCGTTGCGCGTTTTACTCGGCGCGCGTAATCTGTCGGGAAAATTGCCACTCTGGAGTGATGAAAATGCAAGCACGCGTAAAATGGGTTGAAGGGTTAACGTTCCTCGGCGAATCCGCCTCTGGCCATCAGGTTTTAATGGACGGCAACTCCGGGGATAAAGCCCCCAGCCCGATGGAGATGGTGCTGATGGCGGCAGGCGGATGCAGCGCCATCGACGTGGTGTCGATCCTGCAGAAAGGCCGTCATAGCGTGACCGATTGCGAAGTGAAGCTGACCTCCGAGCGCCGGGAAGAGGCCCCGCGTCTCTTCACCCACATCAACCTGCACTTTATCGTTACCGGCAAAGAACTGAAGGATGCGGCGGTATCCCGCGCGGTAGATCTCTCGGCGGAGAAGTACTGCTCCGTGGCGCTGATGCTGGAGAAAGCGGTTAACATCACCCATTCATACGAAGTGATTGAGGGATGATTTTATGCCCGGTGGCGCTGCGCTTACCGGGCCTACATGACGCGCATTGCCTTATTCAATCTTCTTGCCTTCCATCAGCCGCTGCACCAGCGGCAGCATGATCAGCTCCATCGCCAGCCCCATTTTGCCGCCCGGCACCACCAGGGTATTGATATGGGAGATAAACGAGCCTTGCAGCATCGCCAGCAGCCAGGGGTAATCTATCCCCTCCAGATCGCGGAAGTGGATCACCACAAAGCTCTCGTCCAGCGAGGGAATATTTTTGGCTGCGAAAGGGTTTGAGGTGTCGACCGTGGGGACGCGCTGGAAGTTGATGTGGGTGCGGGAGAACTGCGGCGTAATGAAGTTGATATAGTCATCCATTGAGCGTACCACCGAGTCCATCACCGTCTCCCGGGAGTGGCCGCGCTCGCTGGTGTCGCGGATCATCTTCTGGATCCACTCCAGGTTGATAATCGGCACCACCCCCACCAGCAGATCCACATGGCGTGCCACGTCGTGCTGGGGCGTCACCACGCCGCCGTGCAACCCCTCATAAAACAGAATATCGGTAGGTTCCGGCAGCGGCTGCCACGGCGTAAAGGTGCCCGGAACCTGGTTCCACGGCACGGCTTCGTCGTAGGTGTGCAGATACTTGCGCGCCTGCCCGGTGCCGTTGTGACCATACTCGATAAAGGTCTGCTCCAGCAGGCCAAAATCGTTGGCGTCCGGGCCAAAGTAGCTGATATGCCGCCCGGCATCGCGCGCCTTGCGGATTGCCATATCCATCTCCGGACGGGTATAGCGGTGGAAGCTATCGCCCTCCACCTCGGCGGCGCGCAGCCCGAGCTGAGAAAAAATTTTACGAAAGGCGAGGCTGGTGGTGGTGGTTCCTGCACCGCTGGAACCTGTCACAGCAATCACCGGATGTTTGGCTGACATAGCGAACGACTCCCTGATAAACAGCAGAAGAGGGCGGATCGCCTGACGCAGCGTTATTCGCGAAACTGTTTACGGGGCATAATATTGACCGTCTCGTGTAGCTCTGACCACACCAGCACGGCCTCACCCGTTTCCAACTGACGCTTTACGTCGGCAACCTTTTGCTCAAGCGAACGCTCATGTTCACCATAATCGGTGCCTTCGCGCAAGACAAAGCTCTCAATCAGGCTGTAGAGCGTCTCGGGTGGAACCTCTTGCCAGGGAATAATCATCTATGCCTCCAGATAGGGTGCCAGCCAGTCGGGGATGCGCTTTTCAAGCCACATCTCAGGGCGGCGTAGCGTGCCGCCAACGAAGCCAACATGGCCGCCATGTTCGGTCAACTGATACTCAATATTAGCGGGTAAATGACCCGCCGCCGGAATGACGTGGTGATCCATAAAGGGATCGTCTTTGGCATGGATAATCAGCGTCGGTTTGCGGATCTGCGGCAGGACCGGCATGGCGCTGCTTCGGCGATAATAGTCAATGGCATCATCGAACCCGTGCGCCTTCGCGGTGATCAGATCATCAAACTCACGGATGCGGCGCACGCGCTTGAGCTGGGCGAGATCGATCGGCAGCGAGCCGGGATAGGCCTTGAGCTTGCGCGTGGCGTTGGCTTTCAGCAGGTTCAGCAGGTAATGCTGGTAGAAGCGTGTAAAACCCTTATCCATATGGAGACTACAGGCCTCCAGCACCAGCGGCGCTGAGACAATCACCGCCGCGTTGAGCGGCAGGCTATCGTCGGCTTTAGCCAGCAGGCAGCCAAGCATATTGCCGCCGAGGGAGTAGCCTACTGCCGCCGTCGGCGCTGGGCCAAACGCATTATGCAGCCAGTGCAGGAACGCGCTGCCATCTTCGGTTTCGCCGGAGTGATAGATGCGGTTCAGGCGGTTAGGCTCGCCGCTGCAGCCGCGAAAGTGCATCACCACCCCAAGCCAGCCGCGCTGTTTGGCGGCGTGGATTAAGCCATGGGCGTAGGGGCTGTGCAGGCTGCCCTCCAGACCGTGAAAGACCACCAGCCGGGGCTTATCTTTTGCCTGCTGCGGATCTTCGCTCCATGCCAAATCGACAAAGTCGCCGTCGGGCAACTCAAGGCGCTGCCACTGGGGAGTGAACTGAAGTCGACGCCGGATAATACGCGGCAGCATGGTTTGCAGGT
>NZ_LR607338.1:1237017-1241601 GCF_902164725.1 Pseudescherichia vulneris | reverse complement strand
CACAGGGCTTAATTGATGGTTTTATCATCAAGGCGCACACTTACCGCAGTGTTAAGCAAATCAAAACGATTGCTGAATCAGGAGGTTAATAATGTTATCTGGGCAAACGCCTGCACGGGTCTGGAACACACGACGCACTGAGAAACAGCGTCGTCTGGCTTCTGTCCCGGTAGAAGGCAAAGTGCTGCCGACCGACGACCTGGTCGCCATGCTGGAAAAACTCATTGCACCCGGCGACAAAGTGGTGCTGGAAGGCAACAACCAAAAACAGGCGGATTTTCTTTCCCGCTCCCTTGCACAAGTCAGCCCGCAGAAAGTGCACGATCTGCATATGATCATGCCAAGCGTTGGTCGCAGCGAACACCTCGACATCTTTGAAAAGGGCATTGCCCGCAAGCTGGATTTCTCTTTCTCTGGTACGCAAAGCCTGCGCATTTCGCAACTGCTGGAAGACGGCCAGCTGGAAATCGGTGCGATCCACACCTACATCGAACTCTATTCCCGACTTTATGTTGACCTGTCGCCGAACGTGGCGCTGATTGCCGGTTACAAGGCCGACCGCAAAGGTAACCTCTATACCGGGCCGAGTACCGAAGATACGCCAGCGCTGGTTGAAGCCGCGGCATTCCGCGACGGTATCGTCATCGCGCAGGTGAACGAGCTGGTGGATGACGAATGCGATTTGCCGCGTGTCGACATTCCCGGATCGTGGATCGACTACGTGGTGGTAGCGGACAAACCGTTCTTTATCGAACCGCTGTTTACCCGCGACCCGCGCCTCATCAAACAGGAACACATCCTGATGGCGATGATGGCAATCAAAGGTATCTATGCAGAGCACCAGGTGCAGTCGCTGAACCATGGTATCGGTTTCAACACCGCCGCCATTGAGCTGCTGCTGCCCACCTACGGCGAACAGCTCGGCCTGAAAGGCAAAATCTGTAAGCACTGGACCCTGAACCCGCATCCGACGCTGATCCCGGCGATCGAAAGCGGCTGGGTAGAGAGCGTGCACTGCTTCGGTGGCGAACTGGGGATGGAAGAGTACATCCGCGCCCGTCCGGATATTTTCTTTACCGGGGCCGACGGCTCGATGCGCTCTAACCGCGCCTTCTGCCAGCTGGCGGGGCAGTATGCGGTCGATATGTTCATCGGTTCGACCCTGCAGGTTGATGGCTATGCCAACTCCTCAACGGTGACGCGTGGTCGCCTGTCCGGTTTCGGCGGGGCGCCAAACATGGGCCACGATCCACACGGTCGTCGCCATGCCACCCCGGCGTGGCTCAACATGATCACCGAACCCGATCCGATGCAGCGCGGTAAAAAACTGGTGGTGCAGATGGTCGAAACGTTCCAGGCAGGTTCAAAACCGACCTTTGTGGAAAAACTCGATGCTGTCGACGTGGCAAAAGCGTCTGGCATGCCGCTGGCTCCAGTCATGATTTATGGCGATGACGTGACCCACGTCCTGACCGAAGAAGGTATCGCTTACCTCTACCGTGCCGAAAACATGGAAGAGCGTCGGGCGATGGTCGCCGCCGTTGCTGGGATCACCGATATTGGCCTTGGCGTTGACGCGAAACGCGTCGCCGACCTGCGCCGCAGCGGCAAAGTGGTTTATCCGGAAGATATCGGCATCCGCCGCACCGACGCCACCCGTTCGCTGCTGGCCGCCGGTAGCGTGTCGGATCTGGTGGAGTGGTCTGACGGTCTCTATAACCCACCTGCAAAATTCCGGAGCTGGTAATGAAACATCTGCCACAGATTCAGGCTCAGGGCGGTGCCGAATGGCTGGCGCATACCGCCACCCAGTGTCTGATTGACGAAGCACGACTTAGCCCGAAGCCCGGACTTGTGGACAGCCGGGGAAACGGCGCGCATCACGACCTGTCGTTAGCGCTGATGGAGCGCTCGGCGCGCAGCCTGACCCCGACGTTTCATGCCCTGGCGCAGCAGAGCTGGCAGCGGCCAGCGGACATTGCGCTTAGACAAACGATTGGACGACTCGGCCGCGAAGGCGAGCAGCAGATGATGGCAGCCACCCATGGCGTCAATACCCACCGGGGCGCGATTTGGGCGTTGGGGCTGCTGGTCAGCGCGGTGGCGATGCTTGGTGGCGAAGGCAACGCGCAGACGGTTACCCGCACTGCCGCCGATCTGGCAAAGCTGCCGGATGACGCTGCCCCAAAGGTCTTTAGTAAAGGGCTGCGTGCAACCCACCGCTATCGTGTGCCGGGTGCACGTGAAGAGGCCCAGCAGGCGTTTCCGCACATCATGCAGTATGCCCTGCCGCAGCTGCGGCAGAGCCGACTGAATGGCTGTAACGAAACGCACGCCAGGCTTGATGCCCTGATGGCCATTATGACCTCGCTGACCGACACCTGTGTACTGTCCCGTGCCGGGATGGAGGGGCTTGAGGCCATGCAGTTCGGTGCCCGAGCCGTACTCAACGCGGGCGGTGCCGCGCAGCTGGCAGGGCAGCAGGCGCTGGCAAGATTAGATCGCCAGATGCTGATGCTCAACGCCTCGCCGGGTGGCGCAGCGGATCTGCTCGCTGCCACTCTGTTTCTCGACCGTGTCGAATCGCCCTATTTAAAGCATTAAGAGGATGTTATGGAACAGATCACAATCTCTGTGCCCGCCAGCCGCACGCTAAGCGGCAAAGCGCTGGCAGGCGTTGTTGGCTCCGGTGATATGGAGGTGTTATTCACCGCCGCGCCGGGCGAGACGCTGACTATTGATATTACCACCTCCGTGGACAACAGCCGTGGACGCTGGGAAGCGCTGTTTAACCGACTCACCCTGGTAGGCAGCCTGCCCGCCGGCAAGCTGGTGATCCACGATTTTGGCGCTACGCCCGGCGTGGCCCGCATTCGTATCGAACAGGTCTTTGAGGAGGTGAGCCATGCGTGATGACCGCAGCTTTATCGAATTAAAAGCGCGTGAGCGTGCTCGTACCCTGCTGGATGAGGGCAGCTATCGCGAACTGCTGGATCCGTTTGAAGGCATCATCTCACCGTGGCTGGGACCGCAGGGCATCGTACCGCAGGCTGACGACGGCATGGTGGTGGCTAAAGGCACCATTAACGGCCAACCCGCCGTAGTGGTGGCTATCGAAGGCACCTTCCAGGGTGGCAGCATGGGCGAGGTCTCCGGGGCGAAGATGGCCGCGGCGTTGGAGCTGGCGGCGGAAGATAACCGCAACGGCATTCCTACCCAAGCCGTGCTGTGTCTGGAGACCGGCGGGGTACGTTTACAAGAGGCCAACCTCGGCCTGGCGGCGATTGCCGATATCCATGCAGCGATTGTCGATCTGCGTCGTTATACGCCGGTTATTGGCATCGTGGCGGGTACCGTGGGCTGCTTCGGCGGGATGTCGATTGCTGCCGCGCTGTGCAGCTACCTGATCGTCACCCGCGAGGCGCGCCTCGGTCTGAACGGTCCGCAGGTTATCGAACAAGAGGCGGGGATTGAAGAGTACGACTCCCGCGACCGGCCGTTTATCTGGAGCATGACCGGCGGCGAAGTACGCTATCAGAGCGGACTTGTCGATGCGCTGGTTGGCGACGGTGTGAATGCTGTAAAAGGCGCAATGAATGAGTTCATCGCCAAAGGCGTACCGGAAAAACACCGTACCGATAACTACGCCTGGTATCTGGATCGCCTGAGCCATTTCGATACCGCAAAACAGGCGGATGCAGAACAAATTAAAGCACTCTTTGCCCGGGAGGATAAATAATGAGTCATTCAATAAGCCGCGGCGAATTATGGCTGGAAACCCTGGTGCCAAACGCCAAACGTCTGGAAGGGCTGTGCCCATCGGTACAGGCTGCTGATGGTGAACTGAATGGTGAAGCCATGCGCTTTATCGCGGTTGTACCAGATGCGAATAACCACTATCCGCGTGCCACTAAAGGTGAAGTGGGTCTGCTGGAAGGCTGGACCCTGGCAAAAGTGGTGAGCGAAACCATCGCTGCCGATGCCAATAACGCCGTGAAGCGCCCGATTGTGGCGGTGATTGACGTGGCAAGCCAGGCCTATGGCCGCCGCGAAGAGGGTTTTGGTATCCATCAGGCGCTGGCGGGTGCGGCAGCGGCCTATGCCAATGCGCGTCTCGCAGGCCATCCGGTGATTGGCCTTATCGTCGGTAAAGCGATGTCCGGTGCGTTTCTGGCGCATGGCTACCAGGCAAACCGCCTGATCGCATTCAATGATAAAGGCGTACTGATCCACGCGATGGGTAAAGAGTCCGCGGCGCGTATTACTTTACGTACCGTTGACGCGCTGGAAAAACTGGCGGCAACCATTCCGCCGATGGCCTACGACATCAGCAACTACGCCACGCTGGGACTGCTGGAAAACCTGCTGGATATCAGCAATCCGGACGCCCCCTCAGAACACGATCTGGCCCTGGTGAAAACCGCCCTGCAACAGGCCATTAACGACGCTCGACAGGATCCTACGCTGAAAAGCCGCTTGGGTGCTGACAATCGCCGCAGTTCAGCCCTTGTGCGCGAACGCATGCGAGCAAGCTGGTAAGTAAAAGAGACCTGCCGGATGTGTGGCTCCGTGGGCGCTTCCCAG
>NZ_LR607338.1:1221492-1236047 GCF_902164725.1 Pseudescherichia vulneris | reverse complement strand
GATCACCGCCATCCTGATGATCGCGCTCTCTGCTGGCTTCTTCGGCGTGGTATTCGGTAACCGCTTTGGCGTACAGTCGCCAGATGCGGAAGCGGTACTGCTGCTGAGCTCGATCCTGTGTATCCTGTCGCTGCCGCTGTTTATCTCGCTGACCTCAGGAATGTAACCATGACTACGCTGCGCCCCCACGATCTTATCTGGCTGACAAACCGCGACGCGCTCGATGGGGTTGATGAGCCCTGGGTGGAGACGGTATGGCACCCAGGATTACCGGTGGTGGTGCGGCGTGACATGGACGGGGAGCGCATCCCGGTTGGGGTGCGCGGTATCCGTCGCGACCAGCGTGCGGCAGGCTGGACCGACGTGACGCAGGTGGTGCGCGTGGTCTCCCCCGAGCAGCTGGTAGTCAGTAACGATCTGCTGCGCTCGCCGTTTGTCTCCCAGCCGCCGGTGCAGGTGGCGTTACAGCTTGCCCAGCAGGCGTGGCCGTGGGTCTGGGGCATCACCGGCAGCAGCGGTTATGCACTGGCCACCGGTATCCCGGTGATCCACGCCAGCAGTGACCTTGACCTGCTGATCCGCGCCCCACAGCCAATCTCTCGCGAGCTACTGCTCCGCTGGCAGACGCCGTTGACCGATGCGCTGTGTCGGGTAGACACCCAGGTCGATACCCCGCTCGGCGGCTTTGCCCTCAACGAGTGGCTGCGCGACGGGCGCGTCTTGCTTAAAACCAGCCGGGGCCCGCGCCTGGTCAGCGATCCCTGGCACAGGGAGGATTAATGAAAATTCTGTTTACCTTTCCCGGACAGGGGACCCAGCGTCCCGATATGCTGCAAAACCTGCCCGGTCACGAGATGGCCGAGGCGCGTGAAGTATTGGGCGCAGAGGCCGACACCCTCGATAGCCCTGAGGCGCTAAAGCATACCCGCGCGGTGCAGCTCTCCCTGCTGATCGCCGGCGTCGCCTGGGCTCGCGAGATGCAGCGCCGCGGCATTGAGCCGGATCTGGTCAGTGGATTATCAATTGGTGCCTATCCAGCGGCAGTCGTCGCCGGGGCGCTGGATTTCAAGGATGCGTTAACCCTCGTGGCACTGCGCGGCGATCTGATGGAGCAAGCCTACCCGCACGGCTACGGCCTGACGGCGATTATGGGCCTGACCCTGACGCAGGTGGAGGCGCTGGTTAACGGCAGCGGCACCTACATTGCCAATCTCAATGCCGAGACGCAGATCGTTATCGCCGGGCGCGATGAGGAGATGGCCCAGGTAGCACAGCAGGCGCGGGCGAAGGGAGCAACGAAAGCCCAGCGTCTGGCGGTGAGCGTTCCGTCGCACTGCGCGCTGCTGAATGCGCCCGCGCAGAAGCTGGCGCAGGCTTTTGCCGGGGTGACGCTCTCTCGTCCCCACTGCGCCTATCTTAGCGGCAGTACCGCCCGCGTGCTGTGGCAGCCCGAGCGCATTGCAGACGATCTGGCGATGAACATGGCGCGGACGGTGCGTTGGCAGGAAGCAATGGTTGCCGCCAACGAGCGCGAGGCGCGGCTGGCTATTGAGATGCCGCCAGGCGGCATTCTGACCTGCTTAACCCGTCAGGCCGCGTGGGAAGGGGAGACAGTCTCTCTTGAACGCAGCGGAGTAGACGTTGTCGCCCATTTGGCAAAGCGTCTCAGGGCGTAACGTTCTGTTCCAGGCTGCGGGCGTACATGCGCCCTTCGGCGGCCAGCGCCAGCAGGTTGGGATCGTGCTCACGGCTGCGGGCAAAGACAATGCCAATCTGCTGCTGCATCTGGTACGGCTCTGCTAGCTTCAGCAGCTGTAGCGAGCTCTCATAGACCTTTTTCATCCGCCCCGGCATCAGGGTAAAGCCTACTCCGGCCTGCACCAGGCTAAGCATCGAGAAGATATCATTCACGCGGGTCACGATCTCTGGCTCAAAGCCAGCGATGTGAAACGCTTCCTGGAACCCGGCGTAGGTCGCAAACCCCTCCGCCAGCGAGACAAACTTCTGCTGACGGTAGTCGCGTAGATCCGCCAGCTCGCCGGTATTCAGCGTAGCGGAGGCCGGTGCGGCAAGAAAGATGTCATCGTGAAACAGGGGCAGTACTTCGAACTGGGCCAGATCCACCTGGTTGTCAGAGAGCGAAATGAGGATCGCATCCAGTTCGCCGTCCTCCAGCTTCTGCAGCAGCATGTCGTTGGAGCCCATCGTCAGGTTAATCTCCAGCTCCGGCCGCCGCAGCTTCATCCCCATGATCAGGTGTGGCACCGTCTCCAGAGTGAGCGAGTAGAGCGTACCCACCCGCAGCCGACCCTGGCCGACGCCCGCCGTTTTGCGCGTCTCCTCAAGGCCGCGGGCCATCAGCTGCGTCACCTCCTGGCAATACTCCAGCAGCGTCCAGGCGGCAGGCAGCGCCAGCAGGTTGCGTCCCTTGTGCACAAACAGCGGACAGCGGACGCTCTCCTCAAGGGTGTGCAGCGCCCGGTGGACGCTAACGCCGCTGATCTCCAGCGCCTCGGCGGTGCGGGCGATGTTCCCCTTCTCCATAAAGGTCATGAAGATGGTTAGCTTGCGGAAGGTGATGTCGCTGACGATGTCCATGGCGTTACTCGCTTTGCAGCATGCCTTCAAGCTGCTCCTGTGCCTCAAGCCACGCCATCTCACACTCCTCCAGGCCCGACTTCGCGCTCGCCTGGGCCTGCAGACACTCGGTCAGCTCGGCCTTGCGGCTCTGATCGTACAGACCGCTGTCGCCAAGCTTCTCTTCGGCCTTCGCCAACTGGGCGTTGAGTTTCTCCATCTCTTTCTCCAGACGGGCGATCTCTTTGCGCAGCGGCTGGGTCTGGGTACGTAGCTCGGCTTCCCGGCGCTTCTGGTCTTTACGCGCCTGGGCGCTGTTGCCGCTCTCCTTCGCCGCCTCGGCAGGCTGATTCTCCTGTTTCTGCACGTCGCTCAGCCACTGCTGATAATCCTCCAGATCGCCGTCGAACGACTCGACTTTGCCGTCGTGAACCAGGTAGAGATCGTCGGTGGTGGAGCGGATCAGGTGACGATCGTGCGACACCACCACCAGCGCGCCTTCAAACTCGATCAGCGCTTCGGTCAGGGCCTGGCGCATGTCGAGATCCAGGTGGTTGGTTGGCTCATCAAGCAGCAGCAGGTTAGGGCGCTGCCAGACGATCAGGGCCAGCACCAGCCGGGCTTTTTCACCGCCGGAAAAACGCTGGGTGTTCTCTGTGACCTTATCGCCATGAAAATCGAAGCCGCCCAGATAATCCCGCAGCTTCTGCTCTGCTTCCTGGGGGGCAAGGCGCGCCAGATGCTGCAACGGTGACTCGTCCGCCCGCAGGAACTCAAGCTGGTGCTGGGCGAAGTAGCCAAGCTTAATGCCTTTCGCAAGACCAATATCACCGCCGGTAGGGGCAAGCTCGCCCGCCAGCAGCTTGATCAGCGTCGATTTACCCGCGCCGTTACGCCCGAGCAGACCAATACGCGAGCCCGGCACAAGGTTGAGCTTGATCGAGTTAAGAATGGTGCGATCGCCGTAGCCCGCGCTGACCTTCTCCATCTTCAGCAGCGGGTTGGGCAGGCTCTCCGGCGCGCGGAAGCTAAAGTGGAAGGGGTTATCCACATGCGCCGGGGCGATCAGCTCCATGCGCTCCAGCATCTTCACCCGGCTCTGGGCCTGCTTGGCCTTGCTGGCCTTGGCTTTGAAGCGGTCGATAAAGCTTTGCAGGTGCGCCACACGCTGCTGCTGGCTCTCGTAGGTGGCCTGCTGCTGCGCCAGACGGGTTGCGCGCTGGCGCTCAAACGAGCTGTAGTTGCCGGTATACTCGAACATACTCTGCTGTTCGATATGGATGATTTTATCCACCACCGGATCGAGGAAGTCACGGTCGTGGGAGATGAGGATCAGCGTACCCTGATAGCTCTTCAACCAGCGCTCCAGCCAGATCACCGCATCGAGATCGAGGTGGTTAGTGGGCTCATCAAGCAGGAGCAGATCCGAGCGGCAGACCAGCGCCTGGGCAAGGTTGAGACGCATACGCCAGCCACCGGAGAAGTCGCTTACCGGGCGTTCAAGCTGCTCGGTAGAGAATCCCAGCCCGTGCAGCAGGCTGGCGGCGCGGGAGCGGATGGTCCAGGCGTCGATGGCGTCGAGCTTGCCGTGCACGGTAGCAATGGCATGCCCGTCGTTGCGCTCGTTGGCATCGTTGAGCTGGGCCTCCAGCTGGCGATACTCGCGATCGCCATCAATAACATAGTCAATGGCGGGCTCGCTGAGGGCCGGGGTCTCCTGGTTTACCCACGCCAGCTGCCAGTTGGCAGGGTAGGTGAAGCTGCCGCCGTCGGCGGTAAGCTCATTTTTCAGCAGCGCCAGCAGGGTAGATTTCCCGCAGCCGTTTTTACCCACCAGCCCGACTTTCTGGCCGGGATTGATGGTGGCGGTGGCGTTATCCAGCAGGACACGCACGCCGCGACGAATTTGTAGTGAGGAGAAAACAATCATAGAGCGCCGTATGTTCCGACTATGTTAATTTGTCATTATGATAATGTGGAGTGCGCCTATAATGCCGCACCAGGGCGCAATGGTAGCCCGAAACGACAACGATACACAAAATCATTAAAACATAACCGGGAGGGGAGCGATGTCCCAGACAGCCAAAGTGCTGCTGCTGTATGCCCATCCGGAATCACAGGACTCGGTAGCTAACCGGGTACTGCTTAAACCGGCAATGCAACTCGACAATGTGACAGTGCACGATCTCTATGCGCACTATCCAGACTTTTTTATCGATATCCCTCGCGAGCAGGCGCTGCTGCGCGAGCACGACGTCATCGTCTTTCAGTATCCCCTCTACACCTATAGCTGTCCGGCGCTGCTCAAAGAGTGGCTGGATCGCGTTCTGACCCGCGGCTTCGCCAGCGGACCGGGAGGCAACCAGCTGGCGGGCAAGCACTGGCGCTGCGTAATCACCACCGGTGAGCCGGAGAGCGCCTATCGCTACGACGGTCTCAACCGCTACCCCCTTAGCGATATCCTGCGTCCCTTTGAGTTGACGGCAGCCATGTGCCGCATGCAGTGGATGACGCCGTTTATCGTCTACTGGGCGCGTCGCCAGCCGAAAGAGGAACTGGCAAGCCATGCTAAGGCCTACGGCGACTGGCTGGCATCACCCACCGCGACGGGAGGTCGCTAATGGAAGGAACCGATCTGCTGCTGGCGGGCGTACTGTTTTTGTTTGCCGCCGTAATCGCCGTACCGCTGGCCGCCCGGCTGGGCATTGGCGCAGTGCTGGGCTATCTGCTGGCGGGCATTGCCATCGGCCCATGGGGGCTGGGATTTATCAGCGACGTTGACGAGATCCTCCACTTCTCTGAAATGGGCGTCGTGTTTCTGATGTTTATTATCGGCCTGGAGCTCAACCCGTCGAAGCTGTGGCAGCTACGGCAGTCGATCTTTGGCGTCGGGGCGGCGCAGGTGCTGCTCAGCGCCGCGATCCTCGCCGGGCTGCTGATGCTGACCGACTTCGCCTGGCAGGCGGCGGTGATTGGCGGCATTGGCCTCGCGATGTCCTCTACCGCGATGGCGCTCCAGCTGATGCGCGACAAGGGAATGAACCGCAGCGAGGCGGGACAGCTGGGATTCTCAGTGCTGCTGTTCCAGGATCTGGCGGTGATCCCGGCCCTGGCGCTGGTGCCGCTGCTGGCGGGCAGCGGCGATGACCACTTCGACTGGATGAAAATCGGCATGAAGGTGATCGCCTTTGCCGGGATGCTGGTGGGCGGTCGCTATCTGCTGCGCCCGGTGTTCCGCTTTATTGCCGCCTCCGGCGTACGGGAAGTCTTTACCGCCGCCACGCTGCTGCTGGTGCTGGGCTCGGCGCTGTTTATGGACGCGCTGGGGCTGTCGATGGCCCTCGGCACCTTTATCGCCGGGGTACTGCTGGCCGAGAGCGAGTACCGCCACGAGCTGGAATCGGCCATCGATCCGTTCAAAGGTCTGCTGCTGGGACTATTCTTTATCTCAGTAGGCATGGCGCTTAACCTGGGCGTGCTCTATACCCATCTCCCGTGGGTTATCGCGGCAGTCGTCATTCTGGTGGCGGTAAAAACCACGGTGCTCTATCTGCTGGCGCGCCTCTATGGCCTGCGAAGCTCGGAGCGGATGCAGTTTGCCGGCGTACTCAGCCAGGGCGGCGAGTTCGCCTTTGTGCTCTTCTCTACCGCCTCCTCGCAAAAACTGTTCCATAACGATCAGATGGCACTGCTGCTGGTGACGGTCACCCTGTCGATGATGACCACGCCGCTACTAATGAAAGGCATCGATAAGGGACTCTCCCGGCGCTTCAATAGCTCGGAGGAGGAGGGGGAAGCCCAGTGGGTTGAAGATGACAAGCCGCAGGTGATCATCGTCGGCTTTGGCCGCTTCGGCCAGGTGATTGGTCGCCTGCTGATGGCCAACAAGATGCGCATCACCGTGCTGGAGCGCGATATCAGCGCGGTAAACCTGATGCGGAAATATGGCTATAAGGTCTACTACGGCGACGCGACTCAGGTCGAGCTGCTGCGCTCGGCAGGCGCGGAGGCGGCGGAATCGATCGTCATTACCTGCAACGAGCCTGAAGACACCATGAAGCTGGTCGCCATTTGCCAGCAGCACTTCCCGCACCTGGCCATTCTTGCTCGGGCACGGGGACGTTTTGAGGCGCACGAGCTGCTCCAGGCGGGCGTGACGCAGTTCTCCCGTGAGACCTTCTCCAGTGCGCTGGAGCTGGGACGCAAGGCGCTGGTCTCGCTGGGTATGCATCCTCACCAGGCGCAGCGGGCACAGCTGCATTTTCGTCGTCTTGATATGCGGATGCTGCGCGAACTGATGCCGGTGGTGCATACTGATACACAGCAGATCTCCCGCGTCCGGGAGGCGCGGCGCGAGCTGGAAGAGATTTTCCAGCGTGAAATGCAGCAGGAGCGCCGACAGCCGGATGGCTGGGACGAGTTTGAATAGAGGGTAAAAAGTATGGCAATACGTAAACGTTTTATCGCGGGTGCCAAGTGCCCAGCCTGTCAGGCTCAAGACACGCTGGCGATGTGGCGCGAAAATAATGTCGATATTGTTGAGTGCGTTAAGTGC
Source organism: Pseudescherichia vulneris (assembly GCF_902164725.1). Classification (NCBI taxonomy): domain Bacteria; kingdom Pseudomonadati; phylum Pseudomonadota; class Gammaproteobacteria; order Enterobacterales; family Enterobacteriaceae; genus Pseudescherichia; species Pseudescherichia vulneris. Next base: position 1,228,915 of record NZ_LR607338.1, on the reverse strand, counting down.
GGCCACCAGATGCGCGAGGCGGATAAAGAGGCCCGTGAGCACGTTCGCAAAGAAGAGCAAGTGATCGGGATTTTTCATCCAGACTAGCGATATGCCCTAGCTTTTTTTAAGCTTAAGGGTACACAGGGGCAGAATTCCGTTACAATCTGCGCCAGCAATTTACCCACGCTCAGGAGATATCATGAAAGTAGCAAAAGACCTGGTGGTCAGCCTGGCCTATCAGGTACGTACAGAAGACGGTGTGTTGGTTGATGAGTCTCCGGTAAGTGCGCCGCTGGACTACCTGCACGGTCACGGCTCCCTGATCTCTGGTCTGGAGTCCGCGCTGGAAGGTCACGAACCTGGCGACAAATTTGACGTGGCGGTGGGCGCAAATGACGCTTACGGTCAGTACGACGAGAACCTGGTGCAGCGCGTACCGAAAGACGTCTTCATGGGCGTTGACGAACTGCAGGTAGGCATGCGCTTCCTGGCTGAAACTGACCAGGGTCCGGTACCGGTTGAGATCACCGAAGTGGAAGATGACCACGTCGTGGTTGACGGTAACCACATGCTGGCTGGCCAGAACCTGAAGTTCAACGTTGAAGTCGTTGCCATTCGTGAAGCGACCGAAGAAGAGCTGGCCCACGGCCACGTTCACGGCCCGCATGGTCACGATCATGGTCACGACCATGAACACGGCGACGGTTGCTGCGGTGGTCACGGCCACGATCATGACCACGGTCATGGTAAAGGCGGTTGTGGCAACGGCGGTTGCGGCTGCCACTAATAGACTTCGTCTTTCAAAAAGCGGGGAGATCCCCGCTTTTTTTACGCCTCAATAGTGGGGCGGTGGCGTCTCTTCTGACTGAGAGGCCATATGGGAAGGCTGGCTGGCTTTCAGCTTCTCGGTAACGAGGCGCATCAGGTCCCGCAGCTTCGCCATCTCCAGCTCGTGGGCGGTGACCGTCTGGTTAAGCTCCTCGATCGTAATTTCCTGAAAAGCCAGACGGCTCTCCAGCTCTGCCAGTCGCGCTTCCAGCGTCATATTCTGCATATTTCACCTCATCTGTTTTAGCCCGGATTCTACGCAACTTTACGCGGCTGCGCAGCCCACCTGACATCCTTAAGAAACTAATTTAAACAAAAATAGTCACAAAAGAGGCAACAATCGGGAATGTCGTTATATAGATTTCTCCCACAACGATTTATAGTACGTTTTTCAAATACGCAAACCCTGGGGCAATATGCCCCCGGCCCTGGAGATATGGATGAAATCACTGTTTAAAGTCACGCTGCTGGCGACCACGATGGCCGTTGCGCTGAATGCACCTCTTTCTTTTGCTGCTGAGGCCCCGGCTAAAGCCCCGGCAACCACCGACAGCAAAGCGGCATTCAAAAACGACGACCAAAAATCAGCCTATGCGCTGGGCGCGTCACTGGGTCGTTATATGGAAAACTCCCTGAAAGAACAGGAAAAACTGGGCATCAAGCTGGACCAGGCTCAGCTGATCGCCGGCGTTCAGGACGCCTTTGCTAACAAGAGCAAGCTCTCCGACCAGGAGATCGAACAGACTCTGCAGGCGTTTGAAGCACGCGTGAAGGGTGCTGCTCAGGAGAAGATGGAGAAGGACGCGGCTGAGAATGAAACCAAAGGCAAAGCCTTCCGCGACACCTTTGCTAAAGAGAAGGACGTGAAAACTTCCTCTACCGGCCTGCTCTACAAAGTAGAGAAAGAGGGCACCGGCGATGCACCGAAAGATAGCGATACCGTGGTTGTTAACTACAAGGGTACGCTGATCGACGGTAAAGAGTTTGATAACTCCTACACCCGTGGCGAACCGCTCTCCTTCCGCCTCGATGGTGTGATCCCAGGCTGGACCGAAGGCCTGAAAAACATCAAGAAAGGCGGCAAAATCAAGCTGGTGATCCCACCGGCTCTGGCCTACGGTAAAACCGGCGTTCCGGGTATCCCGGCTAACTCTACGCTGGTCTTTGACGTAGAGCTGCTGGATATCAAACCGGCACCGAAAGCGGATGCGCAGCCGAAACCGGAAGCGGCAGCACCGGCAGAGCAACCTGCCGCCGCGGATAAAAAGTAATACGCTGATAGCCGCCGCCTCACCAGGCGGCGGTTTTTTATGACAGGGCAGGTATAATTAACACTGGCAGCGCTATGTCCGCTGTATTAATTTAGATGTCCCTGTAAATGATGAGCCTGCCCTGAAAACATAACGACAGGCTCCTGAAAAGGAGTGTTTTTTTTCATGTCCAGGTCGCTATTAACCAACGAAACCAGCGAGCTTGATCTGCTGGATCAACGGCCTTTTGATCAGACCGACTTCGATATCCTGAAATCCTACGAAGCGGTGGTCGATGGGTTAGCGATGCTCATTGGTGCCCACTGTGAAATCGTCTTGCACTCCTTGCAGGATCTCAAATGCTCCGCCATTCGTATCGCCAACGGTGAACATACCGGACGTAAGATTGGCTCGCCGATCACCGATCTTGCCCTGCGCATGCTGCACGACATGACGGGCGCAGACAGCAGCGTCTCGAAGTGCTACTTCACCCGCGCCAAAAGCGGCGTGTTGATGAAGTCCGTCACGATTGCTATCCGCAATCGCGAGCACCGGGTCATTGGCCTGCTGTGCATTAACATGAACCTGGATGTTCCCTTCTCGCAGATTATGAACACCTTTATTCCGCCGGAGACGCCGGATGTCGGCTCCGCCGTGAACTTTGCCTCTTCGGTGGACGACCTGGTGATGCAGACCCTGGAGTTCACCATTGAAGAGGTGAACGCCGATCGTAACGTGTCGAACAACGCGAAGAACCGTCAGATTGTGCTGAACCTCTATGAAAAAGGCATTTTTGATATCAAAGATGCGATTAACCAGGTGGCCGATCGGTTAAATATCTCCAAGCATACGGTCTACCTCTACATTCGCCAGTTCAAAAGCGGCGACTTCCAGGGGCAGGATAAGTAATGCGTTTTGCCTTAATGGTGACGGGGCCTGCCTATGGTACGCAGCAGGCCAGCACCGCGTGGCAGTTTGCCCAGGCACTGCTGGCGGCGGGTCATGAGCTGGTGAGCGTCTTTTTCTACCGGGAAGGGGTCTATAACGCTAACCAGCTTACCGCCCCGGCCAGCGACGAGTTCGATCTGGTCCGGGCCTGGCAGGCGCTGCATCTTGAGCATCAGGTTGAGCTGCATATCTGCGTTGCGGCGGCCCTGCGGCGTGGCATCACCGATGAGGGCGAAGCGCAGCGTGCTGGACTGGTCGGTGCCAATCTTCAACCGGGTTTCTCCCTCAGCGGCTTAGGTGCGCTGGCCGAAGCGGCGTTAACCTGCGATCGCGTGGTGCAGTTCTGATGAAAAGCGTGGCTTTTGTTTTTAACTCTGCACCGCACGGCTCGTCTGCCGGACGGGAAGGGCTGGATGCGCTACTGGCAATGTCGGCCCTGACCGAGGAGATTGGCGTCTTTTTCCTTGGCGACGGCGTTTTTCAGCTGCTGGCCAACCAGCGTCCTGGCGATATCCTTGCGCGTGACTATATCGCCACCTTTAAGGTGTTGCCGCTCTACGATATCGAACAGCTCTGGCTGTGCGCGGCCTCGCTGCGCGAACGCGGACTGAACGCCTCAAATTCTTTTATTCTCGACGCCCAGCCGCTGGAACCCGAAGCGCTGCGCGAGTGTCTACATCGTTATGACGTCGTTATGACGTTTTGAGGCTGTTATGCTGCATACTCTTCGTCACTCTCCCTGGCAGTGCGACATGGCCGCGCTGATGCGCACGTTGCAAGAGGGGGATGATCTGCTGCTGCTCTCTGATGGCATCACGGCGGCGGTTGTGGGAGGTCGCTACCTTGATTTCCTGCTGGCTGCCCCCATAACTGTCCATGCTCTACAGGAAGACGTTGATGCCCGCGCTCTTTCTGGTCAAATTTCGAACAAAATCGTCCTGGTTAGCTATACTGATTTCGTTAGCCTGACGGTAAAACACACCGCCCAGATCGCCTGGTAGTGTGAGATCTGCTGTATATTTCTTGACACCTTTTGAGCACAGCCCTAAAATTCCGCGTCCTCATATTGTATGAGGGCGTTTTATTACGTGTTTACGAAGCAAAAGCTAAAACCAGGAGCTATTTAATGGCAACAGTTAACCAGCTGGTACGCAAACCACGTGCACGCAAAGTTGCGAAAAGCAACGTGCCTGCACTGGAAGCCTGCCCGCAGAAACGTGGTGTATGTACTCGCGTATATACCACCACTCCTAAGAAACCAAACTCCGCACTGCGTAAAGTTTGCCGTGTGCGTCTGACTAACGGTTTCGAAGTTACCTCCTACATCGGTGGTGAAGGTCATAACCTGCAGGAACACTCCGTGATCCTGATCCGTGGCGGTCGTGTTAAAGACCTTCCGGGTGTTCGTTACCACACCGTTCGTGGTGCACTTGACTGCTCAGGCGTTAAAGACCGTAAGCAGGCTCGCTCCAAGTACGGCGTGAAGCGTCCTAAGGCTTAATGGTTCTCCGTTAAGTAAGGCCAAACGTTTTAAATTAATGTCAAACTAAACTCTTTGAGTTTTGGACAATCCTGAATTAACAACGGAGTATTTCCATGCCACGTCGTCGCGTCATTGGTCAGCGTAAAATCCTGCCGGATCCTAAGTTCGGATCAGAACTGCTGGCTAAATTTGTAAATATCCTGATGGTAGATGGTAAAAAATCTACTGCAGAAGCAATCGTATACAGTGCTCTTGAGACCCTGGCTCAGCGCTCTGGTAAAAATGAACTGGAAGCTTTCGAAGTCGCTCTCGACAACGTGCGCCCGACTGTAGAAGTTAAGTCTCGCCGCGTTGGTGGTTCTACTTATCAGGTTCCAGTTGAAGTTCGTCCGGTTCGTCGTAATGCTCTGGCAATGCGTTGGATCGTTGAAGCTGCTCGTAAACGCGGTGATAAATCCATGGCTCTGCGCCTGGCGAACGAACTTTCTGATGCTGCAGACAACAAAGGTACTGCAGTTAAGAAACGTGAAGACGTTCACCGTATGGCAGAAGCCAACAAAGCGTTCGCCCACTACCGTTGGTAATCCCTTCGGAGTAATAGTCACCAAGCGGGCGCTTTATGTAAGCTGCCCGCTTTGGGCTACATAACATGAACGCTAAGGCAATAGAGGAATCAAATGGCTCGTACAACACCCATTGCACGCTACCGTAATATCGGTATCAGTGCGCACATCGACGCCGGTAAAACCACTACTACCGAACGTATCCTGTTCTACACCGGTGTAAACCACAAAATCGGTGAAGTACACGACGGCGCGGCAACTATGGACTGGATGGAGCAGGAGCAGGAGCGTGGTATTACCATCACCTCCGCAGCGACCACTGCATTCTGGTCTGGTATGGCGAAGCAGTATGAACCGCATCGCGTAAACATCATCGACACCCCGGGCCACGTTGACTTCACCATCGAAGTAGAACGTTCCATGCGTGTTCTTGACGGTGCGGTAATGGTTTACTGCGCAGTTGGTGGTGTTCAGCCGCAGTCTGAAACCGTATGGCGTCAGGCAAACAAATATAAAGTTCCACGTATCGCGTTCGTTAACAAAATGGACCGTATGGGTGCGAACTTCCTGAAAGTTGTTGGTCAGATCAAATCCCGTCTCGGCGCGAACCCAGTTCCGCTGCAGCTGGCGATTGGTGCTGAAGAAGGTTTCACCGGTGTTGTTGACCTGGTGAAAATGAAAGCCATCAACTGGAACGATGCCGACCAGGGCGTTACCTTCGAATACGAAGATATCCCGGCTGACATGCAGGATCTGGCTGAAGAATGGCACCAGAACCTCATCGAATCCGCTGCTGAAGCTTCTGAAGAGCTGATGGAGAAATACCTGGGCGGTGAAGAACTGACTGAAGAAGAGATCAAAACTGCTCTGCGTCAGCGCGTTCTGAACAACGAAATCATCCTGGTAACCTGTGGTTCTGCATTTAAGAACAAAGGTGTTCAGGCAATGCTGGATGCGGTAATTGATTACCTGCCATCTCCGGTAGATGTACCGGCGATCAACGGCATGCTGGATGACGGTAAAGATACCCCGGCTGAGCGTCACGCAAGTGATGAAGAGCCGTTCGCTGCTCTGGCGTTCAAAATCGCTACCGACCCGTTTGTAGGTAACCTGACCTTCTTCCGTGTGTACTCCGGTGTGGTTAACTCTGGTGATACCGTACTGAACTCCGTGAAATCTGCACGTGAGCGTTTCGGTCGTATCGTTCAGATGCACGCTAACAAACGTGAAGAGATCAAAGAAGTTCGCGCGGGCGACATCGCTGCAGCAATCGGTCTGAAAGACGTGATCACCGGTGACACTCTGTGTAACCCGGATCACCCGATCATTCTGGAGCGTATGGAATTCCCTGAGCCGGTAATCTCCATCGCCGTTGAGCCGAAAACCAAAGCTGACCAGGAAAAAATGGGTCTGGCTCTGGGCCGTCTGGCTAAAGAAGACCCGTCATTCCGCGTTTGGACTGACGAAGAGTCTAACCAGACTATCATCGCGGGCATGGGTGAGCTGCACCTCGACATCATCGTTGACCGTATGAAGCGTGAATTCAACGTTGAAGCGAACGTCGGTAAACCTCAGGTTGCTTACCGTGAAGCGATTCGCGCCAAAGTTACCGATATCGAAGGCAAACACGCCAAGCAGTCTGGTGGTCGTGGTCAGTACGGTCATGTTGTTATCGACATGTACCCGCTGGAGCCGGGCTCTAACCCGAAAGGTTACGAGTTCATCAACGACATCAAGGGTGGTGTAATTCCTGGCGAATACATCCCTGCCGTTGATAAAGGCATCCAGGAACAGCTGAAAGCTGGCCCGCTGGCGGGTTACCCGGTAGTGGATCTGGGCGTGCGTCTGCACTTCGGTTCTTACCATGACGTTGACTCCTCTGAGCTGGCGTTTAAACTGGCTGCGTCTATCGCCTTTAAAGATGGCTTTAAGAAAGCAAAACCAGTTCTGCTTGAGCCGATCATGAAGGTTGAAGTAGAGACGCCGGAAGAGAACACCGGTGACGTTATCGGTGACCTTAGCCGTCGTCGTGGTCAGCTGAAAGGTCAGGAATCTAACGCTACTGGCGTTCAGATCCACGCTGAAGTTCCGCTGTCTGAAATGTTCGGATATGCAACTCAGCTGCGTTCACTGACTAAAGGTCGTGCATCTTACTCCATGGAATTCCTGAAGTATGATGATGCGCCGAACAACGTTGCTCAGGCCGTAATTGAAGCCCGTGGTAAATAAGCCGCAGGGTTAAAACCTAAGTCCCGTGCTCTCTCCAGAAGGGGAGAGCACTATAGTAAGGAATATAGCCGTGTCTAAAGAAAAATTTGAACGTACAAAACCCCACGTTAACGTTGGTACTATCGGCCACGTTGACCATG
>NZ_LR607338.1:1218159-1221108 GCF_902164725.1 Pseudescherichia vulneris | reverse complement strand
AGCCCGCTTTTTTATGCCTGTTACCAATTAAATCAGCTGCAGCGCCACCCAGTACAGCGCGCCGGAGAGGAAAATCGCTGCCGGCAGGGTCAGCACCCAGGCCATCAGGATGTTGGTCACCGTTTTACGCTGCAGACCGCCGCCGTCCACGATCATCGTTCCCGCTACTGACGAGGAGAGAACGTGGGTGGTCGACACCGGCATCCCGGTATAGCTCGCCAGGCCGATAGAGACGGCAGAGGTGAGCTGGGCTGACATGCCCTGTGCATAGGTCATGCCTTTCCTACCGATCTTCTCACCGATGGTCGTTGCGACACGACGCCAGCCAATCATCGTACCCAGACCCAGCGCCAGCGCCACCGCCATGATGATCCACACCGGGGCATACTCGATAGTGCTCAGCATATCGCCTTTCAGCTTTTTCAGCAGACGCTGGTCGTCAGCGCTGACTTCCGGCTGTTTGGCCACCTTATCGGTGATGTCAGAGATGCACAGCATGATGCGGCGCAGCTGGCTACGCTGCTCAATCGGCAGCTTGTCATAGCTTTCGATATTGGTCAGCATCGCTTTAGCGCGATCCAGCGCCACCACGGCCCGGCCTGCATGGCAGTGGAACTCGCCGTTAGGGCCTACGGTCTGCTCTGGCGTTGGGATAACCGGATCGGCTCCGGTGGCCTTCAGCAGCAGATCGGGATGCTGTTGGAACCAGACCTCGACGTTGTTTACCGCGTCGCGGGTACGGGTAATGTCGTAGCCGGAGGCATTCATGTTCACCACGAAGCCTGCCGGGGCAACGCCAATCAAGACCAGCATAATCAAACCAATGCCTTTCTGGCCGTCGTTCGCGCCGTGAGAGAAGGCCACGCCGATAGCAGAGAGGATCAGGGCGATACGCGTCCAGAACGGCGGCTTTTTCTTACCGTCCTGCTTTTCACGCTCGGCTGGAGTGAGGTGAATACGGGCCCGTTTCTTGGTGTTGCTCCAGTAGCGACGGAGGATAAACACCAGGCCGCCTGCAAAGACCAGGCCGACAATCGGGGACAGGATCAGCGAGGCGAAGATGTTGATTACCTTCGGCACGTTCAGCGCATCCACCAGCGAGGTACCGGTCATCAGCGCATTGGTTAAACCAATCCCGATGATTGCCCCTATCAGGGTGTGTGAACTGGAGGCTGGAAGACCAAAGTACCAGGTACCCAGGTTCCAGATGATGGCAGCCAGCAGCATGGAGAAGACCATGGCAAGGCCGTGTGCAGAACCAACGTTCAACAGCAGGTCCGTCGGTAACATATGCACGATGGCATAGGCTACGCTCAGGCCGCCAAGCAGAACGCCAAAGAAGTTGAAGAGTGCCGCCATGACGACCGCTATCTGCGAGCGTAATGCGCGAGTATAGATCACGGTTGCCACTGCATTCGCTGTGTCATGGAAGCCGTTAATCGCTTCGTAGAACAGCACAAAACCCAGAGCAAGAAGTAATAACAACCCGGTATGAAGATCCAGGCCAGCAAACAAATGTAACATAGGACGTTACGCCATTTTTGAGGTCATGAACGCCGCGCATTATCATGGACATTCGCGGCCGGGGCAAAGTGAAATATAGCTTTTTTTTGATATTTATCCTGTCCCTGTAACGGTACGTAAATAATTATGTCATAAATTTCAACGAAATGACCTTTTTAGCCACCATTTGCGCTGGTGCGACCACCGCATAAAATTTACAATCCGCGCCGGATTAGCGAAGAGGAATGCAGTGTGGAAAGGTTTGATGCCGTTATCATTGGGGCCGGCGCGGCAGGGATGTTCTGTGCGGCGATAGCCGGACAGTCGGGCTGCCGGGTACTGTTGCTGGACAATGGTAAGAAACCCGGACGTAAAATTCTTATGTCTGGCGGCGGTCGCTGCAACTTTACTAACCTTTATGTCGAGCCTGCGGCTTATCTGAGCCAAAACCCACATTTTTGCAAATCTGCACTGGCGCGCTACACCCAGTGGGATTTCATCGATCTGGTCGGCAAGCACGGTATTGCGTGGCATGAGAAGACGCTGGGTCAACTTTTCTGCGATGACTCTGCGCAGCAGATTGTTGATCTGCTGGTGGCAGAGTGCACAAAGGGCAATGTCACCACCCGTCTGCGCAGCGAAGTGCTCGACGTCACCCGCGACGACGCAGGCTATACGCTACAGCTCAACGGTGAAAGCGTCATAACCAACAAGCTGGTGATCGCCAGCGGTGGCCTGTCGATGCCTGGCCTGGGCGCATCGCCGTTTGGCTATAAAATTGCCGAGCAGTTTGGCCTGAAGGTGTTGCCAACGCGGGCGGGCCTGGTGCCGTTCACCCTGCACAAGCCGCTGCTGGAGCAGCTGTCGCTCCTCTCCGGCGTGTCGGTGCCAGCAGTTATCACAGCCGAAGATGGAACGGTGTTTCGTGAAAGCCTGCTCTTCACCCACCGCGGCCTCTCTGGCCCGGCGGTGCTGCAAATCTCCAGCTACTGGCAGCCTGGCGAGTTCGTCACCATCAACATGCTGCCGGAGTGCGATCTGGATGCATTTCTTAACCACCAGCGCGCCGCTCACCCGAACCAGAGCCTGAAAAACACCCTGGCGATGCAGCTGCCGAAACGGCTCATTGAGTGCCTTCAGCAGCTCGGGCAGATCCCGGACGTGACCCTGAAGCAGCTTAACAGCCGTGAACAGCAGACTCTGGTGGATAACCTCACCCGCTGGCGCGTGCAGCCCAACGGTACCGAGGGCTACCGTACGGCAGAAGTGACGCTCGGCGGCGTCGATACGCATGAACTGTCATCGCGTACGATGGAGGCGCGTAACGTGCCAGGATTGTACTTTATCGGCGAGGTGATGGACGTGACCGGCTGGCTGGGGGGATATAACTTCCAGTGGGCATGGTCAAGCGCCTGGGCCTGTGTGATCTTGACCCGCCATTTCCGG
>NZ_LR607338.1:1212407-1218059 GCF_902164725.1 Pseudescherichia vulneris | reverse complement strand
TCTACACAGCAGAGCAAAACTAATGCGCTTATTCCAGCAGGCTGCGATGTAACGCTTTCACCGCGCTGTCTGCGGATGCCGCCGGCAGCAGGAAGCAAAGGCTTTGGTTGGATGCCCCGTGACAAATCATGCGCACGGCGTGCGTCTCCAGCTCGGTAAAGACCTCTTTGCACACCGCGGCTTCCTTCGCCAGCCCATTGCCAATCAACGAGACGAGCGCCAGCCCGGTCTCGATCTCAACGTGGCAGTGCGACGACAGCTCGGTGAGCAGGGCGGTAGTCAACGTATCGGCCTCGCCTGAGGTAGAGCCAGTAGAGTTGAGGATCAGCGCGATGCTGGTCTCCGAGGTGGTCACCAGGTCGATTGCCGTTTCATGACGCGATAAAATCCCAAACGTCTCGGCTAAAAAGCGGTGTGTCGGCTGCGCGTTAAGGCTGGATAACGTCAACAGGGTCTGCTGACGGCGTACGGCCAGGGCGCGATAGCGCGAGGGTTCCAGCGCATCGCGGAGAACCAACGTGCCGCCTGCTGACGCATTGTTGCTGGCACCGACGAATACCGGAATGTTTTTGCGAATGGCGGGGAGCAGCGTCGCCGGGTGCAGCACTTTGGCACCCAGGGTGGCCATCTCTCTGGCTTCGGAGAACGACAGGGTATCAATACGCTTTGCCTGGGCCACAATCCGCGGATCGGTGGTATAGATCCCGGCCACATCGGTCCAGATATCCACACGCGAGGCATTAAGCGCTTCGGCCAGCAGGGAGGCGGTGTAATCACTGCCGCCGCGACCCAGGGTGGTGGTATGCCCCGCCGCGTCGCTGCCAATAAAGCCTTGGGTCACTATCAGCGCCTGAGCAATACGTGGGCGTAAGCGTTTTTCCGCCTGCTCGGCAATGGCGTCAATGGCCGGTACTGCGCAGCCAAACGTATCATCGGTGCGAATGACTTTGCGGGCATCAAACCACTGCGTCTCGACTTCTTCACGTTCACGCAAGACTTCCACAAACAGCAGGGAGGACATCATCTCTCCATGGCTGACCAGCTCATCGCACAGCGCGGCTGAAGGGGAATCGACAGCGTCTTCAGCCAGGCGGCTGATGTTGTCGAGCAAACGGTCAATCTCCTGACCAATGGCGTCTGGCTGTTTCAGGCGTGAAATAATGTTGTATTGCAGGGCGCGCAGGGTCGCAATTTTGTCCAGCCGAACGGGGCTTTCCAGACCGGAAGCGAGTTCGACTAACAGGTTGGTCACGCCTGCGGAAGCAGACAAGACAACCAGACGAACGTTTTTATCAGCAAGAACGAGGGTGGCACTGCGGCTCATCGCGTCAAAGTCAGCAACGCTGGTTCCGCCGAATTTGGCGACGATGATGTGTGGATAAGTGTGAGTCATAACAATCTCATATCAGGGCGCCATATCGGTATGGCATGAAAATTTTCATTTCGGCATAAGGGAAGGGGTCTTCGCCTTACGAAATGTCCGCCCGCGAACATTTCTACTTAAAACTCAGGAACCTGCTCTCATTGCCTCTCACAGGTTGCTGGGGTGGGATCGCATGAATAGTTAAATAAGGTCTTCCTTATAGGTTTGGGATTTTAAACGCGGGCATAGTAAGTGATTTAACCCGTTGAATCGATATTTTCTTTAACGTTTATGTCAAACCGGTGTGAAAACATTTTTTGTCATTGATTTTTATACAAATTTACATAAAAGTCCGCAAAAAATAAAAGATTGAGTCCGCTGCTGAAAACACATATATTAGCCGCGATTTTTACCCCCCCCTTAAACCCTTATTCAACCGGTGTTGAAACAACTCCAGGTTGTAGGAGAGATATGATGACGGATAAAGTCCGTATTGATTCTTTGAATGCTGATTCATTCCCGCAAAGCAATGAGACCCTTCTCGCCAGACAGGCTGAGTTCGAATCCAACGTCAGAAGCTATCCGCGTAAATTGCCATTAGCAATTACTAAAGCGCAGGGCGTCTGGATCACCGATGCAGATAATAAACAATACCTTGACTGTCTTGCAGGCGCCGGAACGCTGGCGCTGGGCCATAATCACCCTGAGGTGATCCAAAGCATCCAAAGCGTCCTTACCAGTGGCTTACCGTTACATACGCTTGACCTGACCACGCCGTTAAAAGATGAGTTCTCTGCTTATCTGCTCTCACTGCTGCCGGGTCAGGGCAAAGAGTACTGCCTGCAGTTCACCGGCCCTTCCGGCGCGGATGCCGTTGAAGCGGCGCTGAAGCTGGCGAAAAAAGTGACCGGCCGTTCCGGTGTGATCAGCTTCTCCGGTGGATACCACGGCATGACCCATGGCGCGCTCTCCGTAACCGGTAACCTGTCGCCGAAAGAAGCGGTTAACGGCATGATGCCGGAAGTGCAGTTTATGCCTTACCCGCACCAGTACCGCTGCCCGCTGGGCATCGGTGGCGAAGCTGGCGTAAAAGCGCTGACCTACTACTTCGAAAACCTGATCAACGACGTTGAGAGCGGCGTGCGTAAACCTGCCGCTGTGATCCTCGAAGCGGTGCAGGGCGAGGGCGGCGTGAACCCGGCCCCGGCCGAGTGGCTGCAGCGCATCCGTAAAGTGACCCAGGAACACGGCATTCTGCTGATCCTTGACGAAGTTCAGGCGGGCTTTGCCCGTACCGGTAAATTCTTCGCCTTCGAGCATGCCGGTATCGAGCCAGATATTATCGTGATGTCCAAAGCGGTAGGCGGCGGTTTACCGCTGGCCGTGCTGGGTATTAAAAAGCAGTTCGACGCCTGGGCTCCGGGTCACCATACCGGTACGTTCCGTGGCAACCAGCTGGCGATGGCTACCGGCCTCACCACGCTTAAGATCCTGAAAGAAGAGCGTATTGCCGAGAAAGTGGCTGAGCAGGGCGAATGGCTGAAGGGCCAGCTGGCTGAGATGCAGAAACGCTTCCCGGTGATCGGGCACGTACGCGGTCTGGGCTTGATGATCGGTATTGAGATCGTTAAACCGCAGGAAGCGCAGGACCACATGGGCTGCTACCCGGCGGATGGCGATCTCTCTGCGCTGCTGCAGAAAAAATGCTTCGAAGCGGGCCTGATCCTCGAGCGCGGCGGCCGTGGCGGCTGCGTACTGCGTCTGCTGCCTTCGCTGCTGATCAGCAAAGAAGAGCTGGGGATCTTCCTCGATAAATTTGAAAATGCGCTGCTGAGCGCGGGCGTGAAGCCTGTTTAATCGGAGCACGTGAGCACATGTCTGATTTAAATCCGATTCTCTCTGGTTCCGCGCAGAGTATTGCCGCCTACCAGGATGCCATTGAGCAGAGCACGCAAGCGGTGGTGCAGTGGCTCAAGCAGCCTGAGATGTACCAGGGCAAAACCGTTGCGGAACTGCGTGAGCGCATCAATTTAGAGTTTAGCGCTGAGGGCCTGGGCAACCAGGCCGCCATTGAGCGTGCCGTTGAGTATTTCCTTAAGGACAGCCTCTCGGTGCACCATCCGCAGTGTGTGGCGCATCTGCACTGCCCAAGCCTGGTGATTAGCCAGGCGGCGGAAGTGCTGATCAACGCCACCAACCAGAGCATGGACTCCTGGGACCAGAGCCCGTCGGCGACCATCATAGAGATCAAGCTGATTGAGTGGCTGCGTGAGCAGGTCGGTTACACGGCAGGCGACGCCGGGGTCTTTACCAGCGGCGGTACGCAGAGCAACCTGATGGGCCTGATGCTTGCGCGCGATGCCTTTTTCGCTCGCCAGGGGCACTCCGTTCAGCAGCATGGTCTGACCGGTAATCTCAGCAAAATTAAAGTGTTATGTTCAGAAAACGCACACTTCTCCGTGCAGAAGAACATGGCGCTGATGGGGCTGGGCTACCAGTCCGTGACGCTGGTGAAAACCGATCAATTCTCGCGTATGGATCTCAACGATCTTAAAGCGAAGCTGGCCCAGGCGAAAGCCAACGGCGAGCAGGTGATGGCGATTGTCGCCACTGCCGGGACGACCGATGCCGGCGCGATCGATCCGCTAGCTGACATCGCCGCACTGGCCGCTGAAGAGCAGATCTGGGTGCACGTGGATGCGGCCTGGGGCGGCGCACTGCTGCTGTCTGAGAAGTATCGTCACTTCCTGAACGGCCTGGAACTCGCGGACTCCGTCACGCTGGACTTCCACAAGCAGTTCTTCCAGACCATCAGCTGTGGCGCGTTCCTGTTGAAAGATGCGCGTCACTATCAGCTGATGCGTTATCAGGCGGCGTACCTGAACTCTGATTTCGATGAAGAGCAGGGCGTGCCGAATCTGGTATCCAAGTCTCTGCAGACCACCCGCCGTTTCGATGCCCTGAAGCTGTGGATGGGCCTGGAAGCGCTGGGTAAAAAGCAGTATGCCGAAATCATTGATAACGGCGTGACCCTGGCGCAGCAGGTAGCGCAGTTTGTGGTTGATCAGCCACAGCTGGAGCTGGTCATGCAGCCGCAGCTGGCTAGCGTGCTGTTCCGTTTCCGTCCGGAAAACGGCGACACCGCAGGCGTTGCGTTGCTGAACCAGCGTATCGGCGATGCGTTGCTGGCCTCCGGGGCAGCGAACGTGGGCGTAACGGAAGCCGACGGCGTCACCTGCCTGAAGCTGACCCTGCTCAACCCTGTCGTGTGTCTGGAAGACGTAAAAGTTCTGCTGGCAAGCGTGATGGCCTGCGGGCAGCAGTTGCACAACGCCTGATTGCAACAGACGTGAAAAAAGCCGACCGCAGCGATGCCGTCGGCTTTTTCTTTACGCTAAGCTTTCCTTAATCCTTCTTATGAAACGATAGTACTCCCGCATCTCATAGAGCTTGAGTTTATTATTCATCGCCTCCCAGCCATCCTCGCTTAGCTGCGCTGAGGGCTGCCATGACTCTTCACTCCCTCTGATCTCTTCCAGCGTTTGCTGCGGGGTCAGTGCCGCATCCAAATTTTTCGGCAGGTCTTTAGGGGAGACGATAGTGACATCAGAGAACCTATAGTATTTATAAGGCGTGCTGTTTTTAGCGAGTGCTCGCCACCCATGCGCCTTATTAAAGCCACCTTCCTGGTTGGAAAGGTGCAGTGAAAACGCCAGGTACCACATCTCGGTGTTGCCACAAAAATCGCTGATCTCAATATATTGATGATAACGGTTAAGCTGGATGGCATCCTGCTCATCGGCATCATCCTCGCGGCCTGCCGCAGAAAAGTAGGGAAAGAGCGGCGTGCCATAAAAAGAGACCCGGCCTTGATTAGCATATTCTTTGGGCGGGCTGAGCTTAGGGATGGAGGGTCTTAACGCAGGACCAGTGGTGCCGATCCCAATGTACTCGCGCTTTTCGATATTTTCAAAAAGCTGCGCCCGGTAAATACCGCCGTTTTTCGCCACGATATTGATCGCATAATCAAAATCTATAGTGCCAGACATCACTGAACTATAAATTTTGACCTGATGATTCGCATTGCCAAAATAGCGTTTAAATCGGCTGTCTTTTGTCAGGAAAACATCATAGCTACCGCGTGCATTGTAGCTAGCCAGGCGGGCGCTGAGCTTACTCTGCGCCAGCGAGCGGGTTGCCACGAACAGGGAGACAATCGCGATTGCCGCTGAAACAAGAGGGATGATGTTCGCTTTGAAAGATATGTCCATGTAGGTATCGCCTGCCGT
>NZ_LR607338.1:1207231-1209373 GCF_902164725.1 Pseudescherichia vulneris | reverse complement strand
TAAAAATTCCAGACATGTTGCCACATCTGGAATTAAATGCGTTCAGCTACAGCAGCTACAGAAAGCTCAGACGCGATCTTAGCTTCCTATCAGTCCGCCGTCGGCCTTCACGATCACCACCGTTGAAGAGCGCGGGCGGCCGTTTGGATCGGCATCCGGCCAGTTCGATACCGCGCGCGGGTTCGCCGGGTCGGTAATGCCGTCGCCCACTTCGCCAGGGTGCTGGATATTAATAAACAGCGTCCGGTTATCGGGGGTAAAGGCGATGCCGGTGATCTCGCAACCACGCGGTCCGGTGAGGAAGCGGCGATACTCGTTGGTGCCCGGAATGGTGGCCACCATCTGGTTGTTACCCATATCGGCATACACTTTCTGGTTGATGGTGCTGGAGGAGACGTCGGTCTGGATCCACAGCACGCCGCGATGGTCGAAGGAGAGCCCATCCGGGCTGCCAAACGCGGCTCCCTGCATAGAGCCTTTGGCCTGTGCATCGTTGCCGTCGGTGCGGCCCGCCATCACCAGAATATCCCACTGGAAACGCCCTGATGCCGGATCGTTGTTCTCTTCCAGCCAGTGCATGATGTGACCAAACTGGTTGTTGGCGCGCGGGTTGGCGGCGTCGACCGGTGCTTTGCCCTCTTTGCCGCGATCGCTGTTGTTGGTCAGGGTGCAGTAGACACTGCCGGGGGTGTTGGGATCGACGGTGATCCACTCCGGGCGATCCATCTTGGTCGCGCCCACGACGTCCGCCGCAAGACGGGTTTTGATCAGCAGATCGCCCTGGCTTTCGAAGCCGTGGCTCTGATCGAGACCGTTCTCGCCAAAGACCAGCGGGAGCCAGCTGCCGCTGCCGTCCTCATTAAATTTCGCCACGTAGAGCGTGCCGGAGGTAAGCAGGTCCATGCTGGATTGGCGGTTAGCCGGATCGTACTTTTTGTCCGAGACAAATTTATAGATGTACTCAAACTTCTGGTCGTCGCCCATATAGACCACTACGCGATTGTCTGCGGCGAGGGTCACCATTGCACCTTCGTGCTTGAAGCGACCCAGCGCCGTATGTTTGCGCGGCGTAGAGTTCGGAGCGTAAGGGTCGATCTCCACTACCCAGCCAAAGCGGTTCGGCTCGTTCGGGGTTTTATCCACGCTGAAGCGTTCGTCCACCTCGTTCCAGCGGTAGGAGTCGTCGCTGTCGGCGATGCCGTAGCGCTTCTCCAGTGCATTACGCTCCGCCTTCTTCACAAAAATATCGGACCAGTTCTCTTCGCAGGTGAGGTAGGTTCCCCACGGCGTGTGGCCGTTGGCGCAGTTCTGCATGGTGCCCAGCACCTGCTCACCCTGCGGATCGGCGGCGGTTTTCATTAGCGGCTGATGGCGCGCCGGGCCGGTAAGCTGCATCGGGGTGTTAACGGTGATGCGGCGAGCGAATGAGGAGGGGCGCACCACCTGCCAGTCATCGCCGCGCTTCTGCACTTCGATAACCGAGATGCCCATCGCATTCTGCCCCTTGCGGGCCTTGTCGAGATTCCAGTTGGCGTCGCCATCCTTGAACAGCATCCCGTTATCAATGTACTCATGGTTCATCGCCAGCAGGCCATGATCGGGACTGTTTCCGCCCTGCGGCAGGCTAAACCACGCCATGCCGTCATGGTGCATGCCCGCCTGGGCCGCCTGCTCGTCGGTAGTGTTGCTACCGTCGGTCTTGAACGCAGGCATCGCGTCCTTCAGACCCACCGGCTCGCCCCAGCGATAGAACGGCCGCGCGATATAGCCCTCTGGCACAATCACCGTATCTTCGGAGGAGACCGGGATGCTGGTGAACCCCAGCGAGACCGCTTTAGCCAGTGCAGAAGGGCGGCCAACGGCAGCAAAGGCCGACTCGGGTTTGACCAGCAGCGGGAAGGAAACCGCCGCGCCCGCTACCACGCCCATCTGCAGCAGGCGGCGGCGGGAGAGAAAGACGTTCGCCACGTCGGAAAATACCGGGTTGGCGCTGCGGTTACTGATCTCTTCGCTATGTTCTTTTTTGAATAGGGATTTTAACGGTCTGCTCACGACGGCGTCCTTTGTTTACCAGAGAGTAAGGTGACGCCATCAGACTAAGTAAATATTGTTACAGTTTTATAACAACTAACAGCAGATTAC
>NZ_LR607338.1:1184315-1206090 GCF_902164725.1 Pseudescherichia vulneris | reverse complement strand
AACTAACA
The DNA here is from genome assembly GCF_902164725.1 of Pseudescherichia vulneris. Lineage (NCBI taxonomy): Bacteria > Pseudomonadati > Pseudomonadota > Gammaproteobacteria > Enterobacterales > Enterobacteriaceae > Pseudescherichia > Pseudescherichia vulneris. The sequence goes on along the minus strand of NZ_LR607338.1, from coordinate 1,206,082 downwards.
GCAGATTACGACTGTAGATCCTTCAGCAGCGCCTCGTGGAAGCGCGCCGGATCTTCCATCTGCGGGGCGTGGCCCATGCCATCAAACTCGACCAGCGTTGCGCCTGGGATCTGCTTCGCGGCCTCTTTACCCAGCACGCTATAGTTGCCCACGGCCTTTTTGACCTCCGGCGGGGCGGTATCGCTGCCAGGGGCGGTCGTATCCCCGGTGCCGATAAACAGCGTCGTCGGCACCCGCAGATCTTTGAACTCATAGACCACTGGCTGGGTAGCGATCATGTCGTAGAGCAGGGCGGAGTTCCACGCCACGCGCTCTTTGCCCGGCCCGTTGCTCAGACCGGCCAGCATATCGACCCACTTGTCATACTCCGGCTTCCAGTTGCCCATGTAGTAGGTCTTCTGCTCATAGGCTTTGATGCTCTGGGCGCTGGTTTTTAGCTCTCGCTGATACCACTCGTCAACGCTGCGGTAGGGCACGCCTTTGGCTTTCCAGTCCTCAAGGCCGATGGGGTTGACCATCACCAGCTTCTCGGTCTGCTGGGGGTACATCAGGGCATAGCGGGTGGCCAGCATCCCGCCGGTGGAGTGACCGATAATGGTGGCCTTCTTGATCCCCAGCGAGTCGAGCAGCTGGTGGGTATTACTTGCCAGCTGCTGGAAGCTGTACTGATAGCTGGCGGGCTTGATAGAGGTGCAGAAGCCAATCTGATCCGGGGCGACGACGCGATACCCGGCCTCGTGCAGGACGCGGATCGTCTCCTCCCAGGTGGCGGCGCAGAAGTTTTTGCCGTGCAGGAGCACGACCGTGTGACCGTTGGGCTTATCCGCCTGAAGATCCATATAGCCCATGCTGAGCGGCTGTTTCTGCGACTGAAAATCAAACTTTTTGAGTTCCCAGGGGTAGTTAAAACCCTCCAGGTGTTCACCGTACTCTGCTGCCGCAGCCGTCCCACTGAAGAGCAGGGCGGCCAGCACACAGCGTGAGATTTGCATAGGCATAACGCTTCTCCACGCTGGGTTATACAATATCGTCTACCACGCCACCGTCGACGCGCAGCGCTGCGCCGGAGGTCGCCGAGGCCTGGGTTGAGCAGACGTAGACCACCATATTGGCGACCTCATCCACCGTGGCGGCACGCTGGATCACCGAGGTGGGACGGTTGGCTTTCACAAACTCGGTGGCGACCGTCTCCAGCGATTTACCGGTTTTGTCTACTTCGCTCTGCATCATGGCGGCAAAACCGTCGGAAAGCGTCGGGCCCGGCAGCACGCTGTTGACCGTCACGCCGCTGCCCGCCACGTATTTTGCCAGCCCGCGTGCCAGTGACAGCTGCGCCGTTTTGGTCACGCCGTAGTGGATCATATCCGCCGGAATATTGAGGGCTGATTCGGAAGAGATAAAGACCACCCGGCCCCAGCCCTTCTTCACCATCCCCGGCAGCAGGGCGCGCGCCAGGCGAACGCCGGACATGACGTTGGTTTGCCAGTAGTTATCCCAGGTGGCGTCGTCGGTGGCACTGAAATCGGACGGGCCATAGATACCTGCGTTATTAACCAGGATATCCACGGACGCGGCGGTTTTCAGTACCGATTCAACGCCTTCGGGGGTGCTGAGATCGGCGATGGTGGCCCGCACCTCTACGCCCGGCACCGCCTGCTGCAGCTGCTGAATGCCCTGGTTCACGCTCTCCTGGCTGCGGCCGTTGAGGATCACTTCTGCACCGCTCTCAGCCAGCCCGCGCGCAATCGCAAAACCAATCCCGGCGGTGGAGGCGGTCACCAGCGCAACTTTGCCCGTTAAATCAATCTTCATTGCTTGCTCCCGTAGATGTCGTTATTGAACGTTAAGCATAGACGCTACTTTGCAGAGGTCAGGAGTTTAAGCAATGTCTCAACCTGCTCATCGAGGGGCATTAAGTCTTTTTTTACAATAAGGTGCAGGGGCGTAGCGCGGCGCACGCCGTGGCCAAGGGGCAGTATTTTTAAGACGCCCGCCTCAAGCTGGTCGCGGATCCGCTCTTCCGGTAGCCAGCCGTACCCCACCTGATACATCACTGCGTCAATCGCGGCATCAATGGTCGAGAAGGTCCAGGCTTCGCTGGTGGCCTGCTGCGCACTGTCACTCCCGGCGATGCGGATCAGCGGCCAGGCAGATAGAGCCTCGTCATTCAACGTACTCAACGCAAAGAGAGGATGATCGCGATGGGCCACGGCGATAAAGTCCACGTTCATCAGCCACTCCCCGCGTCCGGTCATATCCTGACGGCGGGGTAGGATCATCACGTCGGCTTCACTGTGCGCGGGTAGGGCAACGTTTTCCTGGGCTTCGGTGAGATGCACCTGCGTCTGGGGATAGCGCTGCTGAAACTGACGCAAAATGGCGAACAGACGGCTGCGGGGAAAGATGCTATCCACCACCAAATCAAGGCGGGTGCGCATACCGTTGCGCAAGGTTGAGGCCCGCGTTTCAACGTAGGCAAACGCCTTCAGCAGGGGCTTAACCTGGGTTAACAGCAGTTCCCCGGCAGGCGTTAATACAGCGCGGCGGCCTTCCGGCACGAGCAGCGCGATGCCCAAACGCTCTTGCAATAGCGCCAGGTTATAGCTCACCGACGACTGGCTGCGATGCGTCTCTTCAGCGGCTTTGGCAAAGCTGCCCAGTTCAATAACTTTTTCCAGCAGTGACCACTGTTCCAGGGTTGTCTTGTGCATAAATTATCTAAAAAGTTGATTAATTTTATCCAAAATCAGCGTTATTAATCCATAATTTGCAGCGGTACGCTATCTCTATCACATGAAGGAGGTAAAAAATGAGCAGCTTTGATAAACACGATCTGAGTGGTTTTGTCGGTAAACATCTGGTTTACACCTACGACAACGGCTGGAATTACGAGATTTATGTGAAAAACGCGTCGACGCTGGATTACCGTATTCATAGCGGCATTGTCGGTAATCGCTGGGTGAAAGATCAGCATGCCTACATTGTGCGGGTGGGTGAAAGTATCTACAAAATTTCATGGACCGAGCCGACCGGGACCGACGTTAGCCTGATTGCTAACCTCGGCGACCGGCTGTTCCACGGGACGATCTTCTTCCCGCGCTGGGTCATAAACAACCCAGAAAAAACCGTTTGCTTCCAGAATGATCATATTCCGCTGATGGAATCCTACCGCGAGGCGGGGCCTGCCTATCCAACGGAAGTGATCGATGAGTTCGCGACCATCACCTTTGTACGCGACTGCGGGGCAAATAACGACAGCGTCATCGACTGTGCGGCCAGCGAGCTGCCAGAAAACTTCCCGGAAAACCTGAAGTAAGCTCACCGGGTTTAGGCAGCCGCTGGCGAAAGTGCTCTACCCTGGCAGCTTACTCTTTGGTCGGCCAGGGCCGAGCAGGATGGCCAGCTTGCTGCCGCCTTTGGTGGTCTCCATCCAGATTTTACACACGCTGGTGAGTGGCACCGAGAGCAGCATGCCCACCGGCCCCAGCAGCCATCCCCATACCAGCAGCGAGAGGAACACCACCAGGGTGGACATCCCCAACCGGTGGCCCATCATCCGCGGCTCTAGAATGTTGCCCAGCAGCATATGCACGACCAGGAAGAGCGCGCCGACCATGAAAAACTCATAGTAGCCGTTAAACAGCAGCGCCTGGATCATCGGTGGGATGGCCGACAGCACGGAGCCGATATTGGGCACGTAGTTCAGCAGAAACGCTAACACGCCCCACATCAGGGCAAACTGGACATCCAGCAGCAGCAGCCCCAGCCAGATAATTACCCCGGTCCACAGGCTAATAAGCGTTTTGAGCGCCAGATAGTGCGAGACCCCTTTCAACGCCCGGTGCAGGCCCGCGATGTGGATCTGCGGATTATTCAGCGCGAAGCGCAGCTTGTAGGGCACGTGGCGAACTTCAAACAGCATAAACACCACCGTCATCACTAGCAGGACGATGCTGGCCATGGCGTTGGAGAGCTGTGCCATCAGCGTGGTAGCGAAGGTCATCATTTTGTCGGAGTCCATGCGCTGTAGCATGCGCTCCGGCGAGATATGCAGATTCAAAAAAGGCAGCGCATGCTGTAGGGCGACAATTTTACGCGTTAGCTCCCGGTTATATTTGGGGAGCAGATTAATAAAGTCGGTAGTGGAGGCGGCGAGCACGCCAAACAGGGCGGTAAGCACGATCAGCATCACCACCACCACGATAGTAATAGCGAGGGGGCGTTTAATACCGCGGCGTAAAAACCAGGTGACCAGAGGGTTAAGAACGATGGCAAAAAAGAGCGCCAGCAGAAGCTGGACGATAATATCGGCCGCCGCATGAATACCCGCGAGGATAATCACTAATGCGGCCATTTTGACAAGAATGTGCAGTCCTGCTTTATCACCGGATTTTTCAGGCAATACGTTGAGCATGTTGAATTCCTTTTATCGCTGTGCACGTTAAGTGTAGTGCCTTGTTGGGGCTTCGCTTAAGACGGATAATCTTATTGTGAGGGCTGATTTTCATGCCTCGTCGTGGTAATAGTGAAACCCTCCTGTAAAGAACCGTTGTAAAACTGGTGAGCTTGATGCCTGAACCCGTCGCCGACCCGGCGCTAAGCGGAGTGCGCCTCAATCTGCGTATTATCTCCGTCGTTATATTTAACTTCGCAAGCTACTTCATTATTGGTCTGCCGCTGGCCGTACTGCCGGGCTATGTTCACGACGTGATGGGCTTTAGCGCCTTCTGGGCGGGGCTGGTGATCAGCCTGCAATATTTCGCCACGCTCTTGAGCCGCCCCCATGCCGGGCGCTATGCCGACAGCCTGGGACCAAAAAAGATCGTGCTTTTTGGCCTGTGCGGCTGCTTTCTGAGCGGCGTCGGCTACCTGCTGGCGAGCATGGGCAGCGGCTGGCCCGTCGTGAGTCTGGTACTGCTCTGCGTCGGCAGGGTGATCCTCGGCGTAGGGCAGAGCTTCGCCGGCACTGGCTCAACGCTCTGGGGCGTCGGTACGGTGGGGTCTTTGCACATCGGCAAGGTCATCTCCTGGAACGGTATCGCCTCCTATGGTGCGATGGCGCTCGGTGCGCCCCTGGGCGTGCTCTGCTTTCACTACGTCGGCCTGACCGGACTGTCTCTCACCATCATGGCCGTGGCGCTGGTGGCGTTTCTCTTTGCCCTGACCCGTCCGGCGGTGAAGGTGAGCAAAGGCAAGCCGCTGCCGTTTCGCGACGTGCTGGGGCGCATCTGGCTCTACGGCATGGCGCTGGCGCTGGGCTCTGCCGGGTTCGGCGTTATCGCCACCTTTATTACCCTTTTCTACGATGCGAAAGGCTGGGACGGTGCGGCTTTTGCCCTGACGCTCTTTAGCTGTGCATTTATCGGCGCGCGGCTCTTTTTCCCTAACAGCATTAGCCGGTTAGGCGGCCTCAACGTGGCGCTGATCTGCTTTGCGGTGGAGACGCTGGGATTAATGCTCACCGGTCTTGCCTCTGCGCCCTGGATGGCAAAAGTCGGCGTGCTGCTGGCAGGCGCGGGATTCTCGCTGGTCTTCCCGGCGCTGGGCGTCGTGGCAGTTAAAGCGGTGCCGCAGCAGAATCAGGGAGCGGCGCTGGCGACCTATACGGTATTTATGGATCTAGCCCTGGGCATCACCGGGCCGGCAGCGGGGCTGCTGATGGCGTGGACTGGCGTCTCGTCAATCTATATTGCGGCGGCAGGGCTGGTCGCGGTGGCGTTGCTGCTGGCGTGGCAGTTAAAAAAACGGCCTCCGTTGGAGACCGTTTCAGAATCGTAGGCCCGGCAAGCAGCGCGCCGCCGGGCGTTATACACAATTAGTTAATCACGATGGTGTTGATAATATTCTCTGCTGCGCTCTGCGCCTGCTGCTGGTTTTCTGCCGGCAGCGTCACCTGAATAGTCAGCAGCTTGCTATCAACCTTACCCAGCACCACGGAGGACCAGGCGGTCTGGCCTTTCGCGGAGATGATGCTGTCCAGCTGCTGCAGCGTGTGACCTTTTACCTCGATGGATTTATTGGTCACCACCTGCAGCTGCGGATCGCGGCTACGCTGCTGGTCTTCCAGACGTTTCGCCAGCACCGGCAGCTCTTCATTGGTGGTATCGCCAACGATCACAATCACCGCTTTCTGGCCGGTGGCGTCGGAGTAGACGTGCATATTGTTCGCCTGGGTACCCAGCTTGCCGCTCTGATCGCTCATGTCGGCAGGCAGGGAGAAGGTGACTTTACCGTCCAGCAGGCTTACCGGCTGCCCGGTCGCGTTGCTCTCCGGCGCGGCACCCTGTGCAGGCGTTTTCGTGTCGTTGTTATCACAGGCCGCCAGCCCTAATACCAGCAGGCCAATCCCGACGTACTTAACCAGATTGCGCATTGACTTCTTCCTTTCGATAAACGGCCAAAATGGCTCATAGGCCCATCTTATCACAAGTTAGGAAGCGTACCTTTAACTGGCCTGCAACGCGGAAATTTCAGATTTATCCGCCAGTCTTTTCAGGCACATATTCAGCAATACGCCATACATCGGCAGGAAGAACAGAATGCTGATAAGCACCTTAAAGCTGTAGTCCACCAGCGCGATTTCGGTCCAGTGCTGGGCCATAAACGCGTCCGGGCTACGCCAGAAGGCGATAAAGAAGAAGGCGATAGTATCGCTGGCGTTACCGAACACCGTGGAGACCGTCGGGGCGAGCCACCAGCGGCGATTCTGACGCAGGCGGTTAAAGACACGCACGTCGAGGATCTGCCCCAGGGTGTACGCCATAAAGCTCGCGGCGGCGATGCGGGCGACGAAGAGGTTAAAGTGGGTCAGCGCGCCAAAGCCCTGCCAGCTGCCCATATAAAACAGCGACGAAACGATATAGGAGATAATCAGCGCCGGGATCATGACGGCAAAGATGATCCGCCGGGCGAGCGGTGCGCCAAAAATACGCACGGTCAGGTCGGTGGCGAGGAAAATAAAGGGAAAGCTAAACGCGCCCCAGGTGGTATGGAAACCAAACACCGAGATCGGCAGCTGTACCAGGTAGTTGCTGGAGGTGATCACCAGCAGATGAAAAAGCGATAGCCAGAACAGCGCTTTCATGCGCTGAGATTGCGAGAACTGCGTCATATTGTGACCTTTTTAAGAGTTGGGGTGAGGGAACCCAATTTGAACCGCCGCATCATACTGCTTTGAAACCGCTTTGCAATGGTTAATATCCACGCAATCGTTAACTTGGTTTGCTTTGCGATAATCGCGGCGTAAACTACAGCGGTTTTTGATTAGATGAGCTAAAAATGACCGATCTCTTTACTACGCCAGACCATACGCTTGACGCCCAGGGGCTGCGCTGCCCGGAACCCGTGATGATGGTACGCAAAACCGTACGCACTATGCAGGCTGGGGAAACCTTACTGATTATCGCCGACGATCCTGCCACTACGCGCGACATTCCCGGCTTTTGCCGCTTTATGGAGCACGAGCTTGTCGCTCAACAGGTAGAGGCGTTGCCGTATCGTTACCTGTTACGTAAAGGGCAGTAGACTGCTGCGGTAGAGGCTATTTGGACTACTGTTGTCACATAATTGAACCATCGTTTCACAATCTTGTTACTTTTGTGAACCGCTTCACCCCTGCTTCTCCGGGCGTAGTGTAGTTTTTAAGCGTAAAAATAAAACGCTGTTTGCCGCTTACCTCACTACCCTGGAGTTGACTCAATGAAAACGACCTTGAAGCCGTTGTTAGCCGCTCTGTGCCTGACTGCTTTTGCCTCCTCTGTTGCCGCCCAAACCATCAAAGCTGCCGATGTTCATCCGCAGGGTTATCCCAATGTGGTGGCCGTAGAGCAGATGGGCGAAAAATTGAAACAGCAAACCGACGGCAAGCTGGAGATTAAAGTCTTTCCCGGCGGTGTGCTTGGGGATGAAAAGCAGATGATCGAGCAGGCGCAGATGGGCGCTATCGATATCATCCGCGTCTCCATGGCACCGGTGGCGGCGATCCTGCCGGACATCGAAGTCTTTACGCTGCCCTACGTCTTCCGCGATGAAGACCACATGCACAAAATTATCGACGGTGATATCGGCAAGCAGATCGGCGACAAGCTCACCGCCAACCCGAAATCCCGGCTGGTGTTCCTCGGCTGGATGGACTCCGGCACCCGCAACCTGATCACCAAGGATCCGATCGTCAAACCGGAAGATCTGAAAGGCAAGAAGATCCGCGTGCAGGGTAGCCCGGTAGCATTGGCTACGCTGAAAGATATGGGGGCTAACTCGGTGGCGATGGGCGTGAGCGAGGTCTACAGCGGCATGCAAACCGGCGTGATTGACGGAGCAGAGAACAACCCGCCAACCTTCGTCGCCCATAACTATATGCCGGTAGCGAAAAACTACACCCTCAGCGGCCACTTCATCACCCCAGAGATGCTGCTTTACTCCAAAGTGAAGTGGGATAAGCTCAGCGCTGACGATCAGCAAAAAATCCTTACCCTCGCCCGCGAAGCGCAGTTTGAACAGCGCAAGCTGTGGAATGCCTATAACCAGCAGGCGCTCGACAAAATGAAGGCGGGCGGGGTCCAGTTCCACGACATCGACAAATCGGTCTTTATCAAAGCCACAGAGCCGGTGCGCGCCCAGTATGGCGATAAGCATCAGGATCTGATGAAAGCCATCGCCGACGTTAAGTAAATCAGACCCGTTTTGTGGAGGACGTATGTCCGAACTCTACCTGAAGTGGATGGACCGTCTGTACCTGCTTGCGATGGCCGTGGCGGGCCTGTCGCTGCTGGTGATGACCATCGTGATCCCCATTGGCATCTTTTCGCGCTACGTGCTGAACCGTGGCGAGTCCTGGCCGGAGCCGATCGCCATTATCTGCATGGTGACCTTTACCTTTATCGGTGCGGCGGTGAGCTACCGCGCCGGGTCACACATCGCGGTGAATATGCTTACCGACCGGCTGCCCGCCGCGCTGCAAACCCTGTGCGTCAGAGTGGTGGATCTGCTGATGCTGGGGATCTCCCTGATCATCTTCTGGTACAGCTACTGGCTCTGCGTTGAGCTCTGGGAGCAGCCCGTCGCTGAGTTTCCCATCCTGACCTCCGGGGAGAGCTATCTGCCGCTGCCGCTGGGGTCGGCCATTCTGATCCTGTTCGTGCTGGAGCGCCTGATGTTTGGCTCGCAGGAAAATCGACCGGTCGTGCTGATCGGCAACCATACTTAAGGGGTGAAAGATGGACGCATTTGTTTTGTTATTCACCCTCGCCATCTTATTGGCGCTGGGGATGCCGGTGGCGTTCGCCGTTGGGCTAAGTGCGGTTGCCGGTGCGCTGTGGATCGACCTGCCTCTTGAGGCGCTGATGATCCAGATCACCAGCGGAGTGAACAAGTTTACCCTGCTGGCGATCCCATTCTTTATCCTGGCGGGTGCGATCATGGCGGAAGGGGGGATCGCCCGGCGTCTGGTTAACTTTGCCTACGTCTTTGTCGGCTTTATCCGCGGTGGCCTGTCGCTGGTGAATATTGTCGCCTCAACCTTTTTCGGCGCGATTTCCGGCTCGTCGGTAGCGGACACGGCCTCTATCGGCAGCGTGATGATCCCGGAGATGGAAAAGAAGGGCTACCCGCGTGAGTACGCGGCGGCGGTGACCGCCAGCGGCTCGGTGCAGGCCATTCTGATCCCGCCCAGCCATAACTCGGTGATCTACTCTCTGGCAGCGGGGGGCACGGTCTCTATCGCTACCCTGTTTATTGCCGGCGTACTGCCGGGGCTGCTGCTCGGGGTAAGCCTGATGGTGCTCTGCCTGGGCTTTGCCCACAAGCGTGGCTATCCGAAGGGGGAGCGGATCCCGTTTAAGCAGGCGCTGAAGATCCTGCTGGATGCCCTGTGGGGGCTGATGACGGTGGTGATCATTCTCGGCGGCATCCTGTCAGGGATCTTTACCGCCACCGAGTCGGCGGCGGTCGCCTGCCTGTGGGCGTTCTTCGTGACCATGTTTATCTACCGCGACTACAAGTGGAACGAGCTGCCGAAGCTGATGTGCCGCACGGTAAAGACCGTCACTATCGTGATGATCCTGATTGGTTTTGCGGCAGCGTTCGGCGCAGTGATGACCTACATGCAGCTGCCGATGCGCATCACTGAGTTCTTCACCTCGTTGTCGGATAACAAGTACGTCATTCTGATGTATCTCAACATCATGCTGCTGCTGGTGGGCACGCTGATGGACATGGCCCCGCTGATCCTGATCCTGACCCCGGTGCTGCTGCCGGTAACCAACTCATTGGGGATCGATCCGGTGCACTTCGGTATGATCATGATGGTTAACCTCGGGATCGGGCTGATCACGCCGCCGGTAGGCTCGGTGCTGTTTGTCGCCAGCGCGGTGAGCAAGCAGAAGATCGAGACCGTGGTACGCGCCATGCTGCCGTTCTACGCCATGCTGCTGGTGGTGTTGGGCATGGTGACCTATATCCCGGCCATTTCGCTGTGGCTACCGGGAGTGTTGGGGATGCAGTAATAGTTAATAGGATTCGTGTCGTTGTGGGCCCGGCAAGCATAGCGCCGCCGGGCGTTAAATCGACTCCGTTACGCCGGGTGCGGCTAACGCCTGACCCGGCCTACGGTTCGTGCCCTATAGTTTTATCTTCTACGTAATAGTCGCAATGCGTTTGCCGTCACCAGCACCGTTGCGCCGGTGTCGGCGAGCACCGCCAGCCAGAGTCCGGTGATCCCCAGCAGCGTGGTTACCAGGAAAACTGCCTTCAACCCCAGCGCAATGGCAATGTTCTGCCGGATGTTAGCGTGCGTTGCCCGCGCCAGGGTAATCATCTCTGCCAGCCCGCTTAGTCTGCTGTGGGTTAGCGCCGCGTCGGCGGTCTCCAACGCCACGTCGGTACCGCTGCCCATCGCAATACCGATAGTGGCCGCCTTCATGGCCGGCGCATCGTTAATGCCGTCGCCGACCATTGCCAGCGGCGCGTGAGCATTTAGCGCGGTGACCGCCGCGACTTTATCCGCTGGCAGCAGCCCGGCTTTGAACTCAAGCCCCAGCTCGTCAGCAACCGCCGCCGCCGCGCGTGGGTTATCGCCCGTCAGGATCGTCCCCTGCACGCCTAGCCGATGTAAGTTAGTAACCGCCTGCCTGGCATCATCACGCAGGGTGTCTCGCAGCGCCAGCACGCCTTGTAGCTCGCCATCTTCAGCAACGATCACCACCGTCTGCCCGGCCGTTTCCAGCGCGTGAATGCGCTCGCTAAATTCGCCAGCAGCAAACTTATCCGCCGCACAGATCAGCACCTTCTTGCCTTCGACCTCGGCCTCAATACCCGATCCCAACAGCGCACGCTGCGCCGTGGCGGGTGGGATCACTAGCCCGCGGGACTGGGCTTCACGCACAATGGCCTGAGCCAGCGGGTGGGTCGAACCCTGCTCAACCGCAGCGGCCAGCGTAAGCAGTTTCTCCTCGCTGATGTGATGAGGATAAATTCCTGTGACCTGCGGTTTACCCAGCGTCAGGGTGCCGGTTTTATCGAAGGCGATATGCCGCACGCGCCCGAGCTGCTCCAGCGCTGCGCCGCCTTTAATCAGCGCGCCCCGGCGTGCCGCTGCCGCCAGCCCGGAGGTGATCGCCGCTGGCGTGGAGATCACCAGCGCGCACGGACAGCCGATTAGCAGCAGCGTCAATCCCTTGTAGATCCAGCCCTCCCATGGGGCGCTGAAGAGCAGTGGAGGCACAACGGCAACCAGCAGGGCAACGAGCATAATAATAGGGGTATAGATCCGGCTGAAGCGATCGATAAAGCGCTCGACGGGCGCGCGGCGCTCCTCGGCCTCCTCGATCAGTCTGAGGATGCGGTCGATAGCGCTGTCGCCCGGCTCGGACAGCACGCTGAGCTGAACCAGACGATCCACGCTGGTGGCCCCGGCAGGCACCTTCTCCCCGACGGCACGCAACACGGGGATGGATTCGCCGGTGAGGGCGCTCTCATCAAAGCTGGCTTCAGCGCTAAGCAGCGCGCCATCAGCAGGCAGGCGGCCTCCGGCGGCGACCTCAATCACATCGCCGGGACGCAGCGTGGCTATCGCCACCGTTTTACGCTCGCCGTTGACGACCAGAGTCGCGGTCTCTGGCTTAAGCGCCACCAGCGCGCTGACGCCCTTACGCGCCCGGCTGGCAGCCCAGCCCTCAAGACGTTCGCCGACTAAAAACAGCAGCAGCACCATCGCCGCTTCTGCCGTCGCGCCGATAAACAGCGCCCCGATGGCCGCCACGCTCATCAGCGTCTCAATGGCAAACCAGCTGCCGCTTCTCATCAGGCGCAGCGCCTGGCGGGCGATAGGGTAGAGGCCGACGAGGGTGGTCGAGATAAACGCCAGGTTACCGAGCGGGTGGTTGACCTGCTCCAGTGCCCAGCTCAGCGCCATCATGACGATCAGCGTGATGAGGGCCAGGTTTTCCTGCAGGAAGGACGTTTTCTCAGCCGGGGCCGATTCGCTGCGCAGGGCGTAACCGGCGTTTTTGACCGCGGCCTCTACCTGAGCGCTAACGTTGCCCGAGGCATTAACCAGCAGCTTCTCGGTGGCGAAAAGCACCTGAACCTGTTCAACGCCGGCAACCTGCCTGACCGCGTTTTCCACTTTACGCGCGCAGGCGGCGCAGTCCATGCCGTTAACCACCCAAGTGTACTGGTTACCGCTCTCCGGCAGGGGAGCGACACGCTGAGTGTCGCACGCTTCGGCGTAGCTGCATGCCTCCTGGACCGGCGTAGAGGCAGGCTTAAACGCCGTAAACTGCGGCGCTTTTTTGGACTTTTCAGGAACAGACATAACGTCCTCCGGTCAATGATAATTTTCTCATTAACCGGAGGATACACTCTGGAGTCGACTCCAGAGTCAAGCGTTAAATGTAGAGGGAGCGAACAATCAGGAAGTGACCAGCAAAGTAGCAGGCGCTAACAATGGCGCTGTCTGCCTTGAAGCGACGGCGGTAGTGGCTGCCCAGCCAGACAATATTGCTCAACAGCAGCAGGACGGCACCGACAAACGCCGACAGCGCCGGGCTGGTTGGGCGGAAGAACCACAGCTCGCCAGCCAGCCAGACCATCACCAGCGTCATGGCGATAAAGGTGCAGATGGGCCAGCGTAGCTCCTCAAGTCGCGTCCAGATGGTGGCGATCAGCAGCACCCCAATCACCAGCAGCGCCAGCGGCAGCGGCCAGAAGAAGCTGAGCGTCATCTGGCTGGCGAAGTAGATGGTGTAGAGCAGATGCGCGAGGAAGAACGCCCCGATAGCGTAGAGCAGCTGCTGGCGCGGGAGCAGGGTTAGCGCATCGCCCACCAGGGTCGCACAGAGACCGGCCAGCACCAGATAGCTAACGGCGTTGAACATCGGTGCCTGCCAGGCCAGCAGTAACAGCAGCAGCAGCGTAACGGGTTTAAAGACCCAGCGTTGCCAGGCGGGCCCGCGATAGGACGCGTCCACGTAGAGCCAGGCGGAAAAACATACGGCGATAAACGACCAAAGCATCTTAATTCCTTGAATTCGTTACTGTCTCATGGGCGTTATGCCCACACCCTTGCTATTCAGTGTAGTGGCCGTGGCGGGCAGATGACAACGCGGGCCCGTCCGATTACTTCTTCTGCTGAAGATTCTGCTTAAGCCTTTTCTGCCACACCAGCAGCTCAAAGACGCCGAACAGAAAGATGCGCCACTGCTCGGCGGCGGTCATCTGCGGGCCATCTTTTGGCAGGGCGGTTTTCATCATCACCATCTGTAAGGCATGCATAAAGGCGGTGAAAACCAGCGCCACGTTAACGAAGATATTCAGCGGACGCGGGAAGGGGTGAACCAGGTTAAGGATCAGAAATGCCCAGACGCACAGCATCATGAGTCGGCCCAGATTAATCAGCATGTTACGCTCCCTGTACTTATCGATGATGAAGGTACTTGTCGGTGATAGAGGCGGTAGGCCACCTGACCGGCTATCTTTTCACGGTGCAGATCCCAATGTGTCGGCACGGGCGGCAGCCCGCTTTCCACTTCGCTCTCTACATAGATTAGCGCGTCATCCGCCAGCCAGCCGTTATTTTCCAACAGCCGCAGCGTCTCGTCGAGCAGGCCTTTACGAAACGGCGGATCGACAAAGACGATATCATGCGGGGTCCCGCTCTGATTCAGAAACGTCAGCGTATTGTCGTTCACGACCTTGCCTTGGGTGGCGTTCAGCGTCGCCAGGTTCTGTTGCAGCTGGCGGGCGACGCCGCGCTCCATCTCAATCAGCGTCGCAGAGGCCGCGTAGCGCGACAGTGCCTCCAAGCCCAGCGCGCCGCTACCGGCGAAGCAGTCGAGGCAGCGGGCGTCTACCATTGAGGGAGCCAGCCAGTTAAACAGGGTCTCTCTGACGCGATCCGTCGTCGGACGCAGGCCGGGGCTGTCCGGCACCGGCAGTTTGCGGCCGCGCCACTGGCCGCCAATGATGCGTATCTGGCCGCTGGCGGCTCGGTTGGGTTTTTTCATAATGCTGGCTCTGGTCACAATTTTTAGGCCGCTATTTTAGCGGCGGGCGACGCTGGACGAAACCTTAATCCGCAGGCGGTGCTGTGGAATCAGGAAAGTGTTAGACTAACGAATTACTTACAAAATTTTCAGTCCCTGTTTGCGACTAGGTTTAGGACAATACGGGCTGTGCCATGAATTAACCGCGAGGAGTGTAGTCGCAAATGGCAAAAGAGAAAAAACGGGGTTTCCTCTCCTGGCTGGGCTTAGGCCCGAAAGAGGAGCCGCAGCAGGCAGAGCCTGAGCAGCAGATTGAGCAGCAGCCGGAAGAGCAGATCCAGCAGCAGGCGGTTGTTGTAACAGAAATTGAAAAAGAGGCGGAAGCAAAAGCGGAGCATGCCCCGCACAGCGAAGCCGAATCGGAAGCCTTTGCCGCTGACGTCGTCGAGGTGACGGAGCAGGTGGTTGCCATGGAAGAGGTTCAGGACACGGTTCCGGAAACTGTTCAGGACGCGATCCACGAAGACATTCCAGAAGACGTACAGGAAGCGGTTCAGCCCGCGCCAGCCGCGTCTCAGCACGCTCAGCCGCCGGTGTACATTCCTCAGGAAGCGCTGCCGCAGACGGAAGAGGCCACCGTCGTCGAGCCGGAAGCGGAGGAGTGGCTAACGGAAGACGATGAGCGTGAACTCACCGACGAGGAGCTGGAGGCCGCTGCGCTCTCAACCCCTGCGGAGGAGGAGATCGTTCTGGAGGAGGAGCCCGTTGAGGTCGCACCTCTGGAGCAGGAGAAGCCCACCAAAGAGGGTTTCTTTGCGCGCCTGAAACGCAGCCTGCTGAAAACGAAAGAGAATCTCGGTTCCGGATTTATCACTCTTTTCCGCGGCAAAAAAATCGATGATGATCTGTTCGAAGAGCTGGAAGAGCAGCTGCTGGTGGCGGACGTCGGCGTTGAGACAACGCGTAAAATCATTGCCACGCTGACCGAGAGCGCCAGCCGCAAACAGCTGCAGGATGCCGAGGCGCTCTACGGCCTGCTGAAGGCGGAGATGGGCGAGATTCTCGCAAAAGTTGATGCGCCGCTTAATATTGAAGGCAAAACGCCGTTTGTTATTCTGATGGTGGGCGTCAACGGCGTTGGGAAAACCACAACCATCGGCAAGCTGGCCCGTCAGTTTGAACAGCAGGGCAAATCGGTGATGCTGGCAGCGGGGGATACCTTCCGCGCGGCGGCGGTTGAGCAGCTCCAGGTGTGGGGCCAGCGCAACAATATCCCGGTGATTGCCCAGCACACCGGTGCAGACTCCGCCTCGGTCATCTTCGACGCTATCCAGGCAGCGAAATCACGCGGCGTTGACGTGCTGATCGCCGATACCGCCGGTCGCTTGCAGAATAAAGCGCACCTGATGGAAGAGCTGAAGAAGATCGTCCGCGTAATGAAAAAGCTGGATGTCGATGCGCCGCACGAAGTGATGCTGACCATTGATGCCAGCACCGGGCAGAATGCAGTAAGCCAGACCCGCCTGTTTAACGAGGCGGTAGGCCTGACGGGGATCACGCTGACCAAGCTGGATGGTACAGCGAAGGGCGGGGTGATCTTCTCCGTCGCCGACCAGTTCGGGATCCCTATTCGGTATATCGGGACTGGCGAGCG
The DNA here is from genome assembly GCF_902164725.1 of Pseudescherichia vulneris. Taxonomy (NCBI): domain Bacteria; kingdom Pseudomonadati; phylum Pseudomonadota; class Gammaproteobacteria; order Enterobacterales; family Enterobacteriaceae; genus Pseudescherichia; species Pseudescherichia vulneris. The sequence goes on along the minus strand of NZ_LR607338.1, from coordinate 1,189,948 downwards.
TATAGAGGACTTGCGTCCGTTTAATGCGGGCGATTTTATAGAGGCACTTTTTGCCCGAGAGGATTAACAATGATTCGCTTTGAACACGTCAGCAAGGCCTATCTCGGTGGGAGACAAGCGCTGCAGGGGGTGACCTTTCACCTGCAGCAGGGCGAGATGGCATTTCTGACCGGCCACTCTGGCGCAGGGAAAAGTACGTTGCTCAAGCTGATCTGTGGTATTGAGCGGCCAAGCGCCGGGAAAATCTTCTTTGGGGGGCATGATATTAGTCGCCTGAAGAACCGCGAAGTGCCGTTTCTGCGTCGGCAGATCGGCATGATTTTCCAGGATCACCATCTGTTGATGGACCGCACGGTTTACGACAACGTGGCTATCCCGCTGATTATCGCCGGGGCCAGCGGGGATGACATTCGCCGTCGCGTCTCTGCGGCCCTTGATAAGGTCGGGCTGCTGGACAAAGCGAGAAATTTTCCGATCCAACTCTCTGGCGGTGAGCAGCAGCGCGTGGGCATCGCCCGCGCCGTGGTCAACAAGCCGGCGGTGCTGCTGGCGGATGAACCGACCGGTAACCTTGATGAGGCGCTTTCGGAAGGCATTCTGCGCCTGTTCGAGGAGTTTAACCGCGTCGGGGTCACCGTTCTGATGGCGACGCACGACATCGGACTGATTTCCCGTCGTTCATATCGCACGCTGAGCCTGAGCGACGGCCATTTGCATGGAGGCCTGGCGGGTGAATAAACGCGACGCAGTAAATCAAATTCGTCAGTTTGGCGGCAAGTTCGATCGTTTTCGCAAGCCTGGCGCAGGCGCGGGCGGCAGTCGTTCCCCGTCCGGGCGCGGCAAGACGCCGCCTAAGCCCGGCTCGCGGAAGAGTAACGTCTTCAATGAGCAGATGCGCTACGCATTTAGCGGCGCGCTGCAGGATCTCAAGAGCAAGCCGCTGGCGACCTTCCTGACGGTGATGGTGATTGCCATCTCCCTCACGCTGCCCAGCGTCTGTTACATGGTCTATAAGAACGTCAATCAGGCGGCGACCCAGTACTATCCGTCGCCGCAGATCACCGTCTACTTCGATAAGGCGCTGGATGATAACGCCGCTCAGCAGGTGGTAGGCCAGCTGCAGTCGGAGCAGGGGGTGGAGAAGGTTAACTATCTCTCCCGCGAGGACGCTCTCGGCGAGTTTCGTAACTGGTCCGGCTTTGGCGGCGCGCTGGATATGCTCGAAGAGAACCCGCTTCCTGCCGTGGCGGTCGTGGTGCCCAAGCTCGATTTCCAAAGTACTGAGTCGTTGAACACCCTGCGGGATCGGATTACGCGCATCAACGGTATTGATGAAGTGCGTATGGACGACAGCTGGTTTGCCCGTCTGACGGCGCTGACCGGGCTGGTGGGCCGGGTATCGGCGATGATTGGCGTTCTGATGGTGGCCGCCGTATTCCTGGTGATCGGTAACAGCGTGCGGCTGAGCATCTTCTCCCGCCGCGATACGATCAACGTCCAGAAGCTGATTGGGGCAACCGACGGTTTTATCCTGCGTCCGTTCCTGTATGGCGGGGCGCTGCTGGGCTTTAGCGGGGCGCTGATGTCGCTGATCCTGTCAGAGGTGCTGGTCATGCGGCTCTCCTCTGCCGTGGCCGACGTGGCGAAGGTATTTGGTACCCAGTTCAACCTCGATGGTTTGTCGTTTGACGAATGTCTGCTGCTGCTGCTGGTGTGCTCAATGATCGGCTGGCTGGCCGCCTGGCTGGCAACAGTACAACATTTACGTCACTTTACGCCTGACTAAGCGATTTTTTGATATACTCTTTTCCTGCACGTGATGTCTTGCAGGGAAAGAGTCCCTGTTATCTCTTCTCCCCTGCGTCTGTTTTTATCAACGCTGTGTCACAATTTGTGCGTAATCTATTCACACGACGGCATTGAACTTGTGGATAAAATCACTGTCTGATAAAAATGTGGATGATATTCTCGTTGCTCACAATCGCTGGCATGTTTGTTGCCTGTTCCTGAAAAGATGAAAGGGACAAACCGCCGCCAGTAAGAAGTCTATTGAGAGGATTTGAATGACCAAAGAAATGCAAACTTTAGCTTTAGCCCCTGTTGGTAACCTGGAGTCGTATATCCGGGCTGCTAACGCTTGGCCGATGTTAACGGCTGATGAAGAGCGGGCGCTGGCTGAAAAGCTGCATTACCAGGGCGATCTGGAAGCAGCTAAAACGCTGATCCTGTCTCACCTGCGCTTTGTTGTTCATATTGCTCGTAACTACTCGGGCTATGGCCTGCCGCAGGCAGACCTGATCCAGGAAGGCAACATCGGTCTGATGAAGGCCGTGCGTCGCTTTAACCCGGAAGTGGGTGTGCGTCTGGTCTCGTTCGCCGTGCACTGGATCAAAGCCGAAATTCATGAATACGTCCTGCGTAACTGGCGTATTGTGAAGGTCGCTACCACTAAAGCGCAGCGTAAGCTGTTCTTTAACCTGCGTAAATCTAAACAGCGTCTGGGCTGGTTCAACCAGGACGAAGTCGAAATGGTCGCACGCGAGCTGGGCGTCTCCAGCAAAGACGTGCGTGAGATGGAGTCCCGGATGGCCGCGCAGGACATGACCTTTGATATGTCCTCCGACGACGAGTCCGACAGCCAGCCGATGGCTCCGGTGCTCTACCTGCAGGATAAATCGTCTAACTTTGCTGACGGCATTGAAGACGATAACTGGGAAGAGCAGGCGGCAAACCGCCTGACCGATGCGATGCAGGGGCTCGACGAGCGTAGCCAGGCGATTATTCGCGCCCGCTGGCTGGACGAAGACAATAAGTCCACGCTTCAGGAGCTGGCCGACCAGTATGGTGTCTCTGCCGAGCGCGTGCGTCAGCTGGAAAAGAATGCGATGAAAAAGCTGCGTGCGGCTATCGAAGCCTAACTTTCGCGCAGTCACCTGCTAAACCCCTGGATGAAAATCCGGGGGTTTTGTTTTTTTAGCGCCCGCTCTGGCGAATTTTTAGCCCCTGGCAAACACTTACAGATGCGCTACGCATGGGTATTTCTCAGGGGGACAGGGTGAAAAATAACGAACTAAACGAACGGCGTTTACAGGCGACGCCGCGCGGCATCGGCGTCATGTGTAACTTCTTCGCCGAGAGAGCAGAGAACGCCACGCTGTGGGACGTAGAGGGCAACGAGGTGATCGACTTCGCCGCCGGGATCGCGGTGCTGAATACCGGTCATCGCCACCCAAAAGTGGTGGCGGCAGTCGAGAAGCAGCTCCATGCCTTTACCCATACGGCCTATCAGGTGGTGCCCTATGAGAGCTACGTAACCCTGGCGGAGAAGATCAACGCCCGCGTGCCGGTCGAGGGGCCAGCAAAAACCGCCTTCTTCTCTACCGGTGCGGAAGCGGTTGAGAACGCGATCAAAATCGCCCGCGCCTATAGCAAACGCCCTGGCGTGATCGCCTTCGGCGGCGGCTTCCATGGCCGGACCTCAATGACGATGGCCCTGACCGGTAAAGTCGCCCCCTATAAAATTGGCTTCGGCCCTTTCCCCGGTTCGATCTTTCACGCTCAGTACCCGAATGCGGTGCATGACGTCTCAACCCAGGATGCCCTGAAAAGTCTGGATCGTATCTTCAAAGCCGATATCGCCCCGGATCAGGTGGCGGCCATTCTGCTGGAGCCGGTGCAGGGGGAGGGCGGCTTCGTCATTGCGCCCGACGACTTTATGCAGGGCGTGCGTAAGATCTGCGACCAGCACGGTATCCTGCTCATCGCTGATGAGGTACAGAGCGGCTATGCCCGTACCGGCAAGCTCTTTGCAATGGAGCACTACAGCGTCAAGCCGGATCTGATCACCATGGCGAAGAGCCTTGCGGGTGGCATGCCGCTGTCGGCGGTCTCTGGTCGTGCCGAGGTGATGGATGCCCCCGCCCCGGGTGGGCTGGGTGGCACCTACGCCGGTAACCCGCTGGCGATCGCCTCTGCGCTGGCGGTGCTGGAGGTCATTGAAGAGGAGCAGCTTTGCGAGCGCTCCCGCGTGCTCGGGGAGGCGCTGGTCGCGGAGCTAAACAACGCCAGGGCCAACTGCCCGTACATTGCTGACGTGCGTGCGCTGGGGTCTATGGTCGCCGTGGAGTTTAGCGATCCGCAAACCGGCGGGCCATCGCCTGGCTTTACCCAGAAAGTGCAGGCCCACGCGCTGGAGGCGGGCCTGCTGCTGCTCAGCTGTGGCGTTTACGGCAATGTGATCCGCTTCCTCTATCCGCTCACCATCCCCGATGCGCAGTTCCGCCGGGCGCTCGATATCATCTCCCGCTCGCTGACGCAGTAACCTGTCCGCCCGGCGGCACCGATCTGCCGGGCATACACGATCTACATTTCAAAATATCTATTCCCAAAAGATAAAAATGGGGTATGTTTTAGCAGAGTGTGCTGAAAAGGCGCGTACGGCAGACGCATATATGAAATAAAGCGCCATAAAACAACATCACAACAAACGTTACAACCAGAACAATGGGGAATCTCAGGATGAAAATGAAGGGTAAAGCGTTACTGGCAGGATGTATTGCGCTGGCGTTCAGCACCATGGCACAGGCAGACATTAAAGTGGCCGTGGTAGGCGCGATGTCCGGTCCGGTTGCGCAGTACGGCGATCAGGAGTTTACCGGTGCGGAACAGGCTGTTGCAGACATTAATGCGAAGGGCGGTATCAAAGGCGAAAAACTGCAAATTGTAAAATACGATGATGCCTGCGATCCGAAACAGGCCGTTGCGGTAGCGAACAAAGTGATTAACGACGGTATTAAATATGTTATCGGCCACCTTTGCTCCTCCTCCACCCAACCGGCTTCTGATATCTACGAAGACGAAGGCATTCTGATGATCACGCCAGCGGCGACCGCACCGGAGCTGACCGCGCGTGGTTACAAGCTGGTATTACGTACCACCGGTCTTGACTCGGACCAGGGCCCGACCGCGGCGAAATACATTCTGGAAAAGGTAAAACCGCAGCGTATCGCCATTGTTCATGACAAACAGCAGTACGGTGAAGGCCTGGCCCGTGCCGTGCAGGATAACCTGAAGAAAGGCAACGCCAACGTGGTCTTCTTTGACGGTATCACCGCCGGTGAGAAAGACTTCTCCACACTGGTGGCGCGACTGAAGAAAGAGAATATCGATTTCGTTTACTACGGCGGTTATCACCCGGAGATGGGCCAGATCCTGCGCCAGGCCCGCGCTGCTGGCCTGAAAACCCAATTCATGGGGCCGGAAGGGGTCGCGAACGTATCACTCTCTAATATCGCCGGCGAATCTGCGGAAGGCATGCTGGTAACCAAGCCGAAGAACTACGATCAGGTTCCGGCGAACAAACCGATTGTGGATGCGATCAAGGCGAAGAAACAGGATCCGAGCGGCGCGTTCGTGTGGACCACCTACGCCGCGCTGCAGTCGCTGCAGGCCGGTCTGAACCACTCTGCCGATCCGGCTGAAATCGCCACCTGGCTGAAAGCTAACTCCGTAGAGACCGTAATGGGTCCGCTGACATGGGATGAGAAGGGCGACCTGAAAGGCTTTGAGTTCGGCGTGTTTACCTGGCATGCCAACGGTACAGCAACCGACGCAAAATGATTCAGTTATAAAAT
>NZ_LR607338.1:1182377-1184085 GCF_902164725.1 Pseudescherichia vulneris | reverse complement strand
GCCCAGGCGTTGAATTTTTATACCGACAGGCATAAAATAAACGTACGGTAAATATCCGTACATTTGTGCTATCACGTGTGATAGCTGGAGAAGGCATCATGACGGCACTAAAAAAGCAGCGTATCGATCTGCGTTTAACTGACGATGACAAAAGCATCATTGAAGAGGCTGCGGCCCTGACCAATCAGTCAGTCACGCAGTTTATGCTCACTAGCGCATCGGAAAGAGCCGCAGAAGTCATTGAGCAGCATCGTCGAGTTATCCTGAACGACGAATCCTGGAATCGCGTCATGGAAGCGCTCGGTAACCCGCTCTCACCTAATGAAAAACTCAACCGCGCGGCGAAACGTCTTAAAGACATGGAGTGAACCGTGGAAAACCTGACGATAGAGATCCTAGCAGAGGATACGGAGTATGATTGGCAGCAGTTCGACTGCGGGGAAACGGCCCTGAATCTCTTTCTAATCGAGCATCTCAGGCGGCAGCATACCGGAAAAATTCTGCGTGCCTATATCCTTCGCACAACAACGCCGGAACGGCGGGTACTGGGCTACTACACCCTGTCAGGTAGCTGCTTTGAGCGAATAGCCCTGCCGTCAAAGTCACAGCAGAAGAGAATTCCTTACAAAAACATTCCCAGCGTTACCCTCGGGCGTCTGGCGGTCGATCGTTCTCTGCAAGGAAAGGGGTGGGGTTCGGTACTGGTTTCTCATGCGATGAAAGTTGTCTATTCAGCCTCGCAGGCTGTGGGCATCCATGGCCTGTTTGTTGAAGCTATGAACGAGAAAGCGCATGCATTTTATCTCTCGCTGGGATTTATTCCGCTGGTCGGAGAAAACGCGCACGCGCTTTTTTACCCGACAAAATCTATCGAGCAGCTTTATTCATAAAAAAGCCCGGCTAGCGCCACCGGGCTTTTTTATGGCTGCTATAGCCGCTTTTCCCAGCCGTCCTGCCGCGGGCTAAAGCCCAGCGCCTGGGTAAAGGCCGCCATGACGCTACGGTCTTCGACGCCGACGTCGGCTATCCACCAGCGAGTCACCTGCGGATTACGCGCCATCGCCTCTTCAATCAGATACTGTCCCACGCCACGACGGCGGGTCATGTCCCGTACGCGCAGAGAATCCAGCGCCCCCTCGCTGCCGCTAAGGGTCACACGCACCGCTGCCAGCAGTCGCTCATTAAAGCGGGCGGCGTAGATCTGGTGCGTATCGTCAACGTTCAGTGACGATGCGGAGTACTCCGGCCAAATTTTAGCTAAATCAATGCGATCCTGGTCGCTAAACGTGTCTAAACGGATGATGGTCAGTTTCATTCACTGCGGGTCCAAATCTCAAAAGATGGCAGCAGTGTACTCAATTTCCTTAGCCAGACGCTTTCACTTTTTCGTTGTCTGGATCAGGTGAATACTTTTAACGCAGCCGCTGAAGCAGTTTTAAACATCAGGGATCGAAAAACAGGCAGTTTTTTCCGCTAATCAGTAGTGATTTATTCCACTCTTTGTCCCATTATTTTATGCTGGAAGTCGCGCTTTTTTTTGTTTATCTCTGTATCAATACAGAATATTATCTCTGCTTAATAGCCTGAAAAATAGAGTATTTAATCAGGTTTTACGGTAAAAGCTGCGCTAAACCATTAAGCATGCTGGTAAAAATAGCGTTGTTCAATAAAAGTACAGAATGCTTTTTAACCATAATAAAACAAAATA
>NZ_LR607338.1:1178452-1182277 GCF_902164725.1 Pseudescherichia vulneris | reverse complement strand
CTGAAGGGATTTGAGTTCGGTGTCTTTGAATGGCATGCCGATGGTTCATCTTCGGTAGCTCAGTAAATCTCAATCGCCCGCTCAGCCGGGCGAGTTTAGAAAGGTTACGATATGTCCGAGCAGTTTCTCTACTTCCTGCAGCAGATGTTTAACGGCGTGACGCTGGGAAGCACCTATGCACTTATCGCCATCGGCTACACCATGGTCTACGGCATCATCGGCATGATCAACTTCGCCCACGGCGAGGTCTACATGATCGGTAGCTATGTCTCCTTTATGATTATTGCCGCCCTGATGATGATGGGCATCGACAGCAGCTGGCTGCTGGTCGCTGCCGGATTCATTGGCGCGATTGTGATCGCCAGCGCCTACGGCTGGAGTATCGAACGGGTGGCCTATCGCCCAGTGCGTAACTCTAAACGCCTGATCGCGCTGATCTCCGCCATCGGGATGTCCATCTTCCTGCAAAACTACGTCAGCCTGACCGAAGGGTCGCGCGACGTGGCGCTACCGAGCCTGTTCAACGGCCAGTGGACTATCGGCAGCAGCGAGAACTTCGCCGCTTCGATCACCACCATGCAGCTGGTGATCTGGATTGTCACCTTCGTTGCCATGCTGGCGCTGACCCTGTTCATCCGCTACTCCCGCATGGGCCGCGCCTGCCGCGCCTGCGCGGAAGATTTGAAGATGGCCAGCCTGCTGGGGATTAACACCGACCGCGTTATCGCGCTCACCTTTGTGATTGGTGCGGCGATGGCCGCCGTAGCGGGCGTCCTGCTCGGCCAGTTCTACGGCGTAATTAACCCCTACATCGGCTTTATGGCCGGGATGAAGGCCTTTACCGCCGCAGTATTGGGTGGGATCGGCAGTATTCCTGGCGCGATGATTGGCGGCCTGATCCTCGGCGTAGCCGAATCGCTCTCCTCCGCGTACCTGAGTACCGAGTATAAAGATGTGGTGTCGTTTGCTCTGCTGATCCTGGTGCTGTTGGTGATGCCAACCGGTATCCTGGGCCGCCCGGAGGTTGAAAAAGTATGAAACCGATGCATTTTGCGATGGCGCTGCTCTCCGCTGCGCTCTTCTTTGTGCTGGCTGGCGTCTTTATGGGCGTCCAGCTCAGTCTCGACGGCACCAAGCTGGTCGTCGGCAGCGCGGCGGATATCCGCTGGCAGTGGGTCTTTATCGGCACCGCCGTGGTCTTTCTGTTCCAGCTTCTGCGCCCAATGATGCAAAAAGGGCTGAAGAACGTCTCCGGGCCGAAGTTTGTCCTGCCCGCCATTGACGGTTCGACGGTTAAGCAGAAGCTGTTCCTCGTTGCCCTGCTGGTTGCCGCCGTGGCGTGGCCGTTTGTGGTCTCACGCGGCACGGTGGATATCGCCACCCTGACCATGATCTACATTATCCTCGGCCTCGGGCTGAACGTGGTGGTAGGCCTCTCTGGTCTGCTGGTGCTGGGCTACGGTGGCTTCTACGCGATTGGGGCCTATACCTTTGCCCTGCTGAACCACTATTACGGTCTCGGCTTCTGGACCTGCCTGCCGCTGGCGGGGCTGGTGTCCGCCGCGGCGGGCTTCCTGCTGGGCTTCCCGGTGCTGCGCCTGCGCGGTGACTATTTGGCGATCGTGACCCTCGGCTTCGGTGAGATCGTGCGTATTCTGCTGCTCAACAACACCGAAGTGACCGGTGGCCCGAACGGTATCAGCCAGATCCCGAAACCGACGCTGTTTGGCCTTGAGTTTAGCCGTACCGCCCGCGAAGGCGGCTGGGATACCTTCAGCAACTTCTTCGGCGTGAAATACGATCCCAGCGACCGGGTGGTGTTCCTCTATTTGGTGGCGCTGTTGTTGGTGGTCTTTACCCTGTTCGTGATCAACCGCCTGCTGCGCATGCCGCTGGGCCGCGCGTGGGAAGCGCTGCGTGAGGATGAGATTGCCTGCCGCTCGCTGGGCCTCAATCCGACCCGCATCAAGCTGACCGCCTTTACCATCAGCGCCGGGTTTGCTGGCTTTGCCGGCACGCTGTTCGCCGCGCGTCAGGGCTTCGTCAGCCCGGAATCCTTTACCTTTGCCGAGTCCGCCTTCGTGCTGGCAATTGTGGTGCTGGGTGGGATGGGCTCGCAGTTTGCGGTTATCCTCGCGGCGATCCTGCTGGTGGTCTCCCGTGAGCTGATGCGTGATTTCAATGAGTACAGCATGTTAATGCTGGGTGGTCTGATGGTACTGATGATGATTTGGCGTCCTGAAGGCTTGCTGCCGATGACCCGTCCACAGTTGAAACTGAAAAGTGGGCAAGTAAAAGGAGAGCAGGCATGAGTGAGCCATTACTGTCTGTTAACGGCCTGATGATGCGCTTCGGCGGGCTGCTGGCGGTGAACAACGTCTCGCTGGATCTGCATCCGCAGGAGATTGTCTCCCTCATTGGGCCGAACGGCGCGGGTAAAACCACGGTCTTCAACTGCCTGACCGGCTTCTATAAGCCCACCGGCGGCACCATCATGCTGCGCGACCAGCACCTGGAAGGGCTGCCGGGTCAGCAGATTGCCCGCATGGGCGTGGTGCGTACCTTTCAGCACGTGCGTCTGTTCCGTGAGATGACGGTGATTGAGAACCTGCTGGTTGCCCAGCATCAGCAGCTCAAGACCGGCCTCTTCTCCGGCCTGCTGAAAACCCCCGCCTTCCGCCGCGCCCAGAGCGAGGCCCTGGATCGCGCAGCCACCTGGCTGGATCGCATCGGCCTGCTGGCGCACGCTAACCGCCAGGCCAGCAACCTGGCCTACGGCGACCAGCGCCGCCTGGAGATCGCCCGCTGCATGGTGACCCAGCCGGAGATCCTGATGCTGGACGAACCAGCGGCCGGGCTGAACCCGAAAGAGACCAAAGAGCTGGACGAGCTGATCGTTGAGCTGCGTAACCATCACAACACTACCATTCTGCTGATTGAGCACGATATGAAGCTGGTGATGGGTATCTCCGATCGTATCTACGTGGTAAACCAGGGCACGCCGCTGGCAAACGGCACGCCGGAGCAGATTCGTAATAACCCGGACGTGATCCGCGCCTATTTAGGTGAAGCATAATGGTGGTGACGCGTAAGATGGAAAACGTGATGTTATCTTTTGACCAGGTCAGCGCCCACTACGGCAAAATCCAGGCGCTGCACGATGTCAGCCTACATATCAACCAGGGCGAAATCGTTACCCTGATCGGGGCCAACGGCGCGGGTAAAACCACGCTGCTTGGCACCCTGTGCGGCGATCCACGCGCCAGCAGCGGACGTATTGTCTTTGATGGTAAGGACATTACCGACTGGCAGACCGCCAAGATCATGCGTGAAGCGGTGGCGATTGTGCCGGAAGGGCGACGCGTCTTCTCTCGCATGACGGTAGAAGAGAACCTGGCGATGGGCGGCTTCTTTGCCGATCGCGACCAGTTCCATACCCGCCTTAAGTGGGTTTATGAGCTGTTCCCGCGACTGCACGAGCGCCGTATTCAGCGGGCCGGGACCATGTCCGGCGGCGAGCAGCAGATGCTGGCCATCGGCCGGGCGCTGATGAGCCAGCCGCGTCTGCTGCTGCTCGACGAGCCGTCACTTGGTCTTGCGCCGATTATCATCCAGCAGATCTTCGACACCATCGAGCAGCTGCGCAAAGAGGGGATGACCATCTTCCTCGTCGAGCAGAACGCCAACCAGGCGCTGAAGCTCGCCGATCGCGGCTACGTGCTGGAGAACGGTCGCGTGGTGCTGTCCGATACCGGCGACGCGCTGCTGGCCAACGAAGCGGTGCGGAGTGCCTACCTCGGGGGCTAAGTTCTTCCCAGGCCCGGC
>NZ_LR607338.1:1147169-1177952 GCF_902164725.1 Pseudescherichia vulneris | reverse complement strand
CTCTGCCGCCTCCCTGTCATACTTTTGTAAACAAACGGTTATTTTTCTGTCATTTGGGCGTGTCATGTTACTTCGCGAGCACGAAAAGCGTGATATCGCGCATCCGGCACAACAAGAGAGATAACCGAATGACATCGTTACGACATACAGCTTTAGGATTAGCGTTAGGTCTGGCGTTTGCAGGTCAGGCTATGGCAGTGACCACCATTCCGTTCTGGCATTCGATGGAAGGGCAGCTGGGCAAAGAAGTGGACTCCCTGGCGCAGCGTTTTAATGACACCCATCCGGATTACAAAATTGTGCCGGTCTACAAAGGCAACTACGAGCAGAGCCTGAGCGCCGGAATTGCCGCCTTCCGTACCGGTAACGCGCCTGCCATTTTGCAGGTCTATGAAGTCGGCACCGCAACGATGATGGCGTCGAAAGCCATTAAGCCGGTGTATGAAGTGTTCAGCGATGCGGGCATCAAGTTTGACGAGTCGCAGTTTGTGCCGACCGTCTCCGGCTACTATACCGATGCGAAATCAGGCCATCTGCTCTCCCAGCCGTTTAACAGCTCCACTCCGGTGCTCTACTACAACAAAGACGCCTTCAAAAAAGCGGGCTTAGATCCAGAGCAGCCGCCGAAAACCTGGCAGGATCTCGCCGCCTACACCGCGAAGCTGAAAGCAGCCGGCATGAAGTGCGGCTACGCCAGCGGCTGGCAGGGTTGGATCCAGATCGAAAACTTCAGCGCCTGGCACGGTCTGCCGGTCGCTACCAAAAACAACGGCTTTGACGGCACCGACGCCGTGCTGGAGTTCAACAAGCCGGAACAGGTTAAGCACATCGCGATGCTGGCCGATCTGAACAAGAAGGGCGACTTCAGCTACTTCGGGCGCAAGGACGAGTCCACCGAGAAGTTCTATAACGGCGACTGCGCGATCACTACCGCCTCTTCCGGTTCGCTGGCAGATATCCGTCAGTACGCCAAATTTAACTACGGTGTAGGCATGATGCCGTACGACGCCGACGTGAAGGGTGCGCCGCAGAACGCCATCATCGGCGGGGCCAGCCTGTGGGTTATGCAGGGCAAAGATAAGCCGACCTATACCGGCGTCGCGCAGTTCCTTGAGTTCCTGGCGAAGCCGGAAAACGCTGCCGAGTGGCACCAGAAGACCGGCTACCTGCCGATCACCACCGCCGCTTACGATCTGACCCGTGAGCAGGGCTTCTACGACAAGAACCCAGGCGCGGATATCGCGACCCGCCAGATGCTGAACAAGCCGCCGTTGCCGTTCACCAAAGGGCTGCGCCTGGGCAACATGCCGCAGATCCGCACCATCGTGGATGAAGAGTTGGAGTCGGTCTGGACCGGCAAGAAAACCCCGCAGCAGGCGCTGGACAGCGCGGTAGAGCGTGGTAACCAGCTGCTGCGCCGCTTCGAGCAATCCACCAAATCATAACGTGTGAAATGCCGGGTGGCGGCTTCGCTTTACCCGGCCTACAACGAGCACCATGTAGGCCGGATAAGCGGAGCGCCATCCGGCGCTGTTCAGGAATCCAACCTCAATGTCATCATCCCGTCCGGTATTCCGCTCGCGCTGGCTTCCCTATGCGCTGGTCGCGCCGCAGCTGATTATTACCGTTATCTTTTTTATCTGGCCCGCGGGTGAAGCGCTGTGGTACTCGGTGCAGAGCGTCGATCCGTTCGGTCTCTCCAGCCAGTTCGTTGGGCTGGACAACTTTATGGCCCTGCTGCATGACAGCTACTATCTGGACTCCTTCTGGACGACGATAAAGTTCAGCGCGCTAGTGACCTTCTCTGGCCTGCTGGCCTCGCTCTTTTTTGCCGCGCTGGTCGATTACGTGGTGCGCGGCAGCCGCTTCTACCAGACGCTAATGCTGCTGCCCTACGCCGTGGCACCCGCCATCGCCGCCGTGCTGTGGATCTTTCTCTTCAACCCGGGGCGCGGGCTAATTACCCACGCGCTGGAGCAGATTGGCTACAGCTGGAACCACGCTCAGAACAGCGGCCAGGCGATGTTTTTAGTGGTTTTTGCCTCGGTGTGGAAGCAGATCAGCTACAACTTTCTCTTCTTCTTCGCCGCGCTGCAGTCGATTCCCCGCTCGCTGGTGGAGGCCGCCGCCATTGACGGTGCCGGACCGGTGCGTCGCTTCTTCCAGCTCTCGCTGCCGCTGATCGCCCCCGTCAGCTTCTTTCTGCTGGTGGTCAATCTGGTGTATGCCTTCTTCGACACCTTCCCGGTGATCGATGCCGCCACCGCCGGTGGGCCGGTACAGGCCACCACCACGCTGATCTACAAAATCTACCGGGAAGGCTTTGCCGGGCTGGATCTCTCTGCCTCTGCCGCCCAGTCGGTGGTGCTGATGCTGCTGGTGATCGTCCTGACGGTGGTCCAGTTCCGCTACGTCGAGAGTAAGGTGCGCTATCAATGATTGAAAACCGACGCGGGCTGACAATCTTCAGCCATGTGATGCTGATCCTCGGCATCGCTGCCATTCTCTTCCCGCTCTACGTCGCCTTTGTGGCGGCCACGCTGGACAACCGGGCGGTGTTCGAGACGCCGATGACCCTGATCCCCGGCAGCCACCTGCTGGATAACCTGAAGACCATCTGGCTGCAGGGCGTGGGAGCCAACAGCGCGCCGTTTTGGCTGCTGCTGCTCAACAGCTTCATCATGGCCTTTAGCATCACGGTAGGGAAGATTGCGGTCTCGATGCTCTCTGCTTTTGCCATCGTCTGGTTCCGTTTCCCGCTGCGCAATCTCTTTTTCTGGATGATATTTATCACCCTGATGCTGCCGGTAGAGGTGCGTATCTTCCCGACGGTGGAGGTGATCGCCAACCTGAAGATGCTCGACAGCTACACCGGCCTGACCCTGCCCCTGATGGCCTCCGCCACCGCGACCTTCCTGTTCCGCCAGTTCTTTATGACCCTGCCGGACGAGCTGATCGAGGCCGCGCGTATTGACGGCGCATCGCCGATGCGCTTTTTCCGCGACATCGTGCTGCCGCTGTCGAAAACCAACCTTGCGGCGCTGTTTGTCATCACCTTTATCTACGGGTGGAACCAGTACCTGTGGCCGCTGTTGATCGTCAGCGACGTCAACCTGGGCACCGCCGTGGCGGGAATTAAAGGGATGATTGCTACCGGGGAGGGGACTACCCAGTGGAACCAGGTGATGGCGGCGATGCTGCTGACCCTCATTCCCCCCGTCATTATCGTATTAGCCATGCAGCGTGCCTTTGTGCGTGGTTTAGTGGACAGTGAGAAATAACAAAATATGGCCGGATTAAAACTACAGGCAGTAAGCAAAAGCTGGGACGGCGGCAAGACCCAGGTGATCCAACCCCTGACGCTGGACGTGTCGGACGGTGAATTTATTGTCATGGTCGGCCCCTCCGGCTGCGGCAAGTCGACCCTGCTGCGGATGGTGGCCGGACTTGAGCGGGTCACCAGCGGCGACGTCTGGATCGATCGCCAGCGGGTGACCGAGATGGAGCCGAAGGAGCGCGGCATTGCCATGGTGTTCCAGAACTATGCCCTCTACCCCCATATGAGCGTGGAAGAGAATATGGCATGGGGGTTAAAAATTCGCGGCATGGGTAAAGCGCACATCGCCGAGCGGGTCAAAGAGGCAGCGCGTATTCTGGAGCTGGATAGCCTGCTGAAGCGCCGTCCGCGCGAGCTTTCCGGCGGCCAGCGTCAGCGCGTGGCGATGGGCCGGGCGATTGTCCGCGATCCCGCCGTCTTTCTGTTTGATGAGCCGCTCTCCAACCTCGACGCCAAGCTGCGCGTCCAGATGCGTCTCGAACTCCAGCAGCTGCACCGTCGCCTGAAGACTACGTCGCTCTACGTCACCCACGATCAGGTGGAAGCCATGACTCTGGCGCAGCGGGTGATGGTGATGAACAAGGGCGTGGCGGAGCAGATCGGCACCCCGGTGGAAGTGTATGAGAAACCGGCCAGCCGCTTTGTGGCGAGCTTTATCGGCAGTCCGGCGATGAACTTGCTGGACGGGCGCATCAGCACCTCCGGGGATCACTTTGAGCTCGACAGTGGTATGGCTCTGCCCATCAACTGGTACTACCGTGGCTACGCCGGGCGCAAGATGACGCTGGGTATCCGCCCGGAGCATATTACGCTAAGCTCACAATCCGCAGGCGGCATCCCGCTGGTGATGGATACGCTGGAGATGCTGGGGGCGGATAACCTGGCCCACGGCCGCTGGGGCGAGCAAAAGCTGGTGGTGCGGCTGCCGCATCACGATCGCCCGGCACCGGGCAGCACGCTGTGGCTGAACATGCCCGAGAGCCACCTGCACCTTTTTGATGGTGAAACAGGACAACGTATATGAGCCACTGGCCTTACCCCGCTGTTGTCGCCCATCGCGGCGGCGGCAAGCTGGCCCCGGAGAATACCCTCGCGGGCATCGATACCGGCGCACGCCTCGGTCACACCATGATCGAGTTTGACGTTAAGCTCTCCCGCGACGGGGAGATCTTCCTGCTGCACGACGATAACCTGGAGCGCACCAGCAACGGCTGGGGCGTGGCGGGCGATCTGCCCTGGAGCGATCTGCTGAAGGTAGATGCGGGGAGCTGGTTTAGCGGCGCGTTCAAGGGCGAGCCGCTGCCGCTGTTATCGCAGGTGGCGGATCGCTGCCGCCAGCACGGCATGATGGCGAACATTGAGATCAAGCCGACCACCGGCACCGGGCCGCTAACGGGAAAAACGGTGGCGCTGGCGGCGCGGGCGCTCTGGCAGGGCATGACGCCGCCGCTGCTCTCCTCATTTGACATTGATGCCCTGGAGGCCGCGCAACAGGCGGCCCCGGAGCTGCCGCGCGGTCTGCTGCTGGACGCATGGCGTGATGATTGGCGCGTGCTGACGGAGCGCCTCGGCTGCGTCTCGTTGCACCTCAACCATAAGCTGCTGGATGAGCAGCGCACGGCAGAGATCAAAGCCGCCGGGCTGCATATTCTGGTCTACACCGTCAACCAGCCCCAGCGTGCGGCGGAACTGCTACGCTGGGGCGTCGACTGCATCTGTACCGATCGCATCGACACTATTGGCCCGGATTTTCAGCCCTAAGGACTCATCGTCTTCAGGGGAATAGTGGGCTGCGGCGTGCCGGACGGGTTTAGCATGCTGCCGCTAGTGTTGGGTAACAGCTGTTCGCGGCTGTTATCCAGCCTGCCCGGCTGCGAATCCAGCATGCGCTGGGAGTTGTTATTGATCTGCGACTCCAGGTGCTGCTGCTGTATGCGCGTCTGGGTCTGAAGCTGCTGGTTCAGCATGCCTTTCTGCTGGCTTTGCTGATTCAGCATCTGGGTCTGCATCCGCTGCTGGCTGGGAATTTGATACCCCGGCTGGTTCGGGTTATTCATGGTATTGATCGGCTGCGCGAAAGCACTAAGCGGCAGCAGTATGGCCAGAGATAAGAGGCGTTTCATCGTTATTCCTCCTGTAGGTGGATCCGTTAAGTTTACTTGCTTAGCGCAAAGTCTGTGCGTTTTTTAGCGTTGTGAACCAGGATTAAGCAGCAATATCAGCCATTTTTCCTGGAGAATAATGATGAGTAAGCCTAAGTTTGCGCGCTGGGCCGCTATCGCGGCGCTGGTCGCCGGAAGCTGTTTTGGCGCGGTCGCCGCGCCGCAGCCGGAAGCGCCCCCCGTCTCCTACGGCGTTGAAGCCGATACCTTCCACCCGGTGCGCGAGCAGCAGGGGATGGTCGCATCAGTAGATGCCGCCGCGACCCGCGTGGGTGTTGATATTTTAAAGCAGGGCGGTAACGCGGTGGATGCTGCCGTGGCGGTGGGCTACGCGCTGGCGGTGACCCACCCGCAGGCCGGGAACCTCGGCGGCGGCGGGTTTATGCTGCTGCGTACCAAAGATGGGGCCACTACCGCCATCGACTTCCGTGAGATGGCCCCAGCCCAGGCCAGCCGGGATATGTTCCTCGACGACCAGGGCAACCCCGACAGTAAAAAATCTCTGACCTCTCATCTGGCGGCCTACCGGGCGGTAGAGCGCACTCCCATCAGCGGCGACTACCGGGGTTATCAGGTCTTCTCCATGCCACCGCCCTCCTCAGGCGGGATCCACATCGTGCAGATCCTCAATATTCTTGAAAACTTTGACCTGGCGAAATATGGCTTTGGCAGCGCGGACGCCATGCAGGTGATGGCCGAGGCAGAGAAGTACGCCTACGCCGACCGCTCGGAGTATCTTGGCGACCCGGACTTTGTCAAAGTGCCGTGGCAGGCGCTGACCAATAAAGAGTATGCCAAATCTATTGCCCAGCAGATCGACGTCAACAAGGCGAAGCCGTCGAGCCAGATCCGCCCCGGCAAGCTAGAGCCGTACGAGAGCAACCAGACCACCCACTTCTCGGTGGTGGATAAAGAGGGCAACGCGGTAGCGGTGACCTATACCCTGAATACCGTCTTTGGCACGGGGATTGTGGCGGGCAACACCGGCATTCTGCTTAACAACGAGATGGATGACTTCTCGGCCAAGCCGGGCGTGCCGAACGTGTATGGCCTGGTGGGTGGCGATGCCAACGCCGTGGGGGCCAACAAGCGTCCGCTTTCGTCGATGTCGCCAACCATCGTCGTTAAAGACGGTAAGACCTGGCTAGTCACCGGCAGTCCAGGCGGGAGCCGAATTATCACGACCGTGCTGCAAATGGTGGTCAACAGCATCGATTTTAAAATGAACGTCGCCGAAGCGACGAATGCTCCGCGCTTCCATCATCAGTGGCTGCCGGACGAGCTGCGCGTGGAGAAGGGCTTTAGTCCGGATACGCTGAAAATACTGGAGCAGAAGGGACAGAAAGTGGCGCTGAAGGAGGCGATGGGCAGCACCCAGAGCATCATGGTGGGTGAAGATGGGGCCCTGTATGGCGCGTCCGATCCGCGTTCGGTGGATGACTTAACGGCGGGGTACTGATTTGTTTGCCGGGTGGCGCTGTGTCACCCGGCAATGTCTTATTTTTTCATCCGTGCCATAAAGTGGGAATCCACCAGCTCACCATTGCGCAGAGCGTACTTTCTGGCGGTGCCTTCGATCTCAAAGCCATGCTTGCGATAGAGCGCGATAGCGGCTTCGTTATCGGCATATACCGACAGTTCGATGCGCTCGATGCGCAGCCAGTTCTCGCAAACATCAATCATGGCTTTCATCAGGGCGCTGGCGACGCCCCGCTGGCGAAAGGCGGGCGAGACGGCAAGACCAAACTCTGCCGCGTGGCTGCGGCGCGGATTCTGCTCTACGCTGATGCCAATATGTCCGGCCACTTCCCCATCAATGGTGGCGACTAACATACGGTGGCCGGGCCGGGGCTTAACGCGCTCCTGCCAAAGCTCCTGAGAGGGGTAGGGTAGCTGTAGTAGATGGTGATACATCTCCGGCTGCGCTGACATCAGGCGTAATGGCTCGGCATCGCGGGCTTCGACGTGGCGTATCACTATCTCACTCATTTTCCTCTATCCTCAGTTAGTTAACTCTCCCCTCCAACATCCGGTAATTCAAAATTTTCGTCAACTGCCATTTTTTGCAAAAAGTATTAGACAAGTGCGAATGATAATGATTATTATTGCTATGCGTTCAGGGGATGCTACGGTGAACCTGAAAGCACGACATTGCTCACATTGCTTCCAGTATTAATTTAGCCAGCCTATGCTGGCTTTTTTTTTATCTTTGGCCTGGCTGCGCCGCTAACGGTTGAGGGTTCATTGCGGGTGTTGTAGGCCCGATAAGCGCAGCGCCATCGGGCGTGTTGCCGGGCTCCACTTTGCGCTATGGTTATGGGCACTGTTTTAAAAAAGAGGTGACCCATGACTCTGCACTGCGCATTTATCGGCTTTGGTAAAAGCACCACCCGCTACCATCTTCCCTATGTTCTCAATCGCAAAGCGAGCTGGCACGTGGCGCATATCTTCCGCCGCCATCCCAAGCCGGAAGAGCAGTATCCTCAGTATCAGCATATCCACTTCACCAGCGATCTCGACGAGGTCCTTAACGATCCGCAGGTGAAGCTGGTGATCGTCTGTACCCATGCCGATAGCCACTTTGAGTACGCAAAGCGCGCCCTCGAGGCGGGTAAAAACGTGCTGGTAGAGAAGCCCTTTACCCCTTCGATGGCCGAAGCCATTACCCTGTTCGAGCTGGCAAAAAGCAAAGGTCTCACCGTTACCCCGTACCAGAACCGTCGCTTTGACAGCTGCTTCCTGACGGCAAAGAAAGCCATAGAGAGCGGCAAGCTGGGTGAGATTGTCGAAATTGAGAGCCACATCGACTACTTCCGTCCGGTAGCTGAGACCAAACCGGGCCTGCCGCAGGACGGGATGTTCTTTGGCCTCGGCGTGCATACCCTGGATCAGATCATCTCCCTGTTTGGTCGCCCGGACCATGTCTCCTATGACATCCGCAGCCTGCGCAATAAGGCCAACCCAGACGACACCTTTGAGGCGCAGCTCTTCTACGGCGATTTGAAGGCCATTGTGAAGACCAGCCACTATGTCAAAATCGACTACCCGAAATTTATTGTCCACGGCACCCGCGGCTCGTTTATCAAGTACGGGATTGACCAGCAGGAGACCAGCCTGAAGGCCAATATTATGCCGGGCGAGGCAGGATTTGCTGCCGACAACACGCTGGCAACGCTGGAGTACCTCAACGACGCCGGAGAGACGGTGCGTGAAGAGTGGCAGCCGGAGCCAGGCGACTATGGCCTCGTCTACGACGCCCTCTATGCCACCCTGACGGAAGGGGCAGAAAACTACGTCAAGGAATCTGAGGTGTTAACCAACCTTGAGATCCTCGAACGCGGGTTTGAGCAGGCGGCACCCGCCACGGTAACCCTCGCAAAATAAGGCTTTTTGCTGTTTCATAAGTTGTTCATAATTTTTGAACAGAGGAGTCAATTTTCACCCTCTATCATCCTGAGTCGATCGGGTACACACTTACTCCATCGAAAACAGACGGGGGTGAAAAAATGATTTTCTTACGCAAAGCAAACGAACGTGGTCACGCAAATCATGGTTGGCTGGACTCATGGCATACCTTCTCTTTTGCCAACTACTATGATGCAAATTTTATGGGTTTCTCTGCGCTGCGCGTCATTAACGACGACGTGATCGACGCAGGCCAGGGCTTCGGTACCCATCCCCATAAAGATATGGAGATCCTGACCTACGTGCTGGAAGGCGTCGTTGAGCATCAGGACAGCATGGGTAACAAAGAGCAGGTGCCTGCCGGTGAGTTCCAGATCATGAGCGCCGGAACCGGGGTACGCCACTCTGAGTACAACCCGAGCGAAACCGAGCGTCTGCACCTGTATCAAATCTGGATCATTCCAGAAAAAACCGGCATCGCGCCGCGCTATGAGCAGCGCCGCTTTGACGCCGCCCAGGGCCGCCAGCTGGTGCTCTCGCCGGATGCCCGGGACGGATCGCTGAAGGTTAACCAGGATATGGAGCTCTCCCGCTGGGCGCTGCTGAAAGACGAGCAGGGGGATTACCAGATTGCTGACGGTCGCAAGGTCTGGATCCAGGTCGTGAAGGGCAGTGTCTCTATCAATGGCACAAAAGCCACCACTGCCGACGGGCTGGCCATCTGGGACGAGCAGGCGCTGTCGATTCACGCAGACAGCGACAGTGAAATCCTGCTGTTCGACCTGCCGCCGGTATGATGTGTTAAATAAAGTGCGCCACCTCTCCTTATCAGCGGGGAGGTTGCGCCTGCGTCGTGGTAAACTAAAACAATATTTTCCCGTTTACCCCGCTCAGGACGATGAAAAAGAAAAGACCCGTACTTCAGGACGTTGCAGATCGCGTTGGCGTGACCAAAATGACCGTCAGCCGTTTTTTACGCAACCCGGAGCAAGTCTCCGTGGCGCTGCGTGGCAAAATCGCAGCGGTGCTGGACGAGCTGGGCTACATTCCTAATCGCGCACCTGACATCCTCTCTAACGCCACCAGCCGCGCTATCGGCGTGCTGCTTCCCTCGCTGACTAACCAGGTATTCGCTGAAGTGCTGCGCGGCGTCGAAAGCGTCACCGATGCCCACGGCTACCAGACCATGCTGGCCCACTACGGCTACAAGCCAGAGATGGAGGAGGAGCGGCTGGAGTCCATGCTGTCGTGGAACATTGACGGCCTGATCCTTACCGAGCGTAGCCATACGGCGCGCACCCTAAAGATGATTGAGGTGGCGGGGATCCCGGTGGTGGAGCTGATGGACAGCTGCTCGCCGTGTCTCGACATTGCCGTCGGCTTTGATAACTTCGATGCTGCCCGCCAGATGACCGCAGCCATTGTGGCGCGCGGCCATCACCACGTCGCCTATCTGGGTGCACGTCTCGACGAACGTACTATCATCAAACAGCAGGGGTATGAGCAGGCGATGCGCGATGCGGGCCTGACGCCGTACAGCGTGATGATGGAGCAGTCCTCGTCATACTCATCGGGCATTGAACTGATGCGCCAGGCGCGCCGCGAATATCCGCAGCTCAACGGTATTTTTTGTACCAACGATGACCTTGCGGTAGGGGCGGCGTTCGAGTGCCAGCGTTTAGGGTTGAAAATTCCGGATGACATGGCGATTGCCGGTTTCCACGGCCATGATATTGGCCAGGTGATGGAGCCTCAGCTGGCGAGCGTGCTGACGCCGCGTGAGCGCATGGGCCGCATTGGTGCCGAGCGCCTGCTAGCCCGCATTCGCGGTGAGGTGGTGACGCCAAAAATGTTAGATTTAGGTTTCACATTGTCACCAGGTGGATCTATTTAGTCTGACAAATTTGAAGTAGCTCACACTTATTCACTTCGGAGAGTGCGGCTTATTGCTTCTCACTAGCCCCGGCAGGAAAATGTTACCGATAACTGTTACCCGTAACAATCTACCTTTTGTCTCTGTGGGAGCGACCTTTGAGCACGACTAATCACGATCACCACGTTTATGTCCTGATGGGCGTATCCGGCAGTGGAAAATCCGCCGTTGCCAGCGAAGTGGCCTATCAGCTGCATGCCGCGTTCCTGGATGGCGATTTCCTGCATCCGCGCAGCAACATCACCAAAATGGCCGCTGGCGAGCCACTAAACGATGACGACCGCAAGCCCTGGCTGCAGGCACTGAACGATGCCGCCTTCGCTATGCAGCGCACCAACAAAGTGTCGCTGATCGTCTGCTCCGCGCTGAAAAAGAGCTATCGCGATCTGCTGCGTGACGGCAACCCGAACCTCTCCTTTATCTACCTGAAGGGGGATTTCGACGTGATCGAAGCCCGTCTCAAGGCACGTAAAGGCCACTTCTTCAAGACGCAGATGCTGGTAACCCAGTTTGACGCGCTGCAAGAGCCGGGTGCGGACGAGAACGACGTATTAATTGTGGATATCGACCAGCCGCTCAACGGCGTCGTAGCCAGCACTATTGATGTGATTAATAAATAAAAAAACTAAGGCTGTACAGTGGGTACTTTAACGCTTGTTTTGACAGCGGTCGGCTCGGTTTTGCTGCTGCTGTTTTTAGTGATGAAGGCACGTCTTCACGCCTTCATTGCTTTGATGGTGGTTTCTATTGGCGCTGGGTTGTTTTCTGGAATGCCGCTCGACGCCATTGCTAAAACCATGGAAAAAGGCATGGGCGGCACGCTGGGCTTCCTCGCGATAGTGGTCGCGTTGGGGGCCATGTTCGGCAAAATTCTGCATGAGACCGGCGCGGTGGATCAGATCGCGGTCAAGATGCTGAAATCCTTTGGCCACAGCCGGGCGCACTATGCCATCGGCCTTGCGGGTCTGATCTGTGCGCTGCCGCTCTTCTTTGAGGTCGCGATTGTGCTGCTGATCAGCGTCGCCTTCTCTATGGCGCGCCATACGGGCACTAACCTGGTGAAGCTGGTTATTCCGCTCTTTGCCGGGGTGGCGGCGGCGGCAGCCTTCCTGCTGCCGGGGCCTGCACCCATGCTGCTGGCGTCCCAGATGCACGCCGACTTTGGCTGGATGATCCTGATCGGCCTCTGCGCGGCGATCCCAGGCATGCTGATTGCCGGGCCGCTGTGGGGTAACTTTATCAGCCGCTACGTTGAGCTGCATATTCCAGATGACATCAGCGAGCCGCATCTCGGCGAAGGCAAGATGCCGTCGTTCGGCTTCAGCCTGGCCCTGATCCTGCTGCCGCTGGTGCTGGTCGGCCTGAAAACCATCGCCGCCCGCTTCGTTGAGCAGGGCTCTACGCTCTACGAGTGGCTGGAGTTTATCGGCCATCCGTTCACCGCCATCCTGGTGGCGTGCCTGGTGGCCATCTACGGTCTGGCGTATCGTCAGGGCATGGCGAAAGACAAAGTGATGGCGATCTGCGGTACGGCGCTGCAGCCTGCGGGCATTATTCTGCTGGTGATCGGTGCAGGCGGCGTCTTTAAGCAGGTGCTGGTGGATTCCGGCGTGGGCCCGGCCCTGGGCGAAGCGTTGACCGGCATGGGCCTGCCCATCGCGATTACCTGCTTCGTGCTGGCCGCAGCGGTGCGTATTATTCAGGGATCGGCGACGGTGGCCTGCTTAACCGCAGTGGGTCTGGTGATGCCGGTGATTGAGCAGCTGCACTTCTCCGGCGCGCAGATGGCTGCGCTGTCGATCTGTATCGCGGGCGGCTCTATCGTCGTCAGCCACGTCAACGACGCAGGCTTCTGGCTGTTCGGTAAGTTTACCGGCGCAACCGAAGGGCAGACGCTGAAGACGTGGACGATGATGGAAACTATCCTCGGCACCACGGGCGCGATTGTCGGGATGATTGCCTTCTCGCTGCTGAGTTAATGGTCAATATGCCCGGTGGCGCGTCGCTTACCGGGCCTACAGTTTCAATGCACGCTTAAATGATTACCCCTTCATCCACACCCGAATGCCGTCCAGGAACATCTGGGTTGCCAGCATTACCAGCACCAGCCCCATCAGGCGCTCCAGCGCGTTAACCCCTTTCTCGCCAAGCAGGCGTAAAAACAGCGTCGACTGCAGAAGGATCGCCACCGTGCCGCCCCACGCCAGCATCAGGGCGATCACCAGATGGCCCATCTGGTTAGGGTACTGGTGCGACAGCAGCATGAGCGTGGCGAGCAGGGTGGGGCCCGCCACCAGCGGGATCGCCAGCGGTACAATAAACGGCTCTTCACCCGCGGGCATGCCGTAGCTGCCACCCTCGGGGCTGGGGAAGATCATCTTAATGGCGATTAAAAACAGGATGATGCCGCCGGAAATAGAGACGGTCTCGGCGCGCAGGTTAAGGAACGAAAGGATCTTCTCGCCGGCAAAAAGGAAAATCAGCATCAGCAGCAGGGCAATTAGCAGCTCGCGGATCATAATCGCCCGGCGGCGCTTTGGTTCCGTGTGCTTCAGCACCGACATAAAGATAGGCAGGTTGCCAAGCGGATCCATAATCAGGATCAACAGCACCGCGATGGAGAGAATATCATTCATTGCTTCGTTTCCCTGAGGCACGCCCTAAATGGCCGCTGATAAGCGCTATTTCTGACGGCGACACTATCATTGATTAATTTCACTTGCGACTTTAGCTGCATTTTGTAATGTGTGAGGTATACCAGTAAAAAGATCTGGATCGCTCATACAGCACACACCTCTGCAGGAAATACGCTATGAAAAATGTTGGTTTTATCGGCTGGCGCGGAATGGTCGGCTCTGTCCTCATGCAACGCATGGTAGAAGAGCGCGATTTCGATGCCATTCGCCCCGTCTTCTTCTCTACGTCCCAGCTTGGCCAGCCAGCACCGACCTTCGGTACAGGCGCGGCAGGCACGCTGCAGGACGCATTTGATCTGGAGGCGCTGAAGGCACTCGACATTATTGTCACCTGCCAGGGCGGCGATTATACCAATGAAATCTATCCAAAGCTTCGTGAAAGCGGCTGGCAGGGCTACTGGATCGACGCGGCCTCCTCGCTGCGCATGAAAGATGACGCCATCATCATTCTCGACCCGGTGAACCAGGACGTCATTACCCAGGGCCTGAACAGCGGTGTGAAAACCTTTGTCGGCGGAAACTGTACGGTCAGCCTGATGCTGATGTCGCTGGGTGGCCTGTTTGCCGAGAACCTGGTGGATTGGGTTTCGGTTGCTACTTACCAGGCGGCCTCCGGCGGCGGCGCGCGCCATATGCGTGAGCTGCTGGCGCAGATGGGCCAGCTGCACAGCCACGTTGCGGGCGAGCTGGCGGATCCGGCCTCGGCTATCCTCGATATCGAGCGGAAGGTCACTACGCTCTCTCGTAGCGGCGAGCTGCCGGTTGATAACTTCGGCGTACCGCTGGCGGGCAGCCTGATCCCGTGGATTGATAAGCAGCTTGATAACGGTCAGAGCCGTGAAGAGTGGAAGGGCCAGGCGGAAACCAACAAGATCCTCAATACCGATCTGGTTATTCCGGTGGATGGCCTCTGCGTGCGCGTGGGCGCGCTGCGCTGCCACAGCCAGGCCTTTACCATCAAGCTGAAAAAAGATGTCTCTATCCCGACCGTGGAGTCTCTGCTGGCGGCCCACAATCAATGGGCGAAAGTGGTGCCGAACGACCGTGAGATCACCATGCGTGAGCTAACGCCGGCAGCGGTAACCGGCACGCTGACCACCCCGGTTGGCCGTCTGCGCAAGCTTAACATGGGGCCGGAGTATCTCTCCGCCTTTACCGTCGGCGATCAGCTCCTGTGGGGAGCCGCCGAGCCGCTACGGCGAATGCTGCGCCAGCTGGCGTAACGATCACTGTTTATGAGGAGGTGCAACGTCACCTCCTTTTTTTTGCACATTTTTTGTGAATAAACACAACGACAATTTTGGTAAATACATTATGTAGTCGCAATTCAGCCAAATTTATCAGGAGACAAGGGAAGCCTTGTCTATGCTTTAGGTTGGAACAGCTTCAGGCCAGCTGGATGTGGCTGGCGAAAAATGTGGCACATATAAAACAGGATAAAAAACCATGTCCAGTCTTGTCGATAGAGACGTGATTAACGCGCTAATAGCAGGCCATTTTGCGGATCCCTTTTCCGTACTCGGTATGCACCGCACCAATGCCGGGCTGGAAGTCCGCGCGTTGCTACCTGACGCCACCGAAGTGTGGGTTATTGAAACGAAAACCGGACGCAAACTGGCCAGGCTAGAGTGCCTTGATTCACGCGGCTTCTTTGCCGGTATTATTCAACGCCGTAAAAATCCTTTCCGCTACCAGCTTGCCGTTCACTGGCACGATCATGCTAATCTGTTGGACGATCCTTACCGCTTCGGTCCTCTGATTCAGGACCTCGACGCCTGGCTTCTGTCAGAGGGCACGCACCTGCGGCCGTATGAAACCCTGGGTGCGCACGCCGATACCATGGACGGCGTGACCGGCACCAAATTCTCCGTCTGGGCACCTAATGCCCAACGCGTTTCAGTCGTAGGCGAATTTAACTACTGGGATGGTCGTCGCCATCCTATGCGCCTGCGCAAAGAGTCCGGCATCTGGGAGCTGTTTATCCCCGGCGTGCAGCATGGGCAGATCTACAAATTCGAGATGATCGACGCCAACGGTAACCTGCGCATTAAGGCCGACCCTTATGCCTTCGAGGCGCAGATGCGCCCGGAAACCGCCTCCATGATCTGCGGCCTGCCGGAAAAGGTCGAGCAGACCGAAGAGCGCAAGCGAGCCAACGAGTTTGACCAGCCGATCTCTATCTATGAGGTGCACCTCGGCTCCTGGCGTCGCCATACCGACAATAACTTCTGGCTGAGCTACCGCGAGCTGGCAGAGCAGCTGGTTCCCTACGCCAAGTGGATGGGCTTTACCCACTTAGAGCTGATGCCGATCAACGAGCATCCGTTTGACGGCAGCTGGGGCTACCAGCCAACGGGCCTCTATGCGCCAACCCGCCGCTTCGGCACGCGGGATGACTTCCGCTACTTTATCAAGGCTGCCCACGCGGCGGGCCTGAACGTGATCCTTGACTGGGTGCCGGGCCACTTCCCGTCCGACGAGTTCGGTCTCGCCGAGTTCGATGGAACCGATCTCTATGAGCATAGCGATCCGCGCGAAGGCTACCATCAGGACTGGAACACGCTGATCTACAACTATGGTCGTCGTGAAGTCAGTAACTATCTGGTGGGTAACGCCCTCTACTGGGTTGAGCGCTTTGGTATTGACGCCCTGCGCGTCGATGCGGTGGCTTCCATGATCTACCGTGACTACAGCCGCAAAGAGGGGGAGTGGATCCCCAACGAGTTTGGCGGTCGCGAGAACCTTGAAGCCATCGAATTCCTGCGCAGCACTAACCGCAAGCTGGGAGAGCAGGTACCAGGGGCGGTGAGCATGGCCGAAGAGTCCACCGATTTCCCAGGCGTATCGCGGCCATCGGATAACGGTGGGCTGGGCTTCTGGTACAAGTGGAACCTGGGCTGGATGCATGACACCCTCGACTACTTCAAGCTCGATCCTATCTACCGTCAGTATCATCACGATAAGCTGACGTTCGGGATGCTCTACAACTACACCGAGAACTTCGTTCTGCCGCTGTCGCACGACGAAGTGGTGCATGGCAAAAAATCCATTCTTGACCGCATGCCGGGTGATGCATGGCAGAAGTTTGCCAACCTGCGCGCCTACTATGGCTGGATGTGGGCCTTCCCGGGCAAAAAACTGCTCTTTATGGGCAATGAATTTGCCCAGGGACGTGAGTGGAACCACGACAGCAGCCTTGACTGGCATCTGCTGGAGGGCGGCGATAACTGGCACCACGGCGTTCAGCGGTTGGTGCGCGATCTCAACACGACCTACCGTCACCATAAAGCGCTGCACGAGCTTGATTTTGATCGCTACGGTTTCGAATGGCTGGTGGTCGACGATAACCAGCGTTCGGTGTTTGTGTTTGTGCGCCGGGACAAAGACGGAAATGAAATTATCGTGGCCAGCAACTTTACGCCGGAACCGCGCCATGAATACCGTTTTGGCATCAATCAGCCGGGCCGCTGGCGTGAGGTACTGAACACGGATTCAATGCACTATCACGGCAGCAACGCCGGGAATTACGGCACCGTGCACAGTGATGCCATTCCAAGCCACGGTCGCGATAACTCGCTCAGCCTGACGCTGCCCCCGCTCTCTACCATCTGGTTGGTCAGGGAGGGTGAATGACGAAGCTGTCGGCAGGTAAGCCTGCGCCACTTGGCGCGCATTACGAAGGCAATGGCGTGAACTTCACGCTCTTCTCGGCAAACGCAGAGCGGGTTGAGCTCTGCATCTTTGACGATGAGGGGAATGAACAGCGCTATGACCTGCCTGCCCGCAGCGGCGACGTCTGGCACGGTTTTCTGGAAAAAGCGCGTCCCGGCTTGCGCTATGGCTATCGGGTACACGGCCCATGGGATCCCGCAGCGGGACACCGTTTTAACCCGAACAAGCTGCTGATCGATCCCTGTGCTCGCCGGGTCGACGGTGACGCCATCGATCATGACCTCTTCCACGGTGGTTTTGATAGTGCCGATCCCCATAACAACGCGGCCATCGCGCCAAAGAGCGTGGTGGTGAACGAGGCGTTTGACTGGGAAGATGACGCCCCGCCGCGTAATCCCTGGGGCAAAACGGTGATCTATGAGGCCCATGTTAAAGGGCTGACGTATCTGCATCCGGATATTCCAGAGGCGATACGCGGCACCTACCGGGCCCTCGGTCATCCGGTGATGATCGCGTACTTCAAACGGCTAGGGATCACCGCCCTGGAGCTGCTGCCGGTGGCGCATTTCGCCAGCGAGCCGCGCCTGCAACGGCTGGGCTTAAGCAACTACTGGGGCTACAACCCGCTGGCGATGTTTGCCCTCGATCCGCGCTACGCCAACAATCCCGACCGCGCCCTGCAGGAGTTTTGCGAGGCGGTCAAAGCGCTGCACCAGGCCGGTATTGAGGTGATCCTCGATATCGTTTTGAACCACAGCGCTGAGGTCGATCTTGAAGGGCCGACCTTCTCCCTGCGCGGAATCGACAACCGTAGCTATTATTGGATCAGAGATAATGGCGATTACGCCAACTGGACCGGCTGCGGCAATACCCTGAACCTGAGCCATCCCGGCGTGGTGGAGTATGCGCACCAGTGCCTGCGGCATTGGGTAGATACCTACCACATCGACGGCTTCCGCTTCGATTTAGCGACGGTGATGGGGCGCACGCCGCACTTTGATCCCTGTGCGCCGCTGTTCGAGGCGATAAAAAACGATCCGGTACTCTCGGCGGTGAAGCTGATTGCCGAGCCGTGGGACGTGGGCGAAGGCGGCTACCAGGTGGGTAACTTCCCGCCGCTGTTTGCCGAGTGGAACGATCATTTTCGCGATGCCTCCCGCCGTTTTTGGCTGGCGAAGGATATCTCGCTGGGCCGGTTCGCCACGCGCTTTGCCGGTTCGGGGGATGTATTCAGACGCAGCGGGCGTCTTCCCGCCGCGTCGATTAACCTGGTGACGGCGCACGACGGCTTTACGCTACGCGACTGCGTCTGTTTTAACCATAAGCATAACGAGGCCAACGGCGAAGAGAATCGCGACGGCACTAACAATAATCACAGCAATAATCATGGTACAGAGGGATTAGGCGGATCGTTGTATGTGATTGAGCGGCGGCGAGACAGTGTCCATGCCCTACTGGTCACGCTGCTGCTGTCACAAGGTACGCCAATGCTGCTGGCAGGTGATGAACAAGGACACAGCCAGCATGGTAACAATAATGCCTATTGCCAGGACAACGCGCTGACCTGGCTTGATTGGAAAAAGGCAAATGACGGATTAACCACGTTTGTGGCCACCTTGATCCATCTTCGCCAGCAGGTACCGGCATTAACCCAAAATGCCTGGTGGGAAGAGGGTGACGGCAACGTCAGCTGGCTGAACAAGGATGCCCGGCCTTTAAGCGTGCAGGAGTGGGAGCATGGGGTAGGCCGTTTGCAAATCCTGCTTTCAGACCGTTTCCTGATCACGCTGAACAATACGGATAAGGTTACAGAGATTGTGTTACCCGACGGGGAATGGCGCGCCGTTCCTCCATTTGCCGGTGAGGATAATCCGGTGGTAGTGGCTGTCTGGCATGGGCCCGCGCATGGAGTATGCGTTTTTCGAAGGTCATAAAAAAAGGAGTTCATCATGGTTAGATTAGATAACAACGATCCGCTAATGTTAGCGCGCCAGCTGCCATTAAAATCTGTAGCCCTGATCCTGGCGGGTGGGCGTGGCACGCGTCTCAAAGACTTGACCACCACACGCGCCAAGCCTGCGGTTCACTTTGGCGGCAAGTTCCGTATTATTGATTTTGCGCTCTCCAACTGTCTTAACTCCGGTATCCGTCGTATCGGCGTGATCACCCAGTATCAGTCGCACACCCTGGTGCAGCATATCCAGCGCGGCTGGTCCTTCTTTAGCGAAGAGATGAACGAGTTTGTCGATCTCCTCCCCGCTCAGCAGCGCTTACACGGTGAAAACTGGTATCGCGGCACGGCGGATGCGGTCACCCAGAACCTCGACATCATTCGCCGCTACAACGCGGAGTATGTTGTCATCCTCGCGGGCGATCACATCTATAAGCAGGACTACTCGCGCATGCTGATCGACCACGTTGAGAAAGGCGCACGCTGTACCGTCGCCTGCCTGCCGGTACCAAAAGCAGAAGCCACGGCGTTCGGCGTGATGGCGGTAGATGAAAACGAAAAAGTAATCGATTTCGTTGAGAAGCCAGCCAATCCGCCTACCATGCCAGGGGATGACACCAAGTCTTTGGCCAGCATGGGGATCTATATCTTCGACGCAGAGTATCTCTTTGAGCTGCTTGAAGAGGATGACAAGGATGAAACCTCTAATCACGATTTCGGTAAGGATATTATCCCGAAAGTGACGAAAGCTGGTGAGGCCTTTGCCCATGCGTTCCCGCACTCTTGCGTGCAGTCGGATCCGGACGCCGAGCCTTACTGGCGCGACGTGGGAACCCTGGAAGCGTACTGGAAGGCTAACCTCGATCTCGCCTCCGTCACCCCCGAACTGGATATGTACGATCAAAATTGGCCTATCCGAACCCACATGGAATCGCTACCGCCTGCTAAATTTGTACAGGATAGATCCGGTAGCCATGGGATGACGCTGAATTCGCTGGTGTCGGGGGGCTGCATTATCTCCGGTTCGGTGGTAGTGCAGTCGGTGTTGTTCCCGCGCGTGCGCGTTAACTCATTCTGTAATATCGACTCGTCGGTGCTGCTGCCGGACGTCTGGGTAGGACGTTCTTGCCGCCTGCGCCGCTGCGTTATTGACCGCGCCTGTAAAATACCTGAGGGCATGGTCATTGGTGAAAATGCAGAAGAGGATGCCCGTCGGTTCTACCGTTCAGAAGAAGGCATTGTGCTGGTCACGCGTGAGATGTTAAGCAAATTAAAAGAGTGACGGCATCAAATCATAACCTTGCGCGGAAGGGGTCCGCGCGCTGGTTTACCGCTACCGCTCGCATACGGTAGCGGTTTTTAACAGGAGCGAGAATGCAGGTTTTACATGTATGTTCTGAGATGTTCCCGTTGCTCAAGACCGGTGGTCTGGCAGATGTACTTGGTGCACTCCCTGCGGCGCAAATAGCCGGTGGTGTTGATACTCGCGTACTGCTGCCAGCTTTCCCTGATATTCGGCGCGGTATTACCGATGCGAAAGTGGTGTCCCGACGAGAGACGTTTGCCGGACACATCACGCTGCTTTACGGCCACTATAACGGCGTCGGCATCTATCTGATTGATGCTCCACACCTCTATGATCGCCCCGGCAGCCCGTATCACGATACTAATCTGTTTGCTTATACCGATAACGTGCTGCGTTTCGCTCTGCTCGGCTGGGTAGGCAGCGAGATGGCCTGCGGTCTCGATCCATTCTGGCGTCCGGACATTGTTCATGCCCACGACTGGCATGCCGGGTTGGCCCCTGCCTACCTTGCCGCCCGTGGCCATCCGGCAAAGTCCGTATTTACCGTGCATAACTTAGCCTATCAGGGTATGTTTTATGCTCATCACATGAGTGAAATAGATCTGCCATCGTCATTCTTTAATGTTAATGGCGTAGAGTTCAACGGTCAGATCTCGTTCCTGAAGGCAGGGCTCTTTTTTGCCGACCACATCACGGCGGTCAGCCCGACCTACGCGCGGGAGATCACCGAGCCGCAGTTTGCGTACGGCATGGAAGGGCTGCTGCGCCAGCGCCACGCTGAGGGCCGCCTCTCGGGGATCCTCAACGGCGTTGATGAGCAGATCTGGGATCCGGCAACCGACCTGCTGCTGGCGTCGCGCTTTACCCGCGACTCGCTGGAAGATAAGGCGGAAAACAAGCGTCAGCTGCAAATTGCGATGGGTCTGAAAGTCGATGAGAAGATCCCGCTCTTCGCTGTGGTCAGCCGCCTGACCAGCCAAAAAGGGCTGGATCTGGTGCTGGAGGCGCTGCCGGGCCTGCTGGAGCAGGGCGGACAGCTGGCCCTGCTGGGTGCAGGCGATCCGGTGCTGCAGGAAGGTTTCCTAGCCGCCGCCGCCGAGCATCCGGGGCAGGTAGGAGTTCAGATAGGCTATCACGAAGCCTTCTCGCACCGCATTATGGGCGGCGCGGATGTGATTCTGGTGCCGAGCCGCTTTGAGCCGTGCGGCCTGACGCAGCTCTATGGACTGAAGTACGGCACGCTGCCGCTGGTGCGGCGTACCGGTGGGCTAGCCGACACCGTATCAGACAGCTCGCTTGAGAACCTGGCGGACGGTATCGCCAGCGGATTTGTGTTTGAAGACAGCAATGCCTGGTCGCTGCTTAGGGCAATAAGGCGTGCTTTTGTGCTGTGGTCCCGGCCTTCGCTGTGGCGCTTCGTTCAGCGTCAGGCGATGAATATGGATTTTAGCTGGCAGGTTGCCGCTCAGTCCTATCGGGATCTCTATTATCGGTTGAAGTAGAGCACCAGGAATCACGTTTATGAATGTACCCTTTACCTATACATCACCGACGCTCAGCGTTGAGGCGTTAAAGCACTCCATTGCCTATAAGCTGATGTTTACCATTGGTAAAGATCCGGCCATCGCCAATAAACATGAGTGGCTAAACGCCACCCTGTTCGCCGTACGTGACCGTCTGGTTGAGCGCTGGCTGCGCTCAAACCGCGCGCAGCTCTCTCAGGAGACGCGCCAGGTCTATTACCTGTCGATGGAGTTTCTGATTGGCCGCACCCTCTCTAATGCCCTGCTGGCGCTGGGCATCTATGGCGACGTCAAAAACGCGCTGGAAGAGATGGGATTGGATCTTGAAGAGCTGATTGATGAAGAGAACGACCCCGGCCTCGGCAACGGCGGCCTGGGGCGTTTGGCCGCCTGCTTCCTCGACTCGCTGGCTACGCTTGGCCTGCCAGGGCGTGGGTACGGCATCCGCTACGACTACGGCATGTTCAAGCAGAATATCGTTGATGGTCGCCAGAAAGAGTCTCCGGACTACTGGCTAGAGTACGGCAACCCGTGGGAGTTTAAACGCCACAACACCCGTTACAAGGTGCGGTTCGGCGGCCGGATCCAGCAGGAGGGGAAAAAGACCCGCTGGGTAGAGACCGAAGAGATCCTGGCGGTTGCCTACGATCAGATCATCCCTGGCTTTGACACCGACGCTACCAATACGCTGCGGTTGTGGAATGCCCAAGCCAGTAGCGCGATTAACCTCGGTAAATTCAACCAAGGCGACTATTTTGCCGCGGTGGAAGATAAAAACCACTCGGAAAACGTCTCCCGTGTGCTCTACCCGGATGACTCGACCTACTCCGGCCGTGAGCTGCGTCTGCGCCAGGAGTATTTCCTTGTTTCGGCGACGGTGCAGGACATTCTTAACCGCCATTTCCTGCTGCATAAGACCTACGCTAACCTCGCGGATAAGGTTGCTATTCACCTCAATGATACCCATCCGGTACTCGGGATCCCTGAGCTGATGCGTCTGCTGATAGACGAGCATAATTTCTCCTGGGATGATGCCTTTGAGGCCACCTGCCAGATCTTCTCCTACACCAACCACACGCTGATGAGCGAGGCGCTGGAGACCTGGCCGGTAGACATGCTGGGTAAAATTCTGCCGCGTCATCTGCAGATTATTTTCGAGATTAATGACTACTTCTTGAAGACGGTTCAGGAGCAGTATCCGAACGACACCGGTCTGCTTAGCCGCGTCTCAATCATCGACGAGTCCAACGGCCGTCGGGTGCGTATGGCCTGGCTGGCAGTTGTGGCCAGCCATAAGGTCAACGGCGTCTCCGAGCTGCACTCGAACCTGATGGTGCAGTCGCTGTTTGCGGATTTTGCGAAGGTATTTCCGGGGCGCTTTACCAACGTCACCAACGGCGTCACGCCGCGACGCTGGCTGGCGCTGGCTAACCCGTCGCTGTCGGATGTGCTTGACGAGCATATCGGGCGGACCTGGCGAACCGATCTTAGCCAGTTGAGCGAGCTGGAGCAGCACATCGACTTCCCGATGCTGAACCAGTCCGTACGCCAGGCGAAGCTGGAGAATAAAAAGCGTCTTGCGCTCTACATCGGCCAGCAGCTTAACGTGGTGGTGAACCCGAAGGCGCTGTTCGACGTGCAGATCAAGCGTATCCATGAGTACAAGCGTCAGCTGATGAACGTCCTGCACGTCATCGCCCGCTATAACCGTATCAAAGCCGATCCGGATGCGGACTGGGTACCACGCGTCAATATCTTTGCCGGTAAGGCGGCCTCGGCCTACTACATGGCGAAGCATATTATTCATTTGATCAACGACGTGGCGAAGGTCATCAACAACGATCCGCAGATTGGCGACAAGCTGAAGGTGGTGTTCATTCCGAACTACAGCGTTAGCCTGGCGCAGCTGATCGTTCCGGCAGCGGATCTCTCCGAGCAGATTTCACTGGCGGGAACGGAGGCCTCCGGGACCAGCAACATGAAGTTTGCCCTCAACGGCGCGCTGACCATCGGCACGCTGGATGGCGCAAACGTCGAGATGCTGGAGCACGTGGGTGACGACAATATCTTTATCTTTGGTAATACGGCGGATGAGGTTGAGACGCTGCGTCGTCAAGGCTACAAGCCGCGCGACTACTATGATAAAGACGAAGAGCTGAACAGCGTACTGACACAGATTGCCACCGGCGTGTTTAACCGTGATGAGCCGGGCCGCTACCGCGATCTGGTTGATTCCCTGCTTAACTTCGGCGATCACTATCAGGTGCTGGCGGATTTCCGCAGCTACGTTGACTGTCAGGATCGGGTGGATGAGCTCTACCGCCAGCCGGAAGAGTGGACCATTAAAGCGATGCATAACATCGCTAATATGGGCTACTTCTCATCTGACAGGACTATCAAGGAGTACGCGGAAAAAATCTGGGATATCAAGCCGATACGCCTGTAAAGCGGTAAAAAACGCCGGGCGGCACTGCGTTTGCCCGGCCTACACGTAGGCCCGGTAAGCATAGCGCCACCGGGCGTTTCAATCATGATGCTAATGACAATTCACGCTTAGCCCAGTTAGCCAGCCACAGCGCGACCCGCGACTGCTCTTCCGCATTTAACCACATGCCTACCTTCGTCCGACGCCAGATGGCATCGTCGAGGCGGCGCACCCACTCATGTTCTGCCAGATAGCGCAGTTCGGCCTCGTAGAACTCATGGCCGAAGTTCTCACCAAGATCGTCTACGGACGACGTACCGGCAAGGATCAGCTCGCTGTTGCTGCCGTAGGTGCGGGCGTAGTGGCGTGCCAGCGGCTCGCTGATAAACGGATAGCGACGGCGCAGCTTCGCCGCGTAGTCGTCACGGTCGCCAGCAATATCGCCCCCGGGCAGTACGCACTCTTTCGTCCACGCCGGGCCGATGCCGCTGTAGTACGGTGTCAGCTTCTCCAGCGCGTGTTCGGCCAGCTTGCGGTAGGTCGTCAGCTTGCCGCCAAAGACGGAGAGCAGGGGCGCTTTGCCCTCGTCATCACGAATATCGAGAGTATAGTCGCGGGTAATCGCCTGCGGTGAGTCGGATTCGTCGTCGCACAGCGGACGCACGCCGGAGTAGGTCCAGACAATATCGTTCCGGGTTAGCGGCTTTTTAAAGTGCGCGTTATAGACCTTCAGCAGATAGTTAATCTCGCCCTCGTCGATTTCAACGTGCTTGGCATCGCCCTTATACTCAACGTCGGTGGTGCCGATAATAGAGAACTCGTCCATCCACGGGATCACAAACACGATACGCTTATCTTCGTTTTGCAGAATGTAGGCCTGCTTCTGCGAGTGCACGCGCGGCACCACAATATGGCTACCTTTGATCAGGCGGATGCCATACGGCGACGGCAGCTGCATCCCTTCGTCAAAGAACTGTTTCACCCACGGGCCGGTAGCATTCACCAGGCCGCGCGCCTGCCAGCGGTACGTCTCGCCGGTATCAATGTCTTCGGCTTCTACAATCCACAGACCGTTTTCGCGCCGTGCCGAGGTCGCCCGGGTACGGGTTAACACCTCGCCGCCTTTACGTACCACCATCTGCGCATTCGCCAGCACCAGGCGCGCATCGTCAACCCAGCAGTCGGAATATTCGAATCCGCGCACGATCTCCGGCTTCAGCACCGACTCTGCGCCAAAACGCAAGCCGGTAGAGCCGGGCAGGCTGGTACGTTTGCCCAGATGATCGTACATAAACAGGCCGATACGGATCATCCACGCCGGACGCAGGTGCGGACGGTGGGGCAGGCGAAAACGCATTGGGAAAGCAATATGCGGTGCCATCTGTAACAGCACCTCACGCTCCGCCAGCGCCTCGCTCACCAGGCGAAACTCATAGTGTTCAAGGTAGCGCAGGCCGCCGTGGATCAGCTTCGAGCTGGCCGAGGAGGTGGCGCAGGCCAGGTCGTTCGCCTCCAGCATGAGCACGGAAAGACCACGCCCGGCGGCGTCTGCCGCGATACCGGCACCGTTGATGCCCCCACCTATCACAATCAGATCTTTGGTTTCCATGCTCACCTCATGCACTTTCGTAAAAGCTCAAAAATGTTCGATATCGCTCATAATAGCAAACGAACGCGCCTTTGGTAACATCAAAAAAACAATTTAGAGTGATACGCATAACATAATGGCGTTTACCTGGCGGAACGACGTAAAATCAGAGGATGTGTTACGTGCATATCCAACCTAGATGAGAGCGCAATGGATCAGTTTGAGTGTATTAATGTAGAAGAAGCCCACCAGAAGATGCATCAGAAGCTGGCGGTACTGGTCGATATTCGCGATCCGCAAAGCTACGCCATGGGCCATACCCCCGGCGCGTTTCACCTGACCAACGATACGCTGGGCACCTTTATGCAGGAGAACGACTTTGATACGCCGGTAATGGTGATGTGCTACCACGGCAACAGCAGCAAAGGCGCTGCCCAGTACCTGTTGCAGCAGGGTTTTGACCAGGTCTACAGCGTCGACGGCGGCTTTGACGCCTGGCATCGTCACTTCCCGGCGGAAGTGGCACACGGTACGCTTTAGTCAGCGGAGCCATAACCCGCTATACTGCCCTTTTTTGTGTGGAAAAAGCGACCGCCAGCATGTTGATGATCACTTCCTTTGCTAACCCGCGCGTCGCCCAGGCGTTTGTTGACTATATGCAAACCCAGGGCGTTGTTTTGACTATTCAACACCACGACACCAGCGACGTCTGGCTGGCGGACGAGAGCCAGGCCGGACGCGTGCGCGATGAGCTGGCGCGCTTCCAGCAGAACCCGGAAGATCCGCGCTACCTGGCGGCCAGCTGGCAGTCAGGGCAGGTGAATAGCGGCCTGCACTACCGTCGCTACCCCTTCTTCGCCACCCTGCGCGAGCGGGCCGGGCCGGTAACGCTGATCGTTGCACTGCTTTGCGTGCTGGTGTTTATCCTGATGAGCACCCTCGGCGACCAGATGGTGATGGTTTGGCTGGCGTGGCCTTTCGATCCCTCGCTGCGGTTCGATCTCTGGCGCTACTTCAGCCATGCCCTGATGCACTTTTCCGTGATGCATATCCTCTTCAACCTGCTCTGGTGGTGGTACATCGGCGGGGCGGTAGAGAAGCGCCTCGGCAGTGGCAAGCTCATTGTGATCACGCTTATCAGCGCGCTGCTCAGCGGCTATGTACAGCACAAGTTTAGCGGCCCGTGGTTTGGCGGCCTCTCCGGCGTGGTGTACGCCCTGATGGGCTACGCCTGGCTGCGTGGCGAGCGCGACCCGCAAAGCGGTGTCTATTTGCCGCGCGGCCTGATAGCCTTTTCCTTAATATGGTTAATTGCCGGCTGGTTTGATCTGTTTGGCATGTCTATCGCCAACGGCGCGCACGTCACCGGCCTGGCCGTGGGGCTGGCGATGGCCTTTGTTGATACGCGAAAACGAACATAAAAGCTCAGGAACATTGCAATGAAACAGACACAGCGCCACGATGCCATCATCGAGCTGGTAAAAAAGCAGGGTTACGTCAGTACCGAAGAGCTGGTAGAGCAGTTTGCCGTCAGCCCGCAGACCATTCGCCGCGATTTGAACGATCTGGCCGATCAGAACATGATCCTGCGCCACCACGGCGGCGCGGCGCTCCCCTCCAGCTCGGTAAACACCTCATGGCACGATCGTAAAGCCACCCAGACGGCGGAGAAGGAGCGGATTGCCCGCAAGGTAGCCAGCCAGATCCCTGACGGGGCAACGCTGTTTATTGATATCGGCACCACGCCGGAAGCGGTAGCCCATGCGCTGCTGGATCACAATCACCTGCGCATCGTCACCAACAACCTCAACGTTGCCAACACCCTGATGGTGAAAGAGGATTTCCGCATTATTCTGGCCGGGGGCGAACTGCGCAGCCGTGACGGGGGAATTATCGGCGAGGCGACCCTCGACTTTATCTCTCAGTTCCGCCTCGACTTCGGCATTCTCGGGATCAGCGGCATCGACGCCGACGGTTCGCTGCTGGAGTTTGACTACCACGAGGTGCGCACCAAGCGGGCGATCATCGACAACTCACGTCACGTGATGCTGGTGGTGGATCACTCTAAATATGGCCGTAACGCGATGGTTAACATGGGCAGCATCAGCATGGTGGATGCGGTCTATACCGACGTGATGCCGCCCGCTGGCGTGTTGGACGTGATTAAAAACCACAATATTCAGCTGGAACTCTGCTAAAAACCACGCCGGGCGGCACTGCGTTTGCCCGGCCTACCGCTTAGACCCCATAGCCCATCATCTGCAATAGCTGCTGCGCGTGCTGCACCGCATCCTGACGATGGGCGACGCCCAACTTCTGGTAGAGGTTACGGATGTGAGTTTTGATAGTAGTCGCCGCCACCGCCAGCTCGCCAGCGATCTGCTCGTTGCTGTAGCCTGAGTAGATCAGCCCCAGTACCTGCCACTCCCGCTGGGTCAGCGGGCTGGTGCGGATCAGCTCCGGCACCTCCGGGTGGGTCAGCAGGCGCTCAACAAAGCGCTCATCAAAATGGGCATACTTGTGGCGATGATGCTGGTTGATGTCGCGCAGAATACGCTGGGCGCGGTGGCCCTCCAGCTCAGGCAGAGCGTTAAGCTGGATCAGCTGTCGCAGCTGCTGTGCCATCGCCTCGCCTTCAATGACGAAATGGCTAATAAAGCCGGTCCGGTTCGCCAGCGTCAGAGCCTCTATCAGCACCCGCTGGGCATCCTTCTTGCGTCCAGCCTGCCAGTAAAGCTGGTTCAGCAGAAGCAGGTTACGGTTCAGATCGCTCATCAGCCGCAGGCTGCGTGCGTTCTCGTTCAGCTCCTCCAGCACCATCTCCGCCGACGCCACGTCGCCTAGCAGGATCTGCGCCCGGGCCACGTTGCGCCACTGGCTCTGGTGGAAGTGGTTATTGGCAAACTCTGATTTCGGCGTCTGGCGCAGCCACTGGGCGGCAGCCTGCTTATCGCCGGTCATCTGCCAGTAGATCACCCGCACCTTGTCCGCATTGGATACCCAATCGCTATGGTACTGCCCGTTGCCGAGCAGGTTCTCCAGCCGGTTAAGGTGGCTGCGGGCGTTATCCAAATCGCCTCGTGCCAGCGAATTTTGCACCACCAGGGCCAGACATTGCAGCTGCTGCTGAGGCTGGTAGGCAGAGAGCACGGTCATGCCTTCCCGGGCAGCCGCTTCAGATTCATCAAGACGTCCCCATGCCCACAGCAGCTGGGCACGGATACGCAGCAAAAACTCGTGCAGCGGTAGCTGCTCAAGGTGCTGTTCGCGGATCAGCGTGAACGCCTTCTCCTGGCACTCCCAGGCGGCCTGCAGGAAGCCTTGGGCAAACAGGATCTCGCACTGCTGGATCAGGCTCCACAGCGCATAGTGCCAGACGTCGTGGCGGCGTGCCATCTGCTCGGTTTGCTGCATCACGGTGAGGGAGTGGCTGAGCAGCCCCTTGCAGTGCAGCACCTCGCCGTGCACCGAGGTCGCCACGATGCGGCTATAGAAGTTAGCCAGCGGCAGCGCTTCAAGCGCGATCATCGCCAGCCGCTCGGCCTCTACCGGATCGCCATCGTTAATCGCCACCTGGGCGCGCAGCGCGTTAAAGTCACCTTGCAGGGCGTGATCCGCCGTCATATCCATCTCCTGCTCGGCGCGGGCCAGCAGGGTATTCACTTCGCTATAGCGGTGCTGGCTCTGCATCAGCCAGGCTTGCAGCAGCACCAAACGCGGGTTCTCCAGCAGGCTCTCCCACGGCAGCGCCTTTAACGACGCCTCCAGCAGGGTCAGCTCGCTGTGGTTAAACAGTCCCCACGCGTGGTGCAGCAGAATATCGCGCAGCATTGTGCCGTCACCCGCCGCTAACGCATGGTGGATGGCCTCGCTCGGGAAGCCCTGCGCCATCCAGCTCTCTGCCGCCGCACGGTGAATATCCGGCAGCTCGGTGGCTAGCTCCCACTGGCAGCGCTGGCGTAAAAAGCTGCCGAACAGCGGGTGGTAGCTAAACCACTCGCCGGAGTCATCCATGCGCTGTAAAAACAGCCCCTGACGCTCGATCTCCTCCAGCCGCATCTGACCGTTCTCTTCGCCGGTGACGCGGACGATCAGCGCATCGTTCATCGAGCGCAGCAGGGAGCTTTTCAGCAGGAACTGGCGGGTGGCGGAATCGATATTGTCCAGCACCTCATCCACCAGATAGTCAGACAGATGGCTGGCGTTGATCCCCGCCAAACGCCGGGCGGAGTGCTGGGTTGAGCTGTTATTTTGCCGGGCTGAGAGGGCAATCAGCTGCAGGGCGGTGGCCCATCCGGCCACGTCGTCGCACAGACGACTGCTCTCCGCCGCTTCAATCGGGGCGTTCAGGCGGCAATCAAAAAACTGCTTTGCCTCCTGATGGGTAAAGGCCAGCTGCTGGCTGCTGACTTCCAGCAGCTGATCGCGCACGCGCAGGTTAGCAATGCCCAGCTGCGGCAGGTTGCGCGACAGCACGACAAGGGTCAGATTTTCCGGCTGATGACGGAGGAAAAACCGCATCGCGTCGTGGATCACCGGGTTGGTCACCAGATGATAGTCGTCGATAACGATGTAGAGCGGGCGCTGCCACTCCGCCAGCTCAATAAAAAGCTGTGAGAAGAGCGAGGGGAGGCTGGCGTACTGACGCTTTTGCGCCATCGCCTCGCTGGAGACGCAGTGTCCGCCGGTCGCCTGCTGCACGGCGGCGACAAGATAGCTAGCGAATCGCTCCGGCTGGTTATCCCCCTCATCGAGCGAGAACCAACCCAGATCGGCTTGACTGGC
>NZ_LR607338.1:1139373-1146890 GCF_902164725.1 Pseudescherichia vulneris | reverse complement strand
CCGGTCACCACGCCGACCGCGACGTTCAGCGCGAATACCTTGCTCCAGTACTTATAGAGATCGCGATAAACCTGTTGTTTACGCCACAGCCACAGCCCCTCCAGCAGCATCAGCCACTGGGCGAGGCCGATGGTGAAGGCCGCCAGCACAATGTGAAAGCCGATGGTAAAGGCGAACTGGCTGCGCGCCAGCCATAAAGCCGTCTCCTGGCCTAACATGCATCCTCCACGGAAACTTAAGCGTCGCTGGGTTTGCCGCTAAACGAGGAGATGGGCTTGTCTACCTCCTCCTCCATACGGCGCGAAAAAGCCTTCATGCCGTTGAGCAGCGGCATGAGAGAGTGCCAGAGCTCGTCGTCATGCAGCATTTTCCAGGCACCGCGCGCGCCCGGCGCGCTGCCGTCCGCGCTTTGCGGCTGCTGTTCCTCATGGCCTTCTCGGCTCAGTTCGGCCATAAAATCACGCAGGCCGAAGGCGAGTTTGTACATGCGCTCCGGCGGGATGGTAGAGAGCGCCATCAGCAGCACGGAGATATTCTGGATGACGTTCAGCGAGCCTTTACGGCTCAGGCCGTCGACAATCACCTTAAGCCAGTCGTTGTTGCTGGCCACCATGTCGTTGGCAAGGCGCAGCACGCCATGCTCATGCAGCGTCTGCAGCAGACGCTGAAGCTCTTCCTCGGCGGTGGGGCCGATGACTGGCGGCTCCACCTGATAATCAATCGCTTTAGCCATTAAAATTTCTCCGGATTCGGGGCCTGTTCGGGCGGTAGGCGATAGTCGTCGCGCTGCCATTTCTCCTCAACCTGCACGTGCGGTATCGGCGTGCGGTTGCCGTAGCGGAAGTTGTGTCGCGGCAGCGGAGAAGGGTGTGGCTCGCGTGAAAGCTTCTCCAGCCGGATAGCGATCTCTTTATAGGCCGGTGTGTTGACGTCCGGATCGTGATGCTCGCCCGTCAGCAGGTTAATGCCTGGCTTGCCCTGGTGGATAGAGATAAACAGCGTGCCGCCCGCCACGCGATCGGTGACAACCACCGGCACCTCCAGCGCGCCACGCCGTGAGGTGAGTTGCACCCAGTCCCCCTCTGCAAGGCCGCGCTCGGCGGCAAGCTCAGGGCTAATCTCCACAAACCAGTCCGGTGACAGTGACGTCGTGCGCCCACCGCGTCCGCTCTGGTTGGTCGCCTGGAAATGCTCCAGCATGCGGCCGTTGTTGAGCGTCAGGTCGTACTGTGCATCAGGTTCTTCCTGCGGCGGCTGCCACTCAAGTGGATAAAGCACGGCGCGCTTGTCGGGGAATTTAAAACCGCCGGTATACAGCAGCGGTGTGCTCTCGCCGTCGGGCTTCACCGGCCAGAGCTGCGAATTCCATCCCTCCAGCCGCTCATAGCTAACGCCCGCGAAAAGGGTGGCGATGCGCGCCGCTTCGGCCATAATCTGCGACGGGTGCGTATAGCCCCAGTCGTGTCCCATGCGGGCGGCAAGTTCGGTGAGAATGCGCCAGTCCGGTCGGCTATCTCCAAGAGGCTTCAGCGCCTCGTAAAAGCGCTGAATACGCCGCTCGGTGTTAACGTAGGTGCCCTCTTTTTCCACGCTTGGGCAGGCCGGCAGCACCACGTCGGCGAACTGCGCCGTACGGCTGAAGAAGAGATCCTGCACTACCAGAAAATCGAGGTTGGTAAAGCCCTCGTGAACGTTAGTGGTGTCGGCGTCGGCAAAGGCCGTCTCTTCGCCAATCACATACATGGCACGAATTTGTTTCGTGCGTGCATGCTCAACCATCTCGAAGTTATCCGAGCCCGCCTCCAGCGACAGCCGCTCCGGCTCGATGCCCCAGGCGCGTGCCCACTTTTCGCGCACGCTTTCATCGGTTACCGACTCGTAGCCGGGGTAGTAATCTTTCAGGCAACCGAAGTCGCTCGCCCCCTGCACGTTGTTATGACCGCGCATCGGGTAGCCGCCAGTGCCGGGACGACCATAGTTGCCGGTTACCAGCAGCAGGTTAGAGAGCGCGGTGCTGGCATCCGCACCGTGGCTGTGCTGGGTGATGCCCATCGCCCAGACAATGCAGACGGCGCTTGCCTTGCCGATAAGCTCGGCGGCGGCAGTGAGTTCCTCAACGGAAAGCCCCGTGATTTCTGCCGCGAACTCCAGCGTGAAGGGTGCCAGCGAC
The DNA here is from genome assembly GCF_902164725.1 of Pseudescherichia vulneris. Taxonomy (NCBI): domain Bacteria; kingdom Pseudomonadati; phylum Pseudomonadota; class Gammaproteobacteria; order Enterobacterales; family Enterobacteriaceae; genus Pseudescherichia; species Pseudescherichia vulneris. The sequence goes on along the minus strand of NZ_LR607338.1, from coordinate 1,144,720 downwards.
TGGCGATACGCCTCCACCTGGTTGACCCGCTCGGCCAGAAACGCCTCGTCAGCATAGCCGTTATCAAACATATAGCGGGCCATCGCCGAGGCCCATACCATGTCAGTGCCGGAACGGGCGCGCAGGTGCAGGTCGGCGCGCTCGGCCATCTCGTGACGGCGTGGGTCGACGACCAGCAGCTTCTGTCCGTGATGCTTTTTCGCTGCTTTCAGCTTTGCTGCAATAACCGGGTGGTTTTCAGCGGTGTTACTGCCGACGATGATCACCAGGTCCGCCTTCTGCAGATCCTCGATTGTGCCCGCGTCACCGCCGTAGCCGACAGTGCGGAATAAACCCTGAGTCGCGGGGTTCTGGCAGTAGCGGGAGGAGTTATCTACGCTGTTGGTGCCGATAATCAGACGGGCGATCTTCTGCGTGAGATAGGCCTCTTCGTTGCTGCCTTTGCTGGAGCCGATAAAGCCAATGCTCTGCGGGCCGTGCTGGTCGCGAATGTGCAGCAGGCGGCGCGCCACCAGCTCCAGCGCTTCGTCCCAGCTCGCCTTGCGAAAGCGGCCATTTTCACGAATAAGCGGCGTGGTAAGACGCTCTTTATCGTTAATAAAATCCCAGGCGAATTTGCCCTTCACGCAGGTAGAGATACCGTTGGCGGGCGCGTCGGCCATCGGCTGCACTTTCAGCACGTGGCGGTCGCGGGTCCAGATCTCAAAGCTGCAGCCGACGCCGCAGTAGGTGCAGACGGTTTTGGTGCGTTTGATCTCTGGCTGACGCCAGTGCATATCCATCACCGAAATACCAGTGACGATTTCCGCGCCGGTGGTGTTTTCTACCGCCTTCACCAGATCGATCATGGGACGCTTAAGCGACTGTTTCATGCTGGTAAACGGCCCGGCGTCCGGCTGCATCGTTTTCTCAAGCAGTGCGTTACAGGGGCAGACGGTGACGCAGTGGCCGCAGCTGACGCAGCTCGAACCAGCGATGGTTTCACCGCCGTCCCACAGCACACGCGGGTGTTCCATGGTGTAGTCGATGCTTAACGTTTCATTCACTTCTACGTTCTGACATGCCTCCACGCAGCGGCCGCAGAGAATGCACTGATCGGGGTCGTAGGTGTAGAACGGGTTGGAGTGGTCTTTCACGTAGGGTTTGCGCTGGTATTCATAGCGCTGAATGGGGATATGCATATCCGCCATCGTGTTGTGCAGCGTGCAGTCGCCGGTGTTGTGCTCGCAGACGGTGCAGTAGAGCTCATGCTTCGCCAGCAGGCGGTCCATCCCTTCATGCTGCGCCGCCTCGGCAAGCGGCGTGCGGCTGGCTATCTCCATGCCTTCCGCGCTTTTAAGCGTGCAGCCGCGCACTAGTTCGCCATTGTATTCTACCCAGCAGACATCGCAGGTTTGCATGGGTTCAAGGGAGGGGTGGTAGCAGACATGGGGGAGCTTCAGGCCACCCGCGGTTAGAAAATCGATTAGCGGGACGTTCGACGGGCCAGTCACCGGCCTCCCGTCGTAAAACAGGGTACACAGGGGTTCGCTCATTTTGCTTCCTCAACCTTGCCAATTGCCATCGGCAAACCGCGCCGCAGCAAAGTGAAAGCGTCTTTTTCCACAGGAATGCGCTTTCGTTATAGTTATTTAAAGGTAGCCACGGTTGCGGGCGTTCGCCAGGCAAGGGAGGATTTGTTGAAAACGCCACCTGCGGTTGCTGGTGGCGTATTTTTTCGTTAGAACGTCTCTTGCGGGATCAGGGTTTGAGCAGGGGTTTTAAGCAGCATCCACAGCAGGATTGCGCCGACCACGTCGAAGCCGGAGAGCACGGCAAACAGCGGGCTAAAGCCGACGGTATCGGCCAGTGCGCCTACCACCAGCGCAAACAGGGTGCTTGCCGTCCAGGCCGCCATGCCGGTGAAGCCGTTGGCGGTCGCCACTTCGCTAGAATCAAACATATCGGAAGAGAGGGTGATCAGCGCCCCGGAGAGCGACTGGTGGGCAAACCCGCCGACGCACAGCAGACCAATCGCCACCATCGGACTGCCGAACAGCCCTACCATGCCGGGCAGGATCATCAGCGCTGCGCCCATGGTAACGACCAGCTTACGAGAGACGATAATGTTAACCCCAAACATTTTCTGGAACATTCCCGGCAGATAGCCGCCCACGATGCAGCCTACGTCGGCAAACAGCATCGGGATCCAGGCAAACATGGCGATATCTTTCAGGCTAAAGCCGTAGGTATGCACCATAAACAGCGGGATCCAGGCATTGAAGGTCCCCCACGCCGGTTCGGCTAAAAAGCGCGGCAGCGCGATGCCCCAGAACTTACGCTGTTTCAGCAGGTGACCAATGCGCACCTTCTCCACATGCTCCTTCTCCGGCTGTCCGCCGGTGATGTAGAGATACTCCTCTTTGGAGAGGGATTTGGCCTTTGCCGGGCGGTTATAGGTGAAGTACCAGCCCGCAGCCCACAGCACGCTGGAGACGCCGACGATGATAAAGGCCAGTCGCCAGTCGCGCATAAAGATCGCCCAGGCCACCAGAGGAGGCGCAATCACCGCGCCGATAGAGGAGCCGACGTTAAAGTAGCCCACCGCCACGGAGCGCTCGCGATCCGGGAACCACTCGGTCACCGCTTTCAATCCGGCAGGGATCATTGCGCTTTCGGCAAAGCCGCCGAGGCCACGGAAGAACGCCAGTCCCGTCCAGCTGGTAGAGAACGACGCGCCGATGCAGAACACGCCCCACAGCAGACCAAAAATTGTATAGCCCATTTTGGTGCCAAGCGAATCCAGGATATACCCCGCGATTGGCTGAGCGATGGTATAGCAGGCGGAGAAGGTAGCAATAATCCAGGAGTATTGCTGCGTAGTGATGTGCAGATCGCTTTGTAGCGTGGGTGCCGCTGCCGAAATGGTGTTTCTGGTTAAATAGCAAAGAACGGTACCGAGCGTCACCAGCGAAACCATAAACCAGCGCATATGACCTATTTTGCGCATACATACCTCTTTTTTAATGCAATAGACTGGCTGACCGCTGCAAAGCAGCAGGCAAAGAATCGAATAGAGATAGAGAGGAAACGCAGCGTTACATAGAACGTCGGCGCGTTATTGCTGCCCGGCCCTGGACTTGTATTTGTTATCTTGCTCACACTTCGGAGGCATGATGAACCGTTGTTTCACTATTTTTTGTGATCTAACTCAATTTAGTTGGCAAGTCGTACCGGGGGAGTTTTGGTGTGTGATCGGAGTCACACTTTATGGGTAGGTGAGAGGTAGGCCGGGTAAGGCGAAGCCGCTAAGCGGCATAAGAAACTGGTAAGACTCATGAGTCCACTTCATAAGCTCATGCTCTTTTACGCCATTTTTAAATACCCTGAATCCGATAATATTACTGATGATATTACGTTCAGACGAATAGCTATGGCTAGTTTCAGGAGTATCAGACATGCAGCAGCAAAATACCATTACCGATATGCTTACTGCCCGCCAGCAAGCTATTCCTTTCATTGCGGCGTCTATGGCAGTCGGCAATATGGAGAAGCTCAACGCCGCCCTTAACCATGGACTGGATGCTGGCCTGACGATAAACGAGACCAAAGAGATCCTCGTTCAGCTGTATGCCTATACTGGGTTTCCCCGTAGCCTCAATGCGCTGGGTGAGCTCATGAAGGTGGTTGAAGCACGTAAAGCACGCGGTATTAACGACGCGCAAGGGAGAGAGCCTGCCGCCCCCGTTCCCGTAGGCGATGAGCTTCGGCGCATAGGGACAGCCAACCAGACCACCCTCTCCGGCGCACCGGTGCAGGGCCCACTGTTTGATTTTGCTCCGCTCATCAATCAGTTCCTGCAAACCCACCTCTTCGGCGATATCTTTGCCCGCGACAATCTCGACTGGCAGAGCCGCGAGTTGGCGACCGTCGGCGCATTAGCCGCTATGCCGGGCGTAGAGTCTCAGCTGCTCGCCCACGTGAAAGCCAGCCTGCGGGTGGGGCTAAGTGCCGGACAGCTGCGTCAGCTTGCTCAGGAGTTGCGTAGCAACGGCGATGCCGAGGCGGCCGCACGTGCCGAAAAAGCGCTGGAGCAGGCGCAGGATTAATGACCTGAGCTAATTAGCCCAAAAACATCTCTCTTGTACGATCCCGTCAGCAAGTGTTTAACCATAAAACCGAAGAGGTACGACGTAATGCAAAAACGTTATCTTGGTCAATCTGGGCTTGAAGTGTCGGCCCTGGGTCTGGGCTGTATGGGCCTGAGCCACGGCTACGGCCCGTATGTGAACGAAGAGGTAGTTGGGGAAGCGTTAAAACCGTTTCGCGATCGGGTTGTTATCGCCACCAAGTTTGGCTTTACCTTTGGTGATGACAATAAGCAGCAGATTTTAAACAGCCGTCCGGAGCATATTCGTGAGGCAGTAGAGGGCTCGCTGCGCAGGCTTAAAACTGACGTTATAGCATCGTGTTGATCCTGACGTGCCTATCGAAGACGTTGCCGGAACGGTAAAAGACCTGATTGCCGAGGGTAAGGTTAAACACTTTGGCCTGCCCGAAGCGGGCGCGCGGACCACTGTGGTGGCGCGAGCCAGAGCAGGAGATTTTGCCGCTGCTAGAGGAGTTAGGCATTAGCTTTGTGCCGTTCAGCCCGCTGGGCAAAGGGTTCTTAATGGGGGCGATTAAAGCGAATACGATCTTTGGCGAGGATGATTTCCGTCGCAGTGTGCCGCGTTTCGCTGCCGAGGCGCTGGCGGCTAATGAAAAACTGGTCGCTCAGCTGACCGTGCTGGACGCAGCAGAGATTGTTCTTTCTCAGAACGATTTGCAGAAAATTAACCAAGTGCTTGAGACGGTTAAAATAGTCGGCGATCGCTACTCCGCCGCACATCAGGCTCGTGTAGGCCGTTGATAGTTAATCTAACTTTTGATAATTATCGAGAAAGACTTTCCGTCAAACTGCCATTACTAAGTAAAGTCTCGCTATTCTGACAAGGATGTCAGATAACGGTTAACCATATTCGTTCAATCGCTATTTATATAAATCTATTGTTCCGAGCAGATCTGACGAACTGTCATCAGGAATTGATAAGCAGTGGTTTCCCAACACTCGGGAGAAAAATCAAGATCGTATCTTCTTCTGAACTCCTCTTCGATACCATCGCCATAGGCGGATATAAAATCATCTATCTCTTCTATGAGATCTTTTAGCATCCAGCCCGGAGAGGATTTCTTGAATAATCTTACTATTCCTTCAATCGTGTCCTCACCATCATTGATAATGTCGGCATCCTGGTTGAAGTAACCAAAAATGAGCTGGTCAAGAAAATGAAAGTTTTGCATCTTATGCCTCTGGCAGGGCTACTTT
>NZ_LR607338.1:1138078-1138985 GCF_902164725.1 Pseudescherichia vulneris | reverse complement strand
CGTAGATGGTAATGTCATGGCATGACGAGTGACGGTAGGGAATTCTGATGTGAAGCGCACTATCGGCGGAGTATTGTTTCTTCTTTTCGCGCTGTGCCAGCCGGCTCAGGCAATCAACACTGAGGGGCTACAAGCCTTCCTGAAGCAGGAGGAGACACGCCTGCCGGGTAAGATTGGCATGTCCATCGTCAACGCCGACGGTCAACCGATCTTTGGCTATCGCCAGAATGAACGTTTCCCTTTAACCAGCACCTTTAAAGTCCTCGCCTGCGGCGCGCTGCTCGATCGTCTGCATAAAACCGCTGGCTCGCTGGATGAGACGGTCACCATTAAGCCTGACGAACTGTTGAGCTACTCTCCGATCACCAAAAACTACGTTGCTCCAGCGACCATTACGCTGCAAACCCTGTGTTCGGCGGCGGTTAGCTATAGCGATAATACGGCGGGCAACAGTATTCTGACTTACCTTGGCGGCCCTGTGGCGGTAACGCGCTTTATGCGTGAGAGTGGCGATACCGTCACCCGGCTGGATCGCACCGAGCCGACGCTCAACGAGGCTACGCCAGGAGATGAGCGCGACACCTCTACGCCGGAACGTATGGCATCCGGGCTGCATACGTTACTGGCGACGCCGCTGCTAACCAAGCCGCATCAGGCGATGCTGGAGAGCTGGATGCGGGAGGACAAGGTAGCCGACAACCTGCTGCGCGCCGCTCTGCCCAAAGGCTGGACCATCGCAGATAAGACCGGCGCAGGCGGCTACGGCTCAAGGGCAATTATTGCCGCTGTCTATCCTACGGGGGAAAAGCCTTTTTATATGGCGATCTACATCACCCAAACGGATGCCGAGATGAAGGTGAGCGACGGGGTAATTAAAAAGATTGGGGAGCGGGTGTTGCGTTGAGCG
>NZ_LR607338.1:1135267-1136032 GCF_902164725.1 Pseudescherichia vulneris | reverse complement strand
CTTGGTTATCGTTTAAGACTAACTTTTGGGTTCTTTTTCCCACTGAAGCAACGCAGCGATATCCTTCTCACCTTCGGTTTCTTTTAAGCGCCGTTGTTGCTCGGCAAATTGACTATATTCTGCCTGCGCTTTTTCATCGGCCAGTTTCTTGCTGATTTTACCGGTACCTTGTAAGACATCTCGGTCGTTAAATTGCAGGAACTGATCTAGCTTGTCTTGCCAGTCATGGAGAAAGATCTGCTTACGGCGACGGGCCTGATCCTCGGCAAAATCCAGCCACATGTTTACTACGCGGTTAAGTTCACTGACCTCATCCTGGTTAAGATAGTTTTTAGCTACCGTCACGTCGCATTTACGTACCTCATCGCCTTTGTAATTGGTTAAGCCCATATGCGGTTTATTGGCGTCAGCGCGTTTGTGGATGAGTTCAGCGGCAGTATGACCAGTGCAGGCGAAATGCAGCTTGTTCTGGATGGTTTGGAAAAACTGTGTGGTTTCCTTCAGGGATGGCTGATAGTCGGCGGCTAACGCAAAGATCTCCCGCACCCGCAGATACACCCGCCGTTCGCTGGCGCGGATATCACGGATGCGTTCCAGCATCTCATCAAAGTAGTCAGGCACAACGGATGAACCAACGGGCGGGTTTTTCAACCGCTCATCGTCCATCACAAAACCTTTGATCAGATATTCCTGGAGCGTTTGGGTTGCCCACTGACGGAACTGTGTACCTCTGATAGAGCGGACGCGGTAGCCAACGGCAAGTAT
>NZ_LR607338.1:1119680-1134840 GCF_902164725.1 Pseudescherichia vulneris | reverse complement strand
TATCCGATCTGATAACAAGGTCTACTGTCAGAGAATGTAATTGATAGTAAGTGCAGATATTGCAGGAGATTTTACTTGGAAGAGTGCAGTTCAAAAGAAGCAAACTGGCGGAAGATCACAGGAGTCGAACCTGCCCGGGGCCGCTGGCGGTCCCAACTGGATTTGAAGTCCAGCCGCCTCACCGGAGACGACGATCTTCCGCGCCTGCATTGCTACATGGAGGCGGGCGCATTATAGCTACTTTCCTGCCTTTACACACATCTATTAGCGCTTTTTTCACTATCCCGTTTCGTTGCCACCCGCCGTTTTAGTTAAAACCCCATAATTTCCGCAAGTTACAATCAAATCCGCCAATTTAGCCTACCGCGATCACAGAAAACAAGAATCGTAATTTGATAACCAGAAAACGGAATACCCGCGCCAGGAGGGATGGTTTACAACGACGTCAACCGGTCTCAGAACGCTTTGTTACTGAAGGATAAGAAAAATGAACAGTCAGGTTATTTCTGTAAAGGAGAAGATAGGGTACGGCATGGGCGATGCCGCCAGCCATATCATCTTTGATAACGTCATGTTGTACATGATGTTTTTCTACACCGACATCTTTGGTATCCCTGCTGGCTTTGTTGGCACCATGTTCCTGCTGGCCCGCGCGCTGGACGCCATCTCCGACCCCTGCATGGGCCTCATCGCTGACCGTACCCGCAGCCGCTGGGGCAAGTTCCGCCCGTGGATTTTGTTTGGCGCTATCCCCTTCGGTATCGTCTGCGTGCTGGCCTACACCACGCCGGACCTCAGCCACAACGGCAAGCTGATCTACGCCGCCGTGACCTATACGCTCCTCACGCTGCTCTACACCATAGTCAATATTCCTTACTGCGCCCTCGGCGGCGTGATCACCAATGACCCGACCCAACGCATCTCGCTCCAGTCCTGGCGCTTCGTGCTGGCGACGGCAGGCGGCATGCTCTCCACAGTGCTGATGATGCCGCTGGTACATCTCATCGGCGGCGAGAATAAAGCGCTGGGCTTCCAGGGCGGCATCGCGGTGCTCTCGGTGGTGGCGTTCCTGATGCTCGCCTTCTGCTTCTTTACCACCCGCGAGCGTATCCAGGTGCCACCGAGCACCACGCCGATGCGGGAAGACCTGCGTGATATCTGGAACAACGACCAGTGGCGCATCGTGGGCTTCCTGACGCTGCTAAACATCCTCGCGGTCTGCGTGCGCGGCGGGGCGATGATGTACTACGTCACCTGGATCCTCGGCCAGCCGGAGGTGTTCGTCGCCTTCCTCACCACCTACTGCGTCGGCAACCTGATCGGCAGCGCGCTGGCGAAACCGCTCACCGACTGGAAGTGCAAGGTCAGCGTCTTCTGGTGGACCAATGCGGCGCTGGCGGTGCTGAGCGTGGCGATGTTCTTCGTCCCGATGAGCGCCAGCCTGCTTATGTTTGGGTTTATCTTCGTGATTGGCGTCCTGCACCAGCTGGTGACGCCGATCCAGTGGGTCATGATGTCCGACACCGTCGACTACGGCGAGTGGTGCAACGGTAAACGCCTGACCGGGATCAGCTTCGCCGGCACGCTGTTCGTGCTGAAGCTGGGCCTGGCTCTTGGCGGGGCGGTGATCGGCTGGGCGCTGGCGGGCGGCGGCTACGATGCGGCGGCAAAAGCGCAGAATGGCACCACCATCACTATCATCATTGCCCTCTTTACCCTCGTGCCGGCGGTCTGCTATCTGCTGAGCGCCATTATTGCCAAACGCTTCTACACCCTTAAGACCCCATTCCTCACCGCCATGATGCAGCAGCTCGCCGTGGGTGCGCGCCGCAATCAGCAGGCGTTTGATCAGGAATCGATCGGCAAAGAATTAACGCATTAAAAGGAACAGAGCATGAAAATCAGTGATGGAAACTGGCTTATTCAACCCGGACTTAACGTCATCTCTCCGGTGCAGGTCTTTGACGTGGAGCAGCAGGGCAGCGAGCTGCTGATCCACGCCGCCCCGCGTGACGTGCGCGAGCGGACGTGGCAGCTGGATACGCCCCTCTTTACCCTGCGCCTCTTCTCCCCGCAGGAGGGCGTGATCGGTGTACGGATGGAGCACTTCCAGGGTGCGTTGGATAACGGCCCGCACCACCCGCTGAACCTACAGTCAGACGTGGAGGTTGAACTGCAAAACGACGAGGCGTTCGCATCCCTGACCTCTGGCAATCTCACTGCGCGGGTAACCAAAGGTGAAACCTGGTCGCTGGATTTTCTGCGCAGCGGCGTGCGGATCACTGGCAGCCAGCTGAAGAACAGCGGCTACGTGCAGGATGCGCATCATGGAAAAAATTACCTGTTCGAGCGGCTGGATCTCGGCGTCGGGGAAGCGGTCTACGGTCTGGGCGAGCGCTTTACCGCCCTGGTGCGCAATGGCCAGACGGTGGAGACCTGGAACCGCGACGGCGGCACCAGCACCGAGCAGGCGTACAAGAATATTCCTTTCTACCTCACCAATCGCGGCTACGGTGTGCTGGTGAACCATCCCGAGTGCGTCTCCTTTGAGGTGGGATCGGAGAAGGTATCGAAGGTGCAGTTCAGCGTTGAGGGCGAGCATCTTGAGTACTTCGTAATCGACGGCCCGACGCCGAAGGATGTTCTGAACCGCTATACGCAGCTCACCGGTCGCCCGGCACTGCCGCCCGCGTGGTCGTTTGGCCTCTGGCTCACCACCTCGTTTACTACCAACTACGACGAGGCCACGGTAAACAGCTTTATCGATGGCATGGCCGAGCGCAATTTGCCTCTGCACGTCTTCCATTTTGACTGCTTCTGGATGAAAGCCTTCCAGTGGTGCGATTTTGAGTGGGACCCGGTGACCTTCCCGGATCCAGAGGGGATGATCCGCCGCCTGAAGGCGAAGGGGCTGAAAATCTGCGTCTGGATCAACCCCTACATCGGCCAGAAGTCGCCGCGCTTTAAGGAGCTTAAGGAAAAAGGCTACCTGCTCAAACGCCCGGACGGCTCGCTCTGGCAGTGGGACAAGTGGCAGCCGGGGCTGGCCATCTATGACTTTACCAATCCCGAAGCCTGCCGCTGGTACGCCGACGAGCTGAAGAAGCTGGTGGCGATCGGCGTTGACTGCTTTAAGACCGACTTTGGCGAGCGCATCCCTACTGATGTTCAATGGTTCGACGGATCCGATCCGCAGAAGATGCACAACCACTATGCCTATATCTACAACGAGCTGGTGTGGAACGTACTGAAAGAGACGGTGGGTGAACGCGAGGCGGTGCTGTTTGCCCGCTCGGCCTCGGTGGGTGCACAGCAGTTCCCGGTTCACTGGGGCGGCGACTGTTACGCCAACTACGAGTCGATGGCGGAGAGCCTGCGCGGCGGGCTGTCGATTGGTCTCTCCGGATTTGGCTTCTGGAGCCACGATATCGGCGGCTTTGAGAATACCGCTCCGGCGCATGTCTATAAACGCTGGTGCGCATTCGGGCTGCTCTCCAGCCACAGCCGCCTGCACGGCAGCAAATCCTATCGTGTACCCTGGGCCTATGACGAAGAGTCCTGTGACGTGGTGCGCCACTTTACCCAACTGAAGTGCCGGATGATGCCCTACCTCTACCGTCAGGCAACGCAGGCCCGTGAGCAGGGTACACCGATGCTTCGGGCAATGATGCTAGAGTTCCCGGACGATCCCGCCTGCGACTACCTCGACCGTCAGTATATGCTCGGCGATGCCGTGCTGGTCGCGCCGGTCTTCTCTGAGGCGGGCGACGTGCAGTTCTATCTGCCGGAAGGGCGCTGGACGCATCTGTGGCGCAACGATGAGCTACAGGGCAGCCGCTGGTACAAACAGCAGCACGACTTTATGAGCCTGCCGGTCTATGTGCGCAACAACACGCTGCTGGCGTTGGGAAGTAACGACCAGCGGCCTGACTATGCGTGGCATGAGGGAACCGCCTTCCAGCTCTTTGCTCTTGAAGAAGGGTACGAGGCCATCTGTGAGGTGCCGGATGACGACGGCGCGGTGATGTCTACCCTGGAGGTGAAGCGTGAAGGCAATACGCTGCGCGTAGTGAGCTCCGGCGAGGCGCAGCGCTGGACGCTTTGCCTGCGCAACGTGCAGAAGATTGGCGACGTGACAGGCGGCACATCCGCTGGCAGCGAGTGGGGCGTGGTGGTGAGCGCCGAAAGTAATACGCTCACCATCGAGCTGTAGTTACTGCACGTATAGTTACTGCACGATTTCGCCGTTGCGCATCGTCTGAGTGAGCTGCTGCTTCATCACGTCGATCGCTTTCAGCTCGCCGTTCACGGTCGGCTTCAACGGTGCCTCGGCGCTAACCCTGCCGGTGGCGGTGAGCTGGATATTACCGCCGCCGGAGAGGGGTAGCGCAGGCCAGCCCCACTGCTGCAAAATACTGAGCGGAATGCCGCGCCCGTTGAGGTTAACGTTCACCTGCCGCTCTGGCCCCTGCGAGACGGTCGCGGTCCCTTCCAGCAGACCCTGGCCGGTGAAGGCGCTCAGTTCGCTGATGTTGATCGTGCTGCGGTCGGCGGCCAGCGCCAGCGAGGGGCGACGAACGTCGACGCGGTTAAAGGTCGCGGCGGCGGCGTTGAGCTTGGCGCTGCCGCCCCACACGCCCCACTGGCGATCCCGCGCCAGCTGCAGGTTCGCACCATAGCCATCCAGGGCGGTGATCTGCCACGGAAACGCAGGATCGATGTCGATCACCAGGTTACGGCTGGCGCTAAACCTTTTCAGCGTCACGCTGTTCAGCCAGCCGGGAAGCTGCTCCATCCACAGCTGTTTCCAGTTAGCTGGCAGGGTATATTCCAGACCCGCCAGCGCCGTGTCGTCCAGCACCAGCGCTTTACCGTTCCGCAGCCAGTTGCCCGAGGTACGCACCATGCCACCCTCCCAGCGGGAGGTAAACTGGCGCAGCGCCATGCCCTGCGGAGAGAATTCGGCGTTAAAAATCGGATCGGAGAGGTGCAGTGAGCCAAAGATAAATTCGCTGGCGTTCATCGAGAGTCGGCCATCCTCGCTCTGCCAGTCGCCTTTCGTCAGGGTCAGGCTACGAGCGCTGAGGTCGAGATCGGTCACCGCCCAGTCCGGCCCCTGCAGGCGGGCATCGGTTACTTCGAGGCGGCCTATTTGCAATGAGGGCAGGGTAGTCAGCGGGGCGAAGAACTCGGCTAGGGATTTATCGCTCTGCAAACGAATGTCGTTCAGGCGCAAGTTATCGACAATCCAGCCCCCGTCGGCGGTGCGGCGGGCCGTGCCGGTGAGCGATCCGCGCGCCATATCCGCGCCGATGGTGCTCAGGGTCACGTCGCTATTATCAATACTGCCCTGAATCAGCACGTTGCTGACGGGAACGCCGTTCAGCGTCATCGAGCCAGCGCTGAACTGGATCTGCGCTTTGCTGCCCATCACGTTGCCCGCTATCGGCTCCCAGGGCGTGATACCGCCGGTTACCCGCTGGGCGCTAAGATCCCAGCCGGTAGCCGGGCTGTTGAAGGCCATATCGCTCAGCAGCAGTCGGTCGGCCTTGAGCGGCAGCGGCGCGGTGGCGGGGGAGAGGTTGAGCGTTCCATCCTGAAGCAAAATAGTGTCCGCGTGCAGCGGATCGGTGAACTGACGGCTGCTGAAGCCAATGTCTACGCGCTTCGCTTCCAGCGTCGCGGGCTGGTCTTTGCGGCCAAATTTGACGTTCGTAAGCAGCAGATGGGAAGGCGAGGAGAAACGGTGATCGGCGGCGTCAAAGGCGAGGTGATAGTCGGTGTTGCTGCTGACCCACTTGCCAACCTGTGTTGCACCCCAGCGCGTCTGAACCAGAAAATAGCAGGCCACAATCGCCAGCAGCAGGGCGATCGCGATGTAGAGCAGCATTTTTCCAATCAGTTTCATGGTCTTCCTTCCCGATGAGCATACAAGGAGTTTATGCACGATTTGTGCGCAATGCTCAAGGAGGGAATGGTGAGACAGTGTTACGGCGACAGCGGGTGAATACCGCTGCCGCAAGGGGCGTTAGTTCTTCTCAGGCGGGAAGACGAGGTTGAGCACGATAGCGGTAATACCGCCAGCGGCGATGCCGGAGGAGAGCAGGTTTTTCAGCCAGTCCGGCGCAAACTGCAGGATCAGCGGCTGCTGGGAGACGCCGAGGCCAACGGCCAGCGACAGGGCGATAATCATAATCGCACGGCGGTTCAGCGGCTCGCGGGAGACGATACGCACCCCGGAGGCAGCGATAGTGCCGAACATCACCAGCGTCGCGCCACCGAGCACCGGCTCAGGAATGTGCTGAACGAAGCCGCTTACCGCCGGGAACAGGCCGAGCACGATCAGCATCAGCGCCACGATAAAACCGACGTAGCGGCTGGCGACGCCGGTCAGCTGGATAACGCCGTTGTTCTGGCCGAAGCAGGAGTTCGGGAAGGTGTTGAACACCGCTGATACAAAGGAGTTCAGGCCGTTAGCCAGCACGCCGCCCTTCAGGCGCTTCATATAGAGCGGACCGGAGACCGGCTGCTCCGAGACGTCGGAGGTTGCGGTGATATCGCCGATGGTTTCGAGGGAGGTGATCATAAATACCAGCATCAGCGGCAGGAGCAGGCTCCAGTCGATGCCCAGACCGTAGTAGAGCGGGGTCGGGATCATGATCAGGTCGCTGCTGGTCGGGGCGCTGTTTTGCGGCAGCATGCCCATCCACCAGGCCAGCAGGTAGCCTACCGCCATGGCGATCACCAGCGAGGCCACGCGCAGGTAGGGATTACGCTGGCGGTTCAGCAGGATGATCACTGCCAGTACCACGCCTGCCAGCAGCAGGTTTTTTGGTGCGCCGAAGGTATGATCCGCCATCGCACCGTAGCCACCGCCGATGGAGGTCAGGCCAACCTGAATCAGCGACAGGCCGATAATCATCACTACCACGCCGGAGACCAGCGGGGTGATCACCCGGCGAGCCAGGTGCAGCACGCGGGAGATGACCATCTCGGTGCAGCTCGCCAGCATCAGGGTGCCGAACAGCGCCGCCATCATCGTTGGGACGTCCGCGCCGCCGGTTTTCAGCGCCGTGCCGCCCATGATCAGCGGGGCAACAAAGTTAAAGCTGGTGCCCTGAATGGAGAGCAGACCTGAACCCACCGGACCCCAGGCTTTAATCTGGATAATCGAGGCGACGCCAGAGGCGAACAGCGACATGCTGATAATGTGCTGCGTATCCTGGGCAGGCAGGCCGAGTGCCTGGCAGATCAGCAGTGCCGGAGTGATGACCGCAACAAACATCGCCAGCAGGTGCTGGCAGGCGGCAAAAAGGGTTTGCGCCAGCGGCGGACGGTCTTCCAGACGGTAGATCAGTTCGCTGTTGTGTGGCTGCGCAACCGGTTGCGCATTTTCAGACTCGACGGTGTTAACGGACATCTCAGGCAATTCCACGGTGGAAAAGCGGGCATTTTAGCTGAGCGACCCCGAAAAGCAAACGATTGCATTTATAAATTTTACAAGGTGTTTCTGAGAGGTATTATCAGGCGTTGGAATAACGCTCGGTTTCCGGCATCCAGCGCTCGATCAGCGCTGCGGCCTGCTCCGGGTAGCGTTCGTGAATATGCCGGGCGAGACGCTGTACTTCGGGGATCATCGCCCGGTCACGGAGCAGGTCGGCGACCTTAAACTCGGCATTACCGGTTTGGCGGGTTCCCAGCAGCTCGCCGGGGCCGCGGATCTCCAGATCTTTTTGCGCAATCACAAAGCCGTCGTTGCTGTCGCGCAGGACCTGCAAACGCATCTGCGCCGTTTTCGAGAGCGGGGATTTGTAAAGCAGCACGCAGTGGGAGGCAACCGCACCACGGCCAACGCGGCCCCGCAGCTGATGGAGTTGCGCAAGACCCAGACGCTCCGGGTTCTCGATGATCATCAGGCTGGCATTCGGGACGTCTACGCCTACTTCAATTACCGTGGTCGCCACCAGCAGATGCAGCTCGCCCTGCTTGAAGGCCTGCATTACCGCCTGCTTCTCGGCGGGCTTCATGCGGCCATGGACCAGGCCAACATTCAGCTCTGGCAGGGCCAGCTTCAGCTCCTCCCATGTGGCTTCAGCGGCCTGCGCCTCCAGCAGATCGGACTCTTCAATCAGGGTACAGACCCAATAGGCCTGGCGACCTTCGTTGGTACAGGCATGGCGCACGCGCTCGATAATCTCGCCACGCCGCGTATCAGCAATTGCCACGGTGGTAACCGGAGTACGCCCCGGCGGCAGCTCGTCGATCACCGAGGTGTCGAGATCGGCATAGGCGGTCATCGCCAGAGTGCGGGGAATTGGGGTGGCGGTCATGATCAGCTGGTGCGGATGAAAGCCCTGCTGCTGACCCTTCTCCCGCAGCGCCAGCCGCTGGTGGACGCCAAAGCGGTGCTGCTCATCGATGATCACCAGTGCCAGACCGTTAAACTGCACCTGCTCCTGGAAAATGGCGTGCGTGCCGACCACCATCTGCACCTGGCCGCTGGCAATTGCCTCCTGCTGCGCAAGACGAGCCTTACCCTTCTGCTTGCCCGCCAGCCAGCCTACCTGAATACCCAGTGGCTCAAACCAACTGCGGAAGTTGTTGGCGTGCTGCTCGGCCAACAGTTCGGTGGGTGCCATCAGCCCCACCTGCTTGCCGTTGGCAATGGCGCGCAGCGCGGCCAGCGCGGCCACCAGCGTTTTGCCCGAGCCAACATCACCCTGCACCAGGCGCATCATCGGAATATCCAGCGCCATATCGCGCTCGATCTCTGCTGTAACCCGCGCCTGGGCGGCGGTAGGCTTAAACGGCAGGGCCGCCAGCAGCTGATTTTTTAACGTATCGTTGGCCTTCAGTGACAGAGCGTGGAACCGCTGCGCCCCGGCGCGCAGTGCCAGCATGCTGAGGTTATGCGCCAGCAGCTCTTCAAGGATCAGGCGGCGCTGGGCAGGATGCTGGCCAAGCTCTAAGTCGTCCAGCTGTAAGGTCGGCGGCGGACGATGCAGCGTGCGCAGCGCCTCCGGCAGGCTCATCATCCCCTGCGCCAGCTCAGGCGGAAGCAGCTCCGTGATAGCGCAGGTGTCGAGCAGATCCAGTGCCTGATCGGTCAGCTTACGCAGCGTTCCCTGCTTGATACCTTCGGTGGTCGGGTAGACCGGGGTGAGGGTCTCCTGCATCTCCGGGGTGCTGAGATCGCCCTGAATGCGGTACTCGGGGTGGATCATCTCCGCGCCGTACTTGCCACGCTTCGCCTCGCCGTAGGCCAGCACACGGCGGCCTGGCGAGAGACTATTTTTCATCGCCGCGTTGAAGTTGAAGAAGCGCATGGTCAGGATGCCGCTGCCGTCGCTGATCTGGCAGGTCATCATCCGACGCCCGCCGAAGGTCACGTTGCTATTAAGCACTTCACCTTCGACCGTGGCATAAACACCCGGTAGCAGGTCAGCGATAGGATAGAGATGGGTGCGATCTTCATAGCGCAGCGGCAGATGCAGGAGTAGATCCTGCACGTTCACTAAGCCGATTTTGGCCAGCTTGCTGCTTTGCGCCGCGCCAACGCCGGTTAAAGAGCTGAGCGGAACAGCATCGAGCAGTTTGCCTTGCATAATCTTACCTGCTTGCCTGCATGGTGGACCACCACGCGGCGTCGGCTTCGATTTCGCCCTGCGCGTTAAGGTCGGGATAGGGCAGCCCTTTCTGCTTCGCTACACGGGCCAGCACCGGGTAACTGCCTTCAAACAGCAGTCGATGCTGGTCGTCATCATCTATGGTGCTGGTATCGCGAGCGTACATTCCGGCGTTCTGCCGCTGGCGCTGTGCCTCATAGAGGATCAGCGCTGAGGCGACCGAAACGTTAAGCGACTGCACCATACCGATCATCGGAATGATGATGTCCTGGTCCGCCAGGTCCAGCGCCTCTTGGGTGATACCGGTCTTCTCCTGTCCCATCAGAATACAGGTGGGGCGGGTATAGTCGATATCACGGAAATCTACGGATTTTTCAGAGAGATGGGTAGCCAGCACCTGCATCCCCTGACCTTTCAGATGCCCGACGGCATCGGCAATGGTGCGGTGCGTTTTAACCTGTACCCAGCTGTTACTTCCCGCAGCGGAGGAGGCCATGATGCGCATCCGGTTTTCCGGCCAGACGGCGTGGACTTCATGCACGCCGACGGCATCGGCGGTGCGAATGATTGCCGAAACGTTATGCGGCTTATGGACCTGCTCCATGCAGACGGTGAGATCAGGCTGGCGCCTGGCAAGCATCTCACGTATACGCGCATAACGTTTCAGAGTCATAGGGCTAGTTTCGGTTACGGGTGACCTTGATCACGTCCGGCAGCACGCGGATTTTGCGCATGATATTCGCCAGGTGCACACGATCGCGGCAGGTCAGGCGGATAAAGGCGCTATAGACGCGACCATCTTTCTCTTCCGTATTCAGGCTTTGAATATTGGAAGAGGCGGTGTTGATTGCCGCCGTCAGGTTTGCCAGGGCGCCCTGATGGTTGAACATATCCACCTTGATCTCGGTGATAAACTCCTGCGCCGTCTCTTTATCCCACTCGACCGCCATAAACTTCTCGGGCTCTTTCTGGTAGCCACGGATGTTACGGCAGGACTCATGGTGGATCACCAGCCCTTTACCAGGGCTGACGTGCGCAATAATAGGGTCGCCGGGGATCGGACGGCAGCATTTCGCAAAGGTGATCAGCACCCCGTCTGCGCCCTTAATCGGCAGATGACCATGGCTCGGTGTGGTAGACACAGCGGAGGCTTCGCCCTGCTGTAGATTTTTCGCTACCACCACGCTCATGGCGTTACCGAGGCCGATTTCCGCCAGCAGATCGTCAAGGGAGACAAGCTTCATGCGCACCAGCTCGCGCTGGATATTCTCAGACGGGATCTCCGCCAGCTTGCGGCTACCGCCGAGGGCGTGATTCAGCAGACGACGGCCCAGGCTTACCGAGTCATCGCGCTTGAGGTTTTTCAGCATCTGGCGGATTTTGGCGCGCGCTTTCGAGCTCACGACAAAGTTAAGCCAGGCAGCGTTGGGGCGTGCGCCCGGTGCGGTAATAATCTCTACCGTCTGCCCACTCGCCAACGGCTGTGACAGCGGGTAAGGCTGCCGATCGACGCGTGCGCCCACGCAGGCGTGACCGATATCGGTATGCACCGCATAGGCGAAGTCGACCGGCGTCGCACCGGCAGGCAGCTCAACGATGCGCCCTTCCGGTGTGAAAACGTAAATCTCATCCGGGAAGAGATCGGATTTAACGCTTTCGATAAATTCAAAGGAGCTGCCTGCGCTCTGCTGGAGCTCAAGCAGGCTCTGCATCCAGCGCTGGGCGCGGATCTGTGCGGTAGTGCTGCTCTCGCCGTGCTCTTTATAAGCCCAGTGTGCTGCAACCCCCATCTCCGCCATCTGGTCCATATCTTCAGTCCGGATCTGCACCTCAACCGGCACGCCGTGCGGGCCAATCATGGAGGTGTGCAGAGACTGATAGCCGTTCGCTTTCGGAATGGCGATATAGTCCTTCATGCGTCCTGGACGCGGCTTGTAGAGGCTGTGCATCTGACCCAGCACGCGATAGCAGGTGTCGAGATCCTCAACAATCACCCGGAACGCATAGATGTCCATGATCGAGTGAAAACGCTGCTCTTTCAGCACCATCTTGCAGTAGATGGAGTAGAGATGCTTCTCGCGACCGCTCACGCGGCAGGGGATACCCGCCTCCTGCAAACGCCCTTCGATCTCCGAGAGGATCTTTTGAATCATCTCTTTACGGTTGCCGCGCGCGGCCTTGACGACTTCTTTAATCACGCGGTAGCGGTTCGGGTGCAGCGCTTCAAAGCCCAGCTCTTCCAGCTCGGTTTTAATGTGGTGGATACCTAAGCGGTGCGCCAGCGGACTGTAGATTTCGAGGGTTTCACGGGCGATGCGGCGACGCTTGTCCGGGCGTAGTGAGCCCAGGGTGCGCATGTTGTGGGTGCGGTCAGCAAGCTTGATGAGAATGACGCGGATATCCTGCACCATCGCCATGATCATCTTGCGAAAGTTTTCGGCCTGGGCCTCTTTCTTATCGCGGAAATTCAGCTTATCAAGCTTTGAGACCCCTTCCACCAGCTCGGCCACGGTTTTGCCAAACAGCTGCTCCATGTCCTGGTAGGTGGCGGGGGTATCTTCAATTACGTCATGCAGCAGCGCAGCCATCAGCGTTTCGTGGTCGAGTTTCATCTCGGCCAGAATACAGGCTACCGCTACCGGGTGCGTAATGTAGGGTTCACCGCTTGAACGTGTTTGGCCCTCGTGAGCGTCACGTGCAACGAGATACGCCTGCTGGAGACGTTTGATCTGGTCTTCCGGCAGGTAGGTGCGAATCAGTTGATTCAGGCTTTCAAACAGATACAAGGGTGACCTGCAGCGTTATTAACGACGACCTTCAGCAATAGCGGTGACGGCCTGTAACTCAGCGGCTTCCTGCTCTTGCTGCTCCTGGCGCTCACGTACGTCGAGGATCTGATTGGTAATCAGACCTTCTTCGATTTCGCGCAGCGCGATAACGGTAGTTTTATCGTTCTCTTCCGCTACCAGCGGATCTTTACCGCCAACCTGCATCTGACGAGCGCGACGCGCGGCCACCAGTACCAGGTCAAAACGGTTACCAATTTTCTCTACAGCGTCCTGAACAGTTACGCGTGCCATACTTAAAGTGCTCCACAGATGAAGAAATGACTGGGCATGATACTGAAACCCGGTTCAATCTGCCAATAGTTTGCTGATTAAAGCGTCATGTCGCTGCATTTGGCGGCCCATGCGCAGACGTTCAGCACGGATGATGGTCTTCATATCGCTGATAGCGGTATCAAAATCATCGTTCACAACCAGATAATCATATTCGGCGTAATGGCTCATTTCTGCAACTGCCTGGGCCATACGCTTGGCAATCACCTCTTCGCTATCCTGGCCACGACCGCGCAGGCGGCGATCCAGCTCCAGCTTTGACGGCGGCAATACAAAGATACTGCGCGCCTGGGGCATTTTTGCGCGGATCTGCTGCGCGCCCTGCCAGTCGATATCGAGGAAGACGTCTACGCCCGTAGAGAGCACCTGCTCAATGGCGGCCAGGGACGTACCGTAGTAGTTGCCAAACACTTCCGCATGCTCAAGGAACGCATCGTTGTCAATCATGGTCTTGAATTCGTCATGATTCACAAAGAAGTAGTGTTCACCGTGCACTTCACCGGGACGCGGCGCGCGCGTGGTATGTGAAACAGAAACCTGGGTGTCGTACAACGGTTGGGTCTTTAACAAAGCCTGAATCAGGCTTGATTTGCCCGCGCCGCTAGGGGCGGAAACGATATAGAGCGTGCCTTGAGCCATGAGTATCTTTATATGTAATGAACGAACGGAAATGTCTACATACGTGCCTATTATACACGTCGGCACCCTTTAACGTAGTTTTTGTCACATTTTCGCACGAGATTATTGCATTTTGCGCACTCTCTTCCTGATTCACCTCTCGTTTGCAGCAACGATTTAAAAAGCGCTGAAGCCGCCTCGCAGCGTGCCGTTTTGCCATTCGTCAGCCGGTTCGCCGTGCGGTATACCGTGCTGGTCGAGGTAAGGGAGACAGAATATGTGGAAACGTAGAGGATTGGCGCTCGGCTTAACGATCTGGAGCTGCTACAGCACGGCGGCCTGTCCGTCCTGGTCGCCCTTTCGGGCACAGCTGGAGATCGCCCGGCTCCAGAGGCAGGTCGCCCAGTGGAACACGGCATACTGGCTAGAGGGAAGCAGCGGGGTGAGTGATGCGGTGTACGATCGCCTCAGCGATCGGCTGGCGCAGTGGCAGCGTTGCTTTATATCCCAGCCGCTGCCCGACGTCTCAGCACCACCTGTGCGTGGTTCGGTGCCGCATCCGGTGATGCATACCGGGGTGCGCAAGCTGGCGGACAAGTATGCACTCAGGCGCTGGATGGGCGACCGCCGTGAGCTGTGGGTACAGCCTAAGGTTGATGGCGTGGCGGTGACGCTGGTCTACCGCAACGGGCGGCTAGCAGAAGCCATCAGCCGTGGCGATGGTCGCAAGGGGGAGCCGTGGACCGAGAAGGTGCGTCTTATTCCTTCCCTACCTGAACGGCTTACCGGGCCGCTGGCCAACAGCGTCCTGCAGGGCGAGATCTATCTGGCGCGTGATGGTCATATTCAGCAACGGATGGGTGGCATCAACGCCCGCGCAAAGGTGGCGGGCGCGATGATGCAGCGGGAGAACTCCCCCTTACTTAATGAGCTCGCGCTCTTTATCTGGGCCTGGCCGGACGGCCCTGCTGCGATGGAGCAGCGCCTAAAGCTGCTGAGCAAAGCCGGGTTTAACACCAGTGCGCGTTTTAGCCTGCCGGTGAAAAATGCCGATGAAGTCGAAACCATCCGCACCCGCTGGTTCACCTCCCCGCTGCCCTTTGTCACCGACGGGGTGGTGATCCGCGCGGCGAAAGAGCCGACGGGCAAGCGCTGGCGGCCCGGCGAGGGTGACTGGGTCGTGGCCTGGAAATACCCGCCCGCTGAACAGGTTGCCGAGGTAACCCATATCCGCTTTGCTACCGGGCGCAGCGGCAAGATTGCCGTAGTGGCGGAGCTTGAGCCGGTGCAGCTGGATGACAAAACGGTGCGTCGGGTGAACCTTGGCTCTGTCCGCCGCTGGCAAGAGCTCGATATCGCGCCAGGCGATCAGGTTCAGGTGAGCCTGGCGGGCCAGGGTATCCCGCGCATTGACCGGGTGATATGGCGTAGCCTGGCGCGCGACAAACCCGAGCCGCCGCCCGCACATTTCAATTCGCTTACCTGCTTTTATGCTGCACCCGATTGTCAGACGCAATTTTTCGCCCGGCTGGTATGGCTCAGCTCGAAGCCGGTGCTGGATATTACAGGTCTGGGCGAAGCGAGCTGGCGGCTCCTGCATCAGGCGCATCGCTTTGAGCATATCTTCTCCTGGCTGGCTCTGACCCGACAGCAGCTTGAGAACACGCCGGGACTGAGCGCAGCCAGAGGGCGGCAGATCTGGCATCAGTTCAATCTGGCCCGAGAGCGACCGTTTATCCGCTGGGTGATGGCGCTGGGTCTGCCGCTCACACAGGCCGCGCTGAGGTTCTCAAGCGG
>NZ_LR607338.1:1118640-1119618 GCF_902164725.1 Pseudescherichia vulneris | reverse complement strand
AGAGAAGGCACGACAGCTGGTTACCTTTGTGCACCATCCGCTGGTGCAGAGCCTCACGGCATGGCTGGCGAAGCAGGGAATAAGGGGGTTTTAAAACAAAAACTAACCGATGCAGGTAATCACCGCGTCGTTGAGAAACGTATAGCTGCCGCTAAAGGCGGTTCCACACTTTAGCTCTGGAGTTAAGGTCTCGGTGAGAGTCAGGGTAAAGCGCTGCTCTGCTTCATCGACGTGCGTGACCTTTGCTGCCTGGAAATCAAAGTAGCGCCTCACTTCAGGCCACTGGGATTTATACAGGCTCTCCTTAGCTGAAAAGAGCGTTAGCAGCGCCTGCGGATAGGGCAGGGATAACGCGGACAGCAGCTGCTGTTCGTCTGACGAGGCGAACATGTCTGCCGTCTCCAGCATGACCTCGGGCTGCCACTGCTCAATGTCGATACCCGGCATCAGTCCCGTTGATTCAGGGGCGATAACAACCAGCGCATATTTATCACTGTGGGAGATACTGCCCCGCCAGCCAGCTGGCCACTGGGGAACGCGCTCATGGGTGCCAATAATCGTTGAAGCTACCTGCATCTGTCCGAGCAGAACCTGCCCGCAGTAGCGGCTCGCCAAGTATTCGGCTCTGCGCTTCGCCACCGCATTAGCCAGTGCCGTCGGGAACGGCTGCGAGAAACGCTGGAACAGCGCGTCGCTGTAGTGCGCCCGATCATACACCACGAGGCAGTAGGCCAGCGCAGGCAGATGACGGATGTAACCGGACTCCGCACGCCGGATAAAGGGTGGGGCGTCGAAGGTGCGGGTGGGGGAGAGCAGGGTGTTCGTCATGGGTCGTGGTTTTTATCTGATATTTCTCTACGCATCATAGATGGGTTTGCCAGAGCGAACGGGTAGTTTTGCATACCGGCTGATGACAAGTCCAAGTTCATTTATGCTAGATGCCAGCCTCGGTTTTTAGGGGTAACATTGCTCACAAAC
>NZ_LR607338.1:1116956-1117467 GCF_902164725.1 Pseudescherichia vulneris | reverse complement strand
CAGCAATACGCTATGTGCCAGTGATAAAAAATAGGAGCAGGATAGGGTATTTAAAATGAAATTAAACACATATGCCGTTATCTTTCTTGCCTTTCTTCTGCCTACCAAAGTATGGGCTGAGCTTAGTCAGGGCTCGGAAAATGACATTTGTTACAAGCAAAATAACGATGATTATCATAGGGCTCATGATTGTCTAACGCAAAAGAAAAACGACATTTTTACACAGTATAAAAGGATTGTGGATGATGTTAATAACAGGATCCTTAAAAGCTATGATGGGCCTGTTTTTAAAAGCGAAGATCCAGATTTAACGGTCGGTACTGTTTATAGTAAGTATTTTCTTGAATCACAGAAAGACTGGGAGAAATATAGGGAAAAATTTTGCCTTGGCGTGGCCTCTGAAATTGGAGAAGATACATATGATTATCAGCCAGCCATTGATCAATGTGAGATAAACCTGACAAAGCGCCATATTGATGAAATAAAAATGATGAGCATTCCCTCTGTACCA
>NZ_LR607338.1:1113822-1114263 GCF_902164725.1 Pseudescherichia vulneris | reverse complement strand
AACTGGCTCTAATAGTTTTAGTTTTGCTTTTTTCTGATTAAAAGCTGTTTAATCAGATTCGTCTTTCACTAATTCTCCTTTTTTGTTTATTCGGTATTCATCATTGTGAGTGATAAAAGAAATTCCTGAGCTCTTAGTATAAGTGATATAAAGAATCATATTTTTATCTATACAGTTTTTGGGGGATTTAAAATCAGCAAAACAAAATCTGTCATCCTTACTTTCATCACCTTGTTCCTTATAACCCTCTCCGAAATCCCAAACAACGATTCCAAAATCACCATCTGAATCTGGTTTAGGGATATCATAATGGTTTTTGAGCATCTTTGTGTTTTTTAACCACCAGTTTATTTGCCCTTTAGCAGTAATTGGGAAGTCTTTTACTAAAAGATAACTATAGCTACCGTCTTTATGAACATCGACAATCTTTACTGGCCTTAG
>NZ_LR607338.1:1109702-1112248 GCF_902164725.1 Pseudescherichia vulneris | reverse complement strand
CTGTGCTATTTTGTTGAAACCTATCATTAACAATAATCTCCTTCAACGCCCTGTCCAGCAACATATCACGGAAAGGCGCGCCGTTGCCATACTGCATGTGCGTGATCATTTTATCGATCAGGTGACGGTAAGGGCTGAACAGAGCAAACATACGAGAAAGGTGGCGGAATTCATCAAACAAAATTCTGACGCACTGCTGCGGGGTCATTTTAGTCGTATCGCCTCGATAACCATACGGCATCAGCTGAGACTGGCTGAAAGGTATAACCTTCGTCAATGTATAAGGATTGACGCGGGTGGACACATTTTCCAGATGATAGTGTTTTCTGAGTTGTGCTTCGGTTAAGTCATCATAGCGCATGTCTCTGGCCCCGTAGTCATCCATCCATTTCTGGGTTTTGAATATGGTACACGGGAATTGAAGTGCCGTCATAATGTTAACTTCCTTGTACTGGTATCGCTGTATGTAAATAACACACGTTTAACAAATAGAACGTGGTGTTGGATAAGCAATGCATTCCCGGCAGCTTACCCTAAGCATTATTTTAAATATGAATTATTAGTGCGGTTTTTTTCTTAATTGTGGAGCCAAAGTAGCATGTTGTATTAATAATAAATGACGTTACAAGAGTCGTTATTTTATACGCTGACTAATTACTTTTATAAGTTACAGCTTTAACTAATAAATAAATTCATCAGCTATTTTCAGTACTGCGATAAAAAACATAAAGGCCATCTTTTACAATGGCCTTTTGATTTAGCTAGAGCAAGATAAGCTCGCGTTAAGCATCACTCAATATTCTGGATCTGCTCGCGCATCTGCTCGATCAGCACCTTAAGCTCGATAGCAGAGGTGGTGATATCAGCATTGATAGACTTCGACGCCAGGGTGTTCGACTCGCGGTTGAACTCCTGCATCATAAAGTCCAGGCGGCGGCCTACGGCCTCTTTCTTCTTCAGAATGTTGTAGGTCTCTTTCACATGCGCGTCGAGACGGTCTAGCTCTTCAGCGACGTCGATGCGCTGAGCCATCAGTACCAGCTCCTGCTCAAGACGGTTATTCTCCAGCTGCACCTGAGCATCTTCCAGCTTGGCAACCAGACGCTCGCGCTGCCACTTCAGTACTTCCGGCATCTGGGCGCGTACTTTGGTGACTTCTGCGCTAACACCTTCCAGGCGCTGCTCAATCAGGCTCTTCAGCGCCTGACCTTCGGTCTCACGGGCGATGATAAAGTCATCCAGCGCGCCGTCCAGCGCAGAGAGGATTTCAGCGGTAATCGCGTCCAGATCCTGCTCCTGAGCGGCCATCACGCCCGGCCAGCGCAGAATATCAACCGGGTTAATTTCACCCTCGTCGCTCTGCATTTTGACCCAGTTCGCGGCTGTGACCAGCTGTTTAGCCAGTTTTTCATTGAGAATCAGCTCGCTTTGCGCGCTGACGTCCGGCTCAAAGCGCAGGTTACATTCGATTTTGCCGCGGGTCAGACGGGTACGGATACGCTCGCGTACTACAGGCTCAAGGCTGCGGAACTGCTCCGGCAGGCGAAACCACGTCTCCAGATAGCGCTGGTTAACCGAGCGTAGTTCCCAGACTGCGCTGCCCCATTCACCCTTGATTTCACGCCGGGCGTAGGCTGTCATACTGCGGATCATAGACGTTCCTGTTTTTAAAGAGGAGATGGGGGGATTATAGCTTTCGGGGCCTTCTCAAGATAGGAATAAGCGTATTTAGTCCGTATAATGCGCAGCCACATTCGTAAAAGCCGGAGAAATCATCATGCGTCCAGCAGGCCGTAGCGCTAATCAGGTGCGTCCCGTCATCCTGACCCGAAACTATACAAAACACGCTGAAGGTGCCGTGCTGGTTGAATTCGGTGACACTAAAGTTCTGTGTACCGCCTCTATCGATGAAGGCGTGCCGCGTTTCCTGAAAGGCCAGGGCCAGGGGTGGATCACCGCTGAGTATGGCATGCTGCCGCGCGCCACCCATACCCGTAACGCCCGCGAAGCCGCGAAAGGCAAGCAGGGTGGCCGTACGCTGGAGATCCAGCGCCTGATCGCCCGCTCTCTGCGCGCCGCCGTAGACTTGAAAGCGCTGGGTGAGTTCACCATTACCCTCGACTGCGACGTGATCCAGGCCGACGGCGGCACGCGTACTGCCTCTATTACCGGTGCGTGCGTGGCGCTGGCGGATGCGCTGAACAAGCTGGTTGCTGCCGGCAAGCTGAAGACCAACCCAATGAAAGGGATGGTGGCTGCGGTCTCCGTGGGCATCGTCAAGGGCGAAGCAGTGTGCGATCTGGAGTATGTTGAAGACTCTGCCGCCGAAACCGATATGAACGTGGTAATGACCGAAGATGGCCGCATGATCGAGGTGCAGGGCACCGCCGAAGGCGAGCCGTTCACCCATGAGGAGCTGCTCTCGCTGCTGGCGTTGGCCAGAGAGGGGATTGAATCCATCGTAGCGACGCAAAAAGCGGCGTTAGAGAAATAGTTTTTAAGGGCGACCATTGAGTCGCCCTTTTTTTACGCGTCATACTTCACGC
>NZ_LR607338.1:1098142-1109679 GCF_902164725.1 Pseudescherichia vulneris | reverse complement strand
GAATTATTTAGCGTAACCGTTATAAAACAATGAAAGTAAGATGAGGAGCAGAGCCATGAAACCGTATCAGCGCCAGTTTATTGAGTTTGCGCTTAACAAGCAGGTACTTAAGTTCGGCGAGTTTACGCTGAAATCCGGGCGTAAAAGCCCCTATTTCTTCAACGCCGGGCTGTTTAATACCGGGCGCGATCTGGCACTGTTAGGCCGTTTCTATGCCGAAGCGTTGGTGGATTCCGGTATCGATTTCGATCTGCTGTTTGGCCCTGCCTATAAAGGCATTCCCATCGCCACCACCACGGCGGTTGCGCTGGCGGAGCACCATGAACGCGACGTGCCCTACTGCTTTAACCGTAAAGAAGCCAAGGACCACGGCGAAGGCGGCAGTCTGGTCGGCAGCGCGCTGCAGGGTCGAGTCATGCTGGTCGATGACGTGATCACCGCCGGAACCGCTATCCGTGAGTCAATGGAGATTATCCAGGCCAATGGCGCGACGCTGGCAGGGGTACTGATCTCCCTTGACCGTCAGGAGCGCGGACGCGGGGATATCTCGGCAATTCAGGAGGTCGAACGCGACTATGCCTGCCAGGTGATCTCTATCATCACCCTGAAGGATCTGATTGCTTATCTGGAAGAGCGTCCGGAGATGGCGAACCATCTGGCGTCGGTGCAGGCGTATCGGGAAGAGTTTGGCGTTTAAGCGTTAAATAGCCCGGTCACGCGAATGCGGACCGGGCGTACGGATCGGCAGGCTTACGGATTAATGTAGCTGGGCCACCATCAGCGGCCAGCGGACGTCAAAGTCTTCCGTGGGCCGATATTTGAACTCGCTGCGCACAAAGCGCGACAGCATACCTTCGCACTGGGCCAGCAGCTGGCTCGCCAGCAGCGTCTCATCCACGGTAAAACCTTCACCCTCGCGCATCTTCCGCTCGCGCAGAACCTGCCGCAGCTGCGATTCAATCCGCTCAAATAGTTGGTTGATACGGCTCTGTAAGCGATCCTGCTCAAACATCAGCGCATGACCGGTGAGGATCCGCGTTAGTCCAGGATTGCGTTCACCAAAGCCTAAAATCAGCTGAATGATGAGACGCAGGCGTGCCAGCGTATCTTTCTCATCTTTTAGGATTAAGTTGATACGCGTCGTCAAGCTATCTTCGATAAACTCGATCAAGCTGTCAAACATGCGCGTTTTGCTTGGAAAATGACGATAAAGAGCTGCTTCGGAGACACCAACCGACGCCGCCAGCTTGGCCGTGGTAATACGTTGGCTGCCATCGCTGGATTCAAGCATAAGTGCCAGAGACTGAAGTATTTCTTCGCGACGATTCCTTTTCGCGGTTTGTTTTTCTGCCATCTTTTAGACGCATCCTGGATGATATAAGGACGAGGCGACCTACTGACGCCCGGAATGGCCGAAGCCGCCTTCACCACGTTCAGAGCTGTCAAACTCTTCTACCAGGTTGAACTCTGCCTGCACCACCGGCACAAATACCATCTGTGCAATACGTTCGCCCGGCTCAATCGTGAAGCTTTCCTTGCCGCGGTTCCAGACCGAGACCATCAGCTGTCCCTGGTAGTCTGAATCAATCAGGCCAACCAGGTTGCCCAGCACCACGCCATGCTTATGGCCGAGGCCCGAGCGCGGTAAAATCACGGCGGCCAGCGACGGATCGGCGATGTGAATAGCCAGGCCCGTCGGCAGCAGCGTCGTTGCGCCCGGTGCCAGCTCTACGGCGTCATCAAGACAGGCTCGCAGGTCAAGACCGGCAGAGCCGGAGGTGGCGTAGGTTGGCAGCGGAAACGCTTTGCCAACGCGCGGGTCCATAATTTTAACGTCGATTTTTTTCATCATAACGGGTAACGATCTCGTCCAGTAGTAGTTGTCCCAGAAGTGCTTTGCGCTCAAGCGGCAGAACTTTGTCGCCATCCTGCCAGAAAAGGTGTAATGCGTTGTTGTCGCTATTAAATCCTTGATTTGCATCAGATACGTCATTGGCGCAGATCAGATCAAGGTTTTTGCGGATACGTTTTTGCCGGGCGTATTCTTCCACATTATTTGTTTCGGCGGCAAACCCTACCACATAAGGGCGGTTTGTACTCAGCGCCGCAACGCCAGCAACGATATCCGGGTTTTTAACCATTTTTATTGTAATTTCATCGCCTTGCTTTTTGATCTTCTCATCGGCAACGGCGGCGGCGCGGTAGTCAGCAACGGCAGCACAGCCGATAAAAATCTGCTGCGACTGAACCTGAGCCTGTACGGCGGCTTCCATCTCCAGCGCGGTCACCACATCGACACGCTTCACCTCTGCTGGCGTCGGTAGCGACACCGGGCCGCTCACCAGCGTCACGTTCGCGCCGAGGCGGGCCGCGGCGTCGGCAATGGCGAAGCCCATCTTGCCGGAGCTTTTATTGGTGATGTAGCGCACCGGATCCAGCAGCTCCTGCGTCGGACCTGCGGTAATCATGATATTCAGATGTTGCAGTGTTTTGACAGGCGAAAAATGCGCTGCGGCCAAATCGACGATAGCCAGCGGGTCGAGCATCCGCCCCGGACCCACGTCACCACAGGCCTGGCTGCCGCTGTCCGGCCCCCACAGCAGCACACCACGGGCGGCCAGCACGCTGAGGTTATGCTGGGTAGCGGCGGCGCGGTACATCTGCTGGTTCATTGCCGGAACCACCGCAATGGGGGATGGCGTGGCCAGGCAGATGGTCGACACCAGATCGTTAGCCATACCGGCGGTCACGCGGGCAATCAGATCGGCGGTTGCCGGGGCGAGGATCACCAAATCAGCCCACTTGCCCAGCTCAATATGCCCCATTGCCGCTTCGGCAGCCGGATCCAGCAGGCTATCGGAAACCGGATAGCCCGACACCGCCTGCAGGCTCAGCGGGGTAATAAAGGCTTTGGCACCCTCGGTCATTGCCACACGCACCTCTGCGCCGCGATCGCGCAGACGACGCACCAGCTCCGGCGTTTTATACGCAGCGATGCCGCCGCTCACGCCAAGAACGATTTTTTTACCGGCCAGGCTCATCATGATTCATTCCTGTTGGGGTTTCACCAGAAGGTGGGCATTTTATCACACTCTGCAAAGTGGCGTGCTTTTGCGCATGACTCACTTTACGAGCTGCTACGCAAAAGCGAATACCGTAGGTCGAGCCGCTGCGCGTGCCGTGGCAAAATCGGGTTTTCACAGGGAGGAGCGCTATGGAGACGGCCAGGTCGCTGACATCATATGAGAACATGCCGCGTGAAAAGATGCCCCGCGAGAAGATGCTGCGGCTAGGGATTGCGTCCCTCACCGATATCGAACTGCTGGCGCTGTTTCTGCGTACCGGCACGCCGGAGCGCAGCGTGATGGCCTTCGCCGAATATCTGGTGGCGCATTTCGGTTCGTTGTACGATCTGCTCTCTGCGGATGCGCAGCAGTTTGCCGAGGTGTCGGGTATCGGCGTGGCGAAGTTTGCCCAGCTCAAAGGCATCGCCGAGCTGGCGCGCCGCTACCATGCCTCCAGCATTCAGGAGGCGCTGACCTTAGACAGCCCGCAGGCGACCAAAGCGTTTCTGCAAAGCCAACTTGCCGACGAGCCGCGCGAGATCTTTCTGGTCATCTATCTCAATAACCAGAACCGGGTGCTCAGGCACAGCCGCCTCTTTTCCGGCACGCTGAGCCACGTTGAGGTGCATCCGCGTGAAATTGTCCGGGAAGCTATCGCGATCAATGCCGCCGCCGTGATCCTTGCTCATAATCATCCTTCGGGTTATGCGGAACCCAGTTTTGCCGATAAACAAATCACCGAACGTGTGGTAAAGTGTTGTGAATTCATGGATATCCGTGTATTAGATCACCTCGTGGTAGGCCGGGGAGAGTGGGTTTCATTTGCCGAACGTGGTTGGATTTAAGCCACCCCGCGCGATCCAGCGGGATCTTTGTCTGTTCGGGACTTGAGCACACAGCCGACACAGCGTATACTACGCCACCTTTGAGAATCTCGGGTTTGGCATTTGGGCCTGGCAATCGCGAGTTCACACTGAACCGCCGTGACCGGGCCTTACAGCCTGACGAGGCGTCAAAACCCTATACGAAGCTCGAGCTAATTTGATTTTTGGAGAATAGACATGTCCCGAGTCTGCCAAGTTACTGGCAAGCGTCCGGTGACCGGTAACAACCGTTCCCACGCACTGAACGCGACTAAACGCCGTTTCCTGCCGAACCTGCACTCTCACCGTTTCTGGGTTGAGAGCGAGAAGCGTTTTGTCACCCTGCGCGTATCTGCTAAAGGTATGCGTGTAATCGATAAAAAAGGCATCGATACAGTTCTGTCTGAACTGCGTGCCCGTGGCGAAAAGTACTAAGTACTTAAAGAGGAAATAAATCATGGCTAAAGGTATTCGTGAGAAAATCAAGCTGGTTTCTTCTGCTGGTACTGGTCACTTCTATACCACTACGAAGAACAAACGTACTAAGCCGGAAAAACTGGAACTGAAAAAGTTCGATCCAGTTGTCCGTCAGCACGTTCTTTACAAAGAAGCTAAAATTAAATAAGTTTTAGTTTTCTTGTACAGAAACCCGGCTTCGGCCGGGTTTTTTGCATTCTGCGTCTCTGAGGAGGAAACATGCCTGAATTACCTGAGGTAGAAACCAGCCGCCGCGGTATAGAGCCGCATCTGGTGGGGCAAACTATCCTGCACGCGGTGGTGCGTAATGGCCGCCTGCGCTGGCCCGTTTCCGACGAGATCCATCGCCTGAGCGATAAACCCGTGCTGAGCGTACAGCGGCGGGCAAAATATCTGCTGCTGGAGCTGCCCGACGGCTGGATCATCGTCCATCTCGGCATGTCCGGTAGCCTGCGCATTCTTCCGCACGATCTTCCTGCCGAGAAGCACGATCATGTCGATCTGGTGATGAGTAACGGCAAAGTGCTGCGCTATACCGATCCCCGCCGCTTTGGTGCCTGGCTGTGGACCAAAGAGCTGGAGGGGCACAACGTGCTGGCGCACCTGGGGCCGGAGCCGCTCAGCGATGCGTTCAATGCCGAATATCTACAGCAGAAGTGCGCCAAAAAGAAAACCGCCATTAAACCCTGGCTGATGGATAACAAGCTGGTGGTAGGCGTAGGCAATATCTATGCCAGCGAATCGCTGTTTGCTGCCGGGATCCATCCTGACCGGCTCGCCTCATCGCTCTCACAGGACGAGTATGCCCTGCTGGTGCAGGTGATTAAGGCAGTGCTGCTGCGCTCGATAGAGCAGGGCGGGACAACGTTAAAAGACTTTTTGCAAAGCGATGGCAAGCCGGGCTACTTCGCCCAGCAGCTGCAGGTTTACGGGCGCAAAGGTGAACCCTGCCGCGTCTGCGCGACGCCAATTATAGCGACCAAGCACGCCCAGCGCGCGACCTTCTACTGCCGCAACTGCCAGAAGTAGTCGCGTTATGTAGGCCGGGCAAGCGCAGCGCCGCCCGGCATAGCGGATCCTACTGAAGCTTCTGCAACAGCGCCTGGTGCACGTTTGGTGGCAGGAAGTCCGTAACGTCACCTTGATGGCGCGCGACCTCTTTGACCAGCGACGACGAGATAAACGACCACTCTTTGGCAGGCATCAGAAAGACGCTCTCCAGCTCCGGCATCAGGTGGCGATTCATATGCGCCAGCTGGGTCTCATACTCAAAATCCGCCACCGCCCGCAGACCCCGGATCAAAATGGTCGCCTGCTGGTTACGGGCAAAGTTTGCCATCAGATCGCTAAAGCCAATGACCTCAACGTTTTCAAGATGAGCAGTAGCCTCCTGGGCGAGAGCAACGCGCTCCTCCAGCGAGAAGAGGGGTTTCTTGCTTGGGCTGGCGGCAATCGCCATGATAACCCGATCGAACATGCCCGCGGCCCGGGTGATGATGTTGATATGGCCGTTGGTGACCGGATCGAAGGTGCCAGGGTAAATTGCGCGCTTTTGCATATAAAAACCTTAATGGGCTTTTGGTGGCAGATAGGGTTCCAGCAATTGTAACAGACGCTGTAGCGCGCCCTGGTTTTGATAGAGCACCTCTACCGCATGGCGACCGTAAAAGTTGCGGTAGTCCTCATCGGTCAGCAGGGAGGCGACCTCTTTACTCAGCGAGGCGACGTCCGTCACGGTGATTAAACCATCGGCCTGGGTCAGACGGGCGCAGATATCTTTAAAGTTGAAGGTGTGCGGCCCCATCAGCACCGGAATAGCGTGCGCAGCGGCCTCCAGCGGGTTATGCCCGCCGCGCTCTACCAGCGAACCGCCAACGAAGGCGAGATCGGCAATGCCGTAGAGCAGCATCAGCTCGCCCATGGTATCGCCTACCACCACTTGAGTGCTGCTGGAGGGGACTTCCCCGGAGGAGCGGGTGATGTAGCTCAGGCCCGCCTGGCGCACCAGGTTAATGGCGTCCGGGAAACGTTCCGGGTGGCGCGGAACCAGGATCAGCAGCAGGTTAGGAAACTCTCTTAACAGCGTCTGGTGTGCCTCAATGACCGCACTCTCTTCACCCTCGTGGGTGCTGGTGGCGATCCACACCGGGCGATGCGGAGCCCACTGGCGGCGCAGCGTCACTGCCCGGGAGGCGAGCTGCGGCGTAACCGAGATATCAAACTTCAGGCTGCCGGTGACGGTGAGCTGGTTACGCTTCGCGCCAAGGGCAATAAAGCGCTCGCCATCCTCCTCGTTCTGGGCAGCGATCAACGTGATACGACGCAGCAGGGTACGAATAAAATCGCCCAGCTTTGCATAGCCTTTAGCGGAGCGCGCAGAGAGACGAGCATTAGCGATCACCAGCGGGATTTTGCGCGTGTGCAGGGCGGCGATCAGGTTCGGCCACAGCTCGGTCTCCATCACCAGCACCAGTTTCGGATCCACCGCGTTGAGAAAACGATTGAGCGCGTCCGGCAGATCGTAGGGCAGGTAGACGTGTTGAACGTCATTGCCAAAGGCGGAGAGCACGCGCTCGGAGCCGGTCGGGGTCATGGTAGTGACGGTAATCGGCAGATCCGGATAGCGATGGCGCAGGGCGCGTACCAGCGGAATGGCCGCCAGGGTTTCGCCCACAGAAACGGAGTGCATCAGAATGCCGCCGGGCTTCAGCGCTTGCTTATAGAAGCCGTAACGCTCGCCCCAGCGTTTGCGGTATGCCGGTGCTTTGCGACCACGCACCCAGAGACGCAGCCAAATAAGCGGCTGAATCAGGTAGAAAAGAGTGGTGTAAAGCAATTGAAGCATAGTACGCACTGGCTGATGGATGTGCTGGGAATTCTATGTATTTAGCTGCATCAATGCTATTACTTTTGCCGAATTCGCTGCAAATCCCCCCTTCGGTGGGCGATGAATCCTAAAACCTGTGCTTTTTTGTTGTATTTTTATAAAGTTAGTTGAAATCAGCACGTTGCTGAAAAAACATTCGTGTCGGCTTAGACAGCAAGAAATGCTACACTAGCGCGCAAAAATGAGCGCGTTACGGTGCACGGGTAGCGGGTTAGCCTGGGCGATAGCGTGCTTATTGTTGTTTATATTGGTCATCATCAACGGATAAGAGCCGCTTGTGGAAAAGCCATTTCAAAGAATTCTGCTGATAAAAATGCGCTTTCATGGGGATATGCTGCTCACGACGCCCGTCGTAAGCACCCTGAAACGCCGCTACCCTGACGCGAAAATCGACGTGCTGCTCTACCAGGATACGATCCCTATCCTGTCAGAAAACGCGGAGATCAACGCGCTCTACGGCCTCAAAAATAAAAAAGCCAAAGCCGGGGAGAAAATCACTAACTTCGTGGATGTGCTCAAACAGCTGCGCGCTAACCGTTACGATCTTATCGTCAATCTCACGGACCAGTGGATGGTCGCCGCGCTGGTGCGCTGCCTGCCTGCCCGCGTCAAGATTTCGCAGGATTTCCCCCATCGTCAGGCAGCTTTCTGGCGTAAAAGCTTTACCCATCACGCTCCCGTCGTGGGCGATCATATTGTTGAGCGCAACCTGTCGGCGCTGCGTCCGCTGGGGATTGCGGAAGATTATCGCGAGCTCACCATGAGCTATGCCGGGCAAAACTGGCAGGCGATGCGCGAGCAGCTGACCGCTGCCGGGGTAGGGGAGCACTATGTTGTGATCCAGCCTACGGCGCGCCAGGCTTTTAAGTGCTGGGATAACAGCAAATTCTCTCAGGTCATCGACGCCCTGCATCATCAGGGCTATGAGGTGGTGCTCACCTCCGGACCCGGCGCGGAGGATCTGGCGTGCGTGGAAGAGATTGCCAGCGCTTGCGAAACGCGTCCGGTCACCGCGCTGGCGGGAAAAACGCGTTTTCCTGAGCTGGCCGCGCTTATCGATCATGCTGCGCTGTTTATTGGCGTCGACTCCGCACCTATGCATATCGCCGCCGCGGTAAAAACGAAAATCATTGCCCTGTTTGGCGCGACCGATCATATTGCCTGGCGTCCGTGGTCAAAGGACGCTGTCGTGCTGTGGGCCGGGAACTACCAGCCGATGCCGACGCGTGACCAACTCGATCGCAACCGGCGCTACCTCTCTGTGATCCCGGCTGAGGAGGTCATCGCTGCTGCCAGGACGCTGTTGCCACCGCTCAACGCTGCCGTGCAGACGGGTGGCCCCCTGTGATTGTTGCCTTTTGCCTCTACAAATACTTCCCGTTTGGCGGGCTACAGCGTGATTTTATGCGCATTGCCCAGACGGTAGCAGGACGTGGCCACCAGGTACGGGTCTACACCCAGTCCTGGCAGGGCGAGTGCCCGGCAGAGTTTGAGCTGATAGTGGTGCCGGTCAGGAAGCGCACCAACCACGGGCGCAACGCCGAGTATTATCAATGGGTAAAAGCGCATCTTGCGCAGCATCCTGTGGCGCGGGTGGTCGGCTTTAACAAGATGCCGGATCTCGATATCTACTACGCGGCGGACGTCTGCTATGCGGAAAAAGTGGCGCAGGAGAAGGGCTTTTTCTATCGCCTGACGTCACGCTACCGTCACTATGCGGCCTTTGAGCGTGCCACCTTTGAACAGGGCAAGAAGACGCAGCTACTGATGCTGACGGATAAGCAGATAGCCGATTTCCAGCGCCACTATCATACCGAGCCTGAGCGTTTTCACATTCTGCCGCCGGGTATCTATCCCGATCGCAAGTACAGCGAGCAGATTGCGGACAGCCGTCGCCTTTATCGCGAGAAAAACTGCATCGGTGAGGATCAGAACTTTGTTCTGCAGGTGGGGTCAGATTTTAATCGTAAAGGTGTGGCGCGCACTATCGAGGCCATTGCCGCGCTGCCTGACGCGCTGCGGCAAAATACGCTGCTGTTTGTTGTCGGTCAGGATAAACCTGTACCCTTCGCTGCCCTTGCTGCAAAGCTGGGCATCAAAGAGAATGTACACTTCTTTGCCGGACGCAGCGACGTGGCGGAGTTGATGGCCGCAGCGGATCTGCTTATGCATCCTGCGAAACAGGAGGCGGCAGGCATTGTGCTGCTGGAGGCGGTGGCGGCAGGGCTACCGGTGATTGTCACCGAGGTCTGCGGCTACGCGCCCTATATAGCGGATGCTCGCTGTGGCGTGGTGGTTAACGAGCCGTTTTCGCAGGCAGCGCTGAATGAGGCGCTAGCCGATGCGCTGGGTACGCCTTCGCGCCTGAGCGAATGGGCGGCCAATGCCCGTCACTATGCGGATACGCAGGATCTCTACAGCCTGCCGGAAAAGGTAGCTGATATGATAACGGGTAAAGTGAATGGTTGAACTGAAAGAACCGCTGGCTACCTTATGGCGCGGTAAAGATGCCTTTGCCGAAGTGAAGAAGCTGCAGGGCGACGTGTTTCGCGAACTGGAAACGCGCAGAACGATCCGCTTTGAGCTGGCGGGCAAGAGCTACTTCCTGAAATGGCACCAGGGCACCTCGGTCAAAGAGGTAGTTAAAAACCTGTTCTCTCTGCGCCTGCCGGTGCTCGGGGCTGACCGGGAGTGGAACGCGATCCATCGCCTGCACGAGTGCGGCGTCGACACCATGCACGGGGTTGGCTTTGGTGAGAGAGGAGCCAATCCGCTGACCAAAACCTCGTTCATTATTACTGAGGATCTGACCCCGACGATCAGCCTTGAGGACTACTGCGCCGACTGGCGCGTAAATCCACCCGATCTGCACGTGAAGCGGATGCTGATCCGTCGCGTCGCCACCATGGTGCGTAAAATGCATCAGGCTGGCGTCAACCACCGCGACTGCTACCTGTGCCACTTCCTGCTGCACCTGCCTTTTTCCGGGGAAGAGCAGGATTTAAAGCTGTCGATAATTGACCTGCACCGGGCGCAGATCCGCCGTCAGGTTCCACAGCGCTGGCGTGACAAAGACCTTATTGGCCTCTACTTCTCTTCGGTCAATATCGGCCTGACGCAGCGGGATATTTTACGTTTTATGAAGATCTATTTCGCCACGGATCTCAAGGCGATATTCAAGAATGAAGGGCAGTTACTCTCGTCATATGAGCGTAAGACTCATAAGATCGTAACGCATTCGCAGCGCAATAATCTGTAGCGCTTTTTGATAGCTGATTGTTAGTTTTATGATAGGTTTTAATATGATAGCTGTTCGATCTTTAGCGAAGCTTTCCGCTAAGAAAGTCACCACTTCGCTTCTGCTTTTTTGTTTCTGCGTTCTGTGCTTTGTCTGGCCGATTGAGAACTCAAATCTGCCTGCTAACCGCAACCTGTTTATCTATGTTGGCCTGGCGATGACCCTGTTCCTCTATTTCAAAAAGCAGGGCATGCCGCTGGAGCATAACGTTAAAACGCGTATGCCGATCTACATACTTGCTGGCCTGCTAATCTTCACCTTATTGAACGGATTGCTGGTGGCACCGGATCTTAAGCAGATGTTTCGCAGCTGGCAGGGGCAGTACCTGCGCGCTGCGCTGATGTTTTTCATTGGCCTACTCATCTACTCCTTTACCGCCAGCTGCTTCCGGGGCCTAAGTAAAACCCGTTTTCTCTCTCTGGTGGTGCTCTGCTCGCTGGGCGTGATATTTATTCATGTTGTCCAGACTGCCTTTATGTACCTGCGTAACGGCTATATTGACTGGGGCGTGACGTGGATTGTGCGCACGCGCACCGAGATGAGTTTCCAGATTAACTTTATCTGCGGGATTCTCTTTGCCGAGCTGCTTTCCCGCTTGTTCCTGCACCGCAACTTTTTAATCTTTAAGACCCGCCTGCTGCTCTTCTTTATTGCCATCTGCTTTGTCGCCACCGCGTTGGTCAACACCCGTTGGGGCACGATCGGTTTAATTGGCAGCACGATCTCTATCTGCATCTTTATTGCTGCCAAAATGCTCAACCGCAGCAATCGCAAGAAGATGCTGCTGACCGGTGCGGCAGTCGCGCTAATGGTCGTTGCCGTAGGTTACAGCTCCTGGACCCAGGATCCGCGCTGGCAGAGCCTGCACCAGGATGCCGTATCCGGGTGGAATCTGTCGGTGGATAACCGCTGCTACAACGGCTTTAAAGGGCCCGCGCTGCAGGACA
>NZ_LR607338.1:1081119-1098010 GCF_902164725.1 Pseudescherichia vulneris | reverse complement strand
AGAAGGCTTACCATGACCCTTCTATTGAGCAGGAAAATAGCCACTACGGCGTGATCGATTTTGCGCTGCAAAACGGCTTTCTTGGTCTGGCCGGCTGGTTATGCTTTGTGATCTCGTTAATTGTGGCTGGCTGGGACGCTTTTTCTAAAAAGCTCGTTATGCCGGGCCTCTTCTTATCCTTAATGGCGGTGAGCTTCCTCTTCCGCTCCAGCGTAGATAACATGCTCCGCGATCACTTCTTAGAGCAGTTCATGGCCTTTACCGGTCTGATGATCGGGCTGATTGTGACCAAAGATAAAAATAGCGTACCAGGGAGATCGTCATGAAGGTATTGATTATCCGTCGCGATAATATTGGCGACCTGATTCTGACTACGCCGCTGATTGCGACCATTGCCCGCGAAACGGGCGCTCAGGTCGATCTGCTGGTCAATACCTACAATAAGCCGGTATTGGATAATAACCCGCACGTCGGCAAGGTGTTTCTCTACAGCAAGCTGCACCACCGCAGTAAAGGAACGTCGGCGTTAAGCGTCCTGTGGCAGCGGTTAAAAACCATTATCGATCTGCGCCGCGCGCGCTATGACGTGGCGATTGTTGCCAAAGAGCGCTGGGACAAACGTCCGCTGCAGTGGGCAAAGCTGTCGGGAGCGAAAAAAATCATCGCTATCGGTAATGACTGCCCACCTGAAGTGACCGATGCGCTGCCGGAATCAACTCAGCACGAGCACCTGGTGAAGCTGCTGGCGCGGCTGGCCGAGCCGCTGGGCATCACCGCCGAGCCGGGCCCGCTGGAGCTGTACGTGCGGCCTGAAGAGACTGCGGCCATCAAGCAGAAGATCCGCCTTCCCGATGACGGGCTGCCGGTCTATGGCTTGCAGATCAGCTCCCGTCGGCCTGAGCAGCGCTGGCCGGTAGAGAACTTTGTCGCCCTGGCACAGCGGCTTGCCACCGAGCAGCCGTGTCATATCCTGCTCTTCTGGTCGCCAGGCAGCGCAGATAACAAACTGCATCCGGGCGATGATGAAAAGGCACGCTATATCATCGATAACTGCCAGGGCGTCTCGTTAATTCCCGTGGTTACGGAAAACATCCGCGAGCTGATGGCGGGTATGTCGCTATGCAATCAAATTGTTACCAGCGACGGCGGCGCGCTGCATATTGCCGCAGGGGTGCATAAACCGATTGTTGCCCTGTTTGGTAATAAAGCGGCCTGGCTCTGGACGCCGTGGGCCGTACCGCATGAACTGCTACAGGGTGAGGGCTATGATGTCCGCAACATCCCGGTTGATGAGGTGTATAATGCCTTCATTCGTCTGCAGGAACAGCGTTAATAAGACAGGTTTCACTGAATGATTCGAGCACTGAGAAAGAAGATACAGCTAATTCTGGTTAACCTGTTTTTGCGGCTGTATACGGGGAAGAACGGCCTGGCCTCTACCCAGGCGGAATTCGCCCAGGAAGATAAGCGCAATATCAAAAATATTGTTATCTACTCCTCGACGGCGCTGGGTGATTTCATGATGAACTCTCCGGCGATCCACGCCATTCGCCGGGAGTACCCTGACGCGCATATTACCCTTATCTGCCATAAAAAAATGGTGCAGTTTCTTTCGGCGGGTAAAGATTGGGATAGCCTGATCGCCTGGGATAACAAGCTGACCACGGTCTCCGCGCTGGTAGAAAGCATCAAACAGCAGGGCCGACCTGACGCGGCAATTATTCTCCACTCCCATACGCCGTATGATTTTCTTAGCGCCCTCCGCGCCGGGGCAAAATATGTCTTTATCGATAACGATAAGCAGACTATTCCCCTGGTCAGCAAATGGGCCACCAGCCGCCTGAAGAATTTCGTGGGTCATACCATTCAGCGCAAGCTGGAGCTGATTGCTCCCTTCCTCAGCCATGAACCTTCCCGGGCCATGCGCCTGCCCGCAGAGGTTGTGGTAGATGAAGCGACCCGCGATCCGGCAGTGAAGTACGTTGGTTTCCAGATGGGGGCGTCGAGCCTGCGTAAATGCTGGTCAACAGAGAATTTTGCCCGCCTCGCGACCCAGCTGATTAACGACTATGACGCGGTAAAGATTGTATTGATTGGCGCGCCGAACGAAGTCGCGCTGCAGGATAAGTTCCTGCAGCAGCTTGATGCCCGCTATCACGATCGCGTTCTGCCGCTGATTGGCAAAACCACTATTCCCGGCCTGCTGCAGGAGATCAAGAAGATGAGCCTGCTGGTGACGTCCGATACCGGCCCTCTGCACCTGGCCGTGGCGATGCAGATCCCGACCGTCAGCATGTTCGTGGTGACCTCGCCTATGCTCTATGGCCCCTACCAGGATCCAGAGCTACACTCGGTTATCTATAAAGCCTTTACCACATTAGATGAACAACATTACGCCTCCGCATTGGATAAAATCAGCCTTAGCGAAGTGTATGCGCGGGTGAAAACGTTTCTCTAGCTTTTGCCCGCCGGTACAAGGAAAACAATAATGAGCGTGGCATTTAGCCGTAAGCAGGGTTTTGAGATCTATCAGCGCGTCAACGATGATGATCTCACCGCCCTGCTTACGCAGTATAAAAATAACCAAATTCCGGTACGCAAACTGGCCAGCGGCAACGCTGACCGGTCAGTGGCGATTATTGCCTCTGAGAAGCGTAAATACATTCTGAAAGAGGATCGCGAGCGGGATAAGCGCCTTGAGAAGAAGATCGCCAACTTTATATTTGGCCCGTTCCAGTCGCGCCTGATTAGGCTCATGGACCGCGCCGTTAACGAAGGCTGCCACGTTTTTCAGGAGCTCTACTTCGTTGCCGAAAAGAACCGTTTTCGCACCACGCAGGATGTCTACGCGCTCTATGAATATATTGAAGGGACGCCGCTCACCGAGGTAGATAACCCTGAGCAGTATATTCCGCAAATCGTCGACTGCGTGCTGGCCCTGCATCGGCACGGGCTGGCCTCAAACGATATTCACTATGGCAACTTTATCCTGACGCCTGATGGCACTCTCCGCATTATTGATATCTCCTGCAAGGAGAGCGTGAAGGTGTGCCAGGCAAACGATCTGCTGGCCCTGCGCAGGAAATTCGGCGTGGACATTCAAAGCAACAGCCGGGTGTATAAAATCATCCGTGCTAAAGAGGCGCTGCGGCGGAAAATTCGCGCCCTCAAGCATAAAAAATAACGCCCTGTCAGGGCGTTATCGTTTTAAACACGGTCTCTGCGGTGAGCTGCTGCAGATCGCCATGTGGCGAACGCACCGCCAGCTGATTCTTGCCGTAGCCGCCAATCAGCCCCGGATCGGTCGGACCGTAGAGCGTAAAGTTGGGCCGGTCGAGGGCAGCAGCCATATGGCTCAGTCCGGTATCCACCGACACCACCAGCTTTGCACCCGCCAGCTCACGAGCCACTTTCTCCAGGCTCAGGCGCGGTAGTACTTCTACGTAATCAAACCCTTCTGCCAGCCGTCTGGCACGCGCTTCTTCATGAGGTGCTCCCCACGGAAGCTTAATCTTTAACCCCGAGGTCGCCATCAGCGCCAGCAGATCCCGCCAGCGGGTTTCCGGCCAGTGCTTATCATCCCGCGTGGTTGCATGCAGAAACACGGCGTAGGGCGCGTCCACTGCACTCTCTGCGACAAAATGCTGGGCAATGGCGTAGTCGCCCTGGGTCTGCGGCTTGCTGTAGCCCAGGCTTTTCGCAAACAGCTCCCGGGTGCGCTCCACGGCATGCTGCTGTTTAGCAATGTGGTGACGACGACTGTAGAACAGGCTGGCCAGCGGCTCGCGGGCGCTTTGCCAGTCCATGCCGTGCTTCAGGCCGTGCGCCAGTCGGGTAACCAGCGCCGCGCTTTTCACCAGCCCCTGGGCATCGATAATGGCGTCATAGTGCACCGCCCGCAGGGCTTCGCGAAACGCCCGGCGCTCTGCTTTCACCGGATCGGAGAACCAGGCTTTACGCCAGCGGCGCAGGGCCACCGGGATGACGCGATCCACCGCCTCGTGCCAGGAGGGGATCTGCGCAAAGCCCTCCTCCACAACCCAGTCAAAGCGGATCCCGGCAATCGCCTGCATGGCGTCCGTCAGGGCGGGCAGGGTGTGCAGCACGTCACCCATCGACGAGGTTTTAACAATCAGTACCCGCATCCGTTAGCCTTCTTCATCCAGCAGCAGGGCGTTGAGCGTCTCCAGCACCTGCTCAGGCTGAATATCGATCAGGCTTTGATGGTAGCCCTCTG
The DNA here is from genome assembly GCF_902164725.1 of Pseudescherichia vulneris. Taxonomy (NCBI): domain Bacteria; kingdom Pseudomonadati; phylum Pseudomonadota; class Gammaproteobacteria; order Enterobacterales; family Enterobacteriaceae; genus Pseudescherichia; species Pseudescherichia vulneris. The sequence continues at coordinate 1,093,773 of NZ_LR607338.1, read as the reverse complement.
CGGCATCGCCTTTGCGCACTTTGTGATAGCCGGTGATAAGACGGATCACCCGCGCCTTATGCGACAGCGGCGGGGTAAAGTCCGGGCTGCTGGGGCCGTACAGCGCCACCAGCGGGCGGTTAAGCGCGGCGGCAACGTGCATCAGGCCGGAGTCGTTGGTAACTACCGCCCGGCAGGCCGCCAGTAAAATTACTGCCTGCTCAAGCTGGGTCTCACCGGCCAGGTTACGGCACCATGCCTGCTGCTCCAGGCTCAGCATGGTCAGAATTTCGTTCCCGGCCTCGTGATCCTTCGCGGAACCAAACAGCACCACCTGGTAGCCTTCGTCGATCAGCTGCTTCGCCAGCTCGGCGTAGTGGTAGTGCGGCCAGCGCTTTGCCGGGCCAAACTCCGCGCCGGGACAGAAGCCGATGATGGCGCGATCGGTCAAGATGCCGAAGGTGTTACAGATGCGGCGCTGCTCGCTCTCTTCCACCTGCAGCTGCGGCCAGAGCAGCGGCTGAGGCAGATCTTTTGCCGAGTCCATCACACCTTTATCGTAGGCCAGCGCCACGTAGCGCTCGACCATCAGCGGCCAGGCCTGCTTATCGAGTACACGAGCGTCATTAAGCACGCCGTAACGCATCTCACCGCGCCAGCCGGTGCGCACGGGGATATTGGCAAAGAAAGGCACTAAGGCAGATTTATAAGAGTTGGGCAGCACGTAAGCGCGATCGTAGCGACGCTCGCGCAGGCTCACGCCAAGACGGCGACGCGCGCCAAGCTCCAGCGCCCCATGCCCAAGCGGCATAGGGATCGCTTCATTCACTTCCGGCATCCGCGACAGCAGCGGACGACACCATGCAGGGGCCATCACGTCGATTGTCGCCTGGGGATAGCGCGCCTTGAGCGTGCGATAGAGACTTTGCGACATCATCATGTCGCCCACCCAGGATGGACCCACTACAAGTATCTTCATTGTTATGCGTCGCGGTTCAGCCAGGCCATATATTCCGCTACGCCTTCGGCAACGGTTTTAAACGGCTTGTCGTAGCCTGCCGCACGCAGATTGGTCAGATCCGCCTGGGTGAACGCCTGGTAGCGGCCTTTCAGCTTCTCCGGGAACGGGATGTACTCGATCTCGCCCTTCTTGTGGAACGCCAGCGCAGCGTCCGCCACGGCCTGGAAGGATTCTGCACGGCCGGTGCCGAGGTTGTAGATACCGGAGACGCGGTTTTCCCAGAACCAGAGGTTTACCGCCGCCACATCGCCCACGTAGACGAAGTCACGTTTGAAGCCATCGCTGCCTTCAAACAGCTTCGGCGTTTCACCGTTGTTCAGCTGGGTGTTGAGGTGGAAAGCAACGCTGGCCATGCTGCCTTTATGGCCTTCACGCGGACCGTAGACGTTAAAGTAGCGGAAGCCGACGATCGGCGAGTTCGCTTCCGGCAGGATCTGGCGCACGTACTCATCGAACAGGAACTTGGAGTAGCCGTAGACGTTCAGCGGCTGCTCGTACTCGCGGGATTCGATAAAGTCGCTGGTGCGTCCGCCGTAGGTGGCCGCAGAGGAGGCGTACAGGAACGGAATATCGCGCTCCAGGCAGTAGTGCAGCAGCTCTTTAGAGTACTGATAGTTGTTATCCATCATGTACTTGCCGTCCCACTCGGTGGTAGAGGAGCATGCGCCTTCGTGGAAGATGGCTTCGATGTCGCCGAACTCTTCGCCTGCCATAATCTGGATGAGGAAATCCTCTTTATCCATGTAGTCGGCGATGTTCAGATCGGCCAGATTAACGAATTTGGTGCCATCTTTCAGGTTATCGACCACCAGAATGTCAGTGATGCCTTTGTCATTGAGCGCTTTGACAATGTTGCTGCCGATAAAGCCTGCGCCGCCGGTAACGATAATCATAACTGTAACCTTTAAATGTGGATACGCTGAGACAATCTCAGGCATGAATACCTTTATCATACCATCACATTGCCGACCCTTCAGCCCTTCGCCGCGATCCCAGCGGGCCGTACGTGATTTGTGCTGCAAAAACGATAACCGGTGCGGCATCATCTCGTATCAGCGTAAGGCTTTCGGTAAGATGTGCTGAAATTTGCCCAGTCTGGAGAATTGCAATGCGTGGGGATTTTTACCAACGGTTGAACAGCGACCTTGAAACCGCCCGGGCGGAAGGGTTGTTTAAAGAAGAACGCATTATCACCTCGGCCCAGCAGGCCGATATCACCGTTGCCGACGGCAGCCAGGTGATCAACTTCTGCGCCAACAACTACCTCGGTCTGGCGAACCATCCGGATCTCATTAGCGCGGCGAAGGCCGGAATGGACAGCCACGGCTTCGGCATGGCTTCCGTGCGTTTCATCTGCGGCACCCAGGACACGCATAAAGTCCTTGAGCAGAAGCTGGCCGGGTTCCTCGGCATGGAAGACGCTATTCTCTACTCCTCCTGCTTCGACGCCAACGGCGGCCTGTTCGAAACGCTGCTGGGGGCGGAGGACGCGATTATCTCCGACGCCCTGAACCACGCTTCCATCATTGATGGGGTACGCCTCTGCAAAGCCAAACGCTATCGCTACGCCAATAACGATATGCAGGAGCTGGAGGCGCGTCTGCAGGAGGCACGCGACGCGGGCGCGCGTCAGGTGCTGATCGCCACCGACGGCGTCTTTTCAATGGACGGCGTGATCGCCAACCTGAAGGGCGTCTGCGATCTGGCGGATAAGTATGAGGCGCTGGTGATGGTCGACGACTCCCACGCGGTGGGCTTTGTTGGCGCGAACGGGCGCGGCACCCACGAATACTGCGAGGTGATGGGCCGGGTGGATATCCTCACCGGCACGCTGGGCAAGGCGCTTGGCGGCGCATCCGGCGGCTACACGGCGGCGCGTAAAGAGGTGGTGGAGTGGCTGCGTCAGCGCTCGCGCCCCTATCTCTTCTCTAACTCGCTGGCACCGGCGATCGTTAGCGCCTCCATCAAAGTTCTGGAGATGCTGGAGTCCGGCGCGGCGCTGCGGGAAAAACTGTGGGCCAATGCCAGCCTGTTCCGCGAGAAAATGAGCGCGGCGGGCTTTACCCTGGCCGGAGCCGATCACGCCATTATTCCGGTGATGCTGGGCGATGCGGTAGTCGCGCAGAACTTTGCCCGCGAGCTGCAGAAAGAGGGGATCTACGTGACCGGCTTCTTCTTCCCGGTAGTGCCGAAAGGCCAGGCGCGCATTCGCACCCAGATGTCGGCGGCCCACTCCCCTGAACAGATTGAGCGTGCGGTGGAGGCCTTCACCCGCATTGGTAAACAACTTGGCGTGATTGCCTGAGGACGAAAGATGAAAGCGTTATCCAAGCTGAAACCACAGGAAGGGATCTGGATGACCGACGTGCCAGAGCCAGAGGTGGGCCATAACGATCTGCTGATCAAGATCCGCAAAAGCGCGATCTGCGGCACGGACGTGCACATCTATAACTGGGACGAGTGGTCACAAAAAACCATTCCGGTACCGATGGTCGTCGGCCATGAGTACGTTGGCGAAGTGGTGGGGATTGGCCAGGAGGTCAAAGGCTTTAAGATCGGCGACCGCGTCTCTGGCGAAGGCCACATTACCTGCGGGCACTGCCGTAACTGCCGCGGTGGCCGTACCCATCTCTGCCGTAACACCGTTGGCGTTGGCGTTAACCGCCCTGGCTCTTTTGCCGAGTACCTGGTTATTCCGGCCTTCAATGCCTTTAAAATTCCAGACAACATCTCTGACGAGCTGGCAGCGATTTTCGACCCATTCGGCAACGCCGTACACACTGCGCTCTCTTTCGATCTGGTGGGTGAAGACGTGCTGGTCTCTGGCGCGGGTCCTATTGGTATCATGGCGGCGGCGGTGGCGAAGCACGTTGGCGCACGCCACGTGGTGATCACCGATGTTAACGAGTACCGTTTGGATCTGGCGCGCAAAATGGGCGTGACCCGAGCGGTTAACGTGGCGACCGAGAGCCTGGATGAGGTGATGGCCGAGCTGGGCATGACCGAAGGGTTTGACGTGGGTCTTGAGATGTCAGGCGCACCGCCGGCGTTTCGTACCATGCTCGATACCATGAACCACGGCGGCCGCATTGCGCTGCTGGGCATTCCGCCGTCGGAGATGTCTATCGACTGGAACAAGGTCATCTTCAAGGGACTGTTTATCAAAGGCATCTATGGCCGTGAGATGTTTGAAACCTGGTATAAGATGGCGGCGCTGATCCAGTCCGGGCTGGATCTTACACCGCTCATCACCCACCGTTTCGGCATCGATGAGTTCCAGCAGGGCTTTGACGCCATGCGCTCTGGCCAGTCCGGGAAAGTGATCCTGAGCTGGAACTGATCCTCGCCAGCATCCACAGAAGCCAGGCCCAAAAAGCCTGGCTTCTCTTATTTGTGCAGCTTTTAACCTAATCTTAATAATCGGCTGGTAAAAGGGAGGGATATTCTAAGAGATGGAATGATTATCCCATGACAACCCCTACAAAAACGCTGAGCGTCATCATCCCGCTGTACAACGCCGGTAACGATTTCAAAGCCTGCATGGAGTCGTTGATCGCCCAGACGTGGACCGATCTGGAGATCATCATTGTTAACGACGGCTCAACGGATAACTCCGTTGAGATCGCTAAGTTTTACGCCGACGCGTACCCCCACATTCGGCTGCTGCATCAGGCAAACTCCGGCGTCTCCGTCGCCCGCAACCGCGCGCTGGACGTAGCAACCGGAGACTACATCGCCTTTGTCGACGCCGACGACGAGGTCTATCCCACCATGTACGAAAAGCTGATGGCGATGGCGATGGAGGACGACCTCGATGTCGCCCAGTGCAACGCCGACTGGAGCTCGCGGGCTACCGGCAAGGTATGGCAATCCATTCCCACCAGCCGCCTGCGCTCGACGGGCGTACTCACCGGGCCGGATTGGCTGCGGATGGGGCTGAGGTCACGCCGCTGGACGCACGTGCTGTGGATGGGGGTCTATCGCCATGACCTGATCAAACAGCACCGGATCCGCTTTGTACCGGGCCTGCATCATCAGGATATTATCTGGAGCACCGAGTTCATGTTTAATACCCGGCGCGTCAGGTACACCGAAGAGTCGCTGTACAGATATTATCAGCACGATAACTCCGTCAGCCATATGAAGCGGCAGGGGGAGAAGAACCTCGCCTATCAGCGGCACTACATCAAGATCACCCGCCTGCTGGAGAAACTAAACAGCGACTATGCGGGACGTATCCCTATCTATCCTGAGTTCCGCCAGCAGATTACCTATGAGGCGCTGCGCGTGTTTCATGCCCTGCGTAAAGAGCCGGATACCCTGACCCAGCAACGCATGATTGCCGAGGTGTTCACTTCAGGGATGTACCGCCGGATGCTGACCAACGTGCGCAGCGTTAAGATGGCCTACCAGGCGCTGCTCTGGTCGCTGCGGCTCTACAAGTGGCGCGATAAATCGCTGTCGCACCACCGTATCGCCCGTCGAGCGCTGAACCTGAGTTAACGCTTTCCCCAGCCCTGCCACTGCTGCTGGAACCATGCCGTGACCGAGCTCTGGCTAATACTTTCTCCCAGCACGGTAAAGAAGTGGCTGGCGTAAACCGGCTGCAGAGGCTGCTTTGGTTTACACAGCTTCACGCCGTGGAACGGATTGCGCGGCGCGTTGGGTTGATCGTTGCCAGCAGGCGGCGTCAGGTTTGGTCTTGAGGTATCGACCTGCGGCTCGTTAAGCAGGCTGCTCGGCCGCACCAGGGTGATATCCCCCGGCAGGCTGTAGATCATCTGCTGCAACACACGCACGGTAGACGGATGGGGATGGCCAATGGCGATCGCCGAGCCGTTGCGACGGGCCAGATCTACCGCCCGGTTGAACTGGCGGCGGATATCCCCTTCGTTCTGCGTATCGTCAAGAAATACCCGACGCTTGATCACCTTTACGCCCGTCCCGGCGGCGGCGCGCATCGCCTGGCTGTTGCCAATCGTCATGCTGTCGAGGAAGTAGAGGTTGTAGCGCTCAAGGGCTTGCATCACTTTCTGCATGCCAAACAGGCTTGAGGTCATGGCGCTGCCCATATGGTTATTCAGGCCGACGGCGTAGGGCACTTTGCCATAGGCGTCGCGAATGATGCGCTCGATCTCGTCGCTGCTCATCTCCGGGCGCAGGGTATCTTTTTCCAGCGGCTGCTTGCTCAGCGGGGCCATCGGCAGGTGGATCAGCACCTCATGGCCGCTGTTGTGCGCTTTAGTGGCCATCTCATGGGCGTGAGGGGCGTTAGGCAGCACGGCAACGGAAACTTCAGCGGGCATCGCCAGCACCTGGTTTTCCGTATGCGGGCGATAGCCGAAATCATCGATAACAATGGAGAGCTTGCCGGCGTGCGCCGGAACAATGAACGGCAGAAGCGTCATAATCGCGAAAAACAGACGACGAAGCTGAAGCAAAACTTATCTTCCCAACCACGGTTGTGGATTAACCGCCTGACCCTGACGACGAATTTCAAAATAGAGTGACGGACGGCCCTGACCGCCACTGCTGCCCACGAGGGCAATGGGTTGACCGGCGCGAACCTGGGTTCCAACGCTGACCAGTGCGCTCTGATTATAGCCGTAAAGACTCATATCACCTTTCCCGTGCTCAACCACAACCACCAGACCGTAGCCCTGCAGCCAGTCGGCGAGGATCACCCGTCCGTCGGCGATGGCTTTCACCTCGCTGCCTTCGGACGCACCGATCACAATCCCTTTCCACCGTAGCTCACCCTGCAGCTGTTCGCCATAGCGATGGAGCAGGGTGCCGCGAACTGGCCAGTAAGCCTGCCCACGCGGCGAGCCTAATCCGCCAGTGCGTGACATCAGGGAACGCTCGTTCTCGGTGGGTTTATAGGTGGTGCCTTTACGGGAGGCTTCCTGCTGGCGATCGCGTACCGCATCGGCCTCGCGCGCCTCGCGCTCTGCCCGCGCTTTTGCCGCAGCTTCGGCCCGGGCAAGGCTGTTGCGCAGACGGGATTCGTTAGCACGCAGCTCGCTCAGCTGCTGCTGGCCCGCCTGGATAGAACTTTCCAGACTGGTAAGGGTCTTTTTACGCTCGTTGCGCGCCTGCTCCAGCTTCGCCTGCTGGGCCTGCTGTTCATAGAGCAGCGTCTGCTGCTGGCTCTGCTTCTCTTCCAGCTCGGCGCGCTGGGCAGCGACCTCTTCACGGGTCTGCTTGAGCTGGGCGATGGTCTCCTGGCGAGCCTGGTTCAGGTAGCCATAGTAGGCCTGCATGCGCTCGCCGCGGGCGGTCTCTTCGCTGTTGAAGATATACTGCACGCCGGAGTGCTCGCCCTGGCGAAAGGCGGCGTCGAGCTGGGCCGCCAGGTTGCGCTCCTGGCTGGCTTTCTGCTGCTCAAGCCTGGCAATCGACGCATTCATGGCGTCAATCTGCTTATTGAGTTCATTGAGGGTGCTTTGGGTTTCTCGCAGCTTGCGGGCGGCGGCGGAGATCGCCTCTTCCTGAGCCTTAAGCTGGGCCAGAAGCGTAGCGCGCTGCTGCTGCTGTTGCCGTACCGCTCGCTCTTTGCTGGCGATGTCGGCCTGAATCGATTTTAGCTGGTCGCGATCGTCCGCATGGGCAGGAAAAACGCACAGCAAAACGCCAGCGCTGAGCGCGCTGGCACAGAACAATGGCCGGACAGTGCCGGCCCATGTAATTGAAAAAATCGCCTTTCCCCTCATGGGGAGCGATTATTCCACGATGAACAGCGGCTTGCCAGTCATCTCTTGCGGGATTTCCATGCCCATCAGGCTCAGCATGGTCGGCGCGATGTCTGAAAGTTTACCGCCGTTAACTGCTTTAACCGATTTACCACCCACGTAGATCAGCGGAACCGGCAGGTTAGTATGGGCAGTATGGGCCTGGCCGGTAGCCGGGTCGCGCATCTGCTCGGCATTGCCGTGATCCGCGGTAATCAACAGCTGGCCGCCTGCGGACTCTACCGCGTCGGCTACCTCGGCAATGCATTTGTCCAGCGTTTCGACGGCGGCAATGGCAGCCTCAAACACGCCGGTATGGCCGACCATATCGCCGTTCGGGTAGTTACAGATGATGGTGTCGTACTTGCCGCTCTTGATAGCGGCGACCAATTTTTCAGTTAATTCTGCAGAGCTCATCTCCGGCTGCAGATCGTAGGTCGCCACTTTCGGGGAGTTGATCAGGATACGATCTTCGCCGCTGAACGGCTCTTCTACGCCGCCGTTGAAGAAGAAGGTGACGTGCGCGTACTTTTCCGTTTCGGAGATGCGCAGCTGAGTTTTGTCGTTCTTCGCCATCCACTCACCAAAGGTGTTAGCCAGCGAGGCGGGCGGGTAGGCGCAGGTCGCTTTGATGTCGGCAGCATACTCGGTCAGCATCACGAACTCGCCCAGCTTGATGGTTTTTTTGCGGGCGAAGCCATCGAAATCGGCGTTGACGAAGGCGCGGGTAATTTCACGGGCGCGGTCGGCACGGAAGTTCATGAAGATCAGCGCGTCGCCATCCTGCATAGCCGAGTCGGCCTGGCCTGCGGCACGGATCACCGTCGCCTTCACGAATTCGTCGTTCTCGTCGCGCGCGTAGGCGGCCTGAAGACCCGCCACGGCGGTGTCGGCCTGATATTCACCCTTCGCCTGGGTCATCAGGTCATAGGCTTGCTCAACGCGATCCCAGCGGTTGTCGCGATCCATGGCGTAGTAACGACCAATAATCGTCGCGACGCGGCCTTTGCCCAGCTCGGCAAACTTCTCTTCAAAGCGTTTGAGGGAGGACTCTGCGCTACGCGGCGGCGTATCGCGCCCGTCGAGAAACGCATGCAGATAGATCTTCTCCGCACCGCGTGCCGCAGCCAGCTCTACCATCGCCAGAATATGATCTTCATGGCTGTGCACGCCGCCTGCCGAGAGCAAGCCCATAATGTGCACGGCTTTACCCTGTGTGACGGCGTTATCCACCGCGCCCGCCAGCGCCGGGTTGCTGAAGAAGGTGCGCTCTTTGATCTCTACGTCCAGACGGGTGAGATCCTGATAAACAATGCGGCCCGCACCCAGGTTGACGTGACCCACTTCGGAGTTACCCATCTGGCGGTCCGGCAGGCCTACTTCGAGACCGGAAGCGTCAACCAGCGTATGTGGACGTTTGGCCCACAGCGCATCCATCACCGGCGTTTTGGCGTTGAAAATGGCGTTATCCTGCTGATCTTCGCGGTAGCCGTAGCCATCCAGAATCACCAGTACCATAGGTTTTTTAGTAACCGACATTGCGACAACCCTCAAGCTTATAAGACGAAAAATTTGCCTGATTTTACTACGACTGAATCGATTAAATAGCCGCAGAAGATCAAAGAAAAGGGTGGTGAAAGCGGTGGGTTGGGCCGCTTATCGCGCTTTTTTCCGTGACGGTACGCAGAAAATGCATTCCTTATTGCTCGCTGGCTGTATTTGCCACACTGCACAGGTATACTCCTTTCCTGGTTTTTTTATTCACTGAGTCGGGAGCTGTTACCCCCCATGCAAGAAATTATGCAATTTGTTAGCCGTCACCCCATCCTCTGTATCGCGTGGGTTGTATTACTGGGGGCGGTGCTGTTCACCACCTTCAAAGGCCTTACCTCCAAAGTAAAAGTGATCACCCGTGGTGAAGCGACGCGTCTGATTAACAAAGAAGAGGCCGTGGTTGTCGATCTGCGTCAGCGTGATGATTTCCGCAAAGGGCACATCGCCGGCGCGGTGAATTTGCTGCCAGCCGAAATTAAAGCCAATAATGTAGGTGAGCTTGATAAACACAAAAGCAAACCCATTATTGTTGTAGATGGTTCTGGCATGCAGGCGCAGGAGCCTGCCAGCGCGCTGGTCAACGCGGGCTTCACACAGGTTTATGTGCTGAAGGACGGCGTGGCAGGCTGGAGCGGCGAAAACCTACCGCTGGTTCGCGGTAAATAATCTGGAGAAGCGTTATGGCCAACATTGAAATCTATACCAAAGCAACCTGCCCGTTCTGCCACCGTGCAAAGGCGTTGCTGGACAGCAAAGGCGTGACCTACGCGGAGCTGCCGATTGACGGCGATGCCGTGAAGCGCGAAGAGATGATTCAACGTAGTGGCCGTACGACCGTGCCGCAGATTTTTATTGATGCACAGCACATTGGCGGCTGTGACGACTTGTATGCGCTGGATGCGCGTGGTGGACTCGATCCCCTGTTGCGCTAAGGCGTTTGAGTATATTACTAAGGGTTTTTCTCATGTCAGAACAAAATAACACCGAAATGTCTTTCCAGATCCAGCGTATCTACACCAAGGATGTCTCTTTTGAAGCGCCGAATGCGCCTCATGTATTCCAGAAAGACTGGCAGCCAGAAGTTAAACTGGATCTGGATACCGCATCCAGCCAGCTGGCTGATGACGTATACGAAGTGGTCTTGCGTGTGACCGTGACCGCAAGCCTGGGCGAAGAGACCGCGTTCCTGTGTGAAGTTCAGCAGGCAGGTATCTTCTCCGTTGGTGGTATCGAAGGTAACCAGATGGCGCACTGCCTGGGCGCGTACTGCCCAAACATTCTGTTCCCGTACGCTCGCGAGTGCATCACTAGCCTGGTTTCTCGTGGTACCTTCCCGCAGCTGAACCTTGCGCCGGTCAACTTTGATGCGCTGTTCATGAACTATTTGCAGCAGCAGGCTGGTGAAGGTACTGAAGAACATCAGGATGCCTGATGAGTACACCTAATGCTCATATGACTGTGATCGGTGCCGGCTCTTACGGCACCGCTCTTGCCATTACGCTGGCAAGAAACGGCCACCAGGTTGTTCTCTGGGGGCACGATCCAAAACATATCGCGACCCTGCAGCACGATCGCTGCAATGCCGCGTTCCTTCCCGATGTGCCTTTTCCCGACACGCTGCACCTTGAGAGCGATTTAGCGACCGCAGTACAGGCCAGCCGCAATATTCTGGTGGTGGTGCCAAGCCACGTGTTTGGCGATGTGCTGCGGCAGATTAAGCCGCTGATGCGTGACGATGCGCGTATCGTCTGGGCAACCAAAGGTCTGGAAGCCGAGACGGGCCGCCTGCTGCAGGACGTGGCGCGTGAGGCGCTGGGCGACACCATTCCGCTGGCGGTGATCTCCGGGCCAACCTTCGCCAAAGAGCTGGCGGCGGGTCTGCCGACGGCCATCGCGCTGGCCTCGACGGATAGCGCCTTTGCTGAAGATCTCCAGCAGCTGCTGCACTGCGGCAAAAGCTTCCGCGTCTATAGCAACCCGGACTTTATCGGCGTGCAGCTGGGCGGGGCGGTGAAAAACGTCATCGCCATTGGCGCAGGGATGTCGGACGGCATCGGCTTTGGGGCTAACGCCCGTACCGCGCTCATTACCCGTGGGCTGGCAGAGATGTCACGCCTCGGCGCTGCGCTGGGTGCCGTGCCTGAAACCTTCATGGGGATGGCAGGGTTAGGCGATCTGGTGCTGACCTGTACCGATAACCAATCCCGCAACCGTCGCTTCGGCATGATGCTCGGCCAGGGTATGGACGTGCAGCAGGCTCAGACGCAGATCGGCCAGGTAGTAGAAGGCTACCGCAATACGAAAGAGGTCCGCGAGTTGGCACACCGCTTTGGTGTCGAAATGCCGATTACCGAGGAGATATTTCAAGTATTGTATTGCGGTAAAAATGCGCGCGAGGCAGCATTGACCCTGTTAGGGCGCACGCGCAAGGACGAGCGTAGCAGTCAGTAAAGTCAAATCATCTAAATGGACACGGCCAACGTAGATTGGCCGGTCTCTTTTATTACGTCTGGAGTATGCAATGCCGTGTGAAGAGCTGGATCTGGTCTGGAATAATATTAAAGCCGAAGCCCGGGCGCTGGCGGACTGTGAGCCCATGCTGGCCAGTTTCTATCACGCAACGTTACTCAAGCATGAAAATCTCGGCAGCGCGCTGAGCTATATGCTGGCCAACAAGCTGGCGTCGCCCATTATGCCCGCCATCGCTATCCGTGAAGTGGTCGAGGAGGCCTACGCCGCCGATCCAGAGATGATCGCCTCTGCCGCCTGCGATATTCAGGCGGTGCGCACCCGTGACCCGGCGGTAGATAAATACTCCACGCCGCTGCTCTACCTGAAAGGTTTTCATGCGCTGCAGGCCTACCGCATCGGGCACTGGCTATGGGCAGAGGGCCGCCGCGCACTGGCTATCTTCCTGCAAAACCAGGTTTCAGTCTCGTTCCAGGTGGATATTCACCCGGCAGCGCGGATTGGTCGCGGCATCATGCTCGACCATGCCACCGGTATTGTGGTGGGTGAGACGGCGGTGATTGAAAACGACGTCTCGATTCTGCAATCCGTCACCCTCGGCGGGACCGGCAAAACCAGCGGCGATCGCCATCCGAAAATCCGTGAAGGGGTGATGATTGGCGCGGGAGCAAAAATCCTCGGCAATATCGAAGTCGGACGTGGCGCGAAGATTGGCGCAGGTTCAGTGGTATTGCAGCCCGTGCCGCCCCATACCACCGCCGCAGGCGTTCCGGCACGCATTGTCGGTAAACCCGAGTCGGACAAGCCCGCAATGGATATGGACCAGCACTTCGCTGCCCACCACGGGTTTGAGTACGGCGACGGGATTTAACAGATTGCCCGGTGGCGCTGCGCTTACCG
>NZ_LR607338.1:1080317-1080817 GCF_902164725.1 Pseudescherichia vulneris | reverse complement strand
ATCGGGGTGACGAACAGCAGCAGCCACAGGCCCCAGGAGAACATCAGCCGTGCGCCACGGTTATCCGGACGTTTTAGCAGGTGCCAGGCCCCGGCGGCGGCGATAAGACAGGCGGTGGCAAGCATTGCCGCCAGCGTCATGTGGACAAAACGCCAGGGGAAAGAGGGGTTAAAGATCACCGCCCACCAGTCGACGGGCTGAAATCGGCCATCCGCCCCGGTGATAAAACCCGCAGGCGTCTGCATCCAGGAGTTGGCGGAGAGGATCCAGAAGGCGCTAAAAATCGACCCGATGGCCACCATACAGGTCGCGAAAAAGTGCACCCACGGGCGCACCTTGCCCATGCCGAAGAGCACCACCCCCATAAACCCGGCCTCAAGGAAAAAGGCGACCAGCACCTCCATGTACATCATCGGCCCCATGACCGCGCCGGCGCGGTTAGCGAGCGCACCCCAGTTGGTGCCGAACTGAAACTCCATCAGCACGCCGGTCACCACGCC
>NZ_LR607338.1:1063405-1080038 GCF_902164725.1 Pseudescherichia vulneris | reverse complement strand
GGGCTGACAAGACTTAAATGCAAAAAAGTTTTCAAGCGCGCTATTTTTCATCAAGACGTCTTAAAAACCATCACAATCCGCTGCATTTGTTGAATTTTGCGCCGATAACCTGTGTCAGGTGGCATACTGAAAGAGATAAATAGAAGAAGGAATATGATATATGCCATTAAGCGCACAGCATTTAGCAGCTCAGAAAAACCTTTCTTATGTGCTGGCAGAGAAGCTGGCCCAGCGGATCTTAACCGGTGAGTATGCGCCAGGCTCAATTTTGCCAGCAGAGATGGAGCTAGGGGAAGAGTTTGGCGTAAGCCGAACGGCAGTCAGGGAAGCAGTAAAAACGTTAACAGCGAAGGGGATGGTGCTGCCGCGTCCTCGTATCGGTACGCGCGTTATGCCTAAGGGAAGTTGGAACTTCCTCGATCAGGAGCTGCTCTCCTGGTGGATGACCGACAATAACTTTCAGGAGGTGATTAACCACTTTCTGGTTTTGCGCAGTACGCTGGAGCCTCAGGCCTGCAGGCTGGCGGCGGAGTTGGGCAGCGCCGAGCAGAAAGCGCATCTGAATACGCTAATGGAAGAGATGGTGGAGTTAAACCAACATTTTCATCGCGAACGCTGGTTAGATGTGGATACCGCCTGGCACGAACATATCTATGCTATGAGCAGTAATCCCTTCCTTTCGTCATTTGCCACACTGTTTCACTCGGTTTATCACACCTACTTCAACTCTATTACCCATAATGAAGTGGTTAAACTTGAAAATCATCAAGCTATTGTGGATGCCATTCAGGATAGCGATGGCGAACGCGCCTTCAGCGCATGTCAGGCGTTGCTTAACACGCCTCCCCCGCCGGAGACTAAATAACAGGACGCAGTATGACCAAGAAAAAAGCACGCAGCATGGCGGGTTTGCCATGGATTGCGGCGATGGCCTTCTTTATGCAGGCGTTGGACGCCACTATTCTCAATACCGCGCTACCGGCTATAGCGCAAAGTCTTAACCGCTCCCCACTGGCGATGCAGTCGGCGATTATCAGCTACACCCTGACTGTCGCGATGCTGATCCCGGTCAGCGGCTGGCTGGCGGACCGTTTCGGTACGCGACGCATCTTTATGCTGGCAGTTTCGCTCTTCACTCTGGGATCGCTGGCCTGCGCGCTATCAAATTCACTAGGAATGCTGGTTGTCTTTCGCATCGTGCAGGGGATAGGCGGCGCAATGATGATGCCGGTTGCCCGCCTCGCGCTGCTGCGAGCCTATCCGCGCAGTGAATTACTTCCGGTACTCAACTTTGTTACCATGCCCGGCCTGGTGGGGCCCATTCTTGGCCCGGTTCTGGGTGGGGTGCTGGTCACCTGGGCCAGCTGGCACTGGATATTCTTGATCAATATTCCGATTGGCATTGCCGGGCTGTTCTACGCGCGTAAATATATGCCGGACTTTACTACGCCGCGCCGCCGTTTCGACATGAGCGGTTTTCTGCTGTTCGGCGTAAGCCTTGTGCTCTTCTCTATCGGCATTGAGCTGTTTGGTGAAAAGCTGGTGGCCAGCTGGCTGGCGCTTACCATTATCTTCAGCAGCATAGTGCTGTTTTATGCCTATATCCGTCACGCTCGCCATCATCCCTCGCCGCTGATTGCCCTACCGATATTCAAGACTCGCACCTTCTCGGTTGGGATTGCGGGCAACATCGCCTCGCGTCTTGGTACCGGCTGCGTTCCTTTCCTGATGCCGCTGATGCTTCAGGTCGGCTTCGGCTATACGGCACTTATTGCGGGCTGCATGATTGCGCCTACCGCGATAGGGTCGATTCTGGCGAAATCCACCGTGACCCAGATATTACGCTGGTTCGGCTATCGCAAGACGCTGTTTGGTGTGACGGTCATCATTGGCGTCATGATTGCGCAGTTTGCGATTCAGTCGCCGTCGATGGAGGTGTGGCTGCTGATCCTGCCGCTCTTTATATTAGGAATGGCAATGTCCACCCAGTTCACGGCCATGAACACCATTACACTTGCCGACCTGACTGACGAGAACGCCAGCAGCGGTAACAGCGTACTGGCCGTCACTCAGCAGCTGTCGATTAGCCTTGGCGTTGCGGTCAGCGCGGCAGTACTGCGGTTTTATGAAGGATTTGAGAGCGCCAATACCATTGAGCAGTTCCACTACACCTTTATTACCATGGGCATCATCACCCTGATATCGGCATCCGTCTTCCTGCTGCTAAAAGCGAAAGATGGGCGAAACCTGATTAAGGAGCGGCATAAGCCTTAAGCGGAGCCGCGCGTCATCAGCACCGGCGTCAGCTGTAGCCGCTGCTGGGAGAGGGTCGGATCGGCAATACGGTGGGTCAGGACATCGATCGCTAGCTCACCCAGTTCATCCTTAGGCTGATGAACGGTGGTGAGCGGCGGCGTCAGGTAGCGTGCCAGCTCGATATCGTCGTAACCGATGATGGCCATATCGTCCGGGACCTTAAGTCCCGCCTGATACAGCGCCTGATAAGCGCCAACGGCCATCGCATCGTTACCGATAAATACTGCCTGAGGCCGCTCCTGCTGCGCCAGCAGCGCCTGCATGGCTGCTACGCCACCGCCGAACTCAAAATCACCGATAATCTCATCGCCTTCACGTACGGTCAGCCCTGCCCGTGCCATTGCCGCGCGATACCCTTCCAGACGTAGCCGCGCAGGGGTTTTATCCAGCGGGCCGGTAATGCAGGCGATACGGGTGAAGCCTTTATCAATCAGATACTGGGTTGCCATATCGCCGCCCAGCAGCGAGTTGTCCTGAATGATATCGATATCGCCCTCAAAGGGGGCCCAGTCCATCATGACGGTGGGGATAGAGGGATAGCGCTGGATAATCTCCCGCGAAAGCTGATGCGTCTCGGTACACAGCACCAGTAGCCCGTCGACGCGCTTTTGCATCAGCGTCTCCAGGTTACGGTTCATCCGCTCTTCATCGCCTTCGGTATTACAGAGCACCAGGCTATAGCCGCGTTCGAAACAGCTGCGCTCAACGCCGCGCACCAGTTCAGAGAAGAAGGGGTTGGAGCTGGCGGTGATCAGCATCCCAATAGTGCGCGTCTGCTTGAGCTTGAGACTGCGCGCCAGTGCCGAAGGAGCGTAGTTAAGGCTTTTGATCGCCTCCTCCACCTTTTCCCGAATCGCGTCGCTGACAAAGCGATCGTTATTGATGACGTGCGAAACCGTCGAGGTGGAAACGCCCGCCAGGCGGGCAACGTCCTTCATGGTGGCCACGCTTTACCCCTGCTGACTCAAGAAATCGTTGATCTCGTTACGCCATGGCACAGAGGGCTGCGCGCCTTTGCGCGTAACGGCAATCGCCGCCGCCGCATGGGCAAACACAATGGCCTCATCAAGCGGCTTATCCTCCAGCAGCGCGGTCACCAGTGCGCCGTTAAAGGTATCACCCGCCGCAATCGTATCAATGGCGTTGACCTTAAAGCCCGGCACCCGGCGGCCCTCACCGTTGACGCTGGCCCATACGCCGCGGCTGCCAAGGGTAACGATCACCGTACCGATGCCTTTATCATGCAGCGCGAGCGCTGCTCGCTCGGCATCGCTGTCGCTTTCTACACGAATGCCCGTCAGCTTTTCCGCTTCGGTTTCATTCGGGGTGATAATGTCCACCAGCGCCAGCAGCTCGTCAGATAATACACGCGCCGGTGCCGGGTTCAGTACGACAGTGGTATGATTTTCATGGGCAATTTTCGCGGCAGCCAATACGCTTTCGACCGGCGTCTCCAGCTGCATCAGCAGCGCGTCTGCGTCGGTAATCAGCGCCTGCTGAGCGGCAACCCGCTCCGGAGAGAGCGCAGCATTGGCTCCCGCATGAATACCGATGACATTCTCCCCTTCGCCATTAACAAAGATCAGTGCGACGCCGGTAGACTCCTCATCAACCACGCTCACGGGCGCAACGTTAATGTTATCGTTGACCAGCTGGGCGCGGATCCGATCGCCGGTATCATCGCTGCCGGTGCAGGCGATAAACGCAATATGCGCTCCGCTGCGCCCGGCGGCCACCGCCTGGTTTGCCCCTTTACCGCCAAAGGCAACCTGGTAATGGGTTCCGGTTACGGTTTCGCCCGGCATCGGGAAAGCGTCAAGGTTGAGAATGTGATCGGCATTAATGCTGCCAAGGACAACGAGCTTACCTGCTGTTTTCATGGTGGGTTCATCCTGTAAGGTACGCCACCGTGTAGTGGCGTAAGCCTTAAAACGTGATTACTGTTTAATAACCAGCTTCAGGTCAACCGGGTATTTCGCCTGAACCTTTTCGCCTTTCAGCACTTTATCAGCAGTTTCAACGCCTTTCGCGCCGATCTGCTCCGGCAGCTGGGCAATGGTCGCCGCCAGCTTGCCGTCGTTTACCGCTTTCTCACCGTCCGGCGTGCCGTCGAAGCCCACTACCATCACGTCGGATTTACCCGCCGTCTGCAGCGCACGCAGCGCACCCAGCGCCATCTCATCGTTCTGAGCAAATACAGCCTGCACATCAGGATGCGCGGTCAGCAGGTTCTGCATCACGTTCAGCCCTTTAGTACGGTCGAAATCCGCCGGCTGGCTGGCCAGCACGTTGAATTTATGCGTCGTCACGGCCTGCTGGAAGCCCTCGCCGCGCTCGCGAGCGGCAGAGGTGCCTGCAATACCCTGCAGCTCAATCACCTTCGCGCTTTCACCGGCTTTCTTCGCGATGTAATCGCCGGCAATTTTGCCGCCCAGCACGTTATCAGAAGCGATATGGCTCACGACCTCACCTTTGGCCGCTACGCGGTCCAGGGTGATCACCGGGATTTTAGCCTGGTTCGCCATCTTCACGGCGTTACCGACTGCATCAGAATCGGTCGGGTTGATCAGCAGGATTTTAGTGCCGCGTACGGTCAGGTCCTGCACGTTAGCCAGCTCTTTCGCCGGGTTGTTTTGAGAATCCAGCACCACCAGGTTATAGCCCAGCTTGTCAGCTTCTTTCTGTGCGCCATCCTTCAGCGAAACAAAAAATGGGTTGTTCAGGGTAGAGATCACCAGCGCAATGGTGTCTTTCGCCATCGCGTTTGCGCTCACGGTTGCACTCAGTGCGACAGCAGAGACCAGAGTAGCCAGTTTTTTCATGTTCATAATCAGATGTCCTGTAATGTCATTTATTACTGCTTTTTGTTGTCTACCAGCACCGCCAGCAAAATCACCACTGCCTTAACGATCATCTGGTAATAGGAGGAAACACCCAGCAAGTTCAGTCCGTTGTTAAGGAAACCAAGGATCAGTGCACCAATCAGCGTACCTACAATACGTCCTTTACCCCCTGCGAGGCTGGTACCGCCTAAGACAACCGCCGCGATGGCATCCAGCTCGTAGCCAGTACCGGCGGTAGGTTGTGCAGAGGAGAGGCGCGCCACTTCAATGATGCCCGCCAGCGACGCCAGCAGGCCACTCAGGGAATAGACAATGATTTTGACTTTGTTGACGCTGATCCCGGAGAGGCGCGTGGCCGCTTCGTTACCGCCCAGGGCGTAGATATAGCGGCCCAGGCGGGTGTGGTGCAGCATATACCACGCGGCCAAAAAGACGATGCCCATGATCCACACCGGCGTCGGGATACCCAGCGGACGGCCAATACCAAACCAACCAAAGAGATCGGCGTTATCGGTAAAGCCGGTATTTACTGGACTGCCGTTGGTATAAACCATGGTTACACCGCGCAGCAGCAGCATCATGACCAGCGTGGCGATAAACGCCTGCACCCGGCCTTTCGCGACAATCACCCCGGTCATTGCCCCTATCGCAGCGCCCAGCGCCAGCGCAGCCGCAATGGCCACTAGCGCGTTAACTTCCATACCGACAATAGAGGCCGCCACCGCGCCGGTGAGTGCCAGCAGCGAGCCCACCGAGAGATCGATCCCCGAGGTCAGAATCACCAGCGTCATCCCCACCGCCATAATGGCGTTCACCGAGGTCTGCTGCAGAATGTTAAACAGGTTATTGATGGTGAAAAAGTTAGGGCTCATCGTGGAGACAATCGCAATCAGCACCAGCAGGGCAATCAGCGATTTTTGTTCCATCAACCACGCCTTATTAACGTAGCGGCGGGGGGTAACGGTCTGGGTACTCATATCGTTGACTCCTGGGTCTCGCGATTTAGCTTGCCGACGGCAGCGGCCATCAGCACTTCCTGGGTGGCCTGCTCACGGGTGAACTCGCCACCCAACTCTCCTTCATGCATCACCATGATGCGATCGCTCATGCCAAGCACCTCTGGCATTTCAGACGACACCAGAATGATGCTCAGCCCATCCGCTTTAAACTGGTTGATGAGCTGATAGATCTCTTTTTTGGCACCGACGTCCACGCCGCGCGTGGGTTCGTCGAGAATGAGCACCTTCGGGCGCGTCATCAACCCGCGGGCGATAGCGATTTTTTGCTGGTTGCCGCCCGAGAGCAGGCCGATAGGCTGCTCCATAGAGGGCGTTTTGACGTTAAACAGGCGGATAAAGTCGCTTACCGCCTGCTGCTCATCGCTATGCTTCAGGCTGCCGCCGCTGCGGCTAAAGTAGCGCAGCGCGGTCAGGGACATGTTCTCTTTCACCGACATACCCAGTACCAGACCATCGCGCTTACGATCCTCTGAGATATAGACAATACCGTTGGCCAGGCCATCCTGCGGCGAACGGGTTACCACCTCACGGCCGTCGAGGGTAACGGTACCGCCGGTACGCGACAGCGCGCCATACAGCACCTTCATCAGTTCGGTACGTCCTGCGCCCATCAGTCCGGCGATGCCGAGGATTTCGCCCTGGCGCAGGGTAAAGGAGACATCGTTCACCCCCGGTCCGCTCAGGTTGTCGACCTTCAGGCGCATCTCACCCGGTGCTTTATCAAGATGTGGATACTGATCTTCCAGCTTGCGTCCCACCATCATCTCAATCAGCGTATCTTCCGTGAGCGAGTTTACCTCACGCTCGGCGATAAACTGCCCGTCACGGAAGACGGTCACGTCATCGCAAATCTCGAAGATCTCTTTCATACGGTGGGAGATATAGACAATGCCGCGCCCCTGGGATTTCAGCTCGCGGATCACGCGGAACAGGGAGTCGGTTTCGGTATCGGTGAGGGCATCGGTCGGCTCATCCATTACGATGACTTTTGACTCAAAGCTCAGCACTTTGGCGATCTCGACCATCTGCTGGTCGCCAATGGAGAGATCCCCCACCAGCCTGTCGCTCTTAAAGCGCAGATTGAGTTTTGCCAGCAGAATGTCCGCTTCGGCATACATCTTTTTCCAGTCGATTTTGCCAAAGCGGTTAACAAACTCACGGCCTAAAAAGATGTTTTCGGCGATGGTCAGCTGCGGGATGAGGTTCAGCTCCTGATGGATAATCCCGATCCCCGCCTCCTGAGACGATTTTGGTCCGTTGAAGGTCGTCTCCTGGCCCAGCCACAGCAGCGAACCGGCATCGCGGGTATAGATACCGGTTAACACTTTCATCATGGTGGATTTGCCTGCGCCGTTCTCACCTACCAGCGCCATTACGCGGCCAGGGTAGACGTTAAGCGCTGCGCCGGAGAGGGCTTTTACGCCGGGGAACGCTTTATCGATCCCCTTAAGCTGAAGTAGTGCGTCCATGATGGCCTCAGAAGGTGACGCCAGCACAGAGAATGATATTCGCATACGGGGAGCACTCCCCGCTGCGAATAACCGCCTGGCTTGCTGCGGTGTGTTGTTTAAACGCTTCGTGCGTGGTGTAGCGCACTTCAATGGTATTTCCCTGGTGTTGTTGCAGCTGCTCAATATGGCTGAGCAACGCTTCGTGGAGCTGCGGATTATGCTGTTTGATTTCCGTTGCGAGAATGGCTGCCTCAACCTGCATCTCGGTGGTGACCACCTCCAGTACCTGCATAAACGAAGGTACGCCCTGGGTTAATGCCATATCGATGCGTTGCGTGCTGTGGGGAACCGGCAACCCGGCGTCGCACACCACGAGCGTATCGGTATGCCCCAGACGGGAGATAACCGATGAGATTTCAGAGTTCAGTACAGATCCTTTCTTCATTTTTTCTGGCTCCACTAGCGAAACGTTTCGCTAAGGCCAGTGTATGCCGGATAGCGTTCATTAAACCATCACCACATTAAAGAACTGTGATCGGCATCGAAACGTTTCGCTAACGGAAATTAAAAAGAAAATGGCGATGAAGAGAGTAGGCCGGGTAAGCGAAGCGCCACCCGGCATTTGGCAGGATTAAATCTCGACTTGGGTACCCAGCTCAATCACCCGGTTGGGCGGAATCTCGAACTGGTCCGGCGCGCGCAGGGCGTTACGCTGCAGCACCAGGTAGAGCTTACCGCGCAGGCGCAGGTACCACGGACGTTTGCCGACGATCAGCGACTCGTGAGACATAAAGAACGAGGTCTCCATCATGCGACAGCTCAGCCCCTCCAGCCCGCAGCGGTGGAAGACCTCCTCCACGTTTGGCGTCTCGCGCCAGCCGTAGCTGGCGACCACGCGCCAGAAGGTCGGCGAAAGCTGCTCGATCTGTACCCGTCGGACGTTATGCACGTAAGGCGCATCTTCGGTGCGCAGGGTCAGCAGGATCACCCGCTCGTGCAGCACCTTGTTGTGCTTAAGGTTGTGCAGCATTGCGAACGGAATAACGTTCAGCGCCCGCGACATATAGACCGCTGTGCCCGGCACCCGCACCGGCGGGGATTTCTCCAGCGAGGCGATCATCGCCTCCAGAGAGTTACCGTGCTCGTGCATACGCCGCAGCAGGCGGAAGCGCTCGCTTTTCCACGTCGTCATAATCAGGAACATGACGATACCGAGGCTCAGCGGCAGCCAGCCGCCGGAAAGCAGCTTGTCGAGGTTCGCCGAGAAGAGCGGAATATCGATGCAGAGGAACACCACCAGAATCAGTGCTACAAGGAACTTGTTCCAGTGCCAGTTTTTACGCGCCACGGTGGTAGAGAGGATAGTGGTCAGCACCATGGTGCCGGTCACCGCGATACCGTACGCCGCCGCCAGGTTGCTTGAACGCTCAAAGCTGACGATCACAATCACCACGGCAAAGTAGAGCAGCCAGTTAACAAAAGGAATGTAGATTTGGCCGGACTCCATCTCCGAGGTGTGAATAATGCGCATCGGCGACAGGTAGCCCAGACGCACCGCCTGGCGGGTAAGTGAGAACACGCCGGAGATCACTGCCTGGGAGGCGATAACCGTTGCCAGGGTGGCGAGAAGCAGCATCGGGATCAGCGCCCACTCCGGAGCCAGCAGGAAGAACGGGTTCTTGATCGCCTCCGGGTTTTTCAGCAGCAGCGCGCCCTGGCCGAAGTAGTTCAACGCCAGCGACGGCAGCACCAGGCTAAACCACGCCAGGCGGATCGGCAGCTTGCCGAAGTGGCCCATGTCGGCATAGAGCGCCTCTACGCCGGTGATCGACAGCACCACCGCGCCCAGCGCCACAAACGACACGGTTTTATATTCAAGGAAGAAGTGCACTGCCCACATCGGATTCAGCGCCTGCAACACCTCAGGATTAGAGATAATCCCGCGCAGGCCCAGCACTGCCAGGATGATAAACCATGCCAGCATAATCGGTGCAAACAGCTTACCCACCAGCCCGGTACCGTGCTTCTGGATCATAAACAGCAGCGTCAGCACCACGATGGCCAACGGTACCACCCACGTATCCAGCGAGGGCGCGATAATCTCCAGCCCCTCGATAGCCGACATCACCGAGATCGCTGGCGTAATCACCACTTCGCCATAGAAGAAGCTGCCGCCAATCAACCCCATGATCACCAGCACCGAGGTCATTCGCGCCGAAGTATTACGCCCCGCCAGCGACATCAGGGTCAAAATCCCCCCTTCACCGGCGTTATCGGCCCGCATCACGAAGGTCAGATACTTAATAGAAACAACAAAAATCAGCAGCCAGAAGATGAGTGACAGAAAGCCAAACACCGCGTCGCGTTCGACGCCAAAACCAAACTGACCGGACAAACATTCACGAAGAGTATAAAGCGGGCTGGTTCCGATATCACCGTAGACAACCCCAATTGCTGCGAGGGTTACCGCAGACAATGATTGCTTATTATCAGTGCTCATAGACTAATCTTTTGTATGGATGACAAGTGTGCGCTTAGTCCCTTGGCCCACAAAAGCGCACAGTATGCATGATTCTTAAAGAAATCGAAGCCCTAAATGCGTCGGGGTTATCCTGACGCAAAGAATGCGAAGGCATTATTCCGTCTATTACAAGCCCTTGTTGAAACGTATACTCACTTTTGTCCACCGACAGACAGCGGCGAAAGGATGCAGAACTATTATGGCTCATTCACATTTATTAGCAGAAAGAATTTCCCGCCTCAGCAGCGCGCTGGAAAAAGGCCTGTATGAGCGTAGCCACGCCATCCGCCTGTGCCTGCTGGCCGCCCTAAGCGGGGAGAGTGTATTTCTTCTTGGCCCGCCCGGCATTGCAAAAAGCCTTATTGCCCGCCGGCTAAAGTTTGCCTTTCAGCATGCTCGCGCCTTTGAGTACCTGATGACCCGTTTTTCGACGCCGGAAGAGGTTTTCGGCCCACTGTCGATTCAGGCGCTGAAAGATGAAGGCCGCTACGAGCGTCTGACCGCGGGCTATCTCCCGGAGGCGGAGATTGTCTTCCTGGACGAAATCTGGAAGGCGGGCCCGGCTATCCTGAACACCCTGCTGACCGCCATTAACGAACGGCGCTTTCGCAACGGGGCTACTGAAGAGAAGATCCCGATGCGTCTGCTGGTGGCGGCCTCCAACGAGCTACCGGAAGCCGATAGCAGCCTGGAGGCGCTTTACGATCGTATGCTGATCCGCCTCTGGCTGGATAAGGTCCAGGATAAGGGAAACTTCCGTTCAATGCTGGTCAGCCAGCAGGATGAAAACGATAACCCGGTTCCGGCCTCACTCCAGGTTACGGACGAGGAGTATCAGCAGTGGCAGCAGGAGATAGGCCACATCACCTTGCCAGACGCGGTATTCGAGCTGATCTTTATGCTGCGTCAGCAGCTGGATAATCTTCCCAACGCCCCCTACGTCTCTGACCGACGCTGGAAAAAGGCCATTCGCCTGCTGCAGGCCAGCGCCTTCTTCTGCGGGCGCGATGCGGTATCACCCATCGATCTGATCCTGCTGAAAGATTGCCTGTGGCATGACGCCCAGAGCCGGGAGCTGCTCGCCCAGCAGGTCGACATATTGATGACCGGACACGCCTGGCAGCAGCAGGCCATGCTGGTTCAACTGGGTGCCATTGCCCAACGGCGTATCCAGCTCCAGCAGCAGCAGAGCGATAAGACTGCCCTCAAAGTGCAGCGCCAAAGCGGTATGTTTAGCCGCCGTCCGCACTATGAGCTGCCTCCCGATATTAGCGACGATACGCTGACCCTGCTGCTCCAGCAGCCGCTTAAACTGCACGATATGCAGGTCGTGCACGTTACCCTTGAACGTGCCCCGCTGGAGCAGTGGCTGATGAAGGGCGGAGAGATCCGCGGCAAGCTCAACGGGATTGGGTTTGCTCAGATCCTTAATCTGGAAGTGGATGCTACCCTGCACCTGATCGTGCGCGATGTGAGTCTACAGGCCTCCCGGCTGGCGCTGCCCGGATCGTCTCAGGAGAGCGTGCCGGAGGAGATCCGCCAGCAGCTTGAAGCATTGGATAACACGTGGCATCAGCAGCATACGCGCTTCAGCGAACAGCAGAAGTGCCTGTTCATTCATAGCGACTGGTTGGGACGCATAGAAGCCAGCCTGCAGGACGTCGGTGCGCAGATCAAACAGGCTCGGCAATGATCACCCTCGACACGCTGAATGTGATGCTGGCGGTAGGCGAAGAGGGGCTTATTGAAGAGCTGATCGTCGCCCTGCTGGCCTCGCCGCAGCTAGCGGTGTTCTTTGAAAAATTTCCCCGGCTCAGGCGCGCCATTACCGATGACGTTCCCCGCTGGCGAGAGGCGCTAAGAGGCCGGCTAAAGGAGACACCGGTCCCCCCGGAGCTTACTGAAGAGTTTCTCTGCTATCAGCAGACCCAGCTGCTGGCGACGCCGCAGTTTATCGTTCAGCTTCCGCAGATCCTTACCCTGCTGGCAAAGGTGCACTCGCCGTATGCCGAGCAGGCCAGCCAGCTTATCGCCGATAACCCTACGCTCACCCCCGCGCTGCATACGCTCTTTTTACAGCGCTGGCGGTTAAGCCTGGTGGTGCAGGCGACCACGCTCAACCAGCAGCTGCTGGAGGAGGAGCGCGAGCAGCTCTTAAGCGAGGTTCAGGAGCGCATGAAGCTGAGCGGCCAGCTTGAGTCGGTGCTGATCGAAAACGAAAACGCCGCCGGACGGCTGTGGGACATGAGCGCCGGGCAGCTGAAACGCGGTGACTATCAGCTTATCGTCCGCTACGGCGACTTCCTTGCCGAGCAGCCGGAGCTGAAACAGCTGGCCGAACAGCTTGGCCGCTCCCGGGAGGCAAAGTCGGTACCAAAAAAAGATTCGCCGATGGAGACCTTCCGCACGCTGGTGCACGAGCCAGCGTCGGTGCCGGAGCAGGTAGATGGCCTCCAGCAGAGCGATGATATTCTTCGCCTGCTGCCGCCCGAACTTGCGACCCTCGGCATTACCGAACTGGAGTATGAGTTCTACCGTCGGCTGGTGGAGAAGCAGCTTCTCACCTACCGACTGCACGGTGAAGCCTGGCGGGAGAAGATCACCCAACGTCCGGTGGTGCACCAGAGCGTCGATGAGCAGCCGCGCGGGCCGTTTATTATCTGTGTCGATACCTCTGGCTCGATGGGCGGTTTTAACGAACAGTGCGCGAAGGCGTTCTGCCTGGCGCTAATGCGCGTGGCGCTGGCGGATAACCGACGCTGCTATATCATGCTGTTTTCCAGCGAGGTGGTACGCTATGAGCTGTCAGGATCGCAGGGGCTAGAGGAGGCGATCCGCTTTCTGAGCCAGCGCTTTCGCGGTGGAACCGATCTCGCCAGCTGTTTTCGCGCTGTGATCGAGCGGATGCAGGGCGGTGAGTGGGCGGATGCCGACGCGGTGGTGATCTCAGACTTTATCGCCCAGCGCCTGCCTGACGAGGTGGTCAATCAGATCAAAACGCTACAGCAGGTGCATCAGCACCGTTTTCACGCGGTGGCGATGTCCGCCCACGGCAAGCCGGGGATCATGCGTATTTTCGATCATATCTGGCGCTTTGACACCGGCATGCGCAGCCGCCTGCTGCGTCGCTGGAAGCGTTAATCTCAACTCAACACTGAACAATAACGGCTGAACATTATGGAAAGTTACCAGATCGACAACCTCGACCGGGGCATTCTGGAGGCGCTGATGGCCAATGCCCGCACGGCCTATGCCGAACTGGCGAAGCAGTTTGGCGTCAGCCCGGGCACCATCCACGTGCGCGTAGAGAAGATGAAACAGGCGGGCATCATCACCGGCGCGCGCATTGACGTGAGTCCAAAACAGCTCGGCTACGACGTCTGCTGCTTTATTGGCATCATTCTGAAGAGCGCCAAGGACTACCCGTCGGCGTTGGCAAAGCTGGAGAGTCTGGAAGAGGTCACCGAGGCCTACTACACCACCGGCCACTACAGCATCTTCATTAAGGTCATGTGCCGCTCGATCGACGCCCTCCAGCAGGTACTTATCAACAAGATCCAAACAATTGATGAGATCCAGTCCACCGAGACGTTGATCTCCCTGCAGAACCCTATCATGCGTACCATCCGCCCCTAGCCTGAAAAAATAATCACCACATTTTCCACAGGTAGATCCCAGCTGATTCACAGCGTACAATACCGCTCTTATTCATTGGAGCGGATCATCATGGCAGACATTACTCTCATCAGCGGCAGTACGCTGGGCGGCGCGGAATACGTTGCAGAACATCTGGCTGAGAAGCTGGAAGATGCTGGCTTCTCTACCCGCACGCTGCATGGTCCTCTGCTTGAGGATCTGCCCACCGATGGCGTATGGCTGCTGATCTCCTCTACCCATGGCGCGGGGGATCTGCCTGACAACATCCTGCCTTTATATGAAGAGCTGCAGGAGCAGCAGCCGGATCTCTCCCAGGTTCGCTTTGGTGCGGTGGGTCTCGGTAGTCGTGAATACGATACCTTCTGTGGTGCCATTGAGAAGATGGAAGAGGTATTGAAAGGCTGTCAGGCAAAACAGATCGGCGAGACGCTAAGGATCAACGTCCTCGAACATGAGATTCCGGAGGATCCGGCCGAAATTTGGCTGGGATCGTGGATCAATTTACTGAAAGAAGTGTAAAGATCGTGCGATCAGCTGTGGGTAACTCTGGTTAAAAGCGTTGATCAACCGGTAGTTATCCACTGTATAAGGTTTGTTTAAAGTTTCACCTGTGTATAACCCGCCTTTTTGATCCCAGCTTATACGGTGTGGGATCACCGATCTTTCACAGCAAACGATCCTCAATAACACGTTGATCTTAATGAGAGGATCCGCCTTATCCACAGGAGAGGTCGATCCTAATAAGAGATCATAATAAAACAGATCTTAAATAAAAAAGATCTTCTTTTTAATAGTCAGGATCCCGGCACTTTCTCGATGGGCTAAAGTTGAGTAGAATCCACGGCCCGGACCCCAATCCACTTTCTAACCGCTCTGTGCGAGGCAAATCACCATGTTTTATCAGGATCCTTTTGACGTCATCATCATTGGCGGGGGTCATGCAGGTACCGAGGCTGCAATGGCCGCTGCACGTATGGGTCAGCAGACCCTCCTTCTGACACACAATATCGATACGCTAGGACAGATGTCCTGCAACCCGGCTATTGGCGGTATTGGGAAAGGACACCTGGTAAAAGAAGTGGACGCGCTGGGCGGGCTGATGGGTACCGCAATCGACCATGCAGGCATTCAGTTTAGGATACTAAACGCGAGCAAAGGCCCTGCCGTACGGGCGACCCGTGCTCAGGCGGATCGTGTGCTCTATCGCCAGGCGATACGCACCGCGCTGGAGAACCAGCCGAACCTGATGATCTTCCAGCAGGCGGTTGAGGATCTGATCGTCGAAAACGATCGTGTTGTCGGTGCAGTGACCCAGATGGGTCTCAAATTCCGTGCGAAGTCGGTGGTGCTGACGGTGGGTACCTTCCTCGACGGCAAAATCCATATCGGGCTGGATAACTACAGCGGTGGCCGAGCGGGCGATCCGCCGTCCATTTCGCTTTCACGCCGCCTGCGTGAACTGCCGCTGCGCGTAAACCGTCTGAAAACCGGCACGCCGCCGCGTATTGACGCCCGTACCATCGACTTCAGCGTTCTGGCCCAGCAGCATGGCGATAACCCGCTGCCGGTCTTCTCGTTCATGGGTAACGTTGACCAGCATCCGCGTCAGGTGCCGTGCTACATCACCTACACCAATGAGAAAACCCATGACGTGATCCGTCATAACCTCGATCGCAGCCCGATGTACGCCGGAGTGATCGAAGGGATCGGCCCACGCTACTGCCCGTCGATCGAAGACAAGGTGATGCGCTTTGCCGATCGTAACCAGCACCAGATCTTCCTCGAACCGGAAGGGCTGACCTCAAACGAAATTTATCCGAACGGCATCTCCACCAGCCTGCCGTTCGACGTACAGATGCAGATCGTCCGTTCCATGCAGGGGATGGAGAACGCGAAGATTGTGCGCCCGGGCTATGCCATCGAGTATGACTTCTTCGATCCGCGTGACCTGAAGCCGACCCTGGAGAGCAAATTTATCCAGGGCCTGTTCTTTGCCGGACAGATCAACGGCACCACCGGCTACGAAGAGGCCGCTGCACAGGGCCTGCTGGCGGGTCTTAACGCCGCTCGCTTCTCTGCCGAGAAAGAGGGCTGGGCGCCGCGCCGCGATCAGGCTTACCTGGGCGTGCTGGTAGACGATCTCTGTACGCTTGGCACCAAAGAGCCGTACCGCATGTTTACCTCCCGGGCGGAATACCGTCTGATGCTGCGTGAAGATAACGCCGATCTGCGTCTGACTGCCGCTGGCCGCGAACTGGGCCTGGTAGACGATCAGCGCTGGTCACGCTTTAACGAGAAGCTGGAGCGTATTGAGCGTGAGCGTCAGCGCCTGAAAGATATTTGGGTGCACCCGCACTCTGAGCAGGTTGACGAAGTGAACGCTATCCTCAGCGCGCCGCTGTCACGTGAGGCTAACGGTGAAGATCTGCTGCGCCGTCCGGAGATGACCTACAACGGTATGGTGAACCTCTCGCCGTTTGCGCCTGGCCTTGACGATCCGCAGGCCGCTGAGCAGGTAGAGATCCAGGTCAAATACGAAGGCTACATCGCGCGCCAGCAGGATGAGATTGAAAAACAGCTGCGTAACGAAAGCGCTATCCTGCCAGCGACCCTGGACTACCGTCAGGTGAGCGGCCTCTCCAACGAAGTGATCGCCAAGCTTAACGATCACAAACCGTCGTCTATTGGTCAGGCGTCGCGCATCTCTGGCATTACCCCTGCGGCCATCTCCATTCTGCTGGTCTGGCTGAAAAAACAGGGTATGCTGCGCCGCAGCGCCTGATATCAACTTTCGGCGGGTGGCGCTTCGCTAACCCGCCCTACGAA
>NZ_LR607338.1:1051083-1063372 GCF_902164725.1 Pseudescherichia vulneris | reverse complement strand
GCGCCACCGGGCAATTCAATTTTAGACAGGAACTACCGTGCTCAACAAACTCTCTCGTCTGCTCAACGACGCAGGCATTTCGCTCACCGATCACCAGAAACAGCAGTTGGTGGCCTATGTCGATATGCTCCACAAATGGAACAAGGCGTACAACCTCACCTCGGTACGCGATCCGAACGAGATGCTGATTCGCCACATCCTGGACAGCGTGGTGGTTGCGCCTCACCTGACGGGAACGCACTTTATCGACGTAGGAACGGGGCCTGGCCTGCCTGGCGTGCCGCTGGCCATTGTGCTGCCCCAGGCGCACTTCACGCTGCTGGACAGCCTCGGCAAGCGTATTCGCTTCCTGCGCCAGGTGCAGCACGAGTTGAAGATTGACAACATCGCGCCGGTGCAGAGCCGCGTAGAGGAGTTCCCGGCCGAGCCGCCGTTTGATGGCGTCATCAGCCGCGCCTTTGCCTCGCTCAATGATATGGTCAGCTGGTGTCATCACCTGCCGGCAGGGGAGGGGCGTTTTTATGCGTTAAAGGGCCAGCTACCTGACGATGAGATTGCTCAGCTGCCATCTGGGTTCAGCGTGGAGTCGGTGGTAAAACTGCGCGTTCCGCAGCTAGAAGGGGAACGTCATTTGGTGATCGTTAAGGCAAACTCGCTTTAATTTTTATCAAAAAATGGCAATTTTCCGCTGTAGAGAATCTGTTAAAAAAAGCGAAACAATGCAGCGGAAGATTTTTTGCTATTTAACCTTAATTTTACTGTGACTTTTCCAACCATTAACCTCCTGGTTTGATTAACCGTGAAAATAGTCAACAGGGAAAGTATCAGGCTGCTAAAAATCAGCGCAACTAATTTTACATAGATGTTAAATATTTATTAAGAATGTCAATGAAAGGTTTTTATTTTATATCGCGCTGTTTTAGAAAGAGTGGATAAGATTCATCAAAAATATCAAAAAGATGAAGCAACCTAATTTCTTATCACGAATAATATGTCCCGACCGCAAATGTTCAAATTGTGATCTGATGCACGCTTTAACATCAGTGTTGGCGCGCAATGAGCAAATTTGCACTAGCGCTCACAGTTTGTCAGAAAGTGAAAAAATAGCCCTCGGGAAATTTATTTAAACATTTATTCACCTTTTTGCTACTTATTGTTTGAAATCACGGGGCCGCACCGTATAATTTGCTCGCTTTTAGATGCTTGACTCTGAGCCGTAAAGAACGTTTTATACGACACGCGACATACCTCGAAGTGAGCAGGAGTAAAAACGTGATGTCTTTGTCGCTCTTGAGTAGAAACGTTGCTCGTAAGCTTCTGTTCATTCAGTTTCTGGCTGTGATAGTAAGTGGATTACTGTTTAGCCTCAAAGACCCCTTCTGGGGCGTCTCCGCATTATGCGGTGGACTGGCAGTCGTGCTGCCAAATATGTTGTTTATGATTTTTGCCTGGCGTCATCAGGCGCATACACCTGCTAAAGGCCGCATGGCCTGGTCCTTCGCCTTCGGTGAAGCGTTCAAGGTGTTAGCAACCTTTGTGTTGCTGGTGGTGGCGCTGGCGGTTTTGAAGGCGGTGTTTTTGCCGCTGATCGTGACGTGGGTTTCGGTGCTGGTTGTACAGATACTGGCACCCGCTGTAATTAACAACAAAGGGTAAGAGGCATCATGTCTGCAGGAGAAATCTCAACACCGCAGGAGTACATCGGTCACCATCTGAACAACCTTCAGATTGACCTGCGTACGTTCTCGCTGGTGGATCCGCATAACCCCCCGGCCACATTCTGGACGCTGAACATCGACTCCATGTTCTTCTCGGTGGTTCTGGGCCTGTTGTTCCTGATGGTGTTCCGTAGCGTTGCCAAAAAGGCAACCAGCGGCGTCCCAGGAAAATTCCAGACGGCGATCGAGCTGGTCATTGGTTTTGTCCACGGTAGCGTGAAAGACATGTACCACGGCAAGAGCAAGGTGATCGCGCCGTTGGCCCTGACGATTTTCGTCTGGGTATTCCTGATGAACCTGATGGATCTGCTGCCTATCGACTTCCTGCCGTTGATCGGTGAGAAAGTCTTCGGCCTTCCGGCACTGCGCGTGGTTCCGTCTGCGGACGTGAACATCACCCTGTCGATGGCGCTGGGCGTATTTATCCTCATTCTGTTCTACAGCATCAAAATGAAAGGCATTGGCGGCTTCACGAAAGAGCTGACGCTGCAGCCGTTCAACCACTGGGCATTTATTCCTGTCAACTTAATCCTTGAAGGGGTAAGCCTGCTGTCTAAACCGGTTTCGCTCGGTCTGCGACTGTTCGGCAACATGTATGCCGGTGAGTTGATTTTCATTCTGATTGCTGGTCTGTTGCCGTGGTGGTCACAGTGGATCCTGAATGTGCCGTGGGCCATTTTCCACATCCTGATCATTACGCTGCAAGCCTTCATCTTCATGGTTCTGACGATCGTCTATCTGTCGATGGCGTCTGAAGAGCACTGATTTTTTTACCAACACTACTACGTTTTAACTGAAACAAACTGGAGACTGTCATGGAAAACCTGAATATGGATCTGCTGTACATGGCTGCCGCTGTGATGATGGGTCTGGCGGCAATCGGTGCTGCGATCGGTATCGGCATCCTCGGAGGTAAATTCCTGGAAGGCGCAGCGCGTCAACCGGATCTGATCCCTCTGCTGCGTACTCAGTTCTTTATCGTTATGGGTCTGGTGGATGCTATCCCAATGATCGCTGTAGGTCTGGGTCTGTACGTGATGTTTGCTGTCGCGTAGTAAGCGTTGCTTGATTTTTACGGGCAATATCAGAACGTTAACTAGATAAGAGGCATTGTGCTGTGAATCTTAACGCAACAATCCTCGGCCAGGCCATCGCGTTTGTCCTTTTCGTTCTGTTCTGCATGAAGTATGTATGGCCGCCGTTGATTGCTGCCATCGAAAAACGTCAAAAAGAGATTGCTGACGGTCTTGCTTCTGCTGAACGAGCTAAAAAGGATCTGGACCTTGCACAGGCCAACGCGACCGACCAGCTGAAAAAGGCGAAAGCGGAAGCCCAGGTAATCATTGAGCAGGCGAACAAACGTCGTGCTCAGATCCTGGACGAAGCCAAAACCGAAGCAGAGCAGGAACGTACTAAAATCGTGGCGCAGGCGCAGGCAGAAATTGATGCCGAACGTAAGCGCGCTCGCGAAGAGCTGCGTAAGCAGGTTGCGGTCCTGGCTGTTGCTGGCGCCGAGAAGATCATCGAACGTTCCGTGGATGAAGCTGCTAACAGCGACATCGTGGACAAACTTGTCGCTGAACTGTAAGGAGGGAGGGGCTGATGTCTGAATTTGTTACGGTAGCTCGCCCCTACGCCAAAGCAGCTTTTGACTTTGCCGTCGAACACCAGAGTGTAGAGCGCTGGCAGGATATGCTGGCGTTTGCCGCCGAGGTGACAAAAAACGAACAAATGGCAGAGCTTCTCTCCGGTGCGATAGCACCGGAAGCGCTCGCTAAGTCGTTTATCGCAGTATGTGGAGAGCAGTTGGACGCCAACGGCCAGAACCTGATTAAGGTGATGGCAGAGAACGGTCGTCTAAATGCGCTCCCTGATGTTCTTGAGCAGTTTATTCAATTGCGTGCAGCCAGCGAGGCTACCGCTGAGGTTGAAGTCACCTCGGCAACCGCACTGAGTGAAGAACAGCTTTCGAAAATCAGCGTCGCGATGGAAAAACGTCTGTCACGCAAAGTGAAGCTGAATTGCAAAATCGATAAGTCTGTGATGGCAGGCGTTATCATCCGTGCGGGTGATATGGTCATTGATGGCAGCGTACGCGGCCGTCTTGAACGCCTCGCAGACGTCTTGCAGTCTTAAGGGGACTGGAGCATGCAACTGAATTCCACCGAAATCAGCGAACTGATCAAGCAGCGCATTGCTCAGTTCAATGTTGTGAGTGAAGCTCACAACGAAGGTACTATTGTTTCTGTAAGTGACGGTGTTATCCGTATCCACGGTCTTGCTGACTGTATGCAGGGTGAGATGATCTCCCTGCCGGGTAACCGTTACGCTATCGCACTGAACCTGGAGCGCGACTCCGTAGGTGCCGTAGTAATGGGTCCGTACGCTGACCTCGCCGAAGGCACAAAGGTTAAGTGTACCGGCCGTATTCTGGAAGTGCCGGTCGGCCGTGGCCTGCTGGGCCGCGTGGTAAACACCTTGGGTGCGCCAATCGACGGTAAAGGTCCGGTAGAACACGACGGCTTCTCGCCGATCGAAGTTATCGCACCGGGCGTAATCGAACGTCAGTCCGTCGACCAGCCGGTTCAGACCGGTTATAAGTCCGTTGATGCCATGATCCCAATCGGCCGTGGCCAGCGTGAGCTGATCATCGGCGACCGTCAGACCGGTAAAACCGCGATGGCAATCGATGCGATCATTAACCAGCGTGACTCCGGCATCAAGTGTGTGTACGTGGCTATCGGCCAGAAAGCGTCCACCATCGCTAACGTAGTGCGTAAGCTGGAAGAGCACGGTGCTCTCTCCAACACTATCGTTGTGGTGGCTACCGCGTCTGAATCCGCTGCGCTGCAGTACCTGTCGCCGTATGCTGGCTGCGCCATGGGCGAATACTTCCGCGACCGCGGTGAAGATGCACTGATCGTATACGATGACCTGTCCAAACAGGCCGTTGCTTACCGTCAGGTCTCCCTGCTGCTGCGTCGTCCGCCAGGACGTGAAGCATTCCCGGGCGACGTGTTCTACCTCCACTCCCGTCTGCTGGAGCGCGCATCCCGCGTAAACGCTGAGTACGTTGAGAACTTCACCAAAGGTGAAGTAAAAGGTAAAACCGGCTCCCTGACCGCGCTGCCGATCATCGAAACCCAGGCGGGTGACGTTTCTGCGTTCGTTCCGACCAACGTAATCTCGATTACCGACGGTCAGATCTTCCTGGAAACCAACCTGTTTAACTCCGGTATTCGTCCGGCGGTTAACCCGGGTATCTCCGTATCCCGTGTGGGTGGTGCTGCTCAGACCAAGATCATCAAGAAACTGTCCGGTGGTATCCGTACCGCGCTGGCACAGTATCGTGAACTGGCTGCGTTCTCCCAGTTCGCATCCGATCTGGATGAAGCAACCCGTAAACAGCTGAGCCACGGTCAGAAAGTGACCGAGCTGCTGAAGCAGAAACAGTACGCTCCAATGTCTGTTGCGCAGCAGGGTCTGGTGCTGTTCGCGGCTGAACGCGGTTACCTCGAAGATGTGGAACTGGCGAAAATCGGTAGCTTCGAAGCCGCTCTGCTGGCTTACGTTGACCGTGACCACGCTCCGCTGATGCAAGAGATCAACCAGTCCGGTGGCTATAACGACGAAATCGAAGGCAAGCTGAAAGGCATCCTCGATTCCTTCAAAGCAACCCAGTCCTGGTAACGTCTGGCGGTCTGTCCTAGGGCAGACCGCAAGGCATTGAGGAGAAGCTCATGGCCGGCGCAAAAGAGATACGTAGTAAGATCGCAAGCGTCCAGAACACGCAGAAGATCACTAAAGCGATGGAGATGGTCGCCGCTTCCAAAATGCGTAAATCGCAGGACAGAATGGCAGCCAGCCGTCCTTATGCAGACACCATGCGCAAAGTGATTGGTCACCTTGCACACGGTAATCTGGAATATAAGCACCCTTACCTGGAAGAACGCGACGTCAAGCGCGTGGGCTACCTGGTGGTGTCTACCGACCGTGGTCTGTGCGGTGGCTTGAACATTAACCTGTTCAAAAAACTGCTGGCGGATATGAAAGCGTGGTCCGACAAGGGCGTTCAGAGCGAACTCGCGATGATCGGCTCGAAGGGCGTCTCGTTCTTCAACTCCGTAGGCGGCAACGTTGTCGCTCAGGTAACCGGCATGGGGGATAACCCTTCCCTGTCCGAACTGATCGGCCCGGTAAAAGTGATGTTGCAGGCCTACGACGAAGGTCGTCTGGACAAGCTTTACATCGTCAGCAACAAATTTATCAACACCATGTCCCAGTCTCCGACCATCACCCAGCTGCTGCCGCTGCCGGCATCAGAGGATGACGATCTGAAACATAAAGCATGGGATTACCTGTACGAGCCCGATCCGAAAGCGCTGCTGGATACCCTGCTGCGTCGTTACGTCGAGTCGCAGGTGTATCAGGGTGTTGTAGAAAACCTGGCCAGCGAGCAGGCCGCGCGTATGGTGGCGATGAAAGCCGCAACCGATAACGGCGGTAGCCTGATTAAAGAGTTGCAGTTGGTTTACAACAAAGCTCGTCAGGCCAGCATAACTCAGGAACTCACCGAAATCGTCGGTGGCGCGTCTGCGGTTTAACCAGGTTTAGGAAATTCGTAGAGGATTCAAGATGGCTACTGGAAAAGTTGTCCAGGTAATCGGCGCCGTGGTGGACGTCGAGTTCCCGCAGGACGCCGTACCGAACGTGTACGACGCCCTCGAAGTGACAAATGGTAATGAGCGTCTGGTGCTGGAAGTTCAGCAGCAGCTCGGCGGCGGTATCGTACGTACCATCGCTATGGGTTCTTCCGACGGTCTGCGTCGTGGTCTGGAAGTTCAGGATCTCGAGCACCCGATCGAAGTGCCGGTAGGTAAAGCGACCCTGGGTCGTATCATGAACGTACTGGGTCAGCCGATCGATATGAAAGGCGACATCGGTGAAGAAGAGCGTTGGGCTATCCACCGCGCAGCACCGTCCTATGAAGAGCTCTCCAGCTCTCAGGAACTGCTGGAAACCGGCATCAAGGTTATCGACCTGATGTGTCCGTTCGCCAAGGGCGGTAAA
Source organism: Pseudescherichia vulneris (assembly GCF_902164725.1). Classification (NCBI taxonomy): domain Bacteria; kingdom Pseudomonadati; phylum Pseudomonadota; class Gammaproteobacteria; order Enterobacterales; family Enterobacteriaceae; genus Pseudescherichia; species Pseudescherichia vulneris. The sequence goes on along the minus strand of NZ_LR607338.1, from coordinate 1,056,584 downwards.
GTCGGCCTGTTCGGCGGCGCGGGCGTGGGTAAAACCGTAAACATGATGGAGCTGATCCGTAACATCGCGATCGAGCACTCCGGTTACTCCGTGTTTGCAGGCGTGGGTGAGCGTACTCGTGAGGGTAACGACTTCTACCACGAGATGACCGACTCCAACGTTCTGGACAAAGTATCCCTGGTGTACGGCCAGATGAACGAGCCGCCGGGAAACCGTCTGCGCGTTGCACTGACCGGCCTGACCATGGCTGAGAAGTTCCGTGACGAAGGTCGTGACGTTCTGCTGTTCGTTGACAACATCTATCGTTACACCCTGGCCGGTACGGAAGTATCCGCACTGCTGGGTCGTATGCCTTCAGCGGTAGGCTACCAGCCGACCCTGGCGGAAGAGATGGGCGTTCTGCAGGAGCGTATCACCTCCACCAAAACCGGTTCTATCACCTCCGTACAGGCGGTATACGTACCTGCGGATGACTTGACTGACCCGTCTCCAGCCACCACCTTTGCGCACCTTGACGCAACCGTGGTTCTGAGCCGTCAGATCGCGTCTCTGGGTATCTACCCGGCCGTTGACCCGCTGGACTCTACCAGCCGTCAGCTGGATCCGCTGGTGGTTGGCCAGGAGCACTACGACACCGCGCGTGGCGTACAGTCTATCCTGCAGCGTTACCAGGAGCTGAAAGACATCATCGCCATCCTGGGTATGGATGAGCTGTCTGAAGAAGACAAACTGGTGGTAGCACGCGCTCGTAAGATCCAGCGCTTCCTGTCCCAGCCGTTCTTCGTGGCAGAAGTCTTTACCGGTTCTCCGGGCAAATACGTCTCCCTGAAAGACACTATCCGTGGCTTTAAAGGCATTATGGAAGGCGAGTACGATCACCTGCCGGAGCAGGCGTTCTACATGGTGGGTTCCATCGACGAAGCCGTGGAAAAAGCCAAAAAACTTTAACGCCTTAATCGGAGGGTGATATGGCAATGACTTACCACCTGGACGTGGTCAGCGCAGAGCAACAGATGTTCTCTGGTCTGGTCGAGAAAATCCAGGTAACGGGTAGCGAAGGTGAACTGGGGATTTTCCCGGGTCACGCCCCGCTGCTCACCGCCATTAAGCCTGGTATGATCCGCATCGTGAAACAGCACGGTCATGAAGAGTTTATCTATCTGTCTGGTGGCGTACTTGAAGTACAGCCGGGCACCGTGACCGTACTGGCTGATACCGCGATTCGTGGCCAGGATCTCGACGAAGCGCGAGCCCTGGAGTCGAAGCGTAAAGCAGAAGAGCACATTAAGAGCTCGCACGGCGACGTGGATTACGCTCAGGCGTCTGCGGAGCTGGCCAAAGCTATTGCGAAACTGCGCGTTATCGAGTTGACCAAAAAAGCGATGTAACACCGGCTTGAACGTACGAAGCCAGTCTGGTCTCCAGGCTGGCTTTTTTTATGCCTGCGTACCGGTAATGCGGCTATTGAAAAGGTGTTTTATCTTTTTTGTGAGTTTCATCACAAAAATGTTGATCGATTAATCAACACGGCGTAGACTTATTTTTGTGAAGTAAGTCACACTAATGAATCCATCGACCGGGAAAACATCATGAAACTGATTAACAAAATCATCGCTTTCTTCAATAACATGAACGTTTCTTTTGGTACGTTTAATCTGTAATGACTAAAGATACCGCCGATTAGAACTACAATCGCTGACGGTATAAACAGAACATAACAAGGGCTGCCTATTGGGCGGCCTTTGTGTTTTATATTCCTCGACAAATATCGCCCGATCGACCTGGATTCTCCTCTTCTGGATGCCCTTATACTCACCTTCAATTTGCGCCGAAGCGGCAGCGGGTTTACTGCGCTCTCTTTATTCAGGGAACGAAAGAAACGTAAAAACATCGGCATAGCGAGTACATGTGCAGCAAAATGTACGCGTAACGCGGTAATTCGTTCTATGATGGACCAAAATAGGGGGATCAGCGCGAATAAAAGATGCCAAATGCACATTTTATACGCACCCCATTTCACGTTGAAAAAAATGTAGTATTTTCAACAGTAAACGGTAAAAATTCTTCTTCAAACTAGAGTCAGGACGCGTATGTTGAACAGTAGCATGAGCGTGGTGATCCTTGCCGCTGGCAAGGGAACCCGTATGTATTCGGATCTTCCTAAAGTGCTTCATACTCTCGCCGGGAAAGCGATGGTACAGCATGTCATTGATGCCGCGAATAATCTCGGCGCACGTCACGTTCACCTGGTCTACGGCCACGGCGGCGATCTGCTTAAACAGACGCTGCGTGACGACAACCTGAACTGGGTGCTGCAGGCGGAACAGCTGGGTACGGGCCATGCTATGCAGCAGGCTGCCCCTGGTTTTGCCGGCGATGAAGATATCCTGATGCTCTACGGAGACGTACCGCTGATCTCCGTTGAGACACTGCAGCGTCTGCGCGATGCCAAGCCGCAGGGCGGCATTGGACTGCTCACCGTGAAGCTTGACGATCCTACCGGCTATGGCCGTATCACCCGTCAAGACGGGAAGGTCACCGGCATCGTTGAGCATAAAGACGCGACCCCTGAACAGCATAAAATTCAGGAGATCAATACGGGCATCCTGATTGCCAACGGTGCGGATCTGAAGCGCTGGCTGGGCAAGCTCACTAACGACAATGCGCAGGGTGAGTACTACATCACCGACATTATCGAGCTGGCTTACCTGGAAGGGCGTGAGATCGCGGCGGTGCATCCGCAGCGTCTGAGCGAAGTTGAGGGGGTGAACAACCGTCTGCAGCTTTCTCGTCTTGAGCGCGTCTATCAGTCCGAGCAGGCAGAAAAGCTGCTGCTGGCGGGCGTCATGCTGCGCGATCCGGCACGTTTTGACCTACGCGGTACGCTGAGCCACGGTCGAGATATCGAGATCGATACCAACGTTATTCTGGAAGGTAACGTCACCCTGGGCAGCCGGGTCAAAATCGGCGCGGGATGCGTGATCAAAAACAGCGTTATCGGTGACGACTGCGAAATCAGCCCCTACAGCGTGGTAGAAGATGCCACTCTTGAAGCGGCCTGCACCATCGGTCCGTTTGCCCGTCTGCGCCCTGGCGCGGAGCTGCTGGCTGGCGCGCACGTTGGTAACTTCGTCGAGATGAAAAAGGCGCGGTTGGGCAAAGGCTCGAAGGCGGGACATCTGACCTATCTGGGCGACGCGGAGATTGGCGACAACGTTAACATCGGCGCAGGGACTATTACCTGTAACTACGATGGGGCCAATAAGCATAAAACCATTATCGGCGATGACGTCTTTGTCGGCTCTGATTCGCAGTTTATCGCCCCGGTGAGCGTGGCCAGCGGCGTTACCATTGCTGCGGGAACCACGGTGACCCGTGACGTTGCCGAGGACGAACTGGTCATCAGCCGAGTGAAACAGACCCATATCAAGGGCTGGAAGCGTCCGGTCAAGAAGAAGTAAACCATTTTGTAGGTCGGGCAGGCGCTAGCGTCGTCCGGCATACAGGGATGAGGAGGTCAATATAGATCTCCCGCCCACCAGCAGTAGCTATAAATATAACCCCACTCTCTACAAGGCTCGGGGCGCCCGGAAAACGGGTAACGCAGGTTGACCGACAACGCATGGCTTACGCCATAATCAGGAAATCTAACTATGTGTGGAATTGTTGGCGCAGTTGCGCAGCGTGATATTGCTGAAATCCTTCTCGAAGGCTTACGTCGTCTCGAATACCGTGGCTATGACTCTGCCGGTCTGGCAGTGGTCGACAGTGAAGGGCATATGACCCGCCTGCGTCGTCTCGGTAAAGTCCAGATGCTCTCTCAAGCAGCCGAAGAGCATCCGCTGCATGGCGGAACCGGTATTGCCCATACCCGTTGGGCAACGCACGGTGAGCCGTCTGAAGGCAACGCTCACCCGCATGTCTCTGAACATATCGTGGTGGTGCATAACGGCATTATTGAGAACCACGAGCCGCTGCGCGAAGAGTTAAGATCGCGCGGCTATGAATTTGTCTCCGAAACCGATACCGAGGTGATCGCTCACCTGGTGCACTGGGAGCTGGCAAAAGGCGGTTCGCTGCGCGATGCCGTTCTGCGCGCTATCCCGCAGCTGCGTGGCGCATACGGTACGGTTATCATGGATACCCGCGACCCTGACACGCTGCTGGCCGCCCGCTCCGGTAGCCCGCTGGTTATCGGCCTTGGCATGGGCGAAAACTTCATCGCCTCTGACCAGCTGGCCCTGCTGCCGGTGACCCGTCGCTTTATCTTCCTCGAAGAGGGCGATATTGCGGAAGTGACCCGCCGTAGCGTCGTGGTATTCGATCGTTCAGGCCACGAAGTGAAGCGCCCGGACATCGAATCTAATCTGCAATATGATGCGGGCGATAAAGGTATCTACCGCCACTACATGCAGAAAGAGATCTACGAGCAGCCGAACGCCATTAAAAACACCCTGACCGGGCGTATCAGTCACGGTGAGATCGATCTCAGCGAGCTGGGCGAGAAAGCCAACGAGATGCTCGCTCAGGTTGAGCATATCCAGATCATTGCCTGCGGGACCTCCTACAACTCCGGGATGGTGTCACGCTACTGGTTTGAATCGCTGGCCGGTATTCCGTGCGATGTGGAAATTGCCTCTGAGTTCCGCTACCGCAAATCTGCCGTGCGCCGCAACAGCCTGATGATCACCCTCTCCCAGTCCGGTGAGACGGCGGACACCCTGGCCGCGCTGCGCCTCTCCAAAGAGCTGGGCTACCTCGGTTCGCTGGCGATCTGTAACGTGCCGGGCTCCTCGCTGGTGCGTGAATCCGATCTGGCGCTGATGACCAACGCTGGCACTGAGATCGGCGTGGCGTCTACCAAAGCCTTCACCACCCAGCTCACCGTGCTGCTGATGCTGGTGGCGAAGCTGAGCCGCCTGAAGGGTCTGGACGCCTCTATCGAGCAGGATATCGTGCATGGCCTACAGGCGCTGCCGAACCGTATCGAGCAGATGCTATCCCAGGACAAACGCATTGAAGCACTGGCAGAGGACTTCTCTGAGAAGCATCACGCCCTGTTCCTTGGCCGTGGCGATCAGTATCCTATCGCGCTGGAAGGCGCGCTGAAGCTGAAAGAGATCTCCTACATCCACGCGGAAGCCTACGCCGCAGGCGAGCTGAAACACGGCCCGCTGGCGCTGATTGATGCCGATATGCCGGTTATCGTTGTGGCACCTAACAACGAACTGCTGGAAAAACTGAAGTCCAACATCGAAGAAGTTCGCGCCCGTAGCGGTGTGCTCTATGTCTTCGCTGGCCAGGATTCCGGTTTCACCAGCAGCGATAACATGCACATTATCGAACTGCCGCACGTGGAAGAGGTGATTGCGCCAATCTTCTACACCGTGCCGCTGCAGCTGCTGGCCTACCACGTCGCGCTGATCAAAGGCACCGACGTTGACCAGCCGCGCAACCTCGCCAAGTCGGTAACTGTAGAGTAATCAGTTAGTTATTTCATG
>NZ_LR607338.1:1047077-1051040 GCF_902164725.1 Pseudescherichia vulneris | reverse complement strand
AAAGTGCCCTCTGTCATAAAAATGTCATAATTAGTACATTTAACTGTCACCTGGTTGTCCTATTTTGCATATCGTAGAAACCAAACAACGATTTACGATCCCTCAGGAGACATTATGAAAGTCATGCGTACCACTGTCGCTACTGTTGTCGCCGCGACCTTATCCCTGAGCGCTTTCGCTGTTAACGCAGCGGCAAGCCTGACCGGCGCGGGTGCAACCTTCCCAGCGCCAGTGTATGCCAAATGGGCGGATACCTATCAGAAAGCAACCGGTAGCAAAGTTAACTACCAGGGTATCGGCTCCTCCGGCGGCGTAAAGCAGATCACTGCGAACACCGTGGATTTTGGCGCGTCTGACGCTCCGCTGTCTGATGAGAAACTGAATCAGGAAGGCCTGTTCCAGTTCCCGACCGTTATCGGTGGCGTGGTGCTGGCGGTTAACCTGCCGGGCGTGAAATCCGGTGAGCTGGTGCTGGATGGTAAAACGCTGGGTGACATCTACCTGGGCAAAATCAAAAAATGGGATGACGAAGCGATCGCTAAGCTCAACCCAGGCATGAAGCTGCCTTCACAGAATATCGCCGTAGTGCGTCGTGCTGATGGCTCCGGTACCTCCTTCGTCTTCACCAGCTACCTGGCGAAAGTAAACGAAGAGTGGAAATCAAAAATTGGTTCTGGCTCTACCGTGAACTGGCCGACCGGTCTGGGCGGTAAAGGTAACGACGGTATCGCCGCGTTCGTACAGCGTCTGCCTGGCTCTATCGGCTACGTAGAGTACGCTTACGCGAAGCAGAACAACCTGGCCTACACCAAGCTGATCTCTGCCGATGGCAAACCGGTTTCTCCGACCGAAGAGAGCTTCTCTAACGCCGCGAAAGGCGTGGACTGGAGCAAAACCTTCGCTCAGGACCTGACTAACCAGAAGGGTGACAACGCGTGGCCAATCACCTCCACCACCTTCATCCTGATCCATAAAGAGCAGAAGAAACCAGAGCAGGGCGCTGAAGTGCTGAAGTTCTTTGACTGGGCATACAAAGACGGTGCGAAACAGGCTAACGATCTGGATTACGCAACCCTGCCGGACAGCGTGGTTGAGCAGGTTCGTGCGGCATGGAAAACGAATGTGAAAGACAGCAGCGGTAAAGCGCTGTACTAACAGGATCTTTTTGACGAAGATGGCGGGTGGCGTAGGCTTCCCGCCCTACGGATAAAAACTGTAGGCCCGGTAAGCGTTCGCGCCACCGGGCAAATTCGTAAGACGTACATAACAGAAGAGTAATTTATGGCTGCAACCAAGCCTGCTTTTAACCCACCGGGTAAACAAGGTGACATGATCTTCGGCGCGCTGGTCAAACTGGCTGCGCTGATTGTGCTATTGCTGCTCGGCGGCATCATCGTCTCTCTGATTGTTTCCTCCTGGCCAAGCATCCAGAAATTTGGTTTCTCCTTCCTGTGGACCAAAGAGTGGGACGCCCCGAACGATATCTACGGCGCGCTGGTGCCGATCTACGGTACGCTGGTGACCTCCTTTATCGCGCTGCTGATCGCCGTTCCGGTGAGTTTCGGTATCGCGCTGTTCCTGACGGAGCTGGCTCCCGGCTGGCTGAAGCGCCCGCTGGGTATCGCCATTGAGCTGCTCGCTGCTATCCCCAGTATCGTTTACGGCATGTGGGGGCTGTTTATCTTCGCTCCGCTGTTTGCCACCTATTTCCAGGAGCCAGTGGGCAACGTGCTCTCTGCCATTCCGTTTGTGGGCGCGCTCTTCTCCGGCCCGGCGTTTGGTATCGGTATCCTCGCGGCGGGTATTATTCTCGCCATTATGATCATTCCGTACATCGCCTCGGTGATGCGAGACGTGTTTGAACAAACCCCAGTAATGATGAAAGAGTCGGCCTACGGCATCGGCTGCACCACCTGGGAGGTGATCTGGCGCATTGTGCTGCCATTCACCAAAAACGGCGTTATCGGCGGGGTCATGCTTGGCCTGGGTCGTGCGCTGGGTGAAACCATGGCGGTGACCTTTATCATCGGTAACACCTACCAGCTCGACAGCGCTTCGCTCTATATGCCGGGCAACAGCATCACCTCTGCGCTGGCGAACGAATTCGCTGAAGCAGAATCCGGCCTGCACGTTGCCGCGCTGATGGAACTGGGGCTGATCCTGTTTGTGATCACCTTCATCGTACTGGCGATCTCGAAAGTGATGATCCTGCGCCTGGCGAAAAACGAGGGGGCACGCTAATGGCTACGCTCGAAATGCAAACCACGACGGCGCTGGCCGAGTCGCGCCGTAAAATGCAGGCGCGTCGCCGCATGAAAAACCGTCTCGCGCTGACGCTGTCGATGGCAACCATGGCGTTCGGCCTCTTCTGGCTGATCTGGATCCTCTTCTCTACCGTGACGCGTGGTATCGACGGCATGTCGCTGGCGCTGTTCACCGAGATGACGCCGCCGCCGAACACCGCAGGCGGTGGGTTGGCAAACGCCCTGGCGGGCAGCGGCCTGCTGATCCTCTGGGCGACCGTGTTTGGTACGCCGCTCGGCATTATGGCGGGTATTTATCTTGCAGAGTACGGGCGTAAATCCTGGCTGGCAGAGGTGATCCGCTTCATTAACGATATTCTGCTCTCCGCCCCGTCTATCGTAGTAGGCCTGTTTGTCTACACCATCGTGGTGGCGCAGATGGAGCACTTCTCCGGCTGGGCAGGCGTGATTGCGCTGGCGCTGCTGCAGGTGCCGATTGTTATCCGCACCACCGAGAACATGCTGAAGCTGGTTCCGGACAGCCTGCGTGAAGCCGCCTACGCGCTGGGCACGCCGAAATGGAAGATGATCTCCGCGATTACGCTGAAGGCCTCTATCTCTGGCATCCTGACCGGCATCCTGCTGGCGGTTGCGCGTATTGCTGGCGAAACCGCGCCGCTGCTCTTCACCTCTCTCTCCAATCAGTTCTGGAGCACGGACATGATGCAGCCTATCGCCAACCTGCCGGTCACCATCTTTAAATTTGCCATGAGCCCGTTTGCCGAGTGGCAACAGCTGGCCTGGGCTGGCGTATTGATTATTACCCTGTGCGTGCTGCTGCTGAACATCCTGGCGCGCGTCATCTTCGCCAAGAAGAACGGTTAAAATTTTGCGGCGTGGCCCCGGTCGCGCCCGATTGAGGAAAAGAGTAAATGAGTATGGTTGACACCACCTCCGGCAAGATTCAGGTTCGCGATTTGAACTTCTACTACGGAAAGTTTCACGCGCTGAAAAACATCAACCTGGATATCGCCAAGAATCAGGTAACGGCGTTTATCGGTCCGTCAGGCTGCGGTAAATCCACCCTGCTGCGTACCTTTAACAAAATGTACTCTCTCTACCCGGAGCAGCGCGCCGAGGGTGAAATTCTGCTGGATGGCGAGAACATTCTCACCCACAGCCAGGATATCGCCCTGCTGCGAGCTAAAGTCGGGATGGTCTTCCAGAAGCCGACGCCGTTCCCGATGTCTATCTATGACAACATCGCTTTCGGCGTGCGCCTGTTTGAGAAACTCTCCCGCACCGATATGGATGAGCGCGTGCAGTGGGCGTTGACCAAGGCCGCATTATGGAATGAAACCAAAGATAAACTGCACCAGAGCGGGTACTCTCTCTCCGGTGGTCAGCAGCAGCGTCTGTGCATTGCGCGTGGGATTGCCATTCGCCCGGAAGTGCTGCTGCTGGATGAGCCCTGTTCAGCCCTCGACCCTATCTCTACCGGGCGTATTGAAGAGCTGATCACCGAGCTGAAGCAGGATTACACCGTAGTGATCGTGACCCATAACATGCAGCAGGCTGCACGTTGCTCCGACCATACGGCCTTTATGTATCTGGGCGAGTTGATTGAGTTCAGCAACACGGACGATCTGTTCACCAAACCTGCTAAAAAGCAAACAGAAGACTATATCACTGGCCGCTACGGCTGATTCAGGAGTGCGCT
>NZ_LR607338.1:1046304-1047056 GCF_902164725.1 Pseudescherichia vulneris | reverse complement strand
GTTATGGACAGTCTCAATCTTAATAAACATATCTCCGGCCAGTTTAACGCTGAGCTGGAGAGCATCCGCACTCAGGTGATGACCATGGGCGGGATGGTAGAGCAGCAGCTCTCTGACGCGATCACCGCCATGCATAATCAGGACAGCGAGCTGGCCAAGCGCGTTGTTGCCGGTGACCATCAGGTCAACATGATGGAAGTGGCGATCGATGAGGCCTGCGTGCGTATTATCGCCAAGCGTCAGCCGACGGCGAGCGACCTGCGTCTGGTGATGGCGATCATCAAAACCATCGCCGAGCTGGAGCGCATCGGTGACGTCGCGGATAAAATCTGCCGCACCGCGCTGGAGAAGTTCTCCCAACAGCACCAGCCGCTGCTGGTGAGCCTGGAGTCGCTGGGCCGCCATACGGTGCAGATGCTGCATGATGTGCTGGATGCCTTTGCGCGCATGGATCTTGATGAAGCGGTGCGTATCTACCGTGAAGACAAGAAGGTGGATCAGGAGTACGAAGGCATTGTGCGTCAGCTGATGACCTACATGATGGAAGATTCCCGTACCATCCCAAGCGTACTGACCGCGCTGTTCTGCGCCCGCTCTATCGAGCGTATCGGCGATCGCTGCCAGAACATCTGCGAATACATCTTCTACTTCGTGAAGGGGCAGGATTTCCGCCATGTGGGCGGCGACGAGCTGGACAAACTGCTCGCCGGAAAAGATCCGAAAGAGTAATCCTGTCATCTCATAATAACGCC
>NZ_LR607338.1:1015080-1045673 GCF_902164725.1 Pseudescherichia vulneris | reverse complement strand
ATATTCCACCCACGCGCTTTCCATAATTCTGGCAGCTGCGATAACTCGGTGAAGGTAGTCACCTTTGGATGATCGATCGGCTTGTTGTGCGGATCGGCGCAGAAGTAGAACACCTCCATCCCGGCATCAATCCCCGACTGCGCGCCTGCCGCAGAGTCATCCACCAGAATGCATTTTGTTGGATCCACGTCCAGCGCGCTGGCGGCATGGAACATCAGGGCCGGATCCGGCTTCCAGCGCTGAATATCGTAGCCGCTGAACAGCAGATTGGGGAAATAGTGCAGCATTCCGAGCTTGCCAAGCGAGTGCTGCATTTTGCTCACCGGACCGTTTGACACCACGCACATCGGCACGCTGACGGATGCCAGCAGCGCATCTGCCCCGGCAATTGTCTCCAGCTCGGCATCGAACAGGCGTGCGACCTCGGCGCGGTAGATTGGCTCCAGCTCTGCTTTCTCTAGGTTCACGCCGTGCTCGGCGTTAATAATGTCGATAATTTCGTAGAGCTTAACGCCTTTAAAGCGTTTAAAAATCTCCGCCAGATCGAGCGTAATACCAAACTGCGCGAACATATGCACGTACGCGCGGGAACAGATCACCTCGCTGTCGACCAGCGTGCCATCACAGTCGAAAAAAATCGCTTCTATTTGGGACATGCCGTTTCCTGTTTTATTACAAGTTTAACGTTTACTTGCGGCAGATTCCTCCGCGCAATCGATGCCGTATAAGCAAACACAATGAAAAAAAGTGTGTGATAACCGTCAATATTGCCGCATTTTGGTATAGGATAGCGACGAATTTTCCTTCCCTGTTCGGAAATAGATAATGAGCCAACAACAAACTACCCAGGCCGCGGGCCAGGGGTTGCTCGACCGCGTGTTTAAACTGCGCGAGCATGGCACCACAGCACGCACCGAGGTGATCGCCGGTTTTACCACCTTCCTGACGATGGTGTATATCGTCTTTGTTAACCCACAGATTCTGGGTGTTGCTGGCATGGATACCAGCGCGGTATTCGTTACCACCTGTCTGATTGCCGCCTTTGGCAGCATCCTGATGGGGCTATTCGCTAACCTGCCGGTAGCGCTTGCGCCCGCGATGGGTTTGAACGCTTTCTTCGCCTTTGTAGTCGTTGGCGCAATGGGCCTGCCGTGGCAGGTCGGAATGGGGGCTATCTTCTGGGGCGCTATCGGCCTGCTGCTGCTGACCATCTTCCGCGTCCGCTACTGGATGATTGCTAACATCCCGGTGAGCCTGCGCGTCGGCATCACCAGCGGTATCGGCCTGTTCATCGGCATGATGGGTCTGAAAAACGCGGGCGTGATCGTGGCGAACCCGGAGACGCTGGTGAGTATCGGCAATCTGACCTCCCACAGCGTGCTGCTGGGTGTGCTGGGCTTCTTTATCATCGCCATTCTGGCCTCGCGTAACGTCCACGCGGCGGTGCTGGTCTCTATCGTGGTGACCACCCTGCTGGGCTGGTGGCTAGGCGATGTGCACTACAGCGGGATTGTCTCCGCGCCGCCGAGCGTGACCAGCGTTGTCGGCCACGTTGATCTCGCAGGCTCGTTTAACCTTGGCCTCGCGGGCGTGATCTTCTCGTTTATGCTGGTTAACCTGTTCGACTCCTCCGGAACGCTGATTGGCGTCACCGATAAGGCCGGTCTGGCCGATGAGAAGGGTAAGTTCCCGCGTATGAAGCAGGCCCTGTTTGTTGACAGCGTCTCCTCCGTAGCCGGCTCCTTTATCGGTACCTCTTCGGTCACCGCCTATATCGAGTCCTCTTCCGGTGTCTCCGTCGGTGGGCGCACTGGCCTCACCGCTGTAGTGGTAGGCTTGCTGTTCCTGCTGGTGATTTTCCTGTCGCCGCTGGCCGGGATGGTACCGCCGTATGCCGCTGCGGGTGCGCTGATCTACGTTGGCGTGCTGATGACCTCCAGCCTCTCCCGCGTGAAGTGGGACGATCTGACCGAAGCCGTGCCGGCGTTTATTACCGCCGTGATGATGCCGTTCAGCTTCTCGATTACCGAAGGCATCGCGCTGGGCTTTATCTCCTATTGCATCATGAAGATCGGTACCGGACGCTTCCGCGACCTTAGCCCGTGCGTGATTATCGTTGCGCTGCTGTTTGTGCTGAAGATTGTATTTATCGACGCGCATTAACAGCTAAACATTGGCCCGGCAGCTTTCGCGCTGCCGGGCTTTTTTTATGCCCTGACTTTCTTGATGTAATCACCAAACGCCGTCAGCTGGCCGGTCAGATGATCCAGCGTGCTCTGATCGATAACCTCGCCCGTCTGCGGATCCACCTTGTTCTGGATCACCCCGCCCATAAACTCCGGCTTGTTCATCACCATCGCGTCAAGAAACACCAGAATCTGTCGCAGATGATACTGGCAGCGCGCACCGCCGATAGCGCCCATTGAGCTGGTCTGGATCAGCACCGGCTTACCGGCCAGGGGCTGCGCAGGCAGGCGTGACAGCCAGTCGATGGCATTCTTCAGGCCGCCCGGTACGGAGTAGTTGTATTCTGGCGTCACAATCACGACGCCGTCGGCGTTGTGGATCTGCTCGGCAATGGCTTCAACGCTCTGCGGGAAACCTTCCTCCTGCTGGATATCGGCATCGTACAGCGGGATATCGGCGATGGTCGGCAGGGGCGCAACCGTCATGCCTTCCGGCGCGATTTTCGGCAGCGTACGGGCCACCATTGCATTGAATGAGCCTTTACGCAGGCTGCCAAGTAACGTAACGACGTGCAGTGAATCAGACATCTTTACTCCTTACCGGTAAGTATAGTGAAGCGAGTTACGCAGGCAGGCTGGTAAAACGCATCAGGCGGGTGGCGGGATTGTTTGCTCGGGTTTGGATATCTGACAGGCCGCGCCACCCCCGCTTAGTATCAAACTCCCAAATCTTCAGGCTTTCAATGGCGGGCGAAACCGCCACGGACCAGATTAGCACGTCCTCCGCGTCGCAGAGCACCTCAATCGGTGCAGGCTGCGCTGCCCGCAGCTTGCCGGAGCCAGGCAGCAGCTGCAGAAAGCCTGGCGTGTCCTGAGTATGCCCGGCCATCTTCAGCACGCTCTGCCGCAGGGTCACGATCTGCGACTGGGCCTCGTTGGGATCGCTCTGGTTATTGATCCACAGCCTTTCGTTGCTGGAGAAAACCTGCTGCTCCTGGGCGTGAGGGCTGTGAAAGCCGCGCGTCGCCCGCTGCAACGCCATATTCAGCCCGCACAGGCCGCTGGTGGCGATTGCAACGCCGACCATGTTTCCGACATAGGCCAATGAAAAATGGGGCAGGCTGCGATCGGCAAAGACCGGGCGGCCATTGGACTGGATGATGATTTCAGGCAGCTCGCTTAACCCGTAGAGCATAAATACCAGCTCGGCGAGCAGGGCGCGGGAGGCCAGGTAGCGGTTGCGGTGGTGTTCCGGCAGTGCCCGAGCCCGATCGTGACAGGACGATGGCAGGCGGACGGAGACCAGCTGTCCATCGGTAAGGATCCCTCTTGCAAAATGTGTCGCCATTTTTCACTCCATGATAATGGTTAAGCCTGCTCGCAACGGTAGAAGCAGTATGTCGTATTGTGTGCAGGTTTTAACACGGATAAAAGGGGGTAAAAAGCACTCTGCGGGACTTTTACAATTCGGGGTAATTCTTGGCGGTTTGTCGCCCGGCGGCGCTCCGCTTGCACGGGCCTACGGTCTGACAGGTTTGGTTGGCCGGGCAAGCGGAGCGCCTCCCGGCGTTTAGCACTTACTTCCCAATGCAGAAGCTTGAGAAGATCCGTCCCAGCAGGTCGTCGGAGGTAAACTCGCCGGTGATCTCGCTCAGGCTCTGCTGAGCCAGGCGTAGCTCTTCCGCCAGCAGCTCGCCTGCCCACGCGCCGAGCAGCTGGGCTTTGCCCTGCTGTAGGTGCTCTGCGGCCAGCTCCAGCGCCTGCAGGTGGCGACGACGTGCCAGGAAGCCACCCTCCATTTGTGTATCAAAGCCCATGCTCTGCTTGAGATGGTTACGCAGCACGTCTACGCCCTCACCGGTGTAGGCGGAGAGGCGAACAAGTGAGTGACCATTCACCTCGCTGATCCCCAGCGTCTCGCCGGTGAGATCGGCTTTATTACGCACCACGGTAATCGGCAGCTTCGCGGGCAGGCGGGCGATAAAGTCCGGCCAGATCTCCGCCGGATCGACGGCGTTGGTGGTGGTGCCATCGACCATAAACAACACCCGGTCGGCCTGCTCGATCTCCTGCCAGGCACGCTCAATCCCGATGCGCTCGACCTCGTCGCTGGCATCGCGCAGCCCGGCGGTATCGATGATGTGCAGCGGCATGCCGTCGATGTGGATATGCTCGCGCAGCACGTCACGGGTGGTGCCGGCAATATCGGTCACGATAGCCGCCTCGCGTCCGGCCAGGGCGTTCAGCAGGCTCGATTTCCCGGCGTTCGGGCGACCAGCGATGACCACCTTCATCCCTTCACGCAGCAGACTGCCCTGGCGCGCTTCCGCCCGTACGGCATCGAGATCGGCCATCACGCCGTTAAGCTGCGCTTCGATTTTACCGTCGGAGAGGAAGTCGATCTCCTCATCAGGAAAATCAATCGCGGCCTCTACGTAGATACGCAGGTGAGTAAGTGCTTCCACCAGATGGTTAACGCGGGCGGAGAAGGCACCCTGAAGTGAGTTCAGTGCCGAGCGTGCGGCCTGTTCCGAGCTGGCGTCGATCAGATCGGCAATCGCTTCGGCCTGGGCCAGGTCCAGCTTGTCGTTAAGAAACGCGCGTTCGGAAAACTCGCCGGGACGGGCGATGCGCAGACCGGGCAGGGTCAGGATGCGCTTTAACAGCAGGTCGAGGATCACCGGACCGCCGTGTCCCTGCAGCTCCAGCACGTCTTCGCCGGTGAAAGAGTTCGGGCCGGGGAACCACAGGGCGATGCCCTGATCCAGCGCCGTGCCGTCCGCGTCGTTAAACGGCAGGTAGTCGGCGTAGCGCGGTTTCGGCAGCTTGCCCAGCACGGCCTGCGCAACTTCGCGGGCCTTGTGGCCAGAGATACGCAGAATGCCCACACCACCGCGTCCCGGTGGGGTTGCCTGGGCGACGATAGTGTCGTTATGGCTCATGATATGTCTCTATTGTTACCAATAAAAAGGGCGGTCATCTGACCGGGTGGCGCTGTGCTAACCCGGCCTACAGCTTACGATTAGGAGCTTTTCTTCTCGCGGCTATGCAGGCCACGCTTCTCCAGACCGCGGTAGATCAGCTGCTGCTGCAGAATGGTCACCAGGTTGCTGACGATATAGTACAGCACCAGACCAGACGGGAACCACAGGAAGAAGACCGTAAAGATGACCGGCATAAAGGTCATGATCTTCTGCTGCATCGGGTCGGTCACGGTGGTCGGCGACATCTTCTGGATGAAGAACATCGTCACGCCCATCAGGATCGGCAGGATGTAGTACGGGTCCTGTGCAGACAGGTCATGGATCCACAGGGCGAACGGCGCATGGCGCAGTTCAATGGAGCCCATCAGCATGTAGTACAGCGCAAGGAAGATAGGCATCTGGATAACCAGCGGTAAGCAGCCGCCCAGCGGGTTAACCTTCTCAGCTTTATACAGGGCCATCATCTCCTGGCTCTGACGCTGTTTATCATCGCCCAGACGCTCACGCATCGCCGCAATCTTCGGCTGCAGCATACGCATCTTCGCCATGGAGGTGTACTGCGCCTTGGTCAGCGGGTACATGATGCCACGAACGATAAAGGTGATGATGATGATTGAGAAGCCCCAGTTGCCCAGGAAGCTGTGGATCCACTTCAGCAGCTTGAACAGCGGCTGAGAGATAAACCACAGCCAGCCGTAGTCTACGGTCAGGTCCAGATGCGGCGCAACGGCAGCCATCTTGTCCTGAATTTCCGGGCCGACCCACAGGGTGCTGGTCAGCGCGGCGGTCTGGCCAGGCTGTACCAGGACCGGTGCAGATTTGTAGCCGATAGCGGCCACGCCGTTGCCCAGGTTGCTGGTGTAGAAGTTGTTCGCAACGTCGCTGCGCGGGATCCATGCGGTGGCAAAATACTGCTGCAGCATAGCGACCCAGCCGCCGTTAGAGGTCACGTTCAAGTTCTCGTTGTCGGCGATCGTATCGAATTTGTATTTTTCGTACTTCTCGTCCGGCGTAGAGTAGGCCGCACCGCGGAAGGTATGCAGCGCAAAGTTGCTGCTGCCGGTGTCGCGATGGGCTGGCAGATTGATGGATTGCTTCAGTTGGCCGAAGGTCGCGATCTCCAGCGGCTTCGCGCTGCTGTTCGCCACGTTGTAGCCCACGTTCACCGCATACTCACCGCGTTTCAGGGTAAAGGTTTTGGTGAAGGTGTTACCTGCGGCGTCGGTGTAGGTCAGCGGGATCGCCAGTTCGTTCTGGCCCTCGGCCATCACAAAGGTATCGCTGTTAACGTTATACAGCGGACGCGCGCCGTTTGCCGGGTTATCCGGGCCATCACGACCAGTCAGGCCGCTCTGTGCCTGATAGATGAACTCAGGCGTGGTTTCCAGCAGCTGGAACGGCTCGGTAGACTTCAGCTCTTTCGGGTAGCCCAACAGCAGCGCCTGCTCAACATCACCACCACGGGTGTTGATGACAAGCTCCAGCACGTCGGTCTTAACGGTAATGAGTTTCCCCTGGCCACTGGCCGGTACGCCCTGGTCTGCGGCACTACCCGCTGCGGTGGTCGTAGTCTGCGTGGTCTGCTGCGTCTGAGGCTGAGGATTTTTATCCTGCTCCCAGGCTTGCCAGATCATGAAAGACACGAACAACAAAGCGATGACAAAAAGATTGCGTTGCGAATCCATCGTTAGTGTTCTCTGGTATTAAAAGGTCCTGGCGGGACGGGGTCGTCGCCACCCGGGTGTAAAGGGTGGCATTTTAATACGCGTTTCACCGTCAACCAACTGCCTTTTATCACCCCGAACCTGCGCAATGCCTCAATTCCATATTGCGAACAGGTCGGTGTGAAACGACAGTGCGGCCCAAGCAGCGGACTGATCAGGCGCTGATATACCCGAATGAGGGCTATCAGGAGCCGTGAGCCAGGCGACAGTGGCGGCGCCATAGTTTTTCCAACGCTTCCGTGAGAGCACGGTTATCGAGGTCAGCAACCCCCTTCTTCGCCACCACCACGAAATCCATTGCTGGCAGTTCATGCTGGCGTAAGCGGAAGCTTTCACGCGTCAGACGTTTGATCCGGTTGCGTTCATGCGCACGCTTAACATTTTTCTTGGCGACGGTAAGACCGATGCGGGGATGCCCCAGCGAATTCAGGCGGCCGAGGATGGTGATTTGCGGCGTGCCAGCCCGTTGTGGCTGCTGGAAGACGAATGTGAAATGATTGGGAGTTAACAAGCGTAACTCCCTGGGAAATGCGAGCTTAACCACGCAGGGTTAGCTTTATTACTTGGAAACGGTCAGACGAGAGCGGCCTTTAGCACGACGACGTGCCAGAACCTGACGACCATTTTTAGTAGCCATACGAGCACGGAAGCCGTGAGAACGGTTGCGCTTCAGTACAGACGGTTGAAAAGTGCGTTTCATGGCGATTTCTACCTAAACTTGAATGAATTCACTGAATTTCGCGTCGGTCCGCTGGGCAGTGCCAACGTCTTACGCCTCAGTGTTGATGATTAAAGAGGCCGGATTGTAATAATTGTACACTCCGGAGTCAATTCTCTTTCCTTATATACCGCCTAAATTCCGCAGTTTTTGCCTGAAAAGTAGACGGGGCCGACGCAAGAAATCGAGCAGCGCGCGCCGGGTGGAGGATTATACGACCTGAGGGCCAAAGCGCAAGGATCCTCCAGGATCTTCAATAGATCGTTTCGCTAAATTTTTATCGATCCTCATTAATTTTTCCAATATGCGGCCTAAATCGTGCCGCACCGGCACCAGGATCGTTTACACTTAGCCGATTCGGATCGTCCTGTGGATAAATCGTGAAGAATCTGTGAGAAACAGAAGATCTCTTCGGCGGTTTACGTTATGATCCGCGGTCCCGATCCTGCATCACGGATCCGGATCGGGGCAAAAAACCGCAAATAGCGGTTCGCACGTCACCCTTCAGGGGTCTTTTCGACGTGTGTCTACAATCATTAATTTCAGCTTTCGTCTTTTATTATCGACTTTTGTTCGAGTGGAGTCCGCCGTGTCACTTTCGCTTTGGCAGCAGTGTCTTGCCCGACTGCAGGATGAGTTACCAGCCACAGAATTCAGTATGTGGATCCGCCCATTGCAGGCGGAACTGAGTGACAACACGCTGGCTTTGTATGCGCCAAACCGTTTTGTACTCGATTGGGTCAGGGACAAGTACCTTAATAATATCAACGGACTGCTGAACGAGTTCTGCGGCTCGGATACGCCGCAGCTGCGCTTTGAAGTGGGTACCCGGCCGGTTGCCCATACCCTAAAGGAGCCGGCAAGCGTCGCCGCGCCTGCCCAGGTCGCAGCGGTGCAAATGCCTCGCGTCGCCCCTGCATCGCGTTCAAGCTGGGACAACGTTCCCGCACCGGCAGAGCCTACCTACCGCTCTAACGTCAACGTTAAGCACACGTTTGATAACTTCGTTGAAGGTAAATCGAACCAGCTGGCCCGTGCGGCGGCTCGCCAGGTGGCCGATAACCCCGGCGGGGCGTATAACCCGCTGTTTCTCTACGGCGGTACGGGTCTCGGTAAAACGCACCTGCTGCACGCGGTGGGTAACGGCATCGTGGCGCGCAAGCCCAATGCCAAAGTGGTCTATATGCACTCCGAGCGCTTTGTTCAGGACATGGTAAAAGCCCTGCAGAACAACGCCATTGAGGAGTTCAAACGCTACTACCGCTCCGTAGACGCCCTGCTGATCGATGACATCCAGTTCTTTGCCAATAAGGAGCGCTCCCAGGAGGAGTTCTTCCACACCTTCAACGCCCTGCTGGAAGGCAACCAACAGATCATCCTCACCTCGGATCGTTATCCAAAAGAGATCAACGGCGTCGAGGATCGTCTGAAGTCGCGCTTTGGCTGGGGATTGACCGTGGCGATCGAGCCGCCTGAGCTCGAAACCCGCGTGGCGATCCTGATGAAAAAGGCTGACGAAAACGACATTCGTCTGCCGGGTGAGGTGGCGTTCTTTATTGCCAAGCGTCTGCGCTCCAACGTGCGTGAGCTGGAGGGGGCGCTGAACCGCGTGATCGCTAACGCCAACTTCACCGGCCGCGCCATCACCATCGATTTCGTTCGTGAAGCGCTGCGCGATCTGCTGGCGCTCCAGGAAAAGCTGGTCACCATCGACAATATTCAAAAGACGGTGGCGGAGTACTACAAAATTAAAGTGGCGGATCTGCTCTCCAAGCGCCGATCCCGCTCGGTAGCGCGTCCGCGCCAGATGGCAATGGCGCTGGCCAAAGAGCTGACCAACCACAGCCTGCCGGAGATCGGCGATGCGTTTGGCGGCCGCGACCATACGACCGTGCTCCACGCCTGCCGTAAGATCGAGCAGCTGCGTGAAGAGAGCCATGATATCAAAGAAGATTTCTCCAATTTAATCCGAACTCTATCGTCGTGATGCTATGAAATTTACCGTTGAACGTGAACACCTATTAAAACCGCTTCAGCAGGTCAGTGGCCCGCTGGGTGGCCGTCCTACGCTGCCGATCCTGGGCAACCTGCTGCTGCAGGTCGCTGACGGCGCGCTCTCCCTCACCGGCACCGATCTGGAGATGGAGATGGTTGCCCGCGTCGTGCTGGCCCAGCCGCATGAACCTGGCGCAACTACCGTCCCCGCGCGCAAATTCTTTGATATTTGCCGTGGCCTGCCGGAAGGCGCAGAGATCGCCGTACAGCTGGAGGGCGACCGCATGCTGGTGCGCTCCGGACGCAGCCGTTTCTCGCTGTCGACCTTGCCGGCAGCGGATTTCCCGAACCTTGACGACTGGCAGAGCGAAGTAGAGTTCACCCTGCCGCAGGCGACCATGAAGCGCCTGATCGAGGCGACCCAGTTCTCGATGGCCCATCAGGATGTGCGCTACTACCTGAACGGGATGCTGTTTGAAACCGAAGGCGAAGAGCTGCGCACCGTGGCGACCGACGGCCACCGTCTGGCGGTCTGCTCTATGCCGGTTGGGCAGTCGCTGCCGAACCATTCGGTGATCGTACCGCGTAAAGGCGTGATTGAGCTGATGCGTATGCTCGACGGCGGTGAGACGCCGCTACGCGTGCAGATCGGCAGCAATAACATCCGCGCACACGTGGGCGACTTTATCTTCACCTCCAAGCTGGTGGATGGTCGCTTCCCGGATTACCGCCGCGTGCTGCCGAAGAATCCGGATAAGCACCTCGACGCCGGGTGCGATATTCTCAAGCAGGCTTTTGCCCGCGCGGCCATTCTCTCTAACGAGAAGTTCCGCGGCGTGCGTCTCTACGTCAGTGAAAACCAGCTCAAGATCACCGCGAACAACCCGGAGCAGGAAGAGGCCGAAGAGATCCTCGACGTCACCTACGCCGGGACGGAGATGGAGATCGGCTTTAACGTCAGCTACGTGCTGGACGTGTTGAACGCGCTGAAGTGCGAAAACGTGCGTATCCTGCTGACCGATTCGGTTTCGAGCGTGCAGATTGAAGATGCGGCCAGCCAGAGTGCGGCTTACGTTGTTATGCCAATGAGACTGTAATGTCGCTCTCCCGCCTGTTGATCCGCGACTTTCGCAATATCGAAAGCGCGGATCTTGCTCTCTCCCCCGGCTTTAACTTCCTGGTTGGCGCTAACGGCAGCGGCAAGACCAGCGTGCTGGAAGCGATCTATACGCTCGGCCACGGCCGGGCGTTTCGTAGTTTGCAGATTGGTCGCGTCATTCGCCACGAGCAGGAGGCGTTTATCCTGCACGGTCGTTTACAGGGCGAAGAGCGCGAAACCTCCATCGGCCTGACCAAAGATAAGCATGGGGACAGCACCGTTCGCATCGACGGCACCGACGGCCACAAGGTGGCCGAGCTGGCGCTGCTGATGCCGATGCAGCTGATTACGCCGGAGGGGTTTACTTTACTCAACGGCGGCCCCAAATACAGAAGAGCCTTCCTCGACTGGGGATGCTTCCATAACGAAGCCGGGTTCTTCACTGCCTGGAGCAACCTGAAGCGGCTCCTGAAGCAGCGCAATGCCGCCCTGCGGCAGGTGACGCAGTACGCCCAGCTTCGTGCGTGGGACAAAGAGCTTATCCCGCTGGCGGAGCAGATCAGCCGCTGGCGAGCCGAGTACAGCACCGCCATCGCCCAGGACATGGCGGACACCTGTAAGCAGTTTCTGCCGGAGTTCTCCCTGAGCTTCTCTTTCCAGCGCGGCTGGGAAAAAGAAGCCGACTACGGCGAGGTGCTGGCGCGCAGCTTTGAGCGCGACAGGGCGCTGACCTACACCGCCCACGGCCCACACAAGGCGGATTTTCGCATTCGTGCCGACGGCGCGCCGGTGGAGGATACTCTCTCCCGTGGGCAGCTTAAGCTGCTGATGTGCGCCCTGCGGCTGGCGCAGGGGGAGTTCCTGACCCGCGAGAGCGGGCGGCGCTGTTTGTACCTCATAGATGATTTTGCCTCAGAGCTTGATGACACGCGGCGCGCGCTGCTGGCCAGCCGCTTAAAAGCCACCCAGTCACAGGTCTTTGTCAGCGCAATTAGCGCTGAACACGTAATGGACATGTCGGACAAAAATTCGAAGATGTTCACCGTGGAAAAGGGTAAAATAGCAGACTAATCCAAGACAAATTGAGCGAGAAACGTTGATGTCGAATTCTTATGACTCCTCCAGTATCAAAGTCCTGAAAGGGCTGGATGCGGTGCGTAAGCGCCCGGGTATGTATATCGGCGACACGGATGACGGTACCGGCCTGCACCATATGGTATTTGAGGTGGTAGATAACGCTATCGACGAGGCGCTCGCGGGTCACTGTAAAGATATCGTCGTGACGATCCACGCCGATAACTCCGTGTCGGTCTCGGATGATGGCCGTGGGATCCCGACCGGTATTCACCCGGAAGAGGGCGTCTCTGCCGCTGAAGTTATCATGACCGTGCTGCACGCAGGCGGTAAATTCGATGATAACTCCTATAAAGTGTCCGGCGGCCTGCACGGCGTAGGCGTCTCCGTGGTTAACGCCCTGTCGCAAAAGCTTGAGCTGCTGATCCGCCGCGAAGGCAAAGTGCACCAGCAGACTTACGTGCACGGTGTGCCGCAGGCCCCGCTGGCAGTGACCGGCGATACTGACGCCACCGGTACCGTGGTGCGTTTCTGGCCTAGCCTGGAGACCTTCACCAACGTCACCGAATTTGAGTATGAGATCCTGGCCAAGCGCCTGCGCGAGCTGTCATTCCTGAACTCTGGCGTTTCCATTCGCCTGCAAGACAAGCGCGACGGTAAAGAGGATCACTTCCATTACGAAGGCGGCATCAAGGCGTTTGTTGAGTACCTCAACAAGAACAAAACGCCTATTCACCCGAACGTGTTCTATTTCTCCACCGAAAAAGACGGTATCGGCGTTGAAGTTGCGCTCCAGTGGAACGATGGCTTCCAGGAAAACATCTACTGCTTTACCAACAACATTCCACAGCGCGACGGGGGTACCCACCTTGCAGGCTTCCGTGCGGCAATGACCCGTACCCTGAACGCCTACATGGACAAAGAGGGCTACAGCAAGAAAGCCAAGGTCAGCGCGACCGGTGATGACGCCCGTGAAGGTCTGATCGCCGTCGTGTCGGTAAAAGTGCCGGATCCGAAATTCTCCTCTCAGACCAAAGACAAGCTGGTCTCCTCTGAGGTGAAATCGGCGGTTGAACAGCAGATGAACGAGCTGCTGTCCGAATACCTGCTGGAAAACCCGTCCGACGCCAAAATCGTTGTCGGCAAAATTATCGACGCGGCCCGCGCCCGTGAAGCGGCACGCCGTGCCCGTGAGATGACCCGTCGTAAAGGCGCGCTGGATCTCGCAGGCCTGCCGGGCAAGCTGGCGGACTGTCAGGAACGCGACCCGGCCCACTCCGAACTCTACCTGGTGGAAGGGGACTCGGCGGGCGGCTCGGCGAAGCAGGGCCGTAACCGTAAGAACCAGGCTATCCTGCCGCTGAAGGGTAAGATCCTTAACGTCGAGAAGGCCCGTTTCGACAAGATGCTGGCCTCTCAGGAAGTGGCGACGCTGATCACCGCCCTGGGCTGTGGCATTGGCCGTGACGAGTACAACCCGGATAAGCTGCGCTATCACAGCATCATCATCATGACCGATGCGGACGTCGATGGCTCGCACATCCGTACGCTGCTGCTGACCTTCTTCTATCGCCAGATGCCGGAGATCATTGAGCGCGGTCACGTGTACATCGCTCAGCCACCGCTCTACAAGGTGAAAAAGGGCAAGCAGGAGCAGTACATCAAGGATGACGAGGCGATGGATCAGTATCAGATCTCTATCGCGCTGGATGGGGCCACCCTGCACACCACCGAAGGCGCACCTGCGCTGGCCGGTGAGGCGCTGGAGAAAATGGTTTCTGAATACAACGCCACGCAGAAAATGATCAACCGCATGGAGCGTCGTTTCCCGCGTGCGCTGCTGAAAGAGCTTGTCTACCAGCCGACGCTGGAAGAGGCCGATCTCACAGACGAAGCAAAAGTGACCCGCTGGGTCTCTGCGCTGATCGCTACGCTGAACGAAAATGACGTGCACGGCAGCACCTGGAATTACGACGTGCGTGAAGACGCCGAGCTGAAACAGTTCGAGCCGATCATCCGCGTGCGTACGCACGGTGTGGATACCGACTATCCGCTGGATCATGATTTCATTATCGGTGGTGAGTATCGCCGTCTGTGCACGCTGGGTGAGAAGCTGCGCGGCCTGATCGAAGAAGATGCCTTTATCGAACGTGGCGAACGTCGTCAGCCGATTGCCAGCTTTGAGCAGGCGCTGGAGTGGCTGGTGAAAGAGTCCCGTCGTGGCCTGGCGATTCAGCGCTATAAAGGGCTGGGCGAGATGAACCCGGAGCAGCTGTGGGAAACCACTATGGATCCGGAAAGCCGCCGCATGCTGCGCGTGACCGTCAAAGATGCGATTGCTGCCGACCAGCTCTTCACCACGCTGATGGGCGATGCCGTTGAACCGCGTCGTGCGTTTATCGAAGAGAACGCCCTGAAAGCGGCGAATATCGATATCTAATCGGTTTGTTCCCCGGCGGCGCGACGCTGCCGGGGCTACCCTTCCCGTAAATGGGGAATATACCGCCCCGCTTTTGTCCCCCTTTTCCCTCCTCGCGCTTACTGTCTTTTGAGCAGAATCACGCTAGCATAAGAGTTAACTCTTTTACGCTGGGGAACCCATGGCTATCAAACTCATTGCAATCGACATGGACGGCACCTTGCTGCTGCCGGACCATACCATTTCACCTGCCGTTAAAAATGCGATTGCCGCCGCGCGTGAGCGTGGGGTCAACGTTGTGCTCACTACCGGGCGTCCGTACGCAGGCGTGCACAACTATTTGAAAGAGCTGCATATGGACAGGCCAGGCGATTACTGTATCACCTATAACGGCGCACTGGTGCAGAAAGCCAGCGACGGCAGCACCGTGGCGCAGACGCCGCTCAGCTATGATGACTACCGCTATCTCGAACAGCTCTCCCGCGAGGTAGGCTCCCACTTCCACGCGCTCGACCGTAACACGCTCTATACCGCTAACCGCGACATCAGCTACTACACGGTGCACGAGTCCTACGTCGCGACCATTCCGCTGGTGTTCTGCGAAGCCGAGAAGATGGATCCGGGTATTCAGCTGCTGAAAGTCATGATGATTGACGAGCCGGCGATCCTCGACCAGGCGATAGCGCGCATTCCGGCAGAGGTAAAAGAGAAGTACACCGTGCTGAAAAGCGCACCTTACTTCCTGGAAATCCTTGATAAAAGCGTCACCAAGGGCACCGGTGTGAAATCGCTGGCCGATGCGCTGAACATCAAGCCGGAAGAGGTGATGGCGATTGGCGATCAGGAAAATGACATCGCGATGCTTGAGTATGCCGGTATGGGTGTTGCCATGGACAATGCTATTCCGTCGGTGAAAGAGGTCGCTAACTTCGTGACTAAAACCAACCTTGAAGACGGCGTGGCTTACGCTATCGAGAAGTTTGTCCTGAACTAAACTCCGCTCTTCCCGTCTGCTAAAAACCCGTACATCGCTGCGGGTTTTTTATTGCTCGCGTTTTTTCACATTTTATTTACCAACTGTCGTTTTTGTGATCTGGATTGTAGTACAACCCAAGATCATTGTACTACTATCCACTCACAGTACGGCGAACGACTCGCATATTTGTACTTCAATAGTGCGGACTTTTACGCCGGTAAGGATAAAGTAATGGTAAAGCCTCTTCTTAAAGGATCCGACATGACCATTACGAAAACGGACCGCATCATCGCCACCCTCGGGCGGCAGATTGTCAGCGGCAAATACGTCCCTGGCGCAGGGCTGCCTTCCGAAACTGACCTGTGCGAAGAGTTTGAAACTTCGCGCAATATCATCCGGGAGGTCTTTCGCTCCCTGATGGCGAAGCGGCTTATTGAGATGAAGCGCTATCGCGGGGCGTTTGTCGCTGCACGCAACCAGTGGAACTACCTCGATACTGAGGTGTTGCAGTGGGTGCTGGAGAACGACTACGACCCCCGGCTTATCAGCGCGATGAGCGAGGTACGTAACCTGGTGGAACCGGCCATTGCCCGCTGGGCGGCCGAGCGAGCCACCTCCAGCGATCTGGCGCAGATTGAGGCGGCGCTTAACGACATGATCGCCAATAACCAGAACCGGGAGGCGTTCAACGAAGCGGATATCCGCTATCACGACGCCGTGCTGCAGTCGGTGCATAACCCGGTTCTCCAGCAGCTGACGGTAGCGATTGGCTCTCTGCAGCGGGCGGTATTTGAACAGACCTGGCGCGGTGACGAGGCCAACATGCCGAAAACGCTTCAGGAACATAAGGCGCTGTTTGATGCAATCCGGCATCAGGACGGCGACGCAGCAGAGCAGGCGGCGCTGACTATGATCGCCAGCTCAACCCAAAGGCTGAAGGAAATAACATGACATCACGCTATATCGCCATCGACTGGGGCTCCACCAATCTTCGCGCCTGGCACTATCAGGGCGATCAATGCCTTGAAAGCAGGCAGTCTGAAGCAGGCGTAACCCGTCTGAACGGGCGCACCTTCGAGGCGGTATTAGCGCAGATCACCGAGGGCTGGGCGCGGGAAAATACCCCGGTGGTGATGGCGGGCATGGTCGGCAGCAATGCCGGCTGGGTTAACGTCCCCTATCTACCTTGCCCGGCCCGCTTTGATGATATCGGCCAGCAGCTCACCAGCGTTGCCGATAATATTTGGATCGTTCCCGGCCTGTGCGTCAACCGGGAAGATAACCACAACGTGATGCGCGGCGAAGAGACCCAGCTGCTCGGCGCGCGCGATCTCCAGCCAGCCCAGGTGTATGTCATGCCCGGCACCCACTGCAAATGGGTGCTGGCCGATAGCGAGCAGGTCAGCGACTTTCACACCGTGATGACCGGCGAGCTGCACCACGTGCTGCTTAACCATACGCTGGTGGGTGCGGGCCTGCCCGAGCAGGAGATCTCCCCGGATGCCTTTACCGCCGGTTTAGCCCGCGGCCTCGACTCTCCCGATCTGCTGCCTCGCCTGTTTGAAGTGCGGGCTTCCCACGTGCTCGGCGCGCTGGCACGTGAAGAGGTGAGTGAATTTCTTTCCGGCCTGCTGATTGGCAGCGAAGTGGCAAGTATGAAAGCCTGGATCGCGCCGCAGCAGACCATCACGCTCGTTGCCAACCCCTCGCTGACCGCGCGCTACCAGCAGGCTTTTGCCCTGCTGGGCCACGAAACGCAGATCCTACGCGGTGACGACGCATTTCAGGCAGGTATAAGGAGCATCGCTCATGCAGTGGCAAAATAAACTCCCGCTGATCGCAATTCTGCGCGGCATCACGCCGGAAGAGGCACACGCCCACGTGGCGGCGGTGATCGACGCTGGATTTGAAGCGGTCGAAATTCCGCTCAACTCACCCCGCTGGGAAGAGAGCATTCCCGCAATGGTGAAAGCCTTTGGTGATAAAGCGTTAATTGGCGCGGGCACGGTATTAAAGCCTGAGCAGGTCGATACGCTTGCCGAAATGGGCTGCACCCTGCTGGTCACGCCAAATATCAATCCAGAAATTATTCGCCGGGCGGTGGCGTACGGCATGACGGTCTGCCCAGGCTGTGCCACGGCGACCGAAGCTTTTACGGCGATTGAGGCTGGTGCCCAGTCGCTGAAAATATTCCCTTCTTCCGCGTTTGGTCCGGACTACATCAAAGCGCTGAAGGCCGTGCTTCCGCCGGAAATCCCCGTGTTCGCCGTGGGCGGCGTCACGCCGGAAAACCTGACCCAGTGGCTCAAGGCTGGCTGTGCCGGTGCCGGACTGGGTAGCGATCTCTATCGTGCCGGGCAATCCGTGGAGCGCACCGCGCAGCAGGCAGCCGCATTTGTAAAAGCGTATCGAGAGGCAGTTCAATGAAAATTACTAAACTAACCACCTACCGTTTACCCCCGCGCTGGATGTTCCTGAAAATCGAAACCGATGAAGGCGTAGTGGGCTGGGGTGAGCCGGTGATCGAAGGCCGGGCGCGTACCGTTGAGGCGGCCGTTCATGAGCTGGGCGAATACCTGATTGGTCAGGATCCCGCCCGCATCAATGACCTGTGGCAGGTGATGTACCGCGCAGGCTTCTACCGTGGCGGCCCGATCCTGATGAGCGCCATCGCCGGTATTGATCAGGCGCTCTGGGACATTAAAGGTAAAGTATTGAACGCGCCGGTCTGGCAGCTGATGGGCGGTCTGGTACGCGATAAAATTAAGGCCTACAGCTGGGTGGGCGGCGATCGTCCGGCGGAAGCTATCGCGGGCATTACTAAACTGCGCGAAATTGGCTTCGATACTTTTAAATTAAACGGCTGCGAAGAGTTATCGATTATTGATGATTTCCGCAAAGTGGAAGCCGCTGTGAATACCGCCGCGCAGATCCGCGAAGCCTTTGGCAATGAAATTGAATTTGGCCTCGATTTCCACGGTCGCGTTAGCGCGCCGATGGCGAAAATATTAATTAAAGAGCTGGAGCCGTACCGTCCGCTGTTTATTGAAGAGCCGGTGCTGGCCGAGCAGGCGGAATATTATCCGAAGCTGGCTGCGCAAACCCATATTCCGATTGCCGCCGGGGAGCGTATGTTCTCACGCTTCGAGTTTAAGCGCGTGCTGGAAGCGGGCGGCCTGGCCATTCTCCAGCCGGATCTCTCCCACGCCGGGGGCATCACCGAGTGCTACAAAATTGCCGGCATGGCAGAGGCGTACGACGTGGCGCTGGCCCCGCACTGCCCGCTTGGCCCGATTGCGCTGGCGGCCTGTCTGCACGTGGACTTTGTCTCCCACAATGCGGTGTTCCAGGAGCAGAGCATGGGCATCCACTATAACCAGGGCGCGGAGCTGCTCGACTTTGTGAAAAACAAAGAGGACTTCAACATGGAAGGTGGCTTCTTCAAACCGCTGATGAAGCCAGGCCTGGGCGTAGAGATTGACGAAGAGCAGGTTATTGCCCGCAGCAAAGACGTGACTGACTGGCGCAATCCATTATGGCGACATGAAGACGGTTCCGTAGCCGAGTGGTAATTTCCTGATTCAAAAAAATAACGATAACTAACCGCCTGTATATGAATAGAGGGATCTCCTCGCGCATATACGGCTGGGTGAGGTTTTTACTATGAATACCGATCTGTACTCTACAACCTTACGGCAGCTTAATGCCAAGATAATTCCGTTTATTATTATCTGTTATTTTGTGGCTAACCTCGATAAAACCAATATTTCAATTGCAGCACTGCAAATGAATGCCGATCTCGGCCTAAGCGCCAGTATGTACGGGCTTGGCGTCGGGATGTTCTATATCTCGTATATTATTTTTGAAATCCCCAGCAACATTATTATGACGCGGGTGGGAGCCCGGATATGGATCGCCAGGATTATGATTACCTGGGGCATCGTCAGCGCCGGGATGTCGCTGGTGCAAACGCCAACGCAGCTTTACGTCATGCGCTTTTTACTCGGTATGGCGGAGGCGGGCTTTACGCCGGGCATTATTTACTACATCTCCTGCTGGTTCCCTAAAAGCAACCGTGCGCGGGCCATGTCGTTCTTCTACATGGGCTCGGTGATGGCGTCGATTATCGGCCTGCCGATCTCTGGCTCGATCCTGAATATGCACGGTATTGCCGATATTGCAGGCTGGCGCTGGCTGTTTGCGCTGGAAGGCATTCCAGCCATCGCTCTGGGGATCATGGTGCTATGGCGCTTGCCGCAGACGCCGGATCATGCCGCCTGGCTGACGCCGGAGCAGAAAGGGTGGTTGAAAGCACAGCTTGAACGCGATAACGCCGGGGTCGAGGTAGGGACAAACCACAGCTGGATGAGCGCGTTGAAAAACAAGACCGTGCTGCTGCTGAGCCTGGTCTGGTTCTTGCAAGCCTTTGGCTCTATTGGCATTACGCTGTTCCTGCCGCTGATCATCAAAAGTATGGCCAGCGACCAGAGCAATATCGTTATCAGCCTGCTGTCTGCCGTACCGTTTATCGCGGCCTGCTTGTTTATGTACTTCAATGGCCGCCACTCCGATACCACCAATGAACGTTCGCTGCACCTTGGGCTGCCGCTGATTATCTCTGGGCTGTCGCTCGCTATCGCTATCTACTCCAGCAATCTGCTGGTGGCTTACTTCCTGCTGATCCTCACCGTTGGCTTTAACTTTGCGCTGACGCCGATCTTTTGGGCCGTGACCACCGAGAAGCTGGCCGGCGTTGCCGCCGCGGCCTCTATCGCCTTCATTAACACGGTGGCTAACTTTGTGGGTCTTGGCCTCCCGCCGCTGCTGGGCAAAATCAAAGATGCCACCAACAGCTACCACTATGGGCTGCTGATTGTGGCGGTCGCGCTGATCCTCGGCGGCATTATCGGCATCCTGGTCTCGCGTCCAACGCAGCCAAAAGCCGCGAAACGAACCGCTACACGCCTCTCCTAATAGGGAAACGATATGAAACAGAAAGTACTGAAACAGGCGGGTCTGCCGGATGCGCTCACCGCTGAACTGCAAGCGCGCTACGACTTATACGATCTGGCTGAGATGGATGCTGATAAGCTGGCCGCTATCGCTGATGAAGTTACGGTGGTGATCACCAACGGCGAGGCGGTGGTGACACGTGACTTTATCGCCTCGCTGCCTGCCTTGAAGCTGATCGCCGTATTTGGCGTCGGTTACGATGGCGTCGACGTGGCGGCGGCACGGGATCACGGCGTGGCGGTGACCCATACACCGGGCGTACTGACGGACGACGTGGCCGATCTGGCTATTGGCCTGATGCTGGCAACCTCGCGCCGCATCGTGGCTGCGCAGAAGTTTATTGAGCAGGGCGATTGGTCGGCAGGTGGCTTTCAGTGGACGCGCAAGGTTTCCGGCGCACGCCTGGGCATTCTCGGCATGGGCCGTATTGGCCAGGCCATCGCGCGGCGTGCTAGCGGGTTTGATATGCATATTGCCTACACTGACCGCAAGGCACACAGCGCACTGGCGTGGGATTACGTTGCCGATCTGCGCGAGCTGGCAGAGCAGAGCGATTTTCTGATGGTCTGCGCGCCGGGTGGTGCAGAGACAAAAGCGCTGATAAACCCGTCGGTGCTGGAGGCCCTTGGCCCGCAGGGCGTGCTGATCAACATCTCACGCGGCAGTGTGGTGGATGAGGCCGCGCTGATCGCTGCCCTGGAAAGTGGCGCGATCGCCGGTGCCGGACTGGACGTTTTTGCCGATGAGCCCAATGTGCCTGCCGCGCTGCAACAGCGCGATAACGTGGTCATCACTCCCCATATGGCAAGCGCAACCTGGGAAACGCGCCGGGAGATGTCACGCCTGGTGTTAGAGAACGTTCAGGCCTGGTTTGAGGGCACACCGCTGGTAACGCCCGTTCCCTGATAGTTTTTTTGCTGTAGATCTCTTACCCTGATGCGATATCAGCGCATCAGGGTCTCTTCATGAAACAAATCACCTTTGCTCCCCGCCATCATCAGCTTACCAATATCAATACCTGGACGCCCGACAGCCGGTGGCTGGTGTTTGACGTACGCCCCTCCGGTGCCTCCTTTACCGGCAAAACCATTGAGCGCGTCAACGTAGAGACCGGTGAGGTAGAGACCATCTACACCGCACCCCAGGGCGCACACGTTGGCGTGGTGACCGTCCATCCCAGCGAAGAGAAGTACGTGTTTATTCACGGGCCGCGGGATCCGGACGAGAGCTGGCAGTACGATTTTCACCATCGTCAGGGCGTGATGGTGCAAAACGGCAGGGCGAGCAACCTCGATGCGCTGGATATCACCGAACCCTACACGCCCGGCGCGCTGCGCGGCGGCAGCCACGTGCATGTGTTCAGCCCAGACGGCAACAAGGTGAGCTTTACCTATAACGACCATGTACTGCACGAGCGCGATCCAAGGTTGGATCTGCGCAACGTTGGCGTCGCCGCTCCCTTTGGGCCGATCATGCCTGGGGGCAACCATCCGCGAGAGTATGCTGGCAGCCACTGGTGCGTGCTGGTCAGCTGTACGACGCCAACACCTGCGCCCGGCAGCGATGAGATCAACCGCGCCTATGAAGAGGGCTGGGTGGGTAACAACAGGCTGGCTTTTATTGGCGATACGTTGTCGCTGAGTGGAGAAAAGGTGCCTGAGCTGTTTATCGTCGATCTGCCCGCTGACGAGCAGGGCTGGAAGCGGGCGGGAGAGACCCCGCTGGCTGGAACATCAACCACGATGCCATCGCCGCCCATGGGCGTAGAGCAGCGGCGGCTTACCTTTACCCATCAGCGTCGTTATCCGGGGCTGGTCAACGTGCCGCGCCACTGGGTACGCAGTAACCCACAGGGTAGCGACATCGCTTTTTTAATGCGCGATGAGGCGGGCGTGGTGCAGCTCTGGCTGATGGCCGCAGAGGGGGGCGAGCCGCGCCAGTTGACCCATAACGCCACGGACATCCAGTCGGCGTTTACCTGGCACCCCTCCGGCGCGGCGATCGGCTTTGTGCTGGAGAGCCGCATAGCCCTGTGCGATAGCGTGACCGGAACGATCGTCTTTTTAACCGACAGTGACCCTGCGCATCAACCTTCGGCCGATGCGGTGGTCTTCTCTCCGAATGGTAAGAGGATCGCGTGGATGGCACCCGCGGCAGGCTTCCGCCAGCTCTGGATGGCCGATACCGGCCTGTAATCAGTCAGCACAAATTTACGGGGCGGGCATAGCCGCAGGAGGAATAACGGAGTTGGTGGCCAGATTGGCCTCCTCCGCTTTCTCGACGCGTGATTTTACTGAGTTGTCTTTACGGAACATATCCCAGGGCAGCAGCAGCGTATCGGCCACGGCGGTAAACGGCATGTCCAGCACCACAAATGATTTCACCGCCAGGTTCGCGTCGTCATCCATTAGCATTTTTGAACTGGCGCGCGTGCCGGGGTAGAGCCCCTCTTTGCCGCCGGTATGTGACATCACGCTGGAGCAGCCGCCCAGCGTCACCATTCCGCTGACAATCGCCACTTTTAACAGAACATTTTTCATGATGGTTTTTTTCTTATCATCGTGCACTCCTTGCTTATAGCGACCCTTAAGGAAAATGAATAGCTTTCGTGTGCCGCTCTGTGGCGGCAATCGCAATTTAGCGTTAAGTGTCGTAACCCAGTCTATGCCCTGAGTGAGAAAGTGCAAAAAAAAGTCAGACTTCTGCCCTTGAAAATTTTTCCGCTGCACCCATTTTTACAACGTAGTCGAAAGAACATGCCTGCGGGGTGTTCTGGCTTTAAGAGCCTGTCCATAGTGGAAGGTTCAAAAATTTCTCGCTGATTTCAGGAGCTTATTGTATGCGTAACTTCGATCTCTCTCCGCTTTATCGTTCTGCCATTGGTTTTGACCGCCTGTTTAACCTGTTAGAAAACAACCAGAGCCAGAGTAACGGCGGCTATCCTCCGTATAACGTTGAACTCGTTGACGAAAACCACTATCGCATTGCGATTGCCGTGGCCGGCTTTGCCGAAAGCGAACTGGAGATAACCGCTCAGGACAACCTGCTGGTGGTGAAAGGCGCTCGTGCAACCGAGCAGAAAGAGCGTAGCTATCTCTATCAGGGCATCGCCGAACGTAACTTCGAACGTAAATTCCAGATCGCTGAGAACATTCACGTTCGCGGCGCGAACCTGGTCAACGGCCTGCTGTTTATCGAACTGGAACGCGTGATCCCAGAAGAGAAAAAACCGCGCCGTATCGAAATTAACTAATTTCCCGGGCCGCCGCCGCGGCCCAGAATAACCCTTGCTCGCCGTCAGGGAGCAGATACGCGTCACACGATGCGTAGACCATTTCTTGCTTCAAAGAAGGAGAAACACCATGCGTAACTACGATTTATCCCCGCTGCTGCGTCAATGGATCGGTTTTGACAAACTGGCCAACGCCCTGCAAAACAGCAGCGAAGGCCAGACCTTCCCGCCCTATAACATCGAGAAGAGTGACGATAACCACTACCGCATTACCCTTGCGCTAGCCGGTTTCCGTCAGGACGATCTGGAGATCCAGCTGGAGGGCACGCGCCTCAGCGTTAAAGGCACCCCGGAAAAACCGACCAACGAGCCGAAGTGGCTGCATCAGGGGCTGGTGATCCAGCCGTTCAGCCTGAGCTTCACCCTGGCGGACCATATGGAGGTCAACGGTGCCACCTTTAATAACGGGCTGCTGCATATCGACATCAGCCGCAACGTGCCGGAAGCGATTGCTCCTCAGCGCATCGCCATCAGCGAGCGCCCGGCGTTGAATAGCTAATCTGCACGATGTAAAAAGGCCCCGTACGGGGCCTTTTTTGTATCTACTCTGTAGGTCGGGTAAGCGTAGCGCCACCCGGCGGTATACATCTTCGCAAAGATGACGCGGTATGGCATGCTGATGGTGCTGTTTGAGCGCGATCAACCACAAGGACACCGCATGAAAATTTCTCGCCTCGGTGAAGCGCCGGACTACCGCTTCTCGCTGGCAAACGAGCGCACCTTTCTCGCCTGGATCCGCACCGCGCTGGGCTTTCTGGCGGCGGGGGTAGGCCTCGATCAGCTCGCCCCGGATTTCGCCACGCCGCTTATTCGCGAGCTGTTGGCGCTGCTGCTTTGTCTCACCTCCGGCGGGCTGGCTGTTTTTGGCTACCTGCGCTGGCTGCGCAATGAGAAGGCCATGCGCCTGAAGCAGGACCTGCCCTATACCTACAGCCTGCTGGTTATCAGCATCATGCTGCTCGTGGTGGCCGCGGTAGTGATGGCGCTGGTCTTCTATGCCGGATAGCTATGCCGGATAGCCGCAAAGCCCGCCGAGAGCAGGATCCCGGCCTGCAACCCGAGCGCACGTCGCTTGCCTGGCTGCGCACCCTGCTGGGCTATGGCGCGCTGCTGATGCTGGCGGTAAAGCACAACGGCCAGCAGGCGGGATCGGCTTTCTGGGTAGCGATTGCCCTGCTGGCGGCGGTGGCGCTGATCCTCTGGCGGTATACCCTGAAGCGTAACCTGATGGACGTCGACCGCAGCGACTTTCTGCGCCCGTCAGCGGTGCGGGACAAGCTTCTGGTTGCGCTAGGGGTGCTCTCGCTGGCGCTGCTGTTTGCCGCTACCCATTTCCAGCAGATCGCACTTTTTCTTTTCGCTGCGCTACACGCCAGTTAAAAAAGCATGCTAAAAAATAGCGGTGCGCTAACTCATCTTTTCAGGCTACCCGTGTATAAGCTTCCAATTGCTGCTGCGTTACTGCTTGCTACCTCTGCCGTTTATGCTGAGCCGCCGCTGACGGCCGCACGCTATGCGGCCCAGCTCGGTGTTGGGATGGACGTTGACTGGGCGCGAACCGAGCGTGGCATCCGCGAGTTCGATCCGTTAGTGGTGCGGGATTTTGCCGCGCAGGGGATAGGGCATGTGCGTATTCGCGTCGCAGGCGAGCCAACCGAGGCGCGACTCATTCACCTGCGTAAGCTGGTGCAGGCCTGCGAGCAGTACGGTGTGATCCCGATTATCGCCTGGCAGGCAGATGAGTATAAAAACGATCCGAAAGCCGAGAATGAAAAAGAGGTAGTGAACTGGTGGATCGCCGTTGCGCACTACTTTGGTAGCAGCTCGCCGCAGTTAGGCTTCGATCTCATTTATGAACCCGCAGACAAGCTGAACCATAATCTCGTGTCGCTCAATCGCGTCTACGAAAAAACCATTAAAGCCATTCATGATATTGACGCCCAGCGCATGATCTTTATCGCGCCGCGCCTGCGTGCGGCCCCGGAAGATCTCGCTAACCTGAAACTGCCCGCGCACAGCCAAGATTATCTTCTGGCAGAGTGGCATATCTTCCCGTGGGGGCCGCTAAAGAGCAACGGCAGGTATCCGTGGACATCGGGGACGTCGGCAGAGAAGGCAGCAATTCGAAATCGCATCAATATCGCGCTGCGCTGGCAGAAAAAAACCGGTCACGTTAGCTGGATAGGCGGCTGGGGCGTCGGTGAATCCAGCCATTTTACCCCTACCGCGTCGCAAATGGCCTTTGCCACCTTTATGGCCTGTGAGCTACAGCAGGCAAAAATCCCTTACGCCATTAATGCCGATGCGCAGTTTTACGATGGGGAGGAGGGGGCGTGGCGTCCCATAGCCGAACCGCTGCTGAAGACAATGATCGCCCCGACATGCGAAAAGCCCGGCGAGAAGCCGGGCCATCATAATGTTAAACAGGCTGTTCGTGATGCGGGGCACGCGACGCCAGCGGCAGCCAGCACAGTAAAATCAGCAGCCCCATCAGGGTCATCAATAAACCGAGGCTAGCCTGGCCGGTCTGCGGCATCATGGCAGAGAGCCATGCCAGCGCGCCGGAACCGATATTCTGTAGACCACCCACCAGCGCGCCTGCCGTTCCGGCGAGGAACGGGAACGGCTCCATTGCGCCACTGGTGGCGAGCGGGAAGAGCATCCCCGCGCCGAAGAAGAACAGCGCCGCCGGGATCAGCAGGGTCCAGACGCTCATCACGCCAAACAGGCCTGGGATCCACATCATCACGCCTGCCAGCAGGCAGCTCATTACCGACTGCCACATCAGGGTGGAGAAACGTTTATTCTGGCGTCCGGCGAACCACGCGCCAAAGAAGGCCGCCGGGATCGGCAGAATAAACAGAATGCTTACCACCATACTGCTTAGCCCAAGCCCTGCCCCTAACAGCACGCCGGAGCAGGCCTCAAACACGGCGATACCCGCCAGGCCACCGATCAGCATCAGCAGATAGCAGTTGAATGACCCGCTGCCAAAAAGCACTTTGTAGCTAGTGAGCAGTTTCGTGCGCGGTGCGCCTGCGGGGCGGGTCTCGGGCATCCAGCGTGCCATGCTGAAGGTAACCAGCACGCACAGCACCAGCAGGAAGGCGAAGCAGGCGCGCCATGACCAGAGGGTATTCAGCAGGCCGCCAATCAGCGGGGCCAGCAGCGGACTCACCAGGATCCCCATATTTAACAGGCTGTTGGCATGACGAAGCTGGGTACCCTGATACATATCGCGCGGTAAGGTTCGCGCCATCACGCCGCCGACGCCGGTCCCGACACCCTGCAACGCGCTGGCCGCAATTAATACGGTCAGGCTATGGGTGGTCAGGGCAATCAGCGTCGCCACCATGAAAATACTCATGCCCACAAAAATAACCGGGCGACGCCCTATGCGATCGGACAAGGGGCCATACACGAGCTGCGAGAGGCCATAGGTCAGCAGATAGGCAGCCATTACGCTCTGCACTGCGCCGTCACGGACGTGAAATTCCTTTGCCATGTCGGCGATGGCCGGAATGTAGATGGTTTGCGCCATCTGACCGACCGCCACCAGTAACACCAGCATCAACAATAAGTTAACGTTCCTTTGTCTTTTCATGTCGCTGAATACTTTTGCCAAATGAGAGAAATAAAGAATAAGTCACTACGCATTCCATAAATGCGCGAGAAATCTACCACAGTACGGCGATAAGTTAAGTATCAGGGTGATGAATGGGCAAGAGTGAAAAGGCAGGATTTATGAACAATGTTGGCAACAAATATTGCCTGGGTTTTACGCCAGACGCAGCAGAATAGCCCCACCGGCAATGCCCAGCGCAGCCGCGATGCGTACCCCGGCAACCCGCTCTTTTAACAGCAGAAAAGCGATAAGCGCGCCAAAGAGTATCGATGTTTCACGCAGGGCCGCGACCACGGCCAGCGGAGCCTGGGTCATAGCCCACAGCGCCAGGCCGTAAGATCCCATGGTGCCCGCCCCGCCAAACAGCCCTTTTTTCCAGTGCAGGCGCAGATAGCTGGACGCTTCGCGGCGGCGCGCCACCATCGCCCAGCAGAGCAGACAGAAACCGTTCATAAAGAAGGTCCACAGCGTATAGCCCAGCGCGGTGCCAGACAGACGCACGCCGGTACCGTCCACCAGCGTATACCCCGCGATAAAGCAGGCATTCAGCAGCGCCAGCCAGATACCTTTGCGTGACTGCATGCGGCCATTCAGCGCCATGGCCAGTATCGACAGGCAGATGACGCCGATCCCAGCCCAGGCGAGCCACGAAAGCGTATCCCCTAATGCCAGGACGCTAATCAGCGCGACCAGCAGCGGGGCCGTGCCGCGCATCAGGGGATAGGTTTGGCTCATATCGGAAACCTGATAGGTTTTGGCCACCAGCACCGTGTACACCACCTGTAACGCGCAGGAAATCACTAAAAAAGGCCAGCTGGCGATGGAGGGCTGCGGTGAGAAGGGCAGCAGGATCAGGGCGATAAGCGTCGCGGAGCCGCTAACGCTAATGGCGGCGTAGAGTTTATCCGTTCCGGCTTTTACGATGGCGTTCCAGCTGGCATGCAGCAGGGCAGCGAATAAGAGAATGCAGAAAACAGAGAGCGTCATAGCGAATCGGGTGATGAATTGTCATACAACTGTAACACTTAACCCTGTTTTAGCCGCGTTTTTGTTTGGCGTTGAAGCGTGATCGGTCACACATTTTCACCGCCGCTGCGATAAAACGATTGTCATGCTGCACCAGCTGTGTTTGTATAAATTCAGCTAATAAATAAACAACACAACATATACAACAGGCCCCTAATGAACCCAGCCATGCTGACATCGACTCTACTACGCACCGCGCCATCTGCCGCGGTCGTCGTCGTGCGTGTGGTGGTGGTCGTCGGCATAGCGCCGTAGGGTCCGGAACACACGATTCCAAAACCCCGCCGGCGCAAACCGGGCGGGGTTTTTCGTTTAGACCGCCCGGAAAGTCGGCCCAGAATTAAAGGACTGGAGCATGGCAAGTTTGGGCACCACCTCGCAGGCAAGGCGCTTTACCGGCGCACAGTTAATCGTTCATTTACTGGAGCGCCAGGGCATCACTATCGTCACCGGGATACCAGGCGGCACGGTGTTGCCCCTGTACGACGCCCTGAGTCAAAGCACGCAGATCCGCCACGTCCTGGCTCGCCACGAGCAGGGCGCGGGCTTTATCGCCCAGGGCATGGCGCGCACCCAGGGGAAACCCGCCGTCTGTATGGCCTGTAGCGGGCCGGGGGCCACCAACCTGGTGACCGCCATCGCCGACGCGCGCCTCGACTCCATTCCGCTGGTCTGCATCACGGGCCAGGTCCCCTCGTCGATGATCGGTACCGACGCCTTCCAGGAAGTAGATACCTACGGCATCTCTATCCCCATCACCAAGCACAACTATCTGGTGCGCGACATCCGCGAGCTGCCGCAGGTGATCAGCGACGCGTTTCGCATTGCCCAGTCAGGCCGCCCCGGCCCGGTGTGGATAGATATTCCTAAGGATATTCAGACCGCAGAGATCGAAGTAGACACCCTGCCGGAGCCGGGTGGCGCTGCGCCAGCCCCCGCATTCAGCATTGAGAGCGTGCAAGAGGCGGCGGCAATGATTAATCAGGCCCAGCGCCCGGTGCTCTACCTGGGCGGCGGGGTGATTAACGCGCCGGAGCAGGTGCGGACCCTGGCGGAGAAGGCCAGCCTGCCCACTACCATGACGTTGATGGCCCTTGGCATGCTGCCGAAACAGCATCCGCTGTCGCTGGGCATGTTAGGCATGCACGGCGCGCGCAGCACCAACTTTATCCTGCACGAAGCCGATTTGCTGGTGGTACTGGGGGCACGTTTTGATGACCGGGCGATTGGCAAGACCGAAACCTTCTGCCCGAACGCCAAAATTATCCATGTGGATATCGACCGCGCCGAACTGGGTAAGATCAAGCAGCCGCACTGTGCTATTCAGGGCGACGTTGGCGAGGTGCTGGCTCAGCTGATCCCGCTGATTGCAGAGGACACACGTGACGCCTGGCGCGATACCGTGGCGCAGCTGCAGCAGGAGTTTCCCGCTAACATGCCGGGCGCGGACGATCCGCTGAGCCACTACGGGTTAATTAACGCCGTTGCCGCCTGCGTTGACGACAGCGCGATTATCACCACCGACGTCGGGCAGCACCAGATGTGGACCGCTCAGGCCTATCCGCTCAACCGCCCGCGCCAGTGGCTCACCTCCGGTGGGTTAGGCACTATGGGCTTCGGCCTGCCGGCGGCTATTGGCGCAGCGCTGGCCAATCCCGATCGCAAGGTGCTGTGCTTCTCCGGCGACGGTAGCCTGATGATGAACATTCAGGAGATGGCGACCGCCGCTGAAAACCAGCTCGATATTAAAATCATTCTGATGAACAACGAGGCGCTGGGGCTGGTACACCAGCAGCAGAGTCTGTTCTACAAGCAGGGCGTGTTTGCCGCCACCTATCCGGGAATGATCAACTTTATGCAGATCGCCGCCGGGTTTGGCCTGCACACCTGTGATTTAAACGCGGCGGCCGATCCGCACGCGGCCCTGCAGGAGATCATCTCCCGTCCGGGTCCGGCGCTGATCCACGTTCGTACCGACGCCGAGCAAAAAGTGTATCCAATGGTTCCGCCAGGCGCGGCCAATACTGAAATGGTGGGGGAATAAGCCATGCCACAATCAACACATGACAACGTTATTCTGGAACTCACCGTGCGCAACCACCCGGGGGTAATGACCCACGTCTGCGGCCTTTTTGCCCGCCGGGCCTTTAACGTAGAGGGCATTCTCTGCCTGCCGCTACCGGGCGGCGAGCAGAGCCGTATCTGGCTGCTGGTGGCGGACGATCAGCGGCTGGAGCAGATGATGAGTCAGATCGACAAGCTAGAAGATGTGGTTAAAGTGGTGCGTAACCAGTCCGATCCCACCATGTTCAACAAAATTGCCGTGTTTTTCGAGTAGATTACTCGCTTTCAGCGTCAGGGGTGATCGCCTTGACCGAGCCGTTCCGGCAGTGGAGGGCATACTCTGCCGGTAGCGGGCGATCGCTGATCAGTACATCAAACTGTGCGAGCGGGGCGATGCT
>NZ_LR607338.1:1005262-1013265 GCF_902164725.1 Pseudescherichia vulneris | reverse complement strand
TGACGACCGGGATAGCGCACTAAAGAGACTGTATGCGTCGTCGTGTTTACCCGTATGATAAGCATTCTGGGATTGGGCAGGAGCTTTCATGATTTGGTTAACGCTGGCGACGCTGGTTATTGTTTTTGTAGTGGGTTTTCGGGTGTTGACCTCTGACTCCCGGCGGGCGGTACGCCGCTTGAGCGAGCGGCTGGGCACCACGCCGATGCCGGTTGAATCGATGATTGACCAGCTGGGAAAAGCGGCGGGTGCGGAGTACATTCAGTACCTCTCCCGCCCGGACGAGGCGCATCTCCAGAATGCCGCCCAGACGCTGCTGATCTGGCAGGCGTGCATTGTCGATAGCAGCGAGCAGAACCTCCACTACTGGCACCGTACGTTGCAAAAGGCCCGCCTTGCCGCGCCGCTGACCGATGCTCAAGTGCGTCTGGCGCTGGGTTTCCTGCGCGAGCTGGAGCCGGATATGGCCGAGATCAACAACTTTCAGGTGCGCTACAACGCTTTCTTTATGCCTGAAGAGGGCGTGCACTGGCTGCATTAAAAGTGGAAAGTTGCTAAAACGTTAAATACGTCACACTCAGAATGTTACACTGCGCGACTTTACCGCAATGTGACGTTGCCTGGAGGCAAAATGAGTGAGCATTTACAGGGAAAACCCCACCCGGAACTGGCTCGGCCCAACTGGTCAGCCGTCTTCGCCGTCGCCTTTTGCGTGGCCTGCCTTATCACGGTGGAGTTTCTGCCGGTCAGCCTGCTGACGCCGATGGCGCTGGACTTAGGCATCTCTGAAGGTACCGCCGGGCAGTCGGTCACCATGACCGCGTTTGTGGCCATGTTTGCCAGCCTGTTTATCACCCAAACCATTCGTACCACCGACCGCCGCTATGTGGTGCTCATCTTCTCGGTGCTGTTAACCCTCTCCTGCCTGCTGGTGTCGTTTGCCAACAGTTTTGCCCTGCTGCTGGTCGGGCGCGCCTGCTTAGGCCTTGCCCTCGGCGGCTTCTGGGCGATGTCCGCCTCGCTGACTATGCGCCTGGTGCCGACGCGCGTGGTTCCCAAGGCGCTGTCGGTGATTTTCGGCGCGGTGTCGATTGCGCTGGTGATCGCCGCTCCGCTGGGCAGCTTCCTCGGCGGCATCATTGGCTGGCGTAACGTCTTTAACGCGGCGGCGGTGATGGGGATCGTCTGTACGCTGTGGGTCTGGAAAGCGCTGCCGTCCCTGCCGGGCGAACCGATGCAGCATAAGCAGAATATGTTTGGCATTCTTAAGCGCCCAGGCGTGCTGGCGGGAATGATCGCCATCTTTATGGCCTTTGCCGGTCAGTTTGCCTTCTTTACCTATATCCGCCCGGTTTATACCAGCATGGCGGGCTTCGACGTTGACGGCCTGACGCTGGTGCTGCTCAGCTTTGGTATTGCCAGCTTTATCGGCACCTCCATGTCGTCCGCGTTCCTGAAAAAATCGCTTAAAACGGCGCTGGCCGTTGCCCCCCTGGTGCTGGCTCTTAGCGCCCTGACCCTGATCCTCTGGGGCAGCGATAAAATCGTCGCCTCTGTGGTAGCGGTAGTATGGGGATTAGCCTTTGCGCTGGTACCGGTAGGCTGGTCGACGTGGATCACCCGCTCGCTGGCGGATCAGGCGGAAAAGGCTGGATCGATCCAGGTTGCGGTGATCCAGCTTGCCAATACCTGTGGCGCGGCGGTCGGCGGTTACGCACTCGATAACCTCGGCCTGCTCTCGCCGCTGGTGCTCTCCGGCAGCCTGATGCTGCTGACGGCGCTGTTAGTGGCTGCGAAAGTACGCGTAAAAGGGTAATTGCTCTCTGCCCGGCTGGCTCTGCGCCGCCGGGCATGACGCGCGAACTACATCAGAACCACGCTTCCCACATCGCGCCGACGTTGAACGAATCCAGATTGCTCTCTTCCGTACCGTTTACCCGCGCGGTGCGGTCGTTATCCACCTGGCCGCCGGTGACGTAGAAGCGCAGCATCGGACGGAACTCTGGCCCCATTGCAATCGAGACGTTCTGCGACAGCGTCA
Organism: Pseudescherichia vulneris; assembly: GCF_902164725.1. NCBI lineage: Bacteria > Pseudomonadati > Pseudomonadota > Gammaproteobacteria > Enterobacterales > Enterobacteriaceae > Pseudescherichia > Pseudescherichia vulneris. The sequence goes on along the minus strand of NZ_LR607338.1, from coordinate 1,011,224 downwards.
GCTTCCAGCCGTGGTTATCCCCGCCCTGGTCGAAATCAACCCGCTGATAGCCCGCTTCCAGCCAGGTAGAGTGCACGTCGTTCCACCAGTACATTGGACGAACGATCGCGCCGTAGTTGCGGCGGTTATCCACGCTGTTGGCATCGTTATCGTAGTCGTGGAAGGCGAGCAGGTACTCAATCTGTGCCTGCTGGGTGAACTTGTAGTTCCCCTCAAAGCTGGCGTAGATCGCCGTCAGATCGTCGGTTTTGTTATACACGCTGTTGTCTGAGTTATCCGAGTAACGGGCAATCACCTTGTTCACCCCTTTCTCAGTGGTGTGGCTCAGCACCACGCCGCCCTGCCAGGCATTCTTACGCTCGTCGGTATCCACCGCCTTCGAGTCGAAGCCGTAGTTGGCATACAGCTCCAGATCCAGCGGGCCGACCTTCATACCGTGCACTTTGGAGGTAATGGCGTAGTTGCCTTTATCGCCGGTGCCGGAGCCGCCAGTACAGGTGATACGCGACGGGTTGCCTTCATCGTTCATCACTTCCGGACTACAGGACTCCACCGCCGCCACCGCCGCGACGTCAAACTGCACGCCGCCGATGTCAAAGTTTTTCACCCCTGCGCCCTGACCGTCGTGGTTCATCCAGAAGTAGTCGTTGATGCCCTGCTGCGGACGCTGGTGGAAGTCACGGCCTGCCCACAGGTAGGCGTTGGGGTTGGATGCCAGAATATTGGTCACCCCGGCGTAGGCTTTTTTCAGGTTCACCTCGTCGCCCCAGTGATCGAACATCACGTTGATGTCCCAGATAGCGCCGTTATCGCCTTTAAAGGCTTTCGAGAGTTGGAATTCACCGCCGTTGCCCTCGTTGCCCAGACGACCAATCGCGGAGGAGCCGTTATAGGAGCCGTCAACGCCAACGAACTTCTGATCGCCGCCCTGGAACTGCGCTCCGTAGCGGGCATAGCCTGTAAATTTCACGCCAAAGGGGATCGCCAGATCCGGCGACTGGGCCGCGGTTTGCGGCTCGGTAATCACATCGGCTTTCTTATCGATCGCCGCATCCATTTTCTTTTGCCGCTCCGCGAGGGCTTTATCAACTGCTTTTGCCACAATCGCGTCGATCTGTTCCTGAGTAAACTCCTGGGCGCTGACTGAACCAGAGCAAAGGGCAGCCATAACCGCCAGCGCGACTGGAAGTTTTTTATTGATATTCATTTTTTGTCTCAATCTAATATATTATTTTTAGACAATAACTATCCCGCCGCTTGATGCGGAATAGTTGCGCTATCACCATTAATTGTGAGGTACAGATTACTTAAAAACTGACTGATTATTTCTCCATAATTAATTAACGTTGATAAAGACGAATAATCTCTTCCGACAGTTCACGGGCCAGCAGCGAGGTCATTAAATGATCCTGAGCGTGAACCATAATTAAGGTCATCGGCTGGCGGGCTTCCCCGGCGTCCTGCTCGATCAGTTTGGTCTGCATATGGTGCGCCTGGCGTGCGTAGCCGTCCGCCTCGCGCAGCAGGCTGTTGGCCTCGTCAAAGTTGCCCTCGCGCGCGGCGTGCAGCGCCTCGAAGCAGAGGCTGCGCGACTGGCCAGCGTTGACGATAATTTCCATGACGGCCTCTTCCAGTTCAATCATCTTATTGTTCCTCGTTAAATCCGTTATTGGCGGCGGTAGCGGCAAACCACTCTCCGCTGCGTTTTATTGTCCGCGTCTGGGTGGCTAAATCGAGTTGCACAAAACCGTAGCGGTTTTTATAGCCGTTACACCACGACCAGTTATCAATAAACGTCCACATATGGTAACCGAGGCAGTGACAGCCCTCCTCAATACCCTTATGCAGCCACTTCAGGTGGCCGGAAACGAACTCAATCCGGTATTGATCGTCTATTTGGCCATTCTCAATAAAACGCTGCTCGTTTTCGACGCCCATGCCGTTCTCTGAAATAAAGCAGCGCGGGTTGCCGTAATTAACGCGTAAATTAGTGAGGATGTCGTAAATACCCGGCTCGTATATTTCCCAGCCGCGATAAGGGTTCATTTTCCGGCCCGGCATCTCGTAATAATCAAACAGCCACTCCGGCATAAACGGCGAGGCCGGGTTAACCGCGCTGTCGCGGCATTTCACGCGGCGCGGCTGGTAGTAGTTGATCCCCAGCAGGTCGATTTTGCCGTCGGCAATCAGGGCGCTGTCCTCCGGGAGGCAGGCCGGCAGCTGATCGTACTCTTTCAGCAGCGCGACTAAATCTGCCGGATACTCGCCAACCAGCACCGGGTCAAGGAAGCTGCGGTTAAACAGCAGATCGGCATGGTGCGCGGCAGTGAGATCCGCCGGGTTGTTTGAGCGCGGATAGGACGGCGTCAGGTTGAGGACAATGCCGATCTCTCCTGGGTAATGTCCGGCGCGGTAGGCGCGAACCGCAGAGGCGTGCGCCAGCACCGTATGGTAGGCCACCGTCGCCGCGCGTTTAAAATCCACCACGTTAGGGTAGTGGAAGTCATACAGGTAGCCGCCTTCTACCGGCACAATCGGCTCGTTGAAGGTAAACCAGTGCAGCACCCGGTCGCCAAACAGGTCGAAACAGATCTGCGCGTAGCGGCTAAACGCCTCCACGACTTCACGATTCTCCCAGCCACCTTTCTCCTGCATCACTATCGGCATATCGAAGTGGAACAGGGTGATAAACGGGACGATCCCCTGGGCCAGCAGCTCATCAATAACGTTGTTATAGAACGTCACCGCCTCAGGATTGACCTCACCCACGCCGTCTGGGATCAGCCGCGACCAGCTCAGTGAGGTACGGAAGCTGTTGTGGTTGAGCTGCTTAAGCAGGGCGATATCCTGCCGCCAGTTCTGGTAAAACGTTGAGGTGTCCTGCGGGCCGACCTGCTGGTGAAAACGGTACGGCTGGCTCGCATACCAGTGGTCCCACGTCGTGGCGCTTTTGCCGCCCTGCTGGCTCTGCCCTTCGGTTTGCAGCGCGGAACTGGCGCTGCCCCACCAGAAATGCTCTGGAAATGCGTATTTCATCTCTATTCTCTCCGGTTAATTACTGACGCACGGTGCCAGCCAGCGGCGTCACGTCCTGCGCTTTCTGCTCTTCGGTTTTCATCAGCGAACGCTCATAGGCGCGCAGGAACGGCAGGTACATCAGGGCGGACAGCACCATGCAGATCCCGCACATAATGACCGGACTCAGCGCCCAGTTAGCGGCCCAGGATGCGCCGATAGGCGCTGGCGTTGTCCACGGCGTCAGCGAGACCACCTGTGCCAGCCAGCCCAGTTTCGTTGCGGCGTAGGCGAGACAGGCATTAATCATCGGCACGAAGACGAAGGGGATAAACAGCATCGGGTTCATGATGATCGGCGCACCGAACAGAATCGGCTCGTTGATATTAAAGAAGCTCGGGACGATGCCCATTTTGCCGATGGTGCGCAGATGAGTAGCACGGCTACGCAGCAGCAGGAAGGCCAGCGGCAGGGTAGAGCCGACGCCGCCAATCAGCAGATAGTGATCCCAGAAGCCTTGCAGATAGATGTGGGGCAGCACCGTGCCCGCCGCCAGCGCAGCCTGGTTAGCGGAGAGGTTCGCCATCCAGAACGGGTTCATAATGCCGGTAACGATCAGCGAACCGTGAATGCCAGCAAACCAGAAGATCTGGCACAGCAGCACGGAGAGCAGGATGGCAGGCAGCGAATCCGACGCCGAAACCAGCGGCTCCAGCAGGTGCATAATCGCCTGAGGCAGGATCATGCCGGTTTGCGCCTCGATGAACAGGTTCAGCGGATGCAGCGTGCCGATAATCACCACCACCGGGATCAGGATCTCAAAGGAGCGCGCCACGCCAGTCGGCACCTCTTTCGGCAGGCGGATGGTGATGTTGTTCTGCTTCAGCCACGCATAGACGCGGGTAGAGTAGATGGCGGTGATCAGCGCGGTAAAGATCCCCTGGCCCGACAGGTACTGGGTGGAGATTTTGCCGTCGGCATAGGGTGCGGCCACCAGCAGGAAGGCCATAAACGCCAGCAGTCCGGACATCACCGGATCGAGATTAAACTGCCGACCAAGGCTGGCACCGATCCCGACCGAGATAAAAAAGGTCATCACGCCCATGCTCAGGTTAAACGGCAGCATTAGCTGTTCGCGATAGGTCTGGGAGAAGTCAAGCCAGCCGCGCGCGAAGCTGTTGGTGGTGTCGGCGGAGAAGGGCGGGAAGATAAACACCAGCATAAAGGAGCCGATGATCATAAACGGCAGCGCGGCGGTAAAGCCGTCGCGAATGGCGATGACATACTTCTGTTGCCCCAGACGTCCTGCCAGCGGCGTGATGGACTGCTCGATAACGGCAACCATGGATTGATATAACGAACTCATAGGAACACCCTTTTAGTGTGCCGCTTCGATGAGCGACAGAGCAAAGTCCAGCACCTTATCGCCGCGCTGCATACCGTAGTCCATTGGGTTAATGGGCTGAACGGGAATGCCGTGGGCGGCAGCCTTTTCTGACAGCGAGTTAAGCATGTATTTTACCTGCGGCCCCAGCAGCACCACCTGATAGCGTGGAAACTGAGTATCAAACTCCGCTACGCCGTAAGCATCGATCTCTACCGGTAAACCTCTCTCTTCTGCCGCTTCGACCATTTTCCTCACCAGCAGGCTGGTGGACATCCCCGCAGAGCAGCACAGCATGATCTTGTTCATCATCCCCATCCTCTAAATGTTAAAAGTTATTACAATGATGATTGGATATCATATGGAAACCGGTTTCCATCACTCTGATATTGAAGTGTGATACCCATCAAAGTCCGCAGGACATAGGGTGATTTTCCTGGATTTACATCACAGCTTTTTATGGCTCACTACCCGCAATAAGAGGTAAACGGAAAATCGGTTTCCATGCGAAATAGAATGCAGCTATACTGCTGCTGGCGATATTATGCACCATGTTTTGCTTGTTTTTCGGGCTGTATATTCGGCCTGACAGGGGAAAAAGATGTCTACAATCAACGATGTATCACGTCTGGCGGGAGTATCTAAAGCAACCGTCTCGCGGGTGTTGAGTGGGTCACGCGGCGTCAAAGAGGCCAGCCGATTGGCGGTGTTAAAAGCCGTCGAAGAGCTAAACTACCGGCCCAACGTCATCGCTCAGTCTCTGCTCAGCCAGACCACCGGCTGCATTGGCGTCATCTGCGCCCAGGATAATATCAACCAGACCACCGGCTACCTCTACGCGCTGGAGAAGCATCTCAGCCAGCATCAGAAGCACCTGCTTTTGCGCTTTGCCAATAGCCGGTCAGGGGTGATCAGTGCCCTCGACGAGTTGACCTGCGGTCTCTGCGATGATGTGCTGATTATCGGCGCGCGTTTTCCGCTGAATAACCTTGGCTATGATGATGTGATTCTGGTGGACTGCGCCGAAGCCGATACGCCGAACAGTATTCAGTTCGATCACGCCTTCGCAGCGGAAACGGCCTGCAACTATTTGATTAGCCAAGGTCGACGCCAGATAGCGCTGATCCACCCGGACGTGAGCGGCTCCGCTGAGCGGGTGCTGCTGGGCTATAAGCACGCGCTGGAAAACAACTTCCTGCCCTTTAACCGTAACCTGGTGTTTATGGATGCCACCTCGGCATCGGTAGCGCTCCAGGTGCTGCTTAACAACGCCACCACGCTGAACTTTAATGCCCTGCTGGTCGCCGACGAGCAGGAGGCGCAGCGGGTGATCACCCAGCTACAGGCGTTTAATAAATCGGTGCCGGGTGACATCATGGTCTTCAGCCTCGCTGGCTCCGTGCACCTGCCGGGGATCCCAACCATCCCGGCCATCGAATACTCGATGGACGCGATGGCGGCCCGCATCGTCAGCTGGCTGAGCGAAAAAACGCAGGACGTGCTGGGCGCGTGCGTGCTGCGCGGGGATCTCATCATTCCGGATATGCGCCAGCGCTAAAATAG
>NZ_LR607338.1:1002575-1005202 GCF_902164725.1 Pseudescherichia vulneris | reverse complement strand
AAATGACTCCGGCCTGGTAGCGAAAGAGAACAAGAGCATGATTCGCCTTGAAGATGTGACGCTGTTTGTGCGCGCCGCGGCGCTGGGAAGCTTCTCTAACGCCGCCCGGGAGGCCGATCTGCTCCCGGGTCAGGTAAGCGCTGCCGTACATCGGCTGGAGCGCGATCTTGATAAGCGCCTCTTCGCGCGCTCTACCCGTAGCCTGCGGCTGACGGCGGAGGGGGAGAAGTATCTGCCGTTTGCTCAAGAGCTGCTGGCCGTGGTGCAGGCCGGAGAGGAGAGTCTGCACAGCGGCAATGACGAGCTACAGGGCGAGTTGAAGGTCGCGATGCCGTCGGATATTGGGCGCAACGTTCTGCTGCCGCTCATTACCCGCTTCTGCGACCAGCACCCGAAAATCACGCTGCGGCTCTCGCTCTCCGATCAGGTCAGCGATATCTTTCGCGATCCGGTGGACGTTGCCATTCGCTACGGCGTGCTGGATAACAGCAGCTACGTGGCGCTACCGCTGGCGGAAAAAAACCGCCGCGTGCTGGCCGCCTCTCCGGCCTACCTTGAAAAGCATGGACGGCCAACCAGCCTTGACGAAGTGACGCAGCATCACTGCCTGCTGTTTACCATGAACAGCCACGTCTACGATAAGTGGAGCTTTCCTGAGAACGGTACCCGCCGCCAGCTGACGGTCAAGAGCCGCCTGCTCTGTGACGACGCCGATGTCGCAAGGCGCTGGGCCGTAGAGGGCATGGGCATTGTCTACAAGTCGTGGATCGACATCAGCGCTGACGTGCAGGCCGGACGGCTGGAGATACTACTGCCCGAGCATCCGGGAGAAGCCGCACCGCTCAATCTCATCTGTCCGCACCGCAAGCAGTTCTCTCCCGCGATTCGCCAGCTGCACAGCACCCTGCGAGAGCACTTAACGGCGATCGTCGCCCTGCTTCCCTGTTGATAACGACGCAGACGCTGCGTGGATTTTGCCACGGAAGATCCAGAAGCCCCAGCTGTTGTAGATAAGCGTAATTGGCACAAATGTGCCGAAGGCGATAAGCATCAGCTTTTGCGTAGCGGGCGGTGCGGCGGCCTGGGTCAGCAGCAGGCCGGGCGGCAGAATGAACGGAAACACCGCCAGCAGCATGCCGCCAAAGGCGGCGCAAAAGAGCGTCAGCGCCATGACCAGCGGCAAGAATTCGCGTTTGCGGCGCAGCGTGACGATTAGCCCCGCCAGCGCCAGCAGTGCGATAAGCGCCAGCGGCCCGCTGTAGCGCCATGCCAGCAAATGCAGCCGATAATTCTCATGCAGCTGCGTGGTCCAGATAACCAGCCCAGCCAGCAGCGCGGCGGTAATCAGCGCAAGCCGCAGCGCCTGTCGTTGGCCCCAGACGGCCAGCTCGCCTTCGCAGCGCCACACCAGCCAGCAGGCACCGAGCAGCGCATACCCCACGGTGAGTGAAACCGCGCAGTAGAGTGAAAACGGTGAAAGCCATGCCAGAGGGCCGCCGGTGAACTGTGCGCCGTTATGCGCTATGCCCTCAATCCATGCGCCCATCGTTGCGCCCTGGCTTAGCGATACCATCCAGGAGCCGCCGATAAACAGCGCGTCGAACAGCGCAGGGTGCTGATGGCGAAACTCTATGGCCATGCCGCGCACGATCAGCGCCAGCAGCATGATATAGACCGGCAGATAGAGGGCGCTGTAAAGGATGCTGAAGGCGACCGGGAAAAGCGCCAGCATCGCCCCTGCGGTCAGCACCAGCCAGGTTTCGTTCCCGTCCCACACCGGCAGAAGAGAGATGTTCATCTGCTGGCGCGCCTGCGAGGACTGAAACGGCGTGAGGAGGCCGACGCCGAGATCGGTCCCATCCAGCACCACGTAAACCAGCACGCCGAAGGCCAGGGCGATGGCGCTAAGCAGCGTTAACGGTGGCATTGAAAGGATAGCCTCAAGCATCGTAGCGTCCCCTTATGCTCTGCGGGGTGATCCCACGTCCGGTCTGCTCTGCCACTTCCGCATTCGGCTCTCTTTCATTGTGTGACGGCGGCCTGCCAAGCAGGCGCAGCAAAAACCACAGCCCGATGGCGAAGATAAGCAGATACACGATCAGGATGGCAAAAAACGAGGTCAGCACCAGCGAGGGAGCCACGGGGGAGACGCTGTGCGCGGTGCGCAGCACGCCGTAAACCGTCCAGGGCTGTCGTCCGGTCTCGGTCACAAACCACCCGGCGAGCATGGCGAAAAAGCCCGCGGGTGCCATCCATACCATGCCGCGCTGCAGCCTGCGAGACGTCCATAGCCTGCCGCGCAGGCGTGCGACCAGCCCGGCCACGCCGAAAAAGAGCATCAGCAGCCCAAGCCCCACCATCGCGCGAAACGCAAAGAACACGCCGGGCACCCAGGGGAGTTCATCGCGCGGATACTGATTCAGGCTGTGAATAGTGCCGGTGAGGTTGTGGCGCAGATAGAGCGAGCCGATATTCGGAATGGCCAGTTCAAAATGGTTGCGCTGCGCCTGCATATCCGGAATGGCGAAAAGCCGCAGCGGCTCGCCTTCTCCGGGCGGCGGCGGGTTCCAGCTGCCCTCCATCGCCGCCAGCTTCACCGGCTGGTGGTCGCGCGTGTTTTCACCATG
>NZ_LR607338.1:993191-1002475 GCF_902164725.1 Pseudescherichia vulneris | reverse complement strand
AAGGCCCGGATCACGACAAATACCTGTGGACCAACGCCTCGTTCGCCTTCGCCGCCAACATGGTAAAAAGCTTTATCAACAACGGCTGGTGTGTGCAGATCCGTGGCCCGCAGGCTGGTGGTGCCGTGCAGGACCTGCCCATCCACCTGTATGACCTCGGCACCGGCAACCAGGTGAAGATCCCCTCTGAGGTGATGATCCCCGAAACCCGCGAGTTTGAGTTTGCCAACCTCGGTTTCATCCCGCTCTCCTACTACAAGAACCGCGACTACGCCTGCTTCTTCTCGGCTAATTCCACCCAAAAACCGGCGCTGTATGACACGGCGGATGCCACGGCCAACAGCCGCATCAATGCCCGCCTGCCGTACATCTTCCTGCTGTCGCGTATTGCGCACTACCTCAAGCTTATCCAGCGCGAAAACATTGGCACCACCAAGGATCGCCGCCTGCTTGAGCTGGAGCTCAACACCTGGGTACGCGGTCTGGTAACCGAAATGACCGATCCGGGCGATGCGCTGCAGGCCTCGCATCCGCTGCGCGATGCGAAAGTGGTGGTGGAAGATATCGAGGACAACCCCGGTTTCTTCCGCGTGAAGCTCTGCGCGGTGCCGCATTTCCAGGTGGAAGGCATGGACGTCAATCTGTCGCTGGTCTCTCAGATGCCGAAGGCGAAAGCGTAACGCACAGGAGGTGCGATGAAGACAGAACGACCGCTATGGGCAAGGGGACAGATGATCTCGCCGCAGCATTTTCAGCATCAGGCGGCACTTATCGCCTGGTCCGCAGAGAGTATCGCCCGGCTGGGGGCGCTGAATCCGTGGGGAATACAGCGTGTGGAGTTTGACGCCTCTCTGCTGGCGCAGGGGCGGTTGAAAGCCAGCCACCTGTCTGTGCGTTTTGCCGACGGCACCCTTATCGATACTGATAATGCGGATCCCTTGCCGCCGGTGATTGTGCTTCCCGAACGCAGCGAGCTGACGGTGGTACTGGCGTTGCCGCATGAGCATGAAAATGGCGGCAACTGCCTGCGTCCGGAGGAGAAGCCGGAGCGCCCGGTGCGCTGGCGACTTGGCTGGCGGGAGGTACGTAACCGCTATGGTGACGACAGCCGCCAAATAGCGGTGATGCTGCCGGAACTGGTCCTACGCGCGGCGGACGAGGATAACGCTAACTACCAGACGGTCTCCGTGGCCCGTCTGTTTCGTGACAATCAGGGCAACTGGTTGCAGGACAGCGCCTTTGTCCCACCGCTGTTGAGCATCCAGGCCAGCCGCTGGCTGCTGGATCGGCTGGAGCAGTTACTGAGTCAGCTACGCATTCGCCTGCATCGGCTGATGGCGATGCGCCGTGAGAGCAATGAGCGGATGGCGGATTTTGCGGTGGCGGATGTGTCGCTGTTCTGGCTGCTGAATGCCCTGAACCATGCGGAGCCGGTGCTGAGTCATTTTGTCCGCCACCCGCAGGTTCATCCCGAGCGCCTCTATGAGGTGCTAGCGGGGCTGGCCGGTAGCCTGCTGACCTTTTCTCTTGAGCATACCACAGCTGATATTCCGGTTTACCGTCACGAGCAGTTAACGGTGGTATTCCCGCCGCTGTTTGACCTGCTGGGCGTGCTGCTGGAGGCCAGTCTGCCATCAAGAGTAGTGGCAATTGAGATGGTTAAGGATGAGCGACGCAAACGCTGGCATGCCCGCCTGCACGATCTCAGGCTGCGCGAGGATGCTGATTTTTATCTCTCAGTGCGTTCCGCCTTACCGGTAGCGCAGCTGCTGGAGCTGTTTCCGCAGCAGTGCAAAGTGGGCAGCCCGGATGAAGTGGACAGAGTGGTCAATGGCTCGCGGCCCGGTGTTCCGCTGCGGGCCATGAGCCATGTTCCGGCGGCGATCCCGCTGCGTCTGGAAAATCAGTATTTCAACCTTGATATGGCCCATCCGGCAGCGCAGGCCATGCTGGCGGAAGGAAGCTGCGTGTTTTACGTCTCCGGCCTGCTGGGTGAGCCGGAACTTGAACTCTGGGCGGTGCTGCGTTCATGAAAAAGGATATTGATATTGACGCCCTGCTGGAGAACACCTGGCTGATCGTCACCGAGCTGCGTTACGGAGCCGTGCTGGCGGAAGGCGAAGGGGAGATGCTCTGGCAGCGCTGCGTGGAGGATATTACCCAGGTAATGGTGCAGCTGGCGCAGGCCGGAATGAGCGAGGCCGATCGCCAGCATATTCTCTATGCCTGGTGCGCGCTGCTGGATGAAACCGCCAAGGGACGAGAAGGTGAGGATGATGCCTGTATTGTCTGGTACGACCGTCCGCTACAGGCCAACTACTTCGGCACCATGGACGCCGGGGATGCACTGTACGAGCGGATACGGCAGGTTTTGCGCGAGCCTGCGCCGGACAGCGCGGTGCTGACCTGCTTCCATCGGGTGCTGGCGCTGGGGTTTAAGGGCAGCTATGCCACGCTGAACGACCCGGCCCGTGAGCAGATTGTTCGGGCGCTGGCCGATCGTGTCCCGCCGTCGGGTTTTGCGTCAAACAGTCCGCTTTTGGCCACGGTTTCCGGCGGCCGCGGCGTGCGTGAATGGTTACGCCACTGGCCAGTGTGCATCGGCCTGTCCGCCATTGTGGTGGCGGCGCTGTGGCTGGGGCTAAATCACTGGCTTGACGGGCTGGTGACATCCCTACTGCCGGGGGCTGGAAAATGAGCGTGCGCCAGCAGCGCCTGTTATGGCTGTGGGGCGGTTTGCTCGCGGCGCTGCTGTGCCTGCTGTTCCTGCCGCTGACGGCCAGTGAACGCGGTTTTGCCATTCTGCTGACAATGGCTGTCGTTATTGCCGGACTGGTTTCTGCAGGTCACCGTTTGCACGGTTTGGCGGAAGGTGAGGGTGAGCTGAACGATCTGCCGGAAGCGCCGTACCGCCTGCCGGTGGTGCTGGTTTGCGGCGACACGTTGGACTGGCCGGGCGAGGGATCAATATACCGTACCGCGCACGGCTGCTGGCTGAGGGTGTCCACAGCACAACTGCGGCAGACGGTACGTCATCTGCTCTGGCAACGCCCGGATCTGGTTGCACAACTGGCGGTGATGATCGTTGTCCGTCCGCAGCAGCATGACGATGAGGCGATGCTTATCACCCGCCTGCATGAGCTGCGCTGGCAGCTTGCGCAGGTGCGGCGCGAGACCCGGCGCACGGTGCCACTGCTGCTGGCCAGCACCGTCGCGGGGGTGTCTGTCGCTGAGACGCTATGGCAGTCCGTTCGGGCGGGGGACGCGCTTCAGGTCTGGCAGGCGGATCGCGCCCCGAACAGCATTACCCACTGGCTTTCGCAGGGCGACAGCGCCTCTCGCCTGCGGACGCAGGTGAGGGTAAACGCGCAAGCCCGCTATATGGCGGAGGCGGTGATACCGGCGCTGACGGCGACCTCGCCGGACATGCCGCCGGCGGTGCCGGCAATGGTGCTCTACCACCAGGCTCCGTCGTCCGCTGTGCCTGCGTTGGCAGACTCCCTCTGGTCACGCTGGCTGGCGCGTCATACCACTCTCAATCAGCTGCCGGGCTGGCAGCCGGGTACGGCATTGCCAGACGATATGCCACTCCCAGATTGTATTCTGCCGCTGCTGCCGCAGGGTGGCGGCACCACGCCGCGTAACCGGACGCAACGCCGGGCGTTCTCTCTCTTCACTCTGGCCGTGCTGGTCGCTCTGTGCAGCAGCGCATGGAACAACCGCCAGCTGCTGCACCGGCTCGCCTTTGATGTCTCGAACTATTACCGGATTGGGATGACGGACACCGTGCCAAAAGCCAGGGCGGTGGCACGGCTGCGTAGCGATGTGGCGTTGCTCAATAACTGGTCTCGTAACGGTGAGCCGCTGCGCTACGGGCTGGGGCTGTATCGGGGGGAGCGGTTGCGCCCTGCGGTGCTGGCCGCCATTCAGACATACGTTCCTCCGCCACCGCCACCGGCGATCAAGCAGGTGATCCAGGGGCCGCAGACGGTACGTCTCGACAGCATGTCGCTGTTTGCTACTGGCCAATGGCAGTTGAAACCCGGCTCCACAAAGGTGCTGGTCAATGCGCTGGTCGGTATTAAGGCCAGGCCCGGTTGGCTGATCGTGGTCTCAGGCCATACCGACAGCACCGGGGATGAAAAATCTAACCAGATCCTCTCTCTGCAACGCGCCGAGTCAGTCCGCAACTGGATGCGTGACACGGGTAGCGTGCCGGAGAGCTGTTTTGCGGTGCAGGGCTATGGCGAAAGCCGCCCGGTCGCAACCAATGACACGCCGGAAGGCCGGGCGCTGAACCGGCGTGTCGACATCAGTCTGGTACCGCAGGCCAATGCCTGCCGGATGCCGGGCAAAACCCCTTTGTCACCCCAGCAGGGTGACGCTGATAAGCAATAAGTGGAGATACACAATGGCAATTCCAGTTTATCTGTGGCTGAAAGACGACGGCGGTGCGGACATCAAGGGTTCCGTCGATGTGAAAGATCGTGAAGGCAGCATCGAAGTTGTCGCCCAGGAGCACGATCTCTACATCCCCACCGACAACAACACCGGCAGGCTGACCGGCACGCGTATCCACACGCCGTTCAAATTCACCAAGGAGATCGACTCCTCCAGCCCCTACCTGTACAAGGCGGTGACCACCGGGCAGACCCTCAAATCTGCCGAGTTCAAGTGGTACAAGATCAACGACGCGGGCCAGGAGGTGGAGTACTTCAACACCAAGCTGGAGAACGTGAAGGTGGTGAAAGTGAACCCGCTGATGCACGACATCAAAGATCCTGCCAAAGAGAAGCACAACCACCTGGAGCAGATCGAGCTGCGTTACGAAAAAATCACCTGGACCTATAAGGACGGCAACATCATTCATTCCGACGCCTGGAACGAACGGGCCACCGCATAATTGCCCGTCATACTTCGCGGACCTTCAGCAAAAAAACACAATCCGCGACCGACCTCGTGCGCTTTGGTCTCCTGAATACCAGGAAACAGCGATGGGCGGTAGCGTGTCCAGGAACCGATAAAGAGAGAGAGTCATGGAAAATCCCGCCGTTCTGCTGCGTCGTCTCAACCCCTACTGTGCCCGTGCGATGGAAGGGGCCGCCTCCCTGTGCCAGACCCGGGCGCATGGGGAAATTCTGCCGGAGCACTGGCTGCTGAAACTGCTGGAGCAGGGCGAGGGCGACCTCACCGTGCTGGCGCGGCGCTATGAGTGGGATATGGATAGCATCTGGCAGGATCTGCTCGGCTGGCTGGATGCGCTGCCGCGCTCCGTGCGCAGTCGTCCGCAGCTGGCAGAGAGCACGCAGACGCTAATGCAGGACGCCTGGTTGCGGGCCTCGCTGGCAGGCGAAGAATGCATTCGCAGCGTCCATCTGCTGATGGCTCTGGTAGATAAACCGAAACTGGCGCGCTGCGACAGCCTGTGGCCGCTGTTAACTCTGGGTCAGAGCCAGCTGGAGCGCCTGCGTCCGCTGCTCGATGCCCAGTCCGATGAGCGCCCGGACGTTCAGCAGGAAGCGGAGCTGGCGCTACATCATGATGGGGAGCTGAACCCGGCGTTGCAGAACGTGCTGGATAAATTCACCCTCGACGTCACCGCCAGAGCGCGGGAAGGCAGCATCGATCCGGTATTTGGTCGCGATACGGAGATCCGCCAGATGGTGGATATTCTTTCCCGACGGCGCAAAAACAATCCTATCCTCGTCGGCGAGCCAGGCGTGGGCAAAACCGCTCTGGTGGAAGGGCTGGCGCTGCGCATTGCCGAAGGCAACGTACCGGAGAGCCTGAAAACCGTCAGCCTGCGCATGCTTGACCTGGGTTTGCTCCAGGCCGGCGCGGGCGTTAAGGGCGAGTTCGAGCAGCGGCTGAAGAATATTATTGAGGCGGTGCAGCAGTCGCCCACCCCGGTTCTGCTGTTTATCGACGAGGCGCACACCATTATCGGTGCGGGTAACCAGGCGGGCGGTGCGGACGCCGCCAACCTGCTGAAACCCGCCCTGGCACGGGGCGAGTTGCGCACCATCGCCGCCACCACCTGGAGTGAGTACAAGCAGTACTTTGAGCGCGACGCCGCGCTGGAGCGTCGCTTTCAGATGGTGAAAGTGGACGAGCCGGATGACGACACCGCCTGCCTGATTCTCAGGGGGCTGAAAGCCCGCTACGCACATCATCACGGGGTGCATATCACTGATGACGCGGTGCGCGCCGCCGTCACGCTCTCCCGGCGCTACCTCACCGGACGTCAGCTGCCGGATAAAGCCGTGGATCTCCTCGATACCGCCGCCGCCCGCGTGCGCATGACTCTCGATACCGTGCCTGAACCACTGACCCGCATGAAATCCGCCATCACCGCGCTGGAGATGGAAAAGCAGGCGCTGCTGGAGGATCTGGCGGTGGGTAACGGCCCGCATGGCGAGCGGCTGGAGGCTATCGATAAAGAAGAGGTGAGCATCATCCTGCAGCTCGACACGCTGGAGACGCAGTACGGTCAGGAGCTGGCGCTCAGCGAACAGCTGCTGGCATGCCGCGCAGATATCTCCCGTCAGAGGGAGCTTGCCGCTCTGCGGCACCAGCTTGCTGAAGTTCAGCAAAATAATCCTTTGCTGGAGGTGGACGTCGGTGTGCGCACCGTTGCCACGGTTATCGCTGACTGGACCGGCGTGCCGCTCTCCTCATTAATGAAGGATGAGCAGACGGAGCTGCTGAGCCTTGAAGCCGCACTCGAAAAACGGGTGGTCGGACAGGAGGCGGCGCTGAACGCCATCGCGCAGCGCCTGCGCGCCGCCAAGACCGGGCTTGCACCCGAGAACGGGCCGCAGGGCGTGTTCCTGCTGGTCGGCCCGAGCGGAACCGGCAAGACCGAAACGGCGCTGGCGCTGGCGGATACGCTGTTCGGCGGCGAGAAGTCGCTTATCACCATCAACCTCTCGGAGTACCAGGAGCCGCACACCGTCTCCCAGCTGAAAGGCTCCCCGCCGGGCTACGTTGGCTACGGCCAGGGCGGCATCCTGACTGAAGCCGTGCGCAAGCGTCCGTACAGCGTGGTGCTGCTCGATGAAGTGGAGAAGGCGCACCGGGACGTGATGAACCTCTTCTACCAGGTGTTCGATCGCGGCTTTATGCGCGACGGTGAAGGGCGGGAGATCGACTTCCGTAACACGGTGATCCTGATGACCGCTAACCTCGGCAGCGACCATATCATGCAGCTGCTGGACGACCAGCCGGACGCCACCGATACCGATCTGCACGAACTGCTGCGCCCCATTCTGCGGGACCACTTTCAGCCCGCGCTGCTGGCCCGCTTCCAGACCGTGACCTACCGCCCGCTGGGGCAGCAGGCGATGCGCACCATCCTGGGGATGAAGCTTGATCAGGTCAGCCAGCGGCTGGCCCGCCATTACGGCATGACAACGGCTATCGACGAGAGCCTGTATGAGGCCCTGACCGCCGCCTGCCTGCTGCCGGATACCGGGGCGCGCAACATTGACAGCCTGCTTAATCAGCAGATCCTGCCGGTGCTGAGTCAGCAGCTGTTAAGTCGTATGGCGGCGGGACAGAAGCCGCAGCGGTTGACGCTGAGCTGGAGTGAAGAGGCGGGAGTTGGACTGGATCTGGACGAAGGGGAAATAAGCCATGAGTAACGCGACCTCCCCGCTGTTCAGTCACAGCCATAACCTGCTGAAGGTGCGCGGCTGTCAGTCGCTGCTGGATGTACTCTGTTTTGAAGGTCATGAGGCGCTGAGCAAACCATTCCGCTACACCATTGAATTCACCAGCCCGGATAAGGCCATCACGCCGCAGCAGATGCTGATGCAGGACGCGTCGCTGACCCTGCAGGCTCCGGTTGATCAGGGTTTCGGGATCGGGGTTCAGCAGCCGGTACGCACCCTCCAGGGAACAGTTACCGGTTTTGAACGTCTCTCCACCTCCAGGGATGAAACGCGCTACTGCCTGACGCTGCAGCCGCGGCTGGCCCTGCTCTCAAGAAGCCACCAGAACCGGATTTACCAGGATATGTCGGTGCCGGATATTGTGGAGCACATCCTGCGCACCCGCCACGACATGCGCGGGGAGGACTTTGTTTTCACCCTGGCGAATGAGTACCCGCGCCGTGAGCAGGTGATGCAGTACAACGAGGATGACCTGACCTTTATCTCACGCCTGCTGGCGGAGGTGGGGATCTGGTACAGCATCACGGCGGACACCCGGCTCAGTATTGACGTGGTGGCGTTTTACGATGACCAGCGCTATGTCGAACAGGGGCTGACGCTGCCGTCGGTTCCGCCATCCGGGCAGCATGACAGCGGCACCGAGTCGGTGTGGGCGCTGAAAAGCCATCATCACGTGGTGGAGAAGTCGGTCTTTACCCGCAGCTATAACTACCGCAACGCGCCGGAGGATATGAACCTCAGCACGGATGTGTCGCCGGGCGACAGCACCACCTGCGGCGAGGCGTATCACTGGGGGGACAACTACCTGACGCCGGGCAACAGCGACCAGCGTGACCCGGAGCCGGAGAGCGGGGCGTTTTACGCCCGTATTCGCCACGAGCGATACCTGAACGGTCAGGTGCAGCTGAACGGCGAAACCAGCTGCGCGACGCTGGCCCCCGGCCAGGAGCTGAAGGTGACCGGCGGCGAGGAGGTGGCGGATACCTTCCGTCAGGGGGTGGTGATCACCCGCATTCACAGCCGCGCCCGGCGTGACCGCAGCTTTGAGGTCACCTTTCATGCTATTCCGTTCTCTGAGCGTTACTGCTTCCGCCCGGTCACCATCGTTAAACCCGTGATGGCCGGGACACTTCCGGCGAGAGTGACAAGCACTAAACCCAACGATATCTACGGTCATATCGATCGCGACGGGCGCTACCGCGTCAGCCTGCTGTTTGACCGCGATCGCTGGTCTCCGGGTGAAGAGAGCCTGTGGGTGCGCCAGTCCCGGCCCTATGCCGGGGACACTTATGGTCTGCACCTGCCGCTGCTGGCGGGCACCGAGGTGGCGATAGCCTTTGAGCAGGGCGATCCGGATCGGCCCTATATCGCCGGCGTCCTGCACGACTCGGCGCATCCGGATCATGTGACTATCTATAACTACAAACGCAACGTGCTGAGAACCCCGGCGAATAACAAGATCCGCCTCGACGACACGCGCGGAAAGGAGCACGTGAAGATCAGCACCGAGTACGGCGGCAAGAGCCAGCTTAACCTCGGGCACCTGGTGGACAGCGAAAGGAATCAGCGCGGCGAGGGGGTAGAGCTGCGTACGGATGACCGGGTATCTGT
>NZ_LR607338.1:963104-986825 GCF_902164725.1 Pseudescherichia vulneris | reverse complement strand
GCCCACCTCCGTCGCCGTCACGGTCTTTTCTGGCGCTACAAGGTCCGCCTTTTACTGGTCTGTGGAGAGGACAAACACATCGCCGCCATCGCCCCTGGCCTTGCTGAGAAACAGTGGCTGGAGGGGCATCGGACGGCGCTGATTTACGGCGGCAGCCTGTCTGCTTTACCTGATGCCGAACGTCTGAACGCCCTGCGCAAGCTGCGCCGCAGCCGTCCGCTGGACGGCATTGTGCTGGCGCTTGATGAGGCTCAGGCCACCGCCGGTACGCTAGATAACGCTCTTCGCTCGCTCGAACAGTTCGGAGAGGCGCTGCACTACCAGCCATCGGTGTATCTGTGGCAGGTATGCGACACGCTGTGGCCACAGGATAACCGTGCTAGCCAGACGGTGGGAGTGCTGTTTCCGGCGCGGGCCACCCCAGAAACGGTTGAACGGCAGCTTCGCGCCATTCTGCCGTCCCTGCGTCAGCAGGGCATGCAACAGCTGTGCGCCAACCCGACCCATGATTTTCTGCTGCGGGTCGGACACTCTCTTGGGGAGAGCGGCATTGCCCGCTGGCGTGCGCTGCTGATGCCGTGGCTGACAGAGCACCTGAAGCGTATTCCGCTGCACGGCCTGATGTTCAGCCCGGCGCAGGCAGGGAAAAAAGTAACGGATGAGGCGCTTCACCCTCACAGCTGGTCCGCCCCGCCAGCATGGCAGGGGGTGATGACAGACTGTGAACGAGCTCGCGGCGTGCAGGTAGGGATGCCGTGGCAGCGTACGCTGGGCGTTACCCTGCTGACGCTGGTGATCCTGTGGGGCACGGGCAGCTTGCTCTCCTTTATCATTAACCGCCAGCATATTGTGACCGCCACGGAACGGGCGCAGCAGCTGGTTAACCATCCGGTAGTCAGTGATGAGCAGCTGGTGGCCTTGCAGGTGCTGCTTAACGATCTCGCACGTTTACAGCGCCAGCAGGCGCACGGCGCGCCCTGGTATCAGCGTTTCGGTCTCGACCACAGTGCGCAGCTTTTTGCTGCGCTGATGCCCTGGTACACGCAGGCGAATAACCGCCTGATACGCGATGCGGCAGTGCAGGCGCTCACGCAGCAGCTGACGGCGCTGGCGAACCTGCCGCCGCGCAGTCCGCAACGGGCTCGGCGTGCAAAAGCCGGTTATGACCAGCTGAAAGCGTATCTGATGATGGCGCGTCCGGACAAAGCGGATGCGGCGTTTTACACGCGGGTAATGACAGGCGCTCAGCCTGCCCGTGACGGCATCTCTTCGGCGATATGGCAGAGCATCGCACCCGATCTGTGGGCCTGGTACATGCAGAACCTGCCGTCACAGCCTGCCTGGACAATAACGCCGGATGCCGCGCTGGTGACGCAGGCGCGCCAGGTGTTGCTGGAGCAAATCGGTAAGCGTAATGCTGAGAGCACCCTGTATGAGACCATGCTCACTCAGGTGCGCCGAAATTATGCCGACATGACCCTTGAGGATATGACCCCGCAGACCGATGCAAGCCGTCTCTTTACCACCCAAGAGGTGGTGCCGGGAATGTTTACCCGCCAGGCATGGGAGGGCGGCATCCAGGATGCAATTGATAAAGCGGTGGCCTCCCGGCGCGACGAGATTGACTGGGTCCTGAGCGATAACCGGAAAAGCGTCTCAGGGGATGTCTCCCCGGAGGCGTTGAAGCAGCGCCTGACGGACCGCTATTTCGCTGACTTCGCCGGTGCGTGGCTGAACGTCTTAAACAGTATCCGGCTTAACCCGGCGCACACTATTGCGGATGTCACCGACCAGTTAACGCTGGCCAGCGATGTTCGCCAGTCGCCGTTGATTGCCCTGATGAATACCCTGGCGTACCAGGGGCAGACCGGCCAGCAGAGAGAGGCGATATCCGACTCGCTGATGAAGTCGGCAAAAAATCTGCTGGGTAAGGGCGATAAACCGGTGATTGACCAGCAGGCCGCCGGGCCTGTCAGTCCGCTGGACGGCACGTTCGGACCGCTCCTGACCCTGATGGGGAAAAACAACGCGCAAAACGTGATGGCGGCGGACAGTTCGCTCAGCTTACAGACCTATTTAACCCGCCTGACCCGCGTGCGCCTCCGGCTTCAGCAGGTGGCAAGCGCGCCCGATCCGCAGGCGATGATGCAGCAGCTGGCGCAGACCGTATTTCAGGGAAAAAGTGTGGATCTCACCGATACCCGGGAATACGGCAGCCTGATGGCGGCGAGCCTGGGCGAGGAGTGGGGTGGTTTTGGGCAGACAATGTTTGTCCAACCCTTGACCCAGGCCTGGGAAACGGTGTTACAGCCCTCAGCGGCCAGCCTGAACGAGGCGTGGCAGCGATCCATTGTTGCTAACTGGCATGCGGCTTTTGACGGGCGCTACCCCTTTTCCGCAGGCAAAAATGACGCTTCGCTGCCGATGCTGGCGGCGTTTATCCGCCGCGACAGCGGTCGTATCGACCGTTTCCTCACCAGCCAGCTGGGTGGCGTGCTGCACCGGGAGGGCAGTAGCTGGGTGGCGGACAGCACCCACAGCCAGGGGCTGGCGTTTAGTCCGGCATTCCTCAGGGCAATTAATCAGCTGAGCGAGTTATCTGACATTCTGTTTACCGACGGCAGTCAGGGCATCAGTTTTGAGATGCAGGGCGTGGCCATGCCGGAGATTGTCGAGACCCAGCTGACCCTCGACGGGCAGACGCTGCACTATTTCAACCAGCTTGCCGACTGGCAGAGCTTCCGCTGGCCGGGGGTGATTAACAAACCGGGCGCGATGCTGACCTGGACCTCTACGGCGGCAGGCGCACGGCTGTTTGCCAATGACAGCGGTCCCTTGGGGGTTATCCGTCTGCTGGAGAGGATGAAGCGGCAGAAGGAGAGCGACGGCCTGTACCGTCTGACCCTTACCGCGCCGGACAACCGGCAGCTGCAGTGGCTGCTGCGCACGGAGCTTAGTGACGGCCCGCTGGCGCTGCTGAAGCTACGCAACTTCACGCTTCCCACGCAGATATTTAGCGTAGATACGCTGAACGCAAAACGGACGAATGAAAATGAATTCGATGCAAATGAAAGGAGTGAATAATGGCGTCCGTTGATTCCCTGCTGGCCGCCTGCCAGCTACGGGCAGACACGCAGGCGCAGGAGGCACAGTCCCGCCTTGCCCTGTGGGAAAACTGGTTGAAGCCCATCTCTGATGACAATCCCACCGGCGGCGATCCCGGCTATGACGACGATTTTCAGCAGATGCGTGAGGAGGTCAACAAGCTCTCCGGCGCAGACACGGCGCTGATTTGCCAGCTCGCGGAAAAACTGCTGACCACCATCAGCAAGGATATCCGCGTTGCGACGTATTACACCTGGGCGCGGTTGCATCGTGATGGGGAAGCGGGGCTGGCGGATGGACTCGAACTGCTGGCTGGCCTGATGCAGCGCTTTGCTACACGGCTTCATCCGCAGCGGGAGCGCAGCCGGAAAGCGGCGCTGGAGTGGCTGGCCAGCAGCCGGATGCTGGACAGCCTGCTGCTCTACCCGGAGGTGACAAAAAGCGAAGCCGGACGCATCGCCGGGGCGCTGTGGCTGATTGAGCGGGCAGTTGAACAGATGGCAGCAGACGATCCCCCGCAGCTCGGTGCCCTGTATGGCGCGCTGGAAACCCGCCTGCTGAAATCCGGCGGTATGGATGCAGTCGTGCCACAGAACGTCAGCGAGGGCAGCCACACCATGCCCCCGTTCGGCAGCGTGCCGCCGTTGGCGGGTATTGCATCAGGGCAGGAGCTGCTGACCCAGGCACGTACCCTGGCAGACTACCTGAGAAGCCAGCCGGACGGCTGGCTGGCCGCCCATCGGCTGATAAAAAATCTCCGACATGACACCCTGCACCAGCTCCCGCCGCTCTCCGCCGACGGTAAAACCCGCATCGAACCGCCCAAGCCGGAACAGCGTGCCCAGCTGAAACGGCTATACCTGCAACAGAGCTGGCGTGAGCTGATGGAGGAGGCAGACAGCCTGCTGTCGCGCGGCGCTAATCACCTGTGGCTGGACGTGCAGTGGTATCTGCACCAGGCGCTGGTGAAATCTGGGCGGGAAGCCGAGGCCGCCATTATTCAGGCTGACCTAAAAGGCGTGCTCTCGCGTCTGCCGGGGCTGGAGACGCTGGCTTTTAACGACGGCACGCCGTTCGCTGATGAAGTCACCCTCAACTGGATCCAGCAGCAGGTAACGGATAACCCTGCGGGCTGGCAGGACAATACTACGGCGGCGTCCGCGAGGGCATCCGGCGACGACGATATTTTGCTCCTGGAGCCGGAAGCGCTCACGCTGGCCGACAGCGACGGCCCCGATGCGGCGCTGGCCTGGTTGCAGGCCCGCCCTGGGATCGCCACGCCACGCAGCCGCTGGCTGCTGCGTTTACTGATGGCGCGCATTGCCGAACAGA
Source organism: Pseudescherichia vulneris (assembly GCF_902164725.1). Taxonomy (NCBI): domain Bacteria; kingdom Pseudomonadati; phylum Pseudomonadota; class Gammaproteobacteria; order Enterobacterales; family Enterobacteriaceae; genus Pseudescherichia; species Pseudescherichia vulneris. The sequence continues at coordinate 982,388 of NZ_LR607338.1, read as the reverse complement.
CGGGCAAAAACGAACTGGCCCTGCACCTGCTGGCTGAGCTGGATGCCCTGTCGGCAACCCTGACCCTGACGCAATGGGAGCCGGGACTGCTGTTTGAGGTAAAGGCGAGAAGGCTAAAACTGCTGCGCATGAAGGCCGGACGCAGTGAAGCAGAGAAAATCCGCCTACAGCCGGAGATGGAGATGTTGCTGGCTGGGCTGATCGCCCTCGATCCCTCAAGAGCTGCCGTGCTGTGCAGCTGACGTTTTTATTCACCTCCTGATATCTGAGATATGCAATGGACGACTTAACCCTGCGTTATTTTGACGCTGAAATGCGCTATCTGCGCGAAGCGGGTGAGGAGTTTGCCCGCGCCCATCCTGACCGAGCCGCAGCGTTAAACCTCGACAAAGCGGGTGCCCGCGATCCCTATGTGGAGCGGCTGTTCGAAGGTTTTGCCTTCCTGATGGGGCGGCTGCGTGAAAAGCTGGACGACGACTTGCCGGAGCTGACCGGCGGGCTGGTCAGCATGATCTGGCCGCACTATCTACGCACCATTCCCTCCCTCTCCATCGTGGAGTTTTCTACCGACTGGCGGGAGATGAAGGAGCCGGTCACTGTGGCCAAAGGGTTTGAGGTGCGCTCGCAGCCCATCGGTGAAAAGCGAACCCGCTGCCGCTATACCACCACCCAGCCACTGACCCTGTTGCCGCTGTCGCTTTCCCATGCAGACATTACTACAGAGCCGGACGGGCGCTCGCTGATCCGCCTGCGTTTTGAGTGCGGACCGCTGGCAGACTGGCGCAGTATGGATTTAAGCCGCCTCCCTCTGTACCTGAATGCCGACGCCGCGCTGGCCTGTGCGCTGCACGAAGCGTTCACGCTCAACGTAGCGAAGGCAGGGATCCGCTTTCCCGGCGACATCGAGCGCAGGCCGCTGGATGCCCATTTTGCCGTCTGCGGCTTTGACAAGGACGAGGCGCTGCTGCCGGAAAGTGGCGGCTTTAGCGGCTATCAACTACTGCTGGAGTATTTCACCTTCCGCGAGAAGTTTATGTCCGTGGCACTGCGCGGGCTGGAAAACGTCCTCTTTCCGGAAAACCTGCCCTGGTTTGAAATCGATCTGGTGCTGAATCAAGCGTGGGCTCACGAGTTTTCCTTTTCAGCGAAGCAGATCCGGCTGCACTGTGCCCCGGTGATTAACCTCTTCCCGCTCGAATCTGACCCGCTGCAGCTGGACATGCTCCAGACCGAGTACCTGCTGCGTCCGATGCGCATTCAGGACGGCCATACGGAGATCTACTCCGTGGACTCCGTCACCTCCTCGCGCCATTCCGGACATCAGCTGTATGTGCCGTTCACCAGTTTCCGCCATAAAGGGGGCATGCTGCGCCACGACACGCCGGAATACTATTACCACACGCGAGTGAAGCGCGGTGCTTCCGGGCTGCACGATACCTGGCTGATCCTCGGCGGGGAGGCGTTCGATAACCATACCGTACCGGAAGACGAAAAACTCTCCCTCAGCCTGACCGGCACTAACGGCCAGCTACCGCGTCGTGCGTTGCAAAGTACGCTGCTGGATACGGTGGTCAAGTCCACCACCTCGCGTATCCAGGTGCGCAATCTCTGTACGCCCACGCTGCCGTGTTACCCGCCGGATCGGGACCGCTTTCACTGGCGGGTGTTGAGCCATCTTGGCAGCAGCTTTCTGTGGATGATGGATAACGCCGATGTTCTGCGCGGCGCGCTGGCGCTGTATGACTGGACGGATAACGAGATGAACCGCCGCCGTCTGGCGGCAATTGTCGATGTAAAACACGGTGAGATAGAGCGCTTTGAACAGGGGCACTTTATGCGGGGCGTGCAGGTAGAGGTGACCCTGGACAGCAACGGTTTTGCCGGACATGGCGATATCTGCCTGTTTGGTGAAATGCTCAACCGCTTCTTTGCTCTGTACACCGATATCCACCTCTTTAACCGTTTGATCCTGATACTGCAACCTACCGGAGAACGTCTTGAATGGCAGGAGAACCACAACCCCCGCATCCCCGGTTAAGCCCAAGGCTTGAGCGGGATATCCATCGCATCAACTTCTACCGTTTCTGTCAGCTGCTGGAGAAATCGCGCCCTGAGGCACCCGCGCTGGGTATCACGCTGAGCCCGGCGGACGACCCGGTGCGCTTTCGTCCGCATCCGGGGATGGGCTTCCCGGTCAGCGAGCTAAAGGCAGTGGAATATGATGAGGATAACCCTGACGCGCCGCCGACGGTGCGCACGACGTTTATGGGGCTGTACGGCGTGGATTCGCCACTGCCCACCGCCTGGCTGGATGACATTGCGCAGCGGCGGGAGGGGCATGAGGCGCAGGAAGCTTTTCTCGATATCTTTAACCATCGTATTCTGACCCAGTTTTACCGTATCTGGCGCAAGTATTCCTACCCGGCAACCTTTGAGGCCGGGGGCAGGGACCGCACCTCCCAGAGTCTGCTGGGGTTGATTGGCCTGGGCATTCCCAGCACGGATAACCATATCGCCACTCCGGTATCGCGTTTTCTGGCGCTCCTTGGCGTGATGCGTCTGCCGGGCCGTACCGAAGAGGGGATTCAGGCGCTGGTGCGGCTGCTGGCTCCTCGCACGCAGGTGACCGTCATGCCGCACTCTCCGCGCCCGGTTTACATCGATCATCACTTGGGTTTTTACGGCGATGACGATTTCCAGCTCGACGGCTATACGGTGCTGGGTGATGAAACGACAGAGATTGGCAGCCAGCTGCTGATAGCCCTGTATACCGAAGACCACGCGGAGGCGCAGAGTTGGCTGCCGGCGGGGCAGACCTATGATGATTTTCTGGTGCTGCTGCGGGTTTACCTCGGCTGGCGCTACAGGGCGCTTATCCAGCTGACCGTTCCCACGCAGTTGCTACCCGCCCCGGTGCTAGGCGAGACGCCCTTTGTCCTCGGCATGACCGGCGTTCTGGGCATGGAGGGCGATGACGTCCCGCCGGATCTGCCTGCCACCTTCACCATTGAGGCCGGGAACTACCGTGGTATGTCACCCGCCGTTACATCACAAGGAAACCGACGTGTTGCGTACTCTGTTGACTAAACGACTCTCTTTGCTGCTGCTGCCAACGTTACTGGCGGGGTGCGGCCTGACGCAGAGCGTCAGCGACGGCACGGCGTCCGTAGTGAAGTCTGTTTTTTATAAGCAGGTGAAAACCCTGCATCTGGACATCACCGCCCGCCAGGCATTGAATACCGATGGCCAGGAGAATACCTCCCTGTCGGAACCGCTGATGGTACGGATCTACCAGCTTAAGGACCGTAAGAGCTTTGATAAAACTGTTTACCAGCAGCTGCTGACGCAAGGTGATGATGCGCCGGGCGCGGATCTGCTTGCCAGCCGCAGTGTGGTGGTGAAGCCAGGAGAAGATGTCAGCCTGGATATACCCCTGGATGACAAAGCGCAGTTTGTCGCCGTGGTGGCGCTTTTCCGCGCACCGGAGATGGCGAAAAATAGCTGGAAACGGGTGTTGTCTCGCGACGAGCTCGATCCGGACAGGCCCCGCGTGATTGAAGCCGAACAGAACCGGCTGATTCTGCAACCGTTGAAGGATGATTGACCATGTCGCCACGCCATAGCGCCCCCTCACTCTACGAAATCCTCTACGGCAATTTCACCGGCGACCTCGACCTGAACCAGGTCAGTGAGCAGAACCAGACGATCCTGTCAGTGCTGGACAACATGCAGCGTATTCTGAACTGTCGCGCCGGGACGCTGGCGCACCTGCCGGACTACGGTCTACCGGATATGACCAAAATCTTGCAGGGGATGCCGGGAACCGCGCATCAGCTGATGGGAACCCTGTCAGCCGTATTGCTTAACTATGAGCCCCGGCTGAAGAAGATTGAGGTCGTCCTGCTGGATCAGACGATCCCCGGCGAGCTGCGTTATGCCATTGATGCCGAACTCAGAGGCGTCGGACTCGTGCGCTATGGCACCGAGTTTATGCCGGAAGGGCGGGTGCTGATCCGCCACCTGAAGCAACAGAACTACATCAGTTAGAACTACATCAATTAGAAAATCCCTGTCTTTCAATTCACGGATACATCAATCATGAAACATCCAGAACCCCGACATCTCCGGACGGGCGACGATCCGCGTCCGTTCCCTGACTTCATTGCGTTGCGCAATGAAATGAGCAAGCTGACGCATCCCGCCAGGCCGGATATCGACTGGCAGCGCGTAGAGCAGCTCTCCCTCTCCCTGTTTGAAAAAAATGGCGTTGAGCTACAGACAGGGGCCTGGTATACCCTGGCGCGCAGCCATCTGGCGCGGGTGGCAGGCATGCACGAAGGCGTGAATATCATTGCGGCAATGCTGGGCCATCGTTGGGCCCAGGTCTGGCCTCAGGCCAATCACCCGCGTGCGGAAATTCTCTGCGGACTGTTTCAGCGGCTGCATAAGGTGTTTCGCACCTTTACTCTGAACGCTGAGGATTACCCCCAGCTACAGCAGTTGGAATCGACGCTGGATACCCTGAGCGACATTCTGGCCCGACAGGCGCTGCAGCAGGTAAGCCAGATAGCGCCTCTGCTGCAACAGGTACGCCATGCGTTGATGCACGTAGAGAATGCTTCCGAGCCGCAGGGGATATACGCCATCCCGCAGTTGCAGGGCGCAAACGTTGAGGGGATCCACGCAATAGCACCTACAGCAAAACGTGCCGGTGCTTTCCTGAGCGGGATGCTGACTGCCTTTGTGCTGAGTGCCGTTGGCTTTGCGGGATGGTACTCCCTGGCCCGTCCGGATGCGCTCTCTGCGCTGCCGGACGACCAGGCGCTGAGCAAGACGCCGGATGCGTCGCTTACGGGCTGGCATCAGGGGATGCTCACGCTGCAAAACCTGAGTGAGCGGCTCAATGCCCTTGATGGTCAAAAGGGAAAATACCTTACCGTCAGCGAGCTGAAATCACAGGTGTTTGCCGCCACGCTGGCCTTTAACAAGACGGTGCCGGTAGAGGAGCAGCTCCGTCTGATGTCGGAGCAGCAAACGCCTGAAACGATCCCGGATGGGCAAAAACGTCAGACAAAGCAGCACCTACAGCAGCTTATTACCGATTATTTCGCCCTGACGCGCGGCGTTACGCCTCGTCAGCAACCATCGGCAGCGGCCAGCCGCCAAGCCGTTTCCAGCGGTTGACGATCTCGCAAAACAGCAGCGCGGTCTGCTCGGTATCGTACAGCGCGGAGTGGGCCTGGGTGCTATCAAACGACAGGCCAGCGGCCGTGCAGGCTTTTGACAGGACGGTTTGACCCAGCGCCAGCCCGCTTAAGGCAGCGGTATCGAAGGTCACAAAGGGGTGAAACGGGTTGCGCTTGAGCGCCGCGCGCTCTGCTGCCGCCATCAAAAAGCCGTGATCGAAGGTAGCGTTATGCGCCACCATAATGGCGCGGTTGCAGCCAGAATCTTTAATTCCCTTGCGCACCATTTTGAAGATTGCGTGCAGCGCATCGTATTCGCTGACCGCCTCGCGCAGCGGATCGTTAGGATCAATACCGTTGAACGCCAATGCCTCGGGGACAAGGTTAGCACCTTCAAAGGGCGCAACCTGGAAGTGCAGGGTGCTGTCCGGCATCAGCCAGCCGTCGCTATCCATCTTTAGCGTTATGGCGGCAATGTCCAGTAGCGCATCGGTTTTGGCATTAAACCCGGCGGTTTCAACATCAATCACGACAGGGTAAAAACCACGGAAACGGTCGCAAAGACCGGTGAGCTGTGCGTTATCGGACATAGGATCTCTTAATACAGGAAAAAGCAGCGCGCATTATGGCAAACTTTAAGTAGGGATTGTACTTTAAGTGGGGATTGCATAGCGCAGATAAAACAACGGGCGCAGAGTGCGCCCGCCAGGATCAGTTACCCAGGCCGCGGCCCGCGTCTTTCTCTTCGATCAGCTCGATTTTATAACCGTCTGGATCTTCAACAAATGCGATAACGGTAGTGCCGCCCTTAACCGGACCAGCTTCGCGGGTCACGTTGCCTCCGTTCTGACGAATGCGCTCGCAGGCTTCGGCTGCGTTATCCACGCTCAGGGCGATATGACCATAGGCGTTGCCCAGATCGTAGCTATCCACGCCCCAGTTATAGGTCAGCTCAATCACCGCTTCATCGCTCTCCGGGCCGTAGCCAACGAAGGCCAGCGAGTATTTATACTCGGTGTTTTCGCTGGTGCGCAGCAGCTGCATGCCCAGAACCTTGGTGTAGAACTCAATGGAACGTTGCAGGTCGCCAACGCGCAGCATGGTGTGAAGTAAGCGCATAATATCCTCTTTCGTTTTTTTGCTCAGGCATTTAAGTCATAAAGTCTATTTTAGTATAGCGGCGGATCCCTGCCGCTATCAATGCCAGTGACGGAGTATCGATTACAGCGTCGGGTAGTCGGTATAGCCTTCCGCGCCGCCGCCGTAGAAGCTCTCCGGGCGCTGCGGGTTCAGTTCAGCTTTACGCTGCAGGCGCTCGACCAGGTCCGGGTTAGCAATGTAGTCGCGACCAAAGGCCACCGCATCGATCAGCCCTTTGGCAATCAGGTTTTCTGCTTTCTCAGGCGTGTAGGCACCGGCACCGACGATAGGGCCGTGGAAACGCGCACGCACTTTTTCACGGAACGCATCGGTGTAAGGCTGGCCACCGGCCCAGTCCGGCTCGGAGAGGTGCAGATAGGCAATGCCGCGCTTAGCTAACTCTTCGATTAAGTAGAGCGCATCGGCCTCTTCGTTATCGCCATTATCAGTGTTCTGGAACGTACCGATTGGGGAGAGACGGATGCCGATACGGTCTGCGCTCCACTCTTTGCTTACGGCGTCGACCACTTCCAGCACCAGACGGGCGCGGTTCTCAGCGCTGCCGCCGTACGCGTCGGTGCGATGGTTGGCAGACGGAGAGAGGAACTGGTGCAGCAGGTAGCCGTGGGCGGAGTGCAGCTCCACCAGGTCAAATCCAGCTTCGCGTGCGTTAGCGACGGCCTGACGGAAGTCGTTAACGATGCCCGGGATCTCGCTGATATCCAGCGCGCGCGGCGTAGAGGTATCGACACGGATGGAGTTACCGTTTTCGTCACGCAGCGAGGTGCGGGTTCCGGCGTTAATGGCCGACGGGGCCACCGGCGCGTTGCCGCCCGGCTGGATGCTGGCGTGGGAGATACGACCGGTATGCCAGAGCTGCACAGCCATGTGGCCATTTTCAGCGTGAACGCCGTCGGTGATCTTTTTCCATGCGGCAACCTGCTCAGGGCTGTGCAGGCCAGGGGCACCGGCATAGCCTTTCGCCTGGGCAGAGATCTGCGTTGCCTCGCTGATGATTAACCCGGCGCTGGCGCGCTGACGGTAGTATTCACCCATCAGCGGAGTAGGGATATCGCCTGGCTCAATGCTGCGCAGACGCGTCAGAGGAGCCATAAAAATGCGGTTCGCCGCAGTAATCGCACCCACTTTCAGCGGGGTAAACAGTTTGTTCGACATAACATCTCCTGAATAGACCGGTCGACTAGTTAAAGGTCAAATAAAACGCCTGTATTACTCAGGCGTGATAAGTATTGTTTTAGCATGTGCTACCGCGCTCTCCAGCGGTAGGGCACTGCGGGAAATCTTAGCCTGCAAATTGGCACCCAGCCACAGGGCATAGAGGACCTGCCCTTGGGTCAGGGCATCACCTTCAAAGGCCAGGCAGCGGGAACGACGTCCGTTCTCCAGCGCCTCGGCCAGCAGCGCGATGACGCGGCTTGCGCCTCTGTCCATTGCGCTGCGCATATCCTCAGAGAGATCGCATACCTCAGCCGAAAGCTTCACCGTCAGGCAGCCGCTAATAATGCCTTTCTGCGAGAACTGATTAAGCGTCTCCTGGAAATAGGCGATGAGCCGATCGCGGTAGTTACCGCTGCCGTGAGCAAAGTGGTGCGCTAGCCGCTGGTGGTAGCCGACATAGTGACGCTCAAGCATGGCCACGCCGAACGCCTCTTTCGAGCGAAAATAGTGATAAAACGAGCCCTTCGGCACTTCTGCCGTTTTTAATAGCTCGCTGAGACCCATGCCGGTGAACCCGCGGTGCATGCAGAGCTGCTCGCCGGTTGCCAGTAAGTGTTCACGGGTATCGTGTTCGGTATCTCTGTTCATAACGATCACTCTAATAGACCATTCGGTCTAATGCAAGGGTTGCTTTCTGGCCCGGGGGCGTCTTCAATAGTTACTATCGATCGTTAACAGGAGGAAGGACGTGCCGGAACAGCTGGAGTTTTTCCCCATTCTAAGCCCATGCCGGGGGATTTGTCAGACCGACGAGCATGGCTACTGCCGGGGCTGCCTGCGCAGCCGGGATGAGCGCTTTAACTGGCAGCGCATGAGCGATAGCGAGAAGCAGAACGTTTTACGTCTCTGCCATCAGCGAGCCCTGCGTAAAAAGCGTGCGGGTAGCCAACCGGCAAGCGAAGAACCGCAGCAGCCCTCACTGTTTTAAGCGTCGTTTCCCGTATACTCTGTGCCTATCTCTTTACAAAGAAAGGAAGCGGTTATGGTTCAGCGTATTACCCTCGCGCCCCAGGGGCCAGAGTTCTCCCGTTTTGTCATGGGCTACTGGCGTCTGATGGAGTGGAACATGTCCCCCCGCCAGCTCGTCAGCTTTATTGAAGCGCATCTGGATCTGGGCGTCACCACGGTCGATCACGCCGATATCTACGGCGGCTACCAATGTGAGGCCGCCTTTGGCGAAGCGCTTAAGCTGGCTCCGCACCTGCGCGAGCGTATGGAAGTGGTCTCTAAGTGCGGCATTGCCACGACTGCGCGTCCAGAACACGTTATCGGCCACTACATCACCGATAAGCAGCACATTATTCGCAGCGCCGAGCAGTCTCTGGCTAACCTGGCGACCGATCGCCTCGACCTGCTTCTTATCCACCGTCCCGATCCGCTGATGGAGGCCGATGAGATTGCCGAGGCGTTTCTTCAGCTTCACCAGAGCGGCAAGGTGCGCCACTTCGGCGTCTCTAACTTTACGCCAGCACAGTTTGCCCTGTTGCAGTCGCGTCTGCCGTTCACCCTCGCGACTAATCAGGTTGAGCTATCCCCGGTGCACCAGCCGCTGCTGCTTGACGGCACGCTCGACCAGCTTCAGCAGCTGCGCATTCGCCCGATGGCCTGGTCCTGCCTTGGCGGTGGGCGGTTGTTTAGCGATGAGGCTTTGCAGCCCCTGCGCGACGAGCTGGCTCAGGTTGCTCAGGAGATCAATGCTGAAACCATTGAACAGGTGGTTTATGCCTGGGTGATGGCGCTGCCATCGAAGCCGCTGCCGATTATCGGCTCCGGCAAAATCGAGCGCGTACGTACGGCCATTGCCGCTGAAGCACTCACGCTTACCCGCCAACAGTGGTTCCGCATCCGTAAAGCCGCGCTCGGGTACGATGTACCCTGATAGCTGATTATCTGATTCTCCGGTGGTATCTGTATCCCTGGTTTAAACTTCAGGGATAACAGCCAATAACCGGAGATCATATGAAGCGATTAAGTCTGGCCGTATTAACCCTGTTAGCCTGCACCGGTGCGCAGGCTGCCAGTGACGAAGTTGAAATGCATCTTGTCACTTCTCAGGGCGTAGGGCAGTCCATCGGGACAGTGAAGATCACTGAAACGGATCAGGGACTGGAATTTGCCCCGGATTTGAAAGCGCTCCCGCCTGGCGATCACGGTTTTCACGTTCACGCCAAGGGAAGCTGTGAGCCTGCCATGAAAGACGGTAAGGCCTCAGCGGCTGAAGCGGCCGGGGGGCACCTCGATCCGCACACCACGGGTAAGCATGAGGGGCCAGAAGGCGCGGGCCATACGGGGGATCTGCCGGTGCTTCAGGTCAATAACGACGGTAAAGCCACCCAGCCCGTGGTTTCCCCGCGTCTGAAAAAGCTGGATGAGGTGAAAAACAGAGCGTTGATGATCCACGTCGGGGGCGACAACTATTCCGACAAACCAGAGCCGTTAGGCGGCGGTGGGGCACGCTACGCCTGTGGTGTGATTAACTAACTGCGATTAACTCACTACGTGAGCATTCCTGGCGGTGGCGCTTGTACAAGCTGCGACAGTGAGATCTGTAGCCGCCAAATAAGCGCCGCCAGCTCGCGGGCGGCGGGCTGATGGTGATGCGATAAGGTGTCGCAGATACGCTGTAGCTGCTGCAACGTATTGGCCAATTGACGTTGGTTGACTCCCCGCTCGCTCATCACGTTCCGTAAATGAGCTATGCAAATGTCTCTGACGCGGGAAAGTGGATCGGATCGGGTTTCCCACTCACGAAGCTGCCAGACCACATGCGAGCAGTTGAGCAGTACTACTCCCCAACGTAATAGCCAACGACGCGCGAGCGCATCCTGACTATTACTCAGCTGGCTGATGTGATGATAGGCCAGCGATTCAAACTCAGATTCGCTATACGATGGACGTCGGCTGAGCTGATCGACGAAGTCACGGCGCAGAGCACGTATACGGCGGCGGCTTTTACGGGCATCCGAGCCGGGGCGTAGAATAGCGAATGCCAGCCACGAGAGCGCCACCCCGACAATTTTTGCCGAGTTATCATTAAGAAAATCAGCAAAGTCGTATACAGGCGGATTGGTCACGGCGATAAACGATCCCATAAATACAATCAGCTGCCCCCACAGCCCCGCCAGCTTCGTCATTTGCAGCTTCAGCAACTGCATGGTGGTCAGCAGGGGAAAAAGAAACAGCAAAAATTGCCAGAGGTCGGTTATTTGTACCATCAGGCCAAACTTCACCACAAAGCTGAACAATGACAGCAGCACGAGGGTACGCATCAGTAAGGTGAGCGATTTAAACGGGGTGGCGACGATGGAATAGAGCACGCAGCTTATCGCCGCCAGTGATAGCGCACTGGCACCGGACTCCCACTGGGTGCCAATACTCCATGCACCCACCGCCATTAACGTACAGAAGGTCCGCGTACCGCTCCATAAGGCTTCCATACTATCGGTATGACGCGCCAGGCCCGAGCGACGACTGGCTGTTTGCAACGAGACGGGCGCGCCGTTTTCCAGCGCTCGCAGCCAGCGACTACTTTGCAGATACAGCGCGCAGAAATAGCGTAGCCGTTGCCAGAAAGCGAGGTGGTGATAGTCGCTATCATCGTGGGGACGTAGCGGGACGATAATCCGTGCGATGTGGTAAGCGTCCGTACTGGGACTGGCCAACGCAGAGAGCAGCTGTTCTATGATTTCACGGGTTTGCGCGGGCGGGTTGGGCCAGTTCAGCAGCAGGCGGCGAAGGCTGGAGATGACGCTGGTCAGCCGTAGCTGGTGGTGTAGCAGCGCGTTAAGCAGGGCATTCTGGCGACGAAAGCGGTAATGACTCCAGAATGCCTGAATGCGTAACAGATTCATCGTCAGGATCTGGTTGATGACCCCCTCATGCGCGGACCGTATGGCATCGTTGGTTTCAGGCTGCCAGAGCAGACCGGCATGTTCCAGTAAGCGCGCATGCATTTTTTTCAACGCGGTGAGCAGGGTGGTGCCATCCGAGGTGCTGGGCAGGATCATCATCATCAGTCCGCCGCAAACTATACCCAGCACGACCTCGCAAACGCGAGCCTGAGCAATATCCCACAGTTGGACGGTATCAATGAGATTAACGGTCGGGAAGGCAATAATGGCAGCGGTATAGCCCGACAGTTGAAAAGCATAAGCAACGTTATTGGTAAAGTAGGCGCAGGCCCAGGTACACAGGCCGAGCCAGGCCGCCATGCTGACTAAGAAGAGCCATGGCTCATTTAAGGTATGACCTGCGATGATCAGCGCCGCCGTAGCGCCCAGCAGGCTGCCGGCAATACGACCAAGACTCTTGCTGATCACGCCGCCCACGGTTGGAAAGCTCACCACGGCAGCAGAGGTCATCGCCCAGTAGGGCTCATCCAGGTTAAAGCAGTAGGCAAGCGTTAGGGCAAGGCACATGGCAATGGCGTTACGTAATGCATATCGCCATTGCCCGGCTGTTGCTTTAAACCAGGGCGTATTACGCCAGCCCAACGACGAAACATTCATTAGCGCTGACCAATCGCAACGCTGCAGGTCGTACCGGAAATCAGCGTGATATCCCGGGGCAGCGAGTCGAACGCTATTCGCACCGGCACGCGCTGCGCCAGGCGTACCCAGGGAACATTGGGTTTAATGTCGGGTACCAGGCCCGAATCGCTCTCTACGCTTTGATCGTAGATGGCGCGACCAATGCTGGAAACGTGACCCTGTAACTTTACGTTGCCGCTGTACAGCGTTATAACGGCCGGTGCGCCTTCGCGAATATGGCGCAGTTTTGTCTCTTCAAAATAACCCATCACATAAAAAGAGTGGCTGTCGACGAGGGCGAACAACGGCTGGCCTGTGGTGGCGTAGTCCCCTGTACGGGTTGAAAGATTGGTTACCCAGCCTGCCACCGGGGCGCGAACGTCCGTCTGTGCAAGCTGCCATTGCGCATTTTTTAACGCCGCTTCGGCTGCCTCAACGGTGGCCTGAGCCGCTTTTACGTTCAGATTGGCGGTATCCAGATCTTCTGCAGAGATATAGTTACGCGACAAACGCTGGCGGCGCTTGGCTTCGTTAGTGGCTTTTGCGAGGTCCGATCGCGCTTTAGCCCGCTCGGCTTGCGCATTAAGTATCGCTATGTTAAAAGGCGTTTTATCTATAGTCAGCAGCAGATCGCCAGCGTTGACGAACTGATTATCTTTAATCGTGAGCCGAGTAATGCTGCCGGAAACCTGGGGCGTAATACTCACCTGCTCCGCACGAACTTTGCCGTCGCGGGTCCATGGGGACTGCATGTAGTAGTTCCACACCCACCATCCTGCCAGCACCGCGACGACGGCGATCACAATTGTTGAAAAATATTTAACTGTTTTAAGCGACATACTCACCACGCTACCAGCAATACAAAACTCAGACAGACGCAAAGCGTAAAGATCGACAGATCCATCAGCAGGGGATGCCATATTTCCCCTGAATAGATCCAGTCGCGCAACAGACGATGCGCCATGAGCCAAATAATGAATCCGCAGGCGAACGCCTTGAAAAAGGGAGGGAAATAGAGAGATGCGCCGATCACCAGATCCTGTAAGGGCAATCCTGTTGCATTAAGCGTAAGCGTCACAAATCGTAATCCTTTGCATTAGCTATCATTGTTTATAGGTTTAGCAAAAACCTCGGCAACGCACTCCTTTTCTGCTCTAAGCTGATCGGATCAGTGAGAAGTAAAACAGGCAATACGTTTGTTTTGAAAATATAAATATTGCACACTATTCTAAAATCAGCATAATAACTTAGCAAGCTAATTATAAGGAGATGAAATTGGAATCGCCATTGGGTTCTGATCTAGCACGTTTGGTACGTATCTGGCGTGCACTGATTGACCATCGCCTAAAACCTCTGGAATTGACGCAGACACACTGGGTAACGCTGCATAATATCCATCAGCTGCCGCCCGAACAGTCGCAAATTCAACTGGCAAAAGCGATCGGCATTGAACAGCCGTCGTTAGTACGTACGCTGGATCAGCTGGAAGAGAAGGGGCTTATTTCCCGTCAGACCTGCGCCAGCGACCGTCGTGCAAAACGTATCAAGCTCACCGAGAAGGCCGCGCCGATCATTGATGAGATGGAGTCCGTCATCAATAAAACCCGGGGAGAGATCCTCGCCGGTATCTCTGCCAGCGAGCTGGAGCAGCTCATCAGCCTGGTGGGTCGCCTTGAGCATAATATTATTGAATTACAATCGCGTGACTAACGCTGACAAGGGCCTTGCGAAAGCAGGGCTTTTTTATGGCGGGACGTTTTGGATAGCAAGAAAAAGGGCCGCTGCAGCGACCCCTGTAAGAATACTTAGCGTGGAGAAACGGTCACCTGGCTGCCGTTGCTGGCAATGACGACACGCTGACCAGCCGCGAAGCGGGTATTGCCCTGCTTCTGCACCACCATAATGGTGTTACCATCGTCTTTGCGGATCTCCAGCTCTACGCCCTGGCTTTTATTAATCGCGCCCTCTACGCCTTGACCGGCGACGCCGCCTGCTACTGCGCCTGCGGCGGTAGCCAGCGATCGACCCGTGCGGCCGCCAACGGTATTACCGAGGAAACCACCCAGCACGGCACCGCCCAGCGCACCAATCACATTGTTTTCATTGCCGCCCTGAATCTGCACCGGACGCGCATTGACAATGGTCCCGTAAGTGACATTTTGCACCTGTTTAGCTTCGGATGCGCTGTAAACGTCGCCTGACAGGGTGCTGTCATTCGCACAGCCCGCCAGAGTGAAACCAATCAGGGAAACTGCCAGTGTACGTAAAATCATCTATGAATCTCCTGTTCACCTAAAACGCTCGGACGAGCATCCGTCATCTCTAAATTATATGGCATTTAAAGATAACAGGTCACACCTTCCGCCAAAACAATGCGAAAATAGTACGGTTGCAGCGCTTAACTTTACTTAAACAAGCCCAAAATGGACAACCTAACCGATGCAAATTCGGACTGAAAAGCAAAATAGCGCTACACATATCCTGGGCATCCGCTTTAAGGTGGTGTCGTGAACTCAAGCCACGCAGACAGATAAGGACGGCATATGAAATCGGGTCGCTATATTGGCGTCATGTCAGGCACTAGCCTTGATGGGGTAGACGTTGTCCTCGCGGCAATTGACGATCGCATGGTGGCGCAGCAGGCAAGCCTGAGCTGGCCTATTCCCGTGACGCTGAAAGAGGCCATACTCGCTATCTGCCAGGGCCAGCAGCTGACGCTCTCTCAGCTGGGGCAACTGGATAGCCGGCTGGGTAAACTGTTTGCCGATGCCGTACTGGCGCTGCTTAAACAGGAGAACCTGCGGCCGCAGGAGATTGTCGCTATCGGCTGCCACGGCCAAACTGTCTGGCATGAACCCTTGGGCGACGCGCCGCATACGTTACAAATTGGCGACAACAACCAGATCGTCGCCCGCACGGGCATTACGGTCGTGGGCGATTTCCGCCGCCGGGATATCGCCCTCGGCGGCCAGGGCGCACCGCTGGTGCCTGCATTCCATCAGGCGCTGCTGGCGCATCCGGTAGAGCGGCGCATGGTGCTCAACATTGGCGGCATTGCCAATCTCTCTCTGCTCTTTCCTGGCCAGCCGGTCAGAGGCTACGACACCGGTCCGGGCAATATGCTGATGGACGCGTGGATCTGGCGGCAGAAGGGCCAGCCCTACGATAAGGACGCCAGGTGGGCAAAAGCCGGTAACGTTATCCGGCCGCTGCTGCAGCAGATGCTCAGCGATCCGTGGTTTGCCCGCCCCGCACCGAAAAGCACCGGACGGGAGTACTTTAACTATGGCTGGTTGGAGCGTCAGCTCGCCCATTTCCCCGGTCTTTCAGGCAGCGATGTGCAGGCGACCCTGGCAGAGCTGACCGCGGTCAGCATTGCTGAGCAGGTACTGTTGAGCGGCGGCTGCGAGCGTCTGATGATATGCGGCGGCGGGGGGCGAAATCCGCTGGTGATGGCGCGGCTCGCCAGTCTGCTACCGGGCATTGAGGTCGGCACCACCGATGAGGCGGGTATCAGCGGGGACGATATGGAAGCGTTGGCCTTCGCGTGGCTGGCGTGGCGCACCATCGCCGGTCTACCCGGAAATCTCCCCTCCGTGACCGGCGCTTCGCAGCCCAGCGTGCTCGGAGCCATCTTTCCCGCGAATCCACGACATAATCAGACATAACCTAAATTCTGTTTTGTAACGAGACGTTAGACTAAAACAAAACAGGGGCAGAGCCGTGATACGATCTGCCCCGGGATATGTTTTAGGACGGATCATGAAAAGATTATTGATTGCTTTACTACCCGTAATGCTTGCCGGTTGTACGACCTATAACCAATTTATGGAGCATATGCACACCGACACGCTGGCCTATCAGTGCGATGATGAAAAACCGCTGACGGTTAAGCTCAACCAGACCCGTCAGGAGGTCAGCTTCACGTTAGAGGATACGCCGCTGACGTTACAGCAGGGTCTTTCCGCCTCTGGCGCGCGCTATACCGACGGGATCTACGTCTTCTGGTCCAAAGGGGATAACGCCACGGTTTACAAGCACGATCGCATTATCTTGAATAACTGCCAGCTACAAACCCCGCAGCGTTGAGATTTTTACCCAGGCGGCGCACAATAGCGCCACCTGAACCTTCACGTAGCGAACGCCATGTCAGACAACCACGATGCAAATAACAGCGAGCTGCAGCACATTGCGCACCTGCGCCGCGAGTACATCAAAGGCGGCCTGCGCCGCGCCGATCTTCCTGCCCAGCCGCTAGATCTTTTTGAACGCTGGCTCGCCCAGGCCTGCGAGGCCCGTCTTGCCGATCCCACGGCGATGGTCGTGGCGACGGTAGATGAGAGAGGCCAGCCTTATCAGCGTATCGTTCTGCTCAAACACTATGATGAAAAGGGGTTGGTGTTTTATACCAACCTCGGCAGCCGCAAGGCGCACCATATTGAAAATAACCCGCAGATCAGCCTGCTGTTTCCCTGGCACATGCTGGAGCGCCAGGTGATGGTCATTGGCAAAGCAGAGCGTCTTTCGACGCTGGACGTGGTGAAGTATTTCCACAGCCGCCCGCGCGACAGCCAGATCGGCGCATGGGTCTCGCAGCAGTCCAGCCGCATCTCCGCCCGTGGCGTCCTTGAAAGCAAGTTCCTTGAGCTTAAGCAGAAGTTTCAGCAGGGCGAAGTGCCATTGCCGAGCTTTTGGGGTGGATTCCGCGTCAGCATCGAGCAGATGGAGTTCTGGCAGGGGGGGCAGCACCGCCTTCACGATCGTTTTTTATACCAGCGTGAAAACAGCGGCTGGAAAATCGATCGCCTCGCGCCTTAATGGCTGAAAAATGTTGATTTAAGCGCTGGTACTCCGGGTTCCAGCGCTTTATTCTATCCCTCTTTCGTAACGAGCGAAAAGTCGTGTACCGGCAGAGGTGCAGCGTTAGATACATGGAGAATTTGATGGCAAGCGGTAACTTGATTAAACAATTGCAAGAGCGGGGCCTCGTGGCCCAGGTGACGGACGAAAATGCGTTAGCAGAGCGACTGGCGCAAGGCCCGATCGCGCTCTATTGCGGCTTCGATCCCACCGCCGACAGCTTGCATTTGGGGCATCTGGTTCCATTGTTATGCCTGAAACGCTTCCAGCAGGCAGGGCACAAGCCTGTGGCGCTGGTAGGTGGCGCAACAGGCCTGATTGGCGATCCGAGCTTCAAAGCCGCCGAGCGTAAACTTAACACGGAAGATACTGTCCAGGAGTGGGTAGATAAGATCCGCAAACAGGTTGCGCCTTTCCTCGACTTTGACTGCGGTGACAACTCCGCCATTGCGGCAAACAACTACGACTGGTTTGGCGGCATGAACGTGCTGACTTTCCTGCGCGATATCGGGAAGCACTTCTCTGTAAACCAGATGATCAACAAAGAGGCGGTAAAGCAGCGTCTTAACCGTGACGATCAGGGCATCTCTTTTACCGAGTTCTCCTATAACCTGCTGCAGGGCTACGATTTTGCCTGCCTGAACGAGCTGCACGGCGTGGCGCTGCAGATTGGCGGCTCCGATCAGTGGGGTAACATCACCTCCGGTATCGACCTGACCCGCCGTCTGCATCAGAACCAGGTCTTTGGCCTGACCGTTCCGCTGATCACCAAAGCCGACGGCACCAAGTTTGGTAAAACCGAGGGTGGAGCAGTTTGGCTCGATCCGAAGAAAACCAGCCCGTATAAGTTCTACCAGTTCTGGATCAACACCGCCGATGCCGACGTCTACCGCTTCCTGAAGTTCTTTACCTTTATGGATATCGCGGAGATTAACGCCCTGGAAGAGGAAGACAAGAATAGCGGTAAAGCGCCGCGCGCCCAGTATGTGCTGGCCGAGCAGGTGACCCGTCTGGTACACGGCGAAGAGGGACTGGAAGCGGCGAAACGCATTACCGCCAGCCTGTTCAACGGTACCCTGAGCGATCTGAGCGAAGCTGACTTTGAGCAGCTGGC
The DNA here is from genome assembly GCF_902164725.1 of Pseudescherichia vulneris. Taxonomy (NCBI): domain Bacteria; kingdom Pseudomonadati; phylum Pseudomonadota; class Gammaproteobacteria; order Enterobacterales; family Enterobacteriaceae; genus Pseudescherichia; species Pseudescherichia vulneris. The sequence goes on along the minus strand of NZ_LR607338.1, from coordinate 964,320 downwards.
CCAGGACGGCGTCCCGATGGTTGAAATGGAGAAGGGCGCGGATCTGATGCAGGCGCTGGTGGATTCTGATCTTCAGCCGTCTCGTGGCCAGGCTCGCAAGACCATCGCCTCTAACGCGGTCACCGTCAACGGTGAAAAACAGTCCGACGCGGAATACACTTTTACCGACAGCGATCGTCTGTTTGGTCGCTATACGCTGCTGCGTCGTGGTAAGAAAAATTACTGTCTGATCTGCTGGAAGTAATGCACTAAGCACAGGGAGTGAGAAATCACTCCCTTATTTTTATGTCCGGGTAAGAAAATGAAGAATATCCTCGCCATCCAGTCTCACGTCGTCTTTGGTCATGCCGGCAACAGCGCTGCTGAGTTCCCTATGCGCCGCCTTGGCGCAAACGTCTGGCCGCTGAATACGGTTCAGTTCTCTAACCACACCCAGTACGGCAAGTGGACCGGCTGCGTGATGCCGCCCTCACACCTCACTGAGATCGTGCAGGGCATTGCCGATATCGACAAGCTGAAGACCTGCGACGCGGTGTTAACCGGTTACCTCGGGTCTGCCGAGCAGGGCGAGCATATTCTGGGCATTGTGCGCCAGGTAAAAGCCGCCAATCCGCAGGCGAAATATTTTTGCGATCCGGTGATGGGCCATCCGGAGAAGGGATGCATCGTTGCGCCCGGCGTCGCGGAGTTTCACGCGCGCTATGCCCTGCCTGCCAGCGATATTATTGCCCCAAACCTGATTGAACTGGAGATGCTCTGTGGCCACCCGGTTAACAGCATCAGCGAGGCTGTTTCCGCCGCCCGCGAGCTGATTGCGCAGGGGCCGGAGATTGTCCTGGTCAAGCACCTGGCGCGCGCTGCTAAAAGTATGGAGAGCTTTGAGATGCTGTTGGTTACGCAGCGCGAAGCCTGGCACATCAGCCGTCCGCTGGTGGATTTCGGTATGCGTCAGCCGGTCGGCGTGGGCGACGTTACCAGCGGTCTGCTGCTGGTTAAACTGCTTCAGGGGAGATCCCTGCGCGATGCACTGGAGCACGTGACGGCGGCGGTTTATGAAATCATGCTCACCACCAAAGAGATGGGCGAGTATGAGCTGCAGGTGGTGGCTGCCCAGGATCGCATCGCCCGCCCCGAGCATCTGTTCCGCGCTGTAGAAGCATAATCTGGGCTGAAACGTAGGCCGGGCAAACGCAGTGCCGCCCGGCGTTGCACACAG
>NZ_LR607338.1:951289-963078 GCF_902164725.1 Pseudescherichia vulneris | reverse complement strand
CATCGCTGTTTAACCAAAAAAGCCGCTGATTTCTCAGCGGCTTTTTGTTGGCTTGCGTTTCCCAGTACCGTTACGCGGAGGCGGCTTTAGACTCGGCTAAGTCTTTCTCATCCATCTGCGTCATGCGGTTCAGCTTCGACGCGGTGAGCAGCATCAGCACCGCGATAACGCCGGTCACTATACCAATCTGCAGGAACACGCGGCCATAGACATCAAGTGACATCAACGGGTCGGTCACGTTTTCCGGGATAGCCATCATGTTAGCCACGTAGCCCGCGATCAGGTTTGCCCCGGCGGTGGTCAGGAACCAGCTACCCATGATAAAGCCCATCAGACGCTGTGGAACCAGCTGGGCCACCATCGCCAGACCAAGACCGGAGATCATCAGTTCACCGATGCTCTGGAAGGCGTAGCTCGCAATCAGCCAGCTCACAGAGACGATCCCGGCGTCGCTGGCAAATTTAGCCCCCAGCGGCAGGATCAGGAACGCGGCTGAGCAGAGCACCATCCCGAAGGCAAACTTAAACGGCATCGGCAGCGTGTCGCCCATCTTGGTATAGATAGCGGCCAGAATTGGGCTACCAATAATGATCCAGAACGGGTTCAGGGCCTGATACTGCTCCGGCTCGAAGGCGATACCCAGAATAGAGTGCTCAACGTTGCGGATGGCAAAGAAGTTCAGCGAGGTCGGCATCTGGCTGTAGAGGACGAAGAACACAATCGCCTGCAGCATCAGAATAAAGGCCACGATCATCTTACGACGCGCCGCGCCGTGCATTGAGAAGGTCTCTTTGGCAAAGATAATCACGATACCCAGCGCCACAACCGCCAGTACCATACGGGCGATGCCCTGGTTGTGCAGCAGCCAGGTCGCAGCGGCGATCAGGACCACAACGCCCGCGATGGTGGCCAGCAGGCTACCGACGCGCAGCGGTTCAAAGTCCGGCTTCGAGCCGTACTGTTTAACCCAACGCTTACAGAATAAAAAGTTCACGACGGTGATCAGCATCCCGACCACGCTCAGCGAGAAGGCCACGCTCCAGCCAAACTTCGCCGCCAGCCATGGGGTCGCCAGCATAGAGAAGAACGAGCCGATGTTGATGGACATGTAGTACATGGTGAACGCGCCATCAAGACGCGGATCGTCTTTCGCGTAGCAGGTAGAGAGCAGCGAAGAGGGGTTGGCCTTAAACAGGCCGTTACCTACCGCAATGGTCGCCATACCCATATAGACAACGGCCGCATCATGACCGGACCAGGCCACCAGCGCATAGCCGATTGCCAGCACAATCGCGCCCAGCAGGATAACGCGTTTGGTACCGAGGATCTTATCACCCAGCCAGCCGCCGATGGCCACCAGACCGTATACCAGGGCGCTGAAGGAGGAGAACAGCGTAATTGAGTCGGATTCTGACATACCCAGCTGTTTCACCAGGTACACTGCCATGATCCCTTGCAGGCCGTAGAAACCGAAACGCTCCCACAGTTCAATGGAGAAGATCAGGTAAAACGCCTTGGGCTGTTTGAAAGCGTTCAGGCTGACGCTCTCAGTTGGTTTGTTGTTTGCAGTCGACACATATACCTCTTTTTTTACATCCCATATTAACGGGGGTGTTCAGTGCGCGATGGCCAGAGTCCATCGAGCTTATAGTTATAAGGGAGGGGAAACGGCGGGTAATGTTCCCTATCCAGCACGCTGAGGCAATACCTTTGTAATAATCTGTTACATATAAATTGACCGCTATAAAGCGCCAGTTGGAAGAATGTTATTCAGCGTTAAATTTCGGCTTTAGCATTTTGATAGTTTTTTCCACTAAAAAAAATCGGAAGCCTGGGGCCTAAGGCGATATGTTCTGCTATTTCAGGCGTCAAGCAGCGCAATGGCCCACTATTGCTAAAAACAGTGGTTTAATCTACCGCTGATTGCTTATGGGGTGCAGTCTGGTGCAGGTGCGGGACTTACTATTGAAACATTTTTTTAACGTCTGGCGGGTTGAGTGATCTCTATCACAAATGTATAGAAATTTTTTGTATTAAAAAAACGATTAACCTTAAAAAGTAATAACCAGCCGAGTTTTATCACGTCCTGCGTTGGCATGAAAACATAAGCTGGCATTATAAAGGGGAAAAGCAGGGCGGGGAGAAGCTCACTCGTAAACCTTCTCCCGGTACTCGCAGAGATCTTCGATAATGCAGGAGCCGCAGCGTGGCTTACGGGCAATACAGGTGTAGCGGCCATGGAGGATCAGCCAGTGGTGGCAGTCGACCTTAAACTCGGTCGGGACGACCTTCAACAGCTTCTCTTCCACCTGCTCAACGTTCTTACCCGGAGCGAACTGCGTTCGGTTACTGACGCGGAAAATATGCGTATCGACGGCAATGGTCGGCCAGCCAAAGGCGGTGTTCAGCACCACGTTGGCGGTTTTGCGTCCAACGCCAGGCAGCGCCTCCAGCGCGGCACGATCCTCCGGCACCTCGCCGCCATGCTGCTCCAGCAGGATCCGGCAGGTTTTAATAACGTTCTCCGCCTTGCTGTTAAACAGGCCGATGGTCTTGATATAGGACTTCACTCCCTCCACGCCAAGGGAGAGCATCGCCTCTGGCGTGTTGGCGACAGGGTAGAGCTTCGCCGTCGCCTTGTTGACGCTGACGTCAGTGGCCTGGGCTGAGAGCAGAACCGCAATCAGCAGCTCAAACGGTGAGTTAAAGTTCAGCTCGGTGGTGGGGTGCGGATTATTCTCCCGAAGACGGGTCAAAATCTCCAGACGTTTTACTTTGTTCATTATGCCTTCCCGGGCGTGGCAGGGGTCTCTACATTAGCGGTATCGACGGCAGGTGAAGCGGCTGCTGCGGCTGCCTGACGTTTTTTAGTCCGCTCATCGATGAGGTATTTTATTGCCAGCATCATGCCCAAGCCAATAAACGCGCCTGGAGGCAGCATCGCCAGCAGGAAAGGTGAATCGGTATGGAACACCTCAATGCGCAACACCTTCGCCCAGCTGCCCAGCAGGCCATCCGCGCCGTCAAACAGCGTGCCGTTACCCAGCACTTCGCGCAGGGAGCCGAGCACGAACATGGCGCAGGTGGCCCCCATGCCGATAGAGAAGCCGTCCAACGCCGAGAGCACCGGGCCTTTTTTCGCCGCAAAGGCTTCCGCGCGACCCACCACGATGCAGTTGGTGACGATCAGCGGGATAAAGATCCCCAGCGACTGATAGAGTCCAAAGGCATAGGCATTGATCAGCATCTGCACCGCGCTCACCACCGAGGCGATGATCATGACGTAGATCGGAATACGGATCTCTGAGGGCGTCCAGCGGCGCAGGGCGGAGATGGTCAGGTTGGTCAGGGTCAGCACCAGCGTCGTCGCCAGACCGAGACCCAGGGCATTAGTGGCGGTGGAGGTCACGGCCAGCAGTGGGCACATCCCCAGCAGCTGCACCAGCGCCGAGTTGTTCTTCCACAGCCCCTGAACAATAACGTCTTTAATTTCGCTCATGGTCTACTCTCCGCAAGAGGGTAAGGAATTAAGCTGGGCGGGCAGGGTTTGCGCATACAGGCCAGCACGTTTAACGGCGTTCACCACCGCCCTGGGGGTGATGGTTGCACCGGTAAACTGGTCAAAATCGCCGCCGTCTTTCTTCACCGCCCAGTGGCTATCAGACGCACCCGCAATGCTCTTGCCGCTGAAAGAGGTGATCCAGCTGGAGAGGCGCAGTTCGATCTTGTCGCCAAGCCCCGGCGTCTCATGATGCTCGGTAACCCGCGTGCCCAGCACCGTGCCGTTAAAATCTGCGCCAACCAGCAGCTGAATAGCGCCGGAGTAACCATCCGGCGCGGTAGCTTCCATCACCGCCGCCACGGGCTTGTCGTCCTGGCGGGCGATATAGATCCGCCGTTCGCCCTTGCCCAGCTCTGGAGCGTTTACCAAATAACAGCTCTGGCTAAGATCGTTATTATAGATATTGTCCGGCACCACCTGGTCAAACAGCGTCTTCTGCTGGATGGCAGCCTGCTCGGCAATAGTGGATTTGGTCAGTTGGGCGATAGCTGCCGTCAGGCCGGTAGAGCAGGCGGCGAAGAGCGCCAGCGTTACGCCGTGTTTCTGCATGGTCTTTAACATGGCGGCTCCTCAGCGATGGCCATACGCGCGCGGACGCGTGTAGTAGTCAATTAACGGCACGGTGATATTCGCCAGCAGCACCGCAAAGGCCACGCCGTCCGGGTAGCCGCCAAAGCTGCGGATGAGCCATACCAGCATCCCGGTCAATGCGCCAAAGATCAGGCGACCTTTGTTGGTTGTCGAGGCGGTGACCGGGTCGGTGAGAATAAAGAAGGCCCCAAGCATGGTCGCGCCGGAGAAGAGATGCAGCGTCGGCGAGGCCAGGCTTTCCGGCGAGAACAGCCAGCCCAGCGTGGCGCAGAGGGTCAGCGTCACAAGGAAGCTAACCGGAATATGCCAGCGGATCGCGCCTTTCCCCAGCAGGAAGACTCCACCAAGCAGATAGGCAAGGTTGACCCACTGCCAGCCCGCGCCTGCCAGCACGCCGCTGTAAATAGGGTACTGCATAATCTGATCGACGCTGTGACCGGCGTGCAGCGAGGTTTTAAAGGTGTCCAGCGGGGTAGCCTGGCTAACCCCGTCGATGCCCATCCGCAGGGTGTCCATATTGGCACCGCCCGCGCTGTGACCGGTGAAGATAACCTGAAGCGCATCCATAAAGCCGGGCACGTTGGCGGCAATCTCATGCGGCGGTAGCCAACTGGTCATCTGCACCGGGAAGGAGATCAGCAGCACGACGTAGCCGATCATCGCCGGGTTAAAGGGGTTATGCCCAAGGCCGCCGTAGAGCTGCTTGGCAATAATCACGGCAAAAATGGTGCCCAGAACCACCATCCACCATGGGGCGAACGGCGGAATACTGATCGCCAGCAGCAGACCGGTCAGCAGGGCAGAGTTATCTTTAAGGATGGCGCCTGCATTTTGTTTACGCAGCGTAAGGACTAACCCTTCAGCGACGAGGGCGCTGATGCCTGCCAGTACGATCTGTACCAGCGTCCCCCAGCCAAAGAACCACGTCTGCACGGCGATACCGGGCAGGGCCGCGAGCAGAACCAGCATCATAATCCGTGATGTCTGGCGCTGATTGTGCGTATAGGGGGAGCTTGCGATTCGAAAAACCATCTATTCCTCGTTAACTGCCTGTTTTGCGGCTTTCTTAGCCTGAGCCCTGGCAATCGCCGCAGCGACGGCCGCTTTACGCGGATCGTCATTGGCTGCCGGGGTATCTACTATTTTATTCACGACCTTCTCGGCAGCCTGCTGCTGTGCCTTACGCCCTTTCGCACGGGCGATAGCGGCCTCGACGGCGGCTTTACGCGGATCGGCCGCGGCGGCCGGCTCAACGGCTACAGGTTCAGGCGAAGCTTCTGGAGCAGGTGTCTGGGCCGCTTTACGCGCTTTCGCCCGAGCGATAGCGGCTTCTACCGCAGCTTTACGCGGATCGACGGACTCGGCTGTGGTCTCTGCGGCTGGCTGCTGGGCTCTTTCAGCCTGACGCGCACGGGCCTCGGCCTTGCGGGCTTCGCGAGCGGCAATCATCGCGCTGTTATCTGGCTCGGCACCGGCCTGAACCACCACCGGCTGGGTGGCGCGCTTCTGTTTCTCACGCACGCGGGCCAGGGCGGCATTCACCGCATCCTTATCTTTGGCGGCTGGCTGGGCAGCGGATTTCTTATGACGCTCAAGACGTGCCGCTTTCTCACGTTCCAGACGGGCCTGACGCGCTTCAAAGCGGATCTTCGCCTCGGCGGCACGCTTCTCTTCCTGGGCGATAGCGTAGATCTCGGCCTTCTCCTGACGGAAATACTGCACCAGTGGAATATTGCTTGGGCAGACCCAGGCGCAGGCCCCGCACTCGATGCAGTCCGCCAGGTTATGGGCGGTGGCTTTATCGTGCTGCTGGCCTTTACTGAACCAGTAGAGCTGCTGCGGGAGCAGATCCGCCGGGCAGGCGTCGGCACAGGCGCTGCAGCGAATACAGCCTTTCTCTTCCTGCGTCTCGCCCATTTCGCTGGCCGAAGGGGCCAGCAGGCAGTTGGTAATTTTGACCACCGGCACGTCCAGCCACGGCAGGGTGAAGCCCATCAGCGGGCCGCCCATGATCACCAGCTGTTCACCGGAGGGGCAAAAACCGGCGGCATCAAGCAGGTGGCGCACCGGCGTACCCAGCCGCGCCCAGACGTTACCCGGCTGCGCAACAGCTTCGCCGGTCAGGGTCACGACGCGCTCGGTAAGGGGTTCGCCATCGACAACTGCACGCTTAACGGCAAAGGCGGTCCCCACGTTTTGCATCAGCACGCCGATGTCTGACGAACGACCACCGTGCGGAACTTGCTTGCCGGTGAGGATCTGCGTCAGCTGTTTTGCGCCGCCGGAAGGGTATTTGGTCGGGACCACGCGCAGCATGATGTCGTGCGCATTCGCCAGCACCGCCCGCAGCATCGAGATAGCCTGCGGCTTATTATCTTCAATACCGATCAGCACCTGGCGCGGCTGAAGAATATGCGCAAGGATCCGAATGCCCTCGACGATCTGCGCGGCGCAGTCCTGCATCAGGCGATCGTCGGCGGTGATATACGGCTCGCACTCGGCGGCGTTAATAATCAGCGTTTCAATTTTATCCCCGCCGCCCTGCAGTTTATTGCCGGTCGGGAAGCCCGCGCCGCCAAGCCCGGCCACGCCAAACTGGTGGATACGCTCAATCAGCTCGGCACGGGAGCGGGAGCGATAGTCGCTCCAGCCGTCGCGTTCAATCCAGCGGTCTTCGCCGTCAGCATCAATGATGACGCTCAGCTCGGCCAGCGCCGACGGATGCGCGGTAGAGTGGGGGGCAATCGCTACAACCGTCCCGGAGGTGGGGGCGTGTACCGGCAGCATACGTCCACGACCGTGGGTCAGCGGCTGGCCGCGCAGGACGCGATCGCCCACGGCGACGCACAGCTCGCCCTCAGCACCGATGTGCTGCTTCAAAGGAATGACGAAACGCCCCGCCAGCGGGATCTGGCGCAGCGGCGTACCGTTTGACTGAGTTTTCATCTCTGGCGGATGGATGCCGCCGTTGAAATCCCAGAGCTTATCTTTTTTAAACGCGGAGAATAGCTTAAGCATGTTGTTCCACAGGAATAATGCGTACCGGAATGGTTTGCAGATCCCATTTCCAGCTTTCAGTCGTTGTCGCGACGGGACGCAGGTCGATACACTGCGTCGGGCACGGAGCAACACAGAGATTACAGCCGGTGCAGAGATCGCTGATGACCGTGTGCATGGCGCGGGTTGCGCCGACGATAGCGTCAACCGGACAGGCCTGGATGCACTTGGTACAGCCAATGCAGTTCGGCTCGTCAATGACCGCCAGCATACGTACCGGCTCAACGGCCTCGGCATCGTCACCAATTGGCTGCGGGTCGACGTTCAACAGCGTGGCGATTTTAAGCATCACCGCTTCGCCGCCTGGCGCACAGCGGTTGATCTTCTCGCCCTGGCTGCCTACGGCTTCGGCATAGGGGCGACAGCCGGGGTAGCCGCACTGGCCACACTGGCTTTGCGGCAGCAGGTTATCTATTTTTTCGACGACCGGATCGTCCTCCACCGCAAAACGGCGCGAGGCGTAGCCGAGAATCAGGCCAAAGATCAGCCCGAGCACGCTCAGGGCCGCAATGGCTATCCAGATAGCAGACATTACAGCTTCACCAGACCACTAAAGCCCATAAAGGCCAGAGACATTAAACCCGCGGTAATCAGCGCGATGGCGTTACCGCGGAACGGTGCCGGTACGTCCGCCACCGCTAAACGTTCGCGAATAGCGGCAAACAGAACCATCACCAGCGAGAAGCCGACGGCAGCGGAAAAACCGTACAGCGCCGACTGTAAAAAGTTATGACCGAGGTTGATGTTCAACAGCGCCACGCCCAGCACCGCACAGTTAGTGGTGATCAGGGGCAGGAAGATCCCCAGCAGGCGATAGAGCGCTGGGCTGGTTTTGCGTACCACCATCTCGGTGAACTGCACCACCACGGCGATGACCAGAATAAAGGCCAGGGTGCGCAGGTAGATGAGATCGAGCGGAATAAGAACAAAGGTGTCGATCAGCCATGCGCAAATAGAGGCCAGCGTGAGCACAAAGGTCGTCGCCAGCCCCATCCCCATGGCCGTCTCCAGCTTTTTGGAGACCCCCATAAACGGACAGAGGCCCAGGAACTTAACCAGCACGAAGTTATTAACCAGTACGGTTCCGACAAACAGCAACAGGTAATCAGTCATTATTCAGCCTGAAAAAGAGTAGCCGCCTATTATCGGATAAATCGATCCGGGCGACAACAGTACAACGAATAGGGTTAATTATGGGTTTACGAAGGTCTTCTTGACCCGCTGCGATCGCTTGAAATAGGGCACGATCAGCGCGGCAGCCAGCAGCGGAAACAGCAGCTGGCGCAGCGCCAGGGTATCCGAAACCGGCGAAAATGCAAACGCCTTCAGCGCCAGCAGAATGGTGATGAGCAGCCAGATAATATAGTGCTTCGGCACCAGCCGACGGCGTTTAAAGAACGCGACGGTCAGCCACAGGGTGTAACCGCCCATGGCGATAGCAAAGATAAACGAGGTATACCACAGCGTTTTATCTCCGGCGCTTTGAGCATTCAGCACGGCGGTCATCTCAGGCGTCAGCAGCACAGCGGAAAATCGCGCTACCACCAGCAGCGTACCCAGCAAGGAGACCAGCAGCCATGCGAGCGGGGCGAGCAACCATCCACCAATGCGTTCAGCAGGGCGTTCAACAGGCGTTGCGGTCATATCATTCTCTCCCCTGGCGTGGCTCAATCTCTTTTGCAGGGCGAGAGTATAAAGGATTATACAGCGAATGCTACCCGCGCTATTTCCTACCGCACTTGGCGACAAATGACCGTCGCGGCAAGCGTTTAAAAATAACGCGGGCGTGCGCTATTTTGCCTGAACGGTAGCAGCAGGTTCCGGCGGCTGGTAGTTATCAATATGGCTGGCAACCCCCAGCAGTATGGCGCTTACGCCCAGCACAACCCACCCAGCTAATTCAATGATTCGGTTCATTATTCCAGACATACTTTTCTATTTCTCCCTGTATATAGAAATGGCATAGTATCGATGCAAAAAAGCCTCAGCAAGTAACAAACCATATTTTCGGCCTATTCGCAATTGGAACGTTAAAGTGTGCTATAGGATGTTTTAGATAAGTTATAAAATGCATATTATTGTGAACACTATGTTTTGAGAAAATTATGTTTAGGATTGAACTATCCCTACGCACTGATGAGAGGCAGCACGATGAATGATAAAATTCGGGTCGGATTAATTGGCTACGGTTACGCCAGCAAGACATTTCACGCCCCGCTGATTGACGGCACATCGGGCATGGAGCTGGCCGCGATCTCCAGCAGCGATGAGGCGAAAGTGAAGGCGGACTGGCCAACGGTGCCGGTCGTCTCTGAACCTAAACACCTTTTCAACGATCCGACTCTCGATCTGATTGTCATCCCGACGCCCAACGATACCCATTTCCCGCTTGCCAAGGCGGCGCTGGAGGCGGGCAAACACGTGGTAGTGGATAAACCCTTCACCGTGACACTGTCACAGGCGCGTGAACTGGATGCGCTGGCGAAATCGCTGGGGCGCGTGCTTTCGGTGTTCCACAATCGCCGCTGGGACAGTGATTTCCTGACGGTGAAGGCGCTGCTGGCCGACGGCGCGCTGGGTGAGGTGACCTATTTTGAGTCGCATTTCGATCGCTTCCGTCCGCAGGTGCGTAACCGCTGGCGCGAGCTGGCCGGGCCGGGGAGTGGTATCTGGTACGATCTGGGCCCGCACCTGCTCGACCAGGCGGTAAATCTCTTTGGCCTGCCGGTGAGTTTGACCGTCGATCTAGCCCAGCTGCGCCCAGGGGCGCAGGCCACGGACTATTTCCATGCGGTGCTGAGCTATCCCCAGCGCCGTGTCGTGCTGCACGGAACGTTGCTGGCGGCGGCCGAGTCGGCGCGCTATATCGTGCACGGCACTCGCGGGAGCTACGTCAAGTATGGCCTCGACCCGCAGGAGGAGCGGCTGAAAAATGGCGAGCGACTGCCGCAGGAGGACTGGGGCTATGATATGCGCGACGGCGTGTTGACCCGCGTGCAGGGTGAAGAGGTCGCTGAGGAGAGCTGGCTCACCGTACCGGGGAACTATCCGGCTTACTATGCCGGCATTCGCGATGCGCTGAACGGCGTGGGCGAGAACCCGGTTCCCGCCAGCCAGGCGATTCAGATTATGGAGCTGATCGAGCTAGGTATGGAGTCGGCTAAACATCGCTCAACGCTCTGCCTGGCATAACGCTGCCTGACGTAACTCTGCCCGACATTAACGAATGTGCCGCCCGCCTGGGCGGCATTTTTTACGCGGTGCGCAGGCTATCTTTTAACGCCTGCTTCTCTGCGGCACTCAGGAACGCCACCTCAAGGCCGTTGATTTGTGCCTGGCGGATCTGCGCCTGGCTCAGGCCTGCCTGCGGGGCCGCCACGCGATATTCATGAATAATATCTACGCCCTGAACCGCCGGATCGTCGGTGTTGATGGTCGCCAGAATGCCGTGCTCAAGGAAGGTTTTCAGCGGATGCGCTTCCAGCGATGCGACGGTGCTGGTCTGGATGTTGGAGGTCAGACAGGACTCAATCCCGATGCGCTGCTCGGCGAGGAAATCCATCAGGGCCCGATCCTCAATGGCTTTCACCCCGTGGCCGATACGCTCCGCGCCCAGCTCGCGAATCGCCTGCCAGATGCTCTCCGGCCCGGCGGCTTCACCGGCGTGGACGGTAATGTGCCAGCCCGCGTCGCGTCCACGGTTAAAGTGGGTCAGGAACAGGCTACCGGGGAAGCCCAGCTCGTCCCCGGCCAGATCCAGCCCGGTGATGGCATCGCGGTGGGCCAGCAGCGCCTCCAGCTCCTCAACGCAGGCATCCTCACCAAAGGTGCGGCTTAGAATACCGATCAGGCGAGCCTGGACATTAAAGGCCTCGCTGCCCTGGCGCACGCCCTCAATGACCGCTTCAACGACGCCCGCGACCGGCAGACCGTGGGTCATTGCCATATAGCGGGGGGAGAAGCGCAGCTCAACATAGTGCAGCCCGTTGCGTGCGGCATCTTCCATATTCTCAAACGCCACGCGACGGCAGGCCTCCAGCGAGGCCAGCACCTTGACACCCCAGTCCAGCTTCGCGAGGAAGCTCACCAGATCCGGTTCGTTAGCGGTCACCTGGACATGCGGACGCAGCGATTCAAGCGAGTCGGCGGGCAGGGTAAGGGAAAACTCACGGCCAAGGTCAAGAATGGTTTGCGCCCGGATGTTGCCATCCAGATGGCGGTGAATGTCGGTCAAAGGCAGGTTAGCGTCAATCATGGTTGCACTCTTTTTTAGATGAAGTGCAGAGCATTATAAAAATAAAACGCTACGGAAAGCTATATTGCGCAAGGAAAATTTCTCTTGCGCAATATAAATCATCATAAAGCATTGATCCCGGAAATCAGTGGCGAGGTGATGAATGAGCTTCTCTTATGAGGCATCTGCCACTCTGACTTGGCATATGTACGAAAGGAGAGGTCATATGCTTATGCCCGGGTTCGTTACGAATAAAGCACTTGCTTGCTGGCAATGGGGGCGGAAAAACAAAAGTATCAATCGGGGAAATGTAGTATCGTTTACACTTTTCCCGCTACATGACAC
>NZ_LR607338.1:947141-950248 GCF_902164725.1 Pseudescherichia vulneris | reverse complement strand
TTATACATAGGAAATTAGTGACTAGGTTATGATGAGATATATCAAAAAGAGCCTTGTGTTAAGTGCTTTCATAACAAAAAAAATGGCGACTAACGATTCGCAACGGCTTGAGTTACTAAAAGAGCGGTTAAAAAGCCGACTCGGCGCACCTGTTGGAATATATATGACAGGAATTCCTTTAGGTATCAGCACGATACTTGCAATATTTTGCTATGCGATGTCACAGGTTTCTGTCTGGGTGCTGCTATTTCATTGGTTGAATCTACCTGAGTATAAGGTATTAATGGGCGTGTTTTTTGCGGCAGTTTTTTATTGTGTGGTTATTATGAGTGCTATGCTACTGACTGCGCGGGGCTCATTGATTGGATATAAATTATACCTTGCTATTATTGCTCTAACAGGAATGATAGCTGTTGTTTATTTTTATCTATGCTTGGTCTTTATTCATATTCGATTCTATTGATAATTATACGCCGCAAATAACGTCTGTTTTAGGGTTGGGATTTCTATGTCTCAATATGATGTGGATGAATTCTTCCATTTTCTATCGATCAATAGTCCTGACGTTACATAATCGAATATGGCGCAAGCAGTTAAAAATAGCTACGCGCCATATTGCGGGAGTATAGAAGTTAACCACATGCAGTAACATTATCTAGAAAATGATTATTGCACAATATAGGAAAAGTCCGCCTCTGGTACAAAGCAGACATCAATGCAGACTTCATTAGCTTGCACTTGAACTTGCTTTACAGTGTTCTACTCAAATCGAGGTTATGAGTGAGCTTCTCCCGCAACGCGTTCAGGGCTTTTAAGCAATGCGACAAGCATGATGCTGCATCCAATGACGCCCGCAGCGAGTAAGGCTATGCCCTGAAAACCCAATACAGCGAGCGCCTGGCCTCCGGCAAGCGCCCCAGTACCGATGGCGGCGTTAAAGATTGCAACGTAAATGGCAGACGCCGGTTGTGCAGCATCTCCGGCGCTACGAAGCAGCCATGTCTGCAACCCAACGAATACAATGGCGATACCCGCACTCCATATGGCGAGCAGCATACCTGTTGACCAAAAAGGAAGGGGGGCGATGCTCTTTATACCAAAGATGGCGAGCGCGCCCGTACTCAGTAGCAGAGAGATGAGTATCAACCCTTTTACATGACGATCTATCAGCTTACCGGCAATGATGTTTCCCACCAGACCGGAGAGTCCTGAGGTCAGCAGCAGACCAGAAATGGACGCTGTGGGCACGCCCTGCGCCTTCGTCAGCAGCGGCTCAACGTAGGTAAATACCGCGAAGTGAGCAGAAATAATGCAGGCCGTGGCACCATAGAGGGAAAGGATCACCTGTTTTTTAAATATCCCGCAATAAGCACGCAGCCCAAGAGGCTGAAGCGTCGCCAGTGTGGGGAGCGTCCAGAATAGAGCACAGGCGGTGACAAGTGACAGCAGGGAGATCACCGCAAATGCACTACGCCATCCGGCTATATTTGCAATAAAACTAGCCAAGGGCACACCCAGAACGCTGGCAGCTGACACACCGCCAAAAATGATTGATGTCGCCAGACCAAGCTTTTCTGCTGGAACAATCTGTGTCGCCACTACACCAATTAATGCCCAGAAAGCACCGTGTGCCAGTGCCCCTGCCATGCGCGCACTCATAAATGCGGTCATTGAGTGGGAGAGGGTCGCCACCATACAGGAAAGGGCAAGGATCAGCATCAGGCCAACAAGCAGAGCCTTACGGGAAAAGCGCGCCGGTATAACTCCGGAAAGAAGTGCTGCAAGCGCGCCAACCCATCCATATGCTGTCACGACAAGACCCGCCCCAGACTCAGTTTGATTGAGATCTCTGGCAAGCATACTCAGCATGCCAACGGGAGCAAGCTCGCTGGTCACAATCGAAAAGGCGCTGATCCCGAGCGCAGCAACTGCCAGCCAGGCGCGGGCGGGCACCGGGCTTACATGTAAAACGGTGTCATTCATAGATAAAAGCTCTTAAAAAAGGGTGGAAGGTTTTTTGCGGGAAACGATCTGAAACACCGAGATAAGGTGTTCGCATGTTTATCTCCTTGCGTGGATTGAAGTATCATCCTTACGAAAGTGATAAAAAAGAGCTGAAAACGGAGAGTCGTTTTCCATAATCGGAAATAAGATGAAGACTGAGTTCAATTGGGATGACACGCGTGTTTTCCTGGCGATCGCCCGTTCGGGTACGCTGAGTGGTGCCGCTGAGGCAATGAGTATTGGGGTTGCAACCATTTCCAGAAGGTTAGATCGGCTTGAGCAATCGCTGGGAGTACCGCTTTTTAGCAGGCATCAGAGCGGATATCGGCTAACAGATGATGGCGAAGCCCTGCTGGAGCGGGCAGAGGCGCTGGAATACGCTGGCCTTGCTTTTGGCGAGACGGCGAATCTACAGGGTAACGTTGCCGGGCTTGTCCGACTCGCTACATCGGATAATCTGGCCACGCATTTTATTCTGCCTTCTCTGAAAGGGATTCTGGATACCTATCCGGAGCTGCGGATAGAGGTACTCAGCGGTGTGCCGTCAGTCAATCTACATCGTAGAGATGCCGATATGGCAATTCGCATGGTCAAGCCAGACAGCGGTAATCTGACGTTAAAGCGGCTGGGAACGGTAGGTTTTGGTCTCTATGGCGCAAAAACGTATCTCGATGAGTTGGGAGGCGTACCCGCTGGTTTAGCGCTAAGCAATGCTCAGTATGTAGGTTGGTCTGAATCGCACCAGCACTTGCCTGCTGCGCGCTGGGTAACGAGGATGCTTCGGGGCAGGCCATGCCGAGTGGAAGCCAATACGCTGGTGGCACAGGTATCTGCGGTTTCATCAGGGCTGGGTTTAGGTATTCTGCCACACTTTATGGCGAGGGCCAGCGGGCTGCAATGCGTCCAGCCTGAAACCGGTGCGGATCAAACGTTATGGCTGGTTATGCATTCAGACTTAGCGGGTTCACGTCGAGTCAGGGCTGTCGCCGATCATTTAATTGCCGTATTCGATAAGCATAAAGATCAACTGATGATGCCATGAACATCAATGGCCCATGCTTTTTTATTTACTGAGGCAGATCGCTCGCCCTGAGCACTTACCA
>NZ_LR607338.1:932228-943514 GCF_902164725.1 Pseudescherichia vulneris | reverse complement strand
GTGAATTTGCCTTGCCTGGCAAAAGTTATAAGAGAGCATTGATCCCTGCAATCAATCTGCCAAGCCCTTCATCCAGCTTTGCCCTCGGGCAGCCCGCATTCAGCCTGACAAACCCGTTCCCTTCGGGACCATAGGTGTACCCCGGCATAATCGCCACTTTCTGCTGGTGGATAAGCATATCCTGCAACGCACGGTCATCGAGATTAAGCGGGCGTAGATCAATCCACGCCAGATAGCTTGCCTCGGGCGGCTGCCAATTAAGCTGGGGAAACGCCTGATTCAGCTGGCTGGCGATGGTCGCCATGTTACCCTGCAGGTAGGTGCGAAGCGCATCCAGCCACGGCGCGCCCTCCCGGTAGGCGGCGATATGCGCGCAGAGCGAAAGCACCGCCGGAGATGAGAGCCCGTCCCGGCCCTTGAGCGCAGCGAGGTAGTCGTCACGGCGTCGCGCGTCGCTGATGATGCCATACGCCCCGGTGAGGGCCGGAATATTGAAGCTTTTCGACCCGGAGGTGAGCAGCGCCCATTCGCCTCGTCCCACATGACACCAGGGCGTGTGTCTCTTTTCGCCCCAGACCATATCCATATGGATCTCGTCGCTAATCACCCGGACGCCATGCCGTTCGCAGAGGCTGGACATCGCCTCCAGCTCTTCACGCGTCCACACTTTACCCGTCGGATTGTGCGGGCTACACAGCAGCAGGATTTTCGTATCCGGCAGAGAGAGCACGGCCTCCAGGGCCGCTAAATCGCTTACCCAGCCGGTAGCAGTTTTTTCCAGCGGCACGCTCAGGACGCGACGCTGGTTTCCCTCAATGGCCTTGTAAAATGCATCGTAGGCTGGGGTGTGGATAGCGACCGCGTCTCCCGGCGCGGACCACTGGCGGATCAGCTCCGAGGCCATATAGATCACCGACGGCCCGTAGACAATCATCTCGGGATCGATCTCAGTGGCAAAGCGGGTCCTGTACCAGTGGCACACCGCACCAAGGAAATCCTCATTCTTCCAGCGGCTGTAGCCCAGCACGCCGTGCGCCAGCCGCTGCTGGATGGCATCAAGAATGCAGGGGGCGGTCGCAAAATCCATATCCGAAATAGTGAAAGGCAGCAGGTCGGCCACGCCAAAGCGGTCGGCCACGTAGTCCCACTGCGTACACCATGTTCCATGCCGATCGATCGCCGTTGAAAAATCAAACATAGCCTTATCCTTTATGCCTGCACCGAGTTCATCAGGGCTTCCATCTCATCTTTTACCGACTGGACCTGCGGCCCAATCACCACCTGTAAGTTATGCTGGTTGAGCTGGACCACACCGATGGCGCGATTGTCCTTAAGCGCCTGCACATTCACCCGTGACATATCATTAACGGACAGCCGCAGGCGGGTGATGCAGTTATCAAGGCTGACAATATTTTCACTTCCGCCCAGCGCCGCGAGGATGGCCGGAACGTTATAGCCCGAGCGTCCCAGCGCGCCTGCCATCGTCTTCTCCACGGTGCTGGCCGTTTCGATATCCCGGCCCGGCGTTTTCAAATTAAAATGCAGGATAGCGAAGCGGAAGATAATGTAGTACACCGCAAACCAGATGGCGGCGACCACCGGCACAAGATACCACTTGGTTGCCAGACCGTGCAGGATGCCGAATACCACAAAATCAATCACGTTGCCGTCGGTGTTGCCGATGGTGACGCCAAGCACGGCCATCACCGTAAAGCCGAGACCGGTGAGCAGGGCGTGGATCAGGTAGAGCACCGGGGCAACGAACAGGAACAGAAACTCTAACGGTTCCGTGGTGCCGCCAACAACGCAGGCAATCAGACCGGAAATCAACAGGCCCTTAATTTTATGACGGTTCTCGGGGCGGGCACAGTGGTACATCGCCAGCGCCGCGCCAGGCAGGCCGCCCAGGAAGGCGGGCATTTTTCCCTGAGAGAGGAAGCGCGTGGCGCTTTCAGAAAAGCCGTGGGTGGTCGGGCAGCTCAGCTGGGCCTGGAAGATGGTCAGCGCGCCGCTGACGGTATGACCACATACCTCCTGGGTGCCGCCTGCGTCGGTGAAACGGATCAGGGCAACCAGAATATGCTGCAGGCCAAACGGCAGCAGCAGACGCTCGCCGGTGCCGAAGATCATCGGCCCAAAATCACCTGCGCTGTTAATGATCTGGCCCAGGCCACGGATCCCCATGGCAAATACGGGCCAGATGAGGGGGATCACAAGGCCAACCAGCCCCATTGTCACGGTGGTAACAATCGGAACGAAGCGGGTGCCGCCAAAAAATGCGAGTGCATCAGGAAGTCTGATGGTGTGAAAACGTTCATGCAGCAGCCAGACAATCACCCCGGCGATCACCGCGCCGAGGATCCCGGTATCAATAGACTGGATCCCTAGCACGTTCTGAATGTTGTAGGCCTTCAGCAGCGCCGCATCGGTGGTCGGCAGAATGCCTTTTGCCGTCAGCCAGAAGTTAACGGCCAGGTTCATCACCGCATAGCCGACGAAACCGGCAAAGGCAGCGATGCCTTTATTCTCACGCGCCAGCCCCAGCGGAATGGCGATACAGAACATCACCGGCAGAAAACTAAAGGCGAAGGAGCCGATTTTACTCATCCAGATGAAGATAGCCTGCAACACCGGATTGCCCAGTACGGGGATCAGGGTCATGACGTCACGGCTGCTTAGCGAGCTGCCGATGCCTAACATGATCCCGCAAAAGGAGAGTAACGCGACGGGCAACATGAAAGTTTTGCCCAACTGCTGGAAAAATTCCCACAGCGTAATTTTCTGTACGGTTTTCGTCGTCATAAACGACTCCTTGTCGAAAAGGGATGCAGATGAGGTTGTTGTGCGAGAAAGATAAAACGTTTTACCTAAATTTTATGCGCTACAAATCACAATGCTGAGCGATAACTCAGTGTATAAATATGTCATATAGATAAATCGTTTTATCTAAGCCAGTACCAGGGATTTGCTTTTTTATGATGACGCCAAAAAAAATAACCATTAACGATGTGGCCGTCGCGGCCGGAGTTTCCGTCAGCACCGTTTCGCTGGTGCTCAGCGGCAAGGGCCGTATCTCTACCGCCACCGGCGAGCGCGTGAACCAAACTATCGAGCGACTGGGCTTTGTCCGTAACCGCCAGGCTTCCGCCCTGCGCGGCGGGCAGAGCGGCGTAATTGGCCTGATCGTACGCAACCTCTCTTCACCGTTTTATGCCGAACTCACGGCAGGCCTTACGGAGGCGCTTGAAGCCCAGGGGCGGATGGTGTTTCTCCTGCACGGTGGCGACGGCGAGCAGCTCCTCCAGCGCTTTAACACCCTGCTGGCACAGGGGGTGGACGGCGTCGTCATCGCCGGAGGCGCGGGGGTAAGCGGCGAGCTGCAGGCGTGCGCTGCAGAGCAGGGCATTCCGCTCGTGTTTGCCTCTCGCGCCAGCTATCTAGACGATGCGGACTGCGTCAGGCCGGATAACATGCAGGCGGCCCAGATGCTCACCGAGTATCTGATTCAGCGCGGTCATCAGCGTATTGCCTGGCTGGGGGGCAACAGCGCCTCGCTAACGCGGGCCGAGAGAGTAGGCGGCTACTGCGCCACCCTGCTGAAATATGGCTTACCCTTTCACAGCGAATGGGTCGTGGAGTGCGACACCAGCCAGAAGCAGAGCGCCGAAGCGGTCGCTGCGCTGCTGCGGCATAATCCCACCATCAGCGCGGTGGTCTGTTACAACGACGTTATTGCCCGAGGGGCCTGGTTCGGCTTAATGCGTGCGGGACGGCAGAGTGGTGAGGCAGGGATGGACAGCTATTTTGAGCAGCAGGTGACGCTGGCCGCCTTTGCGGATGTCGCTGAGAGCGCGCTGGATGAACTGCCGATTGTCTGGGTGACAACGCCTGCACGGGAGATGGGATATACCCTGGCAGAACGGATCATGCAGCGTATTGCGAAGGAGGACAGTCTTGCTCGCAGCCAGACCCTCAAGGCCCGACTCATTGTCAAAAAATAGCCCCTCCGGAGAGGGGCTTGTGGATTACTGCTGAGGCACAGCTGCCGGTGGCGTAGCTTCCGGAGCCGCCTGCGGGGCAGGAGCTGGAGCCGCTTCCGGAGCCGCCTGTGGAGCAGGAGCTGGGGCCGCTTCCGGTGCTGCCTGCGGAGCAGGAGCTGGAGCCGCTTCCGGTGCTGCCTGCGGAGCAGGAGCAGGAGCAGGAGCTGGGACCGGCGCTGGCGCTGGAGCCGCCTGAGGCATACCCAGCTCAGGCATACCAAACATGCCGACAAACTCATCGAGGCTCATCTTCTGCCCATTCAGGACGATCTGGCCGTTAGCATATTGCAGACTGGTGCTGATGGCGTTATCCGCCACGGTGGTAATGCGGAACATCTGGCCCATCGCCGCCATGCCTTTCACCTGCTGGTTCGCCAGTTTTTCGGCATCTGCCTGCTGGTAGCCCTGCAGCTTAGCGATCTGAGTCATAAACTCGGTGGCCATATCCATTGGAATGGTCAGCTTGCTCTCCAGCGACTTCACGCTGCGATCGACCTCCTGCGCCAGGGTTTGCGGTGCAGGGGCGGCAGGGGTAGCAGCAGGATCCTTCATGAACAGCGACAGGTTAAACGTGGTCTCGCCTTTGCTGTTTTTCCAGCTCAGCGGGGCAACGGTGATCACCGGCTCGCCTTTTAACAGCATCGGCAGGGCACCAAAGAACGCCTCGGTGGATTTTTGCTGATAGATGGCCGGATCTTTCATCACCTCAGGCTGAGAGAGCAGGGCCTGGTTTTGCGCATTGTACTGCTGGCGGAACTGGTGCCACGCCTGGCCGTCAATCTGGCCGATCTTCATGGTCAGCTTGCCGCTACCCATATCCTGGCTCTGGATCTTCAGGCTGTTAACCGAGTAGTCGATCTGGCTGTTGATATTTTTGCCGTCGTTGACGAGATCGTTTTTGACGGTCAGCTCTGTGCCTTCCATCACTGCGATCTCTTTGTTTTCCACGGCAACGGCCAGCTTCTCAACGCTTAGCTTCTGGTTGCCCAGATGCTCATCAAACTGCGCGCGCTTGCTGTCGCCATCGGTTTTCAGGTTGTTGAAGGTGACCTGCACATGCTGACCATACTCGTTAACGGTGTTAACCAGGCCGCTCTGCGCCTCGCCCTTCAGGGAGATGGCGTTGCCGTCTTTATCGGCATCAAGCTGGAATTCACCGCCGCTGAAGGCAACTTTTTCACCTTCGTTCTCATAGCTTAACGGCTTAAACGCGATATGGGAGCCGGTATCACCGCCGTAGCCAATGCGGGTATTCACCTCTACCGGCGACTCGCCTTTAGCCATATCGAACAGCGGTTTAGAGACATCGTTATTCACCAGGGTGGTTTTCACCGATGCCATGGCCGGGATCAGATTAAACGATTTGAGCTGCGCAAACGGGAACGGACCGTGATCCACCGTCTCGTTCAGCACCACGCTCTGTCCAGGCTTCAGCCAGGCGTTGTCGCCACCTGCGACCGGTTTGACCAGCAGCTGGAGATGGCTTTTAAAGATGCCACGCTCGTAGTTCTGCGAGGACACCTCCAGGTTTGCGCCCGGCGCGCTGCGCTTAAGCTCGGCGTTAGCCTGTGCAACCATGTCGGCAAGGTGTTTTTCCAGCTGTTTACCCGTGTACGAGGCGGTTCCCGTCCAGACGACGCCCAGTGCAACAATAATGCCCGCAGCGACAAGCGTTTTCTTCATAGCGATTATCCCTAAAAATGAAACCAGGCGGAAGAGGCCGCCTGGAGAGTCGTAAGGTCTTGCTAAGCTTAGCAATAAGGTACAAAAAGGTCAGTACTTAGTTCACTTTATTGTACACCCGAGCCAGGCGGCCAATGCCGCTCGCCTCAATAGGGGATTCCTCGGCGCTGATAAAGGCGGACTCGCCCGGCTTAAGCACCAGCTGCTGTTCGCCTTTGCTCAGCACGGCCTCGCCCTCTACGCAGAAGAGGATCGCCGCGCTCGACTGCGCAAGCGTTGACGCCGTAGTGGAGAGGTCATGCAGGGAGAAAGCAAAGTCGGCGACCGGAATAGGGAAATCCAGCTCGGCACCGCGCTGTTCCGGCGCAGTTAACAACTCTGCCGCTGGCTTCGGCACAAACTTCACGTTGGCCACCAGCTCGGGAATATCGATGTATTTTGGCGTCAGGCCCGCGCGCAGGACGTTATCGGAGTTAGCCATCACCTCCAGCGCCACGCCTTTCAGGTAGGCATGCGGGGTCTCAGCGAACAGGAACATCGCTTCACCTGGGTTAAGCTTGACCACGTTAAGCAGCAGAGGGGAGAAGAGACCGCTGTCGTCCGGGTAGAACTCAGAGATAAAGCGGATGGTCTCCCACGGCTCGCCCTGCTGGCTTGCCAGCGTAGCCTTCAGCACTGCCAGAGCGTGTGATTTCTCCTCGCCCTGCATATTGAGCAGGCTGGCAAAGAGCTGGCTTAAGCTGTCGGCATTCGGCTGCGCCAGGAAGTGGGCGATAGCCTGATGCGCACCCGCGACCGGCTGGAGCAGGGAGATGATATCGCTGAATTCGCGAAAGGCGTTCATCGCCAGGAACGGCGTCAGGGCAAATACCAGCTCAGGTTTATGGTTAGGATCTTTATAGTTGCGTTCCGCTGCATCGAGTGGAATACCCGCCGCGTTCTCTTTGGCAAAGCCAATTTCCGAGGCCTGCTTATTAGGGTGAACCTGAATAGAGAGCGGCTGATCGGCGCACAGCACCTTAAACAGGAACGGCAGCTCGCCAAAGCGCTCCGCGACCGGCTGGCCTAAAAGCGCCGTTTTATCCTGGTCAATCACCTCTCGCAGCGACTGCGGCTGACCAGACGCGTTCTCGATTTTTGAGCTGCTCTTCGGATGCGCGCCCATCCACAGCTCTGCCATCGGCAGACCGTTAGGGTTGGCGATCCCATAGAGTTCCGTTAACGCACTTTTACTTCCCCAGGCATAGTTCTGCACTGAGTTAATGAGTTTTTGCATTATCAAGCCCTGCACTGTGTTGAATGATCTGCGTGTATTAAACCAATAAACCCATGGTAAGTAATCACTAAACTCAAAAAGTCGTCCTTATCTCAGTTTTTGTTAAAAAATTGTGTAGGATATGCAGACTCGCTTTTAAGCAGGGCAACGGAACGTTTGCCCAGACCATAACCAGACCGCGCAGTAAGTGAGAGCAAAATGTCGACAAAACCTTTTCACTATCAGGATCCTTTTCCCCTCAAAAAGGATGATACCGAATACTATCTGCTTACCCGAGACCACGTCTCCGTAACGGAGTTTGAAGGCCACGAAATCCTCAAGGTTGAACCGCAAGCGCTGACCCTGCTGGCGCAGCAGGCCTTCCACGACGCCTCGTTTATGCTGCGCCCAGCGCACCAGCAGCAGGTGGCGGACATCCTCGCCGACCCCGAGGCCAGCGAGAACGATCGCTACGTGGCGCTGCAGTTCTTACGCAACTCCGACATCGCGGCAAAGGGGATCCTCCCGACCTGTCAGGATACCGGCACGGCCATTATCAGCGGCAAGAAGGGCCAGCGGGTCTGGACCGGCGGCGGCGATGAAGCCGCGTTGGCGCGCGGGGTGTATAACACCTATATCGAAGATAACCTGCGCTACTCGCAGAACGCGGCGCTGGACATGTATCGCGAGGTCAACACCGGGACCAACCTGCCGGCGCAGATCGATCTCTACAGCGTCGACGGCGACGAGTATAAGTTTCTCTGCATCGCTAAGGGCGGCGGCTCGGCCAATAAGACCTATCTCTATCAGGAGACCAAGGCGCTGCTGACGCCGGGCAAGCTGAAAGATTACCTGGTCGATAAGATGCGCACCCTGGGGACGGCGGCATGCCCGCCTTACCATATTGCTTTCGTGATCGGTGGCACTTCGGCGGAGGCGACCCTGAAGACGGTGAAGCTCGCCTCAACTAAGTATTACGATGGGCTGCCTACGGAAGGCAACGAGCACGGCCAGGCGTTTCGCGACGTGGCGCTGGAGAACGAGCTGCTGCGTGCCGCGCAGGATCTTGGCCTCGGAGCACAGTTCGGCGGCAAATACTTTGCCCACGACGTACGGGTGATCCGTCTGCCGCGTCACGGCGCATCCTGCCCGGTGGGCATGGGCGTCTCCTGCTCGGCGGACCGCAATATCAAAGCCAAAATTAACCGCGACGGGCTCTGGATCGAGAAGCTGGAGCAGAATCCGGGGAAATACATTCCGGAATCGCTGCGCCAGGCCGGCGAAGGGGAAGCGGTGCGCGTCGATCTCAACCGTCCGATGCGTGACATCCTGCAGCAGCTCTCCCAGTATCCGGTGTCGACCCGGCTGTCGCTGAGCGGCACCATCATCGTGGCCCGCGATATCGCCCACGCCAAGCTGAAAGAGCGGATGGATCGTGGCGAAGGCCTGCCGCAGTACGTCAAAGATCACCCGATCTACTACGCCGGACCAGCGAAAACGCCTGAGGGTTACGCCTCTGGCTCACTCGGCCCGACCACGGCAGGGCGAATGGACTCCTACGTCGATCAGCTCCAGGCCGAGGGCGGAAGTATGATCATGCTGGCGAAGGGCAACCGCAGCCAGCAGGTAACCGATGCCTGCCACAAGCACGGCGGTTTCTATCTCGGCAGCATCGGCGGCCCGGCGGCGGTACTGGCCCAGGGCAGCATCCGCAGCCTTGAGTGCATCGAGTACCCGGAGCTGGGGATGGAAGCCATCTGGAAGATTGAAGTGGTCGACTTCCCGGCGTTCATCCTGGTGGATGATAAGGGCAACGACTTCTTCCAGCAGATCCACGCCTCGGCCTGTGCCCGCTGCGTGAAGTAAACAAGACCGCCCGAAAGGGCGGTTTTTTTTTGCTGCTGACGGCTGAAAATCATCAATACTAATAACTCTTTGGGCAAGTGAGCATGTTGTTACCCACATCACAACCTATTCAAGGAGCGTGTATGACTTCGCATCGCAGTGAGAAAGATTCGATGGGCGCAATCGACGTCCCGGCAGATAAGCTATGGGGCGCACAAACCCAGCGATCGCTTGAGCATTTTCGCATCTCGACGGAGAAAATGCCGGTCTCGCTACTCCGGGCGCTGGCCTTAACCAAGCGGGCGGCGGCAAAGGTAAACCAGGATCTGGGCCTGCTGGCCGTCGAGAAAGCCCAGGCCATTATCAGCGCGGCGGATGAGGTGCTGAACGGTGACCATCCGGACGAGTTTCCGCTGGCGATCTGGCAGACCGGCTCCGGCACCCAAAGCAACATGAACATGAACGAGGTACTGGCGAACCGTGCCAGCGAGCTGCTGGGCGGCGAGCGTGGGATGGCGCGTAAGGTGCACCCCAACGACGACGTTAACAAAAGCCAAAGCTCAAACGACGTCTTTCCTACCGCCATGCACGTGGCCTCGGTTATCGCCATACGCGAAGATTTGATCCCCTCGCTGCTGGAGTTGACCCGCACCCTGGCGGAAAAATCCCGGGCCTATGCCGATATCGTTAAAATCGGTCGTACTCATCTGCAGGATGCCACGCCGCTGACGCTGGGTCAGGAGATCTCCGGCTGGGTGGCGATGCTGGAGCATAATCTTAAGCATATCGAAAATAGCCTGCCGCACCTGTCAGAGCTGGCGCTCGGTGGCACGGCGGTAGGGACCGGGCTGAATACCCATCCGGAATATGCCCACCGCGTGGCCGATGAGCTGGCGGCCATCACCGGCCAGGGGTTTATCACCGCACCGAACAAGTTCGAGGCGCTGGCAACCTGCGATGCGCTGGTGCATACCCATGGCGCGCTGAAAGGCCTGGCGGCCTCGCTGATGAAGATCGCTAACGACGTCCGCTGGCTGGCCTCGGGCCCACGCTGCGGCATCGGTGAAATGACTATCCCGGAAAACGAGCCGGGCAGCTCCATCATGCCGGGTAAGGTCAACCCAACCCAGTGCGAGGCGCTGACCATGCTCTGCTGCCAGGTGATGGGTAACGACGTGGCAATCAATATGGGCGGCGCGTCAGGTAACTTTGAGCTGAACGTTTTCCGCCCGATGGTTATCCATAACTTCCTGCAATCGGTGCGGCTGCTCGCCGACGGGATGGAGAGCTTCAACGAGCACTGCGCCATCGGCATTGAACCGGACAGGGCGCGTATCGATCAGCTCCTCAACGAGTCGTTGATGCTGGTGACGGCCCTGAATACGCACATTGGCTACGACAAGGCTGCCGAAATCGCCAAAAAGGCGCACAAAGAGGGCCTGACCCTGAAGGCCTCGGCGCTGGCGCTGGGCTACCTGACCGAGGAGCAGTTTGATACCTGGGTGCGTCCGGAAACTATGGTGGGCAGCATGCCATCCGGCAGCTAGTTCGCCAGTGTTAGTTTGCAACGTAGAGGTGCAGCCGGGGAATGATTAACGTCAGCGGCTGCGCCTCAGGTTTATAGCGGTGCTGGACGTTGTCGGCATCGTAGTTCAGCAGCTCGCCGATGTCCGGCACCCGGCCACCGTTCTCCTCGGCGATTAATGCGATGATGGGGGTTGGACAGGCGTGCTGCACCTGCTTTTGTGAACCGGCGTACCAGACCCGAGCAATGGGCTGGACCTTCACTGGCCGTTTGATCTTCAGCCGGGCCTTCTGCGGCAGGGCGGCTATATCGTTGTACTCCTGCTCCAGTCGGGCCTGCCACTGCTCCCGCGTCCAGCCGCCCACCGCCCGCGGCGCTTTTAAGCTCTTCTCCAGCTGGGCCAGCACCTCATCACGGGTGAAATTCTTGATGATATGCTTATTTGCCCAGCCAAAGCGCAGCGTCGCCGGATCGCGCAGGACAGTTAGCGTTCGATAGGCATTGAGAGTGATAAGCCCCGGCAGGTGATGGTGCACCCAGTCAAAGCGGGCCGCAGAGGGCAGACCGGACTCGACGGTAACGATTTGCTCGAATGCTGTTTTCAGGCTGTTAATCTGCCCGATGCGTGCCTCCAGGCTGTCGCGTGTAGCCAGCGTGGTCTGGAAGCAGATCACCCCCGGCAGACGCACGGCCGCTTTGCTGCTGCGGTTTTCCGACTGCTGCTGAATAAAGAGATGCGAGAAGTGGTGCAGGGCGCGCTCGGCGGCCCGCTTGCCCACGTGCTGCTTGACCTGAATCGTAGTCAGCGGCTCGTGTTCGGCCTCTTTGGTGACTTCCGGCAGCTCAAATACCCGCCCGGCCAACAGCCGGCATTCGCTCAGTTCGCTCTTTAGTTCCGCAAGCTCACGCTCAATTTGGCGGAAGGTGCTGGTTAAACG
>NZ_LR607338.1:914102-932006 GCF_902164725.1 Pseudescherichia vulneris | reverse complement strand
GTTTAGATCGAATAGCAAACGGGCCAGCTAAAGGTAAAGCGTGCTCCGCCTAACTCACTGGCATCACACACCACCTCTCCGCCCATGGCCTGGGCGATAGAACGTACAATCGCCAATCCCAGACCGCAGCCGCCGGTGGCCCGGTCCCGGCTTGGGTCGAGCCGGACAAAAGGCTCAAATATGCGTTCCCTTGCCTCGGGCTCAATGCCAGGGCCATCGTCCTCAACGATCAGGCTGGCCCTTGCGCCGTCATGTCGGAGAGCAATTTGCACGGTGCTGTCGCTGTAGCGCAGGGCGTTGTTTACCAGGTTATCAAGCACGCGCTCCATCAGTCGCATATCCAGCGCGCCGTAGTCTACTTCGGAAGTAGCCGTCAGCGTCAGGGTGCGGGCAGGGTTGATGCTTGTCACATCATCCACATAGCTCGCTACCCAGCGGGGCAGATCCGGTTCAGAGAGGTGCAGCTCGTTTTGCGGACGATCGAGGCGGGCGTAGGTGAGCAGCTCCTCGATCAGCGCTTCAAGCTGGCCGATATCGCGGTTCAGCGCCAGCCGCTCGGCTTCCGTGAGGTTATCGCTCATCTCCAACCGGTAGCGTAGGCGTACCAGCGGGGTGCGTAGCTCGTGGGCAATCCCATCGATAAGCTGCTTCTTGCTGGCAATCAGGGCGTTAATATTATCTGCCATCTGGTTGAAGGCAACGCCGAGACGCTCAAAGCTCGAACCGCTGGCAAAGTGGATCCGTTCATTCAGGTGCCCGCTACCAAAACGTTGGGCGGCAGACTCCAGCCGCAGCATCTCCTGCCAGTGGGGGCGCATCCAGATAAAGACCGGGAAGGCGAGGGAGATAGCAATAAAGACCATCAGAATGATGTCAAACAGGCGCATCTCGTGCAGGAAGAAGAGATAGGGGATGGGGCCTACCGCCAGCACATAGTGGCTGCGGGGAATACGCTGGATAAACGTATACTCCTCATCGAGCGCCACAATGTCCCCCTCGCGTAGTCGCTGGGTAGTGGCCGCGCTGAGGTGAAACTTATTCAGCGGCTCGATGCGCATATCGAAAGAGAGATTAAGATCCATCTCCTTCAAGGTTTTGCTCCACTCGTGGGGCGGGATCTCCCGCAGCTCGCTGCGCATCAGGTAGAGAGAGCTTTTCATTAGGTCGTCCAGCGACTGTCTGCCTGCCCGTTCGGCGGTAAATTTGTACACCAGCCCGACCAGCATAGTCATCACCAGAAAGCAGACAAACAGCAGCAGGTAGAACTGGACGAAAAGCTTCTTCATTCGTTAGTTATCCCACGCGTGCGGGGCAAATAGGTAGCCTTTGTTACGCACGGTTTTGATCCGGTAAGGCTCGGTGGCGCTATCCAGCAGCTTTTTGCGCAGGCGCGAGATGGCAACGTCAACGCTGCGGTCCAATCCGTCATAGCTCACCCCGCGCAGGTTTTTCAGCAGCGCGTCGCGATCCATGATCTGTCCGGCGTGGGTTGCCAGCTCCCACAGTAGGTCAAAATCAGCGGTGGAGAGGGCGACCGGCTCGTTGGCGAGCAGCACCTGACGGTTAACGGGATCGATAGACAAGGTGCCAAAACGCAGCGCGTTGTGTGGCGTAAGTGACGCGGTGGCAATCGGACGGGCCGTCACGCTGCTCTGACGCAGGTGGAGGCGCAGACGCGCCAGCAGCACGGCGGGCGGCGTGGTTTTCAGAATATAGTCGCTGGCCCCCATCTCAAGAGAGAGGATATGGTTCATATCGCTATCAAGGGAGGTGAGCAGCACAATAGGGCCTTGCCACTGTCCACGCAGGTCCCGGCAGAGGGTCATGCCATCTTTACCTGGGAGCATGATATCCAGTAGCACCAGCTCAGGATTTTCACGCAGGATGGTCTCTTCGGCGCGATCGCCACGCGTCTCCAGCATAACGTCGATATCGTGCTTACCAAGGTAGGCAGCAATCAGGGCACCCACTTCCGGGTCGTCTTCCACAAAAACGATCTTGTTCATTGGTGATCATCGGGGGCAAAAGCGCCAACATACACCGCCTTGCCGGAAGCTTCCATTAATCTTTCATAAACGGGAACGGTTCCGTTATGCTGGGGGCTTAATGTGGAAAAGAGTCAGGGATAAATCATGGGGTTAGTGGTTAAAGCGGCGATTGGCGCGCTGGTGGTGTTGCTAATTAGCGTGCTCGCAAAAACAAAAAATTACTACATTGCCGGGCTGATCCCGCTATTTCCTACCTTCGCTCTGATCGCGCACTACATCGTCGCCTCTGAGCGCGGCATTGAGGCGCTGCGCACGACCATTGTGTTTGGCATGTGGGCAATTATCCCTTACTTCATCTACCTGCTGTCGCTCTGGTATTTCACCGCCGCTATGCGACTGCCGCTGGCGCTGGGTGCAGCCGTTCTCTGCTGGAGCCTCAGCGCCTGGCTGTTGATTTTCTGCTGGAGCCGCTTCCACTAGCGCAGCGGGCGACCCCCGTCGAGAGCAAAGTTGCGTCCGGTCACGAATCGGCTGGTCATCAGGTAGTCGATCAGATCGATCACCTCTTTCTCGCCGGGCGCGATCTTCATCAGTGACTTGTTGAGCGCCTTCTGCCGGTATTCAGCGTCATCCCCCTCGTTGAACAGGATCAGCGACGGGGCGATGGAGTTCACTTTTACCTCCGGAGCCAGCTTGCGGGCAAACGAGCGGGTCATATTATCCAGCGCCGCCTTACTGGCCGCATAGGCGATATGCTTGTCGCTGCCGCGCTCGACCACGTAATCGGTGAAGTGGATGATGTCACCGCCTGCGTGACCGTGGCCGCGCACCAGGCTTTCCAGGGCGTGATTCAGCAGATAGGGGGCATGAACGTGGATCTGCATCATCGCACAGAGCACCTCGGTAATCGGCGCTCCCGGCTTCTCCGGCACCCAGGCTCCGGCATTGTGGATAATGCCCCGCAGCCCGTGGGTACGGGATTTAACCTCCTCGGCAAAAGCGAGGATGCCCTCATCGTGACAAAAATCCGCCTTGATGCAGACCGCGCCCGCTTCCTGTAAAACCTCAATGGCCGGATAGAAGGTGCGATAGCTGACGATAACCGGCTGCTGCTGGTTAAGAAAATGGTGGGCGATGGCAAGGCCAATGCGGCGGCCGCCGCCGGTAATCAGAATCGGGCAGGGGTCGTTTCTTCCCATCGTTATCTCCTTGTTTTACAGCGTAGGGGCAGAATTACTGCCCCATCAGTATCCAGGTTGCCGGAAGCGCCGCGATCAACAGCAGCCCCATCAACACCTTTTCGTGACGTTGTAACAGATCGGGCTGCGGATGCGTGCGGCGTGCATAGAGAAAGACCAGCAGGCCTGGCGCATAGAGTACCACCGACAGCAGCAGATGCATTGGCCCGGAAGCATAAAGTAACCATAGGCCATAGATGCAGGCACCGATACCCGTAGCCTGATGCAGCGGACGCTGGGCGACTTTTAAGAGATAGGCACCCACCAGGAAATAGGGTACCAGAATCATCTCGGAGGCGATGGTTAAAAGTGTATTGTAGTCAGAACCTGTGAGCCAGATCAGAATCAGGCAGATCTGGACGCTGGCGTTGGTCAGCCACAGCGAGGCCGACGGGGCGTTATTCGCATTCTGCTTGGCAAAAATGCGCGGGAAGGCTTTGTACTTCGCCGCCAGCAGAGGCACCTCGGCCGCCATGATGGTCCAACTGAGGTAGGCTCCGCAAACAGAGACGATTAGCCCGGCAGCGATGATTACTTCGCCCCAGGAGCCCATCATATCCACCATCAATCCGGCCATAGAGGGATTGCGCATCTCCGCCAGCTGCGGACGGGGCACTACCCCCAGCGACAGCAGAGTGACAAACAGATAGACCGTCAGGGCGGCGATCACTGCCATTAGCGTCGCCCGGCCAACGTCCTGCTTATTGCGTGCCCTGGCGGATACCACCACTGCACCTTCAACGCCGA
Organism: Pseudescherichia vulneris; assembly: GCF_902164725.1. Taxonomy (NCBI): domain Bacteria; kingdom Pseudomonadati; phylum Pseudomonadota; class Gammaproteobacteria; order Enterobacterales; family Enterobacteriaceae; genus Pseudescherichia; species Pseudescherichia vulneris. The sequence goes on along the minus strand of NZ_LR607338.1, from coordinate 928,033 downwards.
TAAAGACCCACAGGGTAATGAGCATGGTATTTTTTACCTGCTCCCACACCGGCACGCCAAGCTCTACCCCGGTAAAGTCGAGGCTGAACCTGTCGGCGTTGAATGCCAGCCCGGCCAGCACCACAAACAGACCCAGTGGAACCAGCTTCGCCAGCGTGGCAGCGAGGTTAATGCTCGCCGCCGTCTGCACGCCGCGCAGCACTAGCCAGTGGACGATCCACAGCAGGCAGGAGGCTCCGACGATGGATTGCCAGGTATTGCCATCGCCGAACAGGCGCAGCGCTGGCGTATCGGTGAAGAAGCTCAGCGCCGAAAAGACAATCACCAGATAGGAGACGTTGGCGATCACCGCGCAGAGCCAGTAGCCCCAGGCAGAGCAGAAGCCAATCAGCTCGCCGAAGCCCTCTCGCGCATAGGTGAATATACCGCCGTCGAGATCGGGCCGCAGGCGGGTGAGCAGCAGCATGGCGAAGGCTAACAGCAGAATGCCGACCCCGGTAATGGCCCAGCCGATCATGAGCGCAGCGGGACTGGCGACGGCCGCCATATTTTGCGGCAGGCTGAAGACGCCCGCGCCCAGCATTGAACTTAAAACAAGCGCAGTCAGCGCGCTCAGGCCAAGTTTCTTTTCCATTGGCATCCTGTTAAAAAAACGACAAATCCAGAATAATTATTTCGCCGGAGCGCATAAATAGCGTGGATCATACTAAGGCGCGGGATTTTACGTAGTGGAAGATGCGCATGCAATAATGTATGGCAGAAATTTGCAGAAATGGGAGAAAAAGGCGGCAGAGGCCGCCTTTTGGAGAATTATCTGTAGAGGTCGGCGCTGATGGTGATGTTGTTACCACGCTCCTGCCACTGACGCGTAATGTGGTAATACTTCGCGCCTTTCTTCGCGGCGCGTTTCGCCACCTGGTAAGAGATCTCGGTCATGTTGCCGTAGTTACCGGTGAACTGAACGCTATCGAACGGCACCATTTGCGCTGCGGTGATTTTATTCACCTCTTCAATCTTAGTGCCATCCGGCAGGGTGACAGTGTAACGTCCACCTTTCGAGGACTGCGTTTCAAAGAAGCGGCCCACTTCGGTACTTGGTGCAGCGCTGGTGGCTACGCCTGGGATCTCCACTTTCTTCGCTTCTTCACCGCCTTTCGCCAGTGCAGCGCGGCCTGCTTCGGAGTCAGCCGGGATAGCATCCGGGCTTTGCAGAACGCGTTTTTTGGCATCGGCTTTATAGATGTAGGCGGTAATACGCTGGTTACCACCGTCGTTGGCGTCAACCTGGCGTACAATGTAGAACGAGGCCGCGCCTTTAGCTTTCGCCGCTTTGGTGATCGCGCTGTTCACTTCAGGCTGGCTACGGTAGAAACCCTGGACAGTAACGGTATCAAAAGGCTCAAGCTGGATAGCTTCGTCTTTAGGCAGTTCAGTCACGCCGTTAATAACCCGGTTCTGCGATGCCTCTGCTTTGGCAGCGTCTTTCTTATAGAGATCGGCCGTTACGCGCCAGTTGCCGCTGTTGCCTAAATCAGAGGTATCAACGACGAAGAAGGCATCTGCGCCTACTTTATCAGCACGGTTGGAGACGGCGGTGACAGCGTCACCAATAGCGTTAAAGCGGCCGGTGACCACGATACGGTCGTAAGGTTTTACCGCTTCCGCTTGCTCCGGCGTCAACTCGGTCGCGGCCTGCGCCGACAAGGCCGTTGCCGACAGGAGTGCGGATGCCAGGAGGGTGTTCTTAAGCTTCATAAAAATAGTCCTTCGCCTTGCGCAAACCAGATACTGGTATTAGAGATGTCTTGAAAACGTGGATGATTATTGCATTTTAATCTTGCAACTGTCTGCGAGATTTTTCATCACCTGTGCTACCGAGGGGATAGGTTGACATACTAAAACGCGATATGTTGAAAAAATAGACGCTTGACCAGTAAAAGCGGTTAAGCATATGACTTTTTTAAGTTAATGCCATGTTAAATTAGCGATTTACCCCGGCGAAAAATCACGTATTGCCGTCTCGTATAAGCGGAATATGGGGCCTGCGCTATTATTTAAAGTTAAATTGAGCTGTTTATACCCGTGCTGGCTCAATTTTACCTCATAAAACCTTCATTTCTTAATTGTTGCGGTAGATCACAGGCGTTATTTTCAGTAGGTTATAGAAAGTTTGTTACGGTTTTATTTTTGACATCTGTGAAGAAACTGACAAACCCTCATTCAAAACCGATGGAAGGGAAAACTATGCGTATTGGTATACCAAAAGAGCGGTTGGCCAATGAAACTCGCGTGGCGGCGACACCAAAAACGGTCGAGCAGCTGCTAAAACTGGGTTTCACCGTCGCAGTCGAAAGCGGCGCGGGCAAGCTGGCAAGCTTCGATGACGCTGCCTTTACCGAGGCGGGTGCCGAGGTTGTCGACGGTAATGCGATCTGGCAATCAGACATCATCCTCAAGGTGAATGCGCCCGGCGACGATGAAATTGCGTGCCTTAATCCGGGTACAACGCTGGTGAGCTTTATCTGGCCAGCACAAAACCCGCAGCTGCTAGAGAAGCTGGCCGCGCGTAACGTCACTGTTATGGCGATGGACTCCGTGCCGCGTATCTCCCGCGCCCAGTCCCTCGACGCGCTCAGCTCGATGGCCAACATTGCCGGTTACCGTGCCATTGTTGAGGCTGCCCACGAGTTCGGCCGCTTCTTTACCGGCCAGATCACCGCAGCAGGGAAAGTGCCGCCTGCCAAGGTGATGGTCATTGGCGCAGGCGTCGCTGGCCTTGCCGCCATTGGCGCAGCCAACAGCCTGGGTGCCATCGTGCGCGCCTTTGATACCCGCCCGGAAGTGAAAGAGCAGGTCCAGAGCATGGGCGCTGAGTTCCTTGAGCTGGATTTCAAAGAGGAAGCGGGCAGCGGGGACGGCTACGCCAAGGTGATGTCTGAGGCCTTCATCAAGGCTGAGATGGCGCTGTTTGCCGCCCAGGCAAAAGAGGTGGACATCATTGTGACCACCGCGCTGATCCCAGGCAAACCGGCTCCGACGCTGATCACCCGCGAAATGGTAGACTCCATGAATCCGGGCAGCGTGATTGTCGACCTGGCCGCGCAGAACGGCGGCAACTGCGAATACACCGTGCCCAATGAGGTATTCACGACCGCCAACGGCGTGAAGGTGATCGGTTATACCGATCTGCCGGGCCGCCTGCCGACGCAGTCCTCCCAGCTCTACGGTACCAACCTGGTTAATCTGCTGAAGCTGCTGTGCAAAGAGAAAGATGGCAACGTCACCGTTGATTTTGACGATGTGGTGGTGCGCGGCGTAACGGTGATCCGTGACGGCGAAACTACCTGGCCTGCGCCGCCAATTCAGGTTTCAGCCCAGCCGCAGGCGGCCGCGAAAGCTGCCCCTGTCCTTGAAGAGCCGAAGGCTCCCGCCTCACCGTGGCGCAAATACGCCCTGATGGCGCTGGTGATTATCCTCTTCGGCTGGCTGGCGGATGTGGCACCGAAGGAGTTCCTCGGTCACTTTACCGTGTTCGCACTGGCCTGCGTGGTAGGTTACTACGTGGTCTGGAACGTCTCCCATGCGCTGCATACCCCGCTGATGTCGGTCACGAACGCCATCTCGGGAATTATCGTGGTCGGTGCGCTGCTGCAGATTGGTCATGGCGGCTGGATAAGCTTCCTGAGCTTTATTGCCGTGCTGATCGCCAGTATCAATATTTTCGGTGGTTTCACCGTCACTCAGCGTATGCTGAAAATGTTCCGGAAGAACTAAGGGGTAGCACATGTCTGGAGGATTAGTTACAGCTGCATACATTGTTGCCGCGATCCTGTTTATTTTCAGCCTGGCCGGGCTGTCAAAGCATGAAACCTCTCAGCAGGGTAACCGCTTTGGCATCGCCGGGATGGCCATTGCGCTGATCGCCACCATCTTTGGGCCGGAGACCGGCAACGTCGCCTGGATCATCGTAGCCATGATTATCGGTGGCGCGATTGGTATTCATCTGGCGAAGAAAGTTGAGATGACCGAAATGCCGGAGCTGGTGGCAATCCTGCACAGCTTCGTGGGTCTGGCGGCGGTGCTGGTAGGCTTTAACAGCTACCTGTACCACGAGCCGGGCCTTGAGCCGATCCTGGTGAATATCCACCTGACGGAGGTGTTCCTCGGCATCTTTATCGGGGCGGTGACCTTTACCGGCTCCATTGTGGCATTCGGCAAGCTGCGCGGCAAAATCTCCTCTAAGCCGCTGATGCTGCCAAACCGTCACAAGATGAACCTTGCGGCGCTAGTGGTCTCCTTCCTGCTGCTGCTGGTGTTTGTCCGCACCGAAAGCGTGGGGCTCCAGGTGCTGGCGCTGCTGGTGATGACTATCATTGCGCTGGCGTTTGGCTGGCATTTGGTGGCGTCAATCGGCGGGGCAGACATGCCTGTGGTGGTATCGATGCTCAACTCCTACTCCGGTTGGGCAGCGGCGGCGGCGGGCTTTATGCTCAGCAACGACCTGCTGATCGTCACCGGTGCGCTGGTGGGCTCGTCCGGTGCGATCCTCTCCTACATCATGTGTAAGGCGATGAATCGGTCGTTTATCAGCGTGATCGCGGGCGGCTTCGGCACCGACGGCTCTTCAACCGGTGAGGACGAAGAGGTAGGCGAGCACCGTGAAATCAGCGCGGAAGAGACTGCCGATCTGCTGAAGAATTCACACTCGGTCATCATTACCCCAGGCTACGGCATGGCGGTCGCCCAGGCGCAGTATCCGGTGGCGGAGATCACGGAGCGGCTACGTGCCCGCGGCATCAAGGTGCGCTTTGGTATTCACCCGGTTGCCGGGCGTCTGCCGGGTCATATGAACGTGCTGCTGGCAGAAGCCAAAGTGCCTTACGACATCGTGCTGGAGATGGATGAGATCAACGATGATTTCTCCGATACCGATACGGTGCTGGTCATTGGCGCGAACGACACCGTGAACCCGGCGGCGCTGGACGATCCGCGTAGCCCGATTGCCGGGATGCCGGTTCTGGAAGTGTGGAAGGCACAGAACGTGATCGTGTTTAAGCGTTCGATGAACACCGGCTACGCTGGCGTACAGAACCCGCTGTTCTTTAAGGAGAACACCCAGATGCTGTTTGGCGATGCCAAGCAGAGCGTGGATGCGATCCTCAAAGCGTTGTAAGAGGCGCATAAAATAAAAAACCGCCGTAAAGGCGGTTTTTTTGTGACCTCAACGACTCAATCGTCTTCGTCGTCATCAATCTCAACCGGCGAGCGGTAGTCATCGGGCTTGATCACCAGCAGGTCGCAGCGCAGATGGTCAATGACCTGCTCGGCGGTATTGCCTAAAAACGCCGCGGAGAGGCCGGTACGACCCACCGTGCCCAGCACCACCACCCCAGCCTGCAGATGCTCGGTCAGCTCCGGGATCACCTCTTCAGGCAGGCCTTTTTCCACGTGGGTGAGCTTCTCAGAGATGCCAAACTTCTGGCGCAGGGCTTTCATCGCCAGCAGATGCTGACCGCGAATGGCGTCGTTGTAGACGGTAGGGTCAAACTCCGGCAGTTCGATGGCAATATTGATCGGAGTGACTGGGTAGGCACCAATCAGATGCACTTCTGTATGGTTCACCTGCTCGGCGAGCTGGATGGTTTCCCGCACCAGCTTCTCATTGAGCGCGTTATGGTACGGCTCTTCGCTCGCGAGGTTCACCGCCACCAGCGCTTTGCCGCCTTCGGGCCACGGCTGGTCTTTCACCATCCACACCGGGCAAGGGCACTTACGCAGCAGATGCCAGTCGGTAGGGGTAAAGATCACCGACTCCAGCTTGTCGTGCTGGTGGGCCATCTTCAACACCAGGTCATGATGCCCGGTTAACACTTCCTGAATAATGGCTTCGAAAGGACGGTTATGCCAGATCACCTTGATATCAATCGGCACCCCGGCATCGATGTAATATTTTGCCTGCTCGCGGATCCAGGCGGTCCGCTGGCTGATGACGCCCTGACGCATGGCGGTACGCTCGTCGGGCGACAGAAGGGTGGTCATCTCATATGAGAAGTCATAGATCGGCAGGAAGGCTTTGATGCGGCCGCCAATTTTCTGATGCAAATATACAGCACGCCGTAGCGCTGGCTGGTCATCCTGATTGGGATCGATGGCAACCAGCATATTTTGATACATGGCCATACAGGGTCTCCTTACATCTGTCACCGCAGTCTGTAATTAAAAGAGTAACCTATATGTGGAGAATGAAACAGAGGCTAGCCTTTGCCAGATCAACAAATCGGACTATTTTGTTGTCTGGCAAGAGGTGAGTACTGGCGTGAGCGTCAGGCGACGTTGCGCGCGTGGCCAGCAAGCTCGGCGAGAATATCGCCGTTTTCGATAGTAATGTACTTACCTTTCACTGCCAGCATGCCGCTCTTCTGGAAACGGCCCAGTAGACGGCTGATGGTTTCTACCGTGAGGCCCAGGTAGTTGCCAATATCGCCACGGGTCATGGTCAGACGGAACTCACGGGGTGAGAAACCGCGCTGGGCAAAGCGGCGGGAGAGGTTATAGATAAAGGCAGCCAGGCGCTCTTCCGCATTCTTTTTCGACAGCAGCAGGATCATATCCTGGTCGCCTTTGATCTCGCCGCTCATCAGACGCATCATCTGCTGACGCAGATTGGGCATCTTGCCGGAGAGATCGTCCAGCGTCTCAAACGGAATTTCGCAGACCATTGAGGTCTCCAGCGCCTGAGCAAAGCTCGGGTGGTGGCCGGTACCGATAGCGTCAAAGCCCACCAGATCGCCTGCCAGATGAAAACCGGTGATCTGCTCATCACCCTGTTCGGTGATGGTATAGCTCTTAATGGTACCGGAGCGGATCGCATAAAGGGACTTCAGTTCGTCGCCCGCTTTAAACAGCGTTTGGCCTTTCTGAATCGGCTTTTTGCGCTCGATGATGTTATCAAGCTGGTCCAGCTCGTGTTCATTGAGGGTGAACGGGATACAAAGCTGGCTGATGCTGCAATCCTGGCAATGGATAGCACAACCGCCAGACTGAATGCGTCGTATAATTCGCTTTTCCGGGATCATAGGTCTGCTCAGGCCGTAATTGATATTGGTCAATTTTAACATCTTTTTGCTGAGCACGTAAGCCTGCTTAATCCCCAAACAGCGATTATTGGAACCTTTGAAAAATCAATAAGTTTAACTTATTGAAATTCCTTATGTTGATTAGGGGTTTATTGATTTTAGGCGCGTAAAAAGGCACAAAAAGTCCCCTTTTTCTACAGTAAAAGATAGCCCTCATGACGCAAAAGCCACTCTTTACGCTGGACGCCGCCAGCGTATCCGGTCAGAGTGCCGTTGCGACCGATTACCCGGTGGCAGGGAACAACAATGCTAACGGGATTAGAACCATTCGCCGCGCCCACCGCTCGCGCTGCGCCAGCGCGTCCCAGCAGCTCGGCCAGCTGGCCGTAGTGGATGACCTGGCCGCAGGGGATCTCGCGTAGCGCTTTCCACACCGCCCGTTGAAATGGCGTGCCAGCGGTTTCGGTGGGCAGATCGTCAATTACACTAAGATGACCGGCAAAGTAGTCGTGAAGTTTGTCGCTTAGCCCGCCGGGATTGCTGGCCGCGACGCGGCGATAGCCTGGCTTACGGTAGTGGACATTGAGCAGCAGCTCCATGCGGTCGGCGTGCTCCTCCCACTCAACGGCGCGCAGGCGGTACTGTTCGTCACAGATCACCCAAAGCGGGCCGAGGGGCGTGTCGATTTTGTCTTCCAGCAGGATTAACATAGCGAGATCCTAAATTGGCGAGAAAGCAATATAGGATATTATCTTACCGATTTTGACGTAAAAAAATAGAGCCTGTCGACATCCGCCAGACTCTACAGTACACACAGCAGTGCATCCTTACATTATTTTAACGCAACCACTCCTTGGGCGGGTTTATTTTAGTATAGACATCTTTAATACTAATACCAGTAAAGTTTGGTAATGAGTTTATCAACGGTTTAAGTTAAATCATTTTGTTTACTGTAATAGGGGTATTAGTTAAGTGGCAGTGAATGTACTTATACTTGAGTACGCTCGCCAGACGGTGTGCCTTATCAGGAACATGCTAGAAATTAAACAACAGCGTTGTGACCGGTCTCGCGGGTGGCTATAGTAGCGCCTGAGCTGTCAAACGTTGCACGAGGAGTGACCATGAACCTTGACGACAAATCGCTATTTCTTGACGCCATGGAGGATGTCCAACCCCTTAAACGCTGCGCCGACGTACAGTGGCATCCCAGCCGCAACACGCGCACGCCGCCGCGTATTGATCTGTTACAGCAGGACAATTTCCTGACAACCGATTTTCTGGATGTGCTGCCGCTGGCAACGCCGCTGGAGTTTCGCCGTGAGGGGCTGCAAAGCGGCGTCATTGATAAGTTGCGTCTCGGTAAGTACAGCCAGCAGGCCAGCCTTAACCTGCTAAAGCAGCCGATTGAGCAGTGTCGGCAGATGCTATTCAGCTTCCTGCATCAGGCCAGACAGGATAACCTGCGTAACTTACTTATTATTCATGGTAAAGGGCGGGAAGATAAGTCGCACGCTAATATTGTGCGTAGTTATCTTTTTCGCTGGCTACCGGAATTTGACGACGTGCAGGCATTTTGTCAGGCGCTGCCACATCATGGCGGAAGCGGAGCCTGTTATATTGCGCTGCGTAAATCCGAGCAGGCAAAACAGGATAATTGGGAGCGCCATGCTAAGCGCAGTCGTTAAGCGCCGGGAATAATAATGTAGATATTTTTACTTTTATTTACGCGTAGCTTAAAGGTCACTGTTGTATTAATTACGCAGCGTTATTAGGGGAAGTGTATTATATATGCCGGATAGTGGGCGAAGATGGGTGAAGCCAGGAACAAGAGGAAAACTGCCCGCTTCAGCGTGAAGCGGGCAGGGGCGAGTTAGCGTTTCGCTTCGGTGTTAGGCTGGGCAGAGCGTGACAGGAACTGCTGAGTCACGTCCGGCAGGTGGGTCTGACACCAGTCAGCCATCGCAATCTCCTGCTCACGGATCTGTTTGAAAACAGCCGCGCCTTCATGGTCACCGGCCATCTCGGCTGCGCTAATCAGTGAGGTGTAGCAGGCAATTTCGAAATGCTCGAAGACGTAGCCGCTGATTGCGCCTTTGACCACTTCGTCAGGCGTCATCATACCGCCGATGGCCTGGCCCATCGCGGACAGTTTACCCATCGCATCTTTCAGGGTTGAGGTAGAGATGTTATTGCGGGCAAGCACCTGATCGACCAGCTTCTGCTGCTGACGGGTCTCTTCGATATGCTGTACGATGCGCGCACGCAGATCCGGGTAGTGCTCAAGACGGTCTGCCATTTTTTCCAGCATGGACTCGGCCTGTTTCTCCATCGCATGAGCGTCGCGTAACCAATCATGGTAGTGTTCAGTGTAGTTAGTCGCCATCGTTAATCACTCCTCGTAAGATCCAATTATTTATTGCACTCTTCTTTGGGTTTAACAGAGCACTTACGCTCTGAAGTATAGAAGCCTTGGTTGAATTCGTCAGACGTGCCACTGCTTTTTGCCGTCACGGAAGCGTGACAGCGCGTCGGCAGCGCAGATCAGCGAGAGATGGCTCAGCCCTTGCGGGACATTGCCGCGCCACTCGCCGGTGCGCACGTCAAACATTTCGTTAAAGTTCTCGACGTTACCCTGGTCACACAGGTTGCCAAGGATCGTTTCCATGTACTCAGACGCTTTTTGCGTATCGTCCAGGCGCGCCCATGCCTCTACCAACCAGAACGAGCAGGCCACAAAGGTGCTCTCCTCTTTCTCTACTTCGCTGTAGCGATAGAGCATCGGCGAATTGTGGCCCAACTCCGCGTAAATGGCGTCATAGGTGGATTTCATGCGCGCTGGGTTAATTTTCTTGCCGTAGTACCACGTAAGGCACATAGCGGCATCCAGATGGTCGCTACCGGCGTAGAAGGAGTAAGCCTGTTTCTTTTCAGACCAGCAGTGCTCTTCAATCCAGGCGCTTACCCGATCCCGTTCACGTGTCCAGCGGTTGACCCAGGTTTTTTCAATATGACCGTCTTCTGCCAATCGTACGGCGATGTCCAGGGTCACCCAGCAGGCCATTTTGGAGTGGGTATAGTGACGCCGTTCGGGCAGCTCCCAGATACCACAGTCATCCTGGCGCCAGGTATCCGCGCACTCGTTAGCCAAAGAAGCCAGCAGGCGGGCGGTAGTGAGATCCAGCACGTGACCGGCATGAACGAACAGCAGGGCAGTATCCAGCATGTCGCCAAACATGCTGAGCTGCTGCTGGCTCTGGGCGTTATTGCCCACGCGTACCGGCTTCGACCCTTTGTAACCTTCCAGGGGAAGATAGGTCTCATTCGGTACAACGTCGCCGTCCAGGGTATAGCAGGCCCGCAGCTTGCCTTCATGACGCACGATAGTGTGGGTCAGCCAGGAGAAGGCCGCCTTACACTCTTCGAGCGCGCCGATAAACGCAAAGGCGCGAATGATCAGGCAGGCGTCGCGGATCCAGGCGTAGCGGTAGTCGTAATTCTTTTCGCCGCCGATGCCCTCCGGTAGGGAGGTGGTTGGGGCAGCAGCCAGTGCACCGGTCGGGGAGTAGAGCAGGAACTTAAGCGCCAGCGCAGAGCGAACAACGTGCTTCTTGTGCACACCTTCATAGCTAAGGTGTTCCGCCCATGAGGCCCAGTTTTTATCGCTAACGTCGATCCGCTCGTCGATTTTTTCCAGCGGCGGCACGGCCAGCGGCTCGTTATCGCTCACCAACAGGGCCACCAGCGAACGCGAGCCCGCTTTTGTGGTAAACACGCCTTCAATCGCCTGATCGTCAACGCAGGTGATTTCAATGTCGGAGGTGGTACGCAGCATCGCCATCAGATCGCCAATGTGAACAATCTGGCCTTTGGCGGAGTCACCTATCCATGAGGAGCGGGTACAGGCGGCGGTACCAGGGACAAAGACCAGCCTCATCTCCACTTCGCCCTCCAGCCCCTCAACGCGCCGGGCCAGCTCACACCAGGGCAAACGGCCTGCGTTGTTACTGTTAAGGGACTCGGTGAATCGCACTTTACCCGTGCTGGTGGTGTAACAGGTTTCCAGCACGTTGCTGTTTTCCCGGTACTGCCGCTCCATGCAGTAGTCTTCGACCGGTTCGATCTGAAAATAACCACCAAATTTGGCATCCAGAATACGATCGAACAGCGGCGGCGAATCCATATTAGGGGCGCACCACCAGTCGATAGCACCATCTGGGGCTATCAGCGCCACCGAGCGACCATCGCCAATGGCTGCATAGTCGCCAAGGCCAGCATAGCCGTCGACACGCTCGGTTCGGGATAAAGACTGATTCTTCATTAATGCTTATCCTGCAAAAATCGACAAGGCAGGCGCGGCCTGCCCAAGTGTTACACCGTGCCGGTACCGCCGTCTGAGCACCATACCTGGCCGGACGAGAAGGAACTTTCGTCAGAGGCAAAAAGAACATACAGCGGGGCGATCTCAACCGGCTGGCCTGGACGGGCGAGCGGGGCAGTTTCACCGAAGGCTTTTACTTTTTCCTGCGGCTGTCCGCCACACACCTGCAGCGGCGTCCAGTATGGACCCGGCGCAACGGCGTTTACGCGAATGCCTTTCGGACCGAGCTGCTTAGCCAGCGCTTTGGTAAACGCGACGTTACAGGCCTTGGTCTGCGCATAGTCCAGCAGGATATCGCTCGGCTGGAAGGCCTGCACAGAGGAAGTGTTAATAATAACTGCGCCCTCTTTCAGATGCGGCACGGCTGCCTTGGTGATCCAGAATGGGGCATAGACGTTGGTTTTGAAGGTTTCATCAAACGCTTCGGTGGTCAGCGTCTCAATAGATTCGCAGAACTGTTGATGACCGGCGTTGTTGACCAGAATGTCCAGGCCGCCGAGCTTGTTAATAGCTTCAACCACCAGCTGCTGGCAGAATGTTTCTGAGCGAATGTCGCCTGGCAGCGCCACGGCGTTACGACCTTCCGCCTTAATTAAGGCAATCACCGCTTCTGCATCAGATTCTTCTTCCGGCAGATAGTTAATCGCCACATCTGCGCCTTCGCGGGCATAGGCAATAGCTACTGCGCGACCGATACCGGAGTCACCGCCGGTAATCAGCGCTTTTTTACCTGCCAGACGACCCGAACCGGTATAGCTGGTTTCACCATGATCGGGGATCGGCTTCATTTCTGACGCAAGCCCCGGCACTTTCTGCGTTTGCTCTACAAAAGGAGGGCGTGGATAGTGAGGGAGGTTGTTATCTTGTGTCGTCATAATAATCCGTCTCGTTGAATGAACCAGTAATAAACGTAGTCAGCAATATGCCGATCCGCTATTTTTTTAAAATTTATGCTGATACTTTAAAAACTTTACCTAAAGGTTATTACGGCGTTGAAATTATGCTAGCTGCTTAAATTGTAAACTTTTTAGGTAATTCTCTGAAATTCAGGAATGTCTGTGCTAAATAAAAAGGGGAAAAGTGCAAATCATACGAAAGTACTGTTAACGTTTTGCAAGAAAGCGTTCAGAATGCTCCTGGTTACACGATTAAGGGCTATTATTCTTGTGGCCGGCTTGTGTCTGCCTAACGGTAGGCTAAACTGAAAATTCTGCAGGTGAGTTTAAGATGAATCTTAAGCCACGCTAACAAGATTGGCTGCAAAGGTTAAATATTGCATCACGTTTATAAGGAGATTTAGGATGAGCAAAGAGCCCGTATTACCTGCGTTTCCTGTCGTAGGCTGGCAGGTCGGACCGGAAGAGGATCATAACGGTGTTGTCATGAGATTTGGTTTCAGCACCTCTCCGTATACAGCAGGGGCCAGCACCTTTGATTCACAGTTTTTCCACCTGTCGCCGGAAATGGTACAAAGTCTGATTTACGATCTGCAGCTCAGTCTGCGCCAGTGTGAAACGCCTGTCGCGGAAAAAGTTGCCTGAGCCCTTACCCCGTTGTAACCGCAGTAGCGTCTCTTTCTCTAGCTGCTGCGGAAATCCCTGCCTGACTATCACGACACGTTAACAAAAAACGTTGCGGTTGCGTTTTCATTGCTAATCTTGTTTTAACGCGGTCGCTAAGAGTGGTGATAGAGGCATCTATGAATTTCGTCTATTTTAAGGCTGAATATCCTGGATATGAGGGATCTCATTCAGTTAATCTGGTTTTAAAAGCGCTTACGCTGTTTCGTGATGGCGAAATTATTGCTGACGTGGGTGATTTAAAAATAACCAGTGTGCCGTTTTATTTTTTTACCACCGCCTCCACTGGTTTTCGCAAAATTGAATATACCGTTAAAGCGCCGCCCATGCGCAGAATAAGTTACTCATGCGGTTATTTGCCGAGTGGGAAGTATATCGTTGATACCCCCGAGGGCGAGATACAGCTTGTGTTTAATGCCCTGACAGGGCTATGGCAACAGGAGAGACAGGGTGCCGGCACGATAGATAACCGTCAGTTTATCGCCCTGGGTTATGTCCTTGTACGTCCTGCCCGCGGTGCAAGCCAAAAACGTCCTTTGTAGCGGGAATAGATTCTGTTACCCGGTTCCTGAATCGTTGACTAAACTTCAGGTGAGGTAATAACAGGAGAACATGATGACGGACAACTACGCTTCCCCCTTAAAAGCAGAAGAGACCAAACCGGTTAAAGATAACCCCGCTAAGCAGGGTGAACTCCCCCGCAAGCGTGATGACAGCCAGGACGATCAAAAGGATCCGTTCCAGGCCAGCTAGCGCTACGCCAGAAACCTGCCCTAAGCCCTTTCGCTGCTGCTGTGATCGCCGTCCGTATTCGCGATTAACGGGCAGCGAAATCGGCTGGTTATATTACGCTTAACTCAGAAAACCAACAAAAAGATGATGGCCTTGCTCTCCCTG
>NZ_LR607338.1:889266-911988 GCF_902164725.1 Pseudescherichia vulneris | reverse complement strand
AGCAGGGGTTCTTCTTTAGCGCGACGATGCCGATTGGGCGCTTCGGCAGCACTGCCAGGGTTAACTACGGCTCCTGTGCCAGGGCGTCCAGCCGATCGCGAAAGCCGGTGATGGCAATCGCCCGGTTATCGGCGCGCCAGCGATCTTTGGCCCCCGGCGCGGAGCTTTGGACCGCAATCAGCCGCCAGCCGTCGTCAGTCTTTAGCATCAGCGGAGAGCCGCTGTCGCCGGGCAGGGTATCGCACTGGTGAGAGAGCACGCTATCCTGCGCCCAGCCGGTCACCACGCAGTTTTGATGGCTGTAGAGGTTATCCAGGTGATCCTGCGGATAGCCTGACTGCGTCACCTTCCGGTCCGCCGCTTTTAGCGCGGCGGTGAGCGCATCGCGATCCCCGTCAAACAGCGGTAGGGGGGTGATCCCCGACGGCGGGTAGCGCAGCACGATCAGGCCGAAATCCCACGGTGCGGCGGCAGGTGGAACAATCCAGCCTTCGCCGTCAGGCTTAAGGCGCTTGCCCAGGGTTGGCTCAACCCGTCCCTCAATCCCGTGGATCTCATAACGCCAGATGCCATTCTGCGCCACAAAGCGCAGCGCCACGGCTTTATCGGCCTTGCCTCGGGGCGGCGTCAACAGGCAGTGTCCGGCGGTCAACGCCACGCGCGGTGAAATCAGCGTCGCGGTGCAGAGATTGCCGCTGGCGGTCTCCAGCTGGCCGATAGCGTCCCAAGGCGACTGCGTCGGATTGCTCACCTTTACCCGGTCGTCATGATTGAAAAACAGCGTCTTGATCTCAGCAGCAGCATCATCGGCATGGCTGTAAAAAGAAAATGAACAAAGCGAACCCAATAGCAGAATACCGAATTTATGCATATCACACTCTGGTGGGGCAATAATGATTATTCAAACCCTAAGCAACAACTATAGACGGGACGGCAGGAAAGGGGGAGTAAAATCAGCGTGCTACATTCAGGAAAGATAGAAGCGGAGGGTCACCAGCGCGCAGGCAATCAGCATGAGCAAAATCAGCTCGAAACGGTAGCGTTGCAGCATAGATCCTCCGAAAGAAACAGCGCCCGGCAGGCGGGCGCTGAAGTAAGCATCAAACTTAGGCAGCAGGCTGAGCAGCCGGTTTAGCAGCGGTGTGTTTTACTGCTTTTTTGTGGTGTTTTTTGGCAGCCTGGGCTTTCTGGTCAGCGGCTGGTTTAGCAGCGCTCTGGTCAGCGGCCGGTTTAGTGGCTTTTTTGTGGTGCTTTTTAGCAGCCTGCGCTTTCTGGGTAGCGGCAGCTTTGTGGTGTTTTTTGTGATGGGTGGTTTTGGCAGCCGGAGCAGCGCTCTGAGTCTGAGCGGTAGCCGCTGGCGCAGCGGTGGTCGCAGCGGTGTCAGCAGCGAACGCAGCAGAAGAGAGACCCATAGCAGCGGCAACAACCAGAGCTAATACTTTTTTCATTCTGATATCCTCGAATTGGTTTCATCATTTAACCCCACTGCGGGGCCGTTGAAGAGACTATATGCTTCTCAAGTCGAGGCTTCCGTGAGTGATTGGTATCGGCGTGTAACCGTTTGTACAAAGCGGAGAAGGGGGCCGGGAATCAGGTCCCGGCCTAAACGATTACAGATAGCGGGCGGTAAGATGTTGGCGGAAGTAGCGGCTGTTCAGCGCTTCGCCGGTCGCGGATTCAATCAGCTTAGCGGTCGTAAAGCGGCTGCCGTGCTGCCAGATATTCTGCCGCAGCCACTCGAACAGGGCGCTGAAATCCCCTTCGGCAATGGCAGCATCAAGGTTAGGCAGGGCGGTGCGTGCGGCATGGAACAGCTGCGCGGCGTACATGGCACCCAGAGTATAGGACGGGAAATAACCAAAGCCGCCGTCGGTCCAGTGAATATCCTGCATGCAGCCGTCCCGGTAGTTGCCTACCGTCGAGAGGCCGAGCCAGTGCTGCATCTTCTCATCCCACAGCGCCGGAATATCGTCGACGTCGATCTCACCGTTGATCAGCGCCCGCTCGATTTCATAGCGCAGGATCACATGCGCTGGATAGCTCACCTCATCGGCATCAACGCGGATCAGGCCCGGCTTGACCTGCTGGTTCCAGGCGATAAAGTTCTCGTCGCTAAAGGCAGGCTGCGCGCCAAAGCGGTCAATGACCGCAGGCAGGAGACGCTGCAAGAACGCCTTGCTGCGGCCAAGCTGCATCTCAAAGAACAGGCTTTGCGATTCGTGGATGGCCATCGAGCGGGCCTCGGCTACCGGCTGTCCCAGCCAGGTGCGGGGCAGGTTCTGCTCGTAACGGGCATGCCCGGTTTCATGCACTACGCCAAAGAGGGCACTGAGCAGCTCGTTCTCGTCATAGCGAGTGGTGATGCGCACGTCCTCTGGCACGCCGCCGCAGAAGGGGTGGGCGCTGATATCCAGACGGCCTGCGTCAAAATCGAAGCCCAGGGTGCGCATCGCCGTGAGACCCAGCTCACGCTGTTTCTCCACCGGGAACGGCCCGACCGGCGCAATAAGCTGGCGCTGCGCCTGCTTCGCCACGACCTGATTAAGCAGATCCGGCAGCCAGGATTTAAGATCGGCAAACAGCACGTCGAGCTTTGCGGCGGTCATATCCGGCTCATAGAGATCCAGCAGCGCATCGTAGGGGGTGCAGCCTTTTGCCGCCGCGCGTAGCTTAGCCTCTTCACGGCTCAGCTTCACCACCTCTTTCAGGTTGGCGGAAAAACCCTCCCAGTCATTGGCAGGGCGCTGGCTACGCCAGGCGTGCTCACAGCGGCTGCCCGCCAGCGACTTGGCCTCTACCAGCGCCTCCGGTAGCACCGCCGCCTGCTGATAGTGACGGGTCATCTCCCGCAGGTTGGCCTGTTCAACATCGTTGAGATCTTCCTGCGCGGCCGCGTCCAGCCACTGAGCCACTTTTTTGTCGGTCAGGATCTGGTGTTTCAGGACGCTGATCTCCGCCAACGCTTCGCCCCGAGCGGCGCTCCCGGCAGCAGGCATGTTTGTCATCATGTCCCAGCCAGCGATGGAGGAGAGGTGTGAGAAGCGGTAAAGACGTTGGAAGGTGCGGGTGAGTTGCTGGTAGTTGCTGGTGTCCATTGTGCCTCGTGTTGTGCTGATTTTATTTGCTTACATTTCAAGATAACAGGACGCTTGCGCGGATACCACCGTGAGAAATTGTCTGGCAGTCATACTCCATAAGGCTGGATCAAAGTCGAACCCGTACAGGTCGAGAAACGCCGTCTCTATGTCATCACTTCTCTGGAGAAAATGATGACAATCGGCAATCAACCCCTTGGCATGTTCTGGGCCTTCACATTTCAGGTATTCATTCATAACCTCTTCGATGGTCTCGCCGAACAGGTCATAGTCCTGATTGAAGTAGGCTCCCATTAGGTGATCCAGATAGTTAGTTATCATCATTTATCTCGGTGCTTTATCGCTCATATTGCCCGGCGGCGCTACGCTTGCACGGGCCTACGGTAAGGTGCTGTTTGTAGGCTGGGCAAGCGTAGCGCCGCCCGGCATGTTCAGGCAGGATACATTTAGCTACGCAGAGAGGCGATGGTGCAGGCTGCGGCCCACCAGCAGCGCGCCCAGCAGCATCACGGCGATAAACCCGCCTACGCCATTCCAGCCGTAGCTGTGCCAGAACAGGCCGCCTAGCGTCCCCGCCAGGCTCGATCCCAGGTAGTAGCTAAACAGATAAAGCGAGGAGGCCTGGCCTTTCGCCCGGCGCGCGCGCGGCCCGATCCAGCTGCTGGCTACCGAGTGGGCGGCAAAGAAACCGGCCGAGAAGAGCAACATACCGGCAAAAGTCAGCCCCAGCGATGAGAAGAGCGTCAGCAGCACGCCGCCCAGCATAACCCCCGTTGAAACCAGCATCACCGGCCCACGCCCGAAGCGTGCGGTCATTGCCCCCGCTTTGGGCGAGCTCCAGGTCCCGGTCAGGTAAGCCACCGAAAGCAGACCCACCACCGCCTGGCTCAACTGCCATGGGGTCTGCATCAGGCGATAACCAATGTAGTTAAACAGGGTGACAAATGACCCCATCAGCAGGAAGCCGGTAAGAAACAGCAGCGGCAGACCGCGATCGCGCCAGTGCAGACGAAAGTTAATCATCAGCGACCGGGGCCGCAGCGAGGCGGGGCGAAAATGGCGCGACTCGGGAAGGATTTTCCAAAACATCAGCGCCGAGGCGAGGGCAAAGCAGCCGATAACCGCCAGGGCGATGCGCCAGCTAAAGAAGTCGGTAAACACGCCGCTGAGCAGGCGGCCGCTCATGCCGCCGATAGAGTTACCGCTGATATAGAGTCCCATCGAAAAGGCCACCACGCTGGGGTGGATCTCCTCGCTCAGGTAGGTCATCCCAACCGCCGCGACGCCGCTCAGCGACAGTCCCACCAGCGCCCGCATAACCAAAATGCCGTGCCAGCTGGTCATCATCGTGGAGAGCAGCGTACAGCAGGAGGCCAGCAGCAGGGCGGTAACCATCACCGGCTTGCGGCCAATAGCATCTGAGAGCGGGCCGGTGAACAGTAGGCCAATGGCCAGCATGGCGGTTGAGATAGAGAGCGAGATACTGCTGCTGGCCGGTGAGATGCCGAACTCGTGGGAGAGCACCGGCAGGATCGGCTGTACGCAGTAGAGCAGGGCGAAGGTCGCCAGTCCGGCGGAGAAGAGCGCCAGCGTGACGCGCATAAACTGGGGAGTGCCGCGTTTAATATAGAGCGTGGCGGGAGCAGCGGCGGTTTGCACGTCGGCATCGCTCGCCGGGGCGATGTCAACGACGGTAGTACGGCTCACGGTGGATCCTTAGTGATTTATAACAGCGGGTAAGCAATTACCGCTAAGGGTAGGAAAATGTAAATATTCTGTCTAATATATTAATAATCTCAAATAATACATTAAACATATGAATATCGAGCTACGTCACCTGCGCTACTTTATTGCCGTGGCGGAAGAGCTGCATTTTGGCCATGCGGCGGCCCGGCTGAATATTTCTCAGCCGCCGCTAAGCCAGCAGATCCAGCTGCTGGAGCAGCAGGTCGGTGCTCGACTGCTGGCCCGTACCAACCGCAGCGTCGCGCTGACCCTGGCGGGAAGGCAGTTTCTGATCGACAGCCGACAGATCCTCAGTCAGGTCAATGACGCTGCCGCCCGCGCCGCCCGCCTGCATCAGGGGCAGAGCGGTGAGCTGCGGGTCGGCTTTACCTCTTCCGCGCCCTTTATCAAATCCGTCTCTGACACCCTCTCGACCTTCCGACGGCGCTACCCGGATGTGCATCTGCAAACACGAGAGATCAACACCCGCGAGCAAATCGCCCCTCTTCACGAGGGAACCCTGGATCTGGGCCTGATGCGTAATACCGCTCTGCCGGAAACCCTGGCATGGGAGGTGATCCTGCGCGAGCCGCTGCTGGCGATGGTCCCGCGCGATCACCCCCTGGCGGCGCAGCCTGTAGTAACGCTGAGCGAGCTGGCGAAAGAGCCGTTTGTCTTTTTCGACCCCCATGTCGGGACAGGACTGTACGACGATATTCTTGGCCTACTGCGCCGTTACGGCCTGGTGCCGCGTATCGCCCAAGAGGTCGGCGAGGCGATGACCATCATTGGGCTGGTGGCCGCCGGCCTGGGGGTGTCGATCCTACCCGCGTCGTTTTGCCGGGTTCAGCTCAGCGAGATGCGCTGGCTGCCAATTGCCGAAGTCGATGCGGTCTCGCAGATGTGGCTGGTCTGGTCGAAGCACCACGAGCAGGGCGCGGCCGCGCTACATTTCAAGCAGCAGCTGCTGGAGAGCGTTAAAAGTGAACAGAATTAACCCCGCAGAGGATGAAAATGTGCGGTAAATCACAAGGCTAATCAAAAATTTGACGGCTTTAAGGAACTGCTTCACCATAGCCTAAAGTTTATTTCGAAGCGCGAAAATAAAGGGAGCATGAGGTGGTTGCTGATAGTACGCCCGGCCATATTGATCAGATTAAGCAGACCAATGCAGGAGCCGTTTACCGGCTTATCGATCAGCTAGGCCCGGTTTCACGTATCGATCTGTCGCGTCTGGCGCAGCTTGCCCCCGCCAGCATTACCAAGATTGTCCGTGAAATGCTAGAAGCGCACCTGGTGCAGGAGACGGAGATCCAGGAGCCGGGCAGCCGAGGGCGTCCTGCCGTGGGCCTGATGGTCGAAACCGAGGCCTGGCACTATCTCTCGTTGCGCATCAGCCGGGGGGAGATCCATCTCGCCCTGCGCGACCTCAGCAGCAAGCTAGTGGTTGAAGAGCAGCTTGAGTTGCCTTTACATGCCGATACCCCCTTTGTGAGCCGTGTTATTCATCATATCGACCAATTCTTTATTCGCCACCAGAACCAGCTCGAACGTTTAACCGCCATCGCTATCACCTTGCCGGGTATCATCGATACGGAGAACGGCATCGTGCACCGGATGCCGTTCTATGAAGACGTTAAAGACATGGCGCTGGGGGAAGCCCTTGAGCGCCATACCGGCGTGCCGGTCTATATTCAGCATGACATCAGCGCCTGGACCATGGCGGAAGCGCTGTTTGGTGCATCCCGCGGCGCACGGGACGTTATCCAGGTAGTCATCGACCACAACGTTGGCGCGGGGGTGATCACCGACGGACGCCTGCTGCACGCAGGCAGCAGCAGCCTGGTGGAGATTGGTCATACCCAGGTCGATCCCTACGGCAAGCGCTGCTACTGCGGCAACCACGGCTGTCTGGAAACCATCGCCAGCGTAGAGAGCGTGCTGGAGCTGGCGCAGCAGCGCATGAGCCAGTCGATGAGCTCGCAGCTGCACGGTCAGCCGCTTACCGTTGCCTCGCTCTGCCAGACGGCGCGAGAGGGGGATCGCCTGGCGACGGATATTATTACTGGGGTAGGGACTAACGTCGGACGCATTCTGGCGATCATGGTCAACCTGTTTAATCCGCAAAAAATTCTTATCGGTTCACCCCTGAGCCAGGCCGCCGATATTCTCTTCCCGGCCATCAGCAGCTGCATTCGCCAGCAGTCGCTGCCCGCCTATAGCCGCCACATCACCGTCGAGAGCACCCAGTTCTCTAATCAGGGCACCATGGCGGGTGCCGCGCTGGTAAAAGACGCGATGTATAACGGTTCGTTGCTGATTCGACTGTTGCAGGGTTAACAAATTTGCACAGTTGTAGGAAAAATTGCGCTACCTCAAATTAGCCCCTGGCGACTTAACTTAGACTTTCTCCTCTGAATTATTTTCGTGGTGTATATTTTCGCGGCAAAACGGTGGAGTAAGTGATGCTTAAGCGTTTCTTTATTACGGGTACTGATACGGCTGTCGGGAAGACAGTGGTCTCCCGCGCACTTCTGCAGGCGCTGGCGGCCAGCGGCAGAAGCGTAGCCGGCTACAAGCCAGTGGCGAAAGGGAGTAAAGAGACGCCTGAGGGCCTGCGCAATAAAGATGCGCTGGTGCTGCAAAGCGTCTCGACCCTGGTACTGCCCTACGAGGCGGTGAACCCTATCGCCCTGAGCGAGGAAGAGAGCAGCGTGGCCCACAGCTGTCCCATTAACTATGGCCTGCTTTCCAAAGGGCTGGCGCACCTGACCGAGCGTGTCGATCACGTGGTGGTTGAGGGGACCGGCGGTTGGCGCGGGTTGATGAACGATCTGCGCCCGCTCTCTGATTGGGTGGTGCAGGAGCAGCTCCCGGTAATTATGGTGGTGGGGATCCAGGAAGGCTGTATCAACCATGCACTACTGACCGCGCAGGCGATCGCCAGCGACGGCCTGCCGCTGATCGGCTGGGTCGCTAACCGTATCAACCCCGGCCTTGCCCACTATGCCGAGATCATTAACGTGCTGGGCAAAAAGATCCCTGCGCCAATGATCGGCGAGCTACCTTATTTGCCCCGCGCCGAGCAGCGCGAGCTGGCGCACTATATCGACGTGACCCTGCTGACCCGGACGCTGATTGCCGATCGCGTGCTGGCCTGATCCGATTACTGCGGCTCGCTACAGGAGCCGCACGCTGACGGCCACGGCTAAATCGCCACCAGATTGCGCACGCCGTGGCTCTCCATCTCTTCGCCTCTGCCGCGCTGAACGATTGCTCCCCGGGACATCACCAGATAGCTGTCCGCCAACTCGGCGGCGAAGTCATAAAACTGCTCCACCAGCAGGATCGCCATGTCGCCCCGTGCGGCCAGGGTCTTGATCACCACGCCAATCTCTTTGATCACCGAGGGTTGGATCCCCTCTGTTGGTTCATCAAGGATCAGCAGCTGCGGTCGACAGGCCAGCGCCCGGCCAATGGCTAACTGCTGCTGCTGACCACCGGAGAGATCGCCCCCGCGCCGGTGCTTCATCTCCCGCAGCACCGGGAACAGATCGTAGATCTCATCGGGAACCCGCTTCGCCTGCGAACCGGTAAAGCGCGACAGGCCCATCAGCAAGTTCTCCTCAACCGTCAGCCGGGGAAAGATCTCCCGCCCCTGCGGCACGTAGGCCATGCCGCTGCGCACCCGCTGGTGGGGTTTCTGCTGATTGATGGGCTTACCCTGCCAGCTAATGGTTCCGGACTTCGCCGGGATCAGCCCCATCAGGCACTTCAGCAGGGTGGTTTTCCCCACGCCGTTGCGCCCCAGCAGACAGGTCACCTCGCCGGGATGCGTCGCAAAGGAGAGGCCGCGCAGGATATGGCTGCCGCCGTAGTATTGATGCAGTTCATTCACTTCCAGCATGTTAGCGCCCCAGATAAACGTCAATAACCTGTTCATTCGCCTGCACCTCGCGCAGGGAACCCTCGGCCAGCACCTGGCCCTGGTGCAACACCGTAACGTGATCGGCAATGGTATCGACAAAGCCCATATCGTGCTCCACCACCATCAGGGAGTGCTTGCCTGCCAGGGTGCGAAACAGCTCGGCGATATACTCGGTCTCGGCGTCCGTTAGCCCGGCGGCAGGCTCGTCGAGCAGCAGCAGGTGCGGCTCCTGTACCAGCAGCATGCCGATCTCAAGAAACTGCTTCTGGCCATGGGAGAGCAGCCCCGCCTGACGCTGGCTCTGATTGGCCAGCCGCAGCAGTTCAAGGGTCTCGTCGATACGATCCCGCTGCTCGCCGCTCAGCGTCGCCCGCAGACTGGCCCAGACCGATTTGTCGGTTTTCAGGGCGATCTCCAGATTCTCCGCCACCGTCAGCGCCTCAAATACAGTTGGTTTCTGAAACTTGCGCCCGATGCCCGCCCGGGCAATCTCCACTGGGGAGAGCTGGGTCAGGTCGATATTCTGGTCGTAGATCACGCTGCCGCTGTCCGGGCGGGTCTTGCCGGTGATCACATCCATCAGCGTGGTTTTGCCTGCGCCGTTGGGGCCGATGATGCAGCGCAGCTCGCCGACGCCAATCGCCAGCGTCAGGTCGGTGAGGGCGCGGAAGCTGTCGAAAGAGACGTTGATATTCTCCAGCATCAGCACCGGGTCGGTGGTCTGCCGGTAGCGATCCTGCGGCAGCGGCTGGGTAAAAAGGGTGTCAGTCATGCTTTCTCCGCTTCAGCAAACCAATAACGCCGCGCGGTAAAAACAGCGTGACGAGGATAAACATCAGGCCCAGGAAAAAGAGCCAGTACTCCGGGAAAGCCACGGTGAAGAAGCTCTTCGCCCCGTTGACGATGCCCGCCCCCAGCAGCGGTCCAATCAGCGTCCCGCGCCCGCCCAGCGCGACCCAGATGGCGGCTTCGATAGAGTTGGTAGGCGACATCTCGCTCGGGTTGATAATGCCTACCTGCGGCACGTAGAGCGCCCCGGCGAGGCCGCAGAGCACGGCGGAGAGCGTCCAGACAAAGAGCTTGAACCCCTGCGGATCGTAGCCGCAAAACATCAGCCGGTTCTCAGCGTCGCGCACCGCCGTTAACACTCGGCCAAACTTGCTACGCGCCAGCGCCATGCCGATACCCAGCGCGGCGACCAGCAGCAGCACGGTGGCGATAAACAGGCCGATGCGCGTCCCGGTGGCGGTGACCGGAAAACCGAGCAGGGTGGTAAAACCGGTGAAGCCGTTGTTACCCCCGAAGCCGGTTTCATTGCGGAAGAAGAGCAGCATCCCGGCGTAGGTCAGCGCCTGGGTCATGATCGAGAAGTAGACGTCTTTAATACGCGAGCGGAAGGCGAAGTAGCCAAACAGCAGCGCCAGCAGGCCCGGCAGCAGGACGATCAGGCACAGCGCCCACGCAAAGTGCTGGGTGCCGGTCCAGAACCACGGCATCTCGCTCCACGAGAGAAAGGTCATAAAGGCCGGAAGACCGTCCCCCGCCGCCTGGCGCATCAGGTACATGCCCATCGCGTAGCCGCCGAGAGCAAAGAACAGCCCGTGCCCCAGCGACAGCAGGCCAGCGTAGCCCCAGACCAGATCCAGCGCCACGGCGACAATGGCGTAGCAGAGGATCTTGCCCATCAGCGTCAGGGTGTAGGCGGACATGGCCAGGGGATGATCCTGCGGCAGCAGGGCCAAAAACGGCAGGGCCAGCAGCAGGACGATAATGCCCAGCGTCAGGGTGCGCGTCAGACGGGGCGCACGCTGCGCCAGCGTCAGGGTTATAGGTTGGGTCATCAGTCGATCACTCGCCCCTTGAATGCGAACAGCCCCTGTGGCCGTTTCTGGATAAACAGCACGATCAGTACCAGGATGGCGATTTTACCCAGCACCGCGCCAATCTGCGGCTCCAGCAGCTTGTTGATGATGCCGAGGCCAAACGCCGCCACCACCGTGCCTGCCAGCTGGCCAACGCCACCCAGTACCACCACTAAAAATGAGTCGATGATATAGCCCTGGCCCAGTTCGGGGCCGACGTTGCCCAGCTGTGACAGCGCCACGCCTCCCAGCCCGGCGATACCGGAGCCCAGCCCGAAGGCCAGCATATCTACCCGGCCGGTGGGCACGCCGCAGCAGTCGGCCATCCGCCGGTTCTGAGTGACTGCCCGCACGTTCATCCCCAGCCGGGTCTTGTTGAGCAGCAGCCAGGTGAGGGCCAGCACCAGCAGAACAAAGACAATCACCGCGATGCGGTTGTAAGGCAGGATCAGGTTCGGCAGTACCGCCCAGCCGCCGGAGAGCCAGCCGGGGTTGGCCACCTCCAGGTTCTGCGCCCCAAAGAGCAGCCGCACCAGCTGGATCAGCATCAGGCTGATCCCCCAGGTTGCCAGCAGGGTTTCCAGCGGACGGCCATAGAGATGACGAATGATCAGCCGCTCCAGCACCATGCCCATCGCGGCGGTAATGAAAAAAGCCACCGGCAGGGCGACGATGGGATAGAGGGCCAGCCACTGCGGGGCGAGGCGGGCAAAGAGATCCTGCACCAGCCAGGTGGCATAGGCCCCCAGCATCAGCATCTCGCCGTGGGCCATGTTGATCACCCCCAGCAGGCCGTAGGTAATGGCCAGGCCAAGGGCGGCGAGCAGCAGGATAGATCCCAGCGACAGGCCGCTAAAGGCCTGCCCCAGCCAGTCACCCCAGCGCAGACGCTGCTGGATCTGCTTCAGGCTGTCGGCGGCGGCGGCGCGCACGCTGGCGTCCGGCTCGTTTTGCGGCTGGGTTAGCCGCTGAAGACTGGCCTGGATCGGCGGAGCGCTGCTTTCACCCAGCTGTTTGACCGCCTGCAGGCGTACCTGCGGATTGGCATCGGCGAGCTGGAGAGTGGCGACGGCCAACAGCAGGGCCGACTTTACCTCTTCATCCTGCTCCTGGGCTAGCCGCTGTTGCAGCAGAGGAAGCTGCTCTGCCGTGGCGTCGTTTTGCAGATTATGTGCGGCGGCAAGGCGCTGGGTACGATCCTCGCTCACCAGCTGGTGGGCGGCAAGCGCATTAGCTACCAGGGTGCGGATGCGGTTGTTCATAAACAGCTTGCGTGGGTTACCCTCTGGGGCCGCGTTGCCCTCCAGCGGCGTCAGGGTCTCTCCCGACTGGGTAAAGAGCTGGCCGCGCTTATCGACGACTACATTCTCCTGGCGCAGCGCCTGGAGCAGGGGCAAACGCGACGCATCGGGCGCGGCGGACCAGGTTTGTAAAAGCTGCGCCTGCTGGGTCCGGCTGGCAGCGCCGTACTCGCTTGCCGGTCCGGCAGAGGCCGTGCCGATAAACAGCAGGCAGCAGGCAAAGAAGAGGCCGAAGCGCGTGGCTATTTTCATGGTCGCTCATTCCGCTGATGGGGTCATTGCCCGGCAGCCATGCCGCCGGGCGTCTGGGTTACTGCCCGGAGGATTTCACCGGCGTATCTGCTTTCTTATCGTTACCGGCGATAAACGGGCTCCACGGCTGGGCGCGAACCGGCTGTTCGGTCTGCCACACGACGTTGAACTGGCCGTTGTCTTCGATCTCGCCGATCATCACCGGCTTGTGCAGGTGATGGTTGGTTTTGTCCATGGTCAGGGTAAAGCCGTCCGGCGCTTTATAGGTCTGTCCGGCCATCGCCGCGCGCACCTTATCCACGTCGGTGGTGCCCGCTTTCTCTACCGCCTGGGCCCACATGTGCAGCCCAACATAGGTGGCCTCCATCGGATCGTTGGTCACCACGGTGTCGGCGTTCGGCAGGTTATGCGCTTTGGCATAGGCTTTGTAGTCAGCTACAAATTTGGCGTTGGTGGGGTTATCGACGGATTCAAAGTAGTTCCATGCTGCCAGATGGCCTACCAGCGGCTTGGTGTCGATCCCGCGCAGCTCCTCTTCGCCCACCGAGAAGGCCACGACCGGCACGTCGGTAGCCTTGATGCTCTGGTTAGCCAGCTCCTTATAGAACGGCACGTTGGAGTCGCCATTGATGGTGGAGACCACGGCGGTTTTACCTCCGGCGGCGAACTTCTTGATATTGGCGACGATGGTCTGGTAGTCGCTGTGGCCAAACGGGGTGTAGACCTCTTCGATATCTTTATCCTGCACGCCTTTGCTGTGCAGGAAGGCGCGCAGGATCTTATTGGTGGTGCGTGGGTAGACGTAGTCGGTGCCTAACAGGAAGAAGCGTTTGGCGCTGCCGCCGTCTTCGCTCATCAGATACTCTACCGCCGGGATCGCCTGCTGGTTAGGTGCCGCGCCGGTGTAGAAGACGTTCGGGGACATCTCTTCGCCCTCGTACTGCACCGGATAGAAGAGCAGGCCGTTCAGCTCCTCAAACACCGGCAGCACCGATTTGCGCGATACCGAAGTCCAGCAGCCAAATACCGCCGCGACCTTATCCTGGGAGATGAGCTGGCGGGCTTTCTCAGCGAACAGCGGCCAGTTAGAGGCGGGATCGACCACTACCGGCTCCAGCTTTTTCCCCAGCACGCCGCCGTTGGCGTTGATCTCATCGATGGTCATCAGCGCGACGTTTTTCAGCGGCGTCTCGGAGATCGCCATGGTGCCGGAGAGCGAATGCATGATGCCGACCTTGATGGTATCGGCGGCCCAGGCCTGCCAGGAGATCCCTATGCCGACCATAGTCGCGGAGAGGGCAAAGGCTTTAATTAACGAACGTCTTTTCATCATCAACCCCTAAAAGTGTAAGAGAATTATTGCGTTATATCTGCGATGAAACCGGCGGTAGCCGCGATTGCTGAAGCCTGTGTAGTGTGATTTTTCTGACCACCGCTTTGCTCTGTAATATGTGGTCGGTCAGGATCCGCTGCGCCTCCTCTGTCTGCTGTGTCAAAATGGCGCGTAGCACACGCCCGTGTTCCTGATAGGTCGCTGCCACCCGATCGTCCCGCGTAAAGTCGAGATGGCGAATAATGCGTATCTTCTCCGTCAGATCGACATGAACCCGCGCCATTTCGCCGTTGCCCGTTGCCGCCACCAGCGCGGTGTGGAACTGCTCGTCATGGGGCGAGACCGCCAGCCCATCCTCCAGCGGCGGGGCATCCACCCAAAATGCAATCAGCGGGGCGAGATGCTCGGCGCAGGTGCCGGGGGGCATGCCGCACAGGCGGCGAACCGCCTCGCGCTCCAGCACGATCCGCAGATCGTACAGCGCCTCAAACCAGGCAAAATCGAACGGTTTCACCTGCCAGCCGCTGCGGGAGGCCACCTCGACGTAACCTTCATGCTCCAGCCAGTAGAGTGCCTGGCGAACCGGGGTTCGGCTGGCGGCCATCCGTCCGGCAACCTCGCTCTCGCTAAAGCGATCCCCCGGCATCAGCTGAAAAGTGAAAATTTCATTTTTCAGCGCGCGGTAGATGCGCTCCGCCAGCCCCGGCTTGCCGCCCATGCTCACGGCTCAAGCCACAGCAGGGCATCGCCAGGCGTTACTGGGCGGCCTGGCTGACAGCCGATGCGCTTGATGCGGCCTGCCTGCGGGGCGTGGATCGCCAGCTCCATCTTCATCGCCTCGACAATCACCAGCGGCTGGCCTGCGATAACCTCATCGCCTGGCTGGACCAGCACCTTCCAGATGTTGCCGTTCATATCGGCGTTTACCGCCAGCGCACCGTCGTCTACCGCGTCAACCGTGGGCAGGACGATCTCCTCGGGCTGGGCCTGCTCATCCAGCTGCCAGCGGGCAACCTCGTCGCTAAAGGCGGCGGCCTGACGCTCGCGGAAATGGGCAATCTCAGGGGCGTTCTGCGCAAGGAAATGCAGATGCTCGGCGTAGTCGAAAATCGTCTCCTCAATGCGGATAGTGGCCCGGCCTTCGCGGAAATCATCCCGCAGGCGGTCCAGCTCCTCCTCGCTGACCGGGTAGAAGCGAACCTGGTCAAAGAAGCGCAGCAGCCACGGCTCGTCCGGCTTGAACTGGCTGTTTTTCAGGAATTTGTTCCAGATAGGCAGGGTGCGGCCCACCAGCTGGTAGCCGCCGGGGGAGTCCATGCCGTAGATGCACATATACATTCCGCCGATGCCTACCGTGCCCTCGGCGGTGAAGGTGCGCGCCGGGTTATATTTCGAACTCAGCAGGCGGTGGCGCGGATCCACTGGGACGGCGCAGGGTGCGCCAAGGTAGACATCCCCGAGACCGAGGATCAGATAGCTGGCGTCAAAAATCGTGTCGCGCACCGCGTTACGATCCGCCAGGCCGTTAATGCGCTGAATAAAGTCAACGTTGTTGGGCAGCCAGGGGGCGGTGGCCCGCACCGTGTCCTGATAGCGGCTGACCGCCCCGAGGGTGGCGCTGTCCTCGAAGGCCATCGGCATCCAGATGATGCGCGACGGCACCTTCATGTCGCTGACGTCTCCCAGACGCCCTTCAATATCCAGCAACATCTTCACCAGCGATGGCTGGCTGATAACCAGGCTGTCGTAACGGATCTGCAGCGAGCGCACGCCGGGCGACAGCTCTTTAATGCCCGGATGGCCCAGGGCCTGAAGCTGCTCCATCAGCAGGCTGACGCGCAGGCGCAGGGCCAGATCGAGAACGTTTTCGCCATACTCGATCAGGATGTAGTTATCCCCCGCCTGGCGATAGCAGATAGCGGGCGTCGTGCCGCTGGCCGGAATAGACACCAGCGCGGCGGCGGAGATCCCGTCCCGATCCGCCAGCGACGGGGTAGCAAATGCCGGCAGCGTTTCGGCAGGCTCCAGCGTCTCAACGATGCGGTGCTGAGCCTTCTCCAGCGCCACCGCCTCCTCAACGCTAATCGGGTAGAAGCGCAGGCGATCCCCTGGCTTGACCTGGCCCACTTTCCACAGCTCTGCTTTGGCGATGGTCACAGGGCAGACAAAACCGCCGAGGCTGGGGCCGTCGCGGGTAAGGATCACCGGGAAGTCGCCGGTAAAGTTGATCGCGCCGATGGCGTACTCGCAGTCGTGAACGTTGGACGGATGCAGGCCCGCTTCGCCGCCGTCGGGCCGCGTCCAGGAGGGTTTCGGCCCGGTCAGGCGCACGCCGAGACGGTTAGAGTTGTAGTGCACCTGCCACTCGCTGGCGAAGAACTCGTCGATGGCGTCCTGAGTAAAGAAATCCGGCGCGCCGTGGGGCCCATAGAGGACGCCGATGTGCCAGCTCTCCCCATACTCCGGGATCAGCCCGGCGGCCAGCGGCTGCGGATCCCGCTCTGGCGCAGGCGTGGTGCAGGCGGCCAGCGCGGGACGGGAGATAGGCAGCAGATCGGCCACCTTCAGCGTGCGTCCGGCGTGGCCGCCAAACTGGCCGAGGGCGAAGGTTGCTCGGCTGCCGAGATAGGAGGGCACATCGATACCGTTGCGCACGGCAAGATAGGTGCGGCACCCGGCTTGGGCGCGGCCTAGCACCAGCGTCTGCCCGGCCTTCACCGCTACCGGCTGCCAGTACGGCATCGGCTGGTCGTCAAGCTCGGCATGACAGTCGGCCCCGGTCACGGCGATGGTGGTATCGCTGTGAAACAGCAGCGTTGGGCCTTGCAGAGTAAACTCCAGTCCGGCGGCGGAGGCGTGGTTGCCGACGATGCGGTTAGCCAGGCGGAAGGCAAAATCGTCCATCGGGCCCGAGGGCGGGACGCCCACGTCCCAGTAGCCCGGACGACCGGGGTAATCTTGAACGCTGCTCCAGGTACCGGGTTGCACGACCTCAATGGCCGCCGTGGCAGGGGTAAAGGTATCGAGCATCCGCGTCCAGACTTGGCCCTCAACAAAGGCCTCGCTGGCAACGATCTGCCGCAGGTAGTCAAGGTTAGTGGCGATGCCGTGCAGCTGAGTGGCGTCCAGCGCCTCGCGCAGCTTAACCAGGGCCGCCTCGCGCGTCTCCGCATAGACGATCAGCTTGGCGATCATCGGATCGTAGAAGGCGGAGACCTCACTGCCGGTGGTCACGCCGCTGTCAACGCGCACGTTCTCCGGGAAGCTTACGTGGGTCAGCACGCCAGGACTCGGCTGGAAGTTCTTCAGGGGATTTTCGGCATACAGCCGCACCTCAATCGCTGCACCCTGCGGTGGGCGCTGGAGTCGCGCCCAGTCAATGGTATCTCCGGCGGCAACGCGCAGCATGCACTCCACCAGATCAAGACCGGTAACGGATTCGGTGACCGGGTGCTCTACCTGTAATCGGGTGTTGACCTCAAGGAAGTAGAACGCATCCTGCTCGGCGTCATAGATATACTCCACCGTGCCCGCGCTGCGGTAGTCAACCAGTTTGCCCAATTCAACGGCGGAGGCGAGCAGCGCGGTGCGGGTCGCCTGCGGTAGCCCCGGCGCAGGCGTCTCTTCTACCACCTTCTGATTGCGGCGTTGCAGGGAGCAGTCGCGCTCGCCGAGCGCTACCACGTTGCCCTGACCGTCGCCGAAGATCTGCACCTCGACGTGGCGGGCGCGATCGATGCAGCGTTCAATAAACACTCCCGCATCGCTGAAGAACTGCTCGCCCAGACGGCGGACGCTCTCCCACGCCAGCTGCAATGCCTCACCATCGGGGCAGCGGGTCAAACCGATCCCGCCCCCGCCCGCGGTGCTTTTTAACATTACCGGGTAGCCAATCTCTTCAGCGGCCAGCAGCGCCTCGTCGAGGCTGTTCAGTAGGCCCGTACCCGGTGTCATTGGCACACCGGCCTGAGCGGCCAGCTCCCGCGCCCGGTGCTTGAGGCCAAACTCACCGATCTGCTGCGCCGTGGGGCCAACAAAGATAATGCCTGCCTGCTCGCAGGCGTCGGCAAAGGCCAGGCTCTCAGAGAGAAAGCCGTAGCCGGGCCAGATAGCCTGCGCGCCGCTTTGTTTAGCGGCATCAATAATGCTGTCGATGCGTAGATAGCTGTCGCTGGCCTTCTCCCCTCCCAGCGGCAGGGCAATATCGGCCGCCTTAACGTGCTCGGCGTTTTTATCCGCGTCGGAATAAACGGCGATGCTCACGATCCCCAGACGGCGCAGGGTGCGGATGGCGCGGCAGGCGATTTCACCCCGGTTGGCAATCAGTACGCGATCAAACATGCTGCATCTCCTTGCTGGCGAGCCAATTGCGCCAGCCTTTGTAAGCCGTAATATCCTGCGCGTCGCCGAGCGCCGCACCCTCACAGATAAAGCCTTTCACCCAGCGGCCATCCGCCAGCTCCAGAGAGCCGATCCCCAGCGGGGCTGGGATCTCGGCGACAAACTCCCCGAAGCGCGCCAGTGGGATATCCCACAGCTCTACTTGGATAGATTCGCCGCTGGCAGCGCGGGCCAGGCCCGGTTTTGCCGGCTGGGTATTGGCCAGGGCGTAGAGGCGGTAGCAAGAGGCAGTTTCGCTAGCTTCCACAAACACCGCCTTCCGGTTAATCAGCTGGTGGTTAAGCGGCATACCGCGCAGATGCGCCCCGACAACCGCGATACGCACGTGATCCGGTGAGAGAGGCAGCGCAGCCTGGTCTGCGGGGAGCGGGGCATCGGTTGCCCCCAGGGTCAGGCCGCTTTGTGCCTGCCAGCGAATGCCGAAGCTGGCGAGGGCGCGATCGTGCCAGGCGGGAGCGAGCAGGGTGATCCCGGCGGGCAGGCCGTCGGCGCGCAACGGCGCGGGCAGGGCCAGGGCGCTGAGATCGGCCAGGTTAGTAAAGTTGGTGTAGGTGCCAAACTCCGAGTTGTAGCGGATCGGCTCCTGCTGCATCTCTTCTTTGGTGCGGATGGTGGGCGAGGTAGGCACGGCCAGGGCATCGACTTCGGCAAGGGCCTGCTGAATTTGACGGGCCAGCTCGGCGCGCAGGTACTCGGCTTTATAGGCTTCTACCGCGCTATAGCGGCTGCCTCCGGCGACAATCTGATATACCGTCGGATCCATCTCCTCCGGGCGGTTGATGATATCGCCGACGGCAGCGGTGCGCTCGGCAACCCATGGCCCCTGATAGAGCTGGGCGGCCAGCTCGGCGAACGGGGTGAAATCGATGGTCTTCAGCGTTACGCCGCAGGCGCGTAGTTGCTCCAGGGCGCGCTCCCACGCCTCTTCGGCCTGGGCGTCACCAAAGAATTGCAGCGTATCGGGAACGGCAAACACCGGACGCTCGGGCAGCGCGGCGGGAGCGGTGCCCGGTGCACGGCGGGAGTAGGCGTCATGAACGTCGTAGCCTGCTGCCGCCTCGGCGACAGTCCAGGCATCACTGACGGTGAGGGCAAACACCGATACGGTATCGTTAAGGCGGCAGGCCGGCACCACGCCGCTGGCGGAGAACCAGCCTTTGGTGGGTTTGAGCCCGACGATGTTATTAAATCCGGCGGGCACCCGACCGGAACCTGCGGTGTCAGTCCCGAGTGAAAACGGAACCAGACCGCGCGCGACGACCGACGCCGAGCCGGAGCTGGAGCCGCCGCTCACATAGTCTGGGTTGAAGCTGTTGCTCACCGCGCCCCATGGAGAGCGCGTGCCTACCAGTCCGGTAGCAAACTGATCGAGATTGGTCTTGCCAATGACAATGGCCCCGGCGGCTTTAAGCTGTGCAACCGTTGTCGCATCCTGCTCGGCGATATAGCGAAACGCCGGACAGGCCGCGGTGGTCGGAAATCCAGCGGCGTCGATGTTGTCTTTAACCGCGAAAGGGATGCCATACAGCGGCAGCGCCGTTGGGTCTTGCTGATAGTGGGGCGTTAATGCTGCCAGCTGGGCGGCGATCTGCTCGGGCGTGGCCAGGGTGATCCAGGCATTGTCATCGACAGAGAGAGTGGCTAAGTGCGTCGTCAGCAGAGATAAAACCTCGCCGCGCTGCTGCTGGATCTGCTGCTGCCACCCGGTGAGGGTTTGGCCGGTCATTGTTGTCATAGTGAGCAATTCCATCTGGTATACAAGATGGAATTCAAATAGCAAGCGGCGTGCCAGTTTTTAATCTATTGTTAATTAATAATATTTTAATAATGTGCCATGGCGGGCAGGTTGTGATTGCACCCGACCTGCGCAGCGTTGAGCAAAAAAGGTGCGCCTGGTCACGGTATGGAGACACGGGTAATACAAAGGGATGATGTTACATAAATCACTGAATTTGCTAAGATGCTTTAATAGGGTGCAACGGGTGGGGAATTTATGAAAAAGTTACTGATGCTGGCGGCAGTCACGGCAGCGCTGGCCGGATGTGATGATGGCAAAGCGCCGGTGTCGTTTACACCGGAGATGGCCAGCTTCTCCAATGAGTTTGACTTTGACCCACTGCGTGGCCCGGTGAAAGACTTTAGCCAGACGCTGCTCAATGATAAGGGTGAAGTATCTAAGCGCGTCACCGGCACGCTCTCGCAGGAGGGCTGTTTTGATACGCTGGAGCTTCACGATATGGATAACAACACCGGGCTGGCGCTGGTGCTGAATGCCAACTTCTATGTCGATGCTGTGACCCATGAAAAGCGCCTGCGCTTGCAGGGTAAATGCCAGCTGGCGGAGTTCCTGTCGGCGGGCGTGACCTGGGATACGGATGAGAAGGGCTTTGTGGTGTTGGCGCGCGGCAAGGAGCTGCAGATTAACTACCAGTACGATGCGGAAGGGTATCCGCTGGGCAAATCGACCACCAGCAAAGAGATGCATCTGTCCGTGGAATCAACGCCCTCAACGGACAAACGTAAGAAGCTCGACTACACCGGCGTCAGTACGCTGAACGATAAGCCTATCGGCAGCGTGAAGCAGGCCTGCGAATACGATCGTCATGACAACCCGGTGAGCTGCTCCCTGACGATCGTAGATGAAAGCGTCACGCCTGCCGTTGAGCACAAGTACGCCATCAAAAATACCATTGCCTACTACTGAGATTACCGTCCGATTGGCCGCCCGGTACGGCGGTCAAGGCAGCGCAGGGTATTCTCTTCCCAATAGGCGTTGAGGTTAGCGCTCTGCTGGCAGTTATCGCGCGCGTCAAACGCCACGTCGGCCTTATCAAACTCTTTCTCCACGCGGGTATTCACCTTGTGGCGCAGGTTACGCGTATCGTTCCACTGCTCTTTTTCCATCGTGGCCTGCTGACGGCTCTGGGCACTGTCGCCGGACTCAATGATAAGCTTACTCGTATCGGCGTTGGCTGTGGCACTCATCATGCCCGCACCCAGCGTCAGCATGGCCGCCACGCAGAGGCGTTTACTAAAGGTCATGTTCATTGTTATTCCTTGGTTCGATAGAGAAGACGTGGTGCTCGCCTCCCGTTATTCTACACCATTCTTCTCAAACGATATAAGGCCGTTATCCGGAATGTTTACTCCCGCCATGCTCCATACCACGCTGCTCTTTTTCATCACCGCGCTGTGCGAAATTCTCGGCTGCTTTCTGCCGTGGCTGTGGCTCAAGCGGGGTGGGAGCCCGCTGCTGCTGATCCCGGCCGGACTGGCGCTGGCGACCTTCGTTTGGCTGTTAACACTGCACCCGGCAGCCAGCGGCCGAGTTTATGCCGCCTACGGTGGGGTCTACGTCTGCACCGCGCTGATCTGGCTGCGGGTGGTGGATGGGGTCAAGCTCAGCGTTTACGACTGGCTCGGTGCGCTGGTGGCGCTCTGCGGCATGCTGATTATCGTGGCAGGATGGGGGCGCGCTTAGCGCCTTTTTTTGTGATCCAGCGTAGGTTTTATGATCATCATACTTGTATGGTAGTAGCTCAGCTGCGTAGATTCTCTTCATCACAACCGAGATGTAAAGGATCAGAAGATGAAGATTGTAGGGGCCGAAGTATTTGTTACCTGTCCGGGGCGCAATTTTGTCACCCTCAAAATTAC
The DNA here is from genome assembly GCF_902164725.1 of Pseudescherichia vulneris. Taxonomy (NCBI): domain Bacteria; kingdom Pseudomonadati; phylum Pseudomonadota; class Gammaproteobacteria; order Enterobacterales; family Enterobacteriaceae; genus Pseudescherichia; species Pseudescherichia vulneris. The sequence continues at coordinate 890,434 of NZ_LR607338.1, read as the reverse complement.
TACCGACGAGGGGATTGTCGGTCTGGGCGATGCCACGCTGAACGGGCGCGAACTCTCCGTGGCGTCCTATCTTAAGGATCACCTCTGCCCGCAGCTGATTGGCCGCGACGCGCATCGCATCGAAGATATCTGGCAGTTCTTCTACAAGGGCGCTTACTGGCGTCGTGGTCCGGTCACCATGTCCGCTATCTCGGCTATCGATATGGCGCTGTGGGATATCAAAGCCAAGGCGGCCAACATGCCGCTCTATCAGCTGCTGGGCGGTGCCTCTCGTGAAGGGGTGATGGTCTACTGCCACACTACGGGTCACAGCATTGATGACGTGCTGGAAGATTACGCCCGCCATAAAGAGATGGGTTTTAAAGCCATTCGCGTGCAGTGCGGCGTGCCAGGAATGAAAACCACCTACGGCATGTCTAAAGGTAAAGGCCTGGCCTATGAGCCTGCGACTAAAGGCCAGTGGCCGGAAGAGCAGCTCTGGTCAACGGAGAAGTATCTCGACTTTACGCCGACGCTGTTTGACGCGGTGCGCAGCAAGTTTGGCTTTAACGAGCACCTGCTACACGACATGCACCACCGCTTGACTCCCATTGAGGCGGCGCGCTTCGGCAAGAGCATTGAAGAGTTCCGCATGTTCTGGATGGAGGATCCGACCCCGGCCGAGAACCAGGCCTGCTTCCGCCTGATCCGCCAGCACACCGTGACCCCTATCGCGGTGGGTGAAGTCTTCAACAGCATCTGGGACTGTAAGCAGCTCATTGAAGAGCAACTGATTGACTATATCCGCACCACCATCACCCACGCGGGCGGCATCACCGGCATGCGCCGTATCGCCGACTTCGCCTCGCTCTATCAGGTGCGTACCGGATCTCACGGCCCGTCGGATCTCTCGCCGATTTGCCACGCGGCGGCGCTGCATTTCGACCTGTGGGTGCCGAACTTCGGCGTGCAGGAGTACATGGGCTACTCCAAGCAGATGCTCGACGTCTTCCCGCACAGCTGGACCTTCGATAACGGTTACATGCACCCAGGCGAGAAGCCCGGCCTCGGCATTGAGTTCGATGAGAAGCTGGCAGCGAAATACCCCTACGATCCTGCCTATCTGCCGGTCGCCCGCCTCGAAGACGGCACCCTGTGGAACTGGTAAGTTTTAACTATACGCAGGCAG
>NZ_LR607338.1:882403-886225 GCF_902164725.1 Pseudescherichia vulneris | reverse complement strand
ATAACTTTCCTATGATGTCATACCAATTGCTAAAAGCTTAATTCAGGTCAAAGCATACAACCATACAAGCGTTACTCTCAATGCGTCCTGATCTCATCAAACCATAGGTCATATAATGCAAAACACGCTCTTAACGGCAAAGGCTACGCTGCCTGACTACGATCGTACAAAACTGGTTCCCCGTATCGTCCATTTAGGTTTTGGTGCATTTCACCGCGCCCACCAGGGCGTCTACACGGACATCCTGGCGGCAGATCACAACAGTGACTGGGGCTACTGCGAGGTCAATCTGATCGGCGGCGAGCAGCAGATTGCCGATCTTAAGCAGCAGGATAACCTCTATACCGTGGCGGAGATGTCCGCCGATGCCTGGACGGCGCGCGTCGTCGGGGTAGTAAAACGCGCTCTGCACGCTCAGGTCGACGGCCTGGAAACCGTGTTTGCCGCGCTCTGTGAGCCGCAGGTGGCAATTGTCTCTCTGACCATCACCGAGAAAGGCTACTGCCATGCGCCTGCCACCGGCGAGTTAATGCTGGATCATCCTCTGATCGTTGCCGATCTGCAAAACCCGCAGCAGCCGAAGTCCGCGCCGGGCGTGATCGTTGAAGCGCTGGCCCGCCGCAAAGCCGCTGGACTGCCAGCCTTTACCGTGATGTCCTGCGATAACATGCCGGAAAACGGTCACGTGGTGCGCAACGTAGTCTGCGCCTACGCTCGGGCGGTGGACGCTGAGCTTGGCGAGTGGATTGCGCAAAACGTCACCTTCCCGTCAACCATGGTGGACCGTATCGTTCCGGCCGTAACGGCGGATACGCTCGACAAAATCGAACAGCTGACCGGCGTACGCGATCCGGCGGGCGTGGCCTGCGAGCCGTTCCGTCAGTGGGTGGTAGAAGATAACTTCGTTGCCGGACGTCCTGAGTGGGAAAAAGCGGGCGCAGAGCTGGTGGCTGACGTAGTGCCGTTCGAAGAGATGAAGCTGAGAATGCTCAACGGCAGCCACTCGTTTCTGGCGTACCTTGGCTATCTGGCCGGTTACCAGCACATCAACGAGTGCATGGAAGACGAAAACTATCGCCGCGCTGCGCATGCGTTGATGTTAAACGAGCAGGCACCGACGTTGAAGGTGAAGGGCGTCGATCTGGCTCACTACGCGGATCTGCTGATTGACCGCTACAGCAACCCGGCGCTGCGCCACCGTACCTGGCAGATCGCGATGGACGGAAGCCAGAAGCTGCCCCAGCGTATGCTGGATTCCGTTCGCTGGCATCTGGTGCACAACAGCGACTTCTCCCTGCTGGCGCTAGGTGTGGCAGGCTGGATGCGTTACGTTGGCGGCGTAGATGAGCAAGGGCAGGCGATTGAGGTCAGCGATCCGCTGCTGTCTACTATTCAGCAGGCGGTGAGCGGTAGCGAAGAGGGCGAAGCCCGCGTGATGGCGCTGCTGGGCATTGAAGCGATCTTTGGTAAAGAGCTGCCGCAGGAGCGTGCTTTCGTGGAAAGGATCCAGCAGGCTTATCAGCAACTGCTGACTCAAGGGGCGAAAGCCACGGTCGCACAGTACGCGCAACGTTAATCAAACGCCGTTTTCGCAATGCAATGCCGATCGATTAACAGCGATCGGCATTTTTTTATTTATTTTTCTGGCCTCTAAGAATTTCCTAATGCGTTATTTATCAAATTATTAGCGGGTGTTGCCGCTGGGCTGTTTTTGTCATCTGCCGTTTCGCGGTATACGGCTCCTGAGTGACCTGGCGATCTTCTCTCTTCGTTATCCTACCCAGCTATTAGGTCTTCTCGTTGCCTTCTGCATGCTTCTACAAAGAATAACCTGCTTACATCCTGCTAGTGCAGCCCGCCAGGTAGTCAGGGTATAGATCCGCTCTATTTTGCTTATAGGGATCAGGCATTTTGCACAATCGAATAACCGTTCAGCTTGCCGTTGAGGGACTGCTTTTCTGGAAACTCGCTGGCCGTGAGGCGATGTCCGAGTCGTTTGAACTGACGCTAACCGTGCTTGGTACCGATGCCCGTCTGGATCGCAGCATGCTGCTGGGCCAGCCGGTGACCATCACCATCCCGACGCAGAACCCGCTGTCTCCGCGTTACATCAACGGCAAAATCACTAAGGCGGCCGTAAGTGCGGTGGAGCTGACCGGTAAACGCTATGCGGCGTATAAGCTGATCGTCGAGCCGGACCTGTGGCCGATGAAGCGTGACCGCAACCTGCGCATCTTTCAGGGCCAGACGGTACCGCAGATCGTCAACACGTTGCTGGGCGAGTTTCAGGTCAGCGTGGAGAACAGGCTTACCGGCAGCTACCGGGTGTGGGACTACTGCGTACAGTATCAGGAGAGCAGCTTCGCGTTTATTAGCCGTCTGATGGAGCTGGAGGGCATTGCTTACCATTTCCGCCATGAAGCGGACAGGCACACGCTGGTACTGACGGATGCAGCCGGGCAGCATCAGCCCTTCAGCGGCTATGAAATCATTCCCTACCACGTAACGCCGTCGGGCGGCAGCACGGACGAGGAGGGTATCGGCCAGTGGGCCCTGGAGGACAGCGTGACGCCGGGGCTCTACAGCCTGGACGACTACGACTTCCGCAAGCCGAATGCATGGCTATTGCAGGCGCAGCAGAACGCTGCCTCATCGCAGCCGGGAAGCATTGATGTCTATGACTGGCCGGGGCGTTTTGTAGAGCACGGCCACGGCGAATTTTATGCCCGCATCCGTCAGGAGCGCTGGCAGGTGGAACACCGACAGATACACGCCACCGCCACGGCAATGGGCATCGCGCCGGGGTACATCTTCACCCTGAGTGATGCGCCGTTCTTCAGCGACAACGGCGAATACCTGACCACTTCAGCAACCTATGAGTTTGTGGAGAACCGCTACGCCAGCGGGTCTGAAGATGACACCGTTCACTCTACCGTGTTTACGGTTATCCCGGCGGCGGTGGTGTTCCGCCCGGCGCAGACCGCCCCGTGGCCGCGAACGTACGGCCCGCAGACGGCAAGGGTAGTAGGGCCGGAGGGCGAGAGCATCTGGACGGACAGATACGGCCGGGTGAAGGTGAAGTTCCACTGGGACCGGCTGGCGAAAGGAGATGATACCAGTTCGTGCTGGGTGCGCGTCTCCAGCGCGTGGGCAGGCCAGGGCTACGGCGGGGTGCAGATCCCACGCGTAGGCGACGAGGTGGTGGTGGATTTTATCAACGGCGATCCGGACCGGCCAATCATCACCGGCAGGGTATACAACGAGGCGAGCATGCCGCCGTGGGCACTCCCGGCCGCCGCTACGCAGATGGGATTCATGAGCCGCACCAAGGATGGTTCGCCGGATAACGCCAACGTTCTGCGCTTTGAGGACAGAGCGGGAGAGGAGCAGGTGTGGATCCAGGCCGAGCGGAATATGGACACCCACGTGAAGAATGATGAGACGCACAGCGTAAACGGTGGACGCAGCCACTACGTGCGCAAAAATGAACTGCACCGCGTTGAGGCTAATCGGACTCAGGCAGTAAAAGGGGAAAGCGAGATCTTGACCGGGAAGGGGAAATTGGACGCGGCGGTGGATCAGTATGTCATTGCCTCGGGTACGAAGCTGCGTCTGGTCTCCGGGGAGAGTGCAATCGAGCTGAACGCCAACGGTCAGATTAACCTCATCGGCAAAGAGTTTAATCTCTTTGTTGAGGGGGAAGGGTATATAACCACCGGCAGCAAGATTCACCTCAATGTATCCGGAACCCAGCCAGGAACTACCGCGCCGGGTGCAGAGCATAAAAGTGATATTGAGGCGGCGGTGCGGGCGAAATTTAGG
>NZ_LR607338.1:877268-881316 GCF_902164725.1 Pseudescherichia vulneris | reverse complement strand
AAGATCAATTAAAATATATTAAAAGCATTTTAATTGGTACTGAAAGCGATAAAAGCAAGTTACATACGCTAAACCTTGGCGCACTGGCATCTAAAGAGTTTGATACTACCGACGAAGAGCTTGCGGGACATCTATCTAATGCAAATTATATAGCTTCTCAAATGGCACGGGGCTTAAAGGTTATTCTGCCTCATGAGCAAGATGCTGAGTATCTTAAAAGACAAAAGCGATATAAAAAATTCAACTCCAAGTAGTCTTTCAATATTTTTATTAAAAGGCAGGCGATGTTTATATCAACAATTAAAATCAAGGGCATGTCGGGACTACTGTTGCTGCTCATCAGCCCTTCGCTTTACGCGGAAACGGTCTACCACTATGAACCAGAAAGCGTTACGATCGTCGGTAAAGTTGTTGAAAAGCAGTTTGCCGGGCCGCCTGGCTATGGCGAAAACGCCAGCGATAAAAAGGTGACGGTGCCGGTTGTTATCCTGGCAGAACCGATTAGCGTGTTACCATCGGCAGATACAGAGGATGACGATCCTGATAACCAGCCTGAACAGGGAGTCAGGTCAATGCAGGTGTTTTCATACCAGGGGCCAGTAACGGTTCGCGGATGCGCAAGGCTAGAGGGAACTCTGATGCATCAGGTGTCGGCCCATCATTACACCAAGGTTTTATTAATTGTCAAAAGCGCTCAAAAAGTAGCAAACTGTCAATAACACTAAGCGCAGGCTTAATCTGTGCGGTTTAAGTTGAATTGTGGGATTTTAAAGGACACGCAGTGTGAATAAAACAAAAAACCAATTGAACTATCTTTTTCTGCTTTCAATGACCTTCTGTCTACCCCACGTTGTGATTGCGGGACAAACTACACAATCCATCGACGCGCCCTTGAGTAATACCTTAACCAAAGGTGATTTTTCTGTAATCATAAATAATCACTCCATCTCATTAGGTGACAGATGGGACAATAATCTTGCTGCTGAGATAGGGGTAGTGGACAGCGGAAACTTTGTGGGTGAGGTTCCATTTGATGATACAAATTATAAATTTTATCAGCATAAAAAGCCCGGTGTAGAACTTTATAGCGCCAATCTTTGGTGGGATAAAGCTGAAAGAAGTGTCGATGATTACATTGTCGCACAGATTACCGTAACGGCATCAGATATTGTTACCTCACGTGGTATCCATGTTGGAACAAGCGTTGATGATTTGCGAAAATCATACGGAGCGGGGCAAGATCAAAATGATGACGGGGAAGAGTGGATCTCTTATGAGACTGGAGCAAAAGTGCTCTCCTTCCAAATCAAAGATAATAACGTTCTGAAAATAACAATGAATTATGATAACGGCTCAGAGTGATTGTATTGTCTCAGCGTAATGCACGCTTGGCGTACGAAAGTTATAGGGGCGGAGGAATTGTGAAAGCCATCATTACAATCAAAACAGGTTTAGCAATTGCCATGCTGCTCTGTACAAGAATGGCAGAGGGACAAGTGCAGTCACAGAATATATGGCAGTTTATTTCCGCTGCACGCTCGGCTATAAAAAGCTTGTCTATTGACAATTTAGATGACTCATTGTTGACGTTCAGATTATCTAATGAAAACGAGTATATAAATTTTTATTCGGCTGAGCCTGTCAAGCTTACTGATGGCCAGCTAATTTCTGCCATTGAGTTGCGCTTAAGTAAAAGACGAGGAGGTATGAGACCTATGCTTGTTTTTTCGGCTTATAATCAATGCGTTACGCTTGCAAGCATTAAAGAACATTATCATGATTTGAACATTACTGACTATCCTCGTGGGCGCTCAGAAAATGAGCTCACCAGCTTTACTACGCCTGCGGATACCAACGGCCAAAAAATCAGTTTCGGCTTTACGGTCAAAGAGCCTGGTTGCCTGGCCAGGGTAGTGATTGCAGGTGATTAAAAGTCAGTAATGCCTTGCCATTAAAGGTGGGTAGAAATTGAAACCCTTCCTGATAGAATAAACAGTTCAAAAGCGCATGGAAGGTGTAGTGATGTTTAAGAAGTATCTTCTGCTCCCGTTCTTCTCAAGTTTACTGTTTATGTCGCCTGTGGCATCAAGCTCAATCGATCTCACAAAATATAACCAGCTACAGCAGGTTTCAGCTTCCCTCAGTGATAAAGAGATTAAATCCAAACTCCAGGACACGCTGGGTGAAGACTATGACACCTTCGTCGAAAATTTTGATGTCTTTGGCGAGCCTCACCAGACTTCGGACGGCGGGCTTTTTGTTGAAGGTTGGCTAAACGATCTCTATCTCGAAAACGCCTCTGCTTTTGTTATTTACCCGAACGGTAAAGTTTATGCAGGGTGGGTTACGCCAGATGCGCAAGTCATTCAGTACAAAACGAATGATAATGAGCATCATGAGATTGACCCTGCTATCAAAGCGTGGGCGGGACGCTTCAAGGGGATGAGCTTTACTCTGGCAGAGGAAAAGCGCGGAAAAGGATCTGAAGTGGACTCCTTTACTACTGATAAATTTATCATCAAAGTGACTACCCAGTGCCAACCCGATGGTCAATGTAACGATGCAACCTACCATGGCAAGCGCAAAAAAGATGGTGCGGAATTAACCCTTCGTGGCAAGGCATCAAGGGCGGAGTGCGACTCAGGGCAGTGCCCGATTATTAGCTATGAATTTAATAATGGGCAGGTGGCCTATATGTTGAGTAAAGTTAATAATAGCCTGACCGTTATTAGCAATAATAAGATTGTTCTTGACGAAAAAGGCGTCTGGTCAAAAGAGATAAAAGCAAATGCTGAAAGTAACTTTACCGGTCGCTGGGAGGGTGAAGATGAAGGGCAATCCACATTGAATTTATCATTAAATCAGACGGGCAATGTCTTGACTGGAACCTATTGCTATATTACACAGGCCGGGAATCGCATTGACTGCCCCGGGGATGAAGAAGATAACATTCATGGTTTAGTTAGTAACGGCAAAGCAGAGATTATATTCGATTCGTCATTTGGGGGTAAGAATGGACGCGCGACGATTGAACTTGATGGAGCAAAAATGAAGTGGCATCTTGTTAAAGCGCCGATGAAGGGAAATTATTACGCTCCCAACAGTTATGATTTAACCCGGCAATCTCTAGCGGCAACGCATTAACCCACCGTAACGCTCATTAATAATAGCGTCAATATTAGCACCCCCTGTAATGGCGTGAGCTATTCAGGGGGTGAATAATTCATAACAAGCAATAGCATTTTAAAACAAAACGCAAAAAAACCTAACGGGTAAAGTACAGGTAGATTTTTTATCAATTGAAATGTTCAGTAGAACGTTCATCAATCGTTATTAGCTGTAAGAGTAATAAGTCTCTCGCCTTTGCATGTATTGCATTGATATTAAATAAGACGGATTTTATTACTGGCGCAGGAGCAAAGCCTAAATGATGAAATATACCCTTCAGGAAGGGACCTTTTCCCTTTTTCCTGCCGCCTGGCAGGACAACAGCATGACTATTCTACGTGATGACGAAAGCGGTTTATCCGTGGTGATCAGCCGAGGCACTATCCCAGAAGGCAGCGATGCCGAAAGAGAGTTTCAACGCCAGTGGGACGTGCTGCGTACGCAATTGGGCGAGATGACCCAGAGTGACTATCAGCGCGTAACCGCAGGCGCGGATGGCAATATCCCTGCGACAGAGGTCGAAACCATATTCGAACGTAACGGCCAGCGCATGTGGCAGCGGCAGCTAGCCGTAGAGGTGCCGGATAAACCCGTCCTGATGATTTTTACCCTCTCTGCGCTGCGTCCCTTCACTGACGAAGATGGCGAGCGCTGGAACACCCTGAAACAGACCCTGACGCTGCATAACACCTGGAGCGTCTAAAGCATGAGCGACAATTACGCAGCCCGGCAGGGCGATGAGATTATTCATTCCTCTGTCTTCGCTGATATCACCAGTGTGCTGGCTGAAGGCGTGGCGTATGCCGCCATCGGCTCGGCCGTGGCAGCGGCGGCCACCGTGGCGGCCCCGCTGCTGGGCACAGGGGCAGCGGCCGCAGGC
>NZ_LR607338.1:875774-877000 GCF_902164725.1 Pseudescherichia vulneris | reverse complement strand
CGATGGCCCGCTTTTTTTATCTCTCTTAAACGTCAGTGCCAAATCATCAGCGCGATCAGGCTGACCACGACCAGGCCGCAGAGGGCGCTGGTTAAAACAAAGTGGCGACGGACCCGCTCACAGCGACGAATAAACTCATCGTCATGGTGATCGCGATAGCGCTGGGCGTAGATATACCACACCAGACGCATCTGCTTACTGGGCTGGCCGTGCGAGGTAAAAAAGCCACCGCCATCCACATATTGATAGAGCAACGGATCGCAACCACGCAGGACAACCAACAGTGCGCGTAGCGATGAGAAATAACGCGCCATGTTAACCACACAAACGATGCACAAAGCCCAAAACAGCGCGACAGTGCTGACCATACCCCCTCCCCGGCGACCGCCCACGGAGATAGACTCCAGAGCTGACGCTCCCCGATTTCCGGCCAATGAGTTCTTTGAAGTGTGTACCAGAAGCCGACGTGGATCACAATTCTACATCCGAGCGGCTTATTAATAGTGTAGGAGATCTGTTAATTATTTCGCCACATCATCGATCTATATCAATGCTGTTAACGCTGTTTTTTGATGATCTAAATCGTGACCCAGGACAATTGACGACGGGTTTAGCGCGTTATAAGGTAGAAATATCTTCTACAATTAGATCCTTAAGGCCGGGCATCCCCCGCGCAATGGCACGCAGGACGCGGGACAGGCCGCAGCGCGAAAGTGGCGGCTGAATCCAACGGTCATCGACAACTTATGGAAGGAGTAACATCATGGCTTACAAACATATTCTCATCGCAGTGGATCTCTCCCCAGAGAGCAAGGTACTGGTCGACAAAGCCGTCTCTATGGCTCGCCCTTACAATGCAAAAATCTCCCTGATTCATGTCGATGTAAACTACTCCGATCTCTATACCGGGCTGATCGACGTTAACCTGGGCGATATGCAGAAGCGCATCTCTGAAGAGACGCACAACGCGCTGGCTGAACTCTCCACTAACGCAGGCTACCCGATTACCGAAACCCTGAGCGGCAGCGGCGATCTGGGCCAGGTGCTGGTCGACGCGATTAAGAAATACGATATGGATCTGGTGGTCTGCGGTCACCATCAGGACTTCTGGAGCAAGCTGATGTCCTCCGCGCGCCAGCTTATCAACACCGTTCACGTTGATATGCTGATTGTTCCGCTGCGCGACGAAGACGAAGATTAATCTCCATTAACGCCTATAAAACGCC
>NZ_LR607338.1:870459-875759 GCF_902164725.1 Pseudescherichia vulneris | reverse complement strand
GTAAATTACGTCGGGGTGCCGGGGTAGATATCAAACCGGTGGCCTTTGGTCACTACTGCATTCTGCGTGGCAACGTCTGCCAGCGGCGGAGCGTAATCGGGGCGCTTCACGACCACACGCTTGGTTGCCAGCGCACGAGCAGGCTCCAACAGGCCATCGGCGTCCAGATCCGGCCCAACCAGCGACTGAAATACCCGCATCTCCTTTTTCACCAGCGCGCTCTTCTGCTTGTGCGGAAACATCGGATCGAGATAGACCACCTGCGGGCGCGGAGTGATATCCGTCAGCGAGGTCAGGCTTGAAGCATGGATTAGCTGCAGACGCTCCCGCAGCCAGGATCCGATCTCCGCATCGGCATAGCCGCGCGTCAGGCCATCTTCCAGCAGCGCCGCCACCACCGGGTTACGCTCCAGCATTCGCACCCGACAGCCAATGGAAGCCAGCACGAAGGCATCGCGACCCAGGCCTGCGGTGGCATCGACGACGTCCGGCAGATAGCTGCCTTTAACGCCTACAGCCTTCGCGACCGCCTCGCCGCGACCGCCGCCAAACTTGCGTCGATGCGCCATCGCCCCGGCAACAAAATCAACGAAAATGCCGCCAAGCTTGGGCTCATCGCGCTTACGTAGCTCAAGATGCTCTGCCGTCAGCACCAGCGCCATCAGGTTGTCATCGTCATGTTGCAAGTCAAAACGGGACGCAAGACGCAATAAGGCACCGTCTCCGGTGCCTGTTTCATCTATTAAGCAGATTTTCACGCCGTGCTTAGCCCTTGATGCCGTAGTGCGCCAGCATCGCGTCCAGCTGCGGCTCACGGCCACGGAAGCGTTTGAACAGCTCCATCGGCTCTTCTGAACCACCGCGGGTCAGAATGTGGTCGAGGAAGTCCTGGCCGGTTTCGCGGTTGAAGATCCCTTCCTCCTCGAAGCGGGAGTAGGCATCCGCCGCCAGCACGTCGGCCCACAGGTAGCTGTAGTAGCCTGCCGCGTAGCCACCAGCAAAGATATGGCTGAAGGCGTGCGGGAAGCGTCCCCAGTTCGGGCCCGGAATAACTGCCACCTGCGATTTGATCTCGGCCAGGGTTTCGAGGATTTTCGCTCCCTGCTCCGGGCTGAACTCGGCGTGCAGACGGAAATCAAACAGGCCAAACTCCAGCTGGCGCAGGATAAACAGCGCGGCCTGGTAGTTCTTCGCCGCCAGCATCTTATCCAGCAGGCTTTTCGGCAGCGGCTCGCCGGTCTCGTAGTGGCCAGAGATAAACGCCAGCGCGTCCGGCTCCCAGCACCAGTTTTCCATAAACTGGCTCGGCAGCTCCACGGCGTCCCATGGTACCCCGCTGATGCCCGCCACGCCCGGCACGGCGATCTGGGTCAGCATATGGTGCAGGCCATGACCGAACTCGTGGAACAGGGTGATCACTTCATCGTGGGTAAACAGCGCCGGTTTGCCGCTGACCGGACGGTTGAAGTTACAGGTCAGATAGGCGACCGGTTTTTGCAGCGAGCCGTCGGCTCTCAGCATCTGCCCAACGCAGTCGTCCATCCACGCTCCGCCGCGCTTGTTCTCACGGGCGTAGAGATCGAGATAGAAGCTACCGCGCAGTTCGTTGCTTTCGTCATACAGCTCAAAGAAACGCACGTCCTGATGCCAGACGTCGATATCCTTACGCTCTTTAGCCGTAATGCCGTAGATGCGTTTAACCACTTCGAACAGGCCGTTAACGGCTTTGTTCTCCGGAAAATAGGGGCGCAGCTGCTCATCGCTAATGCTGTAGAGGTGCTGCTTCTGTTTTTCGCTGTAGTAAGCGATATCCCACGGCTGTAGCTCATCAACGCCAAATTCAGCGCGGGCGAAGGCACGCAGCTGCTCTAGCTCTTTCTCACCCTGCGGACGGGCGCGTTTCGCCAGATCCATCAGGAAGTCCAGCACCTGCTGCGGATGCTCGGCCATTTTAGTGGCGAGAGATTTGTGGGCATAGTTGTCGAAGCCCAGCAGCTGGGCCAGCTCGTGACGCAGAGCAAGGATCTCCGCCATCACCGGGCTGTTATCCCATTTACCCGCGTTCGGCCCCTGATCGGAGGCGCGGGTGCTGTAGGCGCGGTAAAGCTCTTCACGCAGGGCCTGGTTATCGCAGTAGGTCATCACCGGCAGATAGCTCGGGATGTCGAGGGTTAACAGCCAGCCCTCTTGCTCTTTGGCCTGCGCCTGCGCCTGGGCCTGTGCCAGAGCGCTCTCCGGCATGCCGGACAGCTCGGATTCATCGGTGATCAGTTTGCTCCAGCCCATAGTGGCGTCGAGCACGTTGTTGCTGTAGGTCGAGCCCAGCTCAGAGAGACGCGCGGCAATTTCACCGTAGCGCTTCTGCTTCTCTTTCGGCAGACCGATACCGGACAGTTCAAAATCACGCAGGGCGTTATCCACCGCTTTCATCTGCGCCAGATCCAGCACGGTATAGGCTTCACCTTCGCGCAGGTTACGCCAGGCCTGGTAGAGCCCCTCATGCTGGCCCACCCAGGTACTGTACTCAGAGAGCAGCGGCAGCGTCTGCTCGTAGGCTTCACGCAGCTCCGGGCTATTCTGCACCGAGTTCAGGTGGCTGATAGGTGAGAAGATGCGGCCAAGGCGATCGTCCACCTCCGCCAGCGGTTGGCAAAGGTTGTCCCAGGTATAGGGTGCCCCTTGAGCCACCACGCGCTCTACCGCCTCGCGGCAATCCTCCAGCGCTTTCGTTACGGCGGGAACCACATGCTCAGGTTTAATCTGGGAAAACGGCGGCAAGTCGAAGGGCGTCAGTAATGGATTGGTCATAAGCGCTGTCCTGTAGAAATAATCGCAAGCGCTCGGGCGGCGCTCGTTCCTGTAAGAGCTAGGATGGGGTTTAGTGTAGTTAATTTCAATGCCGCACGTTGCGCTTTTGCGCCCTGGCAACGGCACCGCTGCGGTAATTTGCCGCAATCTGCGGTAAACTATCGGCTATCTGTTTTTACTTCCCAGGATTGTTCCTTCCATGCTCAGTTATCGCCACAGCTTCCACGCCGGCAACCATGCCGACGTTTTAAAACACACCGTTCAGAGCCTGATTATTGAATCACTGAAAGAGAAGGAGAAACCTTTTCTCTATCTGGATACCCACGCAGGCGCGGGGCGTTATCAGCTGAGCAGCGAGCATGCCGAACGCACCGGCGAATACCTGGAAGGTATCGCCCGCATCTGGCAGCAGGACGATCTGCCTGCCGAGCTGGAGCCATACATCAGCGTGGTAAACCACTTCAACCGTAGCGGCCAGCTGCGCTACTACCCTGGCTCGCCGCTGATCGCCCGCCAGCTGCTGCGCGAGCATGACAGCCTGCAACTGACCGAGCTGCACCCGAGCGATTTTCCGCTGCTGCGCTCAGAGTTCCAGAAAGATAGCCGCACCCGCGTAGAACGTGCCGACGGCTACCAGCAGCTGAAGTCCAAGCTGCCGCCGGTGTCACGCCGCGGTCTGATCCTGATCGACCCGCCTTACGAAATTAAAAGCGACTACCAGGCGGTGGTTCAGGGTATCAACGAAGGCTATAAGCGCTTTGCAACCGGCACCTATGCGCTGTGGTATCCGGTAGTGATGCGCGCGCAGATCAAACGCATGTTAAAAGAGCTGGAAGCCACCGGCATCCGCCGTATTTTGCAGATCGAGCTGGCGGTTCGCCCGGACAGCGACCAGCGCGGCATGACCGCCTCCGGCATGATTGTGATCAACCCGCCGTGGAAGCTGGAGCAGCAGATGAACAGCGTGCTGCCTTGGCTGCACAGCAAGCTGGTTCCGGCTGGCATCGGCCATACGCTGGTGAACTGGGTCGTACCCGAATAATCACAGCCATCGGTGGAACCTTAAGGGCATCGCGTTACACTCTAAGCAAAAATTCATTAAGGAAACGTTATGACTAAGCACTACGACTACATCGCCATTGGCGGCGGCAGCGGCGGTATTGCGTCTATTAACCGTGCGGCCATGTATGGCCAAAAATGTGCCCTGATTGAAGCGAAAGAGCTGGGCGGAACCTGCGTGAACGTAGGCTGCGTGCCGAAAAAAGTGATGTGGCATGCCTCGCAGATTGCCGAAGCGGTAAATCTCTACGGCCCAGACTATGGTTTTGATGCCACCATCAACAACTTTGACTGGCAGCGCCTGGTGGCCAGCCGCACGGCCTATATTGATCGCATCCACAGCTCCTATGAGAACGTGCTGGGTAAAAATAACGTGGATGTGATCCGCGGCTTTGCTCGTTTTGTCGATGCGAAAACCGTTGAGGTCAACGGCGAGACCCTTACCGCCGACCATATTCTGATCGCCACCGGTGGGCGTCCGAGCTACCCGGATATTCCTGGCGTTGAGCACGGCATCGACTCCGACGGTTTCTTTGAGCTTACCGCTCTGCCGAAACGCGTTGCGGTTGTTGGTGCAGGCTATATCGCCGTGGAGCTGGCAGGCGTGCTGCACGGCCTGGGCGCAGAGACGCACCTGTTTGTGCGTAAGCATGCCCCGCTGCGCAGCTTCGATCCGCTGATCGTTGAGACGCTGGTTGAGACAATTATGGCTGACGGTCCGTCGCTGCATACCAACGCCACGCCGAAAGCTGTGGTGAAAAACAGCGATGGCAGCCTGACGCTGGAGCTGGAGGATGGCCGGAGCGAGACCGTTGACTGCCTAATCTGGGCGATTGGCCGCGAACCGGCTAACGACACCTTCAACCTGGACGTCACCGGGGTAAAAACCAACGACAAAGGCCACATCATTGTCGATAAGTTCCAGAACACCAGCGTGCCAGGCATTTATGCGGTCGGTGATAACACCGGCGCGGTTGAGCTGACGCCAGTTGCGGTGGCGGCAGGCCGTCGTCTTTCAGAACGTCTGTTCAACAACAAGCCGGACGAGCATCTGGACTACAGCAACATTCCTACCGTGGTCTTTAGCCATCCGCCTATCGGCACCGTTGGTCTGACCGAGCCGCAGGCGCGCGAGCAGTACGGCGATGACCAGGTGAAGGTCTACACCTCCTCCTTTACCGCCATGTACACCGCCGTCACCCTGCACCGCCAGGCGTGCCGGATGAAGCTGGTCTGCGTCGGCCCGGAAGAGAAGATTGTTGGCATTCACGGCATCGGCCAGGGCATGGATGAGATCCTGCAGGGCTTCGCCGTGGCGCTGAAGATGGGCGCAACCAAGAAAGACTTTGATAACACCGTGGCGATCCACCCGACGGCGGCAGAAGAGTTTGTGACGATGCGTTAATTGTTTTAAAGAGTAGAGATCGAGGCCT
>NZ_LR607338.1:859878-869056 GCF_902164725.1 Pseudescherichia vulneris | reverse complement strand
TCCCCAGGCCCGGAGTATGATCTCAATTACAACAATAGGGTTACAGCTTAGGGGAAAGCGATGGACTACCGTTGGTTAGACGCTCTGCATATTATGGCGGGCGTGATTTGGCTGGGCGGCATTTTTATGATGGCAGCGGTCGTCGCGGCATGGTCCCAGAGCCACAGCGTGGTGGCAAAAGGGGAGAGTAATCCCCTGTTAGAGTACGTGCGTCGCTGGAACCGGTTCGTTACGTCACCGGCGATGATCCTGCTGTGGGCCTTGGGTATCGCTCTGATGTTAAAAGGCGACTGGCTGCTGCCGCTGTGGCTGGGCATTAAGCTGGCGGTGCTGGTGTTCCTCTCGGCGGTGCATGGCATCCTGTCGGGGTCGCTGCGCAGACTGGCAACCGGTGAAACCTCTACCGTGTCCCTGCTGGCACGCAACGCTGCATGGCTCACTGTGGTGGCCGTTATCGTCGTTGTGGCTTTAGCGGTAGTAAAACCGTTTAGCGGCTAAACGTTATCTTGAATGCTCTGAAAATGCAGTCTGTTTAGTCAGGCTGCAATGTCACAATTTTGTATTTAAAAACAAAAACTTATTCTATATCGCTTTACAAATTACCGCTTGTAATTGTGATCTTGCGCACACTTTGTACTTCAATACTCATATCAAATGACTAAACTTTAGACTTAAATAATAACCGGGAAAATACCCGCCTTTTTTTACGACGCCATCCGGAGGTCGCCACAGCTATGTTCAACCAGAAAATTAAGTTTGCTGACTCTGTTGAGTTCGAGATCGATGAACAGATCTGTTACGAGACCGATCCGCGCGAATTAAAACTGGATGAAATGATCGAGGCGGAACCGGAACCGGAGATGATCGAGGGGATGCCCGCCTCCGACGCGCTGACCCCTGCCGATCGCTATCTGGAACTGTTTGAGCAGGTACAGTCGTCGGGCCTCTTTGCCGACAGCAAAACCTTCCCTGACTGCGCGCCACGAATGGATCCGCTCGATATCCTGATCCGCTATCGTCGTATCAAGCGCAGGCCTGACTTCGATCTACGCCTGTTTATTACACGACACTTCTGGTTGCCGCAGCAGATGGACAGCCAGTATGTCTCTAATCCAGAAAACTCGCTGAAAGAGCATATCGATCAGCTGTGGCCGGTGCTAACCCGCGAGCCGCAGGATCACATCCCCTGGTCGTCGCTGCTGGCGCTGCCGCAGGCCTATATCGTGCCCGGCGGCCGGTTTAGCGAAACCTATTACTGGGATTCCTACTTCACCATGCTGGGGCTGGCCGAAAGTGGTCGTAACGATCTGCTGAAGTGTATGGCGGATAACTTCGCATGGATGATTGAAAAGTATGGCCACATTCCGAACGGTAACCGTACCTACTACCTGAGCCGCTCCCAGCCACCGGTGTTCGCGCTGATGGTAGAGCTATTTGAAGAGGACGGCGTGCGTGGGGCGAAACGCTACTATGAGCATCTGCTGATGGAGTACGCCTTCTGGATGGACGGTTCTGAATCGCTGAATCACAACCAGGCCTACCGCCATGCGGTGCGTATGCCCGACGGCTCCCTGCTCAATCGCTACTGGGACGATCGTGATACGCCCAGGGATGAGTCATGGATCGAAGACGTGGAAACGGCGAAGCACTCGGGCCGCCCACCGAATGAGGTCTACCGCGATCTGCGCGCAGGCGCAGAGTCCGGCTGGGACTACTCCTCCCGCTGGCTGCGTGATACCCAGCGTCTGGCCAGCATCCGCACCACGCAGTTCATTCCTATCGATCTGAACGCCTTCCTGTTCAAGCTGGAGAGCACTATTGCTAACCTCTCCGGGCTGAAGGGTGACCGTGAGGGCGAGGCGATGTTCCGCCAGCGCGCCAGCGATCGCCGGGCAGCGGTGAACCGTTACCTGTGGGATGACGAGAAAGGCTGCTACCGCGACTATGACTGGCGTCGCGGCGAGCAGGCCCTGTTCTCAGCAGCGAGCATCGTGCCGCTCTACGTCGGTATGGTTACCCATGAGCAGGCCGATCGCATCGCCGTCGCAGTGCGCGAGCGCCTGCTGACCCCAGGCGGGATGATGGCCACGGAGTACGAGACTGGCGAGCAGTGGGATAAACCCAACGGCTGGGCACCGCTGCAGTGGATGGCTATTCAAGGCTTTAAGCTCTACGGTAACGATGAGCTCGGGGATCAGATTGCCCATAGCTGGCTCAATACCGTTAACGGGTTCTATCAGCAGCACCACAAGCTGATCGAGAAGTATCATATCGCCAGCGGCACGCCGCGCGAAGGTGGCGGCGGTGAGTATCCGTTGCAGGACGGCTTTGGCTGGAGTAACGGCGTCATACGCCGCCTGATTGGCCTGTACGGGGAGCCGTAGCGCCCCCGGTTTACCCTTAACGAATAACGTTATAGATCGCAGTCTGGATCGCCAGCCACTGGCGGGTACTCTGATCGGGCTGCGCTTTATTACGTATCCTTGCTTGCTCGGTTTCGTAGCGCTGGCGATCCACTACGGCAGACCGTGTGCAGAATGCGCGCAGGTACTCTTTCCGCTGCCCGGTAAGCTTTTCCCCGTTTAGCATCGCGTGACTGAGCGTCGTGGTAAAACGGCGGCAGGGGCGCGGCTCAACCATCTGACGCTGGTAGCGCAGCAGCAGGGCTAGCACCTCATCATTACCCGTCGATAGCGCCTGCTCGGTCCAGGAGAGCTGCCAGTCCATCCCCCCTTTTAAAAAGAGTTGCGCGACGCGGGTATCGTTGCGGTCTATCGCCGAGCGAAGGTTGCTCTCATCCCACGTGATGCCCATGCGGGTCAGCTGCATGCGCGAGGTCGGCGTAACTTGCTCATTTTGCGTGTCGGTCAGCACCTGCACCTGGGCTGGCGGCTCACTTACCGCCCGTGCGGGAGGGGTGCTGTTTATCAGCATGAAGCCACCGCCGATCATTACCAGCACCATCACGCCAACCGCGCCCCAGAGAATGCCTGAGACAAGGCGGATACGCTGCTCCGGCGAGCGAACGGCACGGCGTTCAGGTCGCTCGATATCTTCCCCCACCTCGAAAATATCCCCTCCCGCGCCTGCCTTTTTAACCGCTCGCGCTTTAAAAGCGTTCAGCTCGTCTACGTCGGTGGTGAGCAGACTGGAAGGATTAACGGTGGTGCGGCCCTCGTTGAAGGCGCGCTGAACCGGGGCAGCCATTTGCGGATAGTAGCTATCCAGCATAGTAAGCTGGATAGCAGAGAGCGGCTTCTGGGCGGTAAGGGTATTGCGGATCTGCCGAATATCATTGAGCAGGGTTTGCAGGGTTTTGCGCGGGTCGGCAAACAGCGTCAGTACCGAGCTATCGTTAAACAGCGGGGCGTAGTGGCGGGAGAACTCTTTTTTATCCACCAGCATCAGCGCCAGCTCGCTAAATAGCATTCCGCTGAGCACGTCGTTGCGCTCCCCCAGCTTTAACCAGCGGCGCACGCGATCCTGACCAAACTGGGTTTTCAGGTGGTTACGCAGCTTGACGCCATCCGGCCACGCGGCATAAACCAGTCCGCTAATCATTAACTCCAACGCGCGCAGTTGGGCTAGCCCCTTGAGCTGTGCTTCGCCGTTGACCGTTTCCGTTGAGGTAGGATAGGTCAGCAGAGGCTGCTGCAGGCGAAGATGCTCCAGAGCGGCGACAAAGCGCAGCGCGGCAATCATCTGGTTTTCACTGACGTCCTGGCCGTTTTCATACTGAGGAACCAGCTGTTGAAGATGGCGAAGCTGCATGGTGAACTGCGTCAGCTCGGCATCGTTGAGCTTCAGGCGCTGCGCCACTGCCCCCCAGCCGCCAAGGCCCAGACGAGCGTTTTCCAGCTGCTCCAGAAACCAGCGCGGATCCTTCCCTTCACTTACGCGAACATCCAGTAATAACAGAATTTCGATAGACGCCTGGCGAATAATCCCGATGCAGGTTTCGAATTGTTCGCGATTCCTGAGCGATGTGCTGTGTGTCATTATTTTCCCTTAACCACAATTAACGAAAGTTAATGCCAGCCGTCTACGCAGCTTAATTTATGTTAGATTCCAGTGAGTTAAATCATAAGCCACTTTGTAGTAAATATCAGTGATGCAGGTAAGAAAAGAGAAAGGGAAATAAAACAGAGCATTCCTTATCCAGAGCGGAATTTCCTATGCCAGGCTTAGTACAGAGATATTTGAGGCACATGCGAAAGGAGTATCTATGAAGAAAATGTTACTTGCCGCCACGGTGGCCGCCTTATTCACCCTTCCGGCACTGGCCGAAGACTCACCGGGACTGAATACGGATAAAGCACCACCGCCGCCGCATAAGCTTGACGACGGCTATCGCGGTATCGAAGATGCTCGCACTATGAACGTTAAGCAGGCACTGGACATGCATGACGGTGGTTCTGTCTCCCTGCGTGGGCACCTCACCGCTAAAAAAGGGAATGATATGTATACCTTCCGCGATAAAACCGGTGAGGTAGACGTCTATATTCCAATGGCGGTCTTTGACGGTCGAGAGATCGACTCGGATCAGTTGGTCGGCATTAGAGGCTCGCTGGATAAGAAACAGAAGCCAGCCCAGATTAAAGTGCACCGACTGCAGAAAGAGTAATGCGTTCGTAGGCCTTTCCCCTCTCTTACAGGAACATCCCGCCTGACACCTCGACGCGCTGGGCGTTCATCCACCCCAGTTCATCGCTCAGCAGTGCCGCTATCGCGCTGCCGATATCATCCGGTAATCCAGTGCGGCCTAGCGCCGTTTGCGCGGCGACAAACTGGTTTAGCTGCTGGTCATCCCGCACTCTGCCCCCGCCAAAATCGGTTTCAATGGCCCCCGGTGCAATAATATTCACCGAGATCCCGCGTGCCCCCAACTCTTTCGCCTGATAACGGGTTAACACCTCCATCGCCCCTTTCATCGCGGCATACGCGGCGTAGCCCGGTAGCGCGAAGCGGGCCAGCCCGCTGGATACGTTCAGGATCCGTCCGCCGTTTTTAATCAGCGGCAGCAGATGTTGAGTAAGGAAGAATGGTCCCTTGAAATGGATGTTCACCAGCTGGTCAAATTGCGCCTCGGTGGTCTCCGTAAAGGCAGCGTTTATGCCGATCCCGGCATTGTTTATTAAATAATCAAAGGTGTCGCGCTGCCAGGTCTTTTTCAACTGCTCCTGTACCCGGTGGGCGAAGTTTTCGAAGCTACTGCTATCGCCGACGTTGAGCTGCAACGCCACGGCCTTCGCGCCTTTCAGCTCAATTTCACGAACCACGTCAAGGGCATCCTCCTCACGACTATTCCACGTCAGGATAATATCCACGCCCTTCTCGGCCAGCTTCAATGCGGCATTTTTTCCCAGTCCACGGCTGCCGCCGGTCACTAATGCAATACGATGCGTCATAAGAAACCTCATTTCTGATGGTGGGTGATTGAGAAAGAGCTTATTAGGTGGTAGATAATCAATAAAGCCTGCTGAATACACTTCACTGTTTCATTGATGACAACAATAGGTGGCAAGGATGGATAAAATTTACGCAATGCAGCTTTTCGTTCGTGTTGCGGAGTTGGCGAGTTTTTCCCGCGCCGCCGATTCCCTTGGCGTGCCGAAAGGCAGCGTCTCGCGTCAAATCCAAAACCTGGAGAACCATCTCGGTACCCAGCTGCTGCACCGAACCACACGCCGGGTTCAGCTCACTCAGGACGGCATGGTCTACTACGAACGCGCTAAGGATCTGCTCTCTAACCTCGACGAGCTGGACGGCCTGTTTATCCACGATCCCACCAGCGTCAGCGGCAAGCTGCGGGTAGACATGCCGGTGGGGGTGGCGCGTAATCTGGTGATCCCGCGCCTGCCTGCCTTTGTGCAGCAGTATCCCGGCATTGAAATTGAACTCAGCAGCAGCGACCGATTGGTGGATGTGATCCGCGAAGGCTTTGACTGTGTAGTGCGCGTTGGCACGCTGAAAGATTCCGGGCTGATCGCTCGCCCGCTGGGCAGGCTGTCGATGGTCAACTGCGCCAGCCCCAGCTATCTGGAGCGTTTTGGCTATCCGGAAACGTTGGAGGATCTCTCTTCCCATGCGGTGGTGCACTACGCCGTCCACCTCGGCACGCGGCCACAGGGCTTTGAGTTATATCAGGACAGTACCACGCGGTGGGTCAAAACCGGCGGCATTCTGACGGTCAACAGTACCGAGACCTATCATGCGGCGTGCCTGGCGGGGCTGGGGATTATCCAGGTGCCGCGTACCGGCGTGCGCGATGCTCTGCGCCAGGGCACGCTGGTGGAGATCCTACCCCAGTACCGGGCCGAGCCCATGCCAGTCTCGCTGATCTATCCCCATCGCCGTAACCTCTCCCGGCGGGTGCACCTGTTTATGGAGTGGCTGGCGAGCGTCATGAAGGAGTACGTCGATTCACCCGCTTAGGTGATGAGGGTCTATAATTTGCGGTACATCACGCTAAGCAGAGAAGGAAGCCGTACCGATGACCCCGGAAAATAGCGCCAAGCGACCCGTCCCGCACCTGGACTACGAACCTGTTAAAAAGGTCGATACTACCGATAAGCCCGAAGCTGAGTCAGAGCCGCTGCTGAACGGCAAAGCAGAGGGCGTGGTGGAGACGGTCACCGAAGCGGCTGAGAAGATCCAGCGCCGCCCGATGGTCGCGCACCTGATCCGCGCCACGGAGCGCTTTAATGACCGGATGGGCAACCAGTTTGGGGCAGCCATCACCTACTTCTCGTTCCTGTCGATGATCCCCATCCTGATGGTGTCGTTTGCCGCAGCGGGTTTTGTGCTGGTCTCTCACCCGACGCTGTTGCAGGACATCTTTAACAAGATCCTGCTTAACGTTAGCGACCGCACCCTGGCCGATACGCTGCGCAATACGATAAAAACCGCCGTAGAGCAGCGCACCACCGTCGGGATTGTCGGCCTGGCCGTCGCGCTCTACTCCGGCATCAACTGGATGGGCAACCTGCGTGAGGCAATTCGCGCCCAATCCCGCGACGAGTGGGAGCGTACGCCTCAGGACGATGAGAAGATCTGGGTAAAATATTTCCGCGACTTTATCTCCCTGATTGGCCTGCTGGTGGCGCTGGTGATCACCCTCTCTATCACCTCTATCGCCGGTGCGGCGCAGGAGAGGATCATCTCTGCGCTCTATCTGGACTACATCGGCTGGCTTAAACCGGTCTGGCATTTGATTGGCCTCGCGATCTCTATCTGCGCGAACTTCCTGCTCTTCTTCTGGATCTTCTGGCGTCTACCGCGCCACCGCCCACGCAAGAAGGCGTTGATTCGCGGGACGTTGATTGCCGCCGTCGGCTTTGAAGTGATTAAGCTCATCATGACCTGGACCCTGCCTTCGCTGGTGACCTCCCCGTCAGGTGCGGCGTTTGGCTCCGTGCTCGGTATCATGGCCTTCTTCTACTTCTTCGCCCGTCTGACGCTGTTCTGCGCGGCGTGGATCGCCACCGCAGAGTACAAAGACGACGTGAAAATGCCAGGCAAAGAGACCCTCTAACCGCACTATTGGGCTGAATCAAAAAGCAAAGTTTCAGCCCAATTCCCCATTTCAGCATTAAAAACCAGTCCGTAACTTTTATTTAACCAAAAACTGGTTTTATATGCTGATATCCAATTTCTGTGAAGCATTTCATAGATGCGAAAACTCAGGCATGAAAATTATTCACTTTTTGCCGTTTTTATCGCCACCCGCTCGCCCTGTTACAGATTGAAATGTCGCTTTTGCTGTGCGTAATATGGCCCTTCGTTCGCCAAAAATAAGAAAATTCTATGCAAGCTACCGCCACAACGCTCGATCACGAACAGGAAAGCCCCCCGGTCAACTCGCGTAATAAAGTTGTCATCGCCTCGCTCATTGGTACGGCGATTGAGTTTTTCGACTTTTATATTTACGCCACCGCGGCGGTCATCGTCTTTCCGCACATCTTCTTCCCGCAGGGTGACCCGACGGCCGCCACGCTACAGTCGCTGGCGACCTTTGCTATCGCCTTCGTGGCACGTCCAATCGGCTCTGCGGTGTTTGGTCACTTTGGCGATCGCGTCGGGCGTAAAGCCACGCTGGTGGCGTCCCTGCTGACGATGGGTATCTCCACCGTGCTGATCGGCCTGCTGCCGAGCTACGCCACCATCGGTATTTTTGCTCCGCTGCTGCTGGCGCTGGCGCGCTTTGGTCAGGGCCTGGGTCTCGGCGGTGAGTGGGGCGGCGCGGCGCTGCTGGCGACCGAGAACGCCCCGCCACGCAAGCGTGCGCTCTATGGCTCCTTCCCGCAGCTGGGTGCGCCCATCGGCTTCTTCTTTGCTAACGGCACCTTCCTGCTGCTGTCATGGCTGCTGACCGACGAGCAGTTTATGGAGTGGGGCTGGCGCGTGCCGTTTATCTTCTCTGCCGTGCTGGTGCTGATCGGTCTCTACGTCCGCGTCTCCCTGCATGAGTCACCGGTGTTCGCTAAGGTGGCCGCGGCCAAGAAGCAGGTGAAGATCCCGCTGGGCACGCTGCTGACCAAGCACATGCGCGTCACCGTGCTGGGCACCTTTATCATGCTGGCAACCTACACGCTGTTCTACATCATGACCGTCTACTCCATGACCTACAGCACCGCACCTGCGCCGGTGGGCCTTGGATTGCCGCGTAACGAAGTGCTGTGGATGCTGATGCTGGCGGTCATTGGCTTTGGCGTGATGGTGCCGATTGCTGGCTTGCTGGCGGATGCCTACGGTCGTCGCAAGAGCATGATCGTTATCACCTCGCTGATCATTATCTTTGCGCTGTTTGTCTTCCCGCCGCTGCTGGGTTCAGGTAGCCCGGCGATGGTAATGGCCTATCTGCTGATTGGTCTGAGCCTGATGGGGCTGACCTTTGGCCCGATGGGTGCGCTGCTGCCGGAGCTGTTCCCGACCGAAGTACGCTATACCGGGGCATCGTTCTCCTACAACGTCTCCTCTATTCTGGGCGCGTCGGTGGCACCGTACATTGCCGCCTGGCTGACCGCCAACTACGGCCTGTTCTACGTGGGCGTCTACCTGGCGGCCATGGCAGCCCTGACGCTGATTGCGCTGGTGCTGACCCACGAAACCAAAAACCAGTCTCTTTAAGCATAAAAAAGCCCGGTAGCGCTAACGCCGCCGGGCCTATAGCTCCTGC
>NZ_LR607338.1:835471-859103 GCF_902164725.1 Pseudescherichia vulneris | reverse complement strand
CGGCAATTCCATTGTCACTTACTTCTTCATCTGCGCCAGAATGTTCCGGCACTGGTTCTCCTGGCCTTCTGACGGGGAGATGAGCGCCAGCAGCGCTGCGGCCGGCGTTACCAGCGTTGCCAGGGCTGCCGCCACCGCGCCGCGGGCGATCAGCGGGCCAGCCTTCACGCCTGCCTGTGGGTCCTTGAAGCTGCCACGCACGTAGAGCGGCGAGCGCAGGGTTACGATACGGATCCCCTTACTCTCTGGATTGATGGTTAAATCAAGCTGCTCTGAGGCGAAGCTGGCGGTCCCGGTGACGTTGATGATCGCGTTCTCGGTATCGAAGGCGAAGATCTGCGGACGCGCCACACCGTTGACCAGGTTCAGGTTCGCGGCGGCGCAGTTGACCCGCGCCTCATCGTCACCGAAAATCTGCCCAACGATAAAGTTCCCGACGTTAAGGCCGAGGATCTCCATCAGGTTGCGGCTAACCACGCCGTCGTTCATCAGCAGTTTCAGATTGCCGTTGCTGGTGCCGAGCAGCGCGGCAATGGAGTTACCCGTCCCGCGGAAATCCGCATCGCCGTTCATCTCACCAATGGTTTTCTGCATCAGCTCTACGTTCGGCATCAGCTCTTTCAGCTTCAGTCGACGGGCCTGGATGTCCGCCCGCCCCTGCATCGGCTTCTTATCCCCTTCAAGATGAATATTGGAAGAGATAGTCCCTCCCGCCAGGCCAAACTTCAGCGGCTGGAGGCGCAGGTCGGCATTTTTCAGGATGATATGGGTCGAGAGATCGCTGATCGGCAGAGAGCTACCGTGCTCAATACGCCGCCCTTTGAAGCGCACGTCGGCATCCATCGTATCCCACTTGTCGGTTTCGAAACGATCGTACGGCAGCACTTTGCCTGCGGGCTGATTGGTCTTCTCGCCCTTCTTCTCCTCGGACTGCTTGGACTTCTCAGCCCCTTTGCCGGAGTCGACACCAATCAGCGGGCCTAAGTCCGCCAGACGCAGTTGGCGCGACTCAAGATCGCCTTCCAGTTTGGGTCGAGGCTTACCGGTGGTGTAGGTCAGGGAGCCATGAATATCGCTGTCGCCGATGCGGCCGTTAAAGCCACGGTAGTCATAGACGGAGGATTTTTCAGCATCGATCTTTGCCACCAGCCGACCGTCGGTTTCAAACGGCGGCGTATCCGGCAGCAGCACACCGGTGAGATCGTACAGCTCACCCAGCGAGTTACCGGCAAACTTCAGCTTCAGGTCGACCCCGCCCATCTTCATCGGATCGCTCACCGTACCGGCGAAGGCCACGCGGGTATTACCCGAGCGGAAGTCAGCCTGCACCGGGAACGGCGTGCCTTCGCTACGCAGCGCTAGCATGCCGCCAATTTTACCCGTGCCGGTCACCTGCTGACCGTTGTAGCGCCCTTTGGCCTTCAGGCCAAACACATAGTCGCCTACCTTGGTGTTCTTCTCTTTATCGCTACCCGTAACTTCACTAAACGGCAGCGGCTTGCCAAGCGGATCGATCAGGATCTCAACGTCGGCCTTGCTGACCTTGTCATCGACCGCCACGCGGCCCTGATCAAAAAGAATATTATCGAGGCGGAAAGACCAGGCCGACGGCGGCGCGTCCTTATCTTTCGGTTCGTCGCTGCCTGCCAGGTTAAAGGTCCAGTTGTTGGTTTTTTCTGAGAGGCGGATCAGCCGTGCGTCCGGCTTCTCAAACTTGACCCACGGCAGGTACACGGTCTTGGTCAACAGCGCCAGTGGGGCCAGAGTAGCTTCAACCCGTGGCAGGTGTACCATGGTGATCTCAGGGATATCGGGCGGGTTGCCAAGGATTACATCCTCGGCATGCACGTGCGGCCAGGGCACCCAGCTGCGCCAGCCGGTCTCCTGCTTCTGCCGCTCCCAGACCACGCCTAAATCACCGCGTATTGCAAAGGGACGATTCAGCTCGGTGGAGACCTTCTCATTAATAGTGGGTTTAAGACGGTTCCAGTCAAACGTCGCGATAATGATGATGGCCACCACGATCAGCAACAAAATCGTTCCCAAGACGGCAGTGATTACCTTACTTGTTCTTGTCATGCTTGCATCCTTCCATTCTTGCCTTGCCTGTCATAAAGATAGCTGAGCCTGAGAGAAAGGAGTGCAACCTGATGTTATAGAGCGAGAATAACGTTTTCGAGGCTTTCCAGCGGGGCGGGGCGAGAGAGGAAATAGCCCTGTGCGGCAAAGGCCGGTGAGGCCTGTACGTCGTGCCACTCCTCCAGCGTTTCTACGCCTTCCACAATCACGCCCTGACAGTAACGATTCATCAGCTGTAGCAGCAGCGTGAACAAGTTGCGCCCTTCCGGCGTCTTACGCAGCATGATAAACAGCTCGCGGGCCACTTTGATGTAGTCGTAGCGTACTTCGCTCAGCGCAGAGAAGTTCGCCATCCCGGTACCGAAGTCGTCCAGCCACAGCGGGCCTATCTCACAGATCGAGGCGAAGGAGGAGTCCTCCGGTAAGCGAATATGCTCAACCAGTTCGAAGCGCAGCCACGGCAGCGTCTCAACCAGGGCCATCATCTGCGGGTTCTGGCGCATCGACAGCAGCGTTGGGCCATCGACGTTGACCGAGGCGAGCACGTTATTCTGCACAAAAAAGTCGTTTTGCTGGGCGAGGAGGTTGATCTGCTCCAGCATGACGTCCAGACGCTGACGGACCGCCACCTCCGCAAAGTAGCGGTCAGGCGCAATACGCTGGGATGGATTATCCGGGTGCGTAACAATGGTTAAGACTTCGATTGCCATCAGGCTGCCATCTACGCGATAGATGGGCTGGTAAGTGTAGGCACGTTCACATTGCAGCCAGTAGCGCCGCTCTTCCAGGCTTTCGATGCTCGCCTCCGGAATGCTTAGCCGCTGGATAACCTGCTTCAACTTCATTGTCAGATGTCCTGTAATAGAGTGAGTGACCTGGCGGAACTCGTCTATGAGTTATCGGCGCGGCGGGTGAGAACTTTATGTTCAATCAGGCAGCAAAATAAAATTCTGTAAAGGGAATTTGCACTTAACACGCGCTAGCTCAAAAATTTATTGGAACGTTGTTTTAATATGATTGACCACGCAGCATGCGCAACGCACACTACCCCCAATATTTATCCGACTCAGGTTGATGACTATGTCCAGGAAAATTGCCGTCATTGGCGAATGCATGATTGAGCTGTCACAGAAAGGCACAGAGGTGAACCGTGGCTTTGGTGGCGATACCTTAAATACCTCCGTTTATGTTGCCCGCCAGGTCGATCCGGCTGCGCTGACCGTACACTACGTTACGGCGCTGGGGACGGATAATTTTAGCCAGCAGATGCTGGATGCCTGGCAGAGCGAAAGCGTCGATACCACCCTCACCCAGCGCATGGAAAATCGCCTGCCGGGTCTCTACTACATCGAAACCGACAGCACCGGCGAGCGCACCTTCTACTACTGGCGCAACGAAGCCGCAGCTAAATTCTGGCTGGAGAGCGAGCAGGCCGCCGCCATCTGCGAAGAGCTGGCCACCTTTGACTATCTCTACCTGAGCGGTATCAGTCTGGCCATTCTGAGCCCGGCCAGCCGCGACAAGCTGCTATCCCTGCTGCGCGAGTGCCGCGCCAACGGCGGCAAGGTGATTTTCGATAACAACTACCGTCCGCGCCTGTGGGCCAGCAAAGAGGAGACCCAGCAGGTCTACCAGCAGATGCTAACCTGTACCGATATCGCCTTCCTGACCCTGGACGACGAGGATGCGCTGTGGGGCGAGAAGCCTGTAGAAGAGGTGATTGCCCGCACCCACGCCGCTGGCGTCAGCGAAGTGGTGGTGAAGCGCGGAGCGGACTCCTGCCTGGTGGCGATTGCCGGTGAAGCGGTGATTGACGTGCCGGCGGTGAAGCTGCCGAAAGAGAAAGTTATTGATACGACCGCGGCGGGGGACTCCTTTAGCGCGGGCTACCTGGCCGTACGCCTGACCGGTGGCGATGCCGAGGCGGCGGCGCAGCGCGGTCACCTGACCGCCAGCACCGTGATCCAGTATCGTGGGGCGATTATTCCCCGCGAGGCAATGCCGAACTGATCGACGAGCGTTTCCGGCCCCTGCCGCTGGCAGCGGGCCGGTTAAACCGCACGGCGCTACTGCTGAGCGGGAGGAATATCCGTCACGTCCTGATGCACCTCATCAGTGGCAGGCACAAGGGCAGACGTTTCGGCATTCATCACCTGGTCCCAGGTGGCCTGCAGCTCCTTCATATTAAACTCCGGCTCGCCTTTCGGCTGCAGCAGCACCAGCGACTGATCTTGGGTCAGCTGCTGGCGCAGGCTCTGGTTCAGCATCTCGGTCGTCAGGCCGTTGAGGAAGTTCTGGCGCAGCCTCTGGTACTGCTCTGGGGCGATATCCACCACCTGATTTTGCAGAGAGCGCATACGCTGGCTGATCAGCACGTCGGTATCGGTGCGCGCATAGGTCGTGAAGAGCCGTTGCAGCTCCAGCTTCTTCTGGGCGATCAGGGCGTTAAATTCATCCTCTGACAGACCGTTATCGCGCACCTTCTTCAGTTCGCGGGCAATCATCGCCAGATTGGCGCTGAGCTTATCGGGCGCGGAGTCGACGTTAATGGCGCACTGCGCACGCTGGAACAGCACCCGGCAGTCGAAGCCGAGGCCAATATCTTTGGCGTTATTTTTGGTAAGGGTCTGCTGGAGATGCCAGAACAGTGCCTCGCGGGCGACGTCTGCACGCCAGTAGCGCTCCAGCGCGGCGGATTCACGAATCGGCTGCCACGGCACGTCCCACATCAGCGAGAGCCGATCCTGGCGTACGGCGTCGGTCATGATGCTCACCGGCTCGCGCGGCAGCGGCGAGAGCGTCGGCACCGGGGCAGGCGTCTCGCGTTTCCCCTTCAGATCGCCAAAGGTTTTATTGATCTGCTCGCCAACGGCGCGGCTGTCGATATTACCCACCACAATCAGCGTCATCGCGTCCGGGGTATACCACTTCTGGTAGAACGCCTTGAGCTGAGCCGGATCGACCGGCTTCTTCAGCGGCGAGGCGGGATCGTGCCCCAGCAGGGACGATCCTTTCAGGCGGTAGCGCCACCAGTTATCTTTGGTTTCTGGCGGCCAGGTTGCCACCATATCGTCGCTGTTCAGGGCGTGGTTTACCGTTTCCGGCGTCACGGTGAGCTTGCCGGTAATGTCCGAGAGGTAGACCAGCGCCTCTTTCAGCAGGTCGCTGCGGTTATTGGGCAGGCTGAGATTAAACAGCGTGAAGTCATAAGAGACCAGCGCCGGAGGAAGCGGGCGCTTGGGATCGATGCCCTGCTGCCAGAGCGCGCGCACCTGCGCTGGCTCAAGGCTGCCGCTGTGGGACAGGGCGATACGTGGAATAAAGTGGCTAAAGCCGCTCTGCTGGGTACTCTCCGTTAGCGAACCGGTATTCACCAGCAGGCGGATCTCAACCCGATCGCTGGGGCGCTGCGGCGTACTTAACACCTGCCACTGAAAACCGTTTGCCAGTGTCCCCTGTTGCCATGCCGGGTCGGGCTGGAGCGCATCTGCCTGCACGTAACTGGCTGCCATCATTAGCAAGCCGCCAGCTATGAGTCGAATTTTTGTGCCCTGCATGTAAACCCCTGATCAACATTCCTGGTTAAAAGACCGCCTGCAACCCAGGCCGCCTAAAATGAAGTTTTAACACTCCGTGTTAGACAGCCAAAAAAGCAAAACGTCACACCGGGAAGTAAAAAATAGGGGGTAATTATGCGCAGGTGCCCGCGCCCCTACAAGGGACAACGGGCATAAGTCAGCAGATTATGAGGAGATTTCGCCCGTTTTGCCGTCTGGCGCACGGTTATTAAGGGTATCTTTCAGCTGTTTATGGTCGAGCTCTTTCACCCATTTTGCTACTACGATAGTCGCCACACCGTTGCCGATCAGGTTAGTCAGCGCCCGCGCCTCGGACATAAAGCGATCGATGCCGAGGATCAGCGCCAGCCCCGCCACCGGCAGATGTCCCACCGCTGAGAGGGTCGCCGCCAGCACGATAAAGCCGCTGCCGGTAACGCCCGCCGCCCCTTTCGAGGAGAGCAGCAGCACCACCAAAAGCGTAATCTGATGGATAATATCCATATGGCTGTTGGTGGCCTGGGCGATAAACACTGCCGCCATCGTCAGATAGATGGAGGTGCCGTCGAGGTTAAAGGAGTAGCCGGTGGGAATAACCAGCCCAACGACGGATTTGCGACAGCCGAGCCTCTCCATCTTATCCAGCATGCGTGGCAGGGCCGATTCGGACGACGAGGTGCCCAGCACGATCAGCAGCTCTTCGCGAATATAGCGGATAAACTTGAAGATGCTGAAGCCGGTAGCGCGAGCAATGCTTCCCAGTACCACCACGATAAACAGAATACAGGTGGCGTAGAAGCAGATGATCAGCTGTCCGAGCTGCACCAGGGTACCCACGCCATATTTACCGATGGTAAAGGCCATGGCCCCAAATGCGCCGATGGGGGCGAGGCGCATGATCATATTGATGATGCCGAAGATGACCAGGGAGAAGCTCTCGATCACGTTAAAGATCAGCTGGCCTTTGTGGCCGAGGCGATGGAGAGCAAAGCCGAACAGCACGGCAAACAGCAGCACCTGGAGAATATTGCCGCTGGCAAACGCGCCGATAACGCTGGAGGGGATCACATCCATCAGGAAGGCGATGGTGCCCTGCTGCTCTGCCTGCGAAGCGTAAACCGCTATCGCTTTGGTATCCAGGGTCGCGACATCCACGTTCATGCCTGCGCCCGGCTGCACCACGTTGACGATAATCAGGCCGATGATCAGCGCCAGGGTGCTGACCACTTCAAAGTAGAGCAGCGCCACCGCGCCGGTGCGGCCCACCGCTTTCATGCTTTCCATGCCTGCGATGCCGGTCACCACCGTACAAAAGATCACAGGGGCGATAATCATTTTAATTAGCTTCACAAAGGCGTCGCCAAGCGGCTTCATCTGTGCGCCGAGTTCAGGGTAGAAGTGACCGAGCAAGATCCCGATAGCGATGGCGGTCAGCACCTGAAAGTAGAGGCTTTTAAAGAGTGAGGCTTTCATAGAGGTGTCCTTGAATTAAAAACCACAGGCATTGTAGGGTTAGGTCGCCTGCGGTCTTAAAATAACACCCCAACAACATCGCAGAAATAAACTTACTCTAAATTTGAAACACAAATGTTAAGAAATTTGAGCTGGCTCGCACAAGTGCAATGATTGCTACGCGCTGCCGTCAACCAGACGGGGAAGATTATGCTGCTGCTCGAACGCCTCCGGCGCTACCGCACGGCCAAACAGATAGCCCTGGGCCATTTCCACGCCCGCCTCCTGAAGCCACGCGCGCTGCGCCTCGCTCTCAACGCCTTCAGCAATAACATGCAGATCGAGACTGCGGGCCATATGGATTATTGACGAGACCATGCTGCTGTCTTCCGGCAGGCCATCAACAAAAATTTTGTCGATTTTCAGCACGTCTACCGGCAGGGACTTCATATGCTGGAGCTGAAGCAGGCCCGCATAGCCCATGCCAAAGTCATCCAGCGCAATACGTACTCCGGCGTTGCGCAGCGGACGGAGAATTGCCACCGCCGCGTGCGGATCGTCAATACGGCGGCTTTCGGTTACTTCAAGGATCAGGGTGCCGGGCGCAATCTGGTAGCGCTCCAGCAGCGCCAGCAGGTCCCCAACCATATCCTGGTGCATCAGCTGCAGCGCCGAGAGATTCACCGACAGCGGCAGCATAATGCCTCGCGCCTGCCAGGCCGCGAGCTGGCGGCAGGACTCCTCCAGCACCCACTGGCCGACAACAATCATCAGCCCGCAGGACTCAACACTGTCGATAAGTCCCTCCGGCAGCGCCCAGCTACCGTCCGGCTGCTGCTGGCGCAGCAGGGCCTCGGCGCTGACCACCTCCCCGGTGGCGAGGTTGACCTGCGGCTGAAGCCAGATAGCAAACTGGTGGTTATCCAGCGCGTTTAAGATATCGCTCTCTTCCGTTAGCCGCTTCTGTGCCGTCGCCATCTGCTCTGGGTCAAAGAACTGGATCTGGTTTTTGCCTTTGCGGCGGGCAGAGAGCGCCGCCGAGATAGCCCGACGGTAGAGCTGCTCCGCCGTCACGTCGCCATAGAACATGGCGATACCGATGCTGGCGCTCGGGCGTAGCTGAATGCCCTGCACCGGCAGGCGCTCATTAATAACAGTGAGCACTTGCTGACCCAGTGTAATGGCGTGCCACGGCTCGCTCGCGCCGTGGCCGATAATAACAAAGGTGTCCAGGCTCGCCTGTGCCAGCACCATGCGTGGAGCCAGCACCGACTTCATTTTCTCTACTAGCGTCAGGAGTAGCATTTCGCGCTGGCTCTCTTTCAGCACGCCCGCCGTATCCTGGAGGGTTTCACAGGCGATCACCATCAGCGCGATGGGTTTTTGCCGGGCCACGGTCTGCTCCAGCAGCGCCATCATAAAGGCTTTGTTGGGCAGATCCGAGCCAGGAAAGCGCGTCGCCTGGCTGTTCAGCTCTTCATGCTGGCGCAGCACCATCTGCTGGTTGCGGTTATAGCCGCGCACCAGCATGCCGATCTCATCGTCATGATGGTGGCGGGGCAGCGCTAACTGATGGCCGAGCTGATCCTGCGGCGACAGGTCGTTTAGCTCGCGGGCGATCTTGCGCAGCGGGCGGATAATCAGTCGGCTAATGCACCAGGTCAGCGCCACGGTCATGATCAGCACTAAAAGTAAGTAAGTGGTGACTAACGTCGAAACGGTGCTCATTACGAACTTGTACATGCGGAACGAGTCCGCCTGCAGCACCAGGTAGGCCAGAGGCTGAGGGTTGGTCGGACGCTCCAGAGAGTAGATAGGCAGGGAGATCTGCACCGGCAGCTCAAACAGCCGGGTGATGGTTACCGGAACCGGCCGCTCGGGAATAAAACTCATGCGCAGAGCCTGGAACTGGTTCGGCAAGACGACGTCCGCCCGGCTGACCACGCCCGCAGGCTGGATGCGTTTAAGGATCGCCTCCGCATCGGCGATGTCGCCCTTCAGGATGGCAGCGGACAGCGGCTCACGCACCGAGCGCGCGATGCTCTCCATCTGCGTGCCAGTGTTGTAGCGATTCTGCTGCACAAAGTGGAACAGCAAAATCACACAAAAAAGAAAAATAAACACCATGGCGACGATCGAGACCATCGCCATCTGTTTAATAGTTAACGAACGGCTAACGCGCAAATTGACTCTCCAAATACTCCGTGTCCGCAAAAGTAACCGACGGCTACCTGCCTGCTGTCAGAGTATACTCGATTCTGACAGCAGATTAAGACCGGGATAGAGAGCCTTGTGCGTTACCAGTCTGCGTGAGGCGTCAGCGGCCGCGGCGGCGAGTCCATATCGCCCTGCCAGCCCCCCTGGGAGTAGCGGACGTAGAGCATGCCGTGGCTTGGGGTATAATCCTCTGCCTGCTGAATATCGATAGCCGCGCCAACGGACCAGTTAGAGGTTATGCGGCGTTCAAGCAGGGCGCGCGCCGTATAGCCAAAGCCGTTACTTTTCGATCCAAACTCTTTCTCCTCCGCCGCCCGCTCGCGATAGGTGTCCGGGATCAGGTTTAGCTTGGGATAGGTGGCCTGGGTGCGGGTGGCCGAGTGCGACCAGGAGACCGAGCCGCCCAGCTCCCACGACCAGTTCTCCGTTCTTTGACGCCACGTTACCGGCACGGCAAACGAGAGATATTTCTGCGGGCTGTAGTAGCCCCCCTGGCCCAGGGTGTAGCCGCTGAGATCCTTCTCATAGTGCCAGAGCATGTTGTTCAGGCCGACGGTAAGACGACGGTTATCTTCGTTAATCAGCTTGTAGTAGTAGCCCGACATCCAGCGCACGCGCCAGTTGTCGTCTACGTTCTTGCCGGTGAGCGAGTCAGCGCTCAGGCTCGCCCAGACGCCGTTCGCTTCGCCCTGGTCATAGCTCAGGCTCACCCCGCCGCCGGTTGACCGGACGCCGCCCCAGGTCTTGCCGGTGCCGCCGCGATCGTTATCCTCATCATCTGGATCGTGATAGTAGCTGGAGGCATCTTTCTGGCCGCCGAAGGCCAGCAGGGAGCTGGAGATCGGTCGCCGATGCACGTCCAGCGTATAGCCTACCGGGCCGAGATCGTTGCTGTAGCTCAGGCCGCCGACGATATCCAACACCCGGAAGCCCATCGGCGTGGTGCCGATATCGCCTGCCCAGGTGTCGTTGCGCCAGCCGACCGCAATGCTCGCGCCACCATCAGACTGGCTCTTATCGCCGTTAACGCAGCTAAGCTGGCCGCAGGTGCCCCAGTTGGGATCGTACAGCCCCTCTTCATCGGTGGCGAACGAGCCCGCGTTCATATTGACGTAGTCGGTACGGAAGAACATCCGGCCATCGGCAAGCGGCGCATCGGCCTGCAGCATGGTGGTGTTGGCTTTCAGATCGGAGTAGCCGCCGGTGCCGCTCGATCCCCAGTAGTCATGCGCCAGCGTAACGTTCAGATCCTGCTGGCGATAGAGATCGGCCGCGTCGCTGCGCAGGCCGCGCTTCAGCCAGTCATCGCTGGCATCGTTACGCGTCTGGCGGGTAAAGGTGTCGTTGTCCCGGGCGGGCGTCGCTGCAATACCTGCCGCGACCATCGCCTGGCTATAGCTCTCCAGCGCAGGCTGCGGCTGACCGTTAGCCTGCTGGAAGCGGGCGTAGTCACGCAGCACCAGGGCACTATCCTGCGACGGCGGCAGGGTCTTCGCCTCGGGCACGATGGTGTCGTAGGTGCGCTGGGCCAGGTCTCTGTCCCCCAGCTGCGCCCGCACCTGCGCCATTCGGCGCTGCATGTTGATAGACGGCGGCTCGGCCTGCGGCATCTCGTTCATCGCCGCCAGCTGCTGGCGCGCTGCAAGCGGATTGCCCTCGGCAATCGCCACCTCTACCAGGCTCAGGCGAGCATCGGCGTTGGCCGGTTCACGGGCCAGCACGGTCTCGTACCCAGTTCGGGCAGCCGCGTAATCCCCGCGCTGCTGCGCCCAGTCTGCAAGAGTAAGGTCGATGCGCGTGGAGGTGGGCTGCTGCTTAAGCAGGGCTTCGGCCTCAGACTCCTTGCCGCTGTCGCGCAGGCGGTTAGCGCTCTCCAGCAGCTGGTTGCCCTCAAGTCGGCTCGCCAGCTCCTGCATATTGCTGTCCCATTTGCTGCGCGGCAGGGTGTTAAGGTGCGCCAGCGCGGCACGATCCTGGTCGTTGCCGGAGAGATAGAGGCTGTAGGCGTAAACCTGGGTGGGCTCGTTAGGCTGGCGGCGCACCAGATCGCGCATCTGCGCGTCGGCCTCGGCATGCTGTCCGGCGCTCCACAGATCGCGGGAGAGGCGGTAGGCGATCCAGACGCTGTCCGGATCGCTCGCCAGCCGACGGCGCTGAATTTCTGCCGCCTGCGCCCAACGACCCTGGTTCTCCAGGGTTTCAGCCTGCTGCGCCAGCCGGTCGTTGGCAAGGCTGCGCTCAATATCATCCACGCTGCGGCGCTGGCTGGCTGGCAGGGAGGCAATCCAGGCGGAGGCTTTTTCCGGCGACTGCTCGCGGTAAAGATTAGCCAGACCGCGAATCGCGTTGCTGTTGCCGCTGTCCATGCGCAGCGCCTGCTGATAGTAGCGTTCGCCAGCGGCGCTGTCCTTGCGGGCCACGGCAGCGTCTCCCAGCCCCAGCACCGCGTAGCTGTCGGTGTTATCCACCGCGCGCGCCTGCTGGTAAAGTCGTTCCGCCTGCGCGGGGTTATTGGCCTTCAGCGCGGCGTCACCCTGCTGGATCAGCAGCCAGTAGCGGTTAGTTTGCAGGAGGCTGTCCCACTTGCTGCGGTTGCTGCTCTGCGGCGCAAGGGCAATGGCTTTTTCGAGCAGGGGAACGGCCCGGGCGCGATCGCCCTTTTGCGAATAGGCCTGGCCGAGCGCCCCGGTGGTTTCAGCGTCGTTCTGGTCGGCGCTCAGCGCCTGCTGCAGCGAGGCGATAGCCTGCCCGCCCTGTCCGGCATCCACCGCAGCCAGTCCACGGGAGCGGGCGCGAAACGCCGGATCGGCCAGCTGCTGCTGCTGTTTCGCCAGCGTCGCTCGGGCGGTATCCACCGTATCGCCGCTGCTAAACTCATTCAGGAACTGTTGCAGCGCCTGCACGCTGGCATCACTCACCGGCATGTTTTGAATCTGTTGATACCAGATGGCCGCCGCCGCTTCACGGGTGGTGCCCGACTTCGCCATCTGCCGCAGGACGGTATAGCCTTCGTCGCTGCGCCCGTTGGCAAACAGCAGCTGCGCCAGCGAGTTTTGCATCTGCGGGTTGCCGGGATAACGGCTGTTGGCGCTTTTCAACTGAGTAATGGCCTGATTACGCCGCTCCGGAACCTTCGCTACCAGCGTCCAGTACTCGGCAGCGAGATCGCTCTCCGGAGGATTACCCTGCAACAGCTTGTCGTAGACCGCGATGGCTTCCGCCGTGTGGCCGGTCGTCGCCAGCAGCCGCGCCTCCTGCAATCCCTGCCGCCCTTGCGCGGTAGAGAGCGTCATTGCGCTTTGCGCTTCGCGGTAGGCCGCCGAGTCGGGCGCGAGCTGGGCAAGCCGATCGAGCTGCTGCTGCGCGCCTGCGGTGTCGCCCTGGCGCAGCAGATAGCGCTGGCGGGCGGCAATCACCTCAGGATTATTGGGATCGATAAGTTCCAGCCGGTAGAGCGACTGGCGCACCAGATCCTCACGTCGGGTGGATTCCCCGAGCCGAACCTGCTCCAGCAGCTGTTGCTGCTGGGCTGTCGGGGCCGCATACGTCTTTGGCATCAGCGCGATGCCCAGCGATAAAGCAAGTAAGCGTAGGGTTAGCGTGCGCATTCCTGGCCCCAGTCAGGTTGGAGTTCACCTTGGGAGGTGAAACGAAAACGGTGCTCATCCCAGCCCTGTCCGAAGAGGGTAAGCACGTAGCTGTAATAGGCGTCGCTGCCGGGCGGGCTATCGGCAACGCGCTGGCGCAGCACCGCCTGTGCGTCGCGGTTTTGCATAAACGGCAGCAGGGCGGCAGAGAAGCCCGTCGCGCCGTTGCCCTGGGCCGCTCCGGTCGTCACGTTGACCTTCTCCGGCGGCACGCCGTTTTTCGCCGTCAGCGCCGCCATTGGCTTAAGGCGCGCCAGCAGACGATTTTTTTGCAGATCGCTGTCGTGCATCATGCCGACCCACAGGTAGACACGGATGGCATCGTAGCTGGAGACCAGCTTGCTCTCGGGCTTCAGGTTCCAGCCGCGATTTTTCTCATAGCTCACCCAGTCCGGAGAGAACCCTTTAGGGGCGGTCTCTAGCAGCAGCCGCAGGTTAGTCTCCCGCAGCGTGGTCCAGGGCGCGCCAAAGCGGGTGAGATACTGCGCCACCTGCGGCGGCAGATAGCTGGGGTTAAAGCGCCAGCTCTCTTTCTCGGCGAAGCCAATTTTACCCGGCAGCAGCATAGAGCCCAGCCCCGGCACGCTTACCACCTCTTCGCTGACGATATGCTTGAGCAGCCCCTGGGCCAGCGCGGTGTAGCGCGGCTCTTTCCACAGGCGTCCGGCCTCAAACAGCGACCAGACGATCCAGATATCGGCGTCGGAGGCGGAGTTGGTATCCAGTATGGCCCACTCCTCCTCGCCCTTCTTGCCCCACAGCCAGGCGGGAAGATGGGCCGCGAGATCGCCCTCGGCGAGGTTATCCTCGGTCCAGGTTAAGATCTTGTCAAAGCCAGGCCGGTCGTTGGCGGCGAGAGCGAAAAACAGCCCGTAGCTCTGCCCCTCGGAGGTGGTGATCTTCCGGGCATCGCTGGGATCGATCACCCGGCCACCGTCGCTGAGGTAATCTTTTTTAAACTGCA
Organism: Pseudescherichia vulneris; assembly: GCF_902164725.1. NCBI lineage: Bacteria > Pseudomonadati > Pseudomonadota > Gammaproteobacteria > Enterobacterales > Enterobacteriaceae > Pseudescherichia > Pseudescherichia vulneris. Next base: position 845,187 of record NZ_LR607338.1, on the reverse strand, counting down.
CCCAGGCTGGCCAGTTACAGGCGGCGTGCGTACTCGCCGCCGCCAGCAGCAGGGTGGCCGCTATCGCGCCACGCAGTAAGGTTTTCATGGCTTACTCATCATCATGCGGGTCGAGACGGCGACGGCTGATGATACGCAGCAGACGCCACAGTACCCAGGCCAGCAGCACGACGCTCACCGCAGCAAGCACCGCCAGCAGCACCGGGTGGTTAGAGAGTGCATACCAGATACGCTCGAACCACGGCAGATGGCCGACGTAATAGACATCCCCTACCCGCAGACCATTCACGCCGGACTCGCGGATCACCGTGACGGAACCATGCATCGCCGCACGCTTGCCGCTGTCGTTCATCGCCTCGTTCAGCAGCTCGTAGCCGCGCGGGCTGTCCGCCAGCAGGGCAATGACGCTGCGCTGATCGTTGTACGGCGACTGGAAGCCGACAATGGCCGCCATCGGGCCGCTGGAGGTCACCGCCGTCTGGGCATTCGCCTGGCGATCGGTGTTATCCGGGACGATAGACGGGAAGGTGGTCTGGCGCTGCGGAGTCTTCACCCAGCTCTGCGTCGCCTGCACCAGCAGGTCGATGCGTTTGTCATCCTTCAGGCTATCTGGAATGGTGCCGATGACCAGCACGTCTGCATCCTTGTTCTGGATCTGGCTGCCGTCGTTGGTCAGGGTCAGGTTAACCGCCGGGAGGCCGGTTTGCGCCCCAAGCTGGCCGATGGAGTCCAGCAGTGTCGCCAGCTGGCCCTGGGTCGGGTTAGCGGGCAGCACCACGATGGTGTCGGCAAGGTCCGCCATCCGGCTGAACGGGAAGCCCGCATTAGCAAAGGCGCGCAGGTCCGGCATCGCAATAAAGTGGTAGTACTTCGAGAAGTCGATGGTCGAGTCATCGCCAATCACCACCCGGTTCTGCACCGGCTGGAAAGTGACGCAGTTATCGACGGTGCCGCCTGTCATCGGGTTCATGTACTGGAAATCAAAGCGCAGCTGGTTAAGCGCGCCCAGCTGCAGCGCCGGAATGGTCACGGCAGTTTTGCCATCCAGCAGCCCCTGCAGAACCGGCAGGCGCAGCAGCAGGCGGTTGGTATCCTGGTTGCTGGTGAGGCTGAAGGATTGCAGGAACTGGTTGTTCAGGCTGATATCCATCCGCGAGCTGTCTTTGGTCGGCGGCGCGGTGTAGCGATAGTTGAGATCCATATCGATGCCGGTGCTGCGCAGCAGATAGAGATCCGGCGGCAGGTTTAGCGACACGCTGATCGGGTTCGGCTCAAGGCCTACCGACTGAAGCTGCTCCTCGTAGGATTTCAGTTCGCCAAACGAGATCGCCCGGTCGGTACGCACCCAGTTTGGCGCGTCGTACGGCTTACGCGCCAGCAGCGGCTTAACGTCGTTCACCTCTACGCGATCGCCCCGGAACAGCACGTTGCCCTGAGCAATACCCTTGGCCGCCTGGAGCAGATCTTTATCGTCGCGACCAAGGACAACCAACAGCTTCACGTAAGGATTCTGAGGGTGATCCATCATCACCACCGTCGGGGCCTTCACCGGCGGCACGTCGCGCAGGAAATCCGGACGCTTATCGTTGGTGGCAAACACAATGGCGTTGCGATCCGGCAGGCCGTTATAGATCACCGGGAAGCTCTGACCGCGCCAGCCCATGCGTGAGCCAAAGAAGGAGGCGACAATGCCCGCCGCCTGCTGCTGCGCCAGCGCGGGCGCACCGGCAAACACCATCGGCAGCACCAGCGGACGGTTATCACGGGCATCATAGAACGGCACCGGGAAGTGGGACAGGTCGTTTTTCAGTGGCAGGGTCTGGTAGGTCATCTCCAGGGAGCTGCTGCGCCCGACGTCCATCCACAGCGTGCTGCTGGCCGGGTTTTCGCAGACGTCGCGGTAGTGGCCTACAAACTCCAGCCGCACCCGGTTGAAGTCGGTGATATAGAGCGGGTCGATAGCCAACTGGGCCAGCGTCTTTTTACCCAACTGCTCTTTGGTGACCGGCAGGACGCCCATCAGCTCATCGTTCAGATAGACCTTCAGCTGCGACTGCACCGGTAGCAGCGACGGCGACGGGGTGTACTCCAGGTTCAGCATCGCCTTCGAGACCACTTCGTCGCTGCGCATGCCGAACTCAATCTGGCCGTCGGGCTGAACGCCACGCAGCACCATGCTGCCCGGCGGCGGAGCGATCTGGGCGAAAGAGAGCTTCACCTCCCGCGACGGCGCATTCTCCGCAACGATAGGCGCATTGGCACCGGTGACGCCAGGCATCACCTGGCCAACGGCCTGCGGTTCGGCGGCGGCAGCGGGCACAGCGGCCTGCGCGGCAGGCGTCTCGGGTGCGGCAGGCACGGTAACCATCGCATTGGCCGGTGCTGCATGGGCGACCAGCGACGGGAATGCGCTCATCCCAACCGCCACTGCACAAATCCAGGAAAGTTTTCTTTTCATCGCATTATCATCATTATTGTTGAGCCATAGCCGGATCCGGCTGCTGCACCACCATGCCCCGCGCAGGTCGGCGGGGAATGAACGACACAACCCAGGAGATCAGGGAAGTAAGCGTCCGGAAAATCATTTTCACGGACGATGGAGCAAATTCAGCCAGGTGACGGTAGCCACGGAAGCCAAGCTTAAGAATATCCAGCAGGCTCTCCAGCGGCTTATCTTCCGGGAAGCTGTCCTGCCAGAGCGCCCAGGTATCCGCACGGGCGAAGGTACACTGAACAAAATCGATATGCTGCCGGGTGGTCAGCGGCATCAGCTGCAGGCCCACCTCCCTGCCGTTGACGCGCGCCACCTGGGCCGGGAAGGCATACTCCTGCTGGCCGCGCTTAAGCAGCAGATTAACCTTCTGCCCCTCCAGCACCTGCGACTGGCCGTTGATCTTGATCCCTACCCCGCCGTCAGAGAAGTCGTGCACCGTGCAGGAGAAGAGATGACCATCGTCGCGGGCAATGGCCGCTGGCATAGAGATCTCAACGCGATGCGCCCGGCGCACCTGCTTGCTCTCTACCGATACCGCCACCGCACCGCCCAGGACGATCAGGTTGTAGAAGACCCAGACGATACTCACGACCACGGTCAGCATCTCGGTCTCCGGACCGTAGAAGTAACGCCAGATGCCCACCAGCACGCCGACAATGTTCAGCAGCACAAGGAAGATGTAGGGCCGGGAGATCACCCAGTCGACATACTCCTCCTCGACGAGGCCGCCCTTCGAGGTCACGTTAAACTTGCCCTTGTGGGGGTTAAAGAGCGCCACCATCGTTGGTCGGGCGATATACCAGGCCAGCACCGTTTCGTAGATTTCACTCCAGAACGAGTGGCGGTATTTACCCTGAATTTTGGAGTTGGTCAGGCTGGCGTGAACCATGTGCGGCAGCACGAACAGGGCGATCATCAGCGCCGGCGCGTAGATGATATAGGCGTGCAGCAGCAGAAACGCCAGCGGCGCGGTGAGGAAGATCAGCCGCGGCACGCCGGAGAGGAAGTGGAACATGGCGTTGACGTAGCAGAGCCGCTGCGCCAGCTTCAGCCCTTTACCAAACAGCGGGTTATCGAGACGGAAGATCTGTACCATGCCCCGCGCCCAGCGAATACGCTGTCCGATGTGGGACGACAGGCTCTCGGTCGCCAGCCCCGCCGCCTGCGGAATGCGCATATAGGCCGAGGTATGGCCGCGACGGTGCAGTCGCAGAGAGGTGTGGGCATCCTCGGTCACGGTCTCTACCGCAATGCCGCCAATCTCATCCAGCGGACCACGGCGGATCACCGCACAGGAGCCACAGAAGAAGGTGGCGTCCCACATGTCGTTGCCGTCCTGCACCAGGCCGTAGAACAGGGTGCCTTCGTTCGGCGTCTGGCGGAAGCGGCCCAGGTTACGCTCGAACGGATCCGGCGAGAAGAAGTGATGCGGGGTCTGCATCATCGCCAGCTTCTTGTCTTTGATAAACCAACCCATGGTCAGCTGCAGGAACGAGCGCGTCGGCACGTGGTCGCAGTCAAAGATCGAGACAAAATCGCCTTTCGCATACTGCAACGCGTTGTTGATGTTGCCTGCTTTCGCATGCTCGTGGGTAGTACGGGCGACGTACTCTACCCCGACCGTCTCGGCAAACTGGCGAAACGTCTCGCGGCCACCGTCGTCGAGGATCCAGATTTTCAGCTTCTCTTTCGGCCAGTCGATACCCAGCGCAGCGTAGATGGTGTTTTTCACCACGTTGAGATCTTCGTTATAGGTTGGCACGAAGATATCCACCGATGGCCACAGGGACATATCCTTTGGCAGCGACACTGGCTGACGGTTAAGCGGCCACACCACCTGGAAGTAGCCCAGCACCAGCACAATCCACGCATAGGTTTCGGCGAACAGCAGCACCAGGCCACACACGAGGCTGACCGGATCGTTCCAGTTGAGCGTCGAGGTGTAGCGCCACCAGATGTAGCGGCAGGAGACGGTCAGCGACAGGACAATCAGCATTAACGCCGAGAAGCGCCCTGGAATACGGCGCACCAGCAGGGCCACGCCCCACAACAGCAGCAGGAAGATAAACTGCGACCACGGGTTAAACGGCTGGGTGATGCAGAGCAGCGCCAGGATCAGCGAGAAGAAAACAATCACGCCGATAATAAAACGACGCACGATCGGCTTGAGGTGCGCCAGCTCTTTCTCCCCTTCCATATGGCTTGTCCGGCTGCTCACCTTCGTCGGCAGGGCGTCCAGCCAGTTGAGGTAGCGGCTGCGGAAATGGGTAAAGCGCGCGCGCTTGCTCTTGCGCGGCCGCGCAGAGGGCGCGTTATGTGCGCCGACCAGCAGCCAGAGGGTTTGCAGCAGGTAGCGGGCCGGATCGAGCGGACGCGGGCGCTCGGCACGAATATGGGGATAAAACTCCGCGTGACGGGCGCGAAACTGCTGCCAGCGCGGGTGCTCCAGCGGAATAAACAGCCAGGCCAGGATAACCCACAGGCAGCCGAGGGCAGCGCTAAACGCCGGTGCGCCGTGGCTCCGGTAAAGCTGGTAACGCTCGCTCAGGCGGGCGTTCACCGGGGGGATCAGCAGCAAGGCGGCAAGGCGACTCATAGCTCGGGCTCACTATGGCGATCGCGGTTCAAGCGATCCGGCCCGGCGCAGTGCAGCAGGCACCAGTTGGCCAGGGTCAGGATCTCCTCCGCCGCCAGTGAGTCAGTGCGGTATTCGCCCACAGGCTGCTTCGCCGCCAGGCACTCCACCATCGCCTCATCACGGTGGACCACCATCGGCAGCAGTCGGGGCTGGCTCTGGAGCCACACCTGGAAGAGATCGTCCTGCAGCTGGCTGCCGATACGCAGGTCGTTAATGAGCAGGTGCGTGCCGGACGGCAATGCCTGCTGATGCAGACGCACGTGGCAGTTGGTATCAGGCTTCACCACGGTTAGGGTATGGTCGCACTGCGCCAGCAGCTCCCGCGACAGGGGCGTAAAGTCCGCGGGCAGGTCGAGCAGGATCCACTGGTAGTGCCCCTCGGCCTTCAGCGCCTGGAGTGCCGCGGTAAACGGCGCAAAGCGATCGTGCAGGGCATAAACGTTCTCCCGTTCACCGGCGGTCAGCTGGCCAAACGGCAGCAGATCGAGATTTGAGGTGTAGCGCTGGCCCGCATCGCGCCATGCTTTATCGTCCAGCAGCGCCCGTGCCCAGCCATCAGCGTGGGTAAACTCCACGTTGAACGAGAGGCGCAGCATGTTATCTGGAGAGGCGTCGATCATCAGCACCGACTCCCCTAACAGCTGTAGCGCCCAGCCTAACGCAGCCGTTACCGATGTGGTCCCCACGCCTCCGCGAATGCCTTGCAGACCCAGAATAGCCATCCACGTCTTCCTTATTAATTATTGTTGACGGGCAAACTCAGCGAGCAGCGGCCAGCGTTTTATCGCTGTAGCTAGCTGTTCACGTTGGGATATATCGGTGTAATCAATATCTGGCAGTGAAAACACCCGACTTAAGACCAGAAAGTCATTTTGGAAGGTATAACCCAGCGTTGAATCAGTCTGGCTTGTAAACTCTTTATTAGACATTTTTACTGCATCTCATTGATGAAAAACAGACGAACGGTAGCAACGCAGGGTGCTGCTGAAAATTCATTTACATGCTAAATGTGATGCTCTTTAATTTCAATGTTAGGTTTATTTCTCGGCTTTCGCTAGTAAACTAAGGTGCAGACGAATTTGATTAAGAGAGACACCGTGAAGCCCATATTTACCCTTGGCATCCAGTCATTATGGGATGAGTTGAGCCACATGCCGTCTGGCGGAGTCTGGTGGGTCAACGCCGATCGCGAAGAGGATGCCATAAGTCTGGTCAATCATACCCTTGCTGCCCAGCATAAAAAAAGCCGGGTGGCGCTGATTACTATGGGTAGCGATCCTAATAAAATTATTAATTTAGAGGCCGATCACGGCCCCGATAAAATCCACCTTTTTAGTATGCCTAATCATAAGGATGGCCTATACTTTTTTACCCGCGATCTCTTGAGCGCCATTGACCCTCAACACTATTTTCTGGTTTTACTCTGCGCCAATAATGCCTGGCAAAATATATCCGCCGATAATTTGCGCGGCTGGCTGGAAAAAATACACGGCTGGACAAAATATCACGACTGCACACTGCTGATAGTTAACCCCGGCAACAATAATGATAAGCAATACTCATTTTTGATGGGTGAGTATCGCTCACTTTTTGGCCTGGCGAGCCTGCGTACCCAAGCCGATATACATCTCTATGACGTTGCCTTCTGGTTTAACGAAAAAGGCGTCAGCGCCCGCCAGCAGCTTATTGTTGAGCAAAATAACGGCAGCTGGAAAATAGCGCAGCAGGAGCAGGCATCGGTGCAGCCGCGCAGCGATGAAAAACGTATCCTGAGTAACGTAATGGTATTAGAGGGCGCTCCGCCGCTTTCCGAACACTGGGCGCTGTTTGATAATAACGAAGCCCTGTTTAGCGAGGCGCGTACCACTCAGGCGGCGACCATTATCTTCTCGCTGATGCAGAATAATCAGATTGAGGGGCTGGCCCGCCACATCCACACCCTGCGCCGTCAGCGCGGCAGCACGCTGAAAATCATCGTGCGTGAGAACAACGCCAGCCTGCGCGCCACTGACGAGCGTTTGCTGCTGGGCTGCGGGGCGAATATGGTTATCCCCTGGAACGCCCCCCTCTCCCGCTGCCTGACGCTGATCGAGAGCGTGCAGGGGCAACAGTTTAACCGTCCGGTGCCGGAAGATATCGCCGCCCTGCTGACCATGACCCAGCCTCTTAAGCTGCGCGGGTACCAGACGTGGGATACCTTCTGCGACGCGGTAAGCAATATGCTCAGCAATACGCTGCTGCCGACGGATGGCAAAGGCGTGCTGGTTGCGCTGCGTCCGGTGCCTGGCATCCGTGTGGAGCAGGCGTTGACCCTGTGCCGTCCTAACCGCGTGGGCGATATCATGACCATCGGTGATAATCGGCTGATGCTGTTCCTCTCCTTCTGCCGGATCAACGATCTGGATACGGCCCTGAACCATATCTTCCCGCTGCCCATCCCCGATATCTTCTCGAATCGCGTAGTGTGGTTTGAGGATAACCAGATCGCCGCCGAGCTGGTGCAGATGCGAGCCCTGGTTCCGGAGAAGTGGGGTAAACCGCTGCCGGTAATCGATGGGCCCAACCCCATTCTTAACGCCGAGCATAACGGCCAGAGCTGGCGGCGCATTCCGCAGCCGCACCGGCTACCCGGCGGGGCGTCGGAGCAGACATCATGATGCAGTTAAGCGATATCATTCAGCTGGTGGTGCTGTGTGCCCTGATCTTTTTCCCTCTCGGCTATATGACGCGCCACTCTATTCGGCGCATCAAGGCCGTGCTTCGCATGCTGTTTATTAAACCGCGCTATGTAAAACCGGTTGGCACATGGCGCAGTGCTTCGACCGTCAAGGCAAAACGAAAAGATGACTAATCAAACCCTTAACGCCTCTACGCCCTCACCGCTGTGGCAATACTGGCGCGGCCTTGCCGGCTGGAACTTCTATTTCCTGGTGAAATTTGGTTTGCTGTGGGCAGGCTACCTTAACTTTCACCCGCTGTTAAACCTGGTGTTTATGGCATTCCTGCTGCTTCCGCTCCCGCGGCGTAGCGTGCACCGCGTGCGCCACTGGATCGCCATCCCCATCGGTATTGCGCTCTTCTGGCACGACACCTGGCTCCCCGGCCCGCAGAGCATGCTCAGCCAGGGATCGCAGGTGGCCGGATTCAGCGCCGACTATCTGCTGGATCTCGTCACGCGCTTTATTAACTGGCAGATGATCGGCGGGATTTTTGTTCTGCTGGTGGCCTGGCTTTTCCTGGCACAGTGGATCCGCGTCACCGTTTTTGTGGTGGCGATCATGGTCTGGCTGAACGTGCTGACCCTGACTGGGCCGACCTTCTCCCTGTGGCCAGCGGGACAGCCGACTAGCACCGTCACCACCACTGGCGGCAACGCGGCGGCCACTATCGCAGCAGCGGGAGATAAACCGGTCGTTGGCGATATCCCCGCGCAGACCGCACCGCCAACTACGGCCAACCTCGACGCATGGCTGAACAGCTTCTATACCGCAGAAGCCAAGCGTCAGATCCACTTCCCGACCCAGCTGCCTGCTGATGCCCAGCCGTTTGAGCTGCTGGTGATCAACATCTGTTCCCTGTCGTGGGCGGACGTTGAGGCGGCGGGCCTGATGTCGCATCCGCTGTGGTCGCACTTTGATATTCAGTTTAAGCACTTCAACTCGGCAACCTCCTACAGCGGTCCAGCGGCGATCCGCCTGCTGCGCGCCAGCTGCGGCCAGCCGTCGCATAAAAACCTCTATCAGCAGGCGGGCAACCAGTGCTACCTGTTTGATAACCTGGCCCAGCTCGGCTTCTCGCAGCAGTTTATGCTCGACCACAACGGCATTTTCGGCGGCTTCCTGAAAGAGGTGCGTGATAACGGTGGCATGCAGGCTCCGCTGATGGATCAGACCGGTCTACCCACCGCCCTGCTGGCGTTTGACGGTTCGCCGGTGTATGACGACACGGCGGTGCTCAACCGCTGGATGCAGTCGCAGGATGGCAAAGAGAATCAGCGTACGGCCACCTTCTATAACCTGCTGCCGCTGCACGACGGGAACCACTTCCCGGGCGTGAGCAAAACGGCGGACTATAAGGTGCGTGCCCAGAAGCTGTTTGATGAGCTGGATGCGTTCTTCACTACGCTGGAGAAATCTGGCCGTAGGGTGATGGTCGTGATGGTGCCGGAGCACGGTGGCGCGCTGCAGGGCGACAAGATGCAGGTCTCCGGCCTGCGCGATATCCCTAGCCCGTCCATTACCAACGTCCCGGCAGGGATCAAGTTCTTCGGTATGAAGGCCCCGCATGAGGGCGCGCCGGTGGTGATCGATCAGCCGAGCAGCTTCCTGGCGGTATCGGATCTGGTTGCCCGTGCGGTGGACGGCAAGCTGTTTACCGAAGACACCGTTAACTGGGAAAGTCTGACCAGCAACCTGCCGCAGACGGCGCCGGTGTCAGAGAACGCCAACGCCATTGTGATCCAGTACCAGAACAAACCGTACGTGCGTCTCAACGGCGGGGATTGGGTACCGTATCCGCAGTAATGCCACTACGCCCGGCGGCGCATCGCTTGCCGGGCCTACGGATGGTGCCGATATCGATTGA
>NZ_LR607338.1:823739-835371 GCF_902164725.1 Pseudescherichia vulneris | reverse complement strand
AAATAATAGATATTATCTGTAGGCCGGGTAAGCGTTAGCCCGCCACCCGGCTTTTTTATTGCCTGCTACCGCTGTTCCGCCAGCCAGGAGAGCATCTTCAGGCTGGCGGAATAATAGTCATCCTGGGCCGTAATCTGCGGCTCGCCGTTTTTCGTGCCAAGGGTCAGATCCCGCACCGCCAGCTGCCCTTCGTTCATATTATAAGGCGCGGCTTCGTTAGTGGTGACGTTCACCCAGGCCGGGGTCTGGCTGCGGCTGAATTTCTGCCACCAGCTGCGCCACGGCGTGAGCAGAGCGCTGTTTGGATCCTGCCAGGCGATGTAGAGCGGAATACGTATCGCGTCATAGCTCATGCGCGGCGGCCACTCTTTGGCAGGCTGCATCTTGCCATCGGCAGCCAGCGCTACCCAGTCGGTAGGCAGATTCGCTTCGCCCCAGCCCATCTTACCCGTCAGGGTCTTCGCGTCACGGATCAGATCGCGCCACACCGTCAGGTGGCTGCGGTCGGCGAACGCCTGCCACGCCGGGAAGATAAAGTAGGAGGGGTTAAGGTTCACGTAGCTGTTGAGGTTGAACCCCTTAGCGCCCGGCAGCATGACGCGGTAGCCCGCGAAGTTGATCACCGTGTGGCTGACCAGCGCTTTGGTGATGGCATCAGAGGCAGCGCCGTAGCGCCCGTCGTGCCAGCGCGCATCGGCTTTTAAGAGTGCCCAGGCGATCAGCGCGTCGCCGTCGGTAGCGTCATTTTTATCGGGGATTGGGTCTGGCTCGACCGGGTTATAACGCCAGTAGAACAGTCCGTTCTCTTTATTTTTTAACGTCTTCTCTGTCCAGGCCCACATCTTGTCGAAGCTGGCGCGATCGTCATTGGCTACCGCCATCAGCATCGCGAAGCCCTGCCCTTCAGTATGGGAGACGTTTTTATTGCCGGTATCAACGATACGCCCGTCCGGCATCAGAAAGCGGGATTTGTAGGTATCCCAGGCGGTGCTCGCCTGAGCAAACGAGGCCGACAGCAGGCCGACCAGAACAACTGTCGCGGCAACAACGCGCTTGACCCTAGTTAAATTCATCGTGGTTAAACTCACTGTGGCTAAACTCTCTGTGAATTGTGGTAACGGAACTGAACGTCGGTATGGGAAAACAGACGCTCGCGCTGTACGGTGACGTGTGCCCCGCCGCCCTGCGCCTGCAGCCAGCGGGCGTAAAGGCCCTCAAGTATCGCACAAAAGGCGTGGCACCAGCCCTGCCGATCGTCATCGCGTCCCAGCGGGAGCCCCTGCTGACGCAGCAGCATGCCGCTTTCGCTGGCCTCAATATCGATAAAGCCCCAGTTGAACTGGCGCAGCAGGGCGTTGATATTCGCCTCCAGTTCGCCCACCGTTTCTGAATCAGGCAGGGGAAAACGCTCGGCCAGCGCTTCGCCCATCTGGCGCAGGAAGGGCTGGCTGTCCGTCTGGCCGACGTTACGCACCATGTTGTCGATCATAATCGTCAGCAGATCGAACCAGCCCGCTGGCGTCTGCTGCTGCTGAAAGTAGCTCATCAGCGGTGAATGTTGACCATTCTGGGTCATCAGTTGCCTCCTAACATATAGCGGAAGTAGAGCCCGGCGGTGCTTTCGTTATAGTTGCCGAACGTGTCATAGCCGACCTTGCCGCCTATCGTCATATCTTTATTCACGTTGTAGTCCACGCCTGCCCGCACGGTATAGCCGACGCCGCTCTCGGAACTGCCGCCGTAGCGATAGTCACGCGCATAGCCGAGGTCATAGAGATCCTTCAGCAGCTCCTGCGCCTCACCGCTGGTAGGGAAGTAGTCGCTGCTGTCCTGGCTGTAGGATTGATAGCCGACCGAGCCGCCGACGTTCAGCTTCCAGTTATCGATTTTCTGCGAGAAATCAACGGGAAGAGAGACGCTGACATAGTTCTGTGGGCTAAAGTAGCCCCCCTGGCCATAGGTGTAGTAGCTGAGGTTTTTTGAGAAATCCATCCAGCTTACGTTCAGGCCGGTCTGTAACGCCCGGAAGTCATCGTGATACGGACGCAAATAAACTCCGGCGCTGGCGTTCATGCTGTTATTGCTGGCCACGTTCTCCCCAATGTAGCTATAGCCGCCACCGTTAACATAGAAGCCCGCATCGCCATCGTCGTAGCCCAGCTGCACGCTGCCGCCGTTTTTCGTGACCCGGCCCCAGGTCTTGCCTGAGTAGGCATCCTTCATGCCGACGTAGGAGAGCAGGCTGTCGGTCACCGCCCGACGCTCGCCTTTGAAAATAAGCGTCAGGTAGTCGGTCAGCTTCGGCGACCACTGCACGCCACCTACCAGCGTGCTCAGATCCTGCCCGAGCGGCGTGGTGCCAATATCAACCCGATACTGCTCGCCGCTGAGCGCCATCGCCAGCTCAACGCCGCTGGCCTTTTGCGATTCAGTCGAGGAGCTGATGCGATTGTCGAGGCTCGACTTAAAGTTCGACACGCTAAGGGCCTTCAGGCGGCCAGAGTCATACAGGCTGGCCAGGTTCGCCAGCCCGGCATCGGTCATTGGAGAGAGATTTTCGCCGTTGTAGCCCAGCAGATCGCTGAAGTTTGCCGCCGTGGGGTCCGTTGCGTTCTCGGTATTATTAATCGACGAGGTAATGTTGCTGATGGCGTTATTGAGCGGATTGGTGCCGTAACGACGCCATGCATCTCCCGAGGCGCTGCCCGCACTGAGGGTAATCGGCGTGGCGGTAAACTCGAAACGCGATTCGCCAAACGGTGAGCTGGACCACGTTAGCGGCGCTTTGGCTTCGGTCAGCTTGCTGGTACCGGATTCGCCGTCGCGGCCGCGGATCTCTACCCCGCCCTGCACCCACATGCCGGTTTTTTGCTGCAGATCCTGCATCATCTCATCGACCTGACGCAGGGTACGGCTCTGCACGGTTTCCATCGGCAGATCGGTGCGCGTCGTGCCCGGCAATGTGCTCCCGGGCTCGCGCGCGGTCTGCGCCACCTGCCACGGCAGGGTATTTTCCTCGCTGTATGTTGAGCGCGACGCCATCTTGCTGTTGCCGACGAATGGGTTATCCGCCAGCAGCACGCCGCCGATGGTTGGTGTTGCGGCAGCGTTGGTAGACGCCATCCCGAGAAGCTTACCTCGGGCGCTGCGCAGGTAGGTCATCGCCTGCTGGTGGTTGCCTTTCGCCTCCTCCAGCCGGGCCAGCAGCAGCATGCGATCCGCCGAGCTGTCGTTGCGCAGACCGCTGGCAAGCGTCTGGGCTTTCTCGACGTTGTTCTCTGCCAGCGCCACGTCAATCGCCCCCACGCGAGCGGCCTGATCGTCGGTATCCCGGGTGATCAGGTAGTCGTAGACCACCCCGGCCTCTTTATTCATTTTGCCGGTCTGATAGAGGCGGGCCATGGCGAACATCAGATCGGTATTCTGCGGATCGCTCTGCATCGCCCGCATCAGCTTGTCATAGGCAGCGGCATAGTTGCCCTGCTCGCGCAGCTGGTCGGCCTCGTTGATCACGTAGCCGTTGCGGATCCCCGCCAGCTGCGTGGGCGTGCTGCGCGCCTGAAGCTCCGGGTTGGCAAGAAAGGCCTGCGCCTCGTTGTCTAACCCGGCTTTGTTCAGAACCGTAACCTGATCGGCGTAGTCTCCGGCGTTGCCCTGCACGCCCTGGCGCAGGTTTTCCCGCACCAGCGCCACCGCGCCGCTGAGATCCCCACTCTGGGCCAGCAGCTTCGCTAGCTTGCCCGCATCCACCGGGCTTTCCGGTGGCCGATGAGTTAGCGTTTTCAGAGTATTGGCGGCAGCAACGTTATTGCCCTGGGCCAGATAGCGCTCGGCGGTAGCCAGCTGCAGGTTGTAGTTCACCCGCTGGGCCAGATCGCGCATCTGCCCGTTCTGGCTGGCGGGAGCAATGCGTGACAGCAGGGTTTGTGACTGCTGCCATGCCCCGTTCTCGCTGGCGAAAAGCGCTGCCGCGTAGAGCGAACTGGCCCCTGCGCCGTGGCGCGCTGCCGGTGCCATCACCGAGCTGGCTTCGTCACCGCTGCCGCTCTTTTGCAGCAGGCGGGCCAGATCGAGACGCAGCCACGGATCGTCCGGCAGACGGCTGACGCCCTGCTGAAGGATAGCGATAGCCTGCTGGGTATTACCCGCAGCGGCGGCCTGCTGGGCCTGACGGCGGATGGGATCGCCCGGCAGGCCGGTGACGATACGCGGCTGGAGCTTCGCCTGCAGGCTAGCGGGCAGCGTGCGCAGCATCGCCTGGGCCTCGTCAGACTTGTTCTGCTCCCGCAGGACGTAGAAGAGGTTCTCCCTGGCGGCGGCGTTTTGCGGCTGATCGTTTAACACCGCGCGCAGGGCCTGCTCTGCCTGAGGATAGTCTTTGTTATGACGCAGAACGTCGGCACGGAACAGCTTCGCCGCCGTGCCGCGCTCGCCGCTCTGCTGGGCCAGTGGCGCAGAGAGGGCCAGCGCCTGGCTGACGTTGCCCTCTTTGAGCGCCTGCTGCGCCTCGGCGAGCTGGCCGTAGAAGGCCGCATCCTCTGCCTGATTTTTGCGCTCCGCCGAAGCGTCGCCGCCCCCGCTGGCGGCGCGGCTGAGGTATTGCGAGGCGGCCTTATAGTCACCGTTGCGCTGGGCGATGTAGCCCAGCCCGGCCAGGGCGTCGGCATCTTCTGGGTTGGTTTGCAGCACCTGTTCAAACTGGCGCTTCGCCGAGCCGGTATCGCCGCTGTTGAGGGCGGTAAAGCCCTCGCCCTTCGCCGCACCGCCGACGTTTTTCCGGTAGTAGGCCTGCACGTCGCCGTCCTGGGGGTGGCGCTGGAGGAAGTTATCGTACAACCGTTCGTCGCCCGCCTGCGGCCCCAGCCACAGCAGGGCCTGGCGCAGGCCGTCATCCGCCTCGTGGCTGCCACTGGCCATTGGCTCCAGCAGGGCAATCCCGTCCCGGCGGCTCTCTTCCCGCCACGTCAGCATTTTACCCAGCGCGACCCGCGCCGCGTTGTCCTGCGGATTCTCGGCAACAAAACGCTGAAGCTCCCCTACCGCCTGCGGGTAGAGCGACTTGTCGCTGCCCATGGTCAGGTAGTACTCCGGGGCCAGGCTTGGCGGCGGCGTATCGCCGTTAAACATGCTGCGCCAGGTAGCCAGCGCTGCCGGAACGTTGCCGCTGCGCGCCTGCTGGCGGGCTAACGTCAGCTGTCCCTGAGGCACCTGCGCCAGCTGTTTGGCATTATCCAGCGCCTGTAACCCGGCGTCAGCGGGCGCTACGGCGGCCAGCCGGGCACGCCACTGGGCGGCGGTTTGCAAATCGCCGTTTTGCTGCGCCCAGAGCGCCATCAGGTAGAGCGCCTGGGTATTGTTGGCATCCACCATCAGCACTTTTTTCAGCGACTCGCTCGCCAGATCGTCATGTGACTTCTCATGCCAGTAGTTAGCCTGGTCAAACAGCGCCTTCAACGCCGCATCGTTTGGCGCGGCCTGGGCCTGGTTTACTGCGCCGAGCGTCAGCGCCCCCGACAGGCAGAGGGTAGATAACCGGCGGGCGGTTTTAATGGTCATTGTTGTCACCCTGTTCACTCTCCATCCTGCGGATCAAGCCGCTTGCGCGCCCGTTTTTTCAGTAGGGCATACAGCGCCAGCCCAACAATGATGCTGAAGCACAGCCCCAGCACCGCCAGCAGCCCAGAGTGCTGGTTGGCATACCAGATCACCATCAGGTGCATAGGCATCTCGCCGCGCGGGTACTGCGCCCCAACCCGGAAGCTGCGCACGCCGTTTTCGTTGGTGATGATGGCCGCGTCGCCGCGAATGCCAGCGTTAATCTTCGGCGAGGTGAGATCGCTGTGCAGCCGTGAGAGCTGGTCGTCGCTGCTGCCGATAGCGGTCACCACCGTGCGCCCGCTGCTCCACGGCGAGCGGAAGCTGACGAAACCGCGCCAGGCCTCGTTTGACGAGAAGTAGCGATCGGCCTCAAGCCCGTCCGCGTTCCAGTCCCCGGTCATCCAGCGCTGGATCCTCTGCCACTGGGTCGGTTCGCGGACGCTAAGCAGGCTGTCGTGGGCCACAAACGGCGAGCTTTTTAGCAGCTCGCGGTTGAAGTCGTGCTGATCCAGCCCGGTTACCGCCAACACGTCGCGATCCCGCAGCAGTTCGAGGTTCGATCCCGCAGTGGGTATGCCCAACACCACGCGGTTGTGGCTCAGCGCCGCCCCGGTGGCGTTACCAGAGCGGGCCGCCATATCGAGCAGCGTCCCGACCTGGGTCTCAGTGGGTTTCTCCGGCAGCAGCAGCACGGTTTCTGAGTAGTCTGCCAGCCGGGTGAAGGGGAAGGAGGCCCCTACGAAGTAGGAGAGGTTCGGCAGCAGCGCAAAGTGGCGGGTGTGGCTCAGGTCGATCCACGAGTCATCATCCACCCGGCTCTTGATGTTGTTGTTCAGCAGCACGCTGCACGGCGCGCTCTCCTTCGGCACGATGTTGAAGTAGAGCGATAGCTGGTTGTCGCCGTAGATCATGTACGGCTCCAGCGGCATGTCGAACTGCTCCTGCCGCGCGTCGCCGCCCATTTTGTGCCACAGCGTCTCCAGCGCCCCCTGCTTGTTAACCGGCAGATTGTGCAGGAAGGTGTCGTTCATGGTCATGCTCAGCCAGGAGCGATCTTCATCAATCCAGCTCTCCGACGGGAAGCGGTAGCCGATGCGCAGCGGAATGGTTTCGCCATCCCAGAGAAAAAGATCCGGTGCGGCACGGAAGGCGACCCGCAGCGCATCGTGCCAGATCCCGTTCACGGTCATGCTTTGATCCTTGCGGATCAGCTCTGAGAGCTTCACCGGACGATCCGTGGGGATCCAGCGCGGCGCGTCGTAGGGCTTGCTCACCGGGATCGACTCGCCTTCCACGGTGACGCTCGGGGTTTGCAGGGCGAAGTTATCCCGCGTCAGGCGCCAGGCCGCCGCCCGCAGGGCGCGATCGTCGTTGCCCACCACCAGCAGCAGCTTGTAGGTGGGGTTCGCCGGATTATCAATAATGCTCAGCGTCGGCCCGGTGCCAAGGGGCAGAGTCAGGCCGCCGATGCGTTCGCCAGGGTGACCGACCAGAATGCCGTTCTTCTCCGGCAGGCGATCGGTGAGGGCGGCGAACGAGACGCCACGATAGTCTGCCTGGATGCCCATCCACGAGGAGATCAATGCCGCCGCGCTGATGGTGTCCGCCGTCAGCTTCGCCGGGAAGGCAAAGGCGATGGTAGCAGGCGTCATCTGCATGCTGTCAAAGAAGGGGCGCGGGAAGTGGCTGAGATCGGAGCCGATATCCAGCTGTTGGCCTTCAAGACTAAACTTCGAGTCCGGCAGGATGGTCACGCGATATTTATCCGTGAGATCGCGCTGGCACATCATCGCATCGCCGTCGTTGATTTTGAAGCTGATGGTATTGCTGGAGACCAGCAGCGCCGCCGGCACGTCAAGCTGGAAGCGGGAGACGTCGCTGTCGGCGGCCCCCAGCGGCACGGTGCCCAGCGGCTGGCCGTTGAGCATCAGCTGCATCGTGGCGTTACGGGTGGCCATCGCCGGGGAGACCTTCAGGTTCAGCGCCAGCTGGGCGTTGGTGATCACCTGGCTCACCGGCAGGGTAAACGCCACCCCGCCCTGCAGCTGGCCGCCGCTGAGAACGATGCCCTGCGGCTGGCCCATCTGCGCCAGCGAGATATCGTTCACCACCGACGGGATGAACGCCGTCGGGGCAGGCGTCGGGCTTGCCACCGGCGGAGGCAGATCCAGCGGCAGCAGATCGGCAGGCGTGGTCTCTTCCCCATACAGGGGAGTGATAAACAGCGCGCTGGCCAGCAGCGCCAGCGTAGTTAAACGCCTCATACGCTGCTCTCCTCTTGCGCCGCCTTCAGCACCGCACGCTGGCGGCGGTTTTCACGGCGTGACTTCCACGTCAGCCAGAAGAGATCAAACACGCAGCGCATAATGGTCAGCATCGAGCGGAACGGGTTGTCC
Organism: Pseudescherichia vulneris; assembly: GCF_902164725.1. Lineage (NCBI taxonomy): Bacteria > Pseudomonadati > Pseudomonadota > Gammaproteobacteria > Enterobacterales > Enterobacteriaceae > Pseudescherichia > Pseudescherichia vulneris. The sequence goes on along the minus strand of NZ_LR607338.1, from coordinate 827,377 downwards.
TGCGGACGCGGCGGCTGGATCCACGCATCGGCGCGGGAGAGCACCACCCGCACCAGCTCGCGGCGGCGGGAGAGCGGAATATCTTCAAACATCAGGCGCACGTAGGCATCGTCGGCGGCAATGGTTTTCACCGGAATGCTGATCGCCCCCGACTGCAGCAGCAGCTCAATCTCCTCGATCTCATCGGTCAGATGACGGTCGTCCGGGACGGCAACGCGGCAACCGCCCATGGAGAGGTCAGCGGTCTCGCTGCGGGACGAGATGCCGCTGGCGTAGTGGATCAGCGCCGGGATTTTTACGTCGATGCGGATTGTTTTCCGCGTCTGCCGCGTTTCCCGGGCAACGGCGATCGCCGCCAGCAGGAAGATCAGGCTGTAGATGCCCCAGCCAACGTTAAGGGCGATAACCTTCGGATCGACGGCAAAGTGGTCATAGGCAAAGGCGCGGACGATACCCCAGACCACGGCAATCATCAGCAGGAAGGCGATCACCAGGTGCGGGCGCACGACGCTGAAGTCAAAGTAGCCGACGTTGAGCAGGCCGCCCTTATCGGTCACGTTAAACTTGCCGCGCTTCGGGAAGAGCATGGTCACCATGGTGGGCAGCACGATATGGAAGGCCAGCACCAGATCGTAGATTTCTCCCCAGAAGCTGTAGCGGTAGCGCCCGTTCAGCCGCGAGTTGAGGTAGATCGACAGGAACAGGTGCGGCAGCGCGTAGGCAAACACCAGGCTCGCCGAGGAGTAGATGATGTTGAGGTTAAACAGCAGGTAGGCCAGCGGCGCGGTCAAAAAGATAATGCGCGGGATGGCGAACTGATAGTAGAGCATCGCGCTGAGGTAGCACAGGCGCTGCTGGAAGGTCAGACCGCGACCAAACAGCGGGTTGTCGAGGCGGAAGATCTGCGTCATGCCGCGCGCCCAGCGGGTACGCTGGATGATGTGCAGTACCAGACGCTCGGTGGCAAGCCCGGCGGCCAGCGGAATATCGATAAACGCCGAGCCCCAGCCCAGGCGCTGCATTTTCAGCGCGGTATGGGCATCTTCAGTCACCGTCTCGACCGCAAAGCCGCCAATCTCCTCCAGCGCGCTACGGCGGATCACCGCACAGGAGCCGCAGAAGAAGGTGGCGTTCCAGTTATCGTTACCCCGCTGGATCGGGCCATAGAACAGCATCCCTTCGTTGGGGATATTGCGGCCCACGGAGAGGTTGCGCTCAAAGGGATCCGGCGAGTAGAAGAAGTGCGGAGTCTGCACCAGGGCCAGCTTGGGATCCTTCAGGAAGCCGCCGACGGTGGCCTGCAGGAAGATACGCGTCGCGACGTGGTCGCAGTCAAAGACGCAGATCAGCTCCCCGTTGGTGAGCTTCATGGCGTGGTTAAGGTTGCCCGCTTTGGCGTGTGAGTTATCGTTACGGGTGATGTACCCTACCCCGACGTCGGCGGCAAACATGGCAAACTCGCTGCGCTTGCCGTCGTCGAGGATATAAATTTTCATTTTATCCTTGGGGTAATCGATACACTGCGCCGCCAGCACGGTGTCGCGCACCACGTCCAGCGATTCGTTATAGGTGGGCACGTAGACGTCAACGGTCGGCCACAGGCTCATATCCTCCGGCAGCGGCACGATCTCGCGCTTCAGCGGCCAGATGGTTTGCAGGTAGTTAAGCAGCAGCATTACCCAGACGTAGAGATCGGCGAGGAACAGGCCGATGCCCAAAATAGTCTCTATCTCAGAGTTAAAGTGCAGGGTCTGGGTAGCGCGAAAGTAGATATAACGGGTCGACATCAGGAACGACATCACCACCATGATCACGGAGATGCTGCGCTTTTTGCTGTAGCCCATTAAAAACAGAATGCCGATGCTGATCAGGCCAAAAAGATACTGCTTCTGGCTATCCATTGGCGTAATGACCACCAGCACGGCGGCAGGTGCCAGCGCCAGGATCAAAAGATAAAACAGGAACTTTTTCATTGTTCGCCCTGGCGAAAATTAGAATCCAGACATCTTTGGCTGGCTGTGAACGGTGCCGTCGCCGACCCTCACGCCCAGAATATTGGTCACCTTTCTGGCAATCAGCTCGATATCAAACGCCGCCGCCGAGGCCGGGCTAAAATCGAAAATTGACTGCTGGGAGGCGTTGGCTTCGATCACGCTCTCATCACGATGAACCACGCCAATCAGGCGCTCGCCCAGCCGCTGCTCCATAAAGGCGGTCACGTCCCGGCTGATCTGGCGACGGTTATCGCTCTGGTTCAGCACCACGTAGTAGCCCGCCTTGCGATTAAGTACGTCGCCGGTTAAACGGTTATTTTCCACCTGCGGCAGCAAGGAGAGCGAGGCGGTATCGGCCAGCAGCGAGACCAGGTGCAGATCGGCCAGCCGTGACAGCGCTTTTAGCGCCGGCGAGGGGCCGGGCGGGAAGTCGGCAATGATAATCAGCCCAGGGTAGTTAAGCAGGGTGCTTAAACCGCGCAGCAGAAAGTGCTCATCCTGTACCAGTCGCGCTTCAAAGGCTTCGCGCTGCGGCTCGGTCGCATCGCCGTAGGGCAGAACGAAGATGTTGCCGCCCGCCGAGAGCACAAACTGGCTCCAGTCGGGGGATTCAGCCGCTTTCGCTACGAAACCACGGCCGTCAGAGAGCGGGACGCCGAAGTGCAGGCGCAGCGCGTTCTGCACGTCAAAATCAATCGCCAGCACTTTGTTGCCCGCACGCGACAGCGCGTAGGCCAAGTTCGCCGTCATGGTTGTTTTTCCCACCCCACCCTTTGGGGAACAGACACAGATCAACGGCATGAAGCGATCCTTTCTAACAGCGATTTCAACAGCTGGTTTTTTTCAACGGCGGGCTTCGCCTCGGCGGCTTTAGGCGCAAAGAGCTGGGAGAAATTCACGGGTGCGGCGACGGCGGACGCGACGGGCGTGGGAGCCGGGATCGACGCGGGCATCGGCGCAGGTTCGGCTACTGGGATCGGTGCCGCAGGCGCGAGTGCCGGGGCAGCGGGCGGCGTAGCCAGTTGGGCGGCAACGCTCTGAAAGATCGGTGGCGCGGCGTTAGGCAGCGGAGCCGGGGCGAGCGCCGCGGGCGCAGCAAACGGCTGCTCTTTCAGAGCAAAGGTATCCGCATCAACGGACTGCGGAACGGGCAGCGAGACGTGGCCGCCCATCGCCAGCGCGGACTCTTCGGTCGCGGGAGAGAGCTGGTTGATAATGGCCCAGTTGCCGTAGTCATGCGCGAGGTTTTGCGACGAGAAGTCTTTAAAATCGTGTTGCTGTGTGTGAGTCTTGTCTTTAAACCTCTGCAAATCATCATAATTATTCATTTCTATACTCATGATTTACAAATAAAAAAAAGGCCCATCACCGTGTTAACCAACGTGGCTATTCATCGGTAAGGGTCTCGAATTTTATTAAGTGTTGATACGGGAGCCGTTAGCCGTCTTCCGCATGTTTAATTATTACGTCGTTATATGACGGCTCTACGACTTTCGGCCTATTTACAGCAGTAATATAAGGATCCGCGGGACACATGCTATCTGTTTTTGCCGTAAAAAACAGCAAAGCTTTAAATAGTGAAAAGTCGGTAAACAACTGGAATATAATGCTAATTTAAAGCAAATTAGACTTTGAGAAGGAGCC
>NZ_LR607338.1:817230-823605 GCF_902164725.1 Pseudescherichia vulneris | reverse complement strand
GCTTATCGGGCCTTCACCGTTTCAGGCTTTAGAAATAAAAAACCGGAGGCCAGGCTCCGGTTTTTAAGCTGGGGAAATCAAACGACTCAGGCAGGGTTGATTGGCTTCTCGCCGTTCTCATCCTGATCTACCGCGAAGCAGGCCACCAGCTGGCCGCCGTACGATTTCAATTGCGGCTGAAGCTGCGTGCAGGGACCAAAGCGACGACGACAGCGGGCGCTGAAGGCGCAGCCCGGCGGCGGACTCAGCGGGCTAGGCAGCTCGCCGGTCAGCTTGATTCGCTCCCGACGATCGTCCGGATTCAGGCGCGGCGTCGCGGAGAGCAGTGCCTGGGTATACGGATGACGCGGATTGCTGAAAATCTGCTCCTTGGTGCCCTTCTCTACGCAGCGGCCAAGGTACATCACCATCACTTCATCGGCAATGTGCTCTACCACCGACAGATCGTGGGAGATAAAGACGTAGGAGAGACCCAGATCCTGCTGCAGATCCATCATCAGGTTCAGCACCTGCGCACGTACGGAGACGTCGAGCGCCGATACCGGCTCATCGGCAATCACCACGTCCGGATCGAGCATCAGGCCGCGGGCAATCGCAATACGCTGACGCTGGCCGCCGGAGAACATGTGCGGGTAGCGATCGTAATGCTCGGTCTTCAGCCCCACTTTCGCCATCATCGACAGCGCTTTTTCACGCAGCTCTGCTTTGCTGAGGTTGCTGTTGATCTGCAGCGGCTCTTCCAGGATCTGGCCCACTTTTTTACGCGGGTTCAGCGAACCGTAGGGGTTCTGGAAGACAATCTGAATCTTCTGCCGACGCAGCTTCTGCGCCTGCGGATCGTGCTTAAGCAGATCCTGGCCCTGATAGTAGAGCTCACCGCCGGTGGGCGTCTCAATCATGGTCAGCAGACGGCCAAGCGTGGATTTACCACAGCCGGATTCGCCCACCACCGCGAGAGTTTTCCCGCGTTCGAGAGAGAACGATACGCCGTCCAGGGCTTTTACCAGGCGCTCCGGGGCAAACAGCCCTTTCTTCACCGGGTAGTGTTTTTTCAGGTCAATAGCCTGCAACAGCACAGGGGTTGTGGCCTCATGCGTACTCATAGTTAGGCCTCCCGGCATCATCGAGTGGATAGTGACATTTTGAGCGGCGTCCATTGTCCACCAGGTTCAAGCCTGGCTCTTCGACGCGGCATTTGTCCGTAGCATACGGGCAACGCGGATTGAGCAGGCAGCCGGTCGGGCGATCGTATTTACCCGGCACCACGCCCGGCAGCGAGGCCAGACGCGCTTTGTCCTGGTCAAACTCAGGCAGCGCGCGTAGCAGCGCCTGGGTGTAGGGGTGGCGCGGTGCGCGGAAGATCTCGTGCGAACTGCCAGACTCGACGACCTGGCCCGCGTACATCACGATGATTTTGTGTGCCGCTTCGGCCACCAGCGCCAGATCGTGAGTAATCAGGATCAGCGCCATGTTCTCTCTCTGCTGCAGCTCCAGCAGTAGCTCAATGATCTGCGCCTGGATAGTCACGTCCAGTGCGGTGGTCGGTTCATCGGCAATCAGCAGCTTTGGCTGGCAGGCGATGGCCATCGCAATCATTACGCGCTGGCTCATCCCACCGGAGAGCTGGTGCGGGTAGACGTCAAGACGCGACGCCGGATCCGGAATGCCGACCTGGTTTAGCAGATCGATAGCCCGCTGGCGACGGGTGCGTTTGCTGCCGCCCTGATGCACCTTAATGGCTTCCATAATCTGGAAGCCAACCGTGTAGCACGGGTTAAGGCTGGTCATCGGGTCCTGGAAGATCATCGCGACGTCGGCACCCACCAGGTTACGACGCTCTTTTTCCGAGATGCGCTTCAGATCCTGGCCGTTAAACTCCAGCTTCTCTGCCATCACCCGGCCTGGGAAGTCAATCAGGCCCATAATCGCCAGCGAGCTGACGGATTTACCGGAGCCGGATTCCCCGACAATGCCCACCACTTCGCCCTGCTCAACGCTGTAGCTTATGCGGTCTACGGCACGGAACGGTGTCCCTTCGTCGCCGAAGTGCACCGACAGTTGATCAATATTCAATAACGCCATTCTCGTGCCTCTTACTGCTTCAGTTTGGGATCGAGCGCATCACGCAGACCGTCACCCATCAGGTTAAATGCCAGCACCGTCAGCAGGATCGCCAGACCCGGGAAGGTCACGACCCACCAGGCACTCTGTGCGAACTGCAATACGTCGGAGAGCATGGTGCCCCACTCCGGCGTTGGCGGCTGCGCACCCATGCCAAGGAAGCCAAGGGCGGCCATATCGAGAATGGCGTTAGAGAAGCCGAGCGATGCCTGAACGATCAGCGGCGCAAGGCAGTTGGGTAAAATATTGACGAACATCTGACGCATCGCACCCGCCCCCGCCACGCGCGAGGCGGTAACGTAGTCGCGGTTGACCTCAACCAGCACGGCGGCACGCGTTAAGCGCACGTAGTGCGGTAGCGCCACGAAGGTCAGCGCCAGCGAGGCGTTAACGATCGACGGACCGAAGATAGCCACCAGCACCAGCGCCAGCAGCAGGCTCGGCAGCGCCAGCATGATATCGACCACGCGCATGATGATGTTATCAACGAGGCCGCCGAAGTAGCCCGCCACCAGCCCGAGCACGACGCCCATGATCAGTGACAGGACCACCACCAGACAGCCCACCAGCAGCGACAGGCGTGCGCCATACATCAGGCGCGACATCACGTCGCGACCCACGTCGTCGGTACCGAGAATATGCGCCCAGCTGCCGCCGTCCTGCCACACGGGCGGTGCCAGCAGCGAATCACGGAACTGATCCGCCGGGTTATAGGGCGCAATCCAGTTGGCAAAAATGGCAATAATCAGCACCACTACCACATACACCAGGCCCACGACCGCGCCTTTGTTGCGTTTGAAGTAGTGCCAGAACTCCTGCAGCGGCGTCATTGGCACCGGTGCGGAGACAACTTTATCTTGAGTAACTTGTGACATGATGGCCCCTTACTTCTTATGCCGAATACGCGGGTTCACCACGCCATAGAGCAGATCGACCAGCAGGTTAACGAGGATGATCATCGTCGCTACCAGCAGTACCCCACCCTGCACCACCGGATAGTCGCGGCGTTGCAGCGCGTCAATCAGCCAGCGACCCAGTCCCGGCCAGGAGAAGATGGTTTCGGTCAGGATTGCCCCGGCCAGCATCGTTCCCACCTGCAGCCCGATAACGGTCACCACCGGCAGCATGGCGTTACGCAGGGCGTGAACGATAATCACGCGCATGCGGGTCAGGCCCTTGGCGCGAGCGGTACGGATGTAGTCCTCACCCAGCACTTCCAGCATTGCTGAACGGGTCATGCGGACGATTACCGCCAGCGGGATAGTGCCCAGCACGATCGCAGGCAGGATCATATGCGCCAGCGCATCGATAAAGTTGCCCTCTTCGCCCCAGATGGCGGTGTCGATCAGCATAAAGCCGGTGAGCGGATTGCTGTCGTCGAGGAAGACCATATCGCTGACGCGCCCGGAAACGGGGGTCAGGTTGAGCTGCACGGAGACCAGCATGATCAGCATCATGCCCCACCAGAAGATCGGCATGGAGTAGCCGGTCAGGGCCAGGCCTACAGCGGTGTGGTCAAAAATGGAACCGCGCTTCACGGCGGCAAGCACGCCCACCGGAATACCAACGGCCACGGCAAAAATCATGGCGCAGACACCGAGTTCCAGCGTCGCTTGAAAACGCGGCACGAACTCTTCCCACACCGGAAGACGGCTTTTCAGTGAAATCCCTAAGTCGCCGTGCAGAACGCCCCAAACGTAGTTGACGTACTGCTGCCACAGCGGCTTGTTGAGGCCCAGCTCAGCTAACAGCTGCGCATGGCGCTCGGGGGAGATACCACGCTCACCCGCCATGATCATCACCGGGTCACCGGGGATCATATGGACAAAGGCAAAGGTGAGAAGGGTGATACCGATAAACGTCGGGATAACTAATCCCAGACGTCGGAGGATGAACTGCAACATAACCCGGATTCTCTCTGATGACGCACGTCCAGTGACGTGACGTCTGTATTGCTCACAAATCTAACGCCGGGTGGCGCTTCGCTTACCCGGCCTACACTCGTAGGTCCGCGCAAGCGTAGCGCCGCCGGGCATGGGGTGCAGTCGCACCCCTGACGCTTTTTATTATTCGACAGACACGTTTTCGAAGTGGTGTTTGCCTAATGGATCAACAACGTAGCCTTTCACCTCTTTACGCACTGGCTCGTACACGGTGGAGTGAGCGATGATCAGCGCCGGGGCCTGATCGTGCATCACCACCTGAGCCTGTTTGTAGAGCTCAATACGCTTGTTGTGATCGTCCGCAGCGCGTGCCGGCTGGATCAGATCTTCAAACGGCTTGTAGCACCAGCGAGAGTAGTTAGAGCCTTGTTTTGCCGCATCGCAGCTGAACAGGGTAGCGAAGAAGTTGTCCGGATCCCCATTGTCCCCGGTCCAGCCCATCATCACTGCCTGATGCTCGCCTGCTTTAGCACGCTTCAGGTACTCGCCCCACTCATAGGTGACGATTTTGGCCTGCACGCCAATCTTCGCCCAGTCAGCCTGAATCATCTCAGCCATACGGCGAGCGTTCGGGTTGTATGGACGCTGTACTGGCATTGCCCACAGCTCAACGGTGAAGCCTTTATCCTGACCGACTTCTTTCAGCAGCTGCTTCGCCTTCTCTACGTCGTAAGTATAATCCTTGACGTCGTCGTTATAGCCCCACATGGTCGGCGGGATCAGGTTTTTCGCCGCGGTGCCCGCGCCCTGGTAAACGGCCTTGATGATTGCCTCTTTGTTGACCGCATAGGTCAGCGCCTGGCGTACTTTCACATCATCAAACGGCTTTTTCTCGGTGTTGAACGAGAGGTAACCCACGTTCAGGCCCGCCTGCTCCATCAGGTTCAGGTTTTTATCCTGCTTCATACGCGCGATGTCAGCCGGGTTCGGATACGGCATGACCTGGCACTCGTTTTTCTGCAGTTTTGCATAGCGTACAGAGGCATCAGGCGTGATGGAGAAGACCAGACGGTCGATCTGCGGCTTGGTGCCCCAGAAGCCTTCAAATGCTTTGTACAGGATGCGGGAGTCTTTCTGGTATTGCAGCAGCTGGAACGGACCGGTACCGATTGGGTTGAGGTCCACTTTTTCCGGCGTGCCGGCTTTCAGCATGTTATCCGCATACTCTTTTGACAGAATAGAGGCGAAGTCCATCGCCAGGTCAGCCAGGAACGGTGCTTCCGGACGCGAGAGAATAAACTGAACGGTATGATCGTCCACTTTTTTCACTTCGCTAATCAGGTCCGGCAGGCCCATGCCTTCGAAGTATTCGTAGCTGCCGCCAGACACTTTATGGTACGGGTTGTTCGCGTTTTTCTGACGGTCGAAGGAGAACACGACATCGTCAGCGTTAAACTCACGCGTCGGTTTAAATTCTTTATTGTCCTGCCATTTTACGCCCTGACGCAGATGGAAGGTGTAGGTCTTACCGTCTTCGCTGACGTCCCACTTCTCAGCCAGGCCCGGGATAACCTCTGTGGTACCGATTTTGAACTCAACCAGACGGTTATAGATAGGTACTGAGCTGGCGTCGTAGGTTGTACCAGATGTAAAGAGCTGCGGGTTAAACCCTTCCGGCGAGCCTTCAGAACAGTAAACCAGGGTTTTTGCCTGCACACTTGCTGCGACAGTCAGAGCCACCAGGCTGAGACCAAGCTTCAGCATCCCTGACTTCTTCAAGGAAATACTCATTATTCTGCTCCAATGTGATATGTGTTGTTTACCCGTTGCAGCGGGTATAACCGACAAACCTTTATTTATTTTTTACCGGTCTGGTCGGCGGTGCCCAAAGGCAGCGTAAGGGGAGGAGATTCCTTTCAAAAGGTTGACTGAGTTGCAGTGCAGATTCTCCGTGAAATGCCCCTCATGCCCTACAATCTGTCAACAGAATGTCAAAACGTCAATACAGGTAACCGGGTTTTACATCGAAGGTGAGAATTAACAAACAAAGCGTAAAAAAAGCGCAATCCGCTATTTCCAGCAGAGAAATTTGTGCTATAGCCTGGATGGCAGGACGATCAACTCCCTGCACCATATGAACCAGCGTTTTACATTAGCAAATATTGTGAAAAAATTCTGACAGAATGATGAATATCTGAGCGATTAATACCGCGAACGTTAAAACGCACAGCGGAAAATGCTGCATTAGTCATAAGCAACGCGAAAAAAGATTCATCTATGTATAAATAAATACAATGGAATATGTCACAAAACGGTTAACAAACGAGGTGAAAAGTCGGCGGCATGGCAACGCCCGGCGAAAACGATGCAC
>NZ_LR607338.1:786250-815420 GCF_902164725.1 Pseudescherichia vulneris | reverse complement strand
CGCTCCCTCGCGCTGCTCGGGTCGAACCTCCCTGCCCCCGGAGGTTCTCATCCTCTCAGGCTCAGAAAGCAAAAAGCCTGCTCTAAGAGCAGGCTTTTCTAATTTGGTCGGTGATAGAGGATTCGAACCTCCGACCCCTTCGTCCCGAACGAAGTGCGCTACCAGGCTGCGCCAATCACCGAATGCGGGGCGCATCTTACTGCTGGCAACCCCGACCGTCAATCCCTTATTGTAAAAAAGCCCTTCGATCGGTGAGAAACTCACCATCCGGCCTAGTTCGCTTTCGCAGCCTTGTCCGGCACTCGACACCAGTTGTTGTTCTGGTTGATCCCGCCGTCCGGCGAGGTGTAGCCCAGACAGCCCATAATGGTGTCATACAGCTCAACGTGACGGCGCGGCACCTTCATCGCCGCCTGCTGCTTGAGCTGGGCAAACATCTTCGCTTTCTCCGGGTTCTCCAGATACTTGTCAGACATCCACACCATCATCGGCACGCGGAACTGCTCCGGCGGGGCCATGTTGCGCGGTGTACCGTGCAGGTGCTCATGCTCGTTGATCGACTCACCGTGGTCGGCGGCGTAGAAGACGATCGCCTTTTTATCCCGGACCTGATCGATAACCTTGGTAATAAAGCTGTCGACGTAGGTGACCGAGTTATCATAGGCGTTGATCAGCTCCTGCTTGCTGCACTCCTTATCAATACCCACGCACTCCGGGGTCCACTGCGCATAGCTACGCGGATAGCGCTGCACGTAGTTGTAGTGCGACCCTTTGGTATGCAGCACAATCAGGTGCTTACCGGTTGGGTTGTTCTGCAACGCAATATTGGTCTCATCCAGCAGCAGCATGTCGTCGACGTGCTTGCCCCGGTTGCGCGGCTCAGCGCCGATCTGCTCGCGGTAGCTGATGTTGTCCGCCATGGTGTTGCTGTAGAACCACATCTCGCTCTGCATCGCATAGAGATCCGAGGCGAAACCAAGCTGCTTAAGCACCGCAAAGATATTCTGCTCCTTCAGGGTACGCTGCGGATTCTCATCCGCCCCGCCCTGCCGGACAAACATACAGCGCAGCGAGAGCTTGGTCGCCGTATCGCAGGAGTAGCCGCGGAACGCCGCCAGGTTCTTCTCCTGAGCGAGCTTAGGCGTGGTATTACGCTCGTAGCCAAAGATGCCCATATGATCCCAGCGGGTGGTCTCACCGATGATAAAGATCATGGTGGTATCCTCCAGGTCTTTAGGCGGTACGTAGGTGAACTTCGTCGCCGGGTTCATCAGCGACTTGTTGTCCGAAGACTCATCCACCTGCGCCCAGGCATAAAGCCCCAGCGCCGACAGCCAGTTGGACGGCAGATAGGAGTTCGCCACCACGCCACCGTAGCTCGGCATATCCACGCCCGTGCTGCGCTCGACCTTCTTCTGCTGCATATCCATCAGGCGGATCGGCCCCCAGACCATCAGCCCAGCCAATACCACCAGCGTCACGCTGCGCAGGCGCTGTCCCGGCGTACGCAGCTGGCGCAGCAGGGTGTAGCGGCAGCGGTTGCTCCAGATAAACAGCAGCGGCAGCGCGCTGACGGTCACCAGCCAGATCACAAAGTGCAGGCCCACCACCTCTTTCGAGAGGTCGATATCCGTGGTCATCACCGAGGCAACGATGCCATAGCCAATCACCACGTTCAGGAAGGTCATGTAGTAGCTGGCCCCGGCGGAGAACAGCACCAGCAGGGTGGCTAGCACGCGCCAGGCACGACGGCCCAGCAGCGAAAGCACCCGCAGTAAAAAGAAGGTGATCAGTACCGTGCCGAAAAGCTCAATCGCCACGGCGCAGGCTTTGGAAAAGGTAAAATCTTGCGCATAGCTGTCAAAACGGCGGAAGAAGACGGCGCAGTTCATAAACAGGCCGATGTATAACGCCAGCAAGAAGCTAAGCCTCTGCTGCGTCATGATTTTGATATATCTCATGCAAGCTGCCCTGTAAAAAGGGAATCAATAAAAGCACCTACATACTGTGTCTTTCACCAGCAGGCAGGTTAATAGAGTGCGATGGAAGTCAAACCAGGTAACTTCTTAAAGCGCGGCATAGTAGACCACAAGGCTTCAAAAAAGTGTCATGGGGAATGTGATCCGGTCAGATATTTACAAAAATATGACCGGATCGAGAGAGGCAGAAAAAAGATTAAGAGGTAATAACGTTCAGGGTAACGTCGATGTTATCGCGGGTGGCGTTAGAGTACGGGCAAACAACATGCGCCTTCTGTACCAGCTCTTCCGCTTCCTGACGGTCCATGCCCGGCAGGTGAATATCCAGCTGGGCCTCAATGCCAAAGCCGGTCGGGATCGGCCCGATGCCTACCTGCCCTTCTATATAGGCATCCTGCGGAATTTTCTTCTGCTCTTGCGAGGCGACGTGCTTCAGCGCGCCAAGGAAGCAGGCCGAGTAACCTGCGGCAAACAGCTGCTCCGGGTTGGTCGCTTCGCCACCTGCCCCGCCCATCTCTTTGGGTACGCCGAGTTTAATATCCAGCACGCCATCAGACGAGACAGCGCGGCCATCACGGCCGCCGGTTGCTTTTGCTTTCGCGCGGTAAACCACTTTTTCTAAAGACATAGGGTGACTCCTTTTTGTTGGAAGCGCTAATCACTAAAGATAGTCGCTGTCACCCGTCCAGGGAGGATTACCGCACGAAAAGCCCTTAGGCATGCACCTGTTTGTACACTTTACTCTGCGGCTGGCGAATGGTGGTGGAGAGCGCCAGAGAGACGATCAGCAGGGCAAAAATCACGCAGAAGGTGATGAAGAAGCCACCGAACAGCGAGGCGATAATTGAACCGCAGATGCTGCCGATACCGAAGCCTAAGTAGATCACGCCGTAGTTTTTCGCCAGGTTGTTCAGGCCGAAGAATTCGCTTACCAGCGACGGGAATACGGTGATGGTGCCACCGAAGTTAAAGGCGACGCAGGCGATGGCGGCGAAGAAGGTCGTCGCATTGAGCGGAGCAAACAGCAGTGCGGCCATGCCCACCAGCGAAACCACCTGGCCGAGGGTAATCACCCGGATACGGGCAATCTTGTCAGAGAGAATACCCAGCACCAGACGGCCGGCCAGGTTAGCGATAGCAATCACCGTGACCGCGTTGGCTGCGGTAGCCATATCCAGATGCACCATGCCCTGGGCGATATCTTTTGCCACGCCAATCACGTACAGGCCGCTCATGCAGGCGGTCAGGAACATCACCGCCAGCATCCAGTACTGCGGCTTACGCATTGACTGTGCAAGGGTGAAGTCGTTTTCGACCACGCCGTTGGTCATCGTAACTTTCTGCTGCGGTGCGTCTTTCATCAACATCGCGCCGAACAGGATCATACCCATCACGATTGCGCCCCAAATCATAAAGGTGCTCTCCAGGCCAACGGTCGCCAGCAGCTGGCTGTCGATAAACTTGAAGCCGAGGCTGCCAAGCCCGTAGGAGCCAATGGCGAACGCCGAGATCAGCCCTTTACGCTCCGGGAAGTATTTGACGCAGTTAGAGAGGGTCAGCAGGTAGCCTGCGCCATCGGCCAGGCCGACCAGCACGCCGGCGCTGAGCCAGAGCATCATCAGGTTGTTCGCATGCGCGGTGAGCATCAAGCCAACGCCAAGCAGGACGCCGGATGCCATCGTGACGCGCTTAACGCCAAAGCGCTCCTGTAGCTTCCCAGCTACCGACGAGGAGATCGCCAGGCCCAGGCTGAGCAGACCAAAGGAGAAGGCGACCTGGCTTACCGGCTCATTGAGCTTTTCTGCCAGCGCGCTGTTAAACAGGCTCCATGTGTAGACCGATCCTAAAGCAAACTGGGTGATGATAGTGCCGACCAGGGTTAGCCAGCGGGTGCGATTTGCGGTTGATGTGTTCATGGCAGTCTTCCTGCATAAGGAAATTAAGAAACTCTCTGCCGTCAACGATAGCGAAGCGCATTTCATGCCGGGTGAAAAAAGGCATGAAATGCAGCAAGGAGGGAATGAAATGCCTTGGAGAGGGAATGAATAGCAGCGCCATTTTCAGTCGCTGCGTTTTTTAGCACATAAGTTAGTGCGTACTATCGCGGCCAGGCGCGCCAGCCGTGTAGTTTAAATGTTAATCAGTTGTTTGAAACAGGTATTAAAAACGGGCGCTCACGCCCATGCTGTAGAGATAGTTCTGCCCGGTCACGTCGTTCTCTGACTGCGACATAGAGGCGTAGGCTGCCATATGTGGATTAAGCAGCATATCCGCACCAAAGGTGACGTCCATCCAGTTGCCAGACTGGCTGGAAGCAGAGAGGCGATTGAGGCCCGACTGGCTCTTCCACTGATTTTCGCCAAACTGCTGATTGTAGCTAACCTGCGCCCACGAGCGGAGATCGCCAAAGTGGCTGTCTACCCGCCAGCCCACGGAGCTGACGCTGGCATGCCACAGCGGATCGCTAAACTGCAGGTTGGCTGGACTATCGCCAAACTCATTGAACATCGTTGAGGTTGAGCTGTCGTAATGCCAGACCGCTACCGGCCCGGTGGTGACGCTATGAGCCAGTGGAAAATTCCACCCCATGCTCATCGTACTTGTGGCGTCGAGTGGGTTATCATCGGGCAGGTTAAAGGCTGCACCAGGCAGGTTCTGTCCCGACCGGATACGCTCCTCCAGAATATCGTCATAGCGTGGTTGGTGATCGCTATCCCATGTATAGCGATCGGCCGTATTACTTTCCGGGTCGATCACGATATATTCCTGCTGCCAGGCATTCGCCGTGTGGCAGAAAAACACGCAAACAGACGCTAACGCCAGGCGGCGGCCACTGAATTTTTTAGTGTTCATCAATGCGACTCCAGAAGAGAGCCGAATTCGGCATTATTGTTATCGTTCTTGGTGGGCTTAAGACCCTGTATTAAATATTGTCTCTTTAGTAGACACGTCAAGCCAGCGGCAGTGATTTCTTTTGTGATTCACAGCAACAAAGGGAGCGGACTATGCAACGTTGTGGCTGGGTCAGTCAGGACCCGTTATACATCGACTATCACGACAGGGAGTGGGGCGTTGCGCAAACCGACGACCAAAAGCTGTTTGAGATGATCTGCCTCGAAGGCCAGCAGGCCGGGCTGGCATGGATCACGGTGCTGAAAAAGCGGGAAAACTACCGCCGCTGCTTTCATCATTTCGATCCGCAGCGGGTGGCGGCGATGCAGGAAGAGGACGTCGAGCGCCTGATGCAGGATGCTGGCATTATTCGTCATCGGGGGAAAATCCAGGCCATTATCGGCAACGCTCGCGCTTATCTGGCGATGGCGGAAAACGGCGAGTCCTTTAGCAAGTTTGTCTGGTCCTTTGCCGGGCACCCACCGCGCGTGACCCAGGCGGCCACCCTCAGCGACATCCCCACCTCTACCCCGGAATCGGATGCTCTGTCAAAGGCGCTGAAAAAACGCGGCTTTAAGTTTGTCGGCACGACCATCTGCTACTCGTTTATGCAGGCCTGCGGCCTGGTCAACGATCATATTACCGGCTGTTTCTGCCATCCAGGAGGCGAGGATGATCCACGAATGGCATCGTAAAGATAGCGCTCCGCTGCTGCGACTGTGGCTGGAGAGCACCGCCTTTGCCCACCCTTTTATCCGGGAGAGCTACTGGCAGGAGAGCATCCCCATGGTGCGGGATGTCTACCTCGCCAACGCCACCACCTGGGTATGGGAGGACAACGCGGGGCTACAGGGGTTTGTCAGCGTAATGGATGCGCGCTTTGTCGGCGCGCTCTTTGTACGCCCCACCGCCATCGGCAGGGGCATTGGCCGGGGGCTGCTGGAGTACGTGATGCAGCGCCACCCCCAGCTCAGTCTGGAGGTGTACCAGAAGAACACCCGGGCGGTGCACTTCTATCATGCCTGCGGGTTCCGGATTGAGGATTGCGCATGGCAGGATGAAACGCAGCACCCGACGTGGATCATGAGCTGGCAGGCGGATCAAACGCCGTAAGCGTCAGCGCCGGACCGGTGTACTTCTCTACCCATGCCAGGGCGGTATTGCCCGCGCAGCCGTTGCCTAGCCGTGAGGTGGGAAGATCCCTCGTCAGCACGTTGACCGCACCGTTTTTACAGATGCCTCCCGCCGCCGGGTCGAGATCCGGCCAACCGCCTTCATGAATGCAGATCACCCCAGGGCGGATGCCCTCGGTCACGACCGCACCCGCCAGCACCTGCCCGCGTCCGTTCCACACGCGCACCACGTCGCCGGCAACAATCCCGCGCGCCTGTGCATCCTGGGGATGCAGGGTGATGGGTTCACGCCCGGCCACCGCGTACCGCTCGCGCAGCTCGCTGTAGCTCATCTGACTGTGTAGACGGTGCGCCGGATGCGCCGACAGCACCTGCAATTGCCCGTGTTCCGCGTTGCCGTGCCACTCCACCGGCGCAAGCCACATCGGGTGCGGCGGGCAGTCGGCGTAGCCGTATCCGGCAATGCGCTTCGAGTAGATCTCGATTTTGCCACTGTCGGTTTTCAGCGGATTCGCCTGCGGATCGCGGCGGAAGTCAGCAAAACGGATAAAGCGCGCGTTCTGCTCGCTCTCCGGCATCTCAATCAGCTGGTTGGCTTCCCAGAACTCAGCAAACGGCGGCAGGGTCACGCCCTGGCTCGCGCCGCGTTGGCCAGCGATCTCATAGAAGGTTTCCAGCCATTGCAGATCGGTTTTGCCCTCGGTAAAGCGCGCCCGGCCCCCCTCTTCCCAGCGCTCGCTCAGGTCGGCAAAGATCGCCAGATCGTCCCGGGCTTCGTCCTGCGGGGCCACGACCTGCTTCATCGGCACCAGATGCTGGTTGCTGTAGTCGCCGGTCATGGTGAGATCGTTACGCTCAAAGGAGGTCGTCGCGGGCAGGACGATATCCGCGTGTTTCGCAGCGGCGGTCCAGTAGCACTCGGAGATCACCACCAGCTCTGGCTTCTGCCAGGCGCGGATCAGCCGATTGGTATCCTGGTGATGGGTAAAGTTTGCGCCGCCTGCCCACCAGATAAAACGAATGTCCGGGAAGTGCCTGTCCATGCCGTTGTGCTGGTACGCACCGCCGGGGTTTTCCAGCGCCTCGACGATACGCGCCACCGGGATCTTATCGACTGCATCCACGCCGCCCTGCACGCTGCCCTGCATTGAGGCCAGCACCGCTGCCCGCCGCGTTGGGTTGCCGCCGTTCGCAAAGTGATAGGAGAGACCAAAGCCGCCACCCGGGGTGCCGATCTGCCCCAGCATCGCCGCGAGGGTCACCAGCATCCAGTGCTTCTGCTCGCCATACTGCTGACGCTGCATCCCCCAGCCGGACATCAGCATGGTGGTATTTTCATGGAACAGCCTGGCCAGCTCGCGGATTTTCTCCACCTCGAGGCCGCAAATCGCTGCCGCCCACTCGGCGCTTTTCGCTACGCCGTCGCTCTCGCCGCTCAGGTAGGCGGCGAAGACCTCATAGCCCTCGGTGCAGCGCGCAAGGAAGTTGCTGTCCTGCCAGCCGTTCTCCAGCAGGGTATGGGCGATGCCGAGCATCAGCGCCACGTCGGTCCCCATATGCGGGGCGATCCACTCCATGCTGTCGCCAAAGAAATCGACCGTCTCCGATCGCATAGGATCGATGCAGATCAGCCGCTTGCCGCTGCGCCGCAGCCGATCAAAGAAGGCGATGCCCTGCTCATCCGAGGCGTTCCATGCAATTTTCAGGGTATTGAGCGGGTTAGCGCTCCACAGTACCACCACCTCGCTGTGCTCCAGCACCAGCGGCCAGCTGGTCTGCTGCTGATAAACTTCGTTGCCGCCGACGACGTAAGGCATGATCGCCTGCGCCGCGCCGGTGGAGTAATCCCCCAGGTGACCGGTGTAGCCGCCAGCAAGGCTCATATAACGCTGCAGCAGCGTCGCTGCCTTATGCAGCACGCCATTGGAGCGCCAGCCGTAGGAGCCAGCAAAGATAGATGAGGGACCGTAGCTGTCGCGAATGCGCTTGTGCTGAGCGTGGATCAGATCCAGCGCCTCGTCCCAGCTGACGCGTACAAACTCATCCTGGCCGCGAACGCCCTGCGGGCTCTCCGGCGAGGCGAGAAAGCCTTTGCGTACCATGGGAAAACGCACCCGGGTCTTGCTGTGAACCTGGTCGCGCACCGCGGTCTGGAGCGAGTTCGGATGGGCGGTCGGCAGCGCGCCGCGTGAGTTCAGAACCTGTACGCCATCGGTTTCAACCAGCATCGGCCCCCAATGGGCCGCGGTCAAAACCGTTTTAATCGTTGTGTTTGCCAAAGCGCGTGCTCTCCGGTCATAGATGCAGGTGTGATGACCCTTTATACAGGCCATTCAATGTTATTTACAAAATTCGGATTCTTTCCGGAAATTTTCACCCTATTCAGGCGTCATAATCAACCACCACCTTGCAGTGGCTTAGAACGAAAACGTATTTAAGGATAAACAATGAAAAAACGCGTCATTATGATTGCCGCTGCGGTATGCGGTGCCATGGCAATTTCTGGCTGTACGACTAACCCCTACACCGGCGAACGTGAAGCAGGCAAATCTGGCATCGGTGCGGGCATCGGCTCGCTGGTCGGTGCAGGCGTAGGCGTCCTCTCCTCCTCGAAGAAAGATCGCGGTAAAGGTGCGCTGATTGGCGCAGCGGCAGGCGCGGCCCTCGGCGGCGGGGCGGGCTACTATATGGACGTGCAGGAAGCCAAACTGCGCGAGAAAATGCAGGGAACCGGCGTGAGCGTGACGCGAAGCGGCGACAACATCGTGCTTAACATGCCGAACAACGTCACCTTCGACAGCAGCAGCGCGACCCTGAAACCGGCGGGTGCTAATACCCTGACCGGCGTGGCGATGGTGCTGAAAGAGTATCCGAAAACGGCGGTGAACGTGGTGGGCTACACCGACAGCACCGGCGGCAAGGATCTCAACATGCGTCTGTCACAGCAGCGCGCCGACTCGGTTGCCAGCTCGCTGATTACCCAGGGTGTAGACGCGACCCGCCTGCGCACCAGCGGCATGGGCCCGGCGAACCCGATCGCCAGCAACAGCACCGAAGAGGGCAAGGCGCAGAACCGCCGCGTCGAGATCACCCTCAGCCCTACCCAGTAAACAGAGACGCTCCCTCCTGTAGGCCCGGTAAGCGCTAGCGCCACCGGGCAAATAACTTGCTTAGACCGATTTTCTCGCTAAGGTATTCTCACTAAAGTCAGGGAAATCAGCGATGAGCAAATCACCACGCCCCACCATCAGCGATGTCGCAAAAGCGGCGAAAACCGGTAAAACCAGCGTGTCGCGCTATCTGAACGGCGAGCAAAACCTGCTCTCTGAGGATCTGCGCCTGCGCATAGAGCATGCCATTGCCGCCCTCGATTACCGTCCCAGCCTGATGGCGCAGGGTCTCAAACGCGGTCGCACCCGCCTGATTGGCCTGATCATTGCCGACATCACTAACCCCTACTCCGTTAACGTGCTCAGCGGCATCGAGGCCGCCTGCCGGGAGAAGGGCTTTACGCCGCTGGTCTGTAATACCAACAACGAGCTGGACCGGGAGCAGCACTACCTGGATCTGCTTCGCAGCTATCAGGTGGAGGGGATCGTGGTCAACGCCGTCGGGATGCGGGAGGAGGCGCTGAACCGCCTGCAGCAGTCGGCGCTGCCCATGGTGCTTATCGATCGCAAAATCCCTGATTTCGCCTGTGACGTGGTGGGGCTGGATAATACCCAGGCCGCTACCACCGCCACCGAACACCTGATCCAGCAGGGCTTTGAGGCGCTGCTGTTTCTTAGCGAGCCGCTCGGCACGGTCAATACCCGCCGCGAGCGCCTGAGCGCCTTTCGCGCTACGCTGGCGCGCTATCCCGGCGTGGTGGCCGAGAGCGCCGAGACGGTGCTGCACGAGGCGGCGCAGATCGATAACACCCTGCGGCAGTTCCACGCCCGCCATCGCGGGATGCGTAAAGCGGTGATCTCTGCCAACGGCGCGTTAACCCTTCAGGTGGCCCGCTCGCTCAAGCGCATCGGCCTGCACTGGGGCAGCGACATTGGCCTACTCGGCTTTGACGAGCTGGAGTGGGCCGAGCTGGCCGGCGTCGGCATTACCACCCTCAAGCAGCCTACCTGGCAGATTGGCTACGCCGCCGTTGAGCAGGTGGTGCGCCGCATCGACGGGAGTGATAATACCGTGCGCGAGCAGCTCTTCTCCGGCGAGCTGATTGTGCGCGGCTCAACGTCTCTTTAATAACCTTCGTGACGACGATCATGCTTTAGCGACAGCGAACTTTTCTTTGGAACCGGTTCCATCTAGCGTTAAGACAAGAGTTAACGCTGGAGTTGCCAGATGGAAAGAAAAATTATCGTTGTTACCGCCGCCTACGGCCATGACCGCCTGAACCAGTTGGGTGGCCAGGCGGCGGTGCTTCCCTTTATCGCTAACGGCGGTGCGGACGGCGTCGAGATCCGCCGGGAGCTGTTTAGCCCGCAGGAGCTGGAGAGCCTGCCCGCGCTGGCCGCGGCTATTGCGAAACACGGTCTGCT
Organism: Pseudescherichia vulneris; assembly: GCF_902164725.1. NCBI lineage: Bacteria > Pseudomonadati > Pseudomonadota > Gammaproteobacteria > Enterobacterales > Enterobacteriaceae > Pseudescherichia > Pseudescherichia vulneris. The sequence goes on along the minus strand of NZ_LR607338.1, from coordinate 804,881 downwards.
GGCCTGCTACTCCGCGCCGGAGCCGCTCTGCCTGCCCGACGGCACGCTGAATCCGCTGCTGCCGGCGCTGTTGCAGGAGGCCCATGCCCTCAACGCCCTGTGGCTGAAAGTCTCTCTCGGCCACTTCCAGCACAAATCAACCCTTGAACCGCTGCGCGCTCTGCTGGCCGAAAGCGGTATGGCGCTGGTGGTTGAGAACGATCAGACCGAGTGCGGCAAAATTGCCCCCATGCAGCGCTTCAGCGCCGCCTGCAAGGTCCTGAATCTTCCGGTAACGCTGACCTTTGATATGGGCAACTGGCTGTGGGTAGACGAGTCCCCGGAAGAGGCCGCGCGCCTGCTGGCCCCTGCCGTGAGCTATGTGCATGTGAAGGCTGCCCAGCCCCACCATTTCCACTGGCGCGCCGTGCCGCCAGACCATGACGATCCGCGCTGGCAGGCGCTGCTTGATGCCCTGCCCGCCGACGCACCGCGCGGTATCGAATTCCCTCTTGAAGGGCGCGATCTGACTGGCATCACGCGCCGCTACGTCACCTGGTTACGCGAGGAGTTTCATCATGCATAACGCCCTGGATGTCATCACCATTGGCGAAGCGATGGCAATGTTTGTGGCCACCGAGCCGGGCGAGCTGGCCGAGGCCGAGTCCTTTATCAAACGCATCGCAGGCGCGGAGCTTAACGTCGCCACCGGCCTCGCCCGCCTTGGGCTGAACGTCAGCTGGGTTAGCCGCGTTGGGTCCGACAGCTTTGGCCGCTTCGTGCTGAGCTCGCTGAAAAAAGAGAATATCAATAGCGAGAGTGTCACCATTGATGCGCACTATCCCACTGGTTTTCAGCTGAAATCGCGGGCGGAAAATGGAACCGATCCCATTGTGGAGTACTTCCGCAAAGGCTCTGCCGCCAGCCATCTCTCCTGCGATGACTTCAATGCAGCCACCTTTACTCGCGCCCGCCATCTGCACCTGAGCGGCGTGGCGGCGGCGCTGTCAGCCAGCGCTTACGATCTTCTGGATCATGCGGCAAGCACCATGAAGGCGCAGGGAAAAACGATCTCTTTCGATCCGAACCTACGTCCGGTGCTGTGGAAAAGCGAAGCGGAGATGGTTGAGAAGCTAAACCGCCTCGCCTTCCAGGCCGACTGGGTTCTGCCCGGCTTAAAGGAAGCTGCCATCCTTACAGGTCAAAGCACGCCGGAGGCGATGGCGGACTTTTATCTGGAGCGAGGCGTTAAAGCGGTCGTCATTAAAACCGGTGCCGACGGGGCATGGTTCAAAACCGCCGCCGATGAGCAGGGCGCGGTTGCCGCCGTCAGGGTAGATAACGTTGTCGATACCGTTGGCGCAGGGGATGGTTTCGCCGTTGGGGTGATCAGCGCCCTGCTGGAGGGAAAAACCTTCCCGCAGGCGGTAGCACGCGGGAATAAGATTGGCTCGCTGGCGATCCAGGTTCCCGGCGACAGCGAAGGCTTACCGACGCGCGCACAGCTCGCAGAAACGTTCTAATTACAGATCCTCTGTACCCTACACAACAGAGGCAGCATAAACCTCAACATTCGAGGCAAGCCTATGAAAAGTTCGACCAATGCAGCTAAACGCTGGCTGTACATTATGCCGATTATATTTATCACCTACAGCCTAGCCTACCTTGACCGAGCTAACTTCAGCTTCGCATCCGCTGCGGGTATTAACGAGGATCTGGGCATTACCAAAGGCATCTCATCGCTGCTGGGTGCGCTCTTCTTCCTTGGCTACTTCTTCTTCCAGATCCCCGGTGCGCTGTATGCCGAACGCCGCAGCGTTCGCAAGCTTATCTTTATCTGCCTGATCCTGTGGGGGGCGTGCGCCTCGCTGACCGGCGTGGTCAATAATATCCCGATGCTGGCCGCCATTCGCTTTATTCTGGGCGTGGTGGAGGCGGCGGTAATGCCAGCGATGCTGATCTACATCAGCAACTGGTTTACCAAATCCGAACGCTCGCGCGCCAACACCTTCCTTATCCTTGGTAACCCGGTCACGGTGCTGTGGATGTCGGTGGTTTCCGGTTACCTGATTCAGTCCTTCGGCTGGCGTGAAATGTTCATTATTGAAGGCGTTCCGGCCATTATCTGGGCCTTCTGCTGGTGGGTACTGGTAAAAGATAAGCCCGAGCAGGTGAAGTGGCTGGCGGACGATGAAAAGGCCGCGTTAAAAGTACAGCTGGAGAAAGAGCAGGAGGGCATCAAAGCAGTACGTAACTACGGCGAAGCCTTCCGCTCGCGCAACGTTATCCTGCTCTGTATGCAGTACTTCGCCTGGAGCATCGGCGTGTACGGTTTCGTGCTGTGGCTGCCGTCGATTATCCGCAGCGGCGGCGCAAACTTAGGCATGGTAGAAGTGGGCTGGCTCTCCTCTGTCCCCTACCTGGCGGCGACCATTGCGATGATCCTCGCCTCATGGGCCTCCGATAAGCTGCAAAACCGCAAGCTGTTCGTCTGGCCACTGCTGCTGATTGCTGCCTTCGCCTTTATTGGTTCCTGGGCAGTGGGTGCAAACCACTTCTGGATCTCCTATACCCTGCTGGTGATCGCCGGTGCGGCAATGTACGCCCCCTACGGCCCGTTCTTTGCCATCATCCCAGAGATGCTGCCGCGTAATGTGGCGGGCGGTGCAATGGCATTAATCAACAGCATGGGCGCGCTCGGCTCCTTCTTTGGCTCGTGGTTTGTAGGCTATCTCAACGGCTCCACCGGCAGCCCGTCCGCATCGTACATTTTTATGGGGGTGGCACTTTTTGTTTCGGTATGGCTTACTTTGATTGTTAAGCCTGCGACTAATCAACAGGCTCCAGCCCGCATGATGCGCGCCGGACGCCCCTCAACCCATTGATTACGGAGATACGCATGAAGCCGTCCATCATCCTGTACAAAGCACTGCCTGACGATCTGCATAAGCGTCTGGAAGACCACTTTACCGTCACTCAGGTCGACAACCTCGACCCGGAGACGGTACAAAAAAACGCGGAGGCGTTTGCAAATGCAGAGGGCATGCTGGGTTCGAGTGAGAAAGTGGACGCGGCGCTGCTGGAAAAGATGCCGAAGCTGCGTGCCACCTCCACCGTGTCGGTTGGCTACGATCAGTTCGACGTTGATGCCCTGAACGAACGGGGCATTTTCCTGATGCACACGCCTACCGTGCTGACGGAGACGGTTGCCGATACCATGATGGCGCTGGTTCTCAGCACCGCTCGCCGCGTAGTGGAAGTGGCGGAGCGGGTAAAAGCAGGCGAATGGAAACAGGGCATTGGCCCTGACTGGTTTGGCATCGACGTGCATCACAAAACGCTGGGCATTATCGGTATGGGCCGCATCGGGCTGGCGCTGGCGCAGCGGGCACACTTTGGTTTTGGCATGCCGATCCTCTATAACGCCCGCCGCCATCACGCTGAGGCGGAAGAGCGTTTCCAGGCCCGCTACTGCGATATCGACACCCTGCTGCAGGAGTCCGACTACGTCTGCGTGGTGCTACCGCTGACCGACGAAACGCACCATATGATTGGCGCGGAGCAGTTTAAGAAGATGAAGTCGTCAGCCATCTTTATCAACGCCGGTCGTGGTCCGGTGGTGGATGAACAGGCATTGATTGAGGCGCTGAAAAGCGGTGAGATCCACGCCGCCGGGCTGGACGTCTTCGAGCAGGAGCCGCTGCCGGTGGATTCGCTGCTGCTGAGCCTGCCGAACGTCGTCGCCCTACCCCATATCGGCTCGGCAACGCACGAGACGCGCTATAACATGGCCGCCTGCGCCGTCGATAACCTGATCGACGCCCTCAATGGCAAGGTAGAGAAGAACTGCGTGAATCCGCAGATAGCGAAATAAATCGCAGACAACAAAAAACCCGCCGAGGCGGGTTTTTTTAACATCGTGCTTTAAACGTTAAGCTTACAGGCTTACAACGTTACCAGCAGACGGGCCTTTAGCGCCGCTTTCGATGGTGAAGGATACTTTCTGGCCTTCATCAAGAGATTTGTAGCCATCGTTCTGGATAGCAGAGAAGTGTACGAACACGTCTTTAGAGCCATCGTCAGGAGTGATGAAGCCGAAACCTTTGTCAGCGTTAAACCATTTTACTAAACCAGTCATTTTGTTAGACATAGATATTACCTTTTTAATTAAGTTTGCCTTCCGGCGCTATGGCGTGCTTTACAGATTTTTTAAGCGATAAAGGAGAGCTCACTACGAGGAGTATCTATGATAACTCTTGAAGGGGACTGCTTTACTAAACTGCTTTAAGGTCTGTATATCAAACCGATGACGCATTAACTCATTTTACAGACGTCATGGCAAGCACTAATTGTTTTACTTACGAATCATTACAATGCCCCCGCCCGCAGACGGGGACACCAAGATGCACGCGCGTTACTGCGTCGCGTTCACTGCCGCGCTCCAGGCCTGCGTAAACGCCTGATGCTGGGAGGCCAGCGGCCCAATCAGCGAATTATACTGGCTGGCCTGCTGAGAGGTCGGGAACTGAATGCCGTTGGCAACAAAGCTCACCTGCGCCTCCTGCTGGGCAATAAAATCACCCACCTGTACCAGCTGCTGGGTAAAGACCTGCGCCGCCGGGATCAGCGGCTGTAACGCGTTAGCCGGCTGGGTCACGACTTTCTCATATACCTGATCATAGACCGGTTTCAGATCATCGTTCAGTTTTAATGCAGAGCGAGAGGCATCGGCCTGCACTTTGGCATTCTGTAGCTGCTGGCTCAACACGCCCAGGGAGCCGTTAGCCTGACGCAGCGGCTCGCGCTGGGTCATATAATCCTGTGGGACGCGGATGGCGTTCACGCTATCTACCACGGGACGCAGACCGGCATCCATCGCCTGATTAACCTGCTGGGAGTAGCCATACAGAATGGCATAATCCGACACGAAGGGGCCGAACTGCTTTTTCTGATCGGCAGTCAGCGTCGGGAGTCGCTCACCGCTACGCATCGCTGTATTTTGCAGAAAATCGATAAACGCCTTGCGCTGATCGCCCTCTTTATCAAAACACCCACTCAGGCTAACTACCATTAATAACGCCGCAAGAGGCGCGAACCAGCGAGAGCAGGACTTTCCTGTCGCCATTTTATTACTCCTTTCACCCAAAAAAAGCGCACACCGGCACACGTGTGCCTGACGCTGACAAGGATAGTCCAGGTGAGCCGCGCAAGATACCCCTTTCGTTGCAATCATGTGGGGAAAATCAGCGTCGGAAGAAAAGACGCGGCGGGGTGGTTAGCGTTTTTTTTGCAAAGCATTGACGAAAATTTTCGTCTGGAAATGCAGGCAGAGAAATCAATCTGTTAGGTCGCGAAAAGTGACATAGCTATGCACGGCAGGTGCGTAAAAATGATTTGTATGGCAAATAATTATCTCATCCAACCACCGGGTTATTTTTTAGCGACTATTCTTAAATCTCTCTGTGCTGTTCACGACCTCGCGGTGTGTTTTATGAGGAGTATTCGATGGAATACAAAGATCCAATGATTGAGCTGCTTAGCAGCCTGGAACAAATTGTTTTTAAAGATGAATCTCGAAAAGTAAGTCACATCCAAAAACCGAATCCGTTTAGCGAATTCGAGAAACTGCGTAAGGGCACTGGCCTGAAAATTGATGATTTTGCCCGGGTGATGGGCGTAAGCGTAGCGATGGTGCGTGAGTGGGAATCTAAACGAGTAAAACCTTCCCCCACCGAGTTAAAACTGATGCGATTGATTCAGGCAAACCCACGTCTCAGCCGAGAGCTGATGGAGTGATTTTTGCCCGCTTTACCTGTTTGATAAAAAAAATAAACCCGCCAGCGGCGGGTTTTTGGTTTCTATAGCCTGGCGAAATTACTGCAGCAGCGAAATATCCGCTACCTGCAGGAACAGCTCCCGCAGCTTCGACAGCAGCGTCAGGCGGTTGCTACGTACGTCTTTATCATCCGCGTTCACCATCACCTGCTCGAAGAACTCATCCACCGGCTCACGCAGTGACGCCAGCTCGATCAGCGCTTCCTGATAACGCCCTTCCGCGAAGAACGGCTGAAGCTTATCGCGCAGCACCACCAGATGGCCTGCCAGACGGATCTCCGCCGCCTCTTTCAGAACCGATGCGTGAACGATATCGTTCAGCGGCTCGCTGGACTTGGCCAGGATATTGGAGACGCGCTTGTTCGCCGCCGCCAGCGCCGCAGCTTCTGGCAGGGAGCGGAAGTGCGAGACCGCCTTCATGCGGGCGTCAAAGTCTGCCGGACGGGTCGGACGACGCGCCAGCACCGCCTGGATGGTATCCACGGTGTAGCCTTCGTCCTGATACCAGGCGCGGAAGCGGCCCAGCATAAAGTCGATCACCTCATCCACTACCTTGGCGTTGGTTAGCTTGTCGCCGTACAGGCGCACCGCTTCCTCGGTGAGGGTTTGCAGATCGAGGTTGAGGTTCTTCTCAACGATGATACGCAGCACGCCCAGCGCGGCACGACGCAGCGCAAACGGATCTTTGTCGCCTTTCGGATGCTGGCCGATGCCAAAGATGCCCGCCAGGGTATCCATCTTATCGGCGATGGCGACCGCACAGGCCACCAGGTTAGACGGCAGCGCGTCACCGGCAAAGCGCGGCTGGTACTGCTCGTTCAGCGCAACGGCCACCTCTTCGGCTTCGCCATCGTGACGGGCATAGTGCATCCCCATCACGCCCTGGGTGTCGGTAAACTCAAACACCATGTTGGTCATCAGGTCGCACTTGGAGAGCAGGCCCGCACGCTCGGCGTGAGTCACGTCGGCACCAATCTGGGCGGCAATCCAGCCGGAGAGCGCCATGATGCGATCGGTCTTGTCGCGCAGGGTGCCCAGCTGCTGCTGGAACAGCACGGTTTGCAGGCGCGGCAGATGGTCTTCAAGACGTTTCTTGCGGTCGGTATTGAAGAAGAACTCGGCGTCAGCCAGACGTGGGCGCACTACCTTCTCGTTACCGGAGATGATCTGCTGCGGATCTTTCGACTCAATGTTGGAGACGAAGATAAAGTTCGGCAGCAGCTTGCCGTCGTTGGCGTAGACTGGGAAGTACTTCTGGTCGCCCTTCATGGTGTAGACCAGCGCCTCGGCCGGCACGGCGAGGAACTTCTCTTCGAAGGTCGCGGTCAGCACCACCGGCCACTCTACCAGTGAGGCAACCTCTTCCAGCAGGCTTTCGCTCAGGTCAGCGTTGCCGCCAATCTGGCGCGCCGCCGCTTCGGCGTCCGCTTTGATTTTGGCTTTACGCTGCTCGTAGTCGGCCATCACCTTGCCGCGCTCCAGCAGGATCTGCGGATACTGGTCGGCATCGTCGATGGTGAACTCCGGCTCGCCCATAAAGCGATGGCCGCGGATCACGCGATCGGAGTCGATGCCCAGAATAGTGGCCGGAATGACGTCGCTGCCCAGCAGCAGGGTCACGGTGTGCACCGGACGGACAAACTGCACGTCGCTTGCGCCCCAGCGCATCAGTTTTGGGATCGGCAGCTTGGTCAGTGCCGTGGCGATCATGTTGGGCAGCAGCGCCTGCGCGCTTTCGCCTTTCACATGGGCGCGATAGAGCAGCCACTCGCCTTTATCAGTGGTCAGACGCTCGGCCTGGTCTACGGTAATACCGCAGCCACGCGCCCAGCCCTCTGCTGCTTTGCTCGGTTTACCCTCGGCGTCAAACGCCTGGGAGATCGCCGGGCCACGTTTTTCAACTTCGCGATCTGGCTGAGCCGCCGCAAGGTTAGCCACTTTCAGCGCCAGACGACGCGGAGCGGCAAACCACTCTACGCTGCCGTGGGTAAGGCCGGCTGCATCCAGCTCGGCAGTAACGTTTGCAGCAAAGGACTCTGCCAGGCTGCGCAGGGCTTTTGGTGGCAGCTCTTCAGTGCCAATCTCCACCAGAAAAGTTTTCTCAGACATGGCCGCCTCTTATTTGTTTCGGTTGCACATCGGGAAGCCAAGGGCTTCACGGGACGCGTAGTAAGCCTCGGCAACGGCCTTGGTCAGCGTGCGAATGCGCAGAATATAGCGCTGACGCTCCGTCACGGAGATGGCCTTACGCGCGTCCAGCAGGTTAAAGCTGTGGGCGGCCTTCAGAATACGTTCGTAAGCAGGCAGCGGGAGCGGATTTTCCAGCGCCAGCAGCTGCTGAGCCTCTTTCTCATACTGCTCGAAGCAGGTGAAGAGGAAGTCGACGTCGGCGTGTTCGAAGTTATAGGTGGACTGCTCCACTTCGTTCTGGTGGAACACGTCGCCGTAGGTGGTTTTACCCAGCGGGCCGTCGCTCCATACCAGGTCGTAAACGCTGTCTACGCCCTGAATGTACATCGCCAGGCGCTCAAGACCGTAGGTGATCTCACCGGTTACCGGCTTACACTCCAGACCGCCAACCTGCTGGAAGTAGGTGAACTGCGTCACTTCCATGCCGTTCAGCCACACTTCCCAGCCGAGACCCCAGGCACCCAGGGTCGGGTTTTCCCAGTTATCTTCGACGAAGCGAATGTCATGAATGGTCGGATCCATACCCAGCTCTTTCAGCGATCCGAGGTACAGCTCCTGAATGTTGTCCGGCGACGGCTTGATAACCACCTGGAACTGATAGTAGTGCTGTAAGCGGTTCGGGTTTTCACCATAGCGGCCATCGGTCGGACGGCGTGACGGCTGCACGTAGGCAGCGGCCATCGGCTCCGGGCCGAGCGCACGCAGGCAGGTCATAGGATGGGAGGTGCCTGCGCCAACTTCCATGTCCAACGGTTGAACAATGGTGCAGCCCTGGCGAGCCCAGTAATCCTGTAAGGTCAGGATCAGGCCCTGGAAGGTCCGGGTATCAAACTTTTGCATATTATTTCGTGCTGGATACGTGTGGATTTAAAGGAAGCAGCCAGTATACCCATTGACCGCAAGATATACAGTACGAAACGGGGTTGTTTGGGAAAATTGGCCTGCTAACGCATGGAAAGGTGTAAAAATTGCCCATCAGGATCGAACGCGCAGACGAAACGCTCTTCCCGCGGCGTCAGGCCGCGCATCTCATAGCTGGCCTGAAACTGCACCATCCCGGTGACCGCAATGCTCTGTTCGCGGGTATTGTAACGCTGCGCCGCGGTCTCACGGCAGAGCTGCTCCATGCTCAGAGTGGTGGCCGGGCTCACCTTCGGCTGATGAACAGGTTGCACGGCAGCCTGCTGCGTCGAGCCGCAGCCAACAAGCAGAAAAATCAGCGCCGTTATGCAACACTTTGTCATCATTTTAATCCCCGCAGGATGAGCTGGCTGTTATGTTATCTATTAGATAACACATGGTTATCGCTGTGTCATTGCTAGCAGGAGAAAGAGAGTCGGATGGCGTCAAAAATCAGCTGGATTGATAACCTACGCGGGATCGCCTGCTTAATGGTGGTGATGATCCACACCACCAGCGGATACATTACGGATGCGCAGAGCATTAGCCTGCTCAACTGGGATATCGCCAACGTCCTCAATTCGGCCTCGCGGGTCAGCGTTCCGCTCTTCTTTATGATCTCCGGCTACCTCTTCTTTGGCGAACGCAGCGCCCAGCCGCGCCACTTTCTGCGTATCGCGCTCTGTCTGCTCTTCTACAGCGCCATCGCTCTGCTCTACATCACGCTATTTACCTCGATCAACGTCGAACTGAGCCTGCGCAATATGCTGCAGAAGCCGGCGTTCTACCACCTGTGGTTTTTCTTCGCCATCGTGGTGATCTACCTCGTCTCGCCGCTGATTCAGGTGAAAAACGTCAGCGGCAAGATGCTGCTGGCGCTGATGGTGGTGCTGGGTATTGTGGCGAACCCCAATACCGTGCCGCTGAAAGCGGGCGGCGTGGAGTGGCTGCCGGTTAATCTCTATATCGCCGGGGATACCTTCTACTACGTACTTTACGGCCTGCTCGGCCGCGCTATCGGCATGATGGACACCGATAAAAAGTATCTCAGCTGGATCTGCGGGGCGCTGTTTGTCATCGCGGTGGCGATCATCTCGCGCGGCACCCTCTATGAGCTACGGTGGCGCGGCGACTTCGCCGATACCTGGTATGTTTACTGCGGCCCGATGGTGTTTATCTGCGCGGTCTCGCTGCTGACGCTGGTGAAAAACAGGCTCAACACGCGCCCGCTGCCTGGTCTGGGATTGATTTCCCGCCATTCGCTGGGGATCTACGGCTTTCACGCCCTGGTGATCCACGCCCTGCGCACCCGTGGCGTCGAGCTGCCCTGGCCAGTGCCGGATATCGTGTGGATTTTCAGCGTGACGGTGGTAATTAGCCTGCTGCTGTCGATGCTGTTACAACGCGTTGATACGCGTCGGTTTGTGAGTTAATAACGCCCGGCGGCGCTAACGCTTGCCGGGCCCAGGGATCACGACATCAACGGTAACAACTGCTGATAAATTTTGCGGAAGGTCTCGCGTCGGGGGGCATAGGCCTGATGGCGCTCTGCATCCGGATGATGGGCCTGCTCCAGCGGCAGCTGCGGGAGGAGATCTGCCAGCGCCGTCTGGGGGTTAACGGCAATCTGCGCCAGCCGCGCCGCGCCCAGCGCCGGACCGACATCGCCGCCGGTGCGGTAGTCGAGCTGCTGACCGCTAATATCCGCCAGCATCTGCCGCCAGTAGGCGCTGCGCGCCCCGCCGCCGATCAGCGTGATGCTCTTCGGCGTGACGCCGCAGGCGTGTACCGCATCCATCCCGTCCGCCAGCGCATAGCCAACCCCCTCCAGTACCGCCCGGGCCAGTTCGCGCTGTCCGTGCTGATGCGTCAGGCCAAAGAACACGCCCTTCGCCTGCGGGTTGTTGTGCGGAGTACGCTCCCCGGAGAGATAGGGTAAAAACCAAAGGTCGCCCGCCTGCTCGTCTGCCTGCTCCGCCGCGGCAATCAGCTCAGAGACCGACCCCAGCCCGGTGAGCGAAGCCGCCCAGTCGAGACAGGAGGCGGCACTGAGCATCACCGACATCAGGTGCCAGCGATTGGGTAGCGCATGGCAGAAGCTGTGCACGGCGCTTTCGGGCCGGCTAAGAAAACCGTTGCTGACCGCGAAGTAGACCCCTGAGGTGCCCAGGGAGAGCATTGCCTGCCCGGCGTCCGCCATGCCAACGCCGACCGCACCCGCAGCGTTATCTCCGCCTCCGGCCACCACCGGCACGGCAGACATTCCCCATCCGGCAGCGACCTCCGGCAGCAGGGTGCCGGTGATCTCACTGCCCTCAAACAGGGCGGGCATGTTATCCCGAGAGAGGCCGCAGGCGGCCAGCATCTCATCACTCCAGTCGCGTTTGGCAACGTCCAGCCATAGGGTTCCCGCCGCGTCGGACATATCGCTGGCGTACTCCCCGGTCATGCGCAGACGCAGATAATCTTTCGGCAGCAGTACCTTCGCCACCTGGGCAAACACCTCCGGCTCGTGGCGTTTAACCCACAGCAGCTTGGGGGCGGTAAAGCCGGGCATCATCAGATTGCCAGTAATCTGCCGCGAGTCAGGCACCGCCGCTTCCAGCAGGGCGCACTCCTCTGCACAGCGACCGTCGTTCCACAGAATGGCCGGACGCAGAATGCGGTCGTCGCGGTCCAGCAGCGTTGCGCCGTGCATCTGCCCGGCAATGCCGATAGCCTTGACGCTGGACAGCGGCTGCTGCTGTGCCAGCGCCGTTAACGCGCGATCCGTCGCCAGCCACCACTGCTCGGGATCCTGTTCTGACCAGAGCGGATGCGGACGTGAGACAGAAAGCTTCTCGGTGTGCGAAGCCAGCATCTCGCCCTGCTCGTTCAGCAGGATGGCTTTTACACCCGACGTGCCCAGATCGATGCCGATATACATAGCAGTGACTCCCTTGAAAACGCCGGGCGGCACTGCGTTTGCCCGGCCTACAGGATCGTAGGCCCGGTAAGCGCAGCACCACCGGGCATTGCTGACTATTTATCAAAAATATAGTGGTTAACCAGATTCTCCAGCAGCTCCTGGTGACCGCTCTGGTGCTGCGGGGCCAGATTTTGCTGTTCAGCGTACTTCGCCAGCTCGGTCAGCGTAAGCTGCCCTTTCAGGATCTGCTGGCCCAGCTCACCATTCCAGCCCGCATAGCGTTTCGCCACGCGCTTATCCAGCTCGCCATCTTCGATCATACGGGCCGCCACCTTCAGCGCCAGCGCCATGGTGTCCATCGCGCCAATGTGGCCATAGAACAGATCGTATTTGTCGGTGCTCTGGCGGCGTACTTTGGCATCGAAGTTGAGGCCACCGGTGATAAAGCCCCCCGCCTTCACGATCTCATACATCACCAGGGCGTTCTCTTCGACACTGTTCGGGAACTGGTCCGTATCCCAGCCCAGCTGCATGTCGCCGCGGTTGGCATCAACGGAGCCGAAAATGCCCAGCGCAATGGCGGAAGCGATTTCGTGATGGAAGGAGTGCCCAGCCAGCGTGGCGTGGTTGGCTTCGATATTGACCTTGATCTCTTTCTCAAGGCCGAACTGCTTGAGGAAGCCGTAGACCGTGGCCACATCGTAATCGTACTGATGTTTGGTCGGCTCCTGCGGCTTCGGCTCGATCAGCAGCGTGCCCTGGAAGCCAATTTTGTGTTTGTGCTCGACCACCATCTGCATAAAGCGGCCGATCTGTTCACGCTCCTGGCGCAGATCGGTATTGAGCAGCGTTTCGTACCCTTCCCGGCCGCCCCACAGCACGTAGTTCTCGCCGCCCAGCTTATGGGTAGCGTTCATGGCGGTAACCACCTGGGTTGCGGCCCAGCTAAAGACCTCTGGGTCCGGGTTGGTCGCCGCACCCGCGCCGTAGCGTGGATGGGTGAAGCAGTTCGCCGTACCCCACAGCAGCTTCACGCCGCTCTGCTGCTGCTTCTCGGCCAGAATGTCGGTCATGGTGGCAAAGTTATTGAGATACTCCTTCAGCGATGCGCCCTCCGGAGAGACATCCACATCATGGAAGCAGTAGTAGGGAACGTTAAGCTTGTGGAAAAATTCAAAGGCCACGTCGGCTTTGCGTTTTGCCAACGCCAGCGCATCGCCAGCCTGCTGCCACGGGCGCTCGAACGCGCCGACGCCAAACATATCCGCCCCGGTCCAGCAGAAGGTGTGCCAGTAGCAGGCGGCAAAACGCAGATGATCTTCCATGCGCTTGCCCAGCACGAGTTCGTCCGGGTTGTAGTGGCGAAAGGCCAACGGATTGGCAGTTTTCGGGCCTTCATAGCGAACGCGGTCAAGTTGGTCGAAATAGGCTTGCATATTCAGCTCCATAATCAATGTCTGCGGCAGGGGGTATCATTGGCATTAATAGTGGATATTCGCCGGGCGTTGCTCAATTACGTTATTTCACACTGCTATTGAGAGAATGCACAAACGTGCGCTGGCTCTCAAATATTCATTTAGCGGCTTAAAATAAGATCGCGGTCATAAATTAGGAAATAAACCAAAAAACGTAATCGGAAGATAAAAATCAGTAATTGCCAGCCCGCAATAAGATGTTAAAAATTTGCTACGTCTGTCGCTGTGCATGTTTCTTTTATCTCAAGCCCGATAACCCTACAAAAGGTATTAATATTATGAAGATAAAGAACCTTTGCCTTACGCTTTGCGCCTCGCTGCTGCTTGCCAGCGTCGCGAGCCATGCTAAAGAGGTCAAGATTGGGATGGCCATTGACGATCTGCGTCTCGAACGCTGGCAAAAAGATCGCGATATCTTTGTTAAAAAAGCTGAATCGCTGGGGGCAGAAGTGTTTGTCCAGTCGGCCAACGGTAACGAAGAGACCCAGATGTCGCAAATTGAAAATATGATCAACCGCGGCGTTGACGTGCTGGTGATTATTCCCTACAACGGCCAGGTTTTAAGTAATGTGGTAAAAGAGGCCAAGCAGGAGGGTATTAAAGTATTAGCCTACGATCGCATGATCAATAATGCTGATATCGATTTTTATATCTCCTTCGATAATGAAAAAGTAGGAGAAATGCAGGCGCAGAGCCTGGTGAAAAAGGTGCCTGAGGGGAACTATTTCCTGATGGGCGGCTCACCGGTGGATAATAACGCCAAGCTGTTCCGGGCGGGTCAGATGAAAGTATTAAAACCCTATATCGACAGCGGTAAAATTAAAGTGGTAGGCGACCAGTGGGCCGACGGCTGGCTGCCGGAAAACGCGTTGAAAATTATGGAAAACGCCCTGACTGCCAACAATAACAAAATCGATGCGGTTGTCGCCTCGAACGACGCTACCGCAGGCGGCGCAATCCAGGCCCTCAGCGCCCAAGGGCTGGCGGGCAAAGTCGCGATCTCCGGTCAGGATGCCGACCTTGCCGGGATTAAACGTATTATGAACGGTAGCCAGACCATGACCGTCTATAAGCCCATCACCGAGCTGGCGAATACCGCCGCTGAAATCGCCGTCGAGCTGGGAAATGGCCAGCAGCCAAAAGCCGACACCTCGTTAAATAACGGCCTGAAGGATGTCCCTGCCCGCCTGCTGACGCCTATCGAAGTGAATAAAGAGAATATCGACGCCACCGTAGTGAAAGACGGATTCCACAAGAAAAGCGAGCTGTAAGCATCACATCCTCCCCCGGCACACCGGGGGAGCGCCCTTAGGCACTGTTATTCCAACGATCCACGCGGAGCAGGTATGCCTTATTTACTGGAAATGAAAAACATCACTAAAGCGTTCGGGGCGGTAAAAGCCGTCGATAACGTGAGCCTGGCGCTCAACGCCGGCGAGGTGCTGGCCCTGTGCGGTGAAAACGGCTCGGGCAAATCTACCTTAATGAAGGTGCTGTGCGGCATCTACCCACACGGCAGCTACGATGGCGAGATCCTCTTTGCTGGCGAGCCGCTCATCGCCAGCCATATCCGCGATACCGAACGCCGGGGTATTGCCATTATTCACCAGGAGCTGGCGCTGGTTAAGCACCTGACGGTGCTGGAGAATATCTTTCTTGGCGCGGAGCTGACCCACCACGGGGTGATGGACTACGACGCCATGACGCTGCGCTGCGACAAGCTGCTCAAGCAGGTCAGCCTCGCCATCTCACCGGATACCCGAGTGGGCGATCTGGGCTTAGGCCAGCAGCAGCTGGTTGAGATCGCTAAGGCGCTCAACAAGCAGGTACGGCTGCTGATCCTCGACGAGCCTACCGCCTCCCTGACCGAGCAGGAGACGGCAGTGCTACTGGATATCATCCGCGACCTGCAAAATCACGACATCGCCTGCATCTACATTTCACACAAGCTCAACGAGGTAAAGGCCATAGCCGACGTTATCTGCGTGATCCGCGACGGCAAGCCGGTAGGAATGCGCGACGCGGCGGGCATGAACGAAGATGCCATTATCACCATGATGGTGGGCCGCGAGCTGACCGCGCTCTATCCAAGCGAGCCGCATACGGCGGGGGATGAGATCCTGCGCGTGGAGCACCTTACCGCCTGGCATCCGGTTAACCGCCACATCAAGCGGGTCAACGACGTCTCCTTCTCCCTGCGGCGCGGGGAGATCTTAGGCATTGCAGGATTAGTCGGCGCTGGGCGCACCGAGGCCGTGCAGTGTCTGTTTGGCGTCTGGCCAGGCCGCTACGAAGGCAGCGTGTTTATCGACGGCCAGCCGGTGAAGATAAGCAACTGTCAGCAGGCCATCGCCCATGGGATCGCCATGGTGCCAGAGGATCGAAAAAAAGATGGCATCGTGCCGGTGATGGCCGTCGGCAAGAACATTACCCTGGCGGCGCTGGATCAGTTTTCCGGCACGCTCAGCACCCTGGACGATGCCGCCGAGCAGCAGTGCATTCTCAGTTCACTCCAACGGTTAAAAGTCAAAACCTCCTCGCCGGAGCTGGCGATTGGCCGCCTCAGCGGTGGCAACCAGCAGAAGGCGATTCTGGCCCGCTGCCTGCTGCTCAATCCGCGCATTCTGATCCTCGACGAACCCACGCGCGGGATCGATATCGGCGCGAAATATGAAATCTACAAGCTAATTAACCAGCTGGTACAGCAGGGCATTGCCGTCATCGTGATCTCATCCGAGCTGCCGGAGGTGCTGGGGCTGAGCGATCGGGTGCTGGTAATGCATGAAGGCCGGCTCAAGGCCAATCTCATCAATCATCATCTGACCCAGGAACAGGTTATGGAAGCGGCGCTGAGGAGCGAACATCATGTCGAAAAGCAACCCGTCTGAACTTAAGCTCGCCTCCCCGGCTCCCGGGGCCTTTAGCGGGCTAAAATCTCTCAATCTCCAGGTCTTTGTCATGATTGCCGCCATCGTGGCAATCATGCTCTTCTTTACCTGGATGACCGACGGCTCGTACCTGAGCGCGCGTAACATCTCTAACCTGCTGCGCCAGACTGCCATCACCGGTATCCTGGCCGTGGGGATGGTGTTTGTCATCATCTCTGCCGAGATCGACCTCTCCGTGGGTTCAATGATGGGCCTGCTGGGCGGCGCGGCGGCGATCTTTGACGTCTGGCTCGGCTGGCCGCTGCCGCTGACCATCGCGGTAACGCTGGTGCTGGGGCTGCTGCTGGGCACCTGGAACGGCTGGTGGGTAGCGTACCGCAAAGTACCGTCGTTTATCGTTACTCTCGCGGGGATGCTAGCGTTTCGCGGCGTGCTGATTGGCATTACCAACGGCACCACCGTCTCGCCCACCAGCGCGGCGATGTCGCAGATTGGTCAGAGCTACCTGCCGGACGGGTTTGGCTTTGGCGTCGGCGCGCTGGGGCTGGTGCTGTTTGTGCTCTGGCAGTGGCGCGGGCGGCTGCGCCGTCAGTCGCTGGGGCTGGCAACGTCGGCCTCCACGATGGTGGTCGGCAGGCAGGCGCTGACAGCGGTGGTGGTACTGGGTGCGATCTGGCTGCTCAACGACTACCGTGGCGTACCTACGCCGGTGCTGCTGCTGGTCTTCCTGCTGCTGGCGGGGATGTTTATGGCAACGCGTACTGCCTTCGGGCGGCGGATCTACGCCATCGGCGGCAACATTGAGGCGGCGCGCCTGTCGGGTATTAACGTTGAGCGCACCAAGCTGGCGGTATTTGCTATCAACGGCCTGATGGTGGCCATCGCCGGGCTGATCCTCAGCTCGCGCCTCGGCGCAGGCTCTCCTTCGGCGGGGAACATTGCCGAGCTGGATGCCATCGCCGCCTGCGTGATCGGCGGCACTAGCCTCGCGGGCGGAGTCGGCAGCGTGGCGGGCGCGGTGATGGGGGCCTTTATTATGGCCTCGCTGGATAACGGCATGAGCATGATGGACGTCCCCACGTTCTGGCAGTACATCGTCAAGGGAGCCATTCTGCTGCTGGCGGTGTGGATGGACTCTGCCACAAAACGCCGCACATAGCGGACAATTTACAGGGATGATCACACTGCCGGGGAAAATCTCTCCGGCTTTGTGCTGAATGTGATAATCAGAAACGGTGATTTATCAGAAAGAGATCAACATGTTTGCCAAGCGCCATCGTATCACGCTGCTGTTTAACGCCAATAAAGCCTACGATCGCCAGGTCGTTGAAGGCGTAGGCGAATATCTTCAGGCTTCCCAGTCGGAGTGGGACATCTTCATTGAGGAGGATTTCCGCATCCGCCTCGACAATATCAAAGAGTGGCTAGGGGACGGGGTCATCGCCGACTTCGACGACGGCGAGATCGAACGCATACTGGCTGACGTAGATGTTCCCATCGTCGGCGTGGGCGGCTCCTACCATCGCCCGGAAGACTACCCGGCGGTGCACTACATCGCCACCGATAACTACGCCCTGGTCGAGAGCGCCTTTCTGCATTTGAAGGAGAAAGGGGTGCACCGCTTCGCCTTCTATGGCCTGCCCAACTCCAGCGGCAAAGGCTGGGCGGCGGAACGGGAGTACGCTTTTTGCCAGCTGGTCGCGCAGGAGAAGTACCGCGGCGTGGTCTACCAGGGTCTGGAGACGGCCCCAGAGAATTGGCAGCACGCCCAGAACCGTCTCGCCGACTGGCTGCAAACCCTGCCGCCGCAGACCGGTATTATCGCCGTGACCGACGCCCGTGCCCGCCACGTGCTGCAGGTGTGCGAGCATCTGCATATTCCGGTCCCGGAGAAGCTGTGCGTTATTGGCATCGATAACGAGGAGCTAACCCGCTACCTGTCACGGGTGGCACTCTCATCGGTGGCGCAGGGCACCCGACAGATGGGCTACCAGGCGGCGAAGCTGCTGCACCGCCTGCTGGATAACGAAGCGATGCCGCTTCAGCGGCTGCTGGTGCCGCCGCTGCGGGTGGTGGCCCGGCGTTCGACGGACTATCGATCGCTCAACGACCCGGCGGTGATCCAGGCCATGCACTACATTCGCAATCACGCCTGTAAAGGGATTAAGGTCGATCAGGTGCTGGATGCGGTAGGGATCTCCCGCTCGAACCTGGAGAAGCGCTTTAAGGAGGAGGTAGGCGAGACCATTCACGCGATGATCCACGCAGAGAAGCTGGAGAAGGCCCGCAGCCTGCTGATCTCCACCTCGTTGTCGATTAACGAGATTTCGCAGATGTGCGGCTATCCGTCGCTGCAATACTTCTACTCGGTGTTTAAGAAGGAGTACGGCAGCACGCCGAAGGATTATCGGGATCGCTATAGCGAGATAGTGATATAGCAAACAACAAGCCCGGCG
>NZ_LR607338.1:781516-786242 GCF_902164725.1 Pseudescherichia vulneris | reverse complement strand
GTAGGTCGGGTAAGCGTAACGCCACCCGACATAACGGAAGAGAAAATTACATATGCGCTGCAATTAAACGCTGGTTGTCCTGATACATAGCAAACAGGTAGTTGTTGTAACGCTGGCCCTGCGTCGAATAGCCGCTGAGCTTGTGGATCATGGTGCTGGCAGTCACTTCCTGATCCGCTTTGCGCAGCTGCGCACGGGATTTACGGAACGACGCGTACGCCGGGTGGGTGTTGAGGTTAGCCGCGTAGGCGCTCACTGACTCTTTAACCGAGTCAAACTGAGAGTACCCTTTCACCGTGCCCGGGCCGTTGTTACAGCGGCCTTTCGCACACTTCATGCCGAACAGGTTGTTGTTACTGCGCGCCAGCTTCGACGTACCCCAGCCGCTTTCAGCTGCCGCCATGGTGGCAACCATGCTATCAGGGATAATGTCGACGCGATCCAGCAGCGTATTCCAAGGGATGCGGCGGGTATTACCCGACCAGCTCACCTTGTAACGCTTAGCGATGTCTTTCAGACGCGCACGCTCGGTCGGCGACCAGCGATTGTCGTACTGTTTAGACACCAGCCAGTTGCGCTCAGCGGTAATCGCAGCATTTTGGCTAGTGATGTAGGGCATAACCGTCCGGAGAAACGCCTTTTTCCTTGGTGTTCCGGAAGGGTATTTTCGCAAATCAGGAAGTGAACTGCTCTTTGCACTATTGCGAGAATACTCTTGTTTACTGCTTGCCAGCGTACTACTAACTTTTTTACTGCTACTCTTTTTACTGCTAATCGTTTTACTGCTAACCTTTTTACTACTGCTTAACGTTTTACTGTGCTTATGGCTGCTTGTGTAGGCTGTGTAACTCGTTGTCTGTGCGTGCGTTTTCGCAATCACCTCACCTGAAAATGCCGTGGTGAGTAACATGAGTATCGCAGCCCCATATCGTCGAATGGGAGTCGATATCATTAGTTCTCCTGGTCGGATTGATGCATTCCAACACCTTATTTTTACAAGATTTTGAGAGCGGAATCTCAAATTGTATCAAAAATACCCCTCGGGAGCACTCTAAGAAATAGTCCATTTCCTAATTGGTGTCATCAGCCGAATGGATCTACAGCATGCAAAATAGTCAAAAATTGTGTGGCCTATCACAAACTTCCCTCTAAATGTGGCGCGGATCGCTCAGCCTTTGACCTCCACCCCGGCAAACGCCCGGCAGGGATGAGTTTACCCGGCACAACGGGTGGCACACTGATGGAAACTCTGGAGAGGATGCCACCATGCAACGCTGTGCCCTTGCGCTTTTACTGCTTCCCATCACCGCCTGGTCCGAATGGTCCGCGCCCGGCTTTCCCGCGTTCAGCGCAACCGGCAGTGGGGTTTATCACAGTGAGGCCACGTTCAAAAAGGGTACCACTCCTCTTACCTTAAAAAGTGACAATGTGTGCTGGCAGCCTGCCACTGCCCCTAAGCTCAACCAGATGCTATCGCTTCAGCCCTGCACCGGTGACGCGCCGCAGTGGCGAATCTTTCGCGACGGCGACTATGCGCTACAGATAGATACCCGCTCGGGTACGCCAACGCTGATGCTGACGGTAGCCGCCCCGCCTGAAGCGGAGGCCAACACCGCCGCCCTGCGCCAGTGTCCGGTGTGGGACGGCAAGCCGCTAACGGTCGATGTAAGTAAAACGTTTGCCGAAGGCAGCCAGGTGCGTGACTTCTATAGCCAGCAGGTTGCCACGGTGAGCGAAGGGAAAATCACGCTCCAGCCTGATGCTAACAGCGGCGGTTTGCTGCTGCTTGAGCAGGCCGATGCGCCTGCGGCTGCGCCCTTTAGCTGGCACAACGCCACCGTCTACTTCGTCCTTACCGACCGCTTCGTCAACGGCGACCCAGCCAACGACAATAGCTATGGCCGCCATAAAGACGGTATGCAGGAGATTGCCACCTTTCACGGCGGCGACCTGAAGGGGCTCACCAGCAAGCTGGACTACCTCGCCGGGCTGGGAGTTAACGCGCTGTGGGTTAGCGCGCCCTTTGAGCAGATCCACGGCTGGGTAGGCGGCGGCACCAAAGGCGACTTCCCGCACTATGCCTACCACGGCTACTACACCCTGGACTGGACGAAATTGGATGCCAACATGGGTAGCGAGGCGGATCTACGCGCGCTGGTCGACGGCGCGCACCAGCGCGGCATTCGCGTGCTGCTGGACGTAGTGATGAACCACACCGGCTACGCTACGCTGGCGGATATGCAGACCTACCAGTTCGGCGCGCTCTATTTGCAGGGCGAGGAGCGACAGAAGCTCCTCGGCGAAAGGTGGACGGACTGGAAACCTGCCGCTGGACAAAACTGGCACAGCTTTAATGACTACATCAACTTTAGCGATAAAGCGGCGTGGGAGCAGTGGTGGGGCAAAAACTGGATCCGCACCGACATTGGCAACTACGACAGCCCCGGCTTTGACGATCTCACCATGTCCCTCGCATTCCTGCCGGATATCAAAACCGAATCTACTGCCCCGTCTGGCCTGCCGGTTTTCTATCAGCATAAGCCCGACACGCGGGCCAAAGCGATCTCCGGCTATACGCCGCGCGACTACCTGACCCACTGGCTCAGCCAGTGGGTGGGTGAATACGGCATCGACGGTTTCCGGGTGGATACCGCTAAGCATGTGGAGATGGCCGCGTGGCAGCAGCTCAAGACCCAGGCAGCGGCGGCCCTGACCGAGTGGAAACAGGCGAACCCGGATAAAAAACGCGACGATAACCCGTTCTGGATGACCGGCGAGGCTTGGGGCCACGGCGTGATGCAGAGCGAATACTATCGCCATGGCTTCGATGCGATGATCAACTTTGATTACCAGGAGCAGGCGGCCAAAGCCACCGACTGTTTGGCAAATATGGTGCCAATCTGGCAGCAGATGGCGGACAAGTTGCAGCATTTTAACGTGCTGAGCTATCTCTCCTCCCACGATACCCGTCTGTTCCGCGAAGGCGGTCAGCGGGCAGCCGAGCTGCTGCTACTGGCCCCCGGTGCGGTGCAGATCTTCTATGGCGATGAGTCGGCCAGGCCTTTCGGCCCTACCGGGTCCGATCCATTGCAGGGCACGCGCTCCGACATGAACTGGCAGGATGTAAGCGGTCAGTCGGCGGCTACCGTGGCGCACTGGCAGAAGATCGGGCAGTTCCGCGCTCGTCACCCCGCCGTGGGGGCAGGTAAACAGTCAACGTTGGAACTGGCCCAGGGCAGCGGATTTATGCGTGAAAACGGCACAGATAAAATTATGGTGGTGTGGGCAGGGAAACAGAATTAACGTCTGACGGTGAGACTGTCTTTAGTATAAAAACACTAAGCGCAGCCAGGCCAGCGATTTGCACCGCGCCTGCGCTAGCGTTAAGGTGTGCCAAGTTTAAAATCAGACCGACAGAACACCTGCTATGACATTTTCACTTTTCGGCGACAAATTCACCCGCCACTCAGGCATCACGCGCCTGATGGAGGATCTCAACGACGGCCTGCGCACGCCCGGCGCGATTATGTTAGGCGGCGGTAACCCGGCGCAGATCCCGGAGATGACCGACTACTTCCAAAAGCTGCTGGCGGAGATGCTTGCCTCCGGCAAAGCCACTGATGCGCTGTGCAATTATGACGGTCCACAGGGGAAATCCGAGCTGCTGGTCGCGCTGGCGGATATGCTGCGTACCACCCTGGGTTGGGATATTGCGCCACAGAATATTGCACTGACTAACGGCAGCCAGAGCGCGTTTTTCTACTTATTCAATCTGTTTGCTGGCCGCCGTGCCGATGGAACCACCAGAAAAGTGCTGTTCCCGCTGGCCCCGGAGTATATCGGCTACGCGGATTCCGGGCTGGAGGAGGATCTCTTCGTCTCTGCTCGCCCGAATATTGAGCTGCTGCCGGGCGGCCAGTTTAAGTATCACGTCGACTTTGAGCATCTGCACATTGGCGAAGAGACCGGCATGATCTGCGTCTCCCGACCAACCAATCCGACCGGCAACGTCATTACCGACGAGGAGCTGATCAAACTGGACGCCCTGGCGAACCAGCACGGTATCCCGCTGGTGATCGATAACGCCTACGGCGTGCCCTTCCCGGGCATTATCTTCAGCGAGGCGCGCCCGCTGTGGAACCCGAACACCATTCTCTGCATGAGCCTCTCCAAGCTCGGCCTGCCCGGTAGCCGCTGCGGCATTATCATCGCCAATGAGCAGACTATCTCGGCGATCCGCAACATGAACGGCATCATCAGCCTTGCCCCCGGCGGGATTGGCCCGGCAATGATGTGCGAGATGATCAAACGCAACGACCTGCTGCGCCTGTCGGAGACGGTGATCAAGCCGTTCTACTACCAGCGGGTGCAGGAGACGATGGCCACGCTGCGCCGCTACCTACCGGAAGAGCGCTGTCTTATCCATAAACCTGAGGGAGCCATCTTCCTCTGGCTGTGGTTCAAAGACCTGCCGATCACCACCGAACTGCTCTATCAGCGACTGAAGAAACGCGGCGTGCTAATGGTGCCCGGCGATTACTTCTTCCCGGGCCTCGACAAGCCCTGGCCGCACACCCACCAGTGCATGCGCATGAACTACGTGCCGGACCCGGAGAAGATCGAAGCCGGAGTGAAAATCCTCGCCGAAGAGGTGGAGATTGCCTGGCAGGAGCGAGCTAATTAACACTGTTGTAGGCCGGGCAAGCTTGTGCCGCCCGGCGATAGG
>NZ_LR607338.1:770313-777029 GCF_902164725.1 Pseudescherichia vulneris | reverse complement strand
GCTAATTAACACTGTTGTAGGCCGGGCAAGCTTGCGCCGCCCGGCGATAGGGACTTAGAACAGCCCGAGTGGTTTATCCGAATAGCTCACCAGCAGGCACTTGGTTTGCTGGTAGTGATCCAGCATCATCTTATGGGTTTCGCGTCCGATGCCGGACTGCTTGTAGCCGCCGAACGCCGCATGGGCGGGATAGGCGTGGTAGCAGTTGGTCCAGACGCGTCCGGCCTGGATACCGCGCCCCATCTTATAGGCCAGGCTGCCGTTGCGGCTCCAGACGCCCGCGCCCAATCCGTACTGGGTATCGTTGGCCAGCTCCAGCGCCTCCTCCACGGTTTTAAAGGTAGTGACGGCGAGCACCGGGCCAAAGATCTCCTCCTGGAAGACGCGCATGTTGTTCTGCCCAAAGAGAATGGTCGGCTCCAGGTAGTAGCCCTCTTTCAGCTCGCCCTCCAGCAGCTTGCGCCGCCCGCCGGTGAGTACGTCCGCCCCCTCGTTTTTACCAATGTCGATGTAGTTGAGGATGGTCTCCAACTGCCCTTGAGAGACCTGTGCGCCCATCTGGGTGACGGTATCCAGCGGGTTGCCGCTGCGGATGCTCTCTACCCGACGGATGGCGCGCTCCATAAAGCGCTCGTAGATCGACTCCTGCACCAGCGCCCGGCTTGGACAGGTACAGACTTCACCCTGGTTAAAGGCGAACAGGGCAAAACCCTCTAGCGCCTTGTCAAAGAAGGCATCCTCCTCGTCCATCACGTCGGCGAAGAAGATGTTCGGTGACTTGCCGCCCAGCTCTAGGGTGACCGGAATAATGTTCTGGGTCGCGTACTGCATGATCTGCTGGCCCACTTCAGTGGAGCCGGTAAAGGCCACCTTACTGATGCGTTTCGAGGTGGCAAGGTACTCACCAATCTCGCCTCCCGCGCCGTTGACCACGTTCACTACCCCCGGCGGCAGTAGATCGCCGACAATCTCCATCAGCAGCAGCACGGAGAGCGGCGTCAGGCGCGCCGGTTTTAAGACGATGCAGTTTCCGGCGGCGAGCGCAGGGGCCATCTTCCAGCTTGCCATCAGCAGCGGGAAGTTCCACGGGATGATCTGCCCGACCACGCCCAGCGGCTCGCGGAAGTGATAGGCCACCGTCTCGCTGTCTACCTCGCTGATGCCGCCCTCCTGGGCGCGAATACAGGAGGCAAAATAGCGGAAATGGTCAATCGCCAGCGGCACGTCGGCCCCGCTGGTTTCGCGGATCGGCTTGCCGTTATCCCAGGTTTCGGCGGTCGCCAGCAGCTCCAGGTTCTGCTCCATGCGGTCGGCTATCTTCAGCAAAATGGCCGCCCGATCTTGCACGGAGGTATGCGCCCACTTATCTTTCGCCTTATGGGCCGCGTCCAGCGCCAGATCGATATCGCGCTTGCTTGAGCTGGCAATTTCACACAGCGGCTGGCCGGTGACCGGGGTCAGGTTCTGGTAGTACTCGCCGTCGGCCGGGGGAACCCAGTCGCCGCCGATAAAGTTTTCATAACGCGCTTTTAAGGTAAGAGGATAACCGTATTCGCCAGGCTGGATGCGGTTGGCGGGGGGATTGTTTGTCATGGCCGTCTCCTTGCAGGGGTGTTCTTCAAGGGTAGCCGGGGTGGATAAAAAAGAAGCAATCAAATTGCCGCTTTTCGACGCTGTTCACGTATTACCTTACTTTACATTCTCCCGTCTGGCCTGAGCCATAATTAAGCGTATGGAACCGGAAAAGGGAAATACCTATGCACTACTTTATTGGTTTTGATGTCGGGGGAACCCACATCAAGCATGGCCTGATCGACGAGCATGGCGAAGAGCTCTCTTCGGATGAGTTTGATACGCCCGAAGATGAAGCGTCGTTTAAAAAAGCGTGGAAAGACGTCGTTGAAACTTACCAAAAAGATCACGAGATCGCTGGCATCGGCGTCAGCTTCCCTGGCCATATCAACGTGCATACCGGCAAAGCGGCAAAAGCGGGCGCACTGGACTTTATGGATGGCGCAAACCTGCACGATCTCTTCTCGACCCTCACCGATCTGCCCGTCGTGGTGGAAAACGATGCCAACTGTGCGGCGCTCGGCGAGCGCTGGCGCGGGGCCGGACAGAAGTTTGAGAACTTCGTCTGTATCACCGTGGGAACCGGCATTGGCGGCGGGATTATCGTCAACGGTGAGCTGTTCCGGGGCGTGCACTTCCACGCCGGTGAGTTTGGCGTGATCCCCGTCGGCAACAACGGCGAGTGTATGCACGAGGTTGCCTCCGGCAGCGGCCTGATGAAAGCCTGCCGTCAGGCACTGGCGGTCTCTGCCGACGAGCTGCCGCACGGTAAAGAGCTCTTCGAGCGTATGGACAGCGACGTCCATCTGCGTGAGGCCATTAACGAGTGGGCGCTGTTCCTGGCGCGCGGCGTCTATAGCGTCATCTCTATGTTCGACCCCGAGGCGGTGCTGATTGGCGGCGGGCTGAGCGAGCAGGAGAAAGTTTACCAGTTGCTCGATCGTCACCTGGAAACCTTTGAGATGTGGGAGGCGCTACGCGTGCCAATCCACCCCTGCAAGCTGGGTAACCAGGCGGGCAGACTGGGGGCGGTGTGGCTGGCGAAGCAGAAAATCGCGCCCGGTGAATAGGGCGCGACAGGGTTACGCCTGCGGATTGGCCGGGAACAGCAGGGCGTCGCGCAGCAGGTGATCGTTGCCGCGTCGGCGGGTAAAGCCGATGCGGTCGAAATATTCGAGGATCTGAATGGCCAGCTTGCGTCCGACGTTGAGTTGGTCGCGGAAGTCGGCGGCACAGGTTGATCCACGTTCGCCGTCCAGGGCGCGGATCAGATTCGCAAAGGCCACAATGCGATCGTTGCGGTAGTAGCGATCTTTTACGATCGCCGTGATCAGCCCCTGCTGCGCCGCCTGGTGCAGAACGCTGCGCATAATCTGCTCGTCTGTCCCCACCTCACGCGCCAGGTCGCGCACCCACCACGGCTCGTCACCAAACAGCGTGGCGGCTTTCTGCCATATCGCCTCCTGCTCGGCAGTAAAGCCTGCTTTATGCTCCGGCAGGTGCAGCCAGCCGTGATGGCTGTAGATATCTCCGCTCTCCCGCATCCGCTCGATGAGCGTCAGCACCAGCGCCTCGTTCTCCATTGGTAGGGCCATGCGGCGCAGACGCTCGCGCCCTGGCCCTGGCTCGTCCCGATGCTGGGCATGGTAGGTGGCGAGGGTATCAAGGATCTTGCGCTGCCAGCGGGCGGCGACCGCGGCGCTAATCAGGCTGTCTCCGGCCTGGATCAGCGCCGGGCTCTCGGTCAACGCCGCCAGCCCCTGAGCGTTAAGCTGTCTCTCCCACGCGAACGACGGCAGATGTACCGCGCCGCGCGTCAGGTGCACCGCCAGCGCGCTGGCATCGTCACCCGCTTCTGCCAGCGCGGCGATCCACGCCAGGTACTCTGGCTTACGTTTGCCCCGGCGCGGCGGATTGAGCGTGACCACCCGCGCCCCGGCTAGCGTGGCGCGAGCAGCGATATCGCGCAGCACCAGTCGATCGTTATCTGCCAGCCACAGCGGCGTATCCAATACCAGCTCGGCAAGATTATCTTCGAGCAGCGAGACGCGGCCCGTCACGTGGCTGGCGGCATGGTGAATGTGCAGCGGCTGCCACTGACCCAGCGGCGCGTGGGTGTGCAGCGCCACGATCAGCCGTGTCACAGGCTCGGGCGGCACCTCGGCCAGCAGCCAATCGCCGCGGCTGATAGCCTCTTTTTCAGCATCGCCCGCAATGTTTAGAGCGATACGCTGCCCGGCGTGGGCCTGCTCTACCGGCTGGTTTTGCGCATGCAGGCCGCGCACGCGCATTGGCCTGTTCACTCCGGTAAGCCACAGGGTATCGCCTACCTTTACGCTGCCGGAGAGCGCCGTGCCGGTCACCACTAGCCCCGCACCCTTGACGCTAAACGCGCGATCGATGGCAAGGCGGAAGCGGTGCTCGTCGTTCTGCTCGCGTTCGGGCAGCGCCAGCAGATGCGCGCGCAACGCCTCAATGCCCACCCCCTGCGTCGCAGCGGTAGTAAACAGCGTTGCCTGCGGGTAACCATACTCTGCCAGCACGCTGTGTATCTCGGCCTCAACCTCAGCTATCCGCGCCTCGTCCACGCGATCGGCCTTAGTCAACGCCACGGTCAGCGCCGGGTTGCCGGTGAGCTGTAAAATCGCCAGGTGCTCCCGGGTTTGCGCCATCACGCCGTCGTCGCAGGCCACCACCAGCAGCGCGCCGTCGATACCGCCGACGCCCGCCAGCATATTGGCAAGAAACTTCTCGTGGCCCGGCACATCAATAAACCCCGGCACGCGGCCATCCGGCTGGGGCCAGTAGGCGTAGCCGAGATCGATAGTCATGCCACGCTTCTTCTCTTCCGGCAGCCGGTCGGCATTGATGCCGGTGAGCGCCTCCAGCAGCGTCGTTTTGCCGTGGTCGACGTGCCCGGCCGTTGCAATAATCATTTCAGTAACCTGTTCAAAAAGCGGGATTCATCGTCAAGGCAGCGCAGATCGAGCCACAGACGACCATCGGAGATGCGGCCAATCACCGGCTGCGGCAGCGCGCGCCACTGCGCCGCCAGTGCTTCAAGGCGGCTGCCGCGTCCGTCGCGAGGAGTAAAGGTCAGCGCCGCGCTGGGCAGCCTGTCCACCGGCAGCGATCCGCTACCGATTTGCGACTGGCAGGCTTCAACCTGAATCAGGAACTCAGCGTAGCGGCTCTCCAGCGCGGGCAGAAGCCGCTCGGCCTGCTGACGAATGTCGTCCGCGCTGCGGGTCAGCAGGCGCAGCGTCGGCAGCCGTTCGGCCAGCTTTTCCGGGTGCAGATAGAGCCTGAGCGTGGCCTCCAGCGCGGCGAGGGTCATCTTATCCACCCGCAGAGCGCGCTTAAGCGGATGCTGCTGGAGCCTGGCAATCAGTTCGCGCTTGCCGATGATAATCCCCGCCTGCGGACCGCCGGGCAGCTTATCGCCGGAGAAGCTCACGAGGCTGACGCCTGCGGCAATCATCTCCTGCGGCATCGGCTCTTTCGGCAGACCGTACTGGCTGAGATCGACCAGCGAGCCGCTGCCTAAGTCGGCTACCACCGGCACGTTCAGCGGCAGGCCAATTTGCACCAGCTCCGCCTCCTCCACTGCCTTGGTGAAGCCGGTGACGGCATAGTTGCTGGTATGGACCTTCATCAGCAGCGCTGTATTCTCGTTCACCGCCTCACGATAGTCTTTGGCATGGGTGCGGTTGGTGGTACCCACCTCATGCAGCACGCATCCCGCCTGACGCATCACGTCCGGAATGCGAAACGCACCGCCAATCTCCACCAGCTCGCCACGCGACACCACCACCTCTTTGCCGTTAGCCAGCGCGGCCAGCATCAGTAGCACCGCCGCCGCGTTGTTATTCACAATGCAGGCATCCTCCGCGCCGGTCAGGCGGCAGAGCAGATCCGCCACGCCGCGATCGCGATGACCGCGCCCGGCCTCGTCGAGGGCGTATTCCAGCGTCACCGGAGTGCGCATCGCTTCGGCAACCGCCTCGATAGCAGCCTCCGCCTGTAGCGCGCGTCCGAGGTTGGTGTGCAGCACCGTGCCGGTGAGGTTAAATACTGGCCGCAGGGCGCGGGTTTCATGCTGTGTCAGCCGACTCTCCGCTGCGGCCGCCCAGTCCGCGCACCAGGCGGGCAGCGCCTGGGTTTCGCGCACCGCAAGACGGGCCTCGTCCTGAAGCTGGCGCAGGGTATCCACGACGCGGCGGTGACCGAAAGTGTCGACTAAGACAGCAAAGTCGTCGGCGTGCAGCAGACGATCGGTTGCCGGGATCTGGCTGAAAAGCGAACGTGATTCAAGGGTCATGACAAAGCCTGCAGTAGATTACCCCTCCCGCCGGAGGGGATTCGACGTGAAGGGAGATTGTACAGCGTACCGGCGCAGGCTGTCAGTATGCTGGGGCTAGGACTTTGGCGGTTCGGTGCGGGCAAAGCTCTCCCGCTGGAACAGCGTCTCCACCAGTTTCACCAGCTGCGGCCTGTCCACGCACCAGCCGGGCGAGACGCGGCGGAAGTTGATATAGCCGATGGCGCAGGCCACGGCGATAGTAGCAACGTTGAGGCTATCCGGCTGAATATCGCCTTCGCTGACGTGCTTTTCCAACATGTCCAGCGCCCGGCTAATTTTCTCCCGCTGGCGCAGCAGCTCGGTTTCCGACTGCTGGGCCGCCGGTCGGGCCTGCTCGCGCACCGAGACCAGCCCGGCGTCCATGACACCATCGGCCAGGGCTTCTATCTGGCGCAGCTTCAACGCCGCCTTTGGATCCTGCGGCAGCATCGCAGGCGCGATGTCCAGCAGCTCCAGGTAGGCAGCAATGATAGGCGAGTCGTACCAGATATCGCCCTCGTCGGTGACCAGCGCCGGAACTTTACCCAGCGGGTTGTAGTGCGCAACGCCGTTTTCGCCGTTGTAGGGGAACTCATTTACAAATTCAAAGGTGATCCCCTTCTCCAGCAGGATAACGGAGATTTTACGTACAAACGGGCTGGTATAGCTGCCGATAAGTTTCATTAAGTGATCCTGTCTACCCGAAAAAAGTAATTATGGATCAGCGATGAAAAAAAGGCAGGTGATGCCTGGCGCATTCCTGCCTTTTGAGATTAATAGTCAAGATAGAAGATGTTGCTGA
>NZ_LR607338.1:759843-768855 GCF_902164725.1 Pseudescherichia vulneris | reverse complement strand
ATAGTCAAGATAGAAGATGTTGCTGACTTACAGTATTGCCGAGTCCCGTAATAAGAAGTTGCTGCCGCTCACGTTAAGAAAAGTCCCAGTGAAAGTTTCTTGTGATCTAAATCACAAACAACAAACAAAGTAACGAGATAGAAATGTGATTAACATCACATTAACAGCTCTGTGCCGTCTTTTTTTTACCCACTGTTCTTTTTTTACACCTATGATTTGTGACCGCCATCACACCTAAACAGGGCGTGATCCCTATATTAGTGTGATCTGAATCACACTAAATCGTGCCATCTGGACAGTTTCTCGATTCGGTGCCAGATTCGCCACACAGAACATGGGTTCGGCTACCTCTGCCGCCTCGTTAACAAAAAAAGTTGGGCCTCCGCCCTGCGCGACAGCAAACATTAGAAGGGGTGTTTTATGTCATCCGATATCAAGATCAAGGTGCAAAGCTTTGGTCGTTTTCTCAGCAATATGGTAATGCCCAACATCGGCGCATTTATCGCCTGGGGTATTATCACCGCGTTGTTTATTCCAACAGGGTGGTTGCCTAACGAAACGCTGGCAAAACTTGTCGGCCCAATGATTACCTATTTGCTGCCGCTGCTGATCGGTTATACCGGTGGTCGCCTGGTGGGCGGCGATCGCGGCGGCGTGGTCGGTGCGATCACCACCATGGGCGTGATCGTCGGTGCGGATATGCCAATGTTCCTTGGCGCAATGATTGCCGGTCCGCTGGGCGGCTGGGCGATCAAACGCTTTGACGTCTGGGTTGATGGCAAGATCAAATCCGGCTTCGAAATGCTGGTGAACAACTTCTCTGCGGGCATCATCGGTATGATCCTCGCGATTCTGGCGTTCCTCGGCATTGGCCCGGCGGTAGAGGTGCTCTCTAAAGCCCTGGCCGCTGGCGTTAACTTCATGGTTGTCCATGACATGCTGCCGCTGGCCTCTATCTTTGTTGAACCGGCGAAAATCCTGTTCCTCAATAACGCCATCAACCACGGTATCTTCTCACCGCTGGGTATTCAGCAGTCCCATGATATCGGCAAGTCTATCTTCTTCCTGATCGAAGCGAACCCGGGTCCGGGGATGGGCGTCCTGCTGGCGTACATGTTCTTCGGTCGCGGCAGTGCGAAACAGTCTGCGGGCGGTGCGGCTATCATCCACTTCCTGGGCGGTATCCACGAAATTTACTTCCCGTACGTGCTGATGAACCCGCGTCTGCTGATCGCCGTTATCCTCGGCGGTATGACCGGCGTGTTTACCCTGAGCATTCTGAACGGCGGCCTGGTTTCCCCGGCTTCCCCTGGCTCTATCCTGGCCGTGCTGGCGATGACGCCGAAAGGTGCTTACTTCGCTAACATCGCTGCTATCGTCGCGGCGATGGCGGTTTCTTTCGTGATCTCTGCCATTTTGCTGAAAACCAGCAAGGTGAAAGAAGAGGACGATATCGAAGCGGCAACCCGCCGTATGCATGACATGAAAGCGGAATCCAAAGGCGCAACCGCTGCCGCTACTGGCACGCCGCTGGCGGCAGGCGCGGTCTCTAACGACCTGAGCCACGTACGCAAAATCATCGTGGCCTGCGACGCCGGGATGGGGTCAAGTGCCATGGGCGCGGGCGTGCTGCGTAAGAAAGTACAGGATGCTGGCCTGACCAACGTCTCCGTCACCAACAGCGCGATCAACAACCTGCCGGCAGACGTGGACGTGGTCATTACCCACCGCGACCTGACCGAACGTGCGATGCGTCAGGTGCCACAGGCGCAACACATTTCACTGACTAACTTCCTCGACAGCGGCCTCTATACCAACCTGACCGAGCGTCTGGTTGCTGCCCAGCGTCATACGGATAACGAAGCGAAAGTGCGCACCAGCCTGCAGGACAGCATTGACGACAGCAACAGCCATCTGTTCAAGCTGGGCGCGGAGAACATCTTCCTGGGCCGTACCGCGAGCCATAAAGAAGAGGCGATTCGCTTTGCCGGTGAGCAACTGGTGAAAGGCGGCTACGTGCAGCCGGAGTATATCGACGCCATGCTGGAGCGTGAAAAACTGACCCCAACCTACCTGGGTGAGTCCATCGCGGTTCCGCACGGTACGGTTGAAGCGAAAGATCGCGTGCTGAAAACCGGCGTCGTGTTCTGCCAGTACCCGCAGGGCGTACGCTTTGGCGAAGAAGAAGATGACATTGCCCGTCTGGTCATCGGTATCGCCGCACGTAATAATGAGCACATTCAGGTGATTACCAGCCTGACCAATGCTCTGGACGATGAGTCCATTATCGAGCGCCTGGCGCATACCGATAGCGTTGAAGAAGTGCTGGCGCTGCTGAACAAGTAAGCCCTCCTCCCTCTCCCTTTGTGGAGAGGGTTTGGGTGAGGTCAGAGCCTCACCCCAGCCCTCTCGGGTAAAAACATTAATGAAGGTTAATACTATGAAAGCATTACATTTTGGCGCAGGTAATATCGGACGTGGCTTCATCGGCAAACTGCTGGCGGACGCTGGGATTACGCTGACGTTCGCCGATGTGAATCAGACGGTGCTCGATGCCCTGAATGCCCGTCATAGTTATCAGGTTCATGTGGTGGGTGAAAACGAGCAGGTTGATACCGTCTCCGGCGTCAATGCAGTGAGCAGCATTGGCGATGAGGTGGTCGATCTGATCGCCGACGTGGATCTGGTGACTACGGCGGTCGGCCCGGTTGTGCTGGAACGCATCGCCCCGGCAATTGCCAAAGGCCTGACGAAGCGTAAAGCGCAGGGCGTAGAGACCCCGCTGAACATCATCGCCTGTGAGAACATGGTGCGCGGTACGACCCAGTTAAAAGGCCACGTTCTCAATGCGCTGGCAGATGAGGACAAAGCCTGGGTTGAAGCGCACGTTGGCTTCGTCGACTCGGCCGTAGACCGCATCGTTCCGCCGTCGGCCTCTGCCACCCACGATCCGCTGGAAGTAACCGTTGAAACCTTTAGCGAGTGGATTGTCGATAAGACCCAGTTTAAAGGCGCGCTGCCGAACATTGCGGGCATGGAACCGACGGATAATTTAATGGCCTTTGTAGAGCGTAAGCTCTTCACCCTGAACACCGGCCATGCTATAACCGCGTACCTTGGCCGCCAGGCAGGCCATCAGACCATTCGCGACGCCATTCTCGATGAGAAGATCCGCGCGGTAGTGAAAGGGGCGATGGAGGAGAGCGGCGCGGTGCTGATCAAGCGCTACGGCTTTGATGAAGCGAAGCATGCTGCCTATATCGAGAAGATCCTCGGTCGCTTTGAGAACCCGTACCTGAAGGATGACGTTGAGCGCGTAGGCCGTCAGCCGCTGCGTAAGCTGAGCATCGGTGACCGTCTGATCAAGCCGCTGCTCGGCACCCTGGAGTATCGCCTGCCGCACGAGAACCTGGTCAAAGGGATAGCCGCTGCCATGCACTACCGCAGCGAGCAGGATCCGCAGGCGCTTGAGCTGGCGGCGCTAATTGACGAGAAAGGCCCGCAGGCTGCGCTGGCGCAGATCTCCGGTCTGGAAAGCACAAGCGACGTTGTCGCCGAGGCGGTTAACGTTTATAACGCTCAGGCATGATGCCCTACCCGGCGCGGAGCGATCCTCCGCGCCCGAATATAAGATTGTCGGATATGCAGGCAATAATGGAAGAAACCCAGGCCTTTGAAAACCGTGTGCTTGAGCGTCTGAATGCTGGCAAAACCGTCCGAAGTTTCCTCATCGCCGCCGTTGAGCTACTCACGGAAGCGGTGAATATTCTGGTACTTCAGGTGTTCCGCAAAGACGACTATGCGGTGAAATACGCCGTGGAGCCGCTGCTGGAGGGCGATGGCCCGCTGGGCGATCTCTCCGTGCGCTTAAAGCTGATCTACGGCCTCGGCGTGATTAGTCGTCACGAGTATGAGGACGCGGAGCTGCTGATGGCCCTGCGCGAAGAGCTGAAC
This sequence comes from Pseudescherichia vulneris, assembly GCF_902164725.1. Lineage (NCBI taxonomy): Bacteria > Pseudomonadati > Pseudomonadota > Gammaproteobacteria > Enterobacterales > Enterobacteriaceae > Pseudescherichia > Pseudescherichia vulneris. Next base: position 764,901 of record NZ_LR607338.1, on the reverse strand, counting down.
CACGACGGCAACGAGTACGGGTTTACCGATGACGAGATCCTCGGCCCCTTTGGCGAGCTGCACTGCGTCTCTGCCCTGCCCCCTGAGCCCCAGTTCGATACCAGCGACGCCGACCTCTACGCGATGCAGAGACAGCGTTACCAGCAGGTGGTGCGCTCGACCATGGTCCTCTCCCTGACCGGGCTGATCTCACGCATCAGCCTGAAAAAAGCCTTTCAGAAGTAACGTTGCGCACATTAGTGTATCCTTTGCAGTAATTCCCCTGTTTTTAGAGTCATCCGTTATGAAAGAAATCGAAAAGAACGAAATTAAACGCCTGAGCGATCGCCTTGATGCCATCCGTCACCAGCAGGCTGCCCTGTCGCTGGTTGAATCTGCCGACAAGTACGCCGAACTGGAAAAAGAGAAAGAGACGCTGGAAGCGGAGATTACTCGCTTGCGCGAAGTGCACGGCCAGAAGCTGAGCAAAGAAGCGCAGAAGCTGATGGATCTGCCTTTCCGCCGGGCGATTACCAAAAAAGAGCAGGCCGACATGGGCAAGCTGAAGAAGAGCGCGCGCGGGCTGGTGGTAGTGCACCCGATGACCGCCCTGGGCCGCGAGATGGGCCTGAAAGAGATGACCGGCTTCGCAAAGACCGAGTTCTGATTTTTTGCCGGGTGGCGCTACGCCTGCCCGGCTTCTTTCTCTTCTCCCCAAATTGGCCCTACCAATCCTTTAGCCAACCGCCCTGCGCTTCACACTTCCACGATTTCCACTTACAAACTCATTGCCGAAACATAACATCTGGTTAACCATTTGTTGTCATAAACCCTACACAACCCAATTGGCTGGACCACTTTTACACTGACTGTGACGCAGAGATGAGCGCAGACTCACCGCCGACCGGCCAGAAGGGTCCCAGGAGACACGCAATGAGCCTGTGGCAACAAAACTACGATCCGGCCGGCAACATCTGGCTGTCGAGTCTGATCGCATCCCTGCCGATCCTGTTCTTCTTCTTCGCCCTGATTAAGCTCAAGCTAAAGGGCTACCTTGCCGCGACATACACTGTCGCCATCGCCCTGCTGGTAGCGCTCTTCTTCTACAAAATGCCGGTGGATCGCGCCATGGCGTCGGTGGTGTACGGCTTCTTCTACGGTCTGTGGCCGATTGCGTGGATCATTATTGCCGCGGTGTTCGTCTACAAAATCTCGGTCAAGACCGGGCAGTTCGACATTATCCGCTCGTCGATTCTCTCTATTACGCCGGACCAGCGTCTGCAGATGCTGATCGTTGGTTTCTCCTTTGGTGCGTTTCTGGAAGGGGCGGCGGGCTTTGGCGCGCCGGTGGCGATCACCGCTGCGCTGCTGGTGGGGCTGGGCTTTAATCCGCTGTATGCCGCCGGGCTGTGCCTGATCGTCAATACCGCGCCGGTCGCCTTCGGCGCGATGGGCATTCCAATTCTGGTGGCCGGCCAGGTCACGGGCCTCGACAGCTTTGAGATCGGCCAGATGGTGGGTCGTCAGCTGCCGTTTTTAACCATCATCGTGCTGTTCTGGATCATGGCGATTATGGACGGCTGGCGCGGCATTAAAGAGACCTGGCCTGCGGTGATGGTGGCGGGCGGATCCTTCGCTATCGCCCAGTACCTGAGCTCTAACTTTATTGGCCCCGAGCTGCCGGACATCATCTCCTCGCTGGTGTCGCTGGTCTGTCTGACGCTGTTCCTGAAACGCTGGCAGCCGGTGCGCATCTTCCGCTTTGGCGATATGGGTGCCTCTCAGGTCGATGAGAGCCTGGCGCGCACCCGCTACAGCGCAGGTCAGATTATCAAGGCATGGTCGCCCTTCCTGTTCCTTACCGCCACGGTAACGCTGTGGAGCGTGCCGCCGTTCAAAGCCCTGTTTGCTCCGGGCGGGGCGCTGTACGACATGGTGATCAACATTTCAGTCCCGTACCTGGATAAGCTGGTGGCCCGCATGCCGCCGGTGGTCAACGCAGCAACGCCCTATCCGGCGGTCTATAAGTTCGACTGGTTCTCGGCCACCGGGACGGCGATCCTGTTTGCCGCCCTGCTCTCCATCGTCTGGCTGCGTATGAAGCCAGCGGCGGCGGTGCAGACCTTCGCCCTCACGTTGAAGGAGCTGGCCCTGCCTATCTACTCTATCGGTATGGTGCTGGCCTTCGCCTTTATCTCCAACTACTCCGGCCTCTCCTCGACGCTGGCGCTGGCGTTAGCCCATACCGGACACGCCTTTACCTTCTTCTCGCCGTTCCTCGGCTGGCTGGGGGTATTTCTTACCGGCTCCGATACCTCGTCGAATGCCCTGTTCGCCGCCCTGCAGGCGACCGCCGCGCAGCAGATTGGCGTCTCGGACGTGCTGCTGGTTGCGGCCAACACCACCGGCGGCGTGACCGGGAAAATGATCTCTCCGCAGTCCATCGCCATTGCCTGTGCGGCGGTGGGCCTGGTGGGTAAAGAGTCGGATCTGTTCCGCTTTACCGTGAAGCACAGCCTGATTTTCACCTGCATGGTGGGGGTCATCACGACTCTACAGGCCTACGTCTTAACCTGGATGATCCCGTGATCGTCATGCCTAAACGCCTCTCCGACGAGATCGCCTCTCGCGTGCGGGCGCTGATAAAAGAGCAGCAGCTGGAGGCGGGCATGAAGCTGCCCGCCGAGCGTCAGCTGGCCGTGCAGCTTGGCGTGTCGCGCAACTCGCTGCGCGAAGCGCTGGCTACGCTGGTCAACGAAGGGGTGCTGCTGAGCCGTCGCGGCGGCGGCACTTTTGTGCGCTGGCAGCACGACGACTGGTCTGAGCAAAATATTGTCCAGCCGCTGAAAACGCTGCTGGAGCACGACCCGGACTATAGCTTCGATATTTTAGAGGCCCGCCACGCCATCGAGGCCAGCACCGCCTGGCACGCGGCGATGCGCGCCAGCGATGCCGATAAAGAGAAACTCCGTGTTTGCTACGAAGCGACCCAGAGCAAAGATCCGGACATCGCCTCGCAGGCCGATGTGCGCTTTCATCTGGCGATCGCCGAAGCGTCACATAACGTGGTGCTGCTACAGACCATGCGCGGCTTCTTCGATCTGCTGCAGTCGTCGGTTAAGCAGAGCCGCCAGCGCATGTATCAGGTTCCGCCGGTGTTCGCCCAGCTTACCGAGCAGCACCAGGCCGTGCTCGACGCTATCCTCGCCGGCGATGCCGAGGCTGCACGGAAGGCGATGATGGCGCATCTTGGGTTTGTCCATACCACTATCAAACAATTCGATGAAGATCAGGCTCGGCAGGCGCGCATCACCCGCCTGCCGGGCGATCCCGACCCTACCAGGGAGAACAACGCATGATTATTTCTGCAGCCAGTGATTACCGCGCAGCGGCTCAGCGCATCCTGCCCCCTTTCCTGTTCCACTACATCGACGGCGGCGCGTACGCGGAATATACCCTGCGCCGCAACGTCGAGGATCTCGCCCAGGTGGCCCTGCGCCAGCGCGTGCTGAAGAACATGGCCGATTTGAGCCTGGAAACTACGCTGTTTAACGAAAAGCTCTCCATGCCGGTGGCCCTTGCGCCAGTAGGACTGTGCGGCATGTACGCTCGCCGGGGCGAGGTGCAGGCCGCCGCCGCTGCCGATGCGAAGGGCATTCCGTTTACCCTCTCTACCGTCTCGGTCTGCCCCATTGAAGAGGTGGCCCCTACCTTGAAGCGTCCGATGTGGTTCCAGCTCTACGTCCTGCGCGATCGCGGCTTTATGCGCAACGCCCTGGAGCGAGCCAAAGCGGCAGGCTGCTCGACGCTGGTCTTTACCGTTGATATGCCGACGCCGGGGGCACGCTACCGGGATGCACACTCCGGCATGAGCGGTGCCAACGCCGCCATGCGCCGCTACTGGCAGTCGGTGACCCATCCCCGCTGGGCCTGGGACGTGGGCCTGCACGGTCGTCCGCACGATCTGGGGAATATCTCTACCTATCTCGGCAAGCCGACCGGCCTTGAAGATTACATTGGCTGGCTGGCAAACAACTTCGATCCCTCTATCTCATGGAAGGACCTGGAGTGGATCCGCGAATTCTGGGACGGCCCGATGGTGATCAAAGGGATCCTTGATGCCGAAGATGCCCGCGACGCGGTGCGCTTTGGGGCAGACGGCATTGTGGTGTCGAACCACGGCGGCCGCCAGCTGGATGGGGTGCTCTCCTCGGCCCGGGCGCTGCCAGCGATTGCCGATGCGGTGAAGGGCGACATCGCTATTCTGGCCGACAGTGGGATCCGTAACGGTCTCGACGTGGTGCGAATGATTGCTCTTGGGGCGGACACCGTGCTGCTGGGCCGGGCCTACCTCTACGCGCTGGCCACCCACGGCCAGGCGGGGGTCGCCAACCTGCTGAACCTGATCGAGAAAGAGATGCGCGTGGCGATGACCCTGACCGGAGCGAAATCTATTAAGGAGATCACCCGCGACCTGCTGGTGCAGAACGTTGAGCACGAGTCGGTATTTGAACCGGTGAAGACCGGCGACGCGGCGTAATTTACGCGTAAGTCTGCTATGCTGCCCCGCGTTATTGAGGGGGCACCATGCTGAACATCGTCTTATTTGAACCGGAGATCCCGCCGAATACCGGGAATATCATTCGTCTTTGCGCCAATACTGGCTTCCGCCTGCATATTATCGAACCGATGGGCTTTACCTGGGACGATAAGCGCCTGCGCCGGGCGGGGCTGGATTACCATGAGTTCACCGCCGTGCAGCGTCACGCTGACTACGCGGCATTTATGGCAGCGGAAAATCCGCAGCGTCTGTTTGCGCTCACCACCAAGGGCACGCCTGCGCACAGCGCGGTGAGCTATCAGGCGGGGGACTATCTGATGTTTGGGCCCGAGACGCGCGGCCTGCCCGCGACGATCCTCGATGCGCTGCCGCCAGAGCAGAAGATACGCATTCCGATGATGCCGGACAGCCGCAGCATGAACCTGTCTAACGCAGTGTCGGTGGTGGTGTATGAGGCGTGGCGTCAGTTAGGATATTCGGGCGCGGTATTACGCAGTTAGGTATTTGTAGGCCCGGTA
>NZ_LR607338.1:744228-755308 GCF_902164725.1 Pseudescherichia vulneris | reverse complement strand
ACAGGTAAACGTCATAAAAAAGCCTCCGAATGGAGGCTTTTTTTATGCTTGCGGGGGAAGGGCGCGGGGCTTGCCTTCGCTGTCTACCGCCACATAGATAAACAGCGCCTCGGTGGCTTTATAGCGCTGGCCGATAGGCTCAGAGGAGACCTTCTTCACCCACACCTCAACGTTGATGGTCACCGAGGTCGTGCCGCGTTTAACGCAGCGCGCATAGCAGCACACCACGTCACCCACCGCAACCGGACGCAGGAAGGTCATGCCGTCAACCCGGACGGTGACCACGCGGCCATGGGCGATCTCTTTGGCCATGATCGCGCCGCCCATGTCCATCTGCGACATCAGCCAGCCACCAAATATATCGCCGTTGGCGTTGGTATCGGCAGGCATTGCCAGCGTGCGTAATACCAGTTCGCCCTGTGCTGCTTCGTTTGTATTGGTCATCAGGACTTATCTTCCTGCGGCAGGTGGCGATAAATATAGAGGCCGCTTAGCAGGGTAAAGATCAGCGTCAGGGCAGTTAAGCCAAATACCTTGAAGTTAACCCAGATATTTTGTGGCAGCCAGAACGCGATATAGATATTGGCCAGCCCGCAGATAATGAAAAACAGCGCCCAGGCGAGGTTGAGCTTTGACCATACCGTTGCTGGCAGGGCGATCTCTTTACCCAGCATGCTCTGGATCAGCGGCTTTTTCATTACCCACTGGCTAAACAGCAGTGCACCGGCAAACAGGGCGTAGATCACGGTCACTTTCCATTTAATAAACTCGTCGTTATGGAAAAAGAGCGTCAGTCCGCCAAACACCGCCACCAGCACAAAGGTCACCAGCGCCATTTTTTCAACTTTGCGATAGCGCACCCAGCTGTAGATCAGCACCACAGCCGTCGCCACGATCAGCGCTGCCGTTCCGGCGTAGATGTCATAGAGCTTATAAAAGGCAAAAAATACAATCAGCGGCAAAAAATCAAGAAACTGCTTCATTCTTCGATTCCGTAATAGATGCAGCCTGCCGGTTAGGCAGACTGCGGGATGTTAAGGGCGGATCAGCATATAAAGACGATAAAGATAAACAAGCAGCGCCGCCGAGATCAAATTGCTGAGCGTATTGGCCACAATAGCACCCACCGTTGGCGTCAGGACGGCAAAGTTGGGAGCGAACATCAGCAGCAGGGTTTTTGCCAGCAGCCAGCCCATCACCGCCGGGGCCACCAGGCGCATATTGCCCCAGCCCAGACGCATGCTGTTACGGATCGACTGAAAGACGCCCATTTTATCCTGCACCATCATCACAGGCGCAAAAGCCAGCAGGATCGCCAGGATAACGCCCGGGACCACAATAAACATGATGCCGATCTGGACCATAAAGGTGGTCAGGAAGATCAGGATAAACAGCTTTGGCAGCACTGGAGCGCTGGCCCCAATAGCCCGTAGCGCGCTTATACGATGACCCGCTGAAATCAGCTGAAGCAGCAACAGCATCCCGCCTGCCAGAATGGCGTTGCCAAACAGCCCGGAAAAGGTCGAGGCGGCAGAGGCGCGCAGCAGCACCTGCTGCTGTTCAGGCGTCATGTTTTGTACCAGTTCAAACAGCCCGGCGCTGCCGGACAGGTTGTCACCCTCGCGTAGAATGGCGAGTTGCTCATCGCTGGGTGAAAAAACGTGGCCAAGCATTACCGTGATAAACGCACACAATAAGGCGATCAGTAAAATGGTGACAAACTGATTGCGAACAAAATTTCCCGTGTCACGGTAAACGGACTTCGCCGTGATAGACATGCACTCTCCTTGAGTAAACCGGTATTAATTTGCTGACGATTGTAACCTGGTTAGCGCCGCAGTGGCAGCACTCTCCCGTGTATGGAAAAGCATAGCTTTGTAAAACAGTCTTATCCGGAAAACTGATCTACACCCATACTGTTAGCGCCCTGATGATTAAGGAAAATTAATCCAGATCAATGAATGTTACTTTACAGGGTTAAATGTGATCTGCGTTAGATCACTTTGTACTTCAATGTAGGTATATTCACCGCGCCATAAAAAATAACCATATCAATGGAGCGGAAAAGAATGAAAAAATTAGCGGTGGTAGCGTTAGTGTTAAGCGCATTCTCAGCTGGGACATATGCCCATGACGCGGGCGAGTTTTTTGTACGTGCCGGTTCAGCGACGGTAAGACCAACCGAAGGGTCTGACAACGTGCTGGGAAGTTTGGGTGGGTTTAACGTCAGTAATAACACCCAGCTTGGCCTAACCTTTACCTATATGGCAACGGAGAACGTTGGCATCGAGCTGCTGGCCGCCACGCCGTTTCGCCACCATGTCGGCACCGGCCCAACGGGTAACATTGCCACCGTCGAGCATCTGCCGCCAACCCTGGTAGCCGAGTGGTATTTCGGTGATAGCAGCAGTAAAGTCCGTCCTTATATTGGCGCAGGCGTGAACTACACCACTTTCTTTGATGAGAAATTTAACGATACCGGTAAAGCGGCGAACCTTTCCGACCTGAGCCTGAGTGACTCCTGGGGTGCGGCGGGTGTGGTAGGACTGGACTACCTGATCAACCGCGACTGGTTGATCAACGCCTCGGTGTGGTACATGGATATCGATACCGACGTGAAATTTAAGGCGGGTGGGGTGCAGCAGACGGTTGATACGCGTCTCGATCCGTGGGTATTTATGTTCTCAGCGGGCTACCGCTTCTGATCCATGAATTCAGGTGAGAAACGGGCCGACGAAGCCGGTTTCTCACCCTGACGAATTAGCTTACTCGCGTCGCCGCTTTTAGACTCTGTACAAACGCCTGCAGTTCGGCCAGCATCTTAGCGGGCTTATCAAGGTTATTCTCAATAATCTTCACAATGGCGGAGCCGGAAATTGCCCCGGCTGCGCCTGCCTCCAGCGAAGTTTTCACCTGCTCCGGCGTCGAGATCCCAAACCCCTGCAGCGGCGGGGCAGCATGGTACTCAGCCAGGTTCTCGACCAGATGCTGTAGCGGCAGGGCCACGCTGTTCTCCGCGCCGGTTACGCCAGCGCGGGAGAGCAGGTAGGTGTAGCCGCGTCCGTAGGAAGCAATCTGGCGCAGCAGATCGTCATCGGCGTTTGGCGGGCAGATAAAGATTGGCGCAACGTTATGGCGCATCGCTGCCTGACGGAATGGGGCTGACTCCTCTACCGGCACGTCCGCCACCAGCACCGAATCAACGCCTGCTTTTTCACATTTAGCGTAGAACTCATCAATACCCTGGCTGAAGACCAGGTTAGCGTACATCAGCAGGCCGATAGGGATGGTCGGGTGCTTCTGACGTACGGCCGCCAGCATCTCAAAGCACTGGGCGGGCGTAGTGCCCGCGGCAAAGGCGCGCAGGGTGGCATTCTGGATAGTGGGACCGTCGGCCAGCGGATCGGAGAAGGGGATCCCTAACTCCAGCGCGTCGGCACCACCCTCAATCAGCGCATCGATAATCTTTAGCGACTGTTCGGGAGAGGGATCGCCCAGGGTAACAAAGGGAACAAACGCTCCCTCCTTGCGTTCCTGCAGGCGCGTAAACAGCTGCTCATAACGTTCCATCACATCTCCCCTCGTGCTTTTAAAATATCGTGAACCGTAAAGATGTCTTTGTCGCCGCGGCCAGAGAGGTTAACCACCAGCAGCTGCTCTTTTTCTGGGTTTTCGCGCATCATCTTCAGCGCATGGGCCAGCGCATGCGAGGACTCCAGCGCAGGAATAATCCCTTCGCTGCGACACAGCAGTTTGAACGCCGCCAGCGCTTCATCATCGGTAATCGAGACGTAGTCCGCACGGCCGATGCTGTTTAGATGCGCGTGCTGCGGCCCCACGGACGGGAAATCGAGCCCGGCAGAGATGGAGTAGGACTCCTCAATCTGACCGTCATCGGTCTGCATCATCGGCGACTTCATGCCGAAGTAGATACCCACCCGGCCATGCTTCAGCGGCGCGCCGTGTTCACCGGTCTCAATCCCGTGACCCGCCGGCTCGACGCCGATCAGCCCCACGCTGCTCTCTTCAATAAAGTCAGCAAACATGCCGATGGCGTTAGAGCCGCCGCCGACGCAGGCGATCACCGCATCCGGCAGGCGACCCTCTTTTTCGAGGATCTGCGCCTTGGTCTCTTCGCCAATCATGCGCTGGAACTCACGTACAATAGTCGGGAACGGATGCGGGCCTGCCGCCGTGCCGAGCATATAGTGGGCCGTATCGTAGCTGCCGGACCAGTCACGCAGCGCTTCATTGCAGGCATCTTTAAGGGTGGCCGAGCCGCTATAGACTGGGATCACCTCTGCACCCATCAGGCGCATGCGGAACACGTTCGGCGACTGACGCTCCACGTCTTTGGCACCCATGTAGATGCGGCATTTCAGGCCGAGCAGGGCGCTGGCGAGAGCGGAGGCGACGCCGTGCTGGCCCGCGCCGGTCTCGGCAATGATCTCGGTTTTACCCATGCGCTTGGCAAGCAGCGCCTGGCCCAGCACCTGGTTAGTTTTGTGCGCACCGCCGTGAAGCAGATCTTCGCGCTTGAGATAGAGCGTGGTTTTGGTTCCGGCAGTCAGGTTCTGGCATTTAGTGAGTGCGGTCGGACGCCCGGCATAGTTTTTCAGCAGATCGCTGAACTGGGCCTGGAATGCCGGATCCTTCTGGGCGCTGACAAAGGCCTCTTCCAGCTGGCGCAGGGCGGGCATTAAAATTTGCGGAACGTACATGCCGCCGAATTCACCGAAGTAGGGATTGAGCAAAGTTGTCATTACAGATTCCTTAATAGGCACGCAGGGTACGGAAAACCGAGGCCAGCTTGCTGGCATCTTTGATACCCGGTTCAGATTCCACACCTGAATTAAAATCGAGTCCGGCACAGCCCGCCTGCGCCGCCGTGACGCAGTTATCTGCGCCGAGGCCACCGGCCAGCATCACGTTGTCCAGCGTCTCTCCGGCCAGCAGGGACCAGTCAAAACGCTGGCCGGTGCCGCCCTGGCCGTTATCAAACAGATAGCGGTCAACGTGGTTGAGATTACGGGCCGGGAGCGTATCGCTGACGCTTAGCGCCTTCCAGATGGCGACGTGAGCGGGAAGCGTGGCGCGCAGCGCATCAATATAGGCCTGATCCTCCACCCCGTGCAGCTGGACGGCTGCAAGCTGGAACCGCTCTGCCTTGTCTACCACCGCCTCGACGGTTGCGTTGCGGAAGACGCCCACGTAGCGCAGGGGCGCTGCGGCAATCACCGTATCGGCCTGGGCATCACTCACGCAGCGCGGGGACTCAGGAACGAAGATCAGACCGCCGAAGAGGGCCCCGGCTTCAAACGCGGCCTGCGCATCTTCGGGACGCGTCAGCCCGCAGACTTTATTCTCGCCCAGCAGCACGCGCTTAATGGCGGCAGCGAGATCGTCCTGCTCCATCAGCGCCGATCCGATTAAAAAGCCGTTGGCGAAATGGCTCAGATCGCGCACCTGAGCATAGGTATTAATTCCCGACTCGCTGATCACCGTGACGCCCGCGCCGAGACGGGGGGCCAGCTGGCGGGTGCGGTTGAGATCGATAGAGAGATCGCGCAGGTCGCGGTTGTTGATACCCACCACCTTGGCCCCGAGGACGATAGCGCGCTCCAGCTCCTCTTCATTACTCACTTCGGTCAGCACGCCCATCTTCAGGCTGTGGGCCACGGCGGCGAGCTGGCGGTACTGATCGTCGTCGAGCACCGAGAGCATCAGCAGGCAGGCGTCCGCCTGGTAGTAGCGCGCCAGGTAGATCTGGTAGGCCTCGATAATAAAATCCTTACACAGGATCGGCTGCGGCGCGGCGGCGCTCACCAGCGGCAGAGAATCGAAGCTGCCCTGGAAATATTTCTCATCCGTCAGCACGGAGATAGCCGACGCATGGTGTTTGTAGATGCCCGCAATCCGCACCGGATCGAAGTCATCGCGGATCACCCCTTTAGATGGCGAGGCCTTTTTACATTCGAGAATAAACGCCGTGCGCGCACCCTGCAAAGCGTCGTAAAAGCTGCGCGTGGCAGGCACAATGTCGCTCTGAAAACTGGCCAGCGGCTGCTGCTGTTTTCGGGCGGCGACCCAAATCGCCTTATCCGCGACGATTTTCGCTAAAACGGTTTCCATTACTTATCCTCTTGCCGCAAGTGCGGTGACTTTGTCATAGGCAGCGCCGCTGCGTAGTACGTCCAGAACCTTTTGCGCGTTGGCCTGCAAATTCTCTTCCCCATGCAGACGCATCAGCATCGCCACGTTTGCCGCGACGGCAGCCTCGTGGGCGGCTTCACCTTTACCTTGGAGTAAGCGCGTCAGAATGTCACGATTTTCTTCCGGGGTGCCGCCTGCCAGCGCCTCCTGGCGATAGGGCGTCAGGCCAAAGTCATTGGCCTCCAGCTGGTAGCTGCTGATATCGCCGTTGTTCAGCTCGGCAACCAGCGTCGGGGCGTGCAGGGAGACTTCGTCCATGCCGCCACTGTGCACCACCGCCGCCCGTTGATAGCCCAGCACGCGCAGCGTCTCGGCAATCGGCAGCACCAATTCCGGGCTGTAGACGCCAATCAGCGCCAGCGGCGGGTGGGCCGGGTTAATCAGCGGCCCCAGCACGTTGAACAGAGTACGGGTCTTGAGCTGCTGGCGTACGGGCATCGCGTGGCGGAACCCGGTGTGGTACTTCGGTGCAAAGAGGAAGCAGACCCCCAGTTCATCCAGCGCGGTACGGGATTTATCCGCGTTCATATCGAGGTTGATGCCGAACGCCGCCAGCAGATCCGACGAACCGGAGCGGCTTGAAACGCTGCGGTTGCCGTGCTTCGCCACCTTCAGGCCGCAGGCTGCGGCGACAAAGGCGCTGGCGGTGGAGATATTGATACTGTTGCTGCCGTCGCCGCCGGTGCCAACGATATCGGCAAAGGCATAGTCCGGGCGCGGGAAGGGCGCTGCGTTCTCCAGCAGCGCGGTGGCCGCCCCGGCGATCTCGTTGGGATGCTCACCGCGGATCTTCATGCTCACCAGCGCCGCCGCCAGCTGCTCTGGCTTCAGCTCGCCGCGCACCACCGACGAGAAGAGCTGGTGGCTCTCCTGTTGGCTCAGGGTCTGGGCCTGATAGAGTTTCTCCAGGATCGGTTGCAGGGTGTTGCTCTGCTCCAACTTCTGCTGCGCCCAGGCCAGGGTCTGCTCCAGCAGGCGTGCGCCCTGGGTAGTCAGAATAGACTCCGGGTGGAACTGGAAGCCGCAGACGCGATCGGCATCGTGGCGCACCGCCATCACCATGCCGTTGAAATGCGCATTGATGGTCAGCCCGGCAGGCACGTTGCTGCCCACCAGCGAATGATAGCGCGCCACCGGCAGCGGGTTGCTCAGTCCGGCGAACATCGCCTGGCCGTCGTGTTCAATATTTGATGCTTTACCGTGCAGGATCTCTCCGGCCTGGCCGACATAGCCGCCGTAGGCTTCAACAATCGCCTGATGGCCGAGACAGATACCAATGATCGGCAACTTGCCGCGCATGCGGGTTAACAGCTCGGGCATACAGCCCGCCTCGGAAGGTGCGCCGGGACCCGGAGAGAGCATCAGAACCGGGTTCTCCATGGTCGCCAGGCGGTCAATCAGCGTCTGGGCAGGGACATGGTTGCGGTAGATCACCACGTTGTGGCCGCTGGCGCGCAGCTGATCGGCAAGGTTATAGGTAAACGAGTCGATATTATCGAGCAGCAGAATGTCAGCCATCAGAACGTCTCCTGAGCGTGGTGTGCAGTGGCAATGGCGCGCAGGACCGCGCGGGCTTTGTTGCGGGTTTCATCGGCTTCAGACTGCGGCACAGAGTCCAGTACCACGCCCGCGCCCGCCTGAACGGTAGCGACACCGTTTTCCACGTAGGCGGAACGGATCACGATGCAGGTATCAAGGTCGCCGTGGGCGGTGAAGTAACCCACCGCGCCACCGTAGCTGCCGCGACGGGTGCCTTCCGCCTGAGCGATAAGCTGCATGGCGCGGACCTTTGGCGCACCGCTCAGGGTGCCCATATTCATGCACGCCCGATAGGCGTGGAGTACGTCGAGATCGTTACGCAGCTCGCCCACCACGCGGGAGACCAGATGCATCACAAACGAGTAGCGATCGACCTTGGTCAGGTCAGCAACGTAGCGACTGCCTGGCGTGCAGATGCGGGCCAGATCGTTGCGGGCGAGGTCAACCAGCATCAGGTGCTCGGAGAGCTCTTTATGATCGGTACGCATCTCCAGTTCGATGCGGCTGTCGAGGTCGCGATCCAGCGAGCCGTCGGCCCGGCGACCACGTGGACGCGTTCCAGCAATCGGGTAGATCTCAATCTGACGAGATTGCGCATCATACTTCAGCGAGCTCTCAGGCGACGCACCGAACAGGGTAAAGTCGTTATCCTGCATAAAGAACATGTAGGGGCTGGGGTTGCTCTTCTTCAGCACATCGTAGGCCGCCAGCGGTGACGGGCAGGGCAACGAGAAGCGGCGGGATGGCACGACCTGGAAAATCTCTCCAGCGCGGATGGCTTTTTGCATCTCGCGTACTACTGCGCCAAACTCCTCGTCGCTCTGGTTGCATTCGCAGCGCATGGACGCCACCGTCTCTACCGGCAGCGGGGCGGGAGGCAGGCTGAGCTGCTGACGCAGTTCGGCGATGCGCTGGGTCAGGCGCTGTTGTTCAGTGTCGGAAGGGGTGAAAAGACTTGCCTGAATACGGGTCTGCTGCTGCTGGTGATCAATAACCAGCAGCGTTTCGGCCAGGTAGAAGCAGAAGTCCGGGCAGCCATTCTCCTGCGCTAGCGCAGGCAGATCCTCAAAACCGGCTACCAGGTCATAAGCGAAGAGGCCGCCAAAGAACATCGCCTCGCGCTCGTCTGCCGGGACGGTTACCAGCGTCTGAAGCAGGCGAAAGGCATCAAAAACGGACAGCGAGCAGAGACGGGCGTCTTCGTCCAGCAGGTTGCTCACCGGCGGAAAGTGCAGAACGCGGCCATCCGGGCGGGCGATGTTCTCTACGCCAGCGGGCAGGGCGGCATCCAGCAGCGGCAGCAGCGACGCGCCGTTGGCCGTCAATGCCTGAATAGTGACAGTGTCACCTAGAGCGGTAATGCGCAGCGCGCTGTCGACCAACAGCAGGCTCTTAAGATCGTCCTTGCTGTCGATATCGGCGGATTCCAGCAGCAACGTTGCCGGACGATCTGCGCACAGCTGATGAAACAGAGCGGTCGGGTTCTCCCGGTACGCGGCGTGGTCTGTGAGAAGCTGTAGTGCAGGTTTTGACATTGGCATAGTCATTCTCATCCGATCGTTATTCTGTTCAAAAAAAAGCCCGCTCAGTTGGCGGGCCGGGGTATCTGTCTGCTTGAGGCAAACGCTCGCTCACCGCCCGTTTTCAGGAGGAGTGCCACCAGCGAATAAGCGTAAAGTGTTTGAACATTTTCAGATACCTTGTTGTGTGAACTTACGTACTAGTTAACTGGTTCAAGAGAATAAAGTCAACCCCTGATTTCAGAATTCGCTGCGTAACCGTTATGATAGGGTCCTAAATGAGATATACCCTACTGGAGCCGCTTTGAGCGACACGAATTACGCCATTATTTACGACCTTCACTCCCACACTCAGGCCTCAGACGGTTTGCTCACCCCGGAAGAACTCGTTCATCGCGCAGTCGAGATGCGCGTGGGCACGCTGGCTATCACCGATCATGATACAACCTCGGCTATTCCCGCCGCCCGGGCGGAGATCCTGCGCACAGGCCTGAACCTGACGCTGATTAACGGCGTGGAGATCTCAACCCTTTGGGAGAATCACGAGATCCATATTGTCGGCCTCAACATCGACATTACGCATCCGGCGATGGTGACGCTGCTTGAAGAGCAGAAGGCCCGGCGTCAGGCACGCGCCATGCAGATTGGCGAGCGCCTTGAGAAAGCGCATATTCCCGGTGCGTGGGAGGGGGCTCTGCGCCTGGCGAACGGCGGGGCGGTGACCCGTGGCCACTTTGCCCGCTTCCTCATTGAGAACGGCAAGGCCAGCGACGTGGCGGGCGTGTTTAAAAAGTATCTTGCGCGTGGTAAAACCGGATACGTTCCGCCCCAGTGGTGTACAATAAAACAAGCTATTGATGTGATTCATCATTCTGGCGGTAAGGCGGTAGTGGCCCATCCTGGACGCTACGATCTCAGCGCTAAATGGCTGAAAAGGCTGCTGGCACACTTTGCCGAACAGGGCGGTGATGCGATGGAAGTTGCGCAATGCCAGCAGGCACCCAACGAGCGCACCCAGCTTGCTGCGTATGCGCAGCAGTTTGGTCTTATGGCGTCGCAGGGATCGGATTTTCACCAGCCCTGCCCGTGGATCGAACTGGGCCGCAAACTGTGGCTGCCCGCAGGCGTAGAAGCGGTATGGCAGCTGTGGGAACAGCCTCAACATAATGAGAGGGAAGTATGAGTCAGTTTTTTTATATTCATCCGGATAATCCCCAGCCGCGCCTGATTAACCAGGCAGTGGAGATTGTGCGTAAGGGCGGGGTGATCGTCTATCCCACCGACTCCGGCTACGCGCTGGGGTGTAAAATCGAAGATAAAGGGGCGATGGAGCGCATCTCCCGCATTCGCCAGCTGCCGGACGGCCACAATTTTACCCTGATGTGCCGGGATCTCTCCGAGCTGTCGACCTACGCCTTTGTGGATAACGTGGCATTCCGCCTGATCAAGAACAATACGCCGGGTAACTACACCTTTATTCTTAAGGGCACGAAAGAGGTGCCGCGTCGCCTGCTGCAGGAAAAACGCAAAACCATCGGCCTGCGCGTCCCGTCTAACCCTATCGCGCTGGCGCTGCTGGAAACCCTCGGCGAGCCGATGCTCTCTACCTCGCTGATGCTCCCCGGCAGCGAATTCACCGAGTCCGATCCAGAAGAGATCAAAGATCGCCTGGAAAAACACGTGGAGCTGATCATTCATGGCGGCTATCTCGGCCAGCAGCCTACCACGGTGGTCGATCTGACCGATGACGCGCCAGAAGTGATCCGCGAAGGCGTAGGCGATGTGACCCCTTTCCTCTGACTAAATCA
>NZ_LR607338.1:741299-742902 GCF_902164725.1 Pseudescherichia vulneris | reverse complement strand
AACTCATTGTTTCGTAAAGCATACCAGACGCCTGTGAAGGCGACACCTGAAGGAACCGCCATGAGCGAGAAATTACAAAAAGTGCTGGCCCGCGCTGGCCACGGCTCCCGCCGTGAAATCGAAGCGATCATTGCAGCCGGGCGCGTCAGCGTTGACGGAAAAATCGCAACCCTCGGCGATCGTGTTGAGGTTATCCCAGGCCTGAAGATCCGTATTGACGGCCATCTTATCTCTGTTAGAGAGTCCGTCGAGCAGATTTGTCGCGTACTGGCCTACTATAAACCAGAAGGTGAACTCTGCACCCGTAACGATCCGGAAGGGCGTCCGACCGTGTTTGATCGCCTGCCGAAGCTGCGCGGCGCACGCTGGATTGCCGTTGGCCGTCTGGACGTTAACACCTGCGGCCTGCTGCTGTTCACCACCGACGGTGAGCTAGCTAACCGCCTGATGCACCCGAGCCGTGAAGTCGAGCGCGAATACGCCGTGCGCGTATTTGGTCAGGTCGAAGAGAACAAGCTCCGCGATCTCTCCCGTGGCGTGCAGCTGGAGGATGGTCCGGCCGCGTTTAAAACTATCAAGTTCAGCGGCGGCGAGGGTATCAACCAGTGGTATAACGTCACCCTGACTGAAGGGCGTAACCGCGAGGTTCGTCGCCTGTGGGAAGCCGTTGGCGTGCAGGTAAGCCGTCTTATCCGCGTCCGCTACGGTGATATTCTGCTGCCGAAAGGGCTGCCGCGTGGAGGCTATACCGAACTGGATCTGGCCCAGACGAACTATCTGCGCGAGCTGGTGGAGTTAACGCCGGAAACCGAATCCAAGGTAGCGGTAGAGAAAGACCATCGTCGTATGAAGGCCAACCAGATCCGCCGGGCGGTCAAGCGTCATACCCAGACCGGCAGCGCGCGTCCGGCCAGCGGACGTCCTGCAAGCGGCAACCGCCGCTCCAGCACGCGTAACAGCAAAGCATAAAGAAAGGGGCCTCGGCCCCTTTCTTATTTAATAATCGATACCGATCTGCGCCTTCACGCCCGCGTCGAAAGCGTGCTTAACCGGACGTAGCTCGCTCACCGTATCGGCCAGCTCCAGAATATCCCGATGGCAGCCGCGACCGGTAATAATTACCGTCTGCTGGGCCGGACGCGCTTGCAGGGCGCTCAGCACTACCTCCAGCGGCAGATAGTCATAGGCCACCATGTAGGTCAGCTCGTCCAGGATCACCATGTCCAGCGTCTCGTCGGCCAGCATCCGCTGGGCATGCTCCCACACCGCCAGACAGGCGGCGGTATCAGCCTCGCGGTTCTGCGTGTCCCACGTGAAGCCCGTCGCCATCACCTGAAACTCCACGCCGTGCGGCTCCAGCAGGTTGCGCTCGCCGTTAGGCCAGGTACCCTTAATAAACTGAATGACGCCCACTTTTTTACCGTGGCCCACCGCGCGGGTTGCGGTGCCAAAGGCGGCAGTGGTTTTGCCTTTGCCGTTGCCGGTAAAGACGATAACGATCCCGCGCTCGTCCTGGGCGGCGGCCACGCGTGCGTCCACGTGATCCTTCACTTTCTGTTGTCGTTGCTGGTAACGCTCTTCACTCATCAAATTGCCTCCTGGA
>NZ_LR607338.1:719515-741199 GCF_902164725.1 Pseudescherichia vulneris | reverse complement strand
GCCCTTTAGGGCAGTGAACAGTCAATGTGCTATCCCCGGTTTGCGTCCAGGCTGAGCATCAAAACTCATGCCGGTTTTGCGACGGCTGTCATCACCCATCAGCCATAGGTAGAGCGGCATGATATCAGCCGGGGTCTTTAATTTTTGTGGATCTTCCGACGGAAACGCGCTGGCACGCATTTTTGTTCGCGTACCGCCGGGGTTGATGCAGTTAACCCGCAGGTGCTTGCTCTGATACTCCTCGGCCAGCACCTGCATCATGCCTTCGGTGGCAAATTTAGACACCGCGTAGGCCCCCCAGCTGGCGCGGCCCTGACGCCCTACGCTTGAGGAGGTGAACACCAGCGAGCCGGCCTCTGACTTGAGTAATAAAGGAAGAAGTGCCTGAGTCAAATAGAAGGTCGCGTTGACGTTGATCTGCATCACCTGCTCCCAGACCTCCGGCTTCTGCTGATCCATCGGGCAGATATCCCCCAGCATGCCCGCGTTATGCAGGACGCCATCAAGGCGGGGAACGGCGACATCAATCTGTGCCGCCAGCTGCTGACATTCCTGTGGCGTGCAGGTGGCGAGATCCAGCGTATACCAGCGGGCGGTTTTGCCGCCGAGCTGCTCAATGCGCTGGGCCACGCCGCGCAGCTTCTCATCACTCCTGCCGAGCAGGATCACTTTTGCGCCGTAGCGGGCATAGGTCAGGGCGGCCTCCTCGCCAATCCCGTCGCTGGCACCGGTCACCAGAATAATGCGGTTCTCTAATAAATCTCGTTTTGGCTGGTAGTGCACGGTTTCTCCTTTGCGCTCTCGTTCATCCAGGCGACATTTCACAGGATCGGGTCTTGTGGGCTTTATGCCTTAATCCGCCGCGTAATTCAATCGTCAAGCTCCTGCATTGCTGCTTTGAACCTTTTCAAGTTCTTACAGAGCAAAAAAATCAGCAGGATGGCGTCTAACTTAGCACGACGGCAGAAGACGATGCGGGCGGGGTCATGTACACTGGCCTTTACGTTGAGTGATGTAACCAAGGTGGGACGCGTGGAATTACTATCTGAATACGGGTTGTTTTTAGCCAAGATTGTGACGGTGGTGATTGCCATCGCCGTCGTGGCGATGCTTATTGTTAACCTGACGCAGCGCAAACGCCAGCGCGGGGAGCTTCGCGTCACAAACCTGAGCGAGCAGTATAAAGAGATGCAGGAGGATCTTTCGGTCTCCCTGCTCGATACGCACCGGCAGAAGCTATGGCACAAAGCGCAGAAGAAGCGTCTGAAGCAGGAGGCCAAAGAGGCAAAGGCCAGCGCGAAGCTTGGCGTACCCGCTGCCGCCACGAAAGCCCGTGCCTGGGTGCTGGATTTCAAAGGCAGTATGGATGCGCATGAGGTCAGCAGCCTGCGGGAAGAGATCACCGCCGTGCTCACCGTCGCTAAGCCTGAGGATCGTGTAGTGCTGCGTCTTGAAAGTCCTGGCGGCGTGGTTCACGGCTATGGCCTGGCATCGTCCCAGCTGCAGCGCCTGCGTGATAAAAACATTCCCCTCACCGTAGCCGTGGACAAAGTGGCTGCCAGCGGTGGGTATATGATGGCCTGCGTGGCGGACAAGATTGTCGCCGCACCCTTTGCCATTGTCGGGTCTATTGGCGTCGTGGCGCAGATCCCTAACCTGAACCGCTTCCTGAAAAGCAAAGATATCGATATTGAATTGCATACAGCTGGTCAATATAAAAGAACGCTAACCCTGCTTGGAGAGAATACCGAAGAGGGGCGGCAGAAGTTCCGTGAAAGCCTGAACGAGACCCACGATCTCTTCAAATCCTTTGTTAAGCAGATGCGTCCTTCATTAGATATTGAGTCCGTGGCTACCGGTGAACACTGGTACGGCGTACAGGCGCAGGAAAAGGGGTTGGTGGATGAGGTAGGCACCAGCGACGAGCTGCTGCTTGGCCTGATCAAGGAGTTCGAGGTGATCGGCATTCGCTACACCCGCCGCAAGAAATTAATGGATCGCTTTACCAGCAGCGCGGCGGAGAGCGCCGACCGGCTGCTGCTACGCTGGTGGCAGCGCAGTGAAAAGCCGCTGCTGTAAACGGCGATAATAGAGGAGCGAGGCGCAATGCCTCGCTCTGTTTATTCTGCCAGCGTATATTTCTCAGATAGTACGTGGGCAAGATGTTTGAACATGTTAAACACCGCCGTACTCTTCGCTGTGGGCAGGCCCTGCTCATCAAGAAAATAGTCGCCGCTGAAGATCAGAATGCCGTTACGTTCGGTGACGTTGGTGGCTTCGATGCCCTGCACATAATCCTCATGCTCGCGGATGATCTCATTCGCTTTCGCCAGCAGTGACTGACGATCGATCGGTAGAACTGACTCTTGCATAGTTACCTCCATAAACGTTGTCGATATTCTACGTCCAGGGGGACAAATGGGGCAAATTTTCCCTGTTATCAAGAGGGCTTTTACCCCATCCCGCCGTTGGCGCGATCCGTTTTTGCATGCTAATAAAGTTGCGTAACAAATTTTATCAGGTAGAGTGTGCGCTTTCGTCAATCTGGCAACAGATTTGCTTGACATTCGACCTTAAGTTCGTCGTTCTCATCCCACCAGACGCGGAAAAACCTGTTAACTCAGTCACCTGGAAGTCTTAATTTCAGCGTCTGGTTATGAAAAGGGGTTGATATCCCGTGACGTCGCCGCTATATCTGAGGCACGTCGCCAGGGGATGGTGAGTCAACGTGCGGCGTATTCCTGGAAGAATCAAATTAGGTAAAGGTGAATATGGGTAAAGCTCTCGTTATCGTTGAGTCCCCGGCAAAAGCCAAAACGATCAATAAGTATCTGGGTAGTGACTACGTGGTGAAATCCAGCGTCGGTCATATCCGCGATTTGCCGACCAGTGGCTCAGCCGCCAAAAAGAGCGCTGACTCTGCCTCCACCAAAACGGCTAAAAAGCCTAAAAAGGATGAACGTGGCGCGCTGGTCAATCGTATGGGCGTCGACCCATGGCACGACTGGGATGCGCGCTATGAAGTGCTCCCCGGCAAAGAGAAAGTGGTCTCTGAGCTGAAGTCGCTGGCCGAAAAAGCCGATCATATCTATCTCGCAACCGACCTTGACCGCGAAGGAGAAGCCATTGCCTGGCACCTGCGGGAAGTGATCGGGGGCGATGAGACGCGCTACAGCCGCGTCGTCTTTAACGAAATTACCAAAAATGCGATCCGCCAGGCGTTCGAAAAGCCGGGCGAACTGAACATTGACCGGGTAAATGCCCAGCAGGCGCGTCGCTTTATGGACCGCGTTGTGGGCTACATGGTCTCGCCGCTGCTATGGAAAAAGATCGCCCGCGGTCTCTCTGCCGGTCGCGTGCAGTCCGTTGCCGTGCGGCTGGTGGTCGAGCGCGAGCGTGAAATCAAAGCCTTCGTGCCGGAAGAGTTTTGGGAAGTAGACGCCAACGTGGCGACGCCAGCCGGTGACTCGCTGGCGCTGCAGGTCACGCACCAGCAGGACAAGCCGTTCCGTCCGGTTAACCGCGAGCAGACCATGTCGGCGGTTAGCCTGCTGGAGAAGGCCCGCTATACCGTAGCCGATCGGGAAGATAAGCCGACCAGCAGCAAGCCGGGCGCGCCGTTCATCACCTCGACGCTGCAGCAGGCGGCCAGCACCCGTCTCGGATTCGGCGTGAAGAAAACCATGATGATGGCCCAGCGTCTGTACGAAGCGGGACACATTACCTATATGCGTACTGACTCAACTAACCTGAGCCAGGACGCGGTGAGCATGGCCCGCAGCTATATCACCGATAACTTCGGCAAGAAATACCTGCCGGAGAGCCCGATTCAGTACTCCAACAAAGAGAACTCGCAGGAAGCGCACGAAGCGATTCGCCCTTCTGACGTGGCGGTCTTGGCGGAGTCGCTGAAGGATATGGAAAACGACGCGCAGAAGCTCTACCAGCTGATCTGGCGTCAGTTCGTTGCCTGCCAGATGACGCCAGCCCAGTACGACTCCACGACGCTGACTGTGGAAGCGAGCGAGTTCCGCCTCAAGGCGCGCGGTCGCACGCTGCGTTTTGACGGCTGGACCAAAGTGATGCCTGCGCTGCGTAAAAACGATGAAGATCGCACCCTGCCGCCGGTCAACAAAGGCGACGTGGTGTCGCTGATCGAGCTGACCCCGGCCCAGCACTTTACCAAACCGCCTGCGCGCTTCAGCGAAGCCTCGCTGGTCAAAGAGCTGGAAAAACGCGGCATTGGTCGCCCGTCTACCTATGCGTCGATCATTTCGACCATCCAGGATCGCGGCTACGTCCGGGTGGAAAACCGTCGCTTCTATGCTGAGAAGATGGGGGAGATCGTCACCGATCGTCTGGAAGAGAACTTCCGCGAGCTGATGAACTACGACTTCACCGCCCAGATGGAAAACAGCCTTGACCAGGTGGCGAACCACGAAACAGAATGGAAAGGCGTGCTGGATAACTTCTTTAGCGACTTTACCAAGCAGCTAGAGAAGGCCGAGCAGGATCCGGAGGAGGGCGGTATGCGCCCGAACCAGATGGTGCTGACCAGCATTGACTGCCCGACCTGCGGACGGAAAATGGGGATCCGCACGGCGAGCACCGGTGTTTTCCTCGGCTGTTCTGGCTACGCACTGCCACCGAAAGAGCGCTGCAAAACCACCATCAACCTGGTGCCAGAGAACGAAGTTCTCAACGTGCTGGAGGGTGACGATGCCGAAACCAACGCCCTGCGTGCGAAACGCCGCTGCGTGAAGTGCGGCACGGCGATGGACAGCTACCTGATCGATCCGAAACGCAAGCTGCACGTGTGCGGTAATAACCCCACCTGCGACGGCTACGAGATCGAAGAGGGCGAGTTCCGCATTAAAGGTTACGACGGCCCGATCGTCGAGTGCGAGAAGTGTGGTTCTGAAATGCACCTGAAAATGGGGCGCTTCGGCAAGTACATGGCCTGCACCAACGACGACTGTAAAAACACGCGTAAGATCCTGCGTAGCGGTGAAGTTGCACCGCCGAAGGAAGATCCGGTTCCGCTGCCGGAGCTGCCGTGCGAGAAGTCAGATGCCTACTTCGTGCTGCGCGATGGGGCAGCGGGCGTCTTCCTGGCGGCTAACACCTTCCCGAAATCGCGCGAAACTCGTGCGCCGCTGGTCGAAGAGCTGTACCGCTTCCGCGATCGCCTGCCGGAGAAGCTGCGCTATCTGGCCGATGCGCCGCAGCAGGATCCTGCTGGCAATAAGACCATGGTCCGCTTTAGCCGCAAGACCAAGCAGCAGTACGTTGCCTCCGAGAAAGAGGGGAAAGCCACCGGCTGGTCCGCTTTCTTTATTGATGGCAAATGGGTAGAAGCGAAGAAATAAGCCCGCTGTTGTCTCCTTAAAGGGCCGGTTATCCGGCCCTTTCTTATAACAACATTATTATTTTTTTTTCATATCTATACACTGTAGATATAAATGATATAGTGGTTATAGCTAATTCCTCTCTTATTATTAAATCGTCTTAGACGATGCCGTGTGCGCAAAATCGGATGGTCCGTCATGAAACTACAGCAGCTTCGCTATATTGTTGAGGTGGTCAACCATAACCTTAACGTCTCATCTACTGCCGAAGGGCTCTATACCTCCCAGCCCGGGATCAGTAAGCAGGTACGTATGCTGGAGGACGAACTGGGGATCCAGATTTTTGCCCGCAGCGGTAAGCATCTTACTCAGGTCACCCCTGCCGGGCAGGAGATCATCCGCATCGCCCGCGAGGTGCTCTCCAAGGTAGAGGCGATAAAATCGGTTGCTGGCGAGCACACCTGGCCGGATAAGGGATCGCTGTACGTGGCGACCACCCATACCCAGGCCCGCTACGCGCTGCCTAACGTGATCAAAGGCTTTATTGAGCGCTACCCGCGCGTATCCCTGCATATGCATCAGGGTTCGCCAACCCAGATTGCCGAAGCGGTATCTAAGGGCAACGCGGACTTTGCCATTGCCACCGAAGCGCTGCATCTCTATGACGACCTGGTGATGCTGCCGTGCTACCACTGGAACCGCTCTATCGTAGTGACGCCGGATCACCCGCTGGCGGGCAAGCAGTCGGTAAGCATTGAAGAGCTGGCCCAATATCCGCTGGTGACCTACACCTTTGGCTTTACCGGCCGCTCTGAGCTGGACACCGCGTTTAACCGTGCTGGCCTGACGCCGCGCATTGTTTTTACCGCTACCGATGCCGACGTGATCAAAACCTATGTCCGTCTTGGACTGGGGGTAGGAGTGATTGCCAGCATGGCGGTGGATCCTATCTCCGACCCTGATCTGGTCAAGCTGGATGCGCAAGGCGTATTCAGCCACAGCACCACCAAAATCGGTTTCCGTCGCAGCACCTTCTTACGCAGCTACATGTATGACTTTATCCAGCGCTTCGCTCCGCATCTTACCCGTGACGTTGTCGATACCGCCGTCGCATTGCGTTCGAACGAGGATATTGAAGCCATGTTCCACGATATAAAGCTGCCGGAAAAATAACAGAAGGGCGACAAAAGTAGTCGCTAAGGTAGCGCAGCGCAAATTACCTTCTACAATTCTCTCTTCGCGATCATAACATCGAATATTTCACTCGAAATGATTCGTAAATTCGCTGGATTTTAGGCTAAAGTTTCTTTAGGATTTGTCCTATGTGATGATTACTTAAACCTATTGTTCGGTGTCAATATGATAAGCGATGTCGATTGTGTGAGGTTAGCAATGCCAGCAGGAAGTGAAGAACCGCAAAGGGATCTCGCGCTTAAGCGTAAAGCGTGGCTAGCGGTATTTCTCGGTTCGGCTTTCTTCTGGGCGGTTGTGGCGCTGGTTATCTGGAAATTTTGGGGTTAAGCCTATGGCAATTACCGAGCGGTTAAATCCGGTTCAGGACCGCTGCCGGTCCCCTAAACATCCTCACGTAAGCGAGAGCCAGACGACGGTGCAAATCCCGGCGGGCTGGCAGCTTACGGCGGCGCAGAAGGCGTTTATTGACTCTTTTGCTGACGATAAAGCCAAAAAGTAACTGTCATCCTCTCTACTTGAAACCTCGCTCCGGCGGGGTTTTTTGCATTCTGATAGCCTGAAAAAGACGCGATTTAGCGATTTGGGTTGTTATCAAAACGTTACGGCATGTTTGTGTTATCTTTAATACAGACCCTGATACCAGTCAGGGTATCGATACTCTGTATTAGGAGGAGCTTATGTCGTCTACCCTACGCGAAGCCAGTAAGGATACATTGCAGGCAGAGAACAAGACCTGGCACTATTACAGCCTGCCGCTGGCCGCAAAGGCACTTGGGGATATTTCCCGCTTACCCAAGTCACTCAAAGTACTGCTAGAAAACCTCCTGCGCTGGCAGGATGAGGATTCCGTCACCGAAGAGGATATTCGTGCGTTAGCCGGATGGCTACAATCTGCCCACGCCGACCGTGAGATTGCCTACCGCCCGGCAAGGGTGCTGATGCAGGACTTCACCGGCGTGCCTGCCGTGGTTGACCTGGCCGCCATGCGTGAAGCGGTTAAACGCCTCGGCGGCGATACCGCAAAAGTCAATCCGCTCTCTCCCGTCGATCTGGTGATCGACCACTCCGTTACCGTGGATCACTTTGGTGACGATGACGCCTTTGAAGAGAACGTCCGTCTGGAGATGGAGCGCAACCATGAGCGCTATCAATTTCTGCGCTGGGGCCAGCAGGCATTCAGCCGCTTCAGCGTCGTACCGCCGGGAACCGGGATCTGCCATCAGGTCAATCTCGAATATCTCGGGAAAGCGGTCTGGAGCGAACTGCAGGATAAAGAGTGGGTCGCCTATCCGGACACGCTGGTGGGCACCGACTCGCACACCACCATGATCAACGGCCTTGGCGTGCTAGGCTGGGGCGTCGGCGGCATTGAGGCCGAGGCCGCGATGCTCGGCCAGCCGGTATCGATGCTGATCCCTGACGTAGTTGGCTTTAAGCTGACCGGCAAACTTAACGAAGGCATTACCGCTACCGACCTGGTGCTGACCGTGACCCAGATGCTGCGTAAGCACGGCGTGGTGGGTAAATTCGTTGAATTTTACGGCGACGGTCTCGATCACCTTCCACTGGCGGATCGCGCGACAATCGCTAACATGGCGCCGGAATATGGCGCGACCTGCGGCTTTTTCCCTATCGATGACGTTACGCTCAACTATATGCGTCTCAGCGGCCGCAGCGAAGAGCAGGTGGCGCTGGTGGAGTCCTACACCAAGGCGCAAGGGATGTGGCGTAACTCCGGCGATGAGCCGGTCTTTACCAGCACCCTCGAACTCAATATGGCTGAGGTAGAGGCCAGCGTGGCCGGGCCGAAACGTCCCCAGGATCGTGTACCTCTCAGCGACGTGCCGAAGGCGTTTACCGCCAGCTCAGAGCTTGAGCTTAACCACGCCCAGAAAGATCGCCAGGCAGTCGAGTATTCGATGAACGGGCGTCAATATGAGCTGCCTGAGGGCGCGGTAGTTATCGCGGCGATCACCTCCTGCACCAACACCTCTAACCCGAGCGTGCTAATGGCGGCGGGTCTGCTGGCGAAAAAAGCCGTAGAGCTGGGGCTGAAGCGTCAGCCATGGGTGAAAGCGTCGCTGGCACCCGGCTCGAAAGTGGTCTCTGACTATCTGGCTCAGGCCAGGCTTACCCCCTGGCTCGATGAGCTGGGCTTCAACCTGGTGGGCTACGGCTGTGCCACCTGTATCGGTAACTCCGGGCCGCTACCCGATCCGATCGAGCAGGCGATTAAGAAAGGCGACTTAACCGTCGGGGCGGTGCTCTCTGGTAACCGCAACTTTGAAGGTCGAATTCATCCCCTGGTGAAGACCAACTGGCTGGCGTCGCCGCCGCTGGTGGTAGCCTACGCCCTCGCGGGGAACATGAATATTAACCTGGCCACCGATCCTCTCGGCCATGACAGAAAAGGCGATCCGATCTATCTGAAGGATATCTGGCCGTCGGGCGATGAGATCGCGCGCGCCGTTGAGCATGTTTCAACCGACATGTTCCGCAAAGAGTACGCCGAAGTGTTTGAAGGTTCGGATGAGTGGAAGTCTATTGAAGTCGACCACTCTGATACCTATAACTGGCAGAATGACTCGACCTACATCCGTCTGTCACCCTTCTTTGACGAGATGCTGGCGACGCCGAAGCAGGTGGAAGATATTCACGGAGCGCGGATCCTGGCGATGCTGGGTGACTCAGTGACGACCGACCACATCTCGCCGGCGGGCAGCATCAAACCGGACAGCCCGGCCGGGCGTTACCTGCAAAGCCACGGGGTCGAGCGTGGGGATTTCAACTCCTACGGCTCCCGCCGGGGGAACCATGAAGTGATGATGCGCGGCACCTTCGCCAACATCCGTATTCGTAACGAAATGGTTCCCGGCATTGAGGGCGGGATGACGCGGCATCTGCCGGGCAGCGAAGTCATCTCTATCTATGACGCGGCCATGCGCTACCAGAAAGAGGGGACGCCGCTGGCGGTCGTTGCCGGTAAAGAGTACGGATCAGGCTCCAGCCGTGACTGGGCTGCCAAGGGGCCACGTCTGCTGGGCATCCGCGTCGTCATTGCCGAGTCGTTCGAGCGTATTCACCGTTCGAATTTGATTGGTATGGGGATCCTGCCGCTGGAGTTTCCGCAGGGCGTGACGCGTAAAACGCTGGGGCTGACGGGCGAGGAGAAGATTGACGTTGATAATCTGACCCAGCTCAAGCCAGGCGCGACTATTCCAGTGCGGTTGACGCGGGTTGATGGAAGTCAGGAGACCATTGACTGCCGCTGCCGTATCGACACCGGTACTGAGCTTACTTACTACCAGAATGACGGGATCCTGCACTACGTGATCCGCAATATGCTGTAAATCAACCATGCCCGGCTTACAGAGTTTTGTAGGCCGGGTAAGGCGTATGCCGCCACCCGGCGCTTTCTCGCACCAATCAACCCAGCAGATGACCCATTTTGGCCGCCTTGGTATCAAGGTAGTGCTCATTATTGGGGTTACGTCCGACGATCAGCGCCACGCGTTCAACGATGTTAATCCCGGCCTCGGTAAGGATCTCGACCTTGCGCGGGTTATTGGTTAACAGTCGCACCTCATCCACGCCCAGCAGCTTGAACATGTCCGCGCACAGCGTAAAGTCACGCTCGTCGGCGGCAAAGCCCAGCTGATGGTTGGCCTCAACGGTATCATAGCCCTGGTCCTGTAGCGCATAGGCGCGAATTTTATTCAGAAGGCCAATGTTGCGCCCCTCCTGACGATGATAAAGAAGGATCCCGCGTCCCTCTTCAGCGATGTGGGAGAGGGCGGCTTCAAGCTGAAAACCGCAGTCGCAGCGCAGGCTGAACAGGGCGTCGCCGGTCAAACACTCCGAATGGACGCGAGCGAGCACTGGCGTCTGGCCGGAAATATCGCCATAGACCAGAGCAACGTGATCCTGTCCGGTTGCCAGTTCTTCAAATCCCACCATCAGGAAGTCGCCCCAGGGGGTTGGCAGTTTGGCTTCTGCCACACGTTTAAGCTGCATGTGATTCTCCAGATTAAGCTGGCACTTTCTGTGCCCGTAGCCTTCAGGCTTTCTGTCTGTCCCTATTTTGCCACAAGGCGCGCTACTTCACTAATCGCCACCGTGGCTTACAAAGATTAAACGCACAAATCCGTCAAATCTGCCGAACTTGTTATTTTTCAGTTATTATTGTGTCACTTAATTGAAAGGGAAAGAAAATGCTCTCAATCGCAAGACGGATCGCCGCCGGAACGGGACTTCTGCTGATCATGCCACTGCTGGTATTGCTCTTCGGCTGGCATTGGCAGCCTGGAGGCCACAGCGGCTGGCTTAAAATGCTCTACTGGATCACCGAAACGGTCACCCAGCCCTGGGGCATCATTACCCACGTCGTGTTATGCGGCTGGTTCCTGTGGTGTTTACGCTTTCGCCTGAAGGCGGCGCTGACGCTGTTTGCCATTCTTGGCGTGGCGATCGTGATTGGCCAGGGGGTCAAATCCTGGGTTAAAACGGTTGCTCAGGAGCCACGTCCGTTTGTGGTCTGGCTCGAAAAAACTCACCAAATTCCGGTAGATGAGTTCTACACTTTAAAACGTAAGGAGCGCGGTGCCCTGGTGGAGAAGCAGCTTACCGAGCAGGACAACGTGCCGGAGTTTTTACGCAAGCACTGGCAGAAAGAGACCGGCTTTGCCTTCCCCTCCGGCCACACGATGTTTGCCGCCAGCTGGGCGCTGCTGGCTGTGGGTCTGTTATGGCCCCGTCGCCGTACGCTCACTATCGTTGTGCTGATGGTGTGGGCCGTACTGGTAATGGGCAGCCGTATGCTGTTGGGCATGCACTGGCCGCAGGATCTGGCGGTAGCGACGCTCATCTCCGGTATTCTGGTCACCCTGGCGACCTGGCTTGCACAGCGTCTCTGTGGGCCACTGACGCCGCCGGTGAAAGAAGATATCGAGATAGCCCAGCGTGAAGAGAAAAATGAGTAAGGCCGTCTAAGCGTTGAATTTCTGCTTTTTGGCCTTACATCATCTGGATGTCACGGTTTTCCATTTCGTCCGCTGCGCGAAAATGGTAGTTTATAAGGCTGGATGCAGCAGGTTGAACAGAATTTATTCGCCCTAAGCCACATAACGGGAAGTAATGTGAAATATCTACTCATTTTCTTACTGGTGTTAGCAATTTTTGTCGTTTCCGTCACTCTGGGTGCGCAAAACGATCAGCAGGTGACCTTCAATTACCTGTTGGCGCAGGGAGAGTATCGTATCTCTACGCTGCTGGCGGTTCTGTTCGCCGCAGGCTTTGCTATCGGCTGGCTGATCTGCGGTCTCTTCTGGCTGCGCGTGCGGGTCTCTCTGGCGCGGGCAGAGCGTAAGATTAAGCGTCTTGAACAGCAAATTGCCCCTGCACCGACGGCTCCTGCAACGGCTGTGCCTACAACCACTGCGCCTGCTACCAATAGCGTTCCGGTAACGACCGCAACGACGCCGGTCGTCAAGGAATAACAGGTTATGCTGGAGCTGTTGTTTCTGCTGTTACCCGTGGCAGCCGCCTACGGCTGGTACATGGGACGCAGAAGTGCGCAACAAACAAAACAGGATGAGGCCAACCGGCTGTCGCGTGACTACGTGGCCGGTGTCAACTTCTTGCTGAGTAACCAACAGGACAAGGCGGTAGACCTGTTCCTCGACATGCTTAAAGAGGATACCGGCACCGTTGAGGCGCATCTCACCCTGGGGAACCTGTTTCGCTCCCGGGGCGAGGTGGATCGCGCTATCCGCATCCATCAGACCCTGATGGAGAGCGCCTCGCTCTCCTATGACCAGCGTCTGCTGGCGGTTCAGCAGCTGGGCCGCGACTATATGGCTGCGGGCATGTACGATCGCGCCGAAGATATGTTTAATCAGCTGGTGGACGAAACCGATTTTCGCATCGGGGCGTTACAGCAGCTTCTGCAGATCTATCAGGCCACCAGCGAGTGGCAGAAGGCGATCGACGTTGCCGAGCGTCTGGTCAAGCTCGGTAAGGATAAACAGCGCGGCGAAATTGCCCATTTTTACTGCGAGCTTGCGTTGCAGCAGATGGGTAATGACGATATGGACCGTGCGATGGCGCTGCTGAAGAAAGGCGCAGCGGCCGATCGCACCAGCCCCCGCGTCTCCATCATGATTGGCCGCGTGCTGATCGCTAAAGGCGATTACGCCAGGGCGATGGAGAGTCTGCTGCGGGTGATTGACCAGGATAAAGAGCTGGTGAGCGAAACCCTGGAGATGTTGCAGACCTGCTACCTCCAGCTCGGAAAAAACGACGAGTGGGCAGAGTTCCTTACCCGCTGCGTTGAGGAGAACGTAGGCGCGACCGCCGATCTGATGCTGGCAGAGATTATCGATCAGCGTGAAGGGCAGGATCAGGCCCAGGTAACCGTCACTCGTCAGCTCCAGCGTCACCCAACGATGCGCGTGTTCCATAAGCTGATGGATTACCACCTGCACGACGCCGAAGAGGGGCGGGCGAAAGAGAGCCTGATGGCGCTGCGTGACATGGTCGGGGAGCAGATCCGCAGCAAGCCACGCTACCGCTGTCAGAAGTGTGGTTTTACCGCTTTCACGATGTACTGGCACTGTCCTTCATGTCGGGCCTGGTCAACGGTGAAGCCGATTCGCGGTCTCGACGGCCAGTAATTTAAAAAAAAGTCTCATTTTAGTTACAACATACTACAATAGACTCACTCTTTAGGCTGCACCGTGCCGAATCAGCCAGCCAGCAAAAAATACACCCTGTCAATTTCCTCCTCCCGCAGTTAGAATGCTGCCCGTTTATCCTTTTGCGCCCGCGCGTGCTCATCAATAAGAAGGTCTGGTCATGACGTCTACTGCTTCATCTTCTTCTACATCTCTGTGCCACTCTCCCGTTGTGGTTGCTCTCGACTACGCCAGTCGCGATCTGGCCCTCGCATTTGTCGATCGCATCGCTCCCAGCGACTGCCGCCTGAAGGTAGGCAAAGAGATGTTTACCCGTTTTGGGCCGCAGTTCGTGCGCGAGCTTCATCAGCGCGGCTTCGACGTGTTTCTCGATCTGAAGTTTCATGATATTCCCAATACCGCAGCCCATGCGGTCGCCGCTGCGGCCGATCTTGGTGTCTGGATGGTCAACGTTCACGCCTCCGGTGGAGCACGTATGATGAGCGCTGCCCGCGAGGCGCTGGTGCCGTTTGGTAAGGACGCACCGCTGCTTATTGCCGTGACGGTTTTGACCAGCATGGAGGCCAGCGATCTGCGCGATCTGGGCATCACCAGCACGCCTGCCGAGCACGCCGAGCGCCTGGCGCGCCTGACCAAGCAGTGTGGCCTGGATGGGGTTGTGTGCTCTGCACAGGAAGCGGTGCGCTTCAAGAGCGAGCTGGGGCACGCGTTTAGGCTGGTGACGCCGGGGATCCGTCCTGAAGGCAGCGAAGTGGGCGATCAGCGTCGGATTATGACGCCGCAGCAGGCGCTGTCGGCGGGCGTTGACTACATGGTGATTGGTCGTCCGGTCACCCAGTCTGCCAATCCTGCCCAGACCCTCAGCGAAATTAATGCGTCCCTGAAGCTGGAGGCATAATGAAGGACAGTAACAGCCGTTTAGTCTACTCCACCGAAACCGGGCGTATTGATGAGCCTAAAGCTGCCCCTGAGCGGCCAAAAGGCGATGGCATCGTGCGCATTCACAAGCAAACCAGCGGGCGTAAAGGTAAGGGTGTCTGCCTGATTACCGGCGTCGAGGGCGACGATGAGGCGTTGAATAAGCTGGCTGCCGAGCTGAAGAAGAAGTGTGGCTGTGGTGGATCGGTAAAAGAGGGCGTTATCGAAATTCAGGGCGACAAGCGCGATCTGCTTAAAACGCTGCTGGAAGCCAAAGGCATGAAGGTCAAATTGGCGGGCGGCTAACAAGTAAATAAAAAGCCACGGCGGTTGCCGTGGCCTTATAATGCGTACTGCGTTATTCAGATCTGCAAGAAAGTATTACGGCGTTATCAGAACGCGTTTTCGATCCTTGAAAGACCTGCTACGTCGTATTATTAGTCGACCTGGTGACCGATAATACCACCAACCGCTGCGCCACCCAGCGTACCCAGGGTGCTGCCATCGGTCAGAACAGAGCCACCGATCGCACCTGCACCGGCACCGATAGCGGTGTTACGGTCGCGTTTGGACCAGTTGGAACATGCGCTCAGAGACATTGCCAGTGTAACAGCCAGTACGACAGTTGCTGCTTTTTTGCTTGATAACATCATAATACTTTCTCCTGAAATTTCGATTCACGGAAAGAAATCTCTTTAAGTATAGTGCGCTTATGACACACTAAAGTCTTTTTCCGTAAATTATGTTACACAGTTGTTACTGATATCCACGCTCAACTGAAGCGAGGCGGTAGTTACATCCTGTTATATCGCTGAACATAATTTTACTTCTTGCCTGTCGAACAGACAGGTAAAAAGTCTTAATTGAATCGTCAGAAAAGTCTCATAGATGAGGGAGATAGCCCACTTTCATGGGCTAAAAAAGCGTTAGCGTGTGCGGGGAGATTTCACAATATCGACATGCACACCAGCCTGCTCCAGCTGGTGCTGGGTGGCCGCGTTAAGCTTGTCGTCGGTGATCACCCTGTTAAAAGGATGGTGCTGTCCAAGCGGGTAGGGATGAACCACCCCAAACTTTGAGCTATCGGTCAGAATAATGGCCTCACAGCCCTTTTCGAGCACGGCATTTACCACGTCGGCGCGCATCATGTCCCGGCCAGTAAAGCCGGTATCAGGCTGCCAGCCATCAATACCAATAAACGCCTTGTTGAAGTGTACCTGCGCAATATACTGTCGCGTCAGCGGTCCCACCATGCTCTCGCTTTTCTTCTGATAGATGCCGCCGAGCAGGATCACTTCGCAGGAGGTCTCTTTAAGCAGATGCGCAATATAGCTGCTCACCGTGATAATAGTGATATCTTTCTGCTCAGCGAGAGTGCGGGCCAGCAGCGCATTGCTGCTGCCGTTTTCAATAAATATCGTTTCACCGGGCTCCACCGTGGAAGCGGCAAATTCCGCCAGCTCGCGCTTCAGGGCAAAATTATTGAGCATGCGGGTTTCAACATCGTCGCTTTCCAACGGCACCGCATAGCCGTGGGTGCGGCGCAAATAGCTCTGCTTCTCCAGCGTATTCAAATCCTGGCGGATAGTCACTTCTGATACGCCGGTTGTTTTAGCCAGATCGGTCACGCTGACCCGGCCTTTATCAATCACCATCTGCAAAATAGTTTGTTGTCGGGAATTCATCGCGATTAAATTTCCCACGGCGTTTTAGGCGAATTTTGCCCCTGAGCCTGCTCGGCATCGTTCTTCGCCAGAAGCTCCGCCTTAAGAATTTCAAGATTATGAATGGCAGAGTGGTAATCACCCGCAACCAGAATATCGAGCACGGTATCGATCCGTGCTGCCAGTTGCTTTGCGTCGATGTCAGCCATCATGTCACTCCTGATTGAAAGGGTAATAAATTTAATGATGCTAAAAATAGTGTAAAAAGAGAAGGAGAAAAAAATAAATCTCAAAAAAGCATAAGCAAACGATATTAATTAATCGCTAACGCATTTTCCGCGTCTGGTAACGCTTGAACCAGCGCTCAAAGGCGGCGGCGGGCATGGGCTTAGCAAACAAAAATCCCTGTCGTTCGTTGACGCCGTTTTTTGTCAAAAACGCATCCTCTTTGACGCTCTCAACGCCTTCGGCAATGACCTGTAAATTCAGCGCCTGTGCCACGGCGACGATCGCCCGCACCAGCGACTGCGAAACCGACTGCTTGTGCACGTCGCGCACAAAGGACTGATCAAGCTTGATGGCGTCTATGGGGATACGCGCCAACTGCGACAGCGACGAGTAGCCGGTACCAAAGTCGTCGAGATGCACCTGCGCGCCAAGGGCGCTAAACTGCTCAATCACCGCCAGGGCTACCTCTTCGTTTTCAATCAGGCAGCTTTCGGTTAGCTCAACGTCAATCGGGCTGTATTCAAAATCAAGATCGCTTAGCGCCTGCCTGAGATCGTTGAGCAGGGTCTGGTCAGCTAGCTGACGTGCTGAGAGGTTCACCGCGACCCGCATGTTTAGCCCCTTGTCGCGCCATTTGGCAATCTGCTGCAGCACGTCCAGCATCACCCACCGCCCCAGCGGGACGATCAGGCCAGACTCCTCGGCATAGGAGATAAACTCCGTCGGGGCGAGAAGGCCGCGCTCCGGCGACTGCCAGCGCACCAGCGCCTCCAGACTACGGATCTCGCCGCGCCAGGTCACCTTGGGCTGGTAGTAGATCACCAGTTGATTATCATCCAGCGCTTTGCGCAGGTTAGTGTCGAGCCACAGATACTCAAAGACACGCTGGTTCATCTCTGGGGTAAAGACACAAAACTTACCGCGTCCGTTCTCTTTGGCGGTGTACATGGCGGTATCGGCATTGCGGATCACGGTCTCCCGATCTTTGCCGTGCTGGGGTGCCAGCGAAATGCCCAGCGAGCAGCCCGAGTAGACTTCAATAAGCCCGATGCGGAAAGGCTGGCGCAGCCGGGTTAAGATTCGGGATGCCATCGCCTCCAGCGCGCTCTGCGAGGTTTTGGTCGCCAGCACGATAAACTCGTCGCCACCCAGCCTTGCCAGCACCTGGCCTTCCTCCAGACAGCTTAAAATAGCCAGCGCCACCGCCTGCAACAGCTGGTCGCCAAACATATGGCCGTAGGCGTCGTTGACCTTTTTAAAATTATCGAGATCGAGATAGACGATACCTACCTGGCTATCGCCGCGTTTCGCAATGGCGTCGCTCGTCAGCTCGTTGATGGCATTGCGGTTAGGCAGACCGGTGACGGTGTCGGTATTGGCCAGCACGCGCAGACGCTCCTGGGCGCGGCGCTCTTCGGTAATATCCGTTCCGGAGCAGATAATATATATCTCATTTTTACCGCTGCCGCTGTGGACAAACTTATTGCGAAAGAGAAATAGCCGCTGTCCTTTGCGGGTTTTGACCCAGCGTTCAACTTCGTAAGCGTTACCGTTCAGGAAAAAGTTAGCGATGTTACGCCGTGACGCGACAGCTTCTCTGCGGCTCATAAATAATTTAAAAACGTTCTCGCCAATAACCTCTGTTTCGCGCAGGCCGGTATATTCCTCGCATAGCCGATTAAAGCGCTGAATATTGCCGTGGCGATCGAGAATAACTATTGCCGAGTGTGCTTCAGATACGACCTGTTCAGCAAAGGCGAGGCCTTCGACTAAATCCTGGGCTATGGATGAGGTATCATTGCAGGAGGAGGCGGTACCAGTCCACTCTGTTTTACCTGTTTTACGGCCAACCAGATGCAACGTCACCTCCCGGTCCAGGAGCGGCAGGGTGGTGGTCACGCTGGAGGTAATCACCGTCATCGCCCGGATCTGCTCGGCTTGCTCATCGTTAAGCGTTATCGTCTGGCTGGCTTCGGCATTTTCACTGGTGGCAAGGTGTAGCGTATTGCTGTCGACAGAGAGTCGCCAAAATGGGCTATTTGAGCCCAGATAGCGAAACAGCCCTTTTTGATCCAAATCCTCTTTCATGCTTCCTCCTGTCCCACTCGACGCGCTACGTTCACCCATTTAAAATCGGCGACGTTAAGATCGACAAAGCCACACGGTTAATAACGGAAAACACTGTTTTTACAGGCGATATTATAATATTTCTGCTTCAGCTAAAAACCAGAATTAGTGAATATTTATTACATGAAGGGAAGGGCAAAATGCTGTCGGCCTCGTATATCACGAGGCCGACAGGGCAGGGAGATAATTAAGCCAGCGGGCGGGCAATAACGCTGCGCGTCTCCATGCGTACTTCAGCAATAGTGACGTCAATTACATCGCTAACTTTATACACGGTTTCGCCTTTAATCGTCACCGTGCCGCTCTCCTGACTACACACCATCTCATCACGCACGGCGTGCAGGAACGGAGCCGGAATAAACGCGACTGCGCCGTTATCTACCAGACGCACACGCATACCGCCGCGGCTGATATCGATAATTTCTGCGGCAAAGCGAGTATCCGTGGCGGCTTTGTCTTTCAGGAAGCGCGCATAGAGCCAGTCACCCACGTCACGCTCCGCCATACGGTTGAGTCGGCGACGTTCGGCCATTTGCACCGTTGCATCATCCTGCGGACGAGCAATGGTTTCGTTCTTGATAATCGCTTTCAGCAGGCGATGGTTGATCATATCGCCATACTTACGGATAGGTGAGGTCCAGGTCGCGTAGGCATCCAGGCCCAGACCGAAGTGAGGGCCCGGCTCGGTGCTGATTTCAGCAAAGGACTGGAAGCGACGGATGCGGCTGTCGAGGAACCCTGACGGCTGAGCATCAAGCTCGCGGCGTAGCTTGCAGAACCCTTCGAGGGTCAGCACCTCTTCGGCGTCAACGTGCATGCCGTGCGTTTTCAGCAGCGCGGCCAGCGCTTCGCCATTCGCCGGATCGATCCCGAGGTGAATGTTGTAGATCCCGAAGCCCAGCTTAGCGCGCAGAACGCGTGCCGCACAGATGTTGGCGGCGATCATGGACTCCTCGACGATGCGGTTAGCAATGCGGCGCGGCTCGGCCACGATATCCAGCACCTCGCCTTTTTCACCCAGCACAAAGCGATAGTCCGGACGATCCTTAAACACCAGCGCATGCTGGGTACGCCACTCGCTGCGGCTCAGGCAGACGCGGTGCAGGAGGCGGATCTGGTTGGCAATCGACTCTGAGGGCGGCTGCCAGCCCGCTTTGCCTTCCAGCCAGTCTGAGACCTCGTCATAAACCAGCTTGGCTTTGGATTCGATGGTCGCCGCGAAGAAGGTAATATCCTCTTCAATAGTACCGTCAGCGGCAATGATCATGCGGCAGGCCAGCACGGGACGGATTTCCTGCGGACGCAGAGAGCAGAGGTCGTCTGAGAGCTCACGCGGCAGCATCGGGATATTGAAACCCGGTAGGTAGTTAGTGAAGGCACGTACTTTGGCGATATCGTCCAGCTTGCTGCCCTCGGCGATCCACGCGGTGGGATCGGCAATGGCGACGGTCAGCTGCAGCTTATCGTCAGCCAGCGTTTCGACAAACAGGGCATCATCCATATCTGCGGTGCTGGCGCTGTCGATAGTGACAAAGTCCAGCGCTGTCAGGTCGACACGCTCCAGGCCTTCATCCAGCATATCGGTTGCCACACCGTTCGGTGCCTCTTTCTCCAGATTATGGCGGGCAAGGGTCACCCACCACGGAACGAAGTGGTCATCACCGAAGGTAATAAATTGCGTCAGCTCGGCGTAGAAGCCGCGGTCGCCCTTCAGCGGATGGCGACGCATCTCGGCTACCGCCCAGTCGCCCTCTTTAAAATCATGCTCCACGCCGCGCATGGCCCGGCAGGGGATCGCCTCTTTCAACAACGGATGATCCGGTACAATAGAGAGACGATCGTCTTTCCTGTGTACTTTACCGACAAAGCGCGACAGAAACGGCTCGACAAGCTCTTCCGGCTCGGCGGATTCGCGATCTTTGTCACTGTGGATCACGGCGATCACGCGGTCGCCATGCATTACCTTCTTCATCTGTGGCGGCGGAATAAAATAGCTTTTCTGTCCGTCGACTTCGAGGAAGCCAAAACCTTTTTCGGTGCCTTTAACGACACCTTCCGCACGCGGCGTTTGGGAATGCAGTTGCTGTTTAAGCTGCGCTAGCAGCGGGTTGTCCTGGAACATAATTTTATATTTTCGTGGCCATAAGAGCGGCTGACAGTTTTACGCGATTCTGGGTGACGCTTCAAGCGCTGTTTCGCGCTAATGCGTGTCGCCCAGCGCGATTTTAAGACGATTCAACCAGCCGCACAGGCCGCTCCACGCCAGCAGATTCACCGCCTGCTGAGGAGAAAGCCCCTGTTCAACGAGGGGAGTAAACTGGGCGGCACTAAACCGGTCTGCCGCTCGGGTCAAAAGCTGTACGGCCTGGATAACCGCCCGCGCCTGCGGATCGGCCTGGCCCCAGCTGTTTAACGCCCGTTCGCCGCTGCGCAACGCTGCGATCGGCGCGGCGGGTAGGGCAGACGTCGCCAGAGTGTTAAAGCAGTCCAGGCTACCGTTAATCCGCGCCGTCAGCAGGGCCACCAGCTCCACCAGTGCGACATCGAGCGTGGCGCACAGATCGCTCTGTACGATCTCCCCTAGCGCGTTAAGCAGGTGGTGCTCGTGGGCCAGCACCGGCGTCAGCACCTGCAGGGCCGGCAGCGGCTGCCACTGGGCCAGCGACTCCAGCTGGGCCGGACTGGCGAAGTGTGGCTCGACGCGCTCAAGGCCTGGCGTCCAGCGGCTCTCAGGACGACTAAACGGTTCGGCGGCAGCATCCTGCTGCATCTCCATACCGGGCAGCCAGCGTACGGGCTGGCAGAGTAGCGCCTGAAACGCTGCAATGACCCGCGCCTGGAAGCCAATAAAGCCGATAATCTGATCCATCAGCACGATGTCCCAGGTCGTTAGCCCTACCTCTTCAAGCTGCTCCCGCGCCCTGGCGTCGATCACCTCGGGGGAGCTGGCGAGCTGTCTGGCGTACTGGGTGATCTGCGCCAGGCGATAGTTGCTCTCCCGGGAGGAGTCGGGACCGGGCAGCGGCGCAAGGCGGGCGGCGTAGTGATTGCACAGGCGCTGGACGCCGTAAACCTGGGCTACCGTGAGGGCCGTGCTCAGGCGATCGTAGGCGCTGAAGGTGCGCTGGCGGCTAACGCTGACGCTGCGAGGAAAGAGCCGGTCGCAGAGCGCACGGGCAGGCTCCAGCCAGCCTTGACAGGGGGCAATGACCTCTTCAGGCAGCACAAGATCCAGTAGAAAACGATCGGTGACGGTGGCGGCTTCGGGAACTAACGGTAGCGCTTGTGCCTGGCCGGTACTCGACTGGGTTTCATGATACCAGTGGCCTTTGCCGGAAAAACGGCGTTGTTCCATGGGCTTTCCTTGATCTCAAAATGGCGATCAATATCCTGGCGTAACGCTAACGAGGGGAAAAATATTGTTAGGTGATAATAAATAGCAGAAAAGCATAAACAGCGGGGGAGACCCCTCCCGAACGGGAGGGGAAAGGAACGCTTACTTGAGTTCCAGCT
>NZ_LR607338.1:710333-719415 GCF_902164725.1 Pseudescherichia vulneris | reverse complement strand
TATGTGTTAATCCGACCACCCTAAAGAGTGGCGCTAGCGGTCTTTTCGCCAGGCATCCGCCGTCAGCGCCTCGCCAAAATGGCCGGCAATAAGGCGTCGGGTCAGCTCATGCAGCGGGGCGGCCAGCACGTCAGCGGTGCTGCCACGCTCAACCACTTCGCCCTGGTGCATCACGATGACCTGGTCGCTGATGTGTTTCATCATACCGATATGCTGAGTCACGTAGATATAAGAGATACCCTGTTTCTCCTGCAATTCCAGCATCAGGTTAATTAATTGCGAACGCATCGACATATCCAGCGACGCCAGAGCCTCATCTGCGACGATCACCTTCGGGCGCAGGATCAGCGCCCGGGCCAGCCCTAAACGCTGTTTCTGGCCCGGGGCGAGCATATGGGGATAGTAGCTGACGTGATCCGGCAGCAGCCCGACCATGCGCAGGGTCTCAATCACCCGCTGCCGCCGAGCCTCAGGCGGCAGATCGGTATTCAGGCGCAGCGGGAAGTCGAGGATTTGCGAGATGCGCTGGCGCGGGTTCAGCGACGTCGAGGGATCCTGAAAAATCATGCGGATACGCTGACTGCGAAACGAGTAGTCGCCGTAGTGCAGGGGGCTATCGTCAATCAACAGCTCGCCGGTGGTCGGTTCGATCATGCCCGCCAGCATCTTCGCCAGCGTTGATTTACCTGAGCCGTTCTCACCGATGATCGCCAGGGTCTGCTTCTCTCGCAGGGTAAAGCTCAGCGGCTTTACCGCCTCTACCGTCTGGCGGTGGAACCAGCCGGTACGGTAGCGGAAGGTTTTACTCAGATTGCGTACTTCCAGCAGGGTGTCGATCATCTCACTCTTTCTCCATATTCAGCGGGAAATGACAGGCAAAGAGGTGATTTTTGGGTCCGGCCAGCAGGGGACGCTCGATGCATTTACGCTGGGCGTAGGGGCAGCGCGGCCCGAGACGGCAGCCAATCGGCAGATGCTCCAGCAGTGGGATCGCCCCCGGCAGCGTGTTCAGGCGGCTTTTATGCGGCATGGCACTGCCAAAGTCAGGAATAGCGCGGATCAACGCCTGCGTATAGGGGTGATGCGGCGTGGCGATCAGCTCCTCGCTCGGCGCGGTCTCCACGGTCTGTCCGCAGTACATCACGTTGATCTTGTCCGCCCACTGGCTCAGCATCTGCAGGTCATGGCTGATCAGGATAATGGTGGTGTTGTTGTTTTGGTTGAGCCGGGTCAGCAGACGGAAAATCTGCGCCTGGGTGGTCGGCTCCATGGCGTTGGTCGGCTCATCGGCGATCAGCAGGCGCGGCTGGTTCGCCAGCGCAATGGCAATCATCACCTTCTGGCACTCACCGTCCGTCAGCTCATAAGGGAAGCTGCGCATCGCATCTTTGTGATCGCGAATGCCGACGCGGTGCAGCAGCTCGATGGCGCGCCGTTTCCGCCAGCCCATGCGCTGCCACCAGTGGCCTTTATAGGTCCAGGCCGGAATGTTTTGCATCAGCTGTTTGCCGACGCGCTCCGACGGATCGAGACAGGACTGCGGCTCC
Source organism: Pseudescherichia vulneris (assembly GCF_902164725.1). Taxonomy (NCBI): domain Bacteria; kingdom Pseudomonadati; phylum Pseudomonadota; class Gammaproteobacteria; order Enterobacterales; family Enterobacteriaceae; genus Pseudescherichia; species Pseudescherichia vulneris. The sequence continues at coordinate 717,868 of NZ_LR607338.1, read as the reverse complement.
TGAAAAATCATCGACACGTTATGTCCGAGGATTTTCCGCCGCTCGCGCGCCGAGAGGCGCATCAGATCGACATCGTCGAAGCGCATTCGGTCTGCGGTAACCCGCCAGTTATCTTTGGTTACGCCGCAGATGGCTTTGGCTATCAGGCTTTTGCCCGAGCCGGATTCGCCCACCAGACCGCGGATTTCGCCTTCGGCAAGGGTCAGCGTGACGCGATCGACGGCTCTTACCCAGCCTTCGCCGGTCTTGACCTCAATGGTCAAGTTACGAATATCAAGTAGTGGCACTATTCCACCCCCGCATTGACCGCACGGCGGATCCCGTCGCCCAGCAGGTTAACCAGTAAAACGCTTACCATGATCGACGCCCCCGGCAGCATCACTGTCCAGGGCGCGACGTAGATCAGCTCCAGCGCGTCGCCCAGCATCGCTCCCCACTCCGGGGAGGGCAGCTGCGCACCGAGATCGAGAAAGCCCAGCGCGGCAATGTCGAGAATTGCCATCGAGAGCGCGCGGGTGATCTCGGTCACCAGGCCTGCGGTCATGTTTGGCAGTACCGCAAACCATAAAATATTGAGCGTCGTCGCGCCGTCCAGCCGCGCGGCGACCACGTACTCTTTCTCCAGCTCGTCGTGCACCATGCTGTAGACCGAACGCACCATCCTCGGCAGCAGCGCCAGCCAGACGGCAAACATGGCATGGGAGAGGTGCGGCCCGGCAAAGGCCACCACGATAATGGCCAGCAGCAGGGAGGGGATCGACAGCAGCGTATCGAGCACATGGTTCAGCACCGCCGAACGCAGGCCGTGCGTTGCCCCGGCCACGACGCCCAGCACCAGGCCGCAGATCGTTGCCGCCAGGGTAACGACAAACGCGCCGCCTACCGTGGGTGCTGCGCCGCTAAGCAGGCGGCTAAGCACGTCCCGGCCAAGGTCGTCAGTGCCAAGGAAGAAGGAGACATCCCCATAGCGTGACCACGAGGGTGGCAGCAGCTGGTAGCCGAGGAACTGCTGATCGATGCCGTAGGGCGCGAACCAGCGGCCAAAAAGACACAGCAGCACCAGCCCGGCGCAGCCGTACAGACCAATCATGGCGGTGGTGTCGCCATAGAACTTGCGCCAGACCGTGCGCAGCGCGCCGGGAGCCTGCTTCTCGTTATAGACGTTATCGGAGGGCATACCATTCCTTATGTTTCAAAGGGTTCGCCAGCGCGCCCAGAATGTCAGAGAGAACGTTAACAATAATGACCAGCGCACCAATCACCATCACCCCGGCGGAAATAGCCGCATAGTCCTGCTGGCGGATGGCATTGATCACCCAGCGCCCCAGCCCCGGCCAGCTAAAGACCATTTCAGTGATCATCGCCAGCGTCAGCATCGTGGAAAACTGCAGGCCCAGACGGGGGATCACCGGCGGCAGGGCGTTGTGCAGCACGTGGCGGCGCAGAATGCTCAGGCGCGAAAGCCCGCGCGTGGCGGCGGCCTTGATGTAGTTCTGCTCAAACACCTCAATGGTGCTGAGGCGCATCAGGCGGATCACCTCGGTGGTCGGCGCGACCGCCAGGGTCAGCACCGGTAGCACCATATGCCGCAGCGCGCTGATGATCATCTCTTCGCGCCATATTGACGCCGACAGCCAGGCGTCAATCAGCGCAAAGCCAGTGACCGTTTTCACTTCATAAAGCAGATCGAAGCGGCCTGATACCGGCAGCCAGCCCAGCGTCAGCGAGAAGAAGAGGGTCAGCAGCAGCGCCAGCCAGAAGATGGGAATGGAGAAGCCAATCAGGGCCAGGGCGCTGATCAGCTTATCCTGCCATTTACCGCGCATAATTCCGGCCATCATGCCAACCGGAATGCCCACCACCAGCGCAAAGCCAAAGGCGAGAATACAGAGCTCCATAGTGGCCGGGAAGACCTCCTTGAGCTGCTCGGAGATCAGCTGGCCGTTAATGCTGGAGACGCCGAAATCCCAGTGCAGTACCCCTTTAAACCAGAAGAACCAGGCATTCCACAGGGATGCGCCCTGCAGCGGCGCGTGCGGGGTAAAGTAGCTCAGGCTGAAGCCCACAAAGGTCAGCAGAAAGAGCGTGACCAGTAGCAGAAGCAGGCGGCGCAGCGTAAAGATGATCATGGTTGCTTCACCTCTTCTTTTTGCGGTTCACGCGAGACGCCAGCAAACGAGGCGTTGCCGAACGGGCTCAGGACAAGACCTTTAATATCGTAGCGGTAGGCCTGCAGGCGCAGGGAAGAGGCCAGCGGCAGCACCGGCAGCTCGCGAGCGAGGATCGTCTGCGCTTCATCGTAGGCTTCAATGCGCGACGCCAGCTGCTGGGAGGTCAGCGCTTTTTGCAATATGGTATCAAACTCCCGGTGACACCAGTGGGCAAAGTTTGTTTGCGACTCAATGGCGGCGCAGCTAAGCAGCGGGCGGAAAAAGCTGTCCGGGTCGTTGCTGTCTGTCGACCAGCCAGCGAGGGTCAGGTCGTGATTCATATCCATCAGTCTCGCTTCCTGGAAACGCCCCTCGACGGGAACAATCATTACCTTAACGCCGACCTGGGCCATATCGGCCTGGATAAGTTCAGCGGTTTTCAGCGGGCTGGGGTTCCATGCCTGCGAGCTGGTCGGTACCCATAGCTGTAAGGTCATGTTCTCCAGCCCCAGCGCGGCCAGCTGCTGTTTGGCTTTTTCCGGATTGTATTCGGTGATTTTTGCGTCGCTGTCATAGGCCCAGGAGGCACGGGGCAGGATCGAGGCGGCGGTCTCCGCTGTGCCGTAATAGATCGACTGCATCAGGCGCTGGTTGTTGATCGCCAGCGCCAGCGCGTGACGCACGGCGGGGTTATTCAGCGGCGCTTTGTCGGTATTAAACGCCAGATAGGCGATGTTCATCCCCGGGCGCAGGGTCAGACGCAGGCGCGGATCGTCGCGTAAAATCGTTAGCTGGCTGGCGGCAGGCCACGCCAGCACGTCACACTCGCCGGTCAGCAGCTTCGATAGCCGCCCGGTTCCCCCGGAGCCGAGATCGACCACCACCTGCGGCATCAGCGGCTGGCCGCGCCAGAACTGCGCGTGGCGCTGGAGGCGGATATACTGGCCGGTGCGGTACTCGGCAAGCTGGAACGGACCGGTGCCTACCGGCTGGCGATCCAGCAGCTCCTGACGATCGCGCTTAGCCAGCTGGTCTGCGTATTCAGCGGACATCACCGAGGCGTAGTGCGTCGCCAGATGCCACAGAAACGAGGCGTCCGGTTTTTTCAGGCGAAACTCCACCGTGCGGCTGTCCAGCTTGCGTACGCTTTCTACCGAGTCGGCAAACTGTAAGCTATCAAAATAGGGGAAGCTGCTGCCGTTGACGTTATGCCACGGGTGGTGGCGATCGAAAATGCGCTGGAAGCTAAAGACCACGTCGTCGGCGTTGAGCGCCCGCCCTGGCGTAAACCACGGCGTTTTTTGAAAGGCGACGTTGCTCCGCAGGCGGAAACGGTAGGTTGCGCCGTTATCCAGCACCTCCCAGCTCTCCGCCAGCTCGGGCACCAGACGATAGGTGTAAGGATCCACGTCCAGCAGGCGATCGTAAAGCTGGGCCGCCAGGGTATCAACAATCAGGCCGCTGCTCGCTTTTTGCGGATTAAAGGTATTAACCTGGCCATTCACACAATACACAAAACCGCTATCACGAATATCCGCCGTAGCGGGACCCGCAGGCGCAGCCTGAACGTGTCCGCTTAACAGGCCGACTGCCATGAGCAGGGAAGATATAATCAGGCGCATAATTTCTTTAGCTGTAAGACCGATTTACAAAGTGTATCGCACTTAACAGGGTCACGTAAAAATGTCTGCGGGTAAGCGGCGTAAAAGTCGTCAATCAGGCTGTTTTCGTATGCGGCTTAGGCTAAAAAGGAGGGCCAGCACGGTCGCCAGCACCGCAACCCACAGGCTCAGGCGAACCGCGTCCGTCGCCTGAGCACCAACGGGCGCTAAGACCGCCAGGATGACGCCCACCAAGGCCCCGCCCAAACACTGGCCGAAGGTACGCATAATGGCCAGCACGCCGGAGGCGTAGCCGCTGTTCTCCCGCGAGGCGTTTGCCAGCATTTCACGATTGTTGGGGCTTTGAAAAAAGCCGAAGCCGAGTCCACAAACCAGGCTGCGAATGCCAATATCCCAGGGCTGAGCCTGGTCAGGAAGCAGCGCCAGCAGCGTTAACCCCAGCGTAAAAATCCCTAAGCCCAGCGTTGAGATCATTGCGGCGGGGTAGCGATCGGCCAGACGACCTGCATGGGGCGCGGCCAGCATAATCCCCAGCGGCCAGGGGGTGAACAGCAGTGCCGAGGTAAAGACGCTATACCCGTATATGCTTTGAAACAGAAAGGGCAGAGCAATAAACGTCATTCCCTGACTGACAAATGAGGCCAGCGAGGTGAGCGCCGCCAGTGAAAAGCGCGCCGAGGCAAAGAGTTCCAGCGGCATCAGCGGCCGTGGCGCACGACGCTGACGCCAGATAAACAGCAGCCCGGCGGCTATCGCCACGCCACCATAGCCAGCTGCTGTCCACAGCTGCGTTTGCGCCGTACCGGGCCGGGAGAAGGCGTTTGCCGCCATAATTAATCCGCCCAGCATCAGTGCTGACAGCGCGGCCCCGGCGATATCAAAGGGTTCGCGTCCGGGCGTGCTGTCATTGGGGAGCGCCTGCAGCGTCAGCGTTAACGCGATCGCTCCCAGCGGGATATTAATAGCAAACAGCCACTGCCAGCTCAGGGCGGCCAGCAGCGTGCCCCCCAGCACCGGGGCGACTGCCGTGCTGGCGGCGATCAACAGGGCGTGAAGGCCCAGAATACGCCCCAGCAGGCGAGTCGGGAAAACAGCGCGTAGGATCGCTGGAGCAATACTCAAGGTCGCTGCCCCGCCAACGCCCTGCACGATGCGCCAGCCTGTCAGCGCCGAGAGCGAAGAGGAGAGGGCGCAGCCCAGCGAGGCCAGCGTAAAGAGGCTCAGGCCGAAGGCAAACAGGGTGCGAAAGCCAACGCGGCGGGCAAGCGCGGCAAAAATGGCCAGCGTCATCGCGGCCGAGAGCAGATAGCTATTGACGATCCACACGGCGGACTGAGCAGGCACCGCCAGCGCATGGGCGATAGGCGGCAGCGCAACGTTGACGATGGCCCCGTCAAATACGGCCATGGTAGTGCTGGTCATCACCGCAGCCATTGCCAGGGCTCGTTCGCGCCCGGCTAAACCTTCGTCCCCAGGTCTTATAGAAAAAAGCGCCATGCTGTTTACCTCTTTTATGTTCATGCATTCGATGTGTAAAGCGTAATCAGGGATAAGACCGGGCGGAAGACGCAGCATTTGCAGTAATAACCTGCACCGGACGCCTTCCCTCAAACCAAACGGGCAGAGTAAGATATAGGCATGAACGCACCCGATCTGAATTTGCTTATCGCTCTCGACGCGCTGCTGGCTGAAGCCAGCGTGGCGGGCGCTGCGCGTCGTTTAGGGTTAAGCGCATCGGCGATGAGTCGTACGCTCAGCCGTCTGCGCGCGACTACCGGCGATCCGTTGCTGGTGCGCGCTGGCCGCCATATGGTGTTAACGCCGCATGCAGAGGCGATCCGCGAACGCACGCAGCACACCCTGTTTGAAACCCTGGCGCTGCTGCGACCCTCTCCGGCCGGGCTGGCGCTGTCGACGCTGGATCGCACGTTCGTGCTGCGCACTAACGAGGGTTTCATCGAGGCCTTTGGCCCAACGCTGATTGTGACGGCGGCGGCGAGCGCTCCGCACGTGCGTTTGCGCTTTGTTGCCCGGGCGGAGAAAAGCGCAAAGGCGCTGCGTGAAGGGCTGGTCGATCTCGAAGTGGGCGTGCTGGGTGAGATGGGGCCGGAGATCCGCATTCAGGCGCTGTTTCGCGATCGCTTTGTCGGCGTGGTGCGCCCCGGCCATCCGCTGGCGACGCTGCCGGAAGTGGGCATCAGCGACTACCTTGCGCATGCCCACGTGGTCGCCTCTCGTAGGGGACGCACCGCCGGGCCAGTGGATGAGGCCCTGGCTGAACGGGGTCTTGAGCGTTCTATCGCTGCTGTTGTACCCGGCTTTCCCGCTGCGCTGGCGGTGGTGCAGGCCTCCGATCTGGTGGGGCTGATCCCCGCCTCGTTTCTTATCCATCAGCCTGCCGCGGCATATTGCATGTTTGAACTGCCGATAAAGGTGCCTGGCATTACGCTCTCCCAGATGTGGCATCCGCGAGCCGAGGCCGATCCGGCGCATCGCTGGCTGCGGCAGTTTGTGCTGGAAGTCTGCCGTAAGCACGCTCCGACTCCCCAACAGTGATTGGCGAGCGTCGTGCATTGGCATACTATAGGGGCATACTTTCGTTACCGTAAGGATTGCCTGCTATGGCTATCATCCCTAAGAACTACGCTCGTCTGGAGTCCGACTACCGGGAAAGAGCATTAAAGATTTATCCATGGGTTTGCGGGCGCTGCTCCCGTGAGTTTGTGTACTCGAACCTGCGCGAGTTAACGGTGCATCACATCGACCACGATCACACCAATAACCCGCCGGACGGCAGCAACTGGGAACTGCTGTGCCTCTACTGCCACGATCATGAACACTCGAAATATACCGAGGCCGATCAGTACGGTACAACCGTCGTTGCGGGAGAGGATGCGCAGAAGGATGTGGGTGCGGCAACCTACAATCCGTTCGCTGACCTGAAATCGATGCTTAATAAGAAGTAACGACACGAAGACAGCTTGCCGTGGAGCGGCTGTCCTTAATCTCACATCTCCTGACCTCCTCCGCTTAGGATTTTGGCTTAATCTGCTGCCTTAAATCATTGTTCCACTATACTGAACTGACCATTGCAGTTGTTATTTACAGAAGAAACTGCGCACGGTTAATTACCTCATACCAACCCTACCCATGGTCATCAGGAGAACAACATGCAGAAGAGCAAAACCTTGAAAGGGCTACTCGCCGTATCAGCAGTCGTCGCTATGTTCAGCACTGCTGGCGTGCAAGCGCAGACGCAGCCCAGCGCTGCGCAGAAAGATGCCGTAGGTCAGACTGGATCGAACGCCAAACTTAGCGCTGGGGACGAAAAAGCGGTGAAGGATATGGCGCAGGCTAATATCAATGAAATCGCCGCTGCCAAAATCGCGCTGAACAAGGCCCAAAGCAGCGACGTCAAAGCTTTCGCTCAGAAGATGGTTGACGATCACGGTGCTGCCTTAACCAAAGTACAGACTGTGGCCCAGCAAAAAGGCGTGACGCTGCCGACTGAGCCGGACGCTATGCACAAGGCCATGGCCGCCAATCTGGAAAAGCAGAGTGGCGATGCCTTTGACAAAATGTATATGGAAAACGCCGGCACCAAAGATCACCAGATGGTGCTGTCGAAGCTGCAAAGTGATGCCAAGATGATCAAGGATCCGGATGTGAAGGCCCTGGCCGATGCGCATACGCCGGTCGTTGAGCAGCATCTAAAAGCCGCCCAGCAGATGGCAGCTGATAAATAATTAGGCGTGAGTAACCT
>NZ_LR607338.1:698711-709817 GCF_902164725.1 Pseudescherichia vulneris | reverse complement strand
TGCTTTTTCAACAGCGCCCTCAGCTGGTGGTAGGTCAGGCCGAGCAGCTCTGCGGCGCGCTTCTGGTTAAATTTGGCCTGCTGTAGCGCAGCCTCCAGCAAATTCTTCTCCTGCACGGTCTGGAACTGGCGCAGGTCGAGAGGCAGCTCTGGCATCCCAGGGAGCGTCTCTGCAACGGGCTCGGGAGAGGCGGTGCGCTGGAAAGGATCGATAATAATCTGATCCAGCGCCACCTCGCTGGTGCCATGGCGGTAGACCGAGCGCTCCACGACATTCTTCAGCTCGCGAATATTACCCGGCCAGCGGTAGTCCAGCAGCGTCTCCCTGGCGCGATCGGTAAAGCCTGGAAACAGCGTCAGGCGCAGCTCGCGGCACATCTGGATCGCGAAGTGCTCTGCCATCAGCATTATATCGCTCTGGCGCTCGCGCAGCGGCGGGAGCTGCACCACGTCAAAGGCCAGCCGGTCGAGAAGATCGGCGCGGAAGGTGCCGTCGCGTACCATTTCAGGCAGATCGGCATTGGTGGCGCATACCAAACGGACGTTAACCTGCAGCGGCTGGCTGCCGCCGACGCGCTCCAGCTCGCCATACTCAATCACCCGCAGCAGCTTCTCCTGAACCAGCATCGGGGCCGTAGCCAGTTCGTCGAGAAACAGCGTGCCGCCGTCGGCGCGCTCGAAGCGGCCAGGATGGCGACGCTGCGCCCCGGTAAAGGCCCCAGCTTCATGACCAAACAGCTCGGTGTCCAGCAGGTTTTCATTAAGGGCGGCACAGTTCAGCGAGATAAAGGGCCCGTCCCAACGCCCGGAGAGAAAGTGCAGGCGGTTGGCGATCAGCTCCTTACCCGTTCCGCGCTCACCAATAATCAGCACCGGCTTATCCAGCGGGGCGAGGCGTGAAACCTGCTCCAGCACTTCCAGAAAGCTGTTGGCCTCTCCAAGAAGATTATCCTTGTATTCTGCCATGATGAAATTCGCTATTAGTTAGTGTTATTCACCACTGTAACCCAAAATGCCGCAGCGGTAAAATTAATCAACTATTTATAAATCAATAAGTTAAAAAGTTGGCATGGGTCTTGTATTAACTTAGCAGCAGGGCTTAGCCCGATTACATAAAATATGAGGATTACATTATGGGTATTTTTTCTCGTTTTGCCGACATCGTGAACGCCAACATCAACTCTCTGCTGGAGAAGGCGGAAGATCCACAGAAACTGGTACGCCTGATGATTCAGGAGATGGAAGACACGCTGGTTGAAGTGCGTTCCACCTCTGCACGTGCGCTAGCCGAAAAGAAACAGCTGTCGCGTCGTATTGAACAGGCTACTGCCCAGCAGGCAGAATGGCAGGAGAAGGCCGAGCTGGCGCTGCGTAAAGAGAAAGAGGATCTGGCCCGCGCTGCCCTGATCGAAAAACAGAAGCTGACCGACATTATCACGACCCTTGAGCAGGAAGTGGTTCTGGTTGATGAAACGCTGGCCCGCATGAAAAAAGAGATTGGCGAGCTGGAGAACAAACTCAGCGAGACCCGTGCGCGTCAGCAGGCGCTGACCCTGCGTCACCAGGCCGCCAGCTCTTCCCGCGACGTGCGCCGTCAGCTGGACAGCGGCAAGCTGGATGAAGCCATGGCACGTTTTGAATCCTTCGAGCGTCGTATCGACCAGATGGAAGCCGAAGCGGAGAGCCACGGTTTTGGCAAGCAGAAGTCGCTGGATCAGGAGTTTGCCGAGCTGAAAGCGAGCGATGAAATCAGCGAGCAACTGGCGCAGCTGAAAGCCAAAATGAAACAAGATATTCAATAATAACAAACGATGAACACTACCGGGTGGCGTCCGTTTACGCCGCCCCTCATCTGTAAGGAGTACACATGAGCGCGCTATTTTTGGCTATTCCTCTGACCCTGTTTGTATTGTTTGTCCTGCCGGTCTGGCTGTGGCTGCACTACAACAACCGCAGCGGTCGCGATGCCCTTTCGCAAAGCGAGCAGCAGCGCCTGGCCGAGCTCAACGACGAAGCAAAACGGATGCGCGAGCGGATAGCCTCTCTGGAAGCTATTCTTGATGCAGAGCACCCGAACTGGAGGGATCGCTAATGAATGAATTTTTTAATAAAAAACTGTGGCGAATTCCCCAGCAGGGAATGGTGAAAGGCGTCTGCGCCGGGATTGCCCACTATCTTGACGTACCGGTAAAGCTGGTGCGCCTGATTACGGTGCTGGCAATGCTTTTTGGCCTGTTCTTTTTTGTGGTGCTCGCCTACATCATTCTCACCTTCGTGCTCGATCCGATGCCGGAGGGGGAAATGGATGGCGAAGCGGCACCGACAAGCAGTGAACTGCTGAATGCGGTGGACGCAGAGCTGGCATCAGGCGAGAAGCGTCTCCGCGAGATGGAGCGCTACGTCACCTCCGATACGTTTTCGCTGCGCAGCCGTTTCCGTCAGCTCTGATATAACGACCTAACGAGGTAAATGATGAATAGCAAATGGCAACAGACCGGCAAAAAAGCTAAACCGGCACTAAAAATTGCAGGCAAGCTGGTGCTGCTGACCGCGCTGCGCTACGGCCCGGCGGGCGTAGCAGGCTGGGCAATCAAATCCGTGGCACGCCGTCCGGTGAAAATGCTGCTGGCGCTGGCGCTGGAGCCGATGCTTAAACGCCTCGCGACGCGCGTATCGCGCAACATGAAATGATTCTCTGGCGGCGCAACCTTTGCGCCGCTTGCTTTTGTTGGGCATAGATCCCACTGCACCTGCCGCCTTATACTCCTTCTCTTATCGAATCTTTCACTTCAGGGCAAAACAGGATGGCTATGAAGCGATTTAAATCTGAGCTTAACGCCCTCGTTAACCGTGGTGTCGACCGGCATCTACGCCTGGCTGTTACCGGCCTGAGCCGCAGCGGCAAAACGGCGTTTATCACCGCGATGGTCCACCAGCTCTTGAATATCCACAACGGTGCACGCCTGCCGCTTTTCAGCGCGGTTCGCGAGGAGCGCCTGCTGGGCGTAAAGCGGGTGCCGCAGCGTGATTTCGGTACCCCGCGCTTTACCTGGGATGAGGGCATTGCCCAACTCTACGGTACGCCACCCACGTGGCCGACGCCAACGCGCGGCGTCAGCGAGATGCGTCTGGCGCTGCGCTACCGCTCGAATGACTCCCTGCTGCGCCATTTCACCGACAGCGCCACCCTTTACTTAGAGATTGTTGACTATCCCGGCGAGTGGCTGCTGGATCTGCCCATGCTGGCGCAGGACTATACCAGCTGGTCGCGACAGATGACCGGTATGTTACAGGGTCACCGAAAAGAGTGGTCTGCCCGCTGGCGGGAGCTTTGTGCCGGGCTGGATCCGCTGGCTCCGGCCGATGAAAACCGGCTAGCAGAGATTGCCGATGCCTGGACGGCGTACCTGCACCAGTGTAAGGCCGAGGGGCTGCACTTTATCCAGCCGGGGCGCTTTATACTGCCGGGCGAGATGGCCGGTGCGCCGGCGCTTCAGTTCTTCCCCTGGCCGGACGTGGACGATACGGGCGAGGCGAAGCTGGCCCAGGCGGATAAGAGCAGCAACGCCGGGATGCTGCGCGAGCGCTTCAACTACTACTGCGAAAACGTGGTCAAAGGGTTCTATAAAAACTACTTCCTGCGCTTCGATCGTCAGATCGTACTCGTGGACTGCTTGCAACCGCTCAACAGCGGGCCGCAGGCGTTTAACGACATGCGCCTCGCCCTTACCCAACTAATGCAGAGCTTTCACTACGGGCAGCGGACGCTGTTTCGTCGCCTTTTCTCGCCGGTTATCGATAAACTGCTGTTTGCCGCCACCAAAGCCGATCACGTTACCGTCGATCAGCATGCCAATATGGTCTCTCTCCTCCAGCAGCTGGTCACCGACGCCTGGCAAAACGCCGCCTTTGAGGGGATCGATATCGACTGCCTGGGACTGGCGGCGGTGCAGGCCACGGAGAGCGGCCTGGTGGACGTCAACGGTAACAAAATCCCGGCGCTGCGCGGGGATCGCCTCAGCGATGGCAAACCGTTAACGGTCTATCCAGGCGATGTTCCCGCCCGGCTGCCGGGACAGGCGTTCTGGGAGAAGCAGGGCTTTCAGTTTGAGGCCTTTCGTCCACGGGTGATGGACGTGGATACCCCGATGCCGCACATTCGTCTTGATGCGGCGCTGGAATTTTTACTGGGAGATAAGCTGCGATGAACGAGCCCATCAAACCACGTGTCGATTTTACCGAACAGCCTGCAATGCCGGTGCGTGAAGAGTTTAAGGCCGCGCAGGCGTTTAGCGATACCGAGGCGGGAGAGTTTACGCCGCTGCAGGCTGAAGAGATAATGACCGACACGCCGCAGCCGGAAGCGAGCGTCGAGGCGGCGCTGCGGCCCCGGCGTAGCCTCTGGCGCACGATGGTGCTGGCCGGGCTGGCGCTGTTTGGCGTCAGCGTGGTCGGGCAGGGCGTGCAGTGGGCGATGGACGCCTGGCAGACCCACGACTGGGTAGCGCTGGGTGGCTGTGCTGCCGGCGCGCTCATCGTCGGTGCGGGGGTAGGCTCCGTGGCCGGAGAGTGGCGGCGGCTGTGGCGGCTGCGCCAGCGCGCAGAGGCTCGCGACGAGGCCAGCCTGCTGCTGCATAGCCACGGTACGGGTAAGGGGCGCGATTTCTGCGAGAGGCTGGCTCGCCAGGCGGGTATCGATCAGGCGCATCCTGCTTTGCAGCGCTGGTACGCCGCCATCCACGAGACGCAAAGCGACCGGGAGATCGTCACGCTCTATGCCCGGCTGGTGCAGCCGGTGGTGGATGCGCAAGCCCGGCGCGAAATCAGCCTCTCGGCGGCGGGCTCAACGCTGATGATTGCCGTCAGCCCGCTGGCATTGGTCGACATGGCGTTTATTGCCTGGCGCAACCTGCGGCTGATTAACCGCATCGCCAGGCTCTACGGCATTGAGCTGGGCTATTTTAGTCGCCTGCGGCTGTTTCGCCTGGTGCTGCTCAATATCGCCTTCGCCGGGGCCAGCGAAGTGGTGCGTGAGGTAGGCATGGACTGGTTGTCGCAGGATCTCGCCGCCCGGCTTTCCGCTCGCGCCGCGCAGGGTATTGGTGCCGGACTGCTTACCGCACGTCTCGGGATCAAGGCGATGGAGCTATGCCGTCCGCTGCCATGGCTGGAAGAGGATAAACCCCGGCTGGCCGATTTCCGCCGCCAGCTTATCGGCGAGCTAAAGGCCAATATGCAGCGCAGCGGCACACAAAAACGTGACTGACCGCTTATCTTTACGCCATGGCGGTGGGTTTTCCACCGCTCTGTCAATAATTGTTGACAGATAGCTTCCTGACTACCGATAAGTGTCTTATCATTCTTAGATACGTTGACTGTTTAAGGGTGGCAACTCCCATGCGTCTTGAAGTCTTTTGTGAAGACCGTCTTGGTCTGACCCGCGAGCTGCTGGATCTGCTGGTGCTCAGAGGTATCGATTTACGCGGCATCGAGATCGACCCCATCGGCCGGATCTACCTCAATTTTGCTGAACTGGATTTTAATGACTTCAGCAGCCTGATGGCTGAAATTCGCCGCATCTCCGGCGTGACTGACGTGCGCACCGTCCTATGGATGCCCTCCGAGCGTGAACATCGCGCCATGAGCGCGCTGCTGGAAGCGCTGCCCGAGCCGGTGCTCTCTCTGGATATGAAAAGCAAGGTTGAGCTGGCGAACCAGGCCAGCTGTCAGCTTTTCGGTCAGAGCCAGGCCCGGCTGCGCAACCACACCGCCCCCCAGCTGATTACTGGCTTTAACTTCCAGCGCTGGCTGGAGGGCAACCCGCAGGCGTCGCACCACGAGCACGTGGTTATCAACGGGCAGAACTTCTTAATGGAGATCACTCCGGTCCACCTCGAAGGCGAGGCCGGCGATCCGCTGCTGACCGGCGCGGTGGTGATGCTGCGATCGACGATCCGCATGGGTCGCCAGCTGCAGGATCTGGTCAGCCAGGACGCCAGCGCCTTCAATCAGATCGTGGCCGTCAGCCCGAAGATGCGCCACGTCATCGATCAGGCACGCAAGCTGGCCATGCTCAGCGCGCCGCTGCTCATCGTTGGTGATACCGGCACCGGCAAAGATCTGCTGGCTCATGCCTGCCACCTGGCCAGCCCGCGCGCGGCCAAACCCTATCTGGCCCTGAACTGCGCCTCTATCCCTGAGGATGCGGTAGAGAGCGAGCTGTTTGGCCATGCGCCGGAAGGTAAAAAAGGGTTCTTCGAGCAGGCCAACGGCGGCTCGGTGCTGCTGGATGAAATTGGCGAGATGTCGCCGCGCATGCAGGTGAAGCTCCTACGCTTCCTGAATGATGGCACCTTCCGCCGCGTCGGCGAGGATCACGAGGTCCACGTTGACGTGCGGGTGATCTGCGCCACCCAGCGAAATCTGGTGGAGCTGGTACAGAAGGGGATTTTCCGAGAAGATCTCTACTACCGCCTGAACGTGCTGACGCTGGATCTGCCTCCGCTGCGCGATCGCCCTCAGGACATCATGCCGCTGACCGAGCTGTTCGTGGCCCGCTTTGCCGACGAACAGGGCGTTCCGCGTCCCAAGCTTTCTACCGATCTTAGCAACGTCCTGACCCGCTACAGCTGGCCGGGCAACGTGCGTCAGCTGAAAAACGCGGTGTACCGTGCGCTAACGCAGCTGGAAGGCTACGAGCTGCGCCCGCAGGACATCTTGCTGCCAGATTACGATGCGGGAACCGTCGCGGTCGGGGAAGAGGCGATGGAGGGATCGCTGGACGATATCACCAGCCGCTTCGAACGATCGGTGTTGATTCAGCTTTATCGCAACTATCCCAGCACGCGCAAGCTGGCGAAACGGTTGGGCGTGTCACATACCGCTATAGCTAATAAGCTGCGGGAGTATGGTCTGAGCCAGAAGAAGGGCGAGGAGTAAAACGAGAGAGCCTTCAGTGATGAAGGCTCTTTTTTAATGCAGCTACGCTTACTGGGCCAGCGCGTGCAGGGCAGCCTCGTAGTCCGGCTCGTTGGTGATCTCGTTCACCAGCTCGCTGAATACGACGGTGTCGTTTTCGTCGATAACCACGACCGCACGCGCGGCCAGGCCTTTCAGCGCGCCGTCGGCAATGCCTACGCCGTAGTTTTCGAGGAAGTCGGCGTTACGCAGGGTCGACAGGGTGATCACGTTGCTCAGGCCTTCCGCGCCGCAGAAACGCGACTGGGCAAACGGCAGGTCGGCGGAGATGCACAGCACCACGGTGTCTTTCATTTCGGTGGCGAGCTGGTTGAATTTACGCACGGAGGCGGCGCAAACACCGGTGTCGATGCTCGGGAACACGTTAAGCACTTTGCGCTTACCCGCAAACTGCGCCAGCGTAACGTCGGTCAGATCCTTCGCGACCAGAGTGAAAGGGTGTGCTTTGCTACCCACTGCCGGAATAGTGCCAGCAACAGCAACCGGGTTGCCCTGGAAATGAACGGTTTGTGACATGAATATCTTCCTGTTTACATATAGTTAACGTCGCCGCTAGTGTACGTGATCGGCCTTAATCACGGCAAACCTATTTTTGTCCCGCTTTTCAACACTATACTTTTACATTCCGTTAAAGGAGCCAGGAATGAGAACAGTTAAGGTCTATGAAGAGAGTTGGCCCCTGCATTCGCCGTTTGTCATCTCTCGGGGCAGCCGCAGCGAGGCGCGGGTCGTGGTCGTTGAGCTGGAAGAAGAGGGGATAAAGGCGAGCGGAGAGTGCACGCCCTACCCACGCTATGGCGAGAGCGATGCGTCGGTGATTGCCCAGATCATGACCATCGTGCCACAGCTGGAGAACGGCCTTAGCCGCCAGCAGCTGCAGTCCCTGCTGCCACCGGGAGCCGCGCGCAACGCCGTTGACAGTGCCCTGTGGGATCTTGAATCTCGTCGGCTGGGCGTCAGCCTTAAGGAGCATCTGGGCGTGGCGCTGCCGGCTGATCTCACCACGGCGCAGACGGTAGTGATTGGGACGCCGGAGCAGATGGCGGCCAGCGCGGCCGCGCTATGGGAGAAGGGTGCGCGGCTGCTGAAGATCAAGCTTGACGACCGTTTAATCAGCGAGCGGCTGGTGGCGATCCGTACCGCCGTGCCGGAGGCAACGCTGATTGTCGATGCCAACGAATCCTGGCACAGCGAAGGGCTGGCGGCGCGCTGTCAGCTGCTGGCAGATCTCGGCGTAGCGATGCTGGAGCAGCCGCTTCCTGCTAACAATGACGCGGCGCTGGAGAACTTTATCCACCCGCTGCCGATCTGTGCCGATGAGAGCTGCCACGCCCGTAGCAGTCTGAAAACCCTTGCCGGACGCTATGAGATGATCAACATCAAGCTGGATAAAACCGGCGGACTGACCGAGGCGCTGGCGCTGGCTAGCGAGGCGCAGGCCCAGGGCTTTGCGCTGATGCTGGGCTGCATGCTCTGTACGTCGCGGGCGATCGCGGCGGCGTTGCCGCTGGCCTCTCAGGCACGCTTTGCCGATCTCGATGGCCCGACCTGGCTGGCGGTGGACGTTGAACCGGCGCTGCACTTCAGCACCGGTCAGCTTCACCTCTGATCCGTCCAGCGCAGCAGGCGCGTCATCGCCTGCAGATAGCGCTCGCTGGCCTCATCGTTTGAGATCGGCGGTAGCTCGGCGGTGATGCAGTGCAGGCCAATATCTGCGCACCAGCTGCCGAACGAGCCGGGCGTTTCGTAGCCGACGCTGCGCACCAGCGGCAAGGCAAACGCCTCGGCGAGCCAGTGGCCCAGCGAGCTTTGCGTGGGATCCTCAATGCAGGCCAGCGGATCGTGAAACGACACAACCCAGGCCGGATGCAGGCGATGAATAAGCTGGCACAGGCTTTGGGTTTCCGGCTCAGAGCCCGGCGCATCGCCAGCCAGCAGCACCACGTCCCGGGCGCTGGCGGCGCTGTTCCAGCGATAGACGGTCTCCCCGGCCCGCCAGTTGGCGGCGGGAAAGTTGCGGTTGAGATCGACCCCCTGGGCGTTGGCCCGCAGACCCAGCTGGCAGCCATCGGGGTTCACTGCCAGCACGACGTGATGATGGCGCAGGTCAGGCTCAAGGGTACGCAGCGCGCAGGAGAGGGTAACCACCGCTGCGCTCTCGTCCCCGTGGGTACCGGCGAGGATCAGCCCGCTCTCCCTGGAGGGAACGGGGGCGGGAAACCAGACAAGCGGCGCGCCGAGTCGCGAGCGGCCATAGTGCGCCATTCCGGTAGCAAAAGCGCCCCGTTCGGCGCGTGGGCGTGAGGCGGTCATAGCAATCCTTTCAGACAGGGGATAAACAAAGTGTTAGGCAAAGCGCAGCGCTTTTCAAATTGTTTCATTCAGGATGCGAGCGAGGCAGTAAATATCACCTTATCTTGCTAAGCCGTTTGCATTTCTCCATGCGAAAACAAATAATTATCCCATCTTTTCTCTGGGCTTTTGCTATAGGGTCATCTCATGAAATATCCCGTCTCCCTCCTTTGCGCTGCGCTGTGGCTATCCGGTCTCTCTTCACCCTCCTTTGCCGCAGACGTGCCTGCCGGAACCAAGCTGGCGGCGCAGCAGACGCTGGTGCGCCATATTAAAGATGAGCCTGCCACCCTTGACCCTGCTAAAGCCGTGGGGCTGCCGGAGATTCAGGTGATCCGCGATCTCTATGAGGGGCTGGTAAATCAGAATGAGAAGGGGGAGATTGTCCCCGGCGTAGCGACGAAGTGGAGTACCAGCGATAACCGCAGCTGGACCTTTACCTTGCGTAAAGACGCCCGCTGGTCAGACGGCTCGCCGGTCACCGCTCAGGACTTTGTCTACAGCTGGCAGCGGCTGGTCGATCCTAAAACCACATCGCCTTTCGCCTGGTTTGCCGCACTGGCAGGCATCGGCAATGCGCAGAACATCATTGATGGCAAAGCCGCGCCGGACACGCTGGCGGTGACGGCGGTCGACCCGCATACCCTGCGCGTACAGCTCGATAACCCGCTGCCCTGGTTTGCTAATCTGGCCGCCAGCTTTGCCTTCTATCCGGTGCAAAAAGCCAACGTCGAGAGCGACAAGACGTGGACCCAGCCGGGCAAGCTGGTGGGTAACGGGGCTTACGTGCTCAAGGATCGCGTGGTCAACGAGAAGCTGGTGCTGGAGCCTAACGCCCACTACTGGGATAACGGCAAAACGGTGATTAAATCCGTCACCTTTATTCCCATTAACCAGGAGTCAGCGGCAACCAAGCGCTATCTGGCAGGGGATATCGATATCACCGAGTCCTTCCCGAAAAACCTCTATCAGAAGCTGCTCAAGGATATCCCCGACCAGGTCTATACCCCGCCGCAGCTGGGCACCTACTACTATGCCTTTAACACCCAGAAAGGCCCGACGGCCGATGCCCGCGTGCGCCTGGCGCTGAGCATGACCATCGATCGCCGCCTGATGGCAGAGAAGGTGCTGGGAACCGGAGAGAAGCCTGCCTGGCGGTTTACTCCTGACGTGACGGCAGGTTTTACGCCCGATCCGTCAGAATTAGAGCAACTGAGTCAGGCTGAGCTGAACGTGCAGGCTAAAACGCTGTTGCAGGCAGCGGGCTATGGGCCGAGCCGCTCGCTGAAGCTGACTCTGCTGTATAACACCTCTGAGAACCATCAAAAGATCGCTATTGCCGTGGCCTCGATGTGGCGCAAAAACCTCGGCGTGGACGTGAAGCTGCAAAACCAGGAGTGGAAGACCTATATCGACAGCCGCAACACCGGCAACTTCGACGTGATCCGCGCCTCATGGGTAGGGGATTACAATGAGCCATCCACCTTCCTGTCGCTGCTGACCTCTACCCACAGCGGCAACATCTCCCGCTTCAACGATCCGGCTTATGACAAGGTGATGAAGCAGGCGGCTATGGAGCCAACCGCCAAAGCACGCAACGCGGACTACAACGCGGCCGAGAAGATTCTGGCGCGGGAAGCACCCATCGCGCCAATTTATCAATATACTAACGGGCGGCTGATCAAGCCGTGGCTCAAGGGTTATCCGATCAATAACCCCGAGGACGTCGCCTACACCCGGACGATGTATATCGTGGCGCACTGATGAGGCCATGTTA
>NZ_LR607338.1:694929-698695 GCF_902164725.1 Pseudescherichia vulneris | reverse complement strand
TGGAATGCGTATTTTCACTACCAAAGGCCTGTAACTCTTTGGCATCATGACTGCAAAAGAAGGTGATCTCTTGCTTATAGCGACCAAATAGATCCCGTAATTGCTGTTGCGTCCGATGCCTTGTACCGTTATCCATCGCCATCATCCACTGGTAAAAACGCAGGCCGGGCGTGCAGTGAGGATTTTGCAGGTCCATTTCACCCCGGTAGAACCAGGCGTCACCCCCATGCAGTAACCACCCGTTTGGCTGGCTTACGGCAATACCCGCATGCCCCGCAGTATGGCCTGCCAGCGGGACAAGCAGGATTTCCGGTGGCAACCCTTGCAGCGCGGTAACCGCCTCGAAGCCGTACCATTTTTCTCCCTGAGGCTGATAGCCTCTCCAGCCCGAGCTGCCGCTCCACTGGCCGGGACGATAGCGCTCGCGTGCCAGCCAGCTGTGCCGCTGCTGAGCGGTATCGATCTCTGTTTGCAGCAGGTGTATACGTGCGCCAGGAAAGTCGGTCAGCCCACCCGCATGGTCAAAATCAAGATGGGTAAGAATGATATGCCGGACATCGTCTGCCCTGAACCCCAGCGCTTCTATACGCGAACGAGCCGTCAGCGTTTCCCGTCTTTGAATATTATTCATTACCCGGAAAAAGCCTGACAGCCGTTTTTCCGGCTGACGGACATCATCCCGTCCAAACCCGGTATCGACCAGCACCAGTCCGTCCCGGTCAGTTTCAATGAGCAGACAATGGCATACCAGATGGGCAAAGATACCTTTACTGAAACCATCGAATAATGCGCCGCCCACCGGACACATACACCCACAGTTAAGATGATGAACTTTCATATATTCCTCTTGGTCATGTGTGATGGCCTACTTAATCATGTTAGGCCAAACCTCCCTTTCTGCGCGACGTATCGCAAGGCGCACGCCTTTTTTCCGCGCCAGATGACAAGATTGTCATCCTCCTGTCAGGTAGTCAGGAGAGCCGGGCGGGTATAACAGCAGGGTGATTAACTCAGGAGAATAAAAGATGAAAAAGCCTATCGCCGCCCTGTCCCTCGCCATGCTGCTTGCTGCTCCGGGCGTAGCTCTCTCGGCCCAGCCAGCGGCTGTCTATGACATGACGCAGGAGCTTGGCAGTAAGCTGGTCACCGAGGCACTGTCGATCTGCCATGGTATGCATCGTCAGGGGGTTGCGGCCGTCGTGGATCGTGGCGGAAACCTGGTTGCGCTGATGAGGGATGATAACGTGGGGCCGCATAATACGCAGGCCGCGTGGCGTAAGGCCTTCACGGCGCTATCGACCAAAACGCCGACTAAACAGCTTGCGATTAAGGCTCAATCATCACCGGACTCCGTTAACCTCAATACCGTTAACGAATTATTGCTGCTTGGGGGCGGCGTACCGGTTAACTATCGCGGTCAGGTGATTGGTGCCGTTGGCATGGCGGGAACCGGGGGCGCAGAGTCTGACGATCGCTGTGGCGCCGACGCCATTAACAAGGTAGTGGGGGAAAACCCGCAATAGTAACAGCGGTAGAAGAGGGCACCGGCGGGCGAAGGGTCAGCTCGCCGGTGGTTGATCCAAACGTGGCGTTTAGGACGACGGCAGTTCCAGAACGTCTCCGCCCTCCTGTACCAGACGCGCCAGATAGCGCGATGCATCCAGGATCTGCCACGGGAAATAGAGGCCAGGGGCAACCGGCGGCTTGCCATCCAATCCGATCAGACGCTCAAGAAGCAAGGCTATCCCCATTCCCGTCAGCGGTGCTGCGCCGCCCGGATGCACGACCGCATGTCGGGTGCGAAGTGCCTGACCAGCGTGATCCAGACCAGACATATCCAGCACGATCTCCGTCGATAATGTACCGCCTTTACGTCGGCTAGAACTGACGCCCTGGCCCAGGTTGAACTGCACGCTGTGCGCGCCGGTAGCGGCCGCCAGACCCGTCACGTCAATTGAAGAAAAGCCGGTGGCGTTAATTTCAGTGCCGTCCAGCGCAGCGAAAACGGCTTTGGCATCATCGCCCTCGCGCCAGATCCAGTTGCCATCCCGGCGCGTGAGCGCCGCAGGCAGGAGGTGGTTCAGGTGCTCAAAATCAGCGGCCACCGCCGGACCGCCGGTATCGTGCTCATCAACCAGCGCACCAATGCGGATTTCCTCTACCTGGCTGAAGGATTTCGCCAGATGGAGGGCAGGCACCGTGGTAGCGCCCACCAGCCACTCATAGCCCAGCACGATTGCCGAGGCGGTCGGGGCATGCATAAAGCTGGCGATTTCCGGGGCTATTTCAAATATGCCCGACGAGATACTGAGATGCGGTACGCCGCATTTCTGGGCGAAGCGGAGGCTGGCGAGGGTGTGATCCTTATAGAGAACGACCACCGCGCTGACCTTTTGCTCGCCAAGACCCAGATCGTCAGAGGCCATGTCGATAACAACACCTTGCGCATGACCCATTTCCGCCGCTGCGCGCTGGGCCTTGCTAAGATCGCGGCCTCCTATGAGCAGAGGAACATCAGGATAAATGGCCTGTATCGCCCGAGCGGTCTGATGACCTATAGCGCCGGAACCGCCCATTAACAGGATAGGATCGAATGACATAAGCGTTTCTCCTCGTTTACGTGACACGCTACGAACGGCCAGGGATGCGGGCAATGACCTTGATCTCGAAATCAAAGCCTGCGAGCCAGGTAACGCCAACGGCTGTCCAGTTTGGATAGGGAGGATGCGGGAAAATAGCCTGTTTGACCTGCATGATCGTGGGAAACTGATTTTGCGGGTCGGTATGGAAGGTCGTGACATCGATCAGGTCTTCAAAGGTGCAGCCCGCAGCTGTCAGCGTTGCCTTCAGGTTATCAAACGCCAGCTGCACCTGAGCAGCAAAATCCGGCTCCGGCGTGCCATCGGCGCGGCTTCCCACCTGGCCGGACACAAACAGCAAATCGCCGGAGCGGATCGCGGCAGAGTAGCCGTGCTCTTCATAGAGCGCATGGCGGCTGGCGGGGAAAATCGGTTCGCGCTGAATCATAGGGTATCCTTTACTTTGTTCAAGGTGAAAAACGTAAAGCACAGCACGGATATATGGTTTAATATACGCCGCGTATGTCAAATTAATCACACATACGCGGCGTATGTCAAATGAATATGGAGAAGGTATGGTTGTCAAACGACGCAGCGAAACGATGGAAGAGAACCGCGCAAAACTGATCGCGGCAGCGCGGAGAGCCTTTGCTGAGAAGGGGTACGCCGCGTCATCCATGGATGAGTTAACCGCCAGCGTTGGGCTTACCCGTGGCGCGCTCTATCACAACTTCGGTGATAAAAAAGGTTTATTGGCTGCCGTTGTTGCTCAGATTGATGGGGAAATGGCAGAGCGGGCTAAGGCTGACGCCTCTCATGCCAGCGACGATTGGGAAAGGCTGCTAGCCGAAGGCGTTGCCTATATCAAGATGGCGCTGGATCCCGAGGTGCGGCGCATCGTGCTGCTTGATGGCCCGGCATTTCTGGGCGATCCCGCCCAGTGGCCCGGGCAGATCAGCTGCCTTGACGCCACCCGCCAGACGGTTGAAAAAATGCGTGAGCGCGGCCTGCTTAAAGCCGTAGATGCCGAGGCCGCTGCGCATATGTTAAACAGCGCTGCGATGAATGCCGCGCTCTGGATAGCAGCCAGCAACGAGCCGGAGAAGGCCCTGCCGAAAATTATTGCGGTGTTTACGCAACTGGCAAGCGGCTTACGCAACGACGCCTAAAAAGCATAATCATATTAA
>NZ_LR607338.1:689207-691014 GCF_902164725.1 Pseudescherichia vulneris | reverse complement strand
ATAGATGTCTCTTTGCGATGTGCCGAAGCTGATTATGACCAGCTTAACAAACTCCTCAATAACTCCCCTGCAAACTCTCCTGGTCGTGGGAAGAACCCACCATAATTGGTAGGTATATCTACATCCAGGAGAGAATCATGAATGAGTTACCAAGGCACAATATCGACGAGTTCAAAACGCACTTCCAGGGGAAAGTGATCCTTCCTGACGAGGAGGAGTACGACGAGGTGCGCCAGATCTGGAACGCTATGATCGACCGCAGACCTGCGCTGATTGCTCGTTGCACGTCGGCGGAGGATGTCGTCCAGGCCATCGAATTTGGCCGCAAGCAAAATCTTCTCATCTCTATACGCGGGGGCGGTCACAACATTGCAGGTAATGCGGTGTGCGACGACGGTCTGATGATCGACCTCGCGCTGATGAAGGAAGTGGTGGTGGATCTAAACACCCAAAGGGCCAGCGTCGAGCCCGGCTGCACGCTGAACGATTTTGATGAGGCAGCGCAGGTTCACGGTCTTGCCACGCCTTTGGGCATCAATTCGACCACGGGCGTGGCGGGGCTGACGCTTGGCGGTGGCTTCGGTTGGCTGAGTCGGAAATACGGCATGACCATAGACAATCTGCTCTCTGTAGAGGTCGTTACGGCGGATGGCCGCCAGCTGCATGCGAGCGAAACGGAAAATGCGGATCTCTTTTGGGGATTGCGGGGCGGGGGTGGCAACTTCGGGGTGGTGACGCGCTTCGAATTTCAGCTTCATCCCGTCGGACCGGACGTATTGAGCGGACTTATTGTCTTTCCCTTTGCTGAGGCAAAACAGGTTATCACCCAGTTCGCCCGCTTCACCGAGACAATGCCGGATGAACTCAATGTCTGGTTGGTCACGCGCAAAGCCCCTCCGCTGCCTTTTCTGCCTGAGGACGTTCACGGCAAAGAGATGGTCGCGCTCGCCCTGTGCTATGCGGGCGATCCTCACGAAGGCGAGAAACTGATCGTGCCGTTGCGCGGGTTCGGCACGGTGCTCGGCGAGCACATCGGCGTACAGCCCTACGTCAACTGGCAGCAGGCATTCGATCCGCTGCTGGCAAAAGGTGCGCGCAACTACTGGAAATCGCATAACTTCTCGCAGCTCAGCGACGGGGTTATTGATGCCATTATTGAGTTTGTAGCCAAACTGCCGTCGCCGCAGTGTGAAATATTCATCGGGACGATTGGCGGCCAGACAGGCAGCGTAGCGCCCGAGGCAATGGCCTACTCAAACCGCGATGCCAACTACGTGATGAATGTGCATGGGCGTTGGGAGTCAGCCACCGAGGATGAGCGCTGCATCGCCTGGGCGCGTGAGTTCTTCGTTAAATCACAACCCTTTGCCAGCAGCGGGGCATACATTAACTTCCTTACCCATGATGAGACCGACCGCATCGCCTTCGCCTACGGTGCGACTTGGGATCGACTCGTAGAGCTGAAGAATAAGTACGATGCAACGAACCTGTTCCGGATGAACCAGAACATCAAGCCGGAATAGGATTAGATACTCACTAGCGTGGTCTCAAACGACAAACCAGGCATCATCTGCGTCAGGCCGTCGGTAAGCATCTTGCCGGCGGCGTGCAGTGCATCAAGGGGCATCTCCGGCAGGCTTTCCAGAATAAACCACATCTCTTGATCGGATGCGCTCAGGCGGGTGCGCACGCCCTGACGCCAGTTCCAGCGGCGACAGGTCACACCGATGTCGTCACGCCAGATTACTTCCCCCGGCTCCGGCGACTCGACGGCGGGCAGGCCCTCCTTGATGGTATCGAACGCTTC
>NZ_LR607338.1:686979-688859 GCF_902164725.1 Pseudescherichia vulneris | reverse complement strand
ACATCACGTTGATAACGGATGGAGCAAACATGAACGAGATTTTTGAGGGTAACGGTGTCTTCCCACGCGGGGAGAAGAACGAAGCCTATGCCCAGTATTTCACCGGCACCAGCTATCTGACGATGCTCACTACCGAGGGGGTCAATATCGGCAACGTGGTGTTTGAGCCTGGCTGCCGTAATAACTGGCATATCCATCACAAGGGCGGGCAGATCCTGTTGGTAACGGGCGGCAGAGGCTGGTATCAGGCATGGGGCGAGCCAGCCCGTGAGCTAAAGGCTGGCGATGTGGTGAATATTCCGGCAGGGGTTAAGCACTGGCACGGCGCGGCGCACGATAGCTGGTTCGCGCACCTTGCCGTGGCGGTTCCTGCCGAAGGGGCATCAAACGAATGGCTGGAGCCGGTCAGCGACGAGGCTTACAGCCAGCTCCCCTGACAACAGTCATTTATAAGCGTCTAATAAACAATCAGGCCGCAAACACGGTGTTGCGGCCTCTGTTTTTTGCCTGATATAACGCCGCATCAACACGCTGGAACAGCGAGTCCAGGCTCTCCTCGGCCTGATAGTGTGCGACGCCTACGCTAACGGTCAGCGGCGGGATATCAGGTATTGCCATCTTCTCTACTTCTACGCGGAGATCCTCTGCTGCGGTGATTGCCGCGCTTAATGTGGTGTCAGGCAGCAGCAGTAAAAACTCCTCGCCATCCCAGCGGAAGGCAACGCTGCGGTCAGAGGTGCTGAGCGCCTGAGCAAGGTAGATCAGTACCTCGTCGCCCTTTTTGTGCCCGTGGCGCTGATTAATATTTCTAAAGCGATCAATATTTACCAGCAGCAGGCTGAAATCATTGGATGCCGGAAGCTGTTTCTCAAGCTGCTGAACCGCCTCGCGACGATTGAATAAGTGAGTAAGGGGATCCCGGCGCTCGGCATTTTCCAAAGCCTGCTCAAGGCTCCTTTGCTCACTCATATCGTGGATCACGCAGAGTATCAGTCGTTCGCCATAAATTTCGACGGGACCGAGCGCCACCTGTACGTCTCGGGTGGTGCCATTAGCCAGACGATGAGTAAAAGAAAGGGGCTTATGCCCTTCAGGCAGGTGGGCGATTTCGGCGACAATCGGCAACACGTTTCGACCAAGCGTGTTGATCTGCCAGATAAACATCCTGCAAAGCGTTTCATAGGTGTAGCCATAGAAGCGTATCGCTGCGAGATTGGCATCAACGATTTGCCCTTCCCGAGCGGGATCGACCAGGACAATAGGCGCGGATGTCGTGTAAAAAAAGCGCGCGTAAAAACCGTTTTTCCGCGGTCGATAGGCGGCCGAGCGGCTTGCCTTGAGGCCTGCGTTACCGCGCGGCGTCAGACCTTCCACGACGATGACGTTGCCATACTCCTCAAGCGCCACGGCGGAGAGCCTGCAGCTCAGCGTCCGGGTTTCATCACCTGCGGGCAGAGACCAGACCTCAACAATATCGTCGCCGTTTTGCAAGCTAGTGGCATAGCGGTTGAGATGTCGGTGCGCTACGGCAGAAAATTCGCCGCTGCGCATGGTCACCACAGAGGCTCCATCTGATAACACTTGCGCCTGGTGATTGGCAAAGATGAGCTCTTCACTTTCCGGCGCAACGATCCAGATGGGCGTTGCTAAAATGTTCAATTGTTCAAGATGACATATCATCATTGGTTTCCCACTTTTTTATTTTTTTGCTGTGTATACGATTAACGTTAAGTTTTCCTGCTTACCATACTGTTGATAAATAAAATATTAAAAAATTATTTTTTCAAGAGGTTGCCATCGTTAATCTATCTAACATTTATCTTACCCCGTTAGCATCGCTCATATATCCATCTATCGACTGATTTAAGCCGAGCTACACT
>NZ_LR607338.1:685769-686440 GCF_902164725.1 Pseudescherichia vulneris | reverse complement strand
TGATCCCTGGCATTAACGGTCTCGCCAGCAACATTGCTACTCTGGTAAGTGAAATTCGTGCCTCCTCCCAGTCTGCGATGGATCTCTCTGAACAGCTCGCTGCTCGTAGTACCGAACTGTCGGTAAAGACCGAGGAGCAGTCGGCGGCGCTTATCCAGACGGCATCCAGCATGGAGCAGATGGCAGCCAGCACCAAAAATAACGCGGGCAATACCCAGCTTGCCAGCCAGCAGGCGGGCGAGGCGACACGCTGCGCACGTCAGGGGGGCGAGTTGATGACGCAGGTGGCGGCCAATATGCAATCCATTACCGACTGCGCGCGTCAGATGACGGAGATTATCTCCCTGATTGACGGCATTGCCTTCCAGACAAATATTTTGGCGCTGAATGCGGCGGTAGAAGCGGCGCGGGCAGGGGAGCACGGTAAAGGCTTCTCGGTGGTGGCCGGTGAGGTGCGTCATCTTGCCCACCGCAGCGCTGAGGCGGCAAAAAGCATCAAATCACTGATTGACGTCACCGCGCAAAACGTATCCCAGGGCGTCACCATCGTTGATGAAGCGGAAAAGAACATGCTTGAGATCGTCTCCGGCTCCGGTATGTTGAGCAAGCTGATGGATGAAGTTTCCGTGGCGACGCTACAGCAGGAGAAGGGCATTGTGATCCTACCCACG
>NZ_LR607338.1:677825-685669 GCF_902164725.1 Pseudescherichia vulneris | reverse complement strand
GTGGGTAAGATCATCGCGCAGATCACCCAGGCACTCTCCGAGCTGGAACGCGTCACGCAAAGCAATGCCACGATGGTCGATGAGCTGGCTGGATCCTCCGACGTGCTTAAGCGTCAGGTGATTGAGTTGCAAGGCAGAACGCGTAACTTCCGCCTGGCAGGCTCTGCTCCTGCGGAAAATGCACTTTTTCCCCTGAAAATTCAGTGTAATGGCTAATTTTCAGATTACTTACTTTCGCCGCCCGGCTAGACTGTCACTATTAGCATGCTAAATGTGGAGGAGCCATGGAGGCGATTAAGGGATCGGACGTTAACGTGCCGGATGCGGTTTTTGCATGGCTGCTGGATGGCAAGGGGGGCGTAAAGCCGCTGGGCGATGACGATGTTATTGACGGTGCCCACCCGTGCTGGCTGCATCTCAACTATACCCAACCGGAGAGCGCCCAGTGGCTGGCATCTACGCCGCTGCTGCCTAATAACATACGCGATGCGCTGGCCGGTGAAAGCTTGCGCCCGCGCGTTACCCGTATGGGCGAAGGGACATTAATCACGCTGCGCTGCATCAACGGCAGCACCGACGAGCGTCCCGACCAGCTTGTCGCCATGCGTCTCTATATGGATGAGCGGCTGATTGTCTCTACCCGCCAGCGAAAAGTGCTGGCGCTGGACGATGTGGTCAAGGATCTGGAGGAGGGGACCGGGCCAGAGGACTGCGGCGGCTGGCTGGTGGATGTCTGCGACGCGCTAACCGATCACGCCAGCGAGTTTATTGAAGAGCTGCACGATAAGATCATCGATCTGGAAGATAATCTGCTCGATCAGCAGATCCCGCCGCGCGGCTTTCTGGCTCTGCTGCGCAAGCAACTCATCGTAATGCGCCGCTATATGGCTCCCCAGCGCGACGTCTATGCCCGGCTGGCCAGCGAGCGTTTTCCGTGGATGAATGACGATCAGCGTCGCCGGATGCAGGATATCGCCGACAGGCTGGGTCGTGGCCTGGATGAAATTGATTCCTGTATTGCCCGCACCGCCGTTATGACCGACGAGATCACCCAGGTGATGCAGGAGTCGCTGACGCGCAGAAGCTACACCATGTCGCTGATGGCTATGGTTTTTTTACCCAGCACCTTTTTAACCGGCCTTTTTGGCGTGAACCTGGGCGGGATCCCCGGTGGTGAGTGGCATATGGGTTTTCCGCTGTTCTGCCTGATGCTGGTGGTGCTGATCGGCGGGGTCACGTGGTGGCTGCATCGCAGTAAATGGCTGTAAAATTTCACATTTTTAACAAAATATGAACATAGAAACGCTGTTTTACTTGCGCGAAATCAATAAACAAAAAGATGAATCAGGGCAATATCTATCTCGCAGGTGAATGCAACGTCAAGCGATGGGCGTTGCGCTCCATATTGTCTTACTTCCTTTTTTGAATTACTGCATAGCACAATTGATTCGTACGACGCCGACTTATAATAGTCGGCTTTTTTTTGCCTCTTGTTCATCAGCTTCTACCCTTAAAGGGAGCGATGCCCACACCAGGAGGTAAAACATGTCCGGCCTTACCTTATTGAAATCCACTGACTCACTGCCTGCCGATCCCGTACCGACCGATCCGGTCCCGGTTCCCGAGCCTATTCCCCGCCCGCAGCCGTTACCCGATCCGCCGCCTAATGAGGAGCCGATTAAAATGTCGCGTTAAAGAGGCAGATCTGAGAGGATACGCGCCTGCTGACGTAGCCTTTTACCGCGAGAAAATATTGTGACCGCTTTTTCAACACTCAACACCCTGCCCACAGCCCAGCTCGATAATCTTAACGAGCTGGGTTATCACACCATGACGCCCGTGCAGGCCGCGGCGCTGCCCGCGATCCTTGCCGGTCAGGATGTGCGCGTGCAGGCAAAAACCGGCAGCGGTAAAACGGCGGCGTTTGGCCTGGGCCTGCTGCAGCACATCGATGCCAGCCGCTTTCAGACCCAGTCCCTGATCCTCTGCCCAACCCGCGAGCTGGCGGATCAGGTCGCGAACGAGCTACGCCGCCTGGCGCGCTATATGCCGAATATCAAAATTCTGACCCTATGCGGCGGCCAACCCTTTGGCGCACAACGCGACTCGTTGCAGCACGCACCGCATATTATTGTTGCCACGCCGGGCCGTCTGCTGGATCACCTGCAAAAAAGTACTGTTAACCTTGATGCTCTGCAAACGCTGGTAATGGATGAAGCGGACCGGATGCTGGATATGGGCTTCAGCGACGCCATTGACGAGGTGATCCGCTTCACGCCTGCATCGCGCCAGACCTTGCTCTTTTCCGCTACCTGGCCGGAAGCCATCGCGGCGATCAGCGGCCGCGTTCAGCGTTCGCCGCAGACCATCGAGATCGATACCGTTGATGCGCTGCCTGCCGTCGAGCAGCAGTTCTTTGAGGTTTCACGCCAGGGCAAAATCGGCCTGCTACAGAAGCTGCTCAGCCAGCATCTGCCTGCCTCCTGTGTGGTGTTCTGCAATACCAAAAAGGATTGTCAGGAGGTGTGTGACGCGCTGAACGACGCTGGCCAGGAGGCGCTGGCCCTGCATGGCGATCTTGAGCAGCGCGATCGCGATCGGACCCTGGTGCGTTTTGCCAACGGCAGTGCTCGCGTGCTGGTAGCCACCGACGTCGCCGCTCGCGGCCTGGACATTAAATCCCTTGAGCTGGTGGTGAACTACGAGCTGGCATGGGATCCGGAAGTGCATGTGCACCGCATCGGACGTACCGCTCGCGCCGGTAACAGCGGCCTGGCCATCAGCTTCTGCGCCCCGGAAGAGGCGCAGCGTGCCAATATTCTTGCTGAGATGCTGCAGATCAAACTGAACTGGCTCAACGCGCCCGCCAACGTCAAGATTGTGCCGTTGGAAGCGGAGATGGCGACGCTGGTGATTGACGGCGGTAAAAAAGCCAAGATGCGTCCGGGAGACGTGCTGGGTGCGATGACCGGTGATATGGGATTAAACGGGGCGGATATCGGCAAGATCACCGTGCATCCGGCGCATGTCTACGTTGCGGTGCGGCAGAGCGTTGCTCGCCAGGCGTGGAAGCAGTTACAGAGTGGTAAGATCAAAGGCAAGAGCTGCCGGGTAATGCTGCTGAAGTAGGGCAGAGAAGGGCAGGGATCAGGCTCTCCGGCGATCGTCTACCGGAGAGCCATCGTGTTATTTCACTTCCACTACGTTGAGGCGCAGGGCATCCAGTGGCGTCTCGTCCTCTTCCGGTTGCCAGCCCGCAGGCTGCACAGGAATGGATTCGCGGTCAAACGCCAAATCGCCGCCGTCCACCACTTCCGAACCGTGAGTAATACCTTTAAAGTCAAACAGCGAGATATCGCTGAGGTGCGATGGCACCACGTTCTGCATGGCGCTGAACATGGTTTCGATGCGGCCTGGGTAGCGCTTATCCCAGTCGCGGAGCATATCGGCGATCACCTGGCGCTGAAGGTTTGGCTGGGAGCCGCACAGGTTGCAAGGAATGATCGGGTAGCCTTTGGCCTGGGCAAAACGCTCGATGTCCTTCTCCCGGCAGTAGGCCAGAGGACGGATGACAATATGCTTACCGTCATCGCTCATCAGCTTCGGCGGCATGCCTTTCATTTTTCCGCCGTAGAACATATTCAGGAACAGGGTCTGCAAGATGTCGTCGCGATGATGGCCGAGGGCGATTTTAGTCGCGCCCAGCTCCGTTGCGGTGCGGTAGAGAATGCCGCGACGCAGGCGTGAGCAGAGTGAACAGGTGGTTTTCCCCTCGGGGATCTTCTCTTTCACGATGCCGTAGGTATTCTCTTCGACAATCTTATACTCAACGCCCAGCTGCTCCAGATAGGCAGGCAGAATATGCTCCGGGAAGCCCGGCTGCTTCTGGTCAAGGTTGACTGCCACCAGCGAGAAGTTAACCGGCGCGCTCTGCTGCAGGTTGCGCAGGATCTCCAGCATGGTGTAGCTGTCCTTACCACCGGAGAGGCACACCATAATGCGATCGCCTTCCTCAATCATATTGAAGTCGGCAATGGCTTCGCCTACGTTACGGCGCAGGCGCTTCTGCAATTTGTTTAAGTTGTACTGCTCTTTCTTGTTAACTTCTTGATTTTGCGACATTTATTAATCACTCAAATCTTCAATGGGGCATAGACGGGACAAAACGAATTAAAACGCGAGCTTATCGTTAAGCATGGCCACCTGCTCAGTGTTCAGATCTTCAATCCAGGACGCGTATATTTCGTAAACCATCTGCGCGTTTTCGTGCCCCATCTGATTGGCTATAAAAGACGGGTTTGCGCCTGCGGACAAAAGCCAACATGCAAATGTGTGGCGTGTATGGTACGGATTACGGCGACGAATGCCAGCACGTTTTACACTGGCGTTCCATCTTGACCCGATACTGGACAATGAATAATACGGCTTCTGCTTTCCCTTTGCTGGCCGGGGCATAAAAACGAAACGAAGTTGCTGTTTCTCCGTCAGGCCGTATTCTCGATGATAGAAAACGATCTCTGTTTCAGGAAACCCGGCTGTCAGCTTTTTTTGTTCTTTCAGGGCGTCCAGCGCTGGCGTTAGAAGCTGCAGTGTCCGAATGCCTGCCTGCGTCTTGGGTGGCCCAAACATCCCCAGTGTGTTCAGGTTCCTGGAGACGTTTACCGTACCCGCCTTGAGATCGATATCTTCCCATGCAAGCGCGGCGAGTTCACCATGCCTGAGTCCGGAATACACCGCGAACTTCCACATGTTATGGCTCTGGCCGCTCAAAGCTGACATTAGCTTCGCAAATTCCTCTCGCATCAGAGGATCCGGTTTGGTGTTGCTCTTCTGTAGCTTCTTGACGCCCTCAAATGCCTTACTCTCAGTAAATCCAGACTTATAGGCAAAGCGAAGTAGGGAGCAAAGCAAAGAGATGTAATTATCGACCGTACGCACAGTGCGCCCGATTTTATTTGAGCGCCTGTCCAGAGGATACAGGGTTGAGCCATGCAGTAGCTCACTGCGGTAGCGAAGCACATCGTTATAGCTAATCTCCCTGATGACTGTGCTCTTGCCTACGACCGCTTTAAGCGTTGATATCTGCGAGCCTGTTTTACGCAGGGTGTTTGCGCAGAGCTCAATTTCACGATTTTTTAGCCAGGTGTCAGCAAGCTCGCCGAACGTGTTTATAATGAGCGTTTTTTGAACGGCTTGCGCCTGCTTAGAGTCAGGAAAACGCGAGCGGTAATTGAACTGGCCAAGGTTGATCTCACTGACAATCAGCATACGCAGCTGACCCGCTTTTTTGATATTTGCAGGGGTGACAAGCCACCCCTTGAGTACTTCGCGACAACGCTTACCTTTATACATGAACCAGATCCGGATGCTTTGACCTCTTATCTCCACGCCCTTGGGCAAATCTGACATCCTATGCATCCTGAATCATTTGGTTGATCTTGGGGTAGTTGTACCAGGTAATGCCGCGCAATGTTTTTTCCCCTGATGGAGAGACGCGTTTAAAGTGCACGCCTTCAATCCAACACCCTTGACGATATTTTTCGATCTGACGGTTATCGAGGCCCGTTCTGGCAGTGAGCCTTTCCTCAACAACCCACTCTTCATTGAAAATTACTTGTGCCATATGCAGTACCTGGCGATCAGCACGATTATAACTATGCTGATCGCGCGTTGATGATATTTCGATATCAAGACATCCGGCCGGCAAGGTGGCGCAGGCGTCGCGCCCCGGTGATCGCCGTGGCCACATAGCTGGTGCTGCGGTTTTCTACCTCTACCTTCACCTTCATTCCGTCCACCTGCACCATGTATTCGCTGCTTGTGGCCCGGCTGGCGTAATCGCCGAACCGTTCTACATGACGGGCCAGCGCGGCATCGCAAGCCCTGCGGGCCAGCGGCGATTCTTTCCTGCTTCGGTTAATCAGCCTCATTCAGCACACTCCGGATCCAATACGTCCCAGCAGTTCCGCTCGATGTTCGCCAGCAAGCGGCGATCCTCTATTTCAACCAACGGGCGGCTGGTCAGCTCTGCGATTTGCTGATTGTTATGTGTTAGAAGCATCTTCAGCTCTTCATGGCTCCAGCGGGTTTGTTTCTCGCTCATCTCGTTACCGGGAGGGTTGCCCCTCCCGCCTCCCTTATCAGCTCATGTATTCCGGCTTCATATCGCCCAGGGTAATGGCAAACTGGTCATACAGCTCGTCACCCAGGTTGCGTTTGGCCGCAGCCAGTGTTTGCTCGGCTTTAGCAAACTGCTCAGCAGCATCAGGCTCACTGGACTGGGGCAGGGAGTTAATGGCCGCCTCTACTTTGTTGCGGGCATCGACCAGGTAGTAACGCCGAACGGCTTTGTTCTTCAGCTCAGTGAACAGTGCCGAGCCGAGGGTGGGTTTGGCCGCTTCGATATCAACCCGCACGGCTTTGGCCTGGTCCACCGATTGCGCACCTTCGATGCGATCACGGAACTCGTCGGCCAGCACATCGATATTGGTACCGGATTCCTGTGCACTTGTGGTTGCCTCAGGAGCGCCGCGGGTAATCTCGCCCAGAGTGACACGCTGCTGCTGCGCCGGGTTGATTACTTTTTCCTGACGCTCCTCGATTTCATCTGCGGTGTATACACCAAGAATCACATCGGGACAGTAAAGGCGCGCCCAGCGTTTCACTCCCAGATAAGCCAGCTGCTGGCGGGGATCGCTTGCCCAAAGTGTTGAATTACGCACCTGAGCCTGAGACAACATCAGAACGAGTTCACGGGGTTCGTCCTCGCCTTTCATAGTTGCCCACACGCGTACACCCACACCTGCCTCATCTTTCAGATTCCAGCCAGGCGCGATGTATTTTTTTCCCTGTCCATTGGTTTTCTCAACAAACCGGCCGACGATGTTTTCCCATTCACCGAACCACTCAAAATGCAGACGATCTTTTGTGGGAGACATGTTCGTAACAACCGCGTTTACCAGCTGAGCTTCATAACCGAGTACACCGCTATTCCCGACGATGAACGTTTTCTGAGCTACAGCGAATGGATCCATACCCCAGCGAGCGGCTTGCATTACCACTGCCATGCATGCGTCAGGCTTGCCACGAAAATGCTCTGGTACAAACGCGCCGCTGTTCGCCATGACTGCCGATAAAGTCCGGAGGCGCTCGAACAGCTCGCCGTTGGTCAAGATTGAAATGTTGTCGATCATCTGCGTTTTATTTTCAGTGCTAGAAATTACTGTAGACATTGTCATTTCCCCTTATGCCTGGTCGCGCAGCGCTTCAAGGCGGCGCAGGTCGAAATCGTCAAGTTCATCGGTATAGTCTTCGGTGATCGGCGCAGGCCACTCACCTGTGTCGAACCCAGTAGCGATAGCACGCATGGTTTTGCGGTATTCCAGCATGCCCAGTTCCAGCAGCTCTGCAGATGCCTCGATAATGGCGATCCAGTGGTAGTTCTCGTCTTTGTTGACGAAAATCCAGAAGAACTGATCCAGCGCTGCGGTTTCGCAGTACATGGCTGCGCTCAGGTGGTAATCACGCATCCGGATCTCACGACGCAGCCGGGCTTTAAGCGAATCTGCTTTCACATCCCACATGCTGATAGTTTTGAGGTCTGCACCGATGCGGACGCCGTCCAGCTCAATTTCGAGGTCCGGGCGCACTCGAATTTCCAGACCGGTTTCTTCGTCAATACCGAAATAACTGGTCTCTACGGCGCGGCTCGGGTGCGTCAGCAGCATGCCGGAGGTCGGGTGCGCCAGTAATGCAGACTGAATGGCCAGGGCTGTAGCCAGCTGCTGGCGCGTTACCAGCACCTTGCCTTCCGGGTTCTCGCGCCAGGCGTCCAGCAGCTCGTC
>NZ_LR607338.1:676675-677725 GCF_902164725.1 Pseudescherichia vulneris | reverse complement strand
GCCTGACTGCTTAATGTTCCACATGCTGATCGCCTTGAGGTCTGCACCGATGCGCACACCATCCACGTCCAGCTCAAGGTCAGGCCGCACGCGGATTTCCAGACCGGTTTCTTCATCGATGCCGAAATAGCTGGTCTCAACGGCGCGATCCGGGTGCAGCAGCAGCTTCCCGGCGGTCGGGTGCGCATGCAGCGCTTTCTGGATGGCCAGCGCAGTCTCCAGCTGCTGGCGGGTCACCAGCACCTTGCCGTCGGGGTTCTCGCGCCAGGCATCCAACAGTTCGTCGGCGAATACGGCATCCGGTCGGACCGCCTTAAGCGCCTGAATCAGATCCGCTTTGGTACCGGACACTTTCAGCGGCGCAGGCTTCTGCACTTCCTGCGCAACCAGGTCAGGATTGACGATCGCCAGCTGCTCCAGCAGCGTGTCACGGCTGCCGGTGGTCTTTGCCGGAGCGGGCAGGGTGGCGTTGTACTCTTTGATGCAGGCCTTCATAGCTGCAGCGGTCTGTTTCTTATCGGCCTCGATGCGCTGAAACTCCTCCGGCAGCGCCATATAGCTTTCAGCGGTTTCGTCTATTGAGGTGCCCAGCGACAGCGGCGCGGGCAGGGTAGCGTTATGGGCCTCCAGCAGCGCTTTGATATCGTCAGCGCTCAGCTGCGGCGGCAGACTGGCGTTGTACTCGTCAATGCAGGCGCGGACCGTCGCCGTGGTGGTGAGAGCACCTTCCGGAATTTCTGGCTCGATGCTGAACTCGGCGGCCAGCGTCTCCGGCTGCAGCGCCAGCGCATGCACCAGGTTGCCCATATCCAGGACTTTGGAACGTTCGCGCGCTATTGTCTTTGAGACGTGGCGCGCTTCGAAATACATCAGAGAGACACGGGCGTCTTTCACCATGGTGCTGCTGATCCCGTTCGCAGCGTGGTAAACGTCGTTCGGCAGACCCTCATAACGGCCCGGCTCGAAATAGGCTGGCCAATGCTTCCCGGCAGCTTCTCGCTCGGGAATACCCACTACTGCTTCGATTACTGACGTTTCTGGTGCTGTTTG
>NZ_LR607338.1:673441-674351 GCF_902164725.1 Pseudescherichia vulneris | reverse complement strand
CGTGGCCTTAACCACATAAAAGAATTCCATGTGAGATCCTCATTTTTGGGTGTTAGAATCCCCGGGCCAGAGATAGCGCCCATTGGGTGTTGTTTTGGTTTGGTAAAAATTCCGGTGTACTTTGGTCGGTGGCACCGGACGTAGATCCCGCCTTGCGCGGGTTTACGTTAGCATTCGTGGGCCATCTGGTCGTAAGAGGCGCAACGAACAGAACAGTAATCGCGTTGCTCGCGGTCCAGCTGCGCACCGCGAATGAAGAGCAATACGTTTTTTACTTCCTTGCCTTGCTCAATCGGCTTGCGGCAGTACGCGCATTTGGTCGAGTTACACATCATCAACTCCTCATAAATGGACAGTGGTACCGGCCGGCACTTCATCGGCGCGGACAATTCTTTCCACCGGATAACAGTTGCCTGCCACCTGCTGCTCAACGACTGCCGCTTCACACTGGCGCTCGTTTTCATACACACCCAGCACCGCATCCTGAAAATCGCCGTTGGTCATGCCCACGGTCAGCACTAACGCGAAAAGCGTATTCATCAGTGCGTCCCCGCCAGTACCAGATGCGGCTCAATGTTGCGGGCGGCATACGGGCGGCGAATGTGGCGCAGGTTGCCCTGCGGTTCATGCCAGTAAGTGCCATCGGTGTAGTTAAAAGAAACGAGCCAGGCTGCGCCGGTGCGCTGGTTGCGCATTGGAACTGCCTTCCCGCTTTTTGGTACTGCCTGATTGGTAGTTGCCATCTCATCCTCCCGGTCTTTCCCGGCGTCAGAACGTTTGTTTAACCTGACAACGCTGCGCGTGTTGTCGATGGGCTAACAATACAAATAACTTTTGCAGTTGACAAGTAAAATGAAAATATTTTTTTCAATTCAGGGCGGCAGAATGCAGCCAGTGAGGTGACTGCATT
>NZ_LR607338.1:672280-673434 GCF_902164725.1 Pseudescherichia vulneris | reverse complement strand
GAGATTCTTACTTCTGAATGCTTTGAATGATGCTTAACACATCATCCTTAAGAAGGTCCAGTTGCTGGAGAGTAGTTTTAGCGTGGACAATAAGGCGTAATTTTTCCGCCTCGGGCATTTGATTAAACAATGCAAGCAAGGCAGTTTCTTTCTCATCTAGCTGCCGGGGGGCAGCGTCAGCGCTTAGGGCATTATCGCCAGCTTCTGGGGGCATGAAAAACCAATGCTCCGGTTTGCCAGTAGCGGCGGCTAGGCGTTTCAGCCTTTCTCCTCTAGGAGCTGACTCCCCTTTCGCCCATTGCTGGACCGCCTGGGGAGTAACCATCGCTCTCCTGGCAATATCTGACATGTTCCACCCGAACTCATCTCTTACGAGCTGGAGCCGGTAGGCAAACGCTTCATGGGGTGCTGTTTTCATGCCTTCCATTCTACAAGGTAGCCTTTCATTCCGCATTGCAAAGATAATTTTCAATCAGCATTGAAAAAATAATTTTCATATTGTAATCTTGGTTTTCAACAACTGAGGTCTTGATATGACGAAATCCATCAAACAACGAGTTTGCGCTGTAATGACCCAAACCGAAATAGCAAAAAAGCTTGGCACTACATCACAGGCAGTAAGCCTTTGGTTGAACCATGAGGTTCCGGCTCATCGTGTACTGCCGATCTGCAAATTGCTTGAGTGGGAAATTACGCCACATGAAATTCGTAGCGATATCTACCCCAACCCTACTGACGGCTTACCACAACGGGAGCTTTAACAATGCAAACACTTACATATCAGCAGAGTAACCCGTTTTTGCAGACAGCGATGATAAATCGCTCTCAAAGCGCTGATGACCTACCCGACCACAGTGAGATCCGCGACGCTGTCCGCGCCTGGGCAGCGGCAGCAGGGCAGGACGCTGTAGCCGCTCACATCGTGGATCAGTGGCGCAGCTGCGGCGGTGAGGGTGTCGAGTTTCCGGCAGATATCAGCCGCGCCCGACAGAAGTTGTTCCGCTGGCTCGATAACCGTTTCGATACCGAAGACTGCCGGGATCGGGTCCGCCAGCTGACACCCGCAATCCTGGCCGTTCTGCCGCTGGAGCATCGCGGCGCGCTAGTAGGCGGTGACTGCAAGC
Organism: Pseudescherichia vulneris; assembly: GCF_902164725.1. Lineage (NCBI taxonomy): Bacteria > Pseudomonadati > Pseudomonadota > Gammaproteobacteria > Enterobacterales > Enterobacteriaceae > Pseudescherichia > Pseudescherichia vulneris. Next base: position 672,310 of record NZ_LR607338.1, on the reverse strand, counting down.
TGACTCGTCTGGCGCATGCTGAGAAGGAAG
>NZ_LR607338.1:648977-665372 GCF_902164725.1 Pseudescherichia vulneris | reverse complement strand
AGGGGTAATATATTGCTTGTAGAGATGGTGGTGGGGGAAGGATTCGAACCTTCGAAGTCGATGACGGCAGATTTACAGTCTGCTCCCTTTGGCCGCTCGGGAACCCCACCACGGGGTAATGCTGGTACTGGCCTGCTTCCCTTGGGAAGCGGGGCGCATCATATCAAATGATGCGCCGCTGTAAAGCATTCCTTTTAAAGAAATGAACCGTTTGCATGCTTTTTATGCGTAACGCATTAATGCTAACCAATTCATTCAATGCAGGATTATAAAATAATCGTCCGGTTGCCGTAGACAAATACCCGCTGGCCCAAAACTTCGTACAGCGCCCGGCTGAGCACGTTCTTCTCAACATCGCGGCCTGCGCGCATCATATCTTCGGCGGTGTAGGTGTGATCGACGTGGATCACGTCCTGCATAATAATCGGACCCTCGTCCAGATTATCATTCACATAGTGCGCAGTCGCACCGATGATCTTCACCCCGCGCTCGTAGGCCTGGTGATAAGGACGAGCACCAATAAACGCCGGTAAGAATGAGTGGTGAATATTAATGATCTTATTCGGGAAGCGGGCAACAAAGGTAGGTGTTAGCACGCGCATATATTTCGCCAGCACCACATAGTCCGGATCGTAGGCTTCAATCGCCTGGGCCATCTTCTCGTCGTGATCTTCCCGGGTCAACCCTTCATGACTTACCAGCTCGAAAGGAATATCAAAACGCTCTACCAGCGTGCGCAGCGTGTCATGGTTACCAATCACCGCCGCAATCTCTACGTCGAGGCCGCCATAGTTGGCCTTCATCAGCAGATCGCCCAGGCAGTGGGCCTCCTTGGTCACCAGGATCACGATGCGGCGACGTCCGGCAGGGGTTAACTCCCGCACCGAACCATCAGGCAGGGCGCTGTCGAGATCGGCCAGCAGAGTCGCATCGTTAAAAATGCCCTCCAGCTCGGTACGCATAAAGAAGCGCCCGGTACGATGATCGACAAACTCATTGTTCTGCACAATGTTCAGTTCGTGCTTGTAGCAAATATTGGTGATGCGTGCGATAAGCCCTTTCTGATCGGGACAGATAGTACGCAGAACTTTTCGTTGTAATGAATGCATTGCCGGGTAAATCCTTGACGTGTTTGCTATGAGGTACCGCTGGGTTTATTGCCCGCAGCACTTTTTAAATTTTTTGCCCGAGCCACAGGGGCAGGGATCGTTACGGCCAAACTGTGGTCGCGTGCCATCAATATAATACCATTGGCCGTTTTCTTTTAAGAACCTGGAGCGCTCGATAATGGCGCCCGTCTTACCTTTTTCACTAAAGCGAGCCACAAAACTGACGAACCCTTCACCGCTGTGGCTGCCTTCAGCCTCTTCAAACAGAGTCAGACCTAACCACTCGGTTCCGGCAAAGCCAGCCTCGATCTCCTGACGGAAGGCCGCAGCCTCACAGGAGGGATGCCAGGTTTGGATCAGATAGTCAGCATGCTTTTCCACAAACGCCGTATAGCGCGAGCGCATAAGCTGCCCGGGATTAGACACAATCTGTTTTCCAGACAGATAAGGCTGGCAACATAGGCTATACTCCAGTGCGCTACCGCAGGGACAACGGTTTGACAAAATAGGTATCCTGAATAAATGAGCGCGCAGCTGCGCCTTTACAGCACTATGTTAACTGAGCGATGACGATGACGCTATGCTAGCAGGGTTTGGGAGAGGATATATTCCCCAGGACTGGTCATAAGGTCAAAAATTTAGTACGTTTCGGCATAGGCAAGTGGCGTGCAGCGCCGAGAGAGGCGTTTAGCCGCCGCGATGTTTTGGCATCACGACGTTTCTGGTTCAGTCACTTACGTAGGGTATATCACTACCATAACGCGCCAGATGGGCCTTGGATCCTGATGAAACCTATTTGTCCTGTTTTTTCTGCCGGCCTGGTGTGCGGCAGCGCGTATTGCTGTTTTTAGCAGGACGAGTGAGGGTGCTGGGCGAATTGTAACCACTTGGTGCACATAAAATGTTTGAGTACTGGGTTTTTCGCTTTTTGAAGCAAAATCTGACAGGCGGTAGTCGCAATAGCGTGCCACTATTGAACTATCGTAAGGCAGGGGAGAGAACATGACGCAGCCATTGGCCGGAAAACATATGTTAATCGTTGAAGACGAACCCGTTTTCCGCTCACTGCTGGACTCATGGCTTCTGTCTCTTGGCGCATCCACCACCCTTGCGGGTGACGGAGTAGAAGCGCTTGAGATATTTGCCAGGGTCAAACCAGATCTGATGATCTGTGATATCGCAATGCCGCGGATGAACGGCCTTAAGCTGGTGGAGCATCTGCGCAACGAAGGCGATCAAACGCCGATCCTCGTGATTTCGGCAACGGAGAATATGGCTGACATTGCCAAGGCGCTTCGTCTCGGCGTGCAGGATGTGTTACTCAAGCCGGTAAAAGACTTTGCTCGCCTGCGGGAGACCGTATTGGCCTGTCTCTATCCCAATATGTTTAATTCTCGGGTAGAAGAAGAGGAGCGGCTGTTTCAGGACTGGGATGCGTTAGTCAGCGATCCGCATGCAGCAGCCAAACTGTTACAGGAATTACAGCCTCCCGTTCAGCAGGTTATGTCTCAGTGCCGCGTTAATTATCGTCAGCTCGTTGCTGCCGATCAGCCCGGCCTGGTATTAGATATTGCGCCACTCTCCGATCACGACATCGCTTTTTATTGTCTGGATGTGACACGCGCCGGTGATAACGGTGTTTTAGCCGCACTGTTATTACGTGCTCTCTTCAATGGCCTGCTGCAAGAGCAGCTCTCTCAGCAGCGGCAACGCTTGCCTGAACTGGGTGCGCTGTTAAAGCAGGTTAATCAATTACTGCGCCAGGCCAATTTACCCGGCCAGTTTCCTCTGCTGGTGGGTTATTACCACAGCGAACTCAAAAATTTGATATTAGTCTCCGCCGGCCTTAACGCAACGCTGAATACTAGCGAGCAGCAGGTACAGATTAACAGCGGGGTGCCGTTAGGCACGCTGGGTAATGCTTACCTAAATCAAATAAGCCAGCGCTGTGAAGACTGGCAGTGTCAGGTGTGGGGAATCGGCGGACGTTTGCGCTTAATGTTGTCTGCGGAATGAGCGATCGCACCGGGTCAGCCATTTTGCTTTACCGCAAAAACGACCCGGGTGCTACCATCAGGATAGTCTTATAGGTAATTGTCTTAATTACATGTCAATGAGTTCAATTCAGACCAGGCTCACAGTTTGATACTGATATACTCAATGCACTATTCATTGACGAACGTGTTCTAGTTTGAACAGTCCAGGAGATTTTAAATGGCTGCCGTTAATTCAAAAGTAACAAAAGCAGTTATCCCGGTCGCAGGATTAGGTACCCGGATGCTGCCCGCCACGAAAGCTATCCCAAAAGAGATGCTGCCGCTGGTTGATAAACCCTTAATTCAATACGTCGTAAACGAATGTATTGCGGCGGGTATTACGGAAATCGTTTTAGTTACTCATTCATCTAAAAACTCCATCGAAAACCACTTCGACACCAGTTTTGAGCTGGAAGCTATGCTGGAAAAACGCGTTAAGCGCCAGCTGCTAGAAGAGGTCCAGTCTATTTGCCCACCGCACGTGACTATTATGCAGGTTCGTCAGGGGCTGGCTAAAGGTTTAGGCCACGCGGTACTGTGTGCGCATCCGGTTGTCGGTGATGAGCCGGTTGCCGTTATTCTGCCTGACGTTATTCTTGATGAATATGAATCCGATCTCTCCCAGGATAACCTGGCAGAAATGATCAAACGCTTCGATGAAACCGGCTGCAGCCAGATTATGGTTGAGCCGGTAGAAGATGTGACCGCTTACGGCGTAGTAGACTGCAAAGGCGCGGATCTGAAGCCGGGTGAAAGCGTGCCAATGGTTGGCGTGGTTGAGAAGCCTAAGGCTAACGTTGCACCGTCCAACCTCGCAGTCGTAGGCCGTTACGTCCTGAGCGCTGAAATCTGGCCTCTGCTGGCGAAAACGCCTCCGGGAGCAGGGGATGAGATCCAGCTGACCGACGGTATCGATATGCTGATCGAGAAAGAGACCGTTGAAGCTTACCATATGAAAGGTAAGAGCCATGACTGCGGCAATAAGCTGGGCTATATGCAGGCGTTTGTCGAATACGGTATTCGTCATAACACGCTGGGTGAAGAATTTAAAAGCTGGCTGGAAAATGAGATGGGTCTTACTAAGTAAGGTCTTTCTGAACGCCGTTTGACCTGGGCCGGAGATATCGCATGTTACATGCAGACTATCTCCGGCTTTTTTATTGCTAGTTGTTTCTAACTGCGAGCATGAGTTAAAGCAGGCGTTGCGTTACCAGCAATAAAAAATCCCGCCGTGGCGGGATTTTTTACATCAGGCGAGGAATTAATCCTTGATCAGGAAGTCTTCCAGCTGTTTGCCTTGCTCGTCCATTGCTTTCTTAATAACGGCTGGTGTACGGCCCTGGCCGGTCCAGGTTTTAGTCTCGCCGTTTTCGTCAACGTAGCTATATTTAGCCGGGCGTGCTGCACGCTTAGCTTTAGTACCAACTTTCGCGGCTGCCATGCTGTTCAGCAGTTCGTTCGGGTCAATACCGTCAGCAATCAGCATTTCGCGATACTGCTGCAGTTTACGCGTACGCTCTTCAATTTCAGCTGCAGCAGCGTTATCTTCTTCACGACGCTCGTTAACAACAACTTCTAATTTTTCCAGCATTTCTTCGAGCGTTTCGAGAGTGCATTCTCTTGCCTGTGCACGAAGAGTACGGATGTTGTTCAGAATTTTAAGTGCTTCGCTCATTGTAGTAATCTCAAACTTATAATGGGTGGTTTGTTGAGCTAATAATAGAGCGATAATTTGAGTTGTGCAATACCTGTCAATGTAAGGAATTCAAAATTACGCGTTATTTGACGCTTTTATTAATACCGTTATCTTAAATTTTCATGCTGCGGACCGGCCATACAAAGGTTATCCAACGCATTACCCCTGGTACGCTCAGGGTTAGATTAAGGGAGAAATCTAATCGCGCATTTTCGATTAATCCTGGCGGTACTATAGCTGAGATGGATAAATATCAACCTTTCTTATTAGTCTTACATAAGCCTGTTCAGCTTAAATTACTAATATTTTCTGTAACCTAAGTTAAAAATGCGCAATGCCTAAAGCCCGCGCCCTCTATGGGATAGAGATAAAGCGGGAAGCGTTCAGCCAGCTAACTCGGGTTACGGCATTCATAAATGTTATAAAATGTGTATATCACGGCAAGATGTAAGGATTACCATTAACAGGTCCGCTGCTGTCCAGACGCATGTTCACTGAGCAAATTATGCTACAATCCGCGCGTTTAAAATTACACCTTGATTGGGATCTCCAGGCCAATGGCACAGCTATATTTCTACTACTCGGCAATGAACGCCGGCAAATCAACGGCGCTTTTGCAGTCTTCCTACAATTACCAGGAAAGGGGGATGCGCTCGCTGGTCTACACCGCTGAAATTGATAACCGTTTCGGTAGTGGAAAAGTCAGCTCACGTATTGGCCTCTCTTCACCTGCGAAATTATTCAACCAACACACCTCGCTGTTTGATGAGATCCGCGATGAGCATGCGCAGGAGCCTGTCCACTGCGTGCTGGTGGACGAGAGCCAGTTTTTAACGCGTGAGCAGGTTTACGCGCTCTCTGAAATTGTCGACAAACTTGATATTCCCGTGCTGTGCTATGGGCTACGAACCGATTTCCGTGGCGAGCTATTTACCGGCAGTCTCTATTTGCTGGCATGGTCAGATAAGCTGGTTGAGTTAAAGACCATCTGTTTCTGTGGCCGTAAGGCTAGCATGGTATTACGCCTCGATCAGGATGGGCGTCCCTATAATGAGGGAGAGCAGGTGGTCATTGGCGGCAACGAGCGCTATGTCTCGGTGTGCCGCAAACACTATAAAGAGGCGCTTGTAGAAGGCTCTCTGACAGCGATTCAGCGCCGTGTGCGTGGGTAGGTACGGGTAAAGCCGAAAATAGCCTTAGCGCGCTGCTGAGGCCATAAAAAAACCCGCCATCAGGCGGGTTTTTATTAGCAAGATAAATTAAGCGAGTTTTTTCACTTTCTTATCTGCTTTTACCGGTACAGCAACGTCAACCTGCGCAGGTGCAGCGTCGCCCTCTCTGTACTCACGACCGTAGTAGGTATCCAGCAGGATCTGTTTCAGCTCGGCGATCAGCGGGTAGCGCGGGTTAGCGCCGGTGCACTGGTCATCGAAGGCATCTTCAGACAGCTTATCCACATGCGCCAGGAAGTCAGCTTCCTGCACGCCTGCTTCGCGGATAGATTTAGGAATACCCAGCTCGGCTTTAATGTTTTCCAGCCATCCCAGCAGCTTCTCAATCTTCGCTGCGGTGCGATCGCCCGGCGCGCTCAGGCCCAGGTGGTCAGCAATCTCTGCGTAGCGACGACGAGCCTGTGGACGGTCATACTGGCTGAAAGCGGTCTGTTTGGTTGGGTTATCGTTGGCGTTATAGCGGATAACGTTACCAATCAGCAGGGCGTTGGCCAGGCCGTGCGGAATGTGGAACTGCGAGCCGAGTTTGTGCGCCATAGAGTGGCAAACACCCAGGAAGGCGTTAGCAAACGCAATACCGGCGATGGTAGCCGCACTGTGTACGCGCTCACGAGCAACCGGATTTTTCGACCCTTCATGGTAGGACGCCGGCAGGTTCTCTTTCAGCAGTTTCAGTGCCTGCAGAGCCTGACCGTCAGAGAACTCAGACGCCAGCACCGATACATAAGCTTCCAGCGCGTGAGTTACCGCATCCAGCCCACCGAACGCACAGAGTGATTTCGGCATATCCATCACCAGGTTGGCATCAACAACAGCCATGTCCGGCGTCAGAGCGTAGTCTGCCAGCGGATATTTCTGACCGGTGGCATCGTCGGTTACCACGGCGAACGGCGTGACTTCAGAACCCGTACCGGACGTGGTGGTGATCGCAACCATTTTTGCTTTCACGCCCATTTTCGGGAACTTGTAGATACGTTTACGGATATCCATAAAGCGCAGCGCCAGCTCTTCGAAGTGAGTTTCCGGGTGTTCGTACATAACCCACATGATTTTTGCTGCGTCCATCGGGGAACCACCGCCCAGGGCGATGATCACGTCAGGCTTGAAGGCGTTCGCCAGCTCTGCGCCTTTACGCACAACGGACAGGGTTGGGTCAGCTTCAACTTCAAAGAACACGTCTACTTCGACGCCAGCAGCTTTCAGCACAGAGGTGATCTGGTCGGCATAGCCGTTGTTGAACAGGAAACGGTCGGTGACGATCAGCGCACGTTTGTGACCATCGGTAATCACTTCATCCAACGCGATGGGCAGGGAGCCACGGCGGAAGTAGATTGATTTCGGAAGTTTATGCCACAGCATGTTTTCAGCTCGCTTAGCAACGGTTTTCTTGTTGATCAGGTGCTTCGGACCTACGTTTTCAGAGATGGAGTTACCACCCCATGAGCCGCAGCCCAGGGTCAGGGACGGGGCAAGTTTGAAGTTGTAGAGGTCACCGATACCCCCCTGAGAGGCTGGGGTGTTGATCAGAATTCGGGCGGTCTTCATCTTCTCGCCGAACAGGGAGACGCGTTCCGGCTGGTTATCCTGGTCAGTATAGAGACAGGAGGTGTGACCGATCCCGCCCATGGCGACCAGTTTCTCAGCCTTAACAACGGCGTCTTCAAAATCTTTCGCGCGGTACATCGCCAGCGTTGGGGAGAGTTTTTCGTGCGCAAACGGCTCGCTCTCATCGACGTTGGTGACTTCGCCAATCAGGATTTTGGTGCTGGACGGTACGGTGAAGCCCGCCAGTTCAGCAATTTTAACCGCTGGCTGGCCCACGATGGCTGCGTTCAGCGCGCCGTTTTTCAGGATGATATCCTGAACGGCTTTCAGCTCCTGGCCCTGCAGCATGTAGCCACCGTGGCTGGCGAAACGTTCACGCACGCTGTCATAGACGGAGTCAACCACTACAACCGACTGCTCGGAAGCACAGATAACGCCGTTATCGAAGGTTTTAGACATCAGCACAGAAGCGACAGCACGTTTGATATCGGCGGTTTCGTCAATAACAACCGGGGTGTTACCTGCACCTACGCCGATAGCCGGTTTACCCGAGCTGTACGCCGCTTTTACCATGCCAGGACCGCCTGTCGCGAGGATCAGGTTGATATCCGGGTGGTGCATCAGCGCATTAGAGAGCTCGACGGAAGGTTGGTCGATCCAGCCAATCAGATCTTTCGGTGCGCCCGCTGCGATAGCGGCCTGCAGAACGATGTCGGCAGCTTTGTTGGTTGCATCTTTCGCACGCGGATGTGGAGAGAAGATAATCGCGTTACGTGTCTTGAGGCTAATCAGTGACTTAAAGATGGCGGTAGAGGTTGGGTTAGTGGTCGGAACGATACCGCAGATAATACCGATAGGTTCGGCGATGGTGATGGTGCCAAAGGTGTCGTCAGTAGAAAGCACACCGCAGGTCTTCTCATCTTTGTAGGCGTTATAGATGTATTCAGAAGCGAAGTGGTTTTTAATCACTTTATCTTCCACAATACCCATACCGGATTCTGCAACGGCCAGCTTAGCGAGAGGAATTCGCGCATCGGCGGCAGCCAGAGCGGCGGCACGGAAGATTTTATCAACTTGTTCTTGAGAAAAGTTGGCATATTCACGCTGGGCTTTTTTCACGCGTTCAACGAGTGCGTTAAGTTCAGCGACGTTAGTAACGGCCATAATGATCTCCTGATAATGTTAAACTCTTTTAGTAAATCAGTTGCTCAACGGATCAACAGAATAGTATAGTAAGAGCCGTGGCAGCTTGCATTATCCTATCCAAAACAAGAACTTATCAACAGCACCCGCACCCATGATTTACTAAAAGAGCCTCGCCTCAGCATCATACCGTTTGATACTTTTTTTCTCCCTGGCGGCGTAAACAAGGTTACTCACTTCTGAGTAGTGATTACGTGATCTAGATCAAAAATAGTCCAAGCTGACACCTTTCAGCTGGCTCTTTTTATTCATTTGTATCAAATGTTAATAATTTCAGGGATGGAGTAGAAATAAGCTATCATACTTTCTACAATTAAATAACATAGCTTATCTCACCCGTTTTTAAGAATATTTCTGGTGAAGTATGCTGATATTAGGCGTATCTTTAGCATGGTTTTTTTAATCGCTAAAATTTTGCCTTCGGCGTTGATTCTTTGCGGAGTTTACCGTGATCCAGTCGTTGTTTGATTTTCCGACCTACCTGAAGTTTTTTATTGGTCTCTTTGCGTTGGTTAACCCGGTCGGGATCATTCCTGTATTCATCAGCATGACCAGTTACCAGACAGCGGCGGCAAGAAACAAAACCAATCTTACGGCCAGCGTCTCGGTGGCCATTATTCTGCTCACTTCGCTCTTCCTGGGCAGCACCATTCTGCAACTGTTTGGTATCTCTATTGACTCCTTCCGTATCGCCGGGGGTATCCTGGTGGTAACGATTGCGATGTCGATGATCAGCGGCAAGCTAGGAGAAGATAAGCAGAATAAACAGGAGAAGTCAGAGACGGCCATTCGCGAAAGCATCGGGGTAGTACCGCTCGCGCTGCCGCTGATGGCGGGGCCGGGGGCGATTAGCTCCACCATTGTCTGGGGAACGCGTTTTCACAGCTGGCCCCATCTGCTCTGTTTTTCCATCGCCATTGCCCTGTTTGCGATCTGCTGCTGGGGACTGTTTCGTATTGCTCCCTGGCTGGTGCGTTTATTAGGCCAGACCGGCATTAACGTCATTACCCGTATCATGGGCCTGTTGCTAATGGCGCTGGGCATTGAATTTATCGTTACCGGAATCAAAGCCATTTTCCCCGGCTTAATGCACTGATTGCTTTCATTCGAAAAATGCCATCCTAAACGGAGCATCCTGCTCCGTTTATTTTCATCATTATTAGTAAAACATATAACTAAAGTTGAAAAATGGCGCAATCATAATAAATCATGCTGGCTGAGTTAAAGCGTTACTAATCAGCAGGTTGAGCTTCCTTTCTTGTCACGTTTGCTTACATTTACCCCTTTCCACCTGTTATTTTACTCACATGATACGCTGGGGCTTGCTGTGGGATTATCGAAATGATATTAGTAAATTAATCATCCACACAGATGAATGTGCTAGAAAATGCGCGCTTGTTACGTTTTTGTGTAAAAAACAATCAGCCTGAGATGCATCCAGACACTGTCGAATCGTGTAAAAGAGAATTGCTTAACAAATTTGCAAATTGTATTGGCGGACGATAAATGCATTTGATACTTTCCGGGCCACTATTTGCAGCAGATTGCGTTGTAAAAGAATAGATGCAGATGAGAATCATTTTCAAATATGATCCTCATCAGGATATAAGAGACGCCTCAAACAGGGGAGGCGGTAAAGAATCGACGCCAGGCTGCCGCCATGAGCAGCCAGTAATAATAAAAGTCGGTGATAGCAAGCAGTAAACACCTTGCGGAGGCAAAAGCTCCTGCACCGTAAAGGAACCCCTACGGGGGAATGAAACAGGCTGGCACAAAAGCCAGTAATTATAATGAGTGGAGTACCAACACAATGTCCATCATCACAAAAAAAAGCTTGGTAGCGGCAGGGATTTTGACTGCGCTAATCGCGGGTAACGTTGCCATGGCGGCAGATGTACCTGCAGGTGTTCAACTGGCAGAGAAGCAAACCCTGATCCGAAATAACGGTGCTGAGCCGCAGTCGCTCGACCCAAATAAGATCGAAGGGGTACCGGAAGCCAACGTCAGCCGCGATCTCTTTGAAGGCCTGCTGATTACCTCTCCGGTAGACGGTCATCCTATCCCCGGTGTTGCCGAGTCCTGGGATAATAAAGATTTTAAAGTCTGGACCTTCCATCTGCGTAAAGATGCCAAATGGTCCAACGGTGAGCCTGTAACTGCCCAGGATTTCGTCTATAGCTGGCAGCGCCTGGTGGATCCGAATACCGCCTCGCCTTATGCAAGCTATCCGCAATATGGCCATATCGTAAACGTTGATGCGATTATCGACGGCAAAATGAAGCCGAGCGAGCTGGGCGTTAAGGCCATTGATGATCATACGCTGGAAGTTACCCTTAGCGAGCCGGTACCTTACTTCTATAAGCTGCTGGTTAACCCGGCGATGTCCCCGGTAAATAAAACCGCCATCGAAAAATTTGGCGAAAAGTGGACCCAGCCAGCCAATATCGTCTCCAACGGCGCGTTTAAACTGCAGGACTGGGTGGTTAACGAACGTATTGTGATGGTGCGTAACACCAACTATTGGAATAACGGCAAAACCGTTCTCGATCAAATTACCTATCTGCCAATCTCCTCCGAAGTGACGGATGTGAACCGCTACCGCAGCGGCGAGATTGACATGACCTATAACAACCTGCCGATCGAGCTGTTCCAGAAGCTGAAAAAAGAGATCCCGCAGGAAGTTCATGTTGACCCGTATCTGTGTACCTACTACTACGAAATCAACAACCAGAAAGCACCGTTTACCGATGCTCGCATCCGTACCGCCCTGAAGCTGGGCCTGGATCGCGACATCATTGCTAACAAAGTGAAAGCGCAGGGCGATCTGCCTGCCTATGGCTACACCCCGCCATACGCCGACGGTGCGAAGCTGACCAAGCCGGAGTGGTTCGGCTGGACGCAGGAAAAACGCAACGAAGAAGCGAAAAAACTGCTGGCTGAAGCAGGCTATACTAAAGACAAGCCGCTGACCTTCAACCTGCTGTACAACACCTCCGATCTGCATAAGAAACTGGCTATTGCCGCCGCTTCAATCTGGCAGAAAAACCTTGGCGTCAACGTCAAGCTGGTGAACCAGGAGTGGAAAACCTTCCTCGATACCCGTCACCAGGGTAACTTCGACGTGGCGCGTGCCGGCTGGTGTGCTGACTATAACGAGCCGACCTCGTTCCTGAACACCATGCTCTCTGGCAGCTCAATGAACACCGCGCACTATAAGAGCGAGGCGTTTGACCGCATCATGGCCGATGCGGTGAAAGCCAGCGACGATGCGAAACGCAGCGAGCTGTACGATCAGGCTGAGCAGCAGCTGGGCAAAGACTCGGCGATCGTGCCGGTTTACTACTATGTAAACGCACGCCTGGTGAAACCATGGGTGGGCGGTTATAGCGGTAAAGACCCAATGGATAACGTCTACGGTAAAGATCTCTACGTTATCAAACATTAATGGCAATATGTGGGGCAGGGCGTAACCGTGCTAAGACGCGGCGTCGCACTGCCCCATCGTGTCTTATTTTATCGCACTGCATACACCGGCGTTATTACGCCACGTGTATAAGGCACAGGCCAGAAGGTACGGGCAATGTTGAAATTTATTTTACGTCGCTGTCTGGAAGCAATTCCGACGCTCCTGATTCTTATTACAATCTCCTTCTTTATGATGCGTCTTGCGCCGGGTAGTCCTTTTACCAGCGAGCGCGCGCTGCCGCCGGAAGTGATGGCGAACATTGAAGCGAAATATCACTTAAACGATCCGATCATGACCCAGTATTTCAGCTATCTGAAACAGCTGGCGCACGGTGATTTCGGGCCGTCATTTAAATATAAAGACTATTCGGTCAACGATCTGGTGGCTTCCAGCTTCCCGGTGTCGGCGAAACTAGGCGCGGCTGCCTTCTTCCTCGCCGTAGTGCTCGGTGTTGCGGCAGGCGTTATTGCCGCGCTTAACCAGAATACAAAATGGGACTATACGGTCATGGGGTTTGCGATGACCGGGGTGGTTATTCCTAGCTTCGTGGTCGCGCCGCTGTTGGTGCTTATTTTCGCTATTACGCTGAAGTGGCTGCCAGGCGGCGGCTGGAACGGCGGCGCGCCGAAATATATGATCCTGCCGATGGTGGCGCTCTCCCTGGCCTATATCGCCAGCATTGCGCGTATCACCCGTGGGTCAATGATTGAGGTGCTGCACTCTAACTTCATCCGCACCGCCCGCGCTAAGGGCCTGCCTCTGCGCCGGATCATCCTGCGCCACGCCCTGAAGCCCGCGCTGCTGCCGGTTCTCTCCTACATGGGCCCTGCGTTTGTCGGCATCATCACCGGCTCGATGGTTATCGAAACCATCTATGGTCTGCCGGGTATCGGCCAGCTGTTTGTTAACGGCGCGCTGAACCGCGACTACTCCCTGGTGCTGAGCCTGACCATTCTGGTCGGCACGCTGACTATTTTGTTTAACGCGATCGTGGATGTGCTCTATGCCGTTATCGATCCGAAAATCCGTTACTAACGCTGGGGTACGCCATGATGTTAAGTAAGAAAAACAGCGAGGCGCTGGAAAACTTCAGTGAGAAACTGGAAGTCGAAGGGCGTAGCCTGTGGCAGGACGCGCGTCGCCGCTTTATGCACAACCGTGCTGCGGTAACCAGCCTTGCGGTACTGGTGCTGATCGCCCTGTTTGTCGCCTTTGCCCCGCTGCTGTCGCAGTTTACCTATTTCGATACCGACTGGGGCATGATGTCCAACGCGCCGGATATGGCCTCCGGCCACTACTTCGGCACCGACTCCTCGGGGCGTGACCTGCTGGTGCGCGTGGCTATCGGCGGCCGTATCTCTCTGATGGTCGGCATCGCCGCCGCGCTGGTGGCAGTCATCGTCGGCACGCTGTACGGATCGCTCTCCGGCTACCTTGGCGGCAAAGTTGACTCGGTGATGATGCGCCTGCTGGAGATCCTCAACTCCTTCCCGTTCATGTTCTTTGTGATCCTGCTGGTAACCTTCTTTGGCCAAAACATCCTGCTGATCTTTGTAGCCATCGGCATGGTCTCCTGGCTCGACATGGCCCGTATCGTGCGCGGCCAGACGCTGAGCCTGAAGCGCAAAGAGTTTATCGAAGCGGCGCAGGTCGGCGGCGTATCAACGGCCAGCATTGTGGTACGCCATATCGTACCGAACGTGCTGGGTGTGGTGGTGGTGTATGCCTCGCTGCTGGTACCAAGCATGATCCTGTTTGAGTCCTTCCTGAGCTTCCTCGGCCTCGGTACCCAGGAGCCGCTGAGCAGCTGGGGCGCGCTGCTCAGCGATGGCGCAAACTCGATGGAAGTGTCGCCGTGGCTGCTGCTCTTCCCGGCGGTGTTCCTTGTCGTCACCCTGTTTTGTTTTAACTTTATCGGCGATGGCCTGCGTGATGCCCTCGACCCGAAAGATCGTTAAGGAGTGCTGTTAATGAGCATAATTGAAACCTCATCGCCGTCGGTGGCGCAGCAGCAATCTAACGTTCTGCTGGATGTCAACGACCTGCGGGTGACCTTTAAAACGCCGGATGGGGACGTGACCGCGGTCAACGACCTCAACTTTAGCCTGAGCGCCGGGGAGACCCTCGGCATCGTAGGCGAGTCCGGCTCTGGCAAATCGCAAACGGCGTTTGCCCTGATGGGTCTGCTGGCCGCCAACGGCGTGATCGGCGGGTCGGCAAAATTTAACGGCAGAGAGATCCTCAATCTGCCGGAGCGTGAGCTGAACCGGCTGCGTGCCGAGCAGATCTCGATGATATTCCAGGATCCGATGACCTCGCTGAACCCGTACATGCGCGTGGGCGAGCAGCTGATGGAAGTGCTGATGCTGCACAAAGGCTTGGGCAAAGCCGAAGCGTTTGAAGAGTCGGTGAAGATGCTTGATGCGGTGAAAATGCCGGAAGCGCGTAAGCGCATGCGCATGTATCCCCATGAGTTCTCCGGCGGGATGCGTCAGCGCGTAATGATCGCCATGGCGCTGATGTGCCGTCCGAAGCTGCTGATCGCCGATGAGCCGACCACGGCGCTGGACGTGACCGTGCAGGCGCAGATCATGACCCTGCTCAACGAGCTGAAGCGCGAGTTTAATACCGCCATCATTATGATCACCCACGACCTTGGCGTCGTGGCAGGCATCTGCGACAAGGTGCTGGTGATGTACGCGGGCCGTACCATGGAGTACGGTGCCGCGCGCAACGTATTCTACCAGCCGGCACATCCGTACTCTATCGGCCTGTTGAATGCCGTACCGCGTCTGGATGCGGAAGGGGAGTCTCTGCTGACGATCCCGGGTAACCCGCCAAACCTGCTGCGGTTGCCGAAAGGGTGCCCGTTCCAGCCGCGCTGCCCGTACGCGATGGAAATTTGTAACACTGCGCCGCCGCTGGAGGAGTTTGCCCCAGGCCGCCTGCGCGCCTGCTTTAAGCCGGTGGAGGAGCTGGTATGACTACCCAGACCGAAGAGAGAAAAGTTCTGCTCGAAATTGCCGACCTGAAAGTGCATTTCGATATCAAAGACGGCAAGCAGTGGTTCTGGCAGCCGGCCAAGACCCTGAAGGCGGTTGACGGCGTCACCCTGCGCCTCTACGAAGGGGAGACCCTCGGCGTGGTGGGCGAGTCCGGCTGCGGCAAATCGACCTTTGCCCGTGCCATTATCGGTCTCGTGAAGGCCACCGACGGTAAAGTCGCCTGGCTGGGCAGAGATCTGCTGGGGATGAAGCCGGACGAGTGGCGCGACGTGCGCAGCGATATCCAGATGATTTTCCAGGATCCGCTGGCCTCGCTGAACCCGCGAATGAACATTGGCGATATCATTGCCGAGCCGCTGCGCACCTATCATCCTACTATGCCGCGTCAGGAAGTGCGTGACCGCGTCAAAGCGATGATGATGAAGGTCGGCCTGCTGCCCAACCTGGTTAACCGCTACCCGCACGAGTTCTCCGGCGGCCAGTGCCAGCGTATCGGCATCGCCCGGGCGCTGATCCTTGAGCCGAAGCTGATCATCTGCGACGAGCCGGTTTCCGCACTGGACGTGTCGATTCAGGCGCAGGTAGTGAACCTGCTGCAGAAGCTACAGCGCGAGATGGGCCTGTCGCTGATCTTTATCGCCCATGACCTGGCGGTGGTGAAGCACATCTCCGATCGCGTGCTGGTGATGTATCTGGGCCACGCGGTAGAGCTGGGAACCTATGACGAGGTTTACAACAATCCGCTGCACCCTTACACCAAAGCGCTGATGTCGGCCGTGCCGGTGCCCGATCCCGATCTGGAGAAGAACAAGCAGATCCAGCTGCTCGAAGGGGAGCTGCCGTCGCCGATTAACCCGCCGTCCGGCTGCGTGTTCCGCACCCGCTGCCCGATTGCCGGGCCAGAGTGTGCCCAGACGCGTCCGGTGCTGGAGGGGAGTTTCCGCCACGCCGTTTCCTGTCTTAAGGTTGACCCGCTATAATCCCGCAGGGCTGGCATGAAGCCAGCCCTTTTTCCTTGCGAGGATTCACTGTGTCCAACCGATCTTTTTCGCTGCGCCAAACGCTTTATCGTCGCTTATTCGATCAGCAAACCCGCTCCGGAC
>NZ_LR607338.1:644718-648686 GCF_902164725.1 Pseudescherichia vulneris | reverse complement strand
TGGCTATTCACTACTTCTTTGCCTGGCGGGCGATGCGGGCGATACGCGTGCTGCGCATTCTCAAGCTGCTGCGCTATATGCCTGCGCTGCATAGTCTCTGGCGCGCGGTCATCAATGCCCGACACCAGCTTATTCTGTTCTATGCGTTTGTCGGTATTGTAATGGTGTCAGCCGGGGCGCTGATGTACGCCATTGAAGGGGAAGCGAGCGGCTTTACCAGCCTGGGCGTGGCGGTCTACTGGGCGGTGGTAACGGTGACCACGGTGGGCTACGGCGATATTACCCCGCACACGGTTGCCGGGCGGTTTGTGGCCTCGGTGCTGATTTTGATTGGCTACTCGGTGATAGCAATTCCGACAGGGATCCTGACGGCGCAGATGAGCAATGAACTTCAGCAGAGAAAGCGTGCCCGCAGCTGTCCGCGCTGCCATTTGCAGGATCATAACGCGGAGGCACACTACTGCATGCGCTGCGGGGAACGGCTGCCCCAACCAGAAGAGACCTACCCAGAAGAGACATAGCGCGGCGTTCACCGCGCAAGGGGATTACTCACGCCACAGGATGTGGCAAATCTTGTGGTCTTTCTCGCGGCAGAGCAGCACGCGGGCGAAGATGTCGTTGATTTCACCCCCGTCGGTATCTGCCAGGCCAATAACCACTTCTGAGAAGAAGTCCGGGTTCAGATCGTAATCGACATGCTCCTGCCAGTCTTCGGCCGGATCGAACAGCTCCGCGCCGCCGCGCTCTTCGAACTGGAGGTTAAAAAGGATCACGTCTGCCGGATCGAGATTATCCATCGCCAGTTCAAGAAAAATATCGTAGGCCTGCTCAAGCGTTTCATCTTCAGTCAGGCGATTGTTCAGATCCATTTCCATAGTTACACCCTGGTTTAATCGCTAATGGGCACGTTTTACAGCAACGGACTAAAGAAGTAAAACAGTCGCTCGACAATCCGCTGCCATAGCGGACGTTTCAGCCAGCGCGTGACATCCAGCAGCCGGGAGCGGGAGATATAGTCATCCTGCACCGCCGCCAGATCGCCGCCAAAACCGGCATCATCAATGACCAGCGTGATTTCAAAGTTGAGCCACAGGCTGCGCATATCGAGGTTTACCGTGCCTACCAGGCTCAGCTCACCGTCCACCAGCACGCTTTTGGTATGCAGCAGGCCGCCTTCAAACTGATAAATTTTCACCCCGGCCGCCAGCAGCTCGCTGAAAAAAGCCCGGCTGGCCCAGCCCACTAACAGGGAGTCGTTTTTGCGCGGCAGAATAATGCTCACGTCCACGCCGCGCTGGGCAGCGGTACAGATGGCGTGCAACAGATCGTCACTCGGCACAAAATAGGGCGTCGTCATGATCAGATATTCCCGCGAGGCGTAAACCGCGGTCAGCAGCGCCTGGTGGATCAGATCTTCTGGAAAGCCAGGGCCGGAGGCGATGGTGTGAATAGTGTGGCCGCTGGCCTGCTCAAATGGCATGACGTTGTTATCTGGCGGCGGGGGAAGAATACGTTTGCCGGTCTCAATCTCCCAGTCGCAGGAGTAGACCACGCCCATGGAGGTGGCGATCGGCCCCTCCATGCGGGCCATCAGATCAACCCACTGGCCAACGCCTGCGTCCTGCTTAAAAAAGCGCGGATCCACCAGGTTCATACTGCCGGTGTAGGCAATGTAATTATCAATCATCACCATCTTGCGGTGCTGACGCAGATCCATTCGGCGCAGGAAGACACGCATCAGGTTTACCTTCAGCGCTTCCACCACCTCTATACCTGCATTGCGCATCATGGCAACCCACGGGCTGCGGAAGTAGGTCACGCTGCCGGCTGAGTCGAGCATCAGCCGACAGTGAACGCCGCGCCGGGCGGCCGCCATCAGCGACTCGGCGACCTGGTCCGCCATCCCGCCGGGGTGCCAGATATAGAACACCATCTCGATATTATGACGGGCGAGTTGGATGTCACGGATCAGCGCCTGCATTACATCATCAGAGGAGGTCAGGAGCTGAAGCTGGTTACCTTTGACGCCGCCGATCCCCTGACGGCGCTCGCAAAGCTGAAACAGCGAGGCAGCCACCGGGCTGTTCTCTTCGGCAAAGATATGCTTGCAGGCTTTAAGATCGTGGAGCCATTTGGCGGTGGAGGGCCACATGGCGCGGGCACGCTCGGCCCGCCGCTTGCCAAGATGCAGCTCACCGAACGATAGATAGGCGATAATCCCCACCAGCGGCAGAATATAAATAATTAATAGCCAGGCCATAGCTGAAGGGACGGCGCGGCGCTTCATCAGGATGCGTAACGTCACCCCGGCAATTAGCAGCCAGTATCCTAAAATGACCAGCCAACTCACAACGGTGTAGAAGGTTGTCATAGTTAAAAAAATCCTTTTCAGTACGCCATACACTGAGTGTACGCATAAGCATCCATCTGGCAAATAAAAACGGCCGAGAAAGCGCTGGTACGGCGTCGGCAAGGGTCTATAATAACGCCTTCGTTATTAGCAGAGTTGCTGTCATGAAGCGTAGTAGAACGGAAGTGGGGCGCTGGCGGATGCTTCGTCAGGCGAGTCGCCGTAAAGCCCGCTGGCTGGAAGGCCAGTCGCGTCGTAATATGCGCATCCACTCTATCAGAAAGTGCGTGCTGAACCGCCAACGCAACGCGTTGCTGTTCGCTATTACCCCGTACTGAGATCGTCTGAGGGCACGTTTTGGTGCCCTCAGTCTTTAAGACTAGAAGACTTTTTTGTACGGCTTAACCGACACGGTCTGGTAAACGCCCGCCGCCACGTAAGGATCGGCCTCCGCCCAGGCTTTTGCCTCTTCCAGCGATTCAAACTCCGCAATCACCGTCGAGCCGCTAAACCCAGCCGCGCCCGGATCGTTACTGTCTACCGCAGGCATTGGGCCCGCCGTCAGCAGGCGACCTTCGTCGCTGAGCAGCTGCAGGCGCGCCAGGTGCGCCGGACGCACAGAGAGACGTTTTTCAAGTGAGTTGGCAATATCTTCAGCGTAAATCACATAAAGCACGGGCATAGCTCCTGAAATGGTAAAATGACTCCAGGACGCTAACACACCTTGCTGGCCGCACGCTACCCTCTTGATTTTATGCGCCCTGAAAAGCCAAAACTGGACCGGGAAAATTGACCGCAACGGCTAAAATGCGCGATAGGTGTGATGGCTTATTGAATATGATTGCTATTTGCATTTAAAATCAGGACATGGTTTTTCAACTGAAACGATTATGACTGCAATGACCCTTGATCTACCTCGCCGCTTTCCCTGGCCGACGCTGCTGTCTGTTGGTATTCATGGTGCTGTTGTGGCGACCCTGCTTTACACCTCAGTACATCAGGTTATTGAAATGCCCGCTCCCGCGCAGCCTATTGCCGTCACTATGGTTACGCCTGCCGAGCTAGAGCCGCCGCAGGTGGTGCAGCCTCCACCGGAGCCGGTGGTAGAGCCCGAGCCGGAGCCGGAGCCAGAACCCATCCCCGAGCCGCCTAAAGAAGCACCGGTGGTGATTGAAAAGCCAAAACCGAAGCCCAAGCCGAAGCCTAAACCGAAGCCGGAGAAAAAGGTTGAGAAGAAGGTCGAGCAGCCGAAGCGTGACGTTCGCCCGGTAGAGACGCGTCCATCTGCGCCGCTGACCAATACCGCACCGTCGCGCCCGCTGACCAACAGCGCACCGGCGACCAGCAAACCGGTGGCGTCCGTGCCGAGCGGCCCGCGTGCGGTGGCGCGCAGCCAGCCGCAGTATCCGGCCCGCGCCCAGGCGCTGCGCATTGAAGGCCGCGTGCGCGTGAAGTTTGACGTCACCGCTGACGGTCGCGTGGATAACGTGCAGATCCTCTCCGCCCAGCCATCAAACATGTTTGAGCGTGAAGTGAAATCGGCGATGCGTAAATGGCGCTACGAGGCAGGCAAACCGGGCAACGGGTTGATTGTGAATATCGTATTCCGTCTTAACGG
>NZ_LR607338.1:627124-644439 GCF_902164725.1 Pseudescherichia vulneris | reverse complement strand
TCCCGTATAATACGTTTTCCTCATCCAGAGTCAAGCGTTTATTTTTCGCTTTTCTCTGTCAGAACCTCCGGAGAAGTCCTTCTGACCCGGCGGCTTGCGTGCCGTTGTTCCGTGTCAGTGGAGGCGCATTATAGGGAGTTATTCCGGGCTGACAAGAGCTAATTTCAAAAAATCTTTCAAGCGTCTCTTTTTTGTGCAAACCCGCTATCCGTTGCGAGTTTTTCAAGCGATTTGAAGCCGTATCGCTGTAAAACGGGCAGCAATTGTACAGTCTCCGGCGTTACGTCCATGCAGTATGCGATGTTTTCATCAGCCGATTTAGCATCGGGTGCATCATGCTCAAGCAGCCATGCCGTTCGGCGAGCAATCGCCGCGCCGGAATCCACCAGCCGCGTTCCTTCCGGTAGCACCTGCAGCAGCTCCTCCTGAAGAAGCGGGAAGTGAGTGCAGCCGAGGACAACGGTATCTGGCGGCTCCGCCATCCGTAACCACGGGCGAAGAATACGGCGCAATCTGTCGAGAGAGACCGGTTCGCCATGCAGCTTCGCTTCGGCTATCTCCACCAGCTCAGACGAGCCCAGCAGTTCAAAGTGACATTCATTAGCAAAGCGCTGAATAAGCTCGTGCGTATAAGGACGCTTTACCGTGCCGCGGGTTGCCAGTAGGCCAACAACGCGGTTGGCGGTCAGGCGTGCTGCAGGCTTAATGGCGGGCACAACGCCCACCACCGGGAAGCCGAACTTCTCGCGCAGAGCAGGAAGCGAGACGGTGCTGGCCGTATTACAGGCAATCACCGCCAGAGAGAGCGGATAGCGGGCCTGAACGGCGGTGACAATCTCCACCACGCGCTCAACGATAAATGCTTCTGACTTCTCCCCGTACGGGAAGGCAACGTTATCAAACGTATAGATGTAATGGAGGTCCGGCAGAAGCCGCCGGATCTCATCATAGACGGATAGCCCACCGACGCCGGAGTCAAACACCAGCACGGTGGGTCGTGGGTCAGAAGGTGTAGCTGCCAGAGACGGTGTATTCTCGTCCTGCAGTATGGTAGCCATAAACTGTCTCGTAATCTTTATCGAACAGGTTAGCTATTTTACCACGAACGGTGAATTGTGAGGTGATCGGATACGATACTGCTGCATCCCATAAACTGACGCCGCCCATCTTGACCCGCTGGTAGGTGGTGTAGTCCGTATCGTAGCGCGTGCCCAGGTAGTGATAGGTGACGCTCCAGTCCAGATCGTAGACCTGCCAGTCGAGCTGATACTTCACCTGCTGCTTCGCACGGCGTGCCAGCGGCTCGTCAGTAACCGCATTACGTGAATCGACGTAGTCGTAGCTCAGGCTGTGTCCCAGCGGGCCGGTATCGAAGGATGCTGTCGCTTCCACACCTTTAATACGCGCCTTGCCAACGTTGTAGTATTTCATCGCGCCATCGTCATAGTCGATGAGGTTGTCTACGTCGTTACGGTAGCCGGAGACGCGCCAGTTCACACCCGACGTCAGGCCTTCAAAGGCCCCTTCCCACTGCTTGCTCTCTTCCGGGTTGAGATCGTCATTGCCGTAGAAGCCATGCAGCTGGCCAAGGTTCGGCGCTTTATACGCTGTGCCGTAGGAGGCAATAAAGCGATAGCCTTCGATAAACTCCCAGCCAGCGCTGCTCTGCCAGGTGCCGTGACGGCCAAACTGCGAGTTGTCATCGCTACGCACCGCGCCTTCCAGCGTGAAGTCACCCAGCTGCTGCAGCGCGGTCAGGTAGACGCCAGTGTTGCGCTGATCGTAGCCGTCGGTAACGTAGTTGGTTCCCGGCTCAGTGCTCTGCTTCTGCCAGTCGATGCCCGCCCCGACGTTGCCCTGACCAACGTCAACGGTATTGGCCCACTGTACGTTGTACTGTTTGATCTCATCCAGCGTGGCGTTGGAATCGTAGCGACCCAGATGCGGATCGTAGTTAAAGTCTTTGCTGTGGCCATAGCTGGTCAGCAGCTGAGAGCGGAAGATATCGCCGTTAAAGCGCAGGCCCGCGTCCCAGGTCTGGCTGTAGAGCTGGCGCGTATCCACCAGCACGTCAGGCGTGAAGCTGCTGTAGTAGCCTTCGTAGTCGGTACGGTTGTCATAGCCGTAGCCGCGTACAAAGCCGCTCCACTCTTCAGAGAAGCTATGCTCCAGCGCACCGTATAGCGTCTTGCTCATAAACCCGTCGCGATCGGGCTGCGCCAGGCCACCGGTGTTCCCTTCAGCGCCGATATCAAAGCCTTTGGTATAGGTGTAGTCACCCGCCAGCGTCACACGGGTGCTGTCGCCCAGATCCTGCTGCGTGCTGGCTTCATAGTTTTGATAGCCTTTGGACCCGATGCCTGCCGACAGCGTCGTGCCGTTTTTCTCACGCGTCGTGATGATATTGACTACCCCGCCGATAGCGTCGGAGCCGTAGACTGCCGAACGCGGGCCACGAATGTATTCAATGCGCTGTACTAAGGCCAGCGGGAACTGGCTGAGATCGGACGAGCCGCTGACGCCAGCCTGTTTGAGGCGTACGCCATCGACCAGGATCAGCACATGGCTGGAGTTAGTGCCGCGCACATAAAGAGAAGAGATCTGCCCCATGCCGCCATTTTGCGAGATATCTACGCCAGGTAGACGACGCATCACATCGGTTACGGAGGTTGACTGCCAGCGATCGATATCCTGGCGGGTGACAACGCTGACCGGTGCCAGCACCGTTTTTACCGGCTGCTGAAAACGGTTTGCGGTAACGACCAACGTGTCCGGATTGCTGTCCTGCGCCCAGCCGGAAAATGCCGTGACGGAGAGCGCCGTCATCAGCGAAGCTTTTTTTATCATTGTAAAAGCATCCACAATATAAGAAGGATGCCGCAGGCCCCATCAATAGCACGCGATGATGAAAGCCAAATGCGACGTATACCGGCAGGTCTTCGGGCTTGGAGATTTTCCAGAGTGATGACTTCCCGCCTTGCGGCAGTGTCTGCTTTCGCTATCACTCCAACTCTCCTTACCGCTGCGCGTCAGCCCCAGATTTTCACTGGATTCCCTTTTAACTCACAGGACCGGAGCGTGGATGCTACCTGTAGGTACTTATAGATGTCCAGACTGCTAAGAGAAGAAAAGTAAAAACGCTGGGGCTGGACAATACGCACGCAATCCCTACAATCCCCGCGTAATCTATTTTCACTCAGGACGCATCATGACCCCCGAACACCTCCCGATAGAACAGTACGACGCTCAGCTGGCCGAAAAAGTGGTCCGTCTGCAAGAGATGATGACGCCCTTTTCCGCGCCTGCGCCGGAGGTGTTTCGCTCTCCTGTAAGCCATTACCGGATGCGGGCCGAGTTTCGTATCTGGCACGATGGAGATGACCTGTACCACATCATCTTCGATCAGCAGACCAAAAGCCGGATCCGTGTGGATAGTTTCCCAGCCGCCAGCGCCCTGATCAACCAGTTAATGGCTGCAATAATGGACAGCGTACGGGGTAATAATGTCCTGCGCTTCAAGCTCTTCCAGATCGACTACCTGAGCACCCTTAGCGGTCAGGCCATCGTGACCCTGCTGTATCATAAAAAGCTGGACGAGGCGTGGCAGACCGAGGCGCAGGCACTGCGCGCTGCGCTGCGGGCGCAGGGACTGGACGTGCATATCATTGGGCGGGCGGCCAAAACCAAGGTGATGCTGGATCGGGACTACGTCGACGAGCACCTGCCGGTGGCGGGACAGGAGATGATCTATCGTCAGGTGGAGAACAGCTTTACCCAGCCTAACGCGGCGATGAACATTCAGATGCTGGAGTGGGCGCTGGACGTGACCGCAGGGTCAACCGGCGACCTGCTGGAGCTGTACTGTGGCAACGGCAACTTCTCTCTGGCGCTGGCGCGCAACTTCGATCGCGTGCTGGCGACCGAAATCGCCAAACCGTCGGTGGCAGCGGCGCAGTACAACATCGCCGCCAACCAGATCGACAACGTGCAGATTATCCGCATGGCGGCAGAGGAGTTTACCCAGGCGATGAACGGGGTGCGTGAATTTAACCGCCTGCAGGGTGTCGATCTGAAGAGCTATCGCTGCGAGACGATTTTTGTCGATCCGCCGCGCAGCGGCCTGGATAGCGAAACGGAGAAGATGGTGCAGGCCTACCCGCGTATTCTGTATATCTCCTGCAATCCGGAGACGCTGTGCCAGAACCTGGAGACCTTCAGCCAGACGCATCAGGTGGAACGCCTGGCGCTGTTCGATCAGTTCCCCTACACGCACCATATGGAGTGCGGGGTGCTGCTGACCAGAAAATAAACCTACCGCCTGCTGAAAACGCCGGATGGCGCTACGCTTATCCGGCCTACTTAAGAGTCCTAACTCTTCATCTACTCTGTCAGCTCGTACTTGCGGTTACGCATGCGGTAGCCAATCCAGAACACCAGCACCACTGACAGTACGGCAGGGACAAAGTTAGAGCCGATGGCCGGATACTCGGCCCGTACCACCGCGCTGTAGAGCAGCACGCCCAGGATAAAGCAGGCGGCGGCCAGCGCTGGTAGCCCCAGCGGCATGGTGCGATTTTGATAGCGTTGATGCAGACAGTAGACCGCCAGCACCAGCGAGATAACCGGGAACAGCGAAAACGGCACAATCGAGCTGAAAATTGCCGTAAACGTGCCGTTAATCGATAAGCCAGCGATCAGCGCCAGCAGTAACGTACCTTTATCTTGACCTGACTGTTTCATTACTCGTCCTTCACTCATCGGGTTGGTGCGACATTCTTTCCTGCTCACGGCGATACCAGTAGTAAGCGCCTTTCGAAATCATCCTCAATTGCAGCACCAGGCGCTCTTCTAGCTGCCTGCGCTGCTCCGGACCCACGTCCAGCGCTTCTGCGCCGGCGCTAAATACAATGGTGACCATCGCTTCGGCCTGTGCCTCGGTGAACGACCGCGGCATATGGCTTTCGAGTTCAAGATAGTCGGCAAGTTCCGCGATAAAGTGCTGGATCTCGCGGGCTACGGCAGCACGAAAAGCGCTGGAGGTGCCTGAACGTTCGCGCAGCAGCAGGCGAAACGCGTTGGGATTATTGCCGATAAACTCCATAAAGGTAGAGACGGAGGTGCGGATCACGCTCCCGCCTTTGGCAATGCGCTGGCGCGCCTGGCGCATCAGCTGGCGCAGCATCAGGCCGCTCTCGTCGACCATGGTCAGGCCAAGCTCATCGACATCGCGGAAATGGCGATAGAATGACGTTGGGGCAATGCCCGCCTCGCGCGCCACTTCGCGCAGGCTCAGGCTGGCAAAACTACGTTCAGCGCTTAGCTGACTAAATGCCGCTTCCACCAGCGAACGCCGGGTTCGTTCTTTTTGTTGCGCTCTAACGCCCATCACAATGTCTGAATCCTTCCAAAGGCCTGCTGGCACTATACCAGAGATAAGCTAATCGGTTTGCCTGGCTTTGTGAATGATTCTTTATGAATGATTGTTTACAAGCTGTTGCACCATTAATGACGTTAATGCGCGCGCAAGCAGAATAAAAAAATAGCACGGCAAAAAAACAGAGCGATAATTGGGTTATGCCCTTAACGATGTTAGTATTATGTTGTTTTTATGTATAAGAACAGGTAAGCCCTACCATGCCACACACTTACGATTACGATGCAATAGTGATAGGTTCCGGTCCCGGTGGCGAAGGTGCTGCCATGGGGCTGGTGAAACAAGGTGCCAGGATCGCCGTCCTTGAGCGATACCATAACGTGGGCGGCGGATGTACCCACTGGGGCACTATCCCCTCGAAGGCGCTTCGCCACGCGGTCAGTCGGATTATCGAATTTAATCAAAACCCTCTGTACAGCGACCACTCCCGCCTTCTGCGCTCCTCTTTTGCCGACATCCTCAACCACGCCGACAGCGTTATCAATCAGCAGACGCGTATGCGCCAGGGGTTTTACGAGCGTAACCGCTGTGAAATTCTGCAGGGCGATGCCCACTTTATTGATGCGCATACGCTGGCGCTGGAGTGCCATGACGGTACGGTAGAGACGCTGACGGCAGAGAAGTTTGTTATCGCCTGCGGCTCTCGCCCTTACCATCCGGCAGACGTCGACTTTGCCCATCCTCGCGTTTATGACAGCGACTCGATCCTCAGCATGCAGCATGAGCCACGCCATGTGATCATCTACGGTGCAGGGGTGATCGGCTGTGAATACGCATCGATCTTCCGGGGAATGGATGTCAAAGTCGATCTGATCAACACCCGCGATCGCCTGCTGGCTTTCCTGGATCAGGAGATGTCGGACTCGCTCTCTTACCACTTCTGGAATAACGGCGTCGTGATCCGCCATAACGAAGAGTATGAGCAGATCGAGGGGACGGACGACGGGGTGATTATGCACCTGAAGTCAGGCAAAAAGCTTAAGGCCGACTGCCTGCTCTACGCCAACGGACGTACCGGTAATACCGATAGTCTCCAGCTGGCCAACGTCGGTCTGGATGCGGACGGACGCGGACTGCTCAAGGTCAACAGCATGTACCAGACCGCGCAGCCGCATATCTACGCCGTGGGTGACGTTATCGGCTACCCAAGCCTGGCCTCTGCCGCCTACGATCAGGGGCGCATTGCTGCTCAGGCGATGGTCAAAGGCGAAGCGACGGCGCATCTGGTGGAAGATATCCCTACCGGGATCTACACCATTCCGGAGATCAGCTCGGTCGGTAAAACAGAGCAGCAGCTCACCGCAATGAAGGTGCCCTATGAAGTGGGTCGGGCGCAGTTTAAGCACCTGGCGCGGGCACAGATTGTGGGGATGAGCGTCGGGACGCTGAAGATCCTGTTCCACCGCGAGACGAAAGAGATTTTGGGGATCCACTGCTTTGGTGAGCGCGCGGCCGAAATTATTCATATCGGCCAGGCGATTATGGAGCAGAAAGGCGGCGGTAACACCATCGAGTACTTCGTTAACACCACCTTTAACTACCCAACCATGGCGGAAGCCTATCGGGTAGCCGCGCTAAATGGCTTAAACCGCCTCTTTTAACGCTTTGTCGAAATGGCCATCCATTGTTGTACGGATGGCCTCTGCCAGCTGCTCATAGCGGCTGCGCAGCGGCGAGCCCGGACGATACACCAGGCCAATGGTGCGCTTTGGCTCCGGCTTGATGCACGGCAGGTAGATTACCCCATCACGCTTGCGTTCAGGCGGCACGGCCAGCGCAGGCAAAAGCGTAATGCCGCTGCCAGCAGCGACCATATTACGCAGCGTTTCAAGGCTGGTCGCGCGGAAGTGGGTATCTTCGTCCGCACCCGCTTCAAAGCAGAAACCCATCGCCTGATCGCGCAGGCAGTGGCCATCTTCCAGCATCAGCAACTTCTCACCGGCAAGGTCAGCCATCGGGACGCGGTCGCGGTTCGCCCACGGGTGATCCTCATAGATCGCCAGCATCATCGGCTCATCAAACAGCGGGACTTCGATAAAGGCTTCGCTCTCTTTCACCAGTGCCAGAATGGCACAGTCCAGCTTGCCGCTGTCCAGCTGGGCCAGCAGTTGCTGCGTCTGCGCTTCGTGCAGATACATCTCCAGCTTAGGGAAAGTTTGGTGCAGCAGCGGAATAATCTGCGGCAGCAGGTAGGGTCCGACGGTCGGGATCAAGCCAATATGCAGCGGTCCAGACATGGCCTCCCCCTGCTGGCTTGCCATCTCCTTGAGCACTTTGACCTCGCGCAATACGGTGCGCGCCTGATCTACCAGCAGCAGGCCAGCCTGAGTAAACAGCACTTTACGGCTGGTACGCTCCAGCAGCATCACGCCAAGCTCATCTTCCAGCTTGCGGATCTGTCCGCTGAGCGTGGGCTGGCTAACGTGACAGGAGTCGGCCGCCCGACGGAAATGACGGTGTTCGGCTAACGCTACCAGGTATTCAAGATCACGAATATTCATTATTCATCCTCCGACGCCACGATAGTTCATGGCGATAGATAGAATAGCAATCAATGATTATCCCTATCAAGCACTCTCTGACCCTGCATGCCATTTTTTGTATAAAAAAAAACCGGGCACGGGCCCGGCATCGCTTGCTACGGCGTGATTAAATCAGGCGGGCATTGGCATCGTTGATGGCCTGGGCGACCTGCGTTGGCGATACGCCCCCCTTCGCCGCACGCTTATCCAGGCAGGATTGCAGGGAGAGGATCGGATAGACGTCGTCGCCAATCACGCTGCTGAATTTTTGCAGATCGGCGAGAGCCAGATCCTCCAGCGGTTTACCCTGGGCGATGGCTTCCACAACGGCTTCACCAACAATATGGTGCGCTTCACGGAACGGCACGCCCTTCGCGACCAGATAGTCCGCCAGCTCGGTGGCGTTAGCGTAGCCCTGCTGCGCCGCTTCCTGGCAGCGCGGACGTTTCACCTGAATGCCGTCCAGCACCAGCGCGGCCATGTGCAGGCAGTCCAGCCAGGTATCGAGAGCATCAAACAGCCCCTCTTTGTCTTCCTGCATATCTTTGTTATAGGCCAGCGGCAGACCTTTCAGGGTCATCATCATGCCGGTCAGCGCGCCCTGCACGCGACCGCATTTGCCCCGGATCAGCTCCAGCGCATCTGGGTTTTTCTTCTGCGGCATCAGCGAGGAGCCGGAGGTGACGCGGTCGGAGAGCTCAACAAAGCCCGCTTCACCGGTGTTAAAGAAGATGAGATCTTCAGCAAAGCGCGACAGGTGCACCATGCCGATAGAGGCGTCAGAGAGCAGCTCCAGCACGTGGTCGCGGTCGGATACGGTATCGAGACTGTTACGGGTCGCGCTGGCAAAGCCCAGCCAGCCTGCGAGCTGCTCGCGGTCAATTTCATAGGCCGTTCCTGCCAGCGCCCCGCAGCCCAGTGGGCTAACGTCCAGACGCTTCAGGGCATCCTGCAGGCGGCTTTCGTCACGGGCCAGCATCTCAACGTAGGCCAGGCACCAGTGAGCAAAGGTCACCGGCTGCGCACGCTGCAGGTGGGTATAGCCCGGCATCACTGCGTCCTGGTTAGCCTGCGCGGTCTCAACCAGCGCGCCCTGCAGCTGACGGTTTGCCGCCAGCAGCTCGGCCACGGTCTCTTTACACCACAGCTTCAGATCGGTTGCCACCTGATCGTTACGGCTACGGCCGGTGTGCAGCTTTTTCCCCAGCGGGCCAACCTTGTCGATCAGCTTGCCTTCCACCCAGCTATGGATGTCTTCGGCATCGCTCTCCAGGATCTGCTCCGGGTTAAGACGCACCTCTTCCAGCAGGTTATTCAGCGCCTCTTCTAGCTGCACTTGTTCATCAGCGGTCAGTACGCCCACCGTCACCAGCGCTTTGGACCAGGCCACAGAGCCGACGATGTCCTGCTCGGCCAGGCGGTAGTCGAAGCGCAAAGAGTCATTGAACTGTTTGAACCGTTGATCCGCTGCCTGTGTAAAACGCCCACCCCAAAGTGCCATAACATCGTTCCTTTATTCGTTAGTTCCGCCGGGTGGCGCTGCGCTTACCCGGCCTACGGTCATTCAATAAAAATTTACGCTAAAATGCGCGTGCCAATTGGCGTGCCGTTGAACAGCGCCGGAAGCTGTTCCGCGTGACGCCAGGAGGCGATATCCACCGGGCGGCCCAGCGTGCGGGCGGCGTCCAGCGCGGCGTTAACCTTAACGATCATGCCGTCGGTAATAATGCCCTGATCGATCAGCTGCTCGGCTTTCGCCGCCGTCATCTCGGCGATGCGCTGGCCCTTGCCGTCCAGAATGCCGCTCACGTCGGAGAGCAGGATCAGATCCGCACCGAGCGTTGCCGCCAGCGCCGTCGCTGCCTGGTCGGCGTTGACGTTCATCAGCAGACCGTCGTCGGTTACGCCGATGGAGCTAATCACCGGCAGGAAACCGCCTGCCAGCAGAGAGTTGATCAGCACCGGGGAACCCGGCTGCGCCTGCCCCACGTGGCCCAGATCGTCATCAAGCTGGGTGACCTTGACGCTATCGCCGTCGCCGAGGAACAGACCCACCGAGGCAATCTTATGCTTCTTCGCCCAGGCCAGCAGCGTTTTGTTGGCGGTGCCCGCCAGCGCGCCGGTAATAATGTCGATCTGGTCGGCAGGGGTCACCCGCAGACCATTTTTCTTGGTCACCGGCAGGTTAAGCTTTTTCATCAGCTCATCCACTACGCAGCCGCCGCCGTGCACGATCACCAGCGGACGCTGATGCGACTCACGATAGTTAACCAGGGCGGTAAACAGACGTGCCAGGGCCTCTTCGCTATCCAGCAGTACACCACCGAGTTTGATAATTAATGGATTCATCATCACACCTTAAATAAGAGACTGCGTTTCAGGGTAGCCGAAACGAATATTTGCACACTGCATTGCCTGGGCGGCAGCGCCTTTGAGTAAGTTATCTTCCGCGGCGACGACGATCAGGTGCTCATCCTGTACGGCAAAACCGATATCACAGAACGGCAGGCCAACCACGTTTTTCAGCGCCGGCACACCTTTATCATAGAGGCGCACCAGCGGCTTATCGGCATACGCCTGCAGGAACGTGCCCGCCACCTGCTCTTTGGTCACGCCCGGCTTCAGGCGACAGGTAATGGTTTCGAGGATCCCACGCGGGAAGCTGCCCAGATGCGGGGTAAAAATCACATTTGTGCCGAGATGAGTGGTGATCTCTGGATGATGACGATGGTTAAAAATGCCGTACGGCTGCAGGCTCACTTCACAGAAGCTGTTTGAAATGGCTGCCTTGCGCCCGGCACCGCTGACGCCGCTGGTGGCGTTGATCACCGGCCACTGGTTGAGATCCAGCAGCCCGGCGTCGATCAGCGGCTTCAGCGACAGCTGCGCCGCCGTCGGGTAGCAGCCCGGTACGGCCACCAGCTTCGCCTCTTTCAGCCTGTCAACGCTCCACTCCGCCAGACCGTACACCGCCTGCTCAAGCAGCTGCGGGTGCTGATGGGTAAAGCCGTAGAATTTTTCATAGAAAGCGGGATCGTTAACGCGGAATGCGCCGGAGAGGTCGAACACGATGCAGCCGGCCGCCAAAAACTGCGGGGCCAGGTCATGGCTGACCTCATGGGCGGTCGCCAGGAACACCACGTCGACACCCGCAACAAACTCGCTGATATCGGACATCGGCTGCAGAGGCAGGTCGACAATGCCTTTCAGCTGCGGGTGCAGATCGGAGATTAATTTTCCTGCATCATTGCTTTGCGCTGACACGGTCAAAGCGGTTATGGTCATATGAGGATGGCGATTCACGTAGCTTACAAGCTCTGCGCCCGCATAACCGCTAGCGCCTACAATCAGCGTATTCAACATCGGGTTCCTTTATGCTCAACGTTAATGTATTTTTATTCACATTTACTGCATGAATATTGATACTATCACGACCTAAGGTGTGTCAACAATGAAAATGAATTTACCGCCATTTATCGAGATCTACCGCGCCCTGATAGCCACGCCGTCCATCAGCGCGACGGAAGAATCGCTGGATCAGAGCAATGCGTCTTTAATCAATCTGCTTGGCGGGTGGTTTGGCGACCTCGGGTTTAACGTAGAGATCCAGCCGGTACCCGACACGCGCAACAAATTCAACATGCTGGCCAGCATTGGCGAGGGCGCAGGCGGTCTGCTGCTGGCCGGGCATACCGATACGGTGCCCTTCGACGATGGTCGCTGGACCCGCGATCCCTTTACCCTGACCGAGCATGACAACAAGCTCTACGGCCTCGGCACGGCAGATATGAAGGGCTTTTTCGCCTTTATTCTTGATGCGCTGCGTGACGTGGACGTGACCAAGCTGAAAAAGCCGCTCTATATTCTGGCGACCGCCGATGAAGAGACCAGCATGGCGGGCGCGCGCTACTTCTCTGAGAACGCCGCCATTCGTCCGGATTGCGCGATCATTGGCGAGCCAACCTCGCTCCAGCCGATCCGCGCTCACAAGGGCCATATCTCTACGGCGGTACGGGTGCTGGGCCAGTCGGGCCACTCCAGCGATCCGGCGCGCGGCGTTAACGCCATTGAGCTAATGCACGACGCCATTGGCCGCCTGATGCAGCTGCGTGATTCTCTGAAAGAGCGCTATCACTTTGAGGCCTTTACCGTACCTTATCCAACGCTGAACCTCGGTAGCCTGCACGGCGGCGACGCTTCAAACCGTATCTGCGCCTGCTGCGAGCTGCACATGGATATTCGCCCTCTGCCGGGCATGACGCTAAACGATCTCAACGGCCTGGTGAATGACGCGCTGGCCCCGGTGAGCGAGCGCTGGCCGGGACGTCTCAACGTCGCCGAACTGCATCCGCCGATCCCAGGCTATGAATGCCCGCCGGATCACCAGCTGGTTCAGGTCGTGGAAAAGCTGCTCGGCACCAAGACAGACGTGGTGAACTACTGCACCGAAGCGCCGTTTATCCAGACGCTCTGCCCAACTTTAGTGTTAGGCCCGGGCTCGATCAACCAGGCCCACCAGCCGGACGAGTACCTGGAGACACGCTTTATCAAGCCCACCCGGGAGCTGATTACCCAAGTCGTGCACCACTTTTGCTGGCACTAAACGCGCTACCCTCTTTTACGGGAGAGGGTAAAACATCATCGTTAACATAAGTTCTACTTATCATCTTTAAAGCGAATTAAATTTCGTAAATTACGCACGTTTATTCGTTTGCTGAACCGATTTCGCCGCAATTGACGCACGGGGTTTTACGTGGCTTTATAAAGAACAACTGAGAAAAATGTCCGGCAGATTTCAGATACAGGACATTTATAATTGAGATGGGGTGTCTGGGTTAACATGAACGAACAATATTCCGCTTTGCGTAGTAATGTCAGTATGCTCGGCAAGCTGCTGGGAGAGACCATCAAAGAGGCGCTTGGGGAGAACATTCTCGATCGCGTCGAAACGATCCGTAAACTGTCTAAATCCTCACGCGCGGGCAACGAAGCCAACCGCCAGGAGCTGCTCACCACGCTGCAAAATCTGTCGAATGACGAGCTGCTGCCGGTCGCCCGCGCCTTTAGCCAGTTTCTGAACCTGGCGAATACCGCCGAGCAGTACCACAGCATTTCGCCGCAGGGCGAAGCGGCCAGCAACCCGGAAGTGATTGCCCGCACCCTCAGAAAGCTAAAGGATCAGCCCGATCTCAATGAAGGCATCATTAAAAAAGCGGTGGAGTCGCTGTCGCTGGAGCTGGTGCTGACCGCGCACCCGACAGAGATCACCCGCCGGACCCTGATCCACAAGATGGTAGAGGTCAACAACTGCCTCAAGCAGCTGGATAATAAAGAGATTGCCGATTATGAACGCCACCAGCTGATGCGCCGTCTGCGCCAGCTGATCGCCCAGTCCTGGCATACTGATGAGATCCGCAAGCATCGTCCCAGCCCGGTTGACGAGGCCAAGTGGGGCTTTGCGGTAGTAGAAAATAGCCTGTGGGAAGGGGTGCCGAACTACCTGCGCGAGCTAAACGAGCAGCTCGACGAAAACCTTGGCTATAAGCTGCCGGTGGATTTTGTCCCGGTGCGCTTCACCTCCTGGATGGGCGGCGACCGCGACGGCAACCCGAACGTTACCGCAGAGATCACCCGCCACGTTCTGCTGCTGAGCCGCTGGAAAGCCACCGATCTGTTCCTGAAAGATATTCAGGTGCTCATCTCCGAGCTGTCGATGGTGGAGTGTACCGATGAGCTGAGCGAGCTGGTTGGCGAAGCCGGAGCCAGCGAGCCGTATCGCTACCTGTTGAAAGGCCTGCGTGGCCAGCTGATGGCGACCCAGGTTTGGCTGGAAGCGCGCCTGAAGGGCCAGCGCCTGCCGAAGCCAGCTGGCCTGATCAGCCAGAACGAACAGCTGTGGGAGCCGCTCTACGCCTGCTATAAATCACTCCAGGCCTGCGGCATGGGTATTATCGCTAATGGCGAGCTGCTGGACACCCTGCGTCGCGTGAAGTGCTTTGGCGTGCCGCTGGTGCGTATCGACGTTCGCCAGGAGAGCACCCGCCACACCGAAGCGCTAGGCGAGCTGACCCGCTATCTCGGCATTGGCGACTACGAAAGCTGGTCCGAAGCCGACAAGCAGGCCTTCCTGATCCGCGAGCTGAACTCTAAGCGTCCCCTGCTGCCGCGCAGTTGGGAGCCCAGCAACGAAACCCGTGAAGTGCTCAACACCTGCAAAGCGATTGTTGATGCGCCGCAGGGCTCGGTTGCCGCCTACGTCATCTCGATGGCGAAAACCCCGTCCGACGTGCTGGCCGTGCACCTGCTGCTGAAAGAGGCCGGAATTACCTTTGCCCTGCCGGTTGCGCCGCTGTTTGAAACCCTCGACGACCTGAACAACGCCAACGACGTGATGACCCAGCTGCTGAATATTGACTGGTATCGCGGCTTTATTCAGGGCAAGCAGATGGTGATGATCGGCTATTCCGACTCGGCGAAAGACGCAGGCGTGATGGCGGCCTCCTGGGCGCAGTACCAGGCGCAGGATGCGTTGATTAAAACCTGTGAAAAAGCGGGTATTGAGCTGACGCTGTTCCACGGTCGCGGCGGCTCTATCGGCCGCGGCGGTGCCCCGGCCCATGCGGCGCTGCTCTCCCAACCGCCGGGCAGCCTGAAAGGCGGCCTGCGCGTGACCGAGCAGGGCGAGATGATCCGCTTCAAGTATGGTCTGCCGGAAATCACCGTTAGCAGCCTGTCGCTTTACACCAGCGCCATTCTGGAAGCCAACCTGCTGCCGCCACCGGAGCCGAAAGAGGAGTGGCGTCACATCATGGACGAGCTGTCGGATATCTCCTGTGAGATGTATCGCGGTTACGTACGTGAAAATGAAGATTTCGTTCCCTACTTCCGTTCCGCCACGCCGGAGCAGGAGCTGGGCAAACTGCCGCTCGGCTCGCGTCCGGCAAAACGTCGTCCTACCGGTGGCGTGGAGTCTCTGCGCGCCATCCCATGGATCTTTGCCTGGACGCAGAACCGTCTGATGCTGCCCGCCTGGTTAGGCGCGGGCGCGGCGCTGCAAAAGGTGATGCAAGAGGGTAAACAGAGCGATCTGGAGACCATGTGCCGCGACTGGCCGTTCTTCTCTACGCGTCTGGGGATGCTGGAGATGGTCTTCGCTAAGGCCGATCTCTGGCTAGCGGACTACTACGACCGCCGCCTGGTTAAACAGGCGCTGTGGCCGCTGGGCAGCGAGCTACGTCAGCTGCTGGAAGAGGACATCAAGGTGGTGCTGGCCATCGCCAACGACTCGCATCTGATGGCCGATCTGCCGTGGATCGCCGAGTCCATCCAGCTGCGTAACATCTACACCGATCCGCTCAACGTGCTACAGGCCGAGCTGCTCCACCGCTCGCGTCAGGCGGAAGAGCAAGGTCAGGAGCCGGATCCACGCGTTGAGCAGGCGCTGATGGTCACTATCGCTGGCGTCGCGGCCGGCATGCGTAACACTGGTTAATCCTGTCTTTCTCCGCTTCCCCCGTAATCGGGCGGGGGAAGCGGCTATTTGCAATATCCCTCGCCTCGTTAAGGTTAACTTAAGCAACCCTGCTTAATCTTTGCACGCTACTCCAGCGACTTTGATAAGGCACGTTTCTGTTATGCTCTCTACATCTTCCCCGGCCAAGGCTACTTTTAGCTGGAAGGCCTTACTGTGGGCCTTGCTCTTCGTCTGTTACTTCTCTTCTGTCCTGCAGGTCGCCATTATTATCACCGGCTACAGCGGCTCCGTGGGCCTGCGCGACTCCGTGCTGTTTAGCTCCCTGTGGCTTATTCCGCTGCTGCTCTTTCCACGACGGATCCGTACGACGGCAGCCATTATCGGCGTCATTCTGTGGCTCCCTTCGCTTGCCGCGCTGGGCTATTACGTTATTTACGGGCAGGAGTTCTCTCAGAGCGTTCTGTACGTCATGTTTGAGTCCAACACCAGCGAGGCCAGCGAATTTCTAAGCCAGTACTTCAGCCTGAAGCTGGTGCTGGTGGCGCTGGGCTATACGGCGGTGGCTATCTTCCTGTGGACGCGCCTGCGCCCGGTCACGGTACCGACGCCGTGGCGTTGGCTGGTTTGCATTGCCATCCTCTACGGACTGCTTGTTAACCCGATCGCGCATAAAGTATTAGTGCAGAAGAAGAGCGTCAAACGGGCGCTGATCAGCCTCTCAGGCCGTCTTGAGCCTGCCGCCCCGTGGCAATTTGTCGCGGGCTACGTCGAGTATCGCCATCAGTTGGCGAGCCTGACCAAACTGTTAAGCAGCAACAATGCTCTGCCGCCGCTGGCGAACCTGCAGGACAGCTCCGGCAACGCGCCGCGCACGCTGGTGCTGGTGATAGGTGAGTCAACGCAGCGTAACCATATGAGCCTCTACGGCTACCCGCGTGAAACGACACCGGAGCTGGATAAGATGCATAAAACCGACAAGAACCTGACGGTCTTCAACCACGTGGTGACGTCGCGCCCCTACACCATTGAGATTTTGCAGCAGGCGCTGACCTTTGCTGACGAGAAAAACCCGGATCTCTACCTGACCAAACCGTCACTGATGAACCTGATGAAACAGGCCGGGTACAAAACGTTCTGGATCACTAACCAGCAGACCATGACCGAACGTAACACCATGCTGACGGTGTTCTCACAGCAGACGGACAAGCAGTTCTATATGAACCAGCAGCGTACCCAGAGCGCCCGCGAGTACGATACCAACGTGCTGGATCCATTTAAGAAGGTGCTGGCCGACCCTGCACCGAAGAAGTTCATCATCGTGCATCTGCTGGGTACGCATATCAAATACGCGTACCGCTATCCGGAACAGTGGAACACCTTTGATGGCAAAACCGAAGGTGCACCAGCGGGTCTGGATCCTGACCAGTTGGCGGCATATAACGCCTATGACAACGCTAACCATTTTAATGATCACGTGCTGGCCAGCCTGATTAACGACTACAAAGCCACCGATCCCAACGGCTTCCTGCTCTACTTCTCCGATCATGGGGAAGAGGTCTACGATACGCCGCCGCATAATATTCAAGGGCGTAATGAAGAGGCCCCGACGCGGCATATGTATACCATCCCATTTATTCTGTGGACCTCGCCGTCATGGCAGGAGACGCACCCGCGCGACCTGGCCGCTGACGTCGACCGCAAGTACAGCAGCTCACAGCTGATCCATACCTGGTCCGATTTGGCAGGACTGCGCTACGATGGCTTTGATCCTACCCGGTCAATCACCAGCCCGCAGTTTGTGCAGGCCACGCGCTGGATTGGTAATCCGTACAAGAAAAACGCCCTGCATAACTATGACGCCCTGCCGTTAGACACCGTGCAATAA
>NZ_LR607338.1:610021-626294 GCF_902164725.1 Pseudescherichia vulneris | reverse complement strand
GCAATAACGCCTAAAAAAATCCCCGCACAAGCGGGGATTTTCATATTTAGCGTTTAGCGCAGATCGAAGCGGTCAAGATTCATCACCTTCACCCAGGCGGCGACGAAGGCTTTCACAAACCTCTCGTGGCCGTCATTGCTGGCATACACTTCCGCCAGCGCACGCAGGATGGAGTTAGAGCCAAACACCAGGTCGGCACGCGTAGCGGTATATTTCACCTCGCCACTCAGGCGATCTCGCCCCGCAAACAGCTCAGCGCTATCATCGGTCGCTTTCCACTCGGTGCGCATATCCAGCAGGTTAACAAAGAAGTCATTGCTGAGGACACCTACGCGCTGGGTAAAGACACCGTGCTGGCTGCCGTCGACGTTCGCGCCCAGCACGCGCAGGCCACCTACCAGCGCCGTCATTTCCGGTGCGGTCAGCGTCAGCTGCTGCGCTTTATCAATCAGCAGCGACTCCGTGGTTGAGGTATCGAGCTCGGTGCGGTAGTTACGGAAACCGTCGGCAATCGGCTTCATCAGCTCGAACATGTCGATATCGGTCTGATCCTGACGCGCATCCACGCGACCCGGTGCGAACGGCACATCGATAGCCACGCCCGCCTCTTTCGCCGCCAGCTCAACGCCGACCACCCCGGCCAGAACGATAATGTCCGCCAGCGACGCCTTGTTTGCCGTGCGCTGAATGCCCTCCAGCACCGGCAGAACGCGACCCGCCGTTGCGTTGACCTCCCAATCACGCTGCGGAGCCAGCGCCAGCCGTGCCCCATTTGCGCCGCCGCGCTTATCGCCGCCGCGGAAGGTAGAGGCAGAGGCCCAGGCCACCGACACCAGCTCGCTTACCGAGAGACCGGAGGCGGCAATCTCGCCCTTCAGGCTGGCAATATCGTCCTGAGACGGATTAAAGATCGCCTGTGGCAGCGGGTCCTGCCAGATCAGATCTTCTTTTGGCACTTCCGGGCCGATGTAGCGCGCTTTTGGCCCCATATCACGGTGCGTCAGCTTGTACCAGGCTCGGGCAAAGGCTTCGTTGAAAGCCTGCGGATCGTTCAGGAAGCGACGGGAGATCTTCTCGAACTCGGGATCGAAACGCAGCGTCAGGTCGGTCACCAGCATGGTGGGCTTACGCTTTTTCGCCGGATCGAAAGGATCGGGAATAATTTCCGGGGCATCAACCGCTTCAAACTGGATCGCACCTGCCGGGCTGCGGGTCTGCACCCACTCGTATTTGAACAGGTTCTCAAAGAAGTAGTTGCTCCACTGGGTTGGCGTCTGCGTCCAGACCACTTCCAGCCCGGAGGTGATGGCATCCGCACCGCTGCCGCTGCCGTAGCTGCTGCTCCAGCCCAGGCCCTGCGCTTCGATAGGCGCGGCTTCAGGATCGACATCAACGTGCGTTGCCGCCGCCGCGCCGTGGGTTTTGCCCAGCGTGTGGCCACCTGCAATCAGCGCCACGGTCTCCTCGTCATTCATCCCCATGTT
The DNA here is from genome assembly GCF_902164725.1 of Pseudescherichia vulneris. NCBI lineage: Bacteria > Pseudomonadati > Pseudomonadota > Gammaproteobacteria > Enterobacterales > Enterobacteriaceae > Pseudescherichia > Pseudescherichia vulneris. Next base: position 624,810 of record NZ_LR607338.1, on the reverse strand, counting down.
GCCGAAGGTGGCACGAATGGCGGCGGCGGCCGAGATGGGCTCGCCGCTATGGTCCGGGCCTTCCGGGTTAACGTAGATCAGACCCATCTCGGTTGCGCCCAGCGGCGCTTTTGCCAGCGCTTCAGGGTGGCGATGCTTCAGCCAGGTCTTTTCATCGCCCCAGTTAACGTCCATATCCGGCTCCCAGACGTCTTCACGCCCGGCACCGAAACCAAAGGTGCGGAAGCCAGAGTTCTCCAGCGCCACGTTACCGGCCAGGATAAAGAGATCGGCCCAGGAAATTTTCTGGCCATACTTCTGCTTAACCGGCCACAGCAGACGACGCGCCTTGTCCAGGCTAACGTTATCGGGCCATGAGTTGAGAGGGGCAAAACGCTGCTGACCGCGCCCCGCGCCGCCGCGCCCATCGATGGAGCGGTAGGTCCCCGCGCTGTGCCATGCCATACGGATGAAAAGACCGACGTAGCTGCCCCAGTCGGCAGGCCACCACGGCTGTGAATCGGTTAACAGCGCTTTGAGATCGCCTTTCAGCGCAGCGTAGTCGAGTTTGCTGAATTCGTTACGGTAGTCAAAATCGTCGCCCAGCGGATTAGAGCGGTTTGAGTGCTGGTTCAGGAGGTCGACGCGGAGCTGTTTCGGCCACCAGTCACGGCTGGTTGTCCCCGCTCCGGCGCTGCGGTCGGCACCGCCCTGGTGAAACGGACATTTGCCTGTGGAAAGTGTGTTATGGATATCGTCTGATGCACTCATCTATCTGCTCCCAATATGGTGTTACCGCTACGATATACACCACTCTTGATAAGAGATAGTTGAATTCATCCACAGATTTAATAGCTAAATCCGTCTGTTTTTATTGGTAATTAAGTGGCAGATACGGGTTCTGACAATGACATTCATCATCCGAATCAATTGGACAATAAAAAACCGCCGAAGCGGTTTTTACAGCGCCGGACGTACGCCTAACGTGTGGCAGATAGCGTAGCTCATTTCAGCGCGGTTCAGAGTATAGAAGTGGAAATCTTTTACCCCTTCGCGGCTCAGGATCTTCACCATGTCCATGGCGATGTTTGCCCCCACTAGCTTGCGGGTTTCGGCATCGTCATCGAGGCCGTTAAACATCTGCGACATCCAGGCCGGAATACGCACGTTGGTCATGTCGGCAAACTTCTTCGCCTGCTTGAAGTTAGAGACCGGCAGAATGCCGGGAATAATCTCGACGTCAATGCCGGTGGCCGCGCAGCGGTCGCGAAAACGCAGATAGCTTTCGACGTCAAAAAAGAACTGGGTGATGGCCCGACTCGCACCGGCGTCGACTTTACGCTTCAGGTTCAGCAGATCTGCCTGGGCACTTTTGGCCTCTGGATGCACTTCTGGATAGGCGGCCACGGAGATATCAAAATCGGCGACGTCTTTTAACAGCGCAACCAGATCGGCGGCGTACATCTCTGGTTTACCGCCGTTTGGCGGCAGATCGCCGCGCAGGGCTACAATATGGCGAATACCGTTGTTCCAGTAATCCTGGGCAATAGCGCGCAGTTCGTTACGGGTTGCGTCGATACAGGTCAGATGCGGCACGGCCTCAAGGCCGGTACGATCTTTGATGCCCTTGATAATGCTGTGCGTGCGGTCACGCTCGCCAGAGTTTGCGCCGTAGGTGACGGAGACAAATTTCGGTTTCAGGCTGCTTAAGCGATCGATGGAGTGCCAGAGGGTCTGTTCCATTTCACTGGTGCGCGGCGGGAAAAACTCAAAGGATACGTTAATCTGCCCCTGCACTTCTGCCAGGCTCTGATTCAGGGCTTCCCGCTGGTTGGCGTGAAAAAAGCTCATACCTTACCTCATCAATCGCATGTCTGGGTTGTTGTCGTGTGAACTTCTATACGTTTAGACGTCCAGATGCCAAAATGACGTAAAAGCCGGATAACGTCAACAGAAATATCGCGGTTATCGGTGAGGAATGTTCAGGGAAGATGAAAAAAGCGCATGTCAGAGGCAGAAAGCCCCTCTCCTTGCAGAGAGGGGATCAATATTCACTACAGCAGCTGCGCCAGACGGTTGATGTCCGACTGAATAGCGCCAGCGGTCACGTCGCGCCCCGCGCCTGGGCCACGGATCACCAGCGGGTTATCGCGGTACCAGCGGCTCTCAATGGCGAAGACGTTATCGCACGGCAGCAGCGCCGCCAGCGGGTGCTCGGGGCGTACCGCCTCTACGCCAACGCGCGCTTTGCCGTTGGCGTCAAAGCGTGCCACGTAGCGCAGCACCAGTCCCATCTCCCGCGCCGCTTCCAGACGCTGCACCATCTGCTCGTTCAGCACGTCGCCGTTTTCAAAGAAGTGATCGACCGAGCCCTCTTCACATCCGGCGGGCACCAGCGACTCCACGCGCACCTGATCCGGCTCGATGTCATACCCCGCCTCACGGGCCAGGATCACCAGCTTGCGCATGACATCCTTACCAGCCAGATCCACGCGCGGATCCGGCTCGGTCAGCCCCTGCTGCCAGGCCTGATCGACCAGATCAGTAAAGGGCACGGTGCCATCAAACTGCAGGAACAGCCAGGAGAGCGTTCCAGAGAAAATGCCGCTGATAGAGAGGATCGAGTCACCGCTATCGATGAGATCGCGCACGGTATGGTTCACCGGCAGGCCCGCGCCCACGGTGGCGTTGTAGAGCCAGCGACGGCCTGTTTTTTCGAAGGCGTCATGGATCTGGCGATACTTGTCGCTGGTGCTCGCACCAGCCAGCTTATTGGCGCTGATAACGTGAAAACCGTGGCTGGCAAAGTCGAGGTACTGATCGGCCAGCTGCTCGCTGGCGGTGACGTCGAGCAACACCAGATCGTCATAGGGGTGCGCCCGCATCCACAGGAACAGGGAGTCCTCTTCATGCTCCACCGCTTCGTCATTAAAGAAGGCCAGCGCACGGCTGGCATCCAGCCCCTCGTAGCTCAGCAGGCTGCGGCGGCTGTCTACTACCCCCGCCAGCACAAATTCAAAGCCGGTGCGGGCGGAAAGCGCGCTCTGCTCGCGGGCAAACAGCTCCAGCCAGCGCGAGCCGATGTTGCCTTTGCCGAACAGCACCAGACCAATACGCTTCTCGGCGCGGAACAGCGACTGATGCAGGCCCTGGATTAGGCTTTCAGTGGGGCCCACGCGCAGCACCGCCACCAGGCTGATACTGTCGTCGGACTGCCAGATAAACTCTACCGGCTGGCCCTTCAGCTGCTGCCAAAAACGATGGCTATGGAGTGGGTTACGGCACACGCCCGCGCCAACCAGCGCCACCAGCGCCAGCCCCTGGCGCAAACGCAGCTCGCCCGGTAGCCCGGCTTCGTCGAGTAGCTTAAGCGCGCTATCAACGACCTCTGAGGTGTAGCAGAGCTGAAGCAGGTTGCGGTCGGTATGCACGCCTACCGCCAGCGGACGCAGCTGGGCGCGCTTAAGGATCAGGTCGATCTCTTTATGCGCCAGCTTGAAGTCCTGGCTCGGCGGCACCTGGAACTCAATCAGGCAGACGTCATCGTGGCTGGTGACGATGCGTGCGCCCGTCCCGGAAGCCAGCACGCGCTCGATGCGCGTAGAGCCCTGCTCCGGGTTATAGCTGCAGCGCAGCTGAAGATCGATATCGCTGCCGGAGACCGGCTGTAGCGTGCGGGCGTGCAGTACCGGCGCGGCCAGGCGGGCCAGCTCGCTGGCTTCGTCGAGACGCAGCAGCGGCAGCAGGCAGGCATCTTTTACTTTACGCGGGTCAGCGCTGTAGACCCCGGCCACGTCGCTCCAGATGGTCACCCGAGAGACGCCGCCCAGCGCGCCAATCTGCGTTGCCGAGTAGTCAGAGCCGTTACGGCCCAGCAGTACGGTCTCTCCCGCATCGTTGCGGCAGATAAAACCGGTCACCACCAGCCGTTTGCCGGGGTGCTGCACCATCAGCTGTTGCAGCAGCGGCCAGGAGAGGCCTTCGTCAACCTGCGGCTGGGCAGAGCGCTCGGCGCGTAAAAATTCCCGCGCGTCGAGCCAGGCGGCATTTAACCCCTGCAGATTAAGCACGGCGGACATCAATCGCGCGGACCAGATCTCGCCGTGGCCGACCACCTCGGCATAGACCGCATCGGTAACGCCGCTGTCGAGCAGGCCAGCGAGACGCTCCAGATCGTGAATAAATTCGCTGATTAACCCATCGGCGGTCTCAGCAGGAAGTAATCCACTGATAAGTTCGGACTGGTAGCGCCGCAGCGCCTGTTGAACCTGATGCGCAGAGAGTCTGTCGGTCTGGCTGAGCTTCAGCCAGCTGATCAACTGGTTGGTGGTGCTGCCGGCGGCCGAGACCACCATCATATCGCCAGGCTGCGAATACTCTGCCATGATACCGGCGACACGCAGGTAACACTTCACATCCGCCAGACTACTACCACCAAACTTATGCAGTTGACGACCCTTCGCCCCTGCCTGCGCAATCACACTCATGTTTACCCCTTGGCTGCGATCCGGAATGCATTTTCCAGATCGGCAATTAAATCTTCACCATCTTCAATACCGGTCGAGATGCGTAGCAGCGTCTCGGAGATGCCGGCGGCGGCGCGTGCTTCGGCGGCCATGCCCGCGTGCGTCATGGTAGCGGCATGGGAGATCAGGCTCTCCACGCCGCCTAGCGACTCCGCCAGCGTAAACAGCGACAGGCCGCTTAAGAAACGACGCAGGGTCTGCTCATCGCCGTCCAGCTCAAAGCTCAGCATCGCGCCGAAGCCTTTCTGCTGACGGGCGGCAATCTCGTGGCCCTGGTTTTCCGGCAGCGACGGGTGATAGAGCGTCTTCACCAGCGGCTGCGTCTTCAGGAACTCAACGATCGCCTGAGCGTTACGCTGGGCCACTTCCATACGCGGCGACAGCGTACGCAGACCGCGCAGCAGCAGGTAGCTATCAAACGCGCTGCCCGTTACGCCAATATTATTCGCCCACCATGCCAGTTCGGTGACGGTCGCTTCCTCTTTGGCAATCACCACGCCCGCTACCACGTCGGAGTGGCCGTTGAGGTACTTGGTGCAGGAGTGCAGCACCAGATCCGCCCCCAGCGCCAGCGGGTTTTGCAGCGCCGGGCTGAGGAAGGTGTTATCCACCACGCTCACCGCGCCCGCTTCGCGTGCCAGCTGACAGATTTTCGCAATATCCACGACGCGCAACAATGGATTACTTGGACTTTCGATCAGCACCAGCTTCGGTTGTTCAGCCAGCGCCGCCTTCAGGGCCTGCTCATCGTTTTGATCGACAAAGAGAACGCGGTAACAGCCGCGCTTCGCCAGGCTATCAAACAGACGGTAGCTGCCGCCGTAGCAGTCGTGTGGGGCCACCAGCAGATCGCCAGGCTTCAGATAAACCGTGGTCACCAGGTGGATAGCGGACATGCCGGTATTGGTCAGCACGGCACCTGCCCCGCCTTCCAGCTCCGCCAGCGCACGCTGGACGACATCACGCGTCGGATTACCGCGGCGGGAGTAGTCATGCGCGCGCGGCTCGTTGAAATCGGTGAAGTTATAGGTGCTGGAGAGATGAATCGGCGGGACAACGCAGCCGTACTGCTCGTCATCATTCAATCCGCTACGCACTGCAATGGTGGCCTGTTTACGCGTCATGTGAAGGCTTCCTGGCTTAATGGATGAAAATCAGGCCACAGAATAGCATTGTGGTGATAGACGTCAATACATCTGGACATCTAAACTTCTTTGCGTATAGATTGAGCAAACTGAGAATAACCGTTAAAATTATCTGCATTAGCGCACATCCCCGGAGCCAATACTCCGTGTCACGGTGGCGTCTCTACGGTAAACTACGCGAGATTACGGCCCAGTCCCTGCGTTTAGTCGGGTTTTGGCCATTTATTAATGAGAAAGAGGATTAAGGTATCTCATGGCTGAATGGAGCGGCGAATATATCAGCCCCTACGCTGAGCACGGTAAGAAGAGTGAGCAAGTAAAAAAAATTACGGTTTCCATTCCTCTGAAGGTGTTAAAGATCCTCACCGATGAACGTACCCGTCGTCAGGTCAACAACCTGCGTCACGCGACAAACAGCGAGCTGCTGTGCGAAGCGTTCCTGCATGCGTTCACCGGCCAGCCTTTGCCGAACGATGAAGACCTGCGCAAAGAGCGCAGCGACGAAATCCCTGAAGAGGCGAAGATTATCATGCGCGAGCTGGGCATCGACCCGGACACATGGGAATACTAATAGAAAAGGGGCTTCGGCCCCTTTTTGCTGGTTGTCATACGCCGGGTGGCGGCTGACGCAAAATTCAGGCACAAAAAAACCGCCCGAAGGCGGTTTTTTCTAAGCAGCGGATTCTTACTTGCTGCCTGGGATGCTGAAGCGCTTGTTGAAGCGGTCAACACGGCCACCGGTAGCAACATCACGCTGCTTGCCAGTGTAGAACGGGTGGCATGCGCCGCACACGTCCAGGTTCAGATCGTGACCCACGGTTGAATGGGTTTTGATCACGTTACCGCAAGAACAGGTTGCAGTAATCGCAGTGTAATTCGGGTGAATACCTTTTTTCATGGGAGAAACCTCAGTTAAGGCCGCATCGCTCTTCCAGCCCTAACGCCGGACACCATGCGAGATAATTAATTTAAGCTCTGGCGGCAGAATGCAACACCAAAGGCGGCGAATCATACAGAAATTAACCGCCATATGCAAACAGATCCGCATCTGCCTCCTCACAATGTGTATACTATCCCGCCAATTTCAAGTGCATGGATAAAAAAATGCCCGTTGCTCACGTTGCCCTGCCCGTCCCGCTGCCGCGCACCTTTGACTATCTGCTGCCTGCCGATCTGTCTGCCCGTGCGGGCTGCCGCGTGCGCGTGCCGTTCGGCAAGCAGCAGCGGGTGGGCGTCGTGGTCTCGGTAAGCGACAGCAGCGAACTGCCTCTGACCGAGCTAAAGAGCGTGGTGGAGGTACTGGACAGCGAGCCGGTGTTCTCCCCTTCGGTGTGGCGACTGCTGCTGTGGGCGGCGGAGTATTACCATCATCCGCTGGGCGACGTGCTGTTTCACGCCCTGCCCGTGCTGCTGCGCCAGGGGAAGCCCGCCAGCGCCGCACCGCTCTGGTACTGGTTCGCGACAGAGCAGGGCCAGGTGGTGGATATCAACAGCCTGAAGCGCTCGCCAAAGCAGCAGCAGGCGCTCTCCGCCCTGCGCCAGGGAAAAGTCTGGCGGCATCAGGTCGCGGATCTGGAATTTAACGATGCGGCGCTACAGGCGCTGCGCAGCAAAGGCCTGTGCGAGCTTAACAGCGAAACGCCTGCCCCCCGTGACTGGCGCGAAGGCTATGCCGTCAGCGGCGAGCGTCTGCGGCTCAACACCGAGCAGGCGACGGCAGTGGGAGCCATTCACAGCGAGGCCAACACCTTCTCCGCCTGGCTGCTGGCGGGCGTGACCGGCTCCGGGAAGACCGAGGTCTACCTGAGCGTGCTGGAGAACATTCTTGCCCAGGGCAAGCAGGCGCTGGTGATGGTGCCGGAGATTGGCCTGACGCCACAGACTATCGCCCGCTTCCGGGAGCGGTTTAACGCCCCGGTAGAGGTATTGCACTCGGGACTGAACGACAGCGAGCGCCTGAGCAGCTGGCTGAAAGCCAAGAACGGCGAGGCGGCGATTGTGATCGGTACCCGCTCGTCGCTGTTTACCCCGTTTAAAAACCTCGGCGTCATTGTGATCGACGAGGAGCACGACAGCTCCTATAAGCAGCAGGAGGGGTGGCGCTATCATGCTCGTGACCTGGCGGTCTACCGCGCCCACAGCGAGCAGATCCCGATTATCCTCGGCTCGGCCACGCCTGCGCTGGAGACCCTACACAACGTACGGCAGAAGAAGTACCGAATGCTGCGCCTTACCCGGCGGGCAGGCAATGCGCGACCGGCTAACCAGCACGTGCTCGATCTCAAGGGCCAGCAGCTGCAGGCAGGTCTCTCCCCAGCATTAATCAGCCGGATGCACCAGCACCTGCAGGCCAATAACCAGGTGATCTTGTTTCTCAACCGTCGCGGCTTTGCTCCAGCGCTGCTGTGCCACGACTGCGGGTGGATCGCCGAGTGCCCGCGCTGCGATCACTACTACACCCTGCACCAGGCCCAGCACCAGCTGCGCTGCCACCACTGCGACAGCCAGCGACCGGTGCCGCGCCAGTGTCCCTCCTGCGGCTCCACGCATATGGTTCCGGTGGGTTTGGGTACGGAGCAGCTTGAGCAGGCGCTCACCCCTCTCTTTCCCGGCGTGGCCATCTCGCGTATCGATCGCGACACCACCAGCCGCAAGGGGGCGCTGGAGCAGCATCTGGCAGAGGTGCATCGTGGCGGCGCACGTATTCTGATCGGCACGCAGATGCTGGCGAAGGGACATCACTTCCCAGACGTCACCCTGGTGGCGCTGCTCGACGTTGACGGGGCGCTGTTCTCGGCTGACTTCCGCGCCGCCGAGCGTTTCGCCCAGCTCTACACCCAAGTTTCAGGCCGTGCCGGACGCGCGGGCAAACAGGGTGAGGTGATTTTACAGACCCACCATCCTGAGCACCCGCTTCTGCAAACGCTGCTCTATAAAGGCTATGATGCCTTTGCTGAGGAGGCGCTGGCGGAGCGGCAGACGCTCCAGCTGCCGCCGTGGACCAGCCACGTCATCATCCGCGCTGAGGATCATAACAACCAGCAGGCCCCGCTCTTTCTGCAGCAGCTGCGCAATCTGCTGCAGGCCAGCCCGCTGGTGGATAGCCACCTCTGGCTGCTCGGCCCGGTGCCTGCGCTCGCGCCAAAGCGCGGCGGTCGCTACCGCTGGCAGCTGCTGCTTCAGCACCCTTCGCGTATTCGCCTGCAGCATATCGTCAGCGGCGCGTTGGCGCTGATTAATACCCTGCCAGAGGCGCGCAAGGTGAAGTGGGTGCTGGACGTGGATCCGATTGAGGGTTAGCGAGGCCAGGATGCGAGTCGGATCGAAAAATTCAACCTTCATCACAATTTTCCTGAAAATACTGTAACCGAACTGATTAACGATCTGCTAAAAATGTGGGTAATGTCGCACATAAGGGATGCGTCTGCGCTTATGCCAGACATGCGAGGAGAAAGAGTTGAAGGTGAAGAAAGAGGTTGCTGCGGCGACCATGAAAGATGTGGCCCAGAAAGCGAAGGTTTCTACGGCAACCGTCTCCAGGGCGTTGATGAATCCGGACAAAGTCTCTCAGGCGACCCGCAACCGCGTTGAGCAGGCGGCGCTGGAGGTGGGCTATTTGCCACAGGCGATGGGCCGCAATATTAAGCGCAACGAATCGCGCACGCTGCTGGTGATCGTGCCGGACATCTGCGATCCCTTTTTCAGCGAAATCATTCGCGGTATTGAAGTGACCGCGGCCGAGCAGGGCTATCTGGTGCTGATCGGCGACTGTGCCCACCAGAACCAGCAGGAGAAGACGTTTATCGATCTGATCATCACCAAGCAGATTGACGGCATGCTGCTGCTCGGCTCGCGCCTGCCCTTTGACGCCAGCATCGAGGAGCAGCGCAACCTGCCACCGATGGTGATGGCCAACGAGTTCGCGCCGGAACTGGAACTGCCCACGGTGCACATCGATAACCTGACGGCGGCCTTTAATGCGGTTAACTACCTGCTGGAGCAGGGACATCAGCGGATTGGCTGTATTGCCGGGCCGGAGGAGATGCCGCTGTGCCACTATCGCCTGCAGGGCTACGTCCAGGCGCTGCGCCGTTCCGGCATCACCGTTGACCCGCACTATATCGCCCGAGGCAACTTCACCTACGAGGCGGGGAGCAGTGCTATGGAGCAGCTGCTGGCGCTGCCGAAGCCGCCTACGGCGGTATTCTGCCACAGCGACGTCATGGCCCTTGGCGCGCTCTCCTGTGCGAAACGCAAAGGACTGAAAATACCTCAGGATCTGTCTATTATTGGTTTCGATAATATTTCACTGGCCCAATTCAGCGATCCGCCGCTGACCACGGTCGCCCAGCCGCGCTTTGAGATTGGCCGCGAGGCGATGCTATTGCTGTTGGATCAGCTACATGGCCAGGTCGTGAGCAGCGGATCGCGCCTGCTGGAGTGTGAATTGATCGTCCGCGGGTCGACACAGGCACTTACGTAACAGCGCCTGCTTTCAGAATTCCGCGTCTGGTCAAAGCCCCGTCGCTTAAGTAACATGACGGACCAATAAACGAATGAATACAGCGAAACGATAGTGGCCCAACGAGATTATGTACGCCGCAGCCAATCGGCTCCTTCGCGGCGAAAAACGAGCACCTCAAGGAAGAAGCAACGTACTACGCCTGCTGTCTCGCCTGCTATGGTGGCGATTGCAGCCGCCGTGCTGGTGGCCTTTCTCGGTGGCCTTTACTTTATTACCCATCACAAAAAAGAGGAGTCCGAGACCCTGCAGAGCCAGAAGGTCACGGGCAACGGGCTACCGCCGAAGCCGGAAGAGCGCTGGCGTTATATTAAAGAGCTGGAGAGCCGTCAGCCGGGCGTACGTGCGCCAACCGAACCGTCGGCGGGCGGTGAGGTGATGAACCCGGATCAGTTGACCAACGAGCAGCGTCAGCTGTTAGAGCAGATGCAGGCCGACATGCGTCAGCAGCCTACCCAGCTTAACGAAGTGCCGTGGAACGAGCAGACCCCTGCCCAGCGCCAGCAGACCCTGCAGCGCCAGCGTCAGGTGCAGCAGTTCCAACAGCAACAAACTCAACAGCAGACCCAGCAGCAATGGGCCGCCGCTGCGCCAAAAACCCAGCCGCGCCTAACGGAGCAGCCGCAGACCCGCACGGTGCAGAGCGCGCAGGCACCACGGCAGACGCAGCAGTCGAAGCCCGCAGCAAACAGCCAGCCGTATCAGGATCTGCTGCAAACCCCGGCGCATACCGCTGCTGCCGCGCCGAAAACGCAGCAGGCTGCCCCGGTCACGCGTGAGCCGGAAGCGGCGAAGCCTGCCGCTGAGAAAAAAGATGAGCGTCGCTGGATGGTACAGTGCGGTTCGTTTAAAGGCGCAGAGCAGGCGGAGACCGTCCGTGCTCAGCTGGCGTTCGAAGGCTTTGACTCACGCATCACCACCAACAACGGCTGGAATCGCGTGGTGATTGGCCCGGTTAAAGGCAAAGATAACGTCGATGGCACCATCAATCGCCTGAAGCTGGGCGGTCACGCAAACTGCATTCGTCTCGCCTCTGGGGGTTGAAACCCCCAAAATCTCCCCCATCTATAATTGCATTCTGCCCCGTACACCGTGCGGGGCGACTCATCTGATTGCAACAAAGGGGTCTGCTCGTGACAACAATTGTAAGTGTTCGCCGTAACGGCCAGGTCGTGATTGCCGGTGATGGCCAGGCCACGCTGGGCAATACCGTAATGAAAGGCAACGTCAAAAAAGTGCGTCGCCTGTATAACGATAAAGTGATCGCCGGTTTTGCAGGCGGTACCGCAGATGCCTTCACGCTGTTCGAACTGTTTGAGCGCAAGCTGGAGATGCACCAGGGCCACCTGGTAAAAGCTGCCGTTGAGCTGGCAAAAGACTGGCGTACCGATCGTATGCTGCGCAAGCTCGAAGCGCTGCTGGCGGTGGCAGATGAAAACGCCTCGCTGATTATCACCGGTAACGGCGACGTTGTGCAGCCTGAAAACGACCTGATTGCTATCGGCTCCGGCGGCCCGTACGCCCAGGCCGCCGCCCGCGCCATGTTAGAAAACACCGACATGAACGCGCGCGACATTGCGGTGAAGGCGTTGGATATTGCAGGAGATATCTGCATCTATACCAACCACTTCCACACCATCGAAGAATTAAACTCTAAAGCGTAAGGATCTCCCATGTCTGAAATGACCCCACGCGAAATTGTCAGCGAACTGAACAAACACATTATCGGTCAGGACAATGCCAAGCGCTCTGTTGCTATTGCCCTGCGTAACCGCTGGCGTCGTATGCAGCTCGACGAAGAGCTGCGCCACGAAGTGACACCGAAAAACATTCTGATGATCGGCCCAACCGGCGTCGGTAAAACCGAAATTGCTCGCCGCCTGGCGAAGCTGGCCAATGCGCCTTTCATTAAAGTAGAAGCGACTAAATTCACCGAAGTGGGCTATGTCGGTAAAGAAGTCGACTCAATTATCCGCGATCTGACCGATGCCGCCGTGAAAATGGTGCGTATGCAGTCGATTGAGAAGAACCGCTACCGCGCGGAAGAGATGGCGGAAGAGCGCATTCTCGACGTGCTGATCCCCCCGGCGAAAGATAACTGGGGCCAGGCGGAACAGGCTCAGGAGCCCTCTGCTGCCCGTCAGGCGTTCCGCAAAAAACTGCGTGAGGGCCAGCTGGATGACAAAGAGGTAGAGATTAACCTCGCCGCCGCGCCAATGGGCGTGGAGATCATGGCACCGCCGGGCATGGAAGAGATGACCAGCCAGCTACAGTCGATGTTCCAGAACCTGGGCGGCCAGAAGCAGAAGCCGCGCAAGATTAAGATCAAAGACGCCATGAAGCTGCTGATCGAAGAGGAAGCGGCCAAGCTGGTGAACCCGGAAGAGCTGAAGCAGGACGCCATCGACGCCGTGGAGCAGCACGGTATCGTGTTTATCGATGAGATCGATAAGATCTGTAAGCGCGGTGAATCCTCCGGCCCGGACGTCTCCCGTGAAGGCGTCCAGCGCGACCTGCTGCCGCTGGTAGAGGGCTGTACCGTCTCCACCAAGCACGGCATGGTGAAAACTGACCATATCCTGTTCATCGCTTCCGGTGCGTTCCAGGTGGCGAAGCCGTCGGATCTGATCCCTGAGCTGCAGGGCCGTCTGCCAATCCGCGTTGAGCTGCAGGCGCTGACCACCGAGGACTTCGAGCGTATCCTGACCGAGCCAAACGCCTCTGTTACCGTACAGTACAAAGCGCTGATGGCTACCGAGGGCGTCAACATCGACTTTACCGACGACGGTATCAAGCGCATTGCCCAGGCTGCATGGCAGGTGAACGAGACCACCGAAAATATCGGTGCGCGTCGTCTGCATACGGTTCTGGAGCGTCTGATGGAGGATATCTCCTACGACGCCAGCGATCTGAACGGTGAATCGATCACAATCGACGCCGCTTATGTGAGCAAGCACCTGGATGAGCTAGTAGCAGATGAAGATTTGAGCCGTTTTATCTTATAATCGCGCTCAGCACGTTTTCATTACTGTTAATGGGGCTATATAGCCCCATTTTTATTGGCTGGATCCTATGACTGAATATACCCTGACGCGTACCCAGGCCTGGCTGGAAAGCCTGCGTCCGAAGACCCTTCCCCTTGCGTTTGCCGCGATTGTGGTGGGCACCGCGCTCGCCTGGTGGCAGGGCCATTTTGACCTGCGGGTGGCGGTGCTGGCGCTCATCACCGCCGGGCTGCTGCAGATCCTCTCTAATCTGGCTAACGACTACGGCGACGCGGTAAAGGGCAGCGACAAGCCGGATCGTATCGGGCCGCTGCGGGGGATGCAGAAAGGGGCTATCAGTCTGGCACAGATGAAACGTGCCCTGCTGGTTACCGTCGCGCTCAGCTGCCTCTCTGGCCTGACGCTGGTTCTGGTGGCGTATCAGACGGTAGCGGATTTTATCGGCTTCCTGGTGCTGGGCGGGCTGTCAATCATCGCCGCTATTACCTACACCATTGGCCGCCGCCCGTATGGCTATCTCGGCCTGGGGGATATCTCGGTACTGCTCTTCTTTGGCTGGCTCAGCGTGATGGGCAGCGGCTATCTCCAGGCGCATACCCTGATCGCGGCGATGTTCTTACCAGCGACCGCCTGCGGCCTGCTGGCGACGGCGGTGCTTAACGTCAATAACCTGCGGGATATCGACAGCGATCGCGCTAACGGTAAAAACACGCTGGTGGTGCGTCTGGGGCCGCTGAACGCCCGCCGCTACCACGCCTGTCTGCTGCTGGGTGCGCTGCTCTGCTTCGGCCTGTTCAACCTGCTCTCGCTGCACAGTCCGTGGGGCTGGCTGTTCATTCTTGCTGCGCCGCTGCTGGTGCGCCAGGCACGCTATGTACTGCGCGAACGCGACCCTGCTGCGATGCCGCCCATGCTCGAACGCACCGTTAAAGGCGCACTGCTGACTAACCTACTGTTTGTGGTCGGCCTTGTGCTCAGTAAGGTGTGTTAAGTAAGGCGCTGCTTTACCTGACAAATATCAATTAACAATTGATGATTTTGCCAACAATGCACTATGCGCGATATACTGTGAGTTCTCGCAGCAACTAAACGTAAATCCTATGAAATACGATACTTCCGAGCTTTGTGACATCTACCAAGAAGATGTCAACGTCGTGGAACCGCTGTTCTCCAACTTTGGTGGGCGGTCGTCGTTTGGCGGACAAATCATCACGGTGAAATGTTTCGAGGATAACGGGTTGCTTTACGATCTGCTCGAACAGAATGGCCGTGGTCGCGTTTTGCTGATTGACGGCGGGGGTTCCGTTCGTCGCGCACTGATTGATGCCGAGCTGGCACGCCTTGCTGCCCAGAACGAATGGGAAGGCCTGGTGGTCTACGGCGCGGTGCGCCAGGTGGACGATCTTGAAGAGTTGGACATCGGTATTCAGGCGATTGCCGCGATCCCGGTGGGTGCCGCAGGTGATGGCATAGGCGAAAGCGATATCCGCGTGAACTTTGGCGGCGTCACCTTCTTCTCCGGCGACCATCTCTATGCCGATAACACCGGCATTATCCTCTCCGAAGATCCGCTCGATATCGAGTAATTAAAAAAGGCACCTTAAGGTGCCTT
>NZ_LR607338.1:598093-609816 GCF_902164725.1 Pseudescherichia vulneris | reverse complement strand
GGAATCAAACCTCTTCCATGCGACCTAGCAGCGCCTGTAAGCGATCCTGCCAGCCGTTCTGCTGTTCGCGCAGCTGATGATTTTCACGCTCCAGCTCTTCGCGGTGGTGGTGCGCATTCTGCACTTCCTGCGACAGGCCGTTGTTTTTCTCTTTCAGCTCTTCGATTTCCATCTGCAGTAACGTGATGGTGTCAATCGCCTGCTGTACTTTTGCTTCCAGTTTCTCAAACACTTCTAATGACATGGTCATACCTCTCCTGAATTGCAAGGCGACGCTTGAATGTAAACGCGCACAACATAGCCCCGATTGTATGAAGCCCCGTCGCCCCTGTCCAGCGCCAGGGCACGTAGTTTGCGGTTTGCAACACTTTTCATCCTTCGCCTGGTTTACACCGCTCGGCTTCTCATGATTTGTTAACCGATTCGTTAATGAAATGATTCAGCGCACTATTACCCCTTACAAAAAACAGGCGCTCTATAGCGCGAAAACGCTCATTTTATTGACGCAGCACACACATTTTAAGTTCGATATTTCTCGTTTTTGTTCGTTAACGATAAATTAACACTGTGTCTACAGACATCATGGTTGTCTCTGCTCGCCATGCTAACAATAACCATTACACACACTTTAGGATCCGATTATGAGTCAAACATCGACCTTAAAAGGCCAGTGCATCGCCGAGTTCCTCGGTACCGGGTTGTTGATTTTCTTCGGGGTTGGCTGTGTTGCGGCGCTAAAGGTGGCCGGTGCCTCCTTTGGCCAGTGGGAGATCAGTATCATCTGGGGTCTGGGCGTGGCGATGGCCATCTACCTGACCGCCGGCGTCTCCGGTGCGCATCTCAATCCGGCAGTAACCATTGCCCTGTGGCTATTTGCCTGCTTTGACGGGCGCAAAGTCGCACCGTTCATCGCCTCGCAGTTTGCAGGCGCGTTTTGTGCTGCCGCACTGGTCTACGGCCTCTACTACAACCTGTTTTACGATTTTGAACAGACGCACCACATGGTCCGCGGCAGCGTCGAGAGCCTGGATCTGGCCGGAATATTTTCAACCTATCCGAACCCACACATCAATTTTGTGCAGGCCTTCGCGGTTGAAATGGTGATTACCGCTATTCTCATGGGCGTGATCATGGCACTTGGCGATGATGGCAACGGTATTCCTCGTGGCCCGCTGGCTCCGCTGCTGATTGGCCTGCTGATCGCGGTGATTGGTGCCTCTATGGGGCCGTTGACCGGCTTTGCGATGAACCCGGCGCGTGATATCGGGCCAAAAGCCTTCGCCTGGCTTGCAGGCTGGGGCAACGTTGCCTTTACCGGCGGCAAAGATATTCCCTACTTCCTGGTCCCGCTGTTCGGGCCGGTAGCAGGTGCAGCGCTCGGCGCGTTTGGTTATCGTAAGCTGATTGGCCGCCACCTGCCCTGCGACACCTGCGAGGAAGAAGTGAAAGAGCCAGCTACCACTGCCGCACAACATAAAGCGTCGCTGTAATGTGACTACGGGAAAAAAAGATGACTGAGAAAAAATATATCGTTGCGCTGGACCAGGGTACAACCAGCTCTCGCGCCGTGGTAATGGATCACGACGCCAATATCATCAGCGTGTCACAGCGCGAATTTGAACAAATTTATCCTAAGCCAGGCTGGGTTGAGCACGATCCGATGGAGATCTGGGCCAGCCAAAGCTCAACGCTGGTAGAAGTGCTGGCGAAAGCCGACATCAGCTCCGATCAGATTGCCGCTATCGGCATCACCAACCAGCGTGAAACCGTGGTGATCTGGGATAAAGAGACCGGTAAGCCCATCCACAACGCCATCGTCTGGCAGTGCCGTCGCACCGCCGACATCTGCGAGCATCTGAAGCGCGACGGCCTGGAAGACTATATCCGCGCTACCACCGGTTTGGTGATCGACCCCTACTTCTCCGGCACCAAGGTGAAGTGGATCCTTGACCACGTTGACGGCTCTCGTGAACGCGCTAAGCGTGGCGAGTTGCTGTTCGGCACCGTCGACAGCTGGCTGATCTGGAAGATGACCCAGGGGCGCGTCCACGTCACCGACTACACCAATGCTTCTCGAACCATGCTGTTTAACATCCACACCCTGGAGTGGGATGACAAGATGCTGGAGGTGCTGGACATTCCCCGCGCTATGCTGCCAGAGGTGCGTAAATCCTCCGAGGTGTACGGTCAGACCAACATCGGCGGCAAGGGCGGCACGCGTATTCCTATCGCCGGGATCGCTGGTGACCAGCAGGCGGCGCTCTTTGGTCAGCTCTGCGTCAAGCAGGGGATGGCGAAGAACACCTATGGCACCGGCTGCTTTATGTTGATGAACACCGGCGAGAAGGCGGTAGCCTCTGAGCACGGCCTGCTAACCACCATCGCCTGCGGCCCGCGTGGCGAGGTGAACTAC
This sequence comes from Pseudescherichia vulneris, assembly GCF_902164725.1. Taxonomy (NCBI): domain Bacteria; kingdom Pseudomonadati; phylum Pseudomonadota; class Gammaproteobacteria; order Enterobacterales; family Enterobacteriaceae; genus Pseudescherichia; species Pseudescherichia vulneris. The sequence goes on along the minus strand of NZ_LR607338.1, from coordinate 607,403 downwards.
GCCCTGGAGGGCGCGGTATTTATGGCGGGGGCCTCCATTCAGTGGCTGCGCGACGAGATGAAGCTGATCAGCGACTCGTTTGACTCGGAATACTTTGCCACCAAGGTAAAAGATACCAACGGCGTGTACGTGGTGCCGGCCTTCACCGGCCTCGGCGCGCCCTACTGGGATCCCTATGCCCGCGGGGCAATCTTCGGCCTGACCCGTGGCGTCAACTCAAACCACATCATCCGTGCAACGCTGGAATCCATTGCCTACCAGACCCGCGACGTGCTGGAGGCCATGCAGGCCGACTCCGGCATTCGCCTGCACGCCCTGCGCGTGGACGGCGGCGCGGTAGCCAATAACTTCCTGATGCAGTTCCAGTCCGATATTCTCGGTACCCGCGTTGAGCGTCCGGAAGTTCGCGAAGTCACGGCGCTGGGCGCAGCCTACCTGGCAGGCCTGGCGGTCGGCTTCTGGCAGAACCTCGACGAGCTGCAGGAGAAGGCGGTTATCGAGCGCGAGTTCCGTCCGGGCATCGAAACCACCGAGCGTAACTACCGCTACAGCGGCTGGAAAAAAGCCGTGAAACGCGCCATGGCGTGGGAAGAACACGACGAGTAATCCTCACCCCGCTCCCCTCTCCGCCCGGAGAGGGGGCATCCCTCTCCTCTCTCTGTGTTAAACTTTGCACAATTTCTTTAATGACGTTCTTTAACGACGAGTGTGCAATGAAACGAGAGCTTGCGATTGAATTTTCCCGCGTGACGGAAGCGGCCGCGCTGGCCGGTTACAAATGGCTGGGCCGGGGCGATAAAAACGTTGCCGACGGCGCGGCGGTTAACGCCATGCGCATTGTGCTCAATCAGGTCAATATTGACGGGACCATCGTGATTGGCGAGGGTGAGATCGACGAAGCGCCGATGCTCTATATCGGCGAGCGCGTTGGCACCGGTCAGGGCGACGCGGTGGATATTGCCGTCGATCCTATCGAAGGTACCCGTATGACGGCGATGGGCCAGGCCAATGCGCTGGCGGTGCTGGCCGTAGGCGACAAGGGTAGCTTCCTGAACGCGCCGGATATGTATATGGAGAAGCTGATCGTTGGCCCTGGCGCAAAGGGCGCTATCGATCTTAACCTTCCTTTGGAAGCGAACCTGCGTAACGTGGCCGCCGCACTCGGTAAGCCTCTCGATGAACTGACCGTGACGATCCTGGCGAAGCCGCGCCACGATGCAGTCATCGCCCAGATGCAGCAGCTCGGCGTGCGCGTGTTTGCTATTCCCGATGGCGACGTGGCCGCCTCGATTCTGACCTGCATGCCAGACAGCGAAGTGGACGTGCTCTACGGCATCGGCGGTGCGCCAGAGGGCGTGGTCTCTGCCGCCGCGATCCGTGCGCTGGACGGTGATATGCAGGGCCGCTTGCTGGCGCGTCATCACGTCAAGGGCGACAGCGAAGAGAATCGCCGCATCGGCGAGCAGGAGCTGGCGCGCTGTAAAGAGATGGGTATCGAAGCAGACAGCGTGCTGCAGCTGGACGACATGGCCCGCAACGATAACGTAATTTTTTCCGCCACCGGTATCACCAAGGGCGATCTGCTCGACGGCATTACTCGCAAGGGCAATATGGCCACCACCGAAACCCTGCTGATCCGCGGTAAATCCCGCACTATCCGCCGGATCCAGTCCATTCACTACCTTGACCGCAAAGATACAGACGTACAGCGACACATTCTTTAAGGTCATTTGATCAATCGAGCTTTCCGGCCCGCTCGGGCTGGAAAAGTTCGCTTTAAGCGACGAAGATAAGGTTATACAGAACAGGAGACGATCATGGCGGATTGGGTTACAGGAAAAGTTACGAAGGTTGAATTCTGGACCGACGCGCTCTTTAGTCTCACCGTTCATGCTCCCATTCACCCCTTCAAAGCGGGCCAGTTTGCCAAGCTGGGTCTGGAGATTGACGGCGAGCGCGTGCAGCGCGCCTACTCCTACGTTAACGCCCCCAGCGATCCGAATCTGGAGTTTTACCTGGTCACCGTACCGGACGGCAAGCTTAGTCCGCGCCTTGCAGCATTGAAGCCGGGCGATGAGGTGCTGATCGTGAGCGAGGCGGCCGGATTCTTTGTGCTGGAAGAGATCCCCGAGTGTGAAACGCTGTGGATGCTGGCAACCGGGACAGCCATCGGCCCCTATCTGTCGATTTTGCAGGAAGGAAAAGACCTTGAGCGCTTTAAAAACCTGGTGCTGGTCCATGCCGCGCGTTATGCCGAGGATCTCAGCTATCTGCCGCTGATGCTGGAGCTGCAAAAGCGCTACGAGGGTAGACTGCGGATCCAGACGGTCGTCAGTCGCGAAACGGTAGCCGGCTCGCTGCATGGTCGCGTACCGGCGTTGATTGAGAGCGGGGAGCTAGAGCGCGCCGTCGGGCTGACAATGCGCGCTGAAGATAGCCACGTGATGCTGTGTGGCAATCCGCAGATGGTACGTGATACTCAGCAGCTGCTGAAAGAGACCCGGCAGATGGCCAAACACCTGCGCCGTCGTCCGGGCCATATGACCGCTGAGCACTACTGGTAACAAAGGCAATAGGCAGACGCTAACGGAACTTAACGTCCAGCGTCGCCTTACCAAACTTGTTTTCGCCCGGCGTGCCAAGAAACGCGCCGAGATCCACCAGCAGCATGACCATGATCAGCGTCGGGATAAAGCGCCCCACCGCCCATGTCCAGACGCCGCCCAGCACGTCCCAACGCCCGGCCAGCAGCATCCACGCCAGCACCAGCAGCAGGGCCCAGTAGCCCGACTTACCGCGATCGTGCAGCCGTTTTACCACCACGCAGGTGGTAGGCCAGAGCAGGCTTACCAGCGCAAAGGCTGCCAGCTGCAGATCCACCAGCCCGCTTCCCGCCAGCGAAAAGAGTGCCACCATCGACAGCGCCCAGAGCGCTATCCAGATCCAGAAGTCACGACGTCCAATACGTCCTTTAAATGAGAATAACCACTGCTGTATGGTCATGTAAGGTTCCTTATAATCGTAGTGCTGCGTAGTTTACCTTAGTCAGGTCAGCTTTTGACAAGCCAGACGGTTATCGTTTTAATCGGGATAGCTAAACAGAGGGAGAGATCATGAAAAGATGGAGCGTATTGCTGGCCTGGCTGGCGTTTTGCCTGCCTGCACTGGCGGTAGAGGTTCCCCAGGCGGCCACGGCCCCCTATCTGCTGGCGGGTGCGCCAACCTTCGATCAATCTATTAGTCAGTTCCGGGAGAAGTTCAACGCCGATAATCCTGGGCTGGTGCTCAACGAGTTTCGCGCCATTGAATCGCGCAACGATCGGGCGAACCTGACGCGGGCCGCCAGCAAAATCAACGAGTCGCTCTACGCCTCTACGGCCCTTGAGCGCGGCACGCTGAAGATCAAATCGATGCAGATCACCTGGCTGCCCGTGCAGGGGCCAGAGCAGAAGGCGTCAAAAGCCAAAGCGCAGGAGTATATGGCGGCGGTATTACGCGCCTTTTCACCGCAGCTGAGCAAAGCCAACAGCCTGCAAAAGCTGCAGAGGCTGCTGAACAAAGGCAAAGGCAAAGCCTGGTATGCCGAGACCGAGGGCGCGTTGCGCTATGTTGCAGCAGATAACGGTGAAAAAGGGCTGACCTTCGCTGTTGAACCGATTAAGCTGACGCTATCTGATAGTGCTGAAGGTAACAATAAATGATAAAAAGCAAAGCCTTTGCAGGGATGAATCTCTATACTGTTTGACAACCATGCTGCCTGCAAACGGCAGCCATATTCCTTGATTCGCTGACAAAGCGTGGAGAATAAAAATGCGACATCCTTTAGTGATGGGTAACTGGAAACTGAACGGCAGCCGCCACATGGTAAACGAGCTGGTAGCTAACCTGCGTAAAGAGCTGGCTGGCGTCACCGGCTGCGGCGTAGCGATCGCGCCGCCGGCAATGTATCTGGATCTGGCGAAACAGGCCGCAGCAGGCAGCCACATTATCCTCGGCGCGCAGAACGTTGACGTGAACCTCTCCGGTGCCTTCACCGGTGAAACCTCCGCTGAGATGCTGAAAGACGTTGGCGCACAGTACATCATTATCGGTCACTCTGAGCGTCGCACCTACCACGCAGAGTCTGACGAGCTGATCGCGAAAAAATTCGCCGTGCTGAAAGAGCAGGGCCTGATCCCGGTTCTGTGCATCGGTGAAACCGAAGAAGAGAACGAAGCGGGTAAAACCGAAGAAGTGTGCGCCCGTCAGATCGACGCCGTGCTGAAAACCCAGGGCGCAGCCGCGTTTGAAGGCGTAGTCATCGCCTACGAACCGGTATGGGCTATCGGTACCGGCAAATCAGCGACCCCGGCGCAGGCGCAGGCGGTGCATAAGTTTATCCGTGACCACATTGCGAAAGCTGACGCGAAAGTAGCTGAGCAGGTCATCATTCAGTACGGCGGCTCGGTTAACGCCTCTAACGCAGCTGAACTGTTCACCCAGCCGGATATCGACGGCGCACTGGTTGGCGGTGCTTCCCTGAAAGCTGACGCGTTCGCAGTGATTGTGAAAGCAGCTGAAGCGGCTAAGCAGGCGTAATTGATATTGTAACGGCGGGTGGCGCTACGCTAACCCGCCCTACGGTAATGTAGGCCCGGTAAGCGTAAGCGCCACCGGGCTTTTTTACAGCTGTCCCAGTACCTGATACCACAGATAGTCCAGCGGCAGCAGCACCAGATACGTCGCGACCGCCAGCGCCAGACAGAGCAGCATCCCCGCCCGCGCAGGCACCTTGCCTAATGCCATTGCCACCACAATCGGCGAAGCCTGATACGGCAGCAGCGGCGTCGAGTAACCCAGCACCTGAATCATAATCGTCGATAGCAGCGGGAAACCAGTGGCATCAGAGAAGCTTTGCGCCAGGCTGGTATAGAGCGCCGGAACGCCGTTGGCGGTCATGATAAAGTTAAGCGCGGTGGTAATGCCGGTCAAGGCCGCAAAGCTAGTGAACGGGCTGTGTGGATCCAGCGGCATAACGTGCAGCAGCGCATCCCCTACGGCGCGGCCGATACCGGTTTGCGTCACCGTGATCGCCAGACCCAGAATGCCTGCCACGTAGATGCAGGTGCGAATGTTCACCCCGGTAGCGAACTCCTCGCCGCTAATAAAACCGATACGCGGCAGCAGCGTAACGCAGGCCGCCGCCAGACCGGTCCAGGCCGGGCCAATACCGTGCCAGCTCTCCGTCACCCACAGAATGAGTACCACCGCCAGCATCCAGGCGAGCCGCTTCTCGTCCCGGCTCATCGGCGTAGCAGGTTCAAGATCGCGCGCCGCATGCGGCTTGCCGGGAAAGAGCCAGCAGATAAGCGCAATCAGGATCAGCCCCTTTAAAATACCCAGCACCGGCGTGTGCAGCAGCAGATAGGGAACATAGTTGAGATGGATACCAAACGCCCCTTCTGCCGCGCCGCTCATCACCAGATTCGGCACGTTAGCGGGCAGAATAGTCGCGGAAAGCTGGAAGGTGCCAAAGCCCACCGCCAGCGCCAGGCCAAACCATGCCCGCGATCCCTCGTGGATCCCGGCTCGCGCCGCCATTGCAGCAACGATGGGCATCAACAAGGCGATACGTCCCATGTTGGACGGCATGACAAACGCCAGGGCGTAGCTCAACAGCACCACGCTACCCACCATCAGTAGCCACGAATCGGTCAGCCTTGCCGAGATGGCCCTCGCCGCCCGGTCCGCCAGTCCGGTTTTGCGGATCGCCACGCCTAACACAAAGCCGCTAAAGACCAGCCAGAATGCCGATGAGGCAAAGCCGCCAAAGATAACGTCCGCCGGAGCGATTTTGGTCACCATGGCGGCGGCAAAGAAGAGCAGCGCGGTAATGAACTCCGGCAGTAGGGAGGTCGCCCACAGCACGATGGTGATGCCGATAATCAGTGAGGGAAGGAACAGAGGGTGCGTTAACCAGAATGACATACCTGTCTCCTGCTATTTTTTCACCGAGTCTACGGCGACAGGACGATTCAGTAAACGCCATTAATGGTGGGGCAAAAAAAACGGCCCCGCAGGGCCGTTACGCTTAACGCTTGCTGATTTGGTCGAAGGTACCACCGTTGGAGAAGTGCTCTTTCTGGGCTTTTGTCCAGCCACCAAACTCTTCATCAATGGTGAACAGCTTCAGTTTCGGGAACTCGCTGTCATATTTCTTCGCTACGTCCGGGTTACGCGGACGATAGAAGTTTTTCGCAGCGATCTCCTGCCCTTCCGGCGAGTAGAGATACTTCAGATAGGCCTCAGCCACGGCTTTGGTCTCTTTCTTATCAACCACTTTATCGACCACGGAGACGGTCGGCTCGGCGAGGATAGATTCGCTCGGGGTGACAATTTCAAACTTGTCTTTGCCCAGTTCGTTGGTCGCCAACAGCGCCTCGTTCTCCCAGGCGATCAGCACGTCACCGATGCCGCGCTCAACAAAGGTGTTGGTCGCACCGCGTGCGCCGGAGTCCAACACTTCTACGTTCTTGAACAGCGCCTTCACGAAGTCTTGCGCTTTAGCCTGGTCATTGTTGTTGTGGTGCAGAGCATAGCCCCACGCCGCCAGGTAGTTCCAGCGTGCGCCGCCGGAGCTTTTCGGGTTCGGCGTGATCACCGAGACACCCGGCTTAATCAGATCGTTCCAGTCATGGATCTGTTTTGGGTTGCCTTTACGCACCAGGAAAACGATGGTGGATGTATAGGGCGCGGAGTTATCCGGCAGACGCTTGATCCAGTTTTTATCGATGCGCCCACGCTCGGCAATAGCATCAACGTCATAGGCCAGCGCCAGCGTCACCACGTCGGCTTCAATGCCGTTGATAACAGAGGTGGCCTGCTTGCCTGAACCGCCGTGCGACTGGCGGATGGTCACATTATCACCGGTTTCCTGCTTCCAGTGCGCGCTAAACGCCTTGTTATACTGCTCGTATAGCTCACGCGTTGGATCGTATGAGACGTTTAACAGCTGAATGTCCTTTGCCAGAACGCTGCCGGAGGCCAGCAGCAACGTTAACCCTACACCCCATTTGTTCATCGCTCACTCGCTTATAGGTTGAATTGTGTTGTGATGAACTCAGCGTGCCAGAAAGCGAATCAATGATTAAAGAATAAAAAAAGATTGGCTATAACGAGCGGGAATAAAGAATGGGAGGTGTAGACCCGGTCAGCGCCGGGTCTATAGAAGGGATTAGTAGAGTTTCTTAGCGCAATCCAGCCAGTCGCCCTTGAACGGACGCTTCATATTTTCGATAGCGTCGATGATGTCATGATGCACCATCTTCTCGTTCTGAATACCGACGCAGCGGCCGCCGTAGCCCTGCAGCAGCAGTTCAATGGCATACGCACCCATACGGGAAGCCAGAATACGGTCATAAGGAACCGGAGAGCCACCGCGCTGGATATGGCCGAGAACGGTCGCGCGGGTTTCACGCTGGGTTTCAGATTCGATGTACTTCGCCAGCTCGTCGATATCGCAGATGTGCTCGGTAATCGCAACGATGGCATGCTTTTTACCCTTCGCGATCCCGGCCTTGATTTCGTTCACCAGATCTTCACGGTTAAACTCAACTTCCGGCAGGACGATAAACTCGCAGCCGCCGGCGATAGCCGCCGCCAGGGTCAGATCGCCACAGTAGCGGCCCATTACTTCAACGATGGAGATACGCTGGTGGGAAGAGGAGGTATCACGCAGGCGGTCAATTGCTTCTACAACGGTATGCAGCGCGGTGAAGTAGCCGATGGTGTAGTCGGTCCCGGCAACGTCGTTATCGATGGTGCCCGGCAGGCCGATGCAGGGGAAGCCCATCTCGGTCAGGCGTTTTGCCCCCATATAGGAGCCGTCGCCGCCGATGACCACCAGCGCGTCGATGCCGCGTTTTTTCATATTTTCGATAGCCACGGCACGGATGTGCTCTTCACGGAACTCCGGGAAGCGAGCAGAGCCGAGGAACGTACCACCACGGTTGATCATGTCAGAGACGCTGTAGCGGTCGAGCTGCACCATGCGATCTTCATACAGGCCCAGATAGCCGTCGTAAATGCCGCAAACTTCCAGACCTTCAGTCAATGCTGCACGGACTACGCCACGAATTGCAGCGTTCATGCCAGGCGCATCACCACCACTTGTCAACACACCGATTTTCTTAATCATGACTACCTCTGAACTTAGGAATGCAAAATAAATTCTTGCCCGAAGCGACGCCCCTGGGAGTGAATGGCTATGCTGCGCATAGTATATCAATCTCCCTTGGCTGAATTGATTCAGGTCAGACCAAATGGCGGTAATTTACGCACAAAATGCTGGTCTGCTTCACCTTTTTACACCTTGTAACCTGTTCTTACGCCAGGAAATTCATCCTTGGGATATTACGGAACAAGGGTCCTGATGGATGATCACATCGGAACCCGGGAAACGGCGCAAAATCGCCTCTTCAACCTGCTCGGCCACCAGATGCGCCTGAACAAGCGGGAGATTGTCATCCATTTCCAAATGAATCTGAATAAAGCGGGTCGGCCCTGACTGCCGCGTGCGAAGATCGTGTGCCCCGCTGACCCCCGGCCAACGCGTAACGATAGCGATTATTTCCTGCTGCTCCTCATCGGGCAGCGCGCGATCCAGCAGCGACTGAACCGCTTCATACCCCATACGCAGCGCGCTGTAGAGGATATAGGCTCCAATACCCAACGCAAAGAGCGCATCCGCCCGGTGCCAGCCATACCACGACAGGCCCAGCGCGATGAGAATAGCGCCATTCATCATAACATCAGACTGATAATGAAGCATATCGGCGCGCACGGCCTGGCTTTGCGTTTTTCGTACCACCCAACGCTGAAAGGTGACGAGGATCACAGTACACACCAGCGCAACCAACGTCACGATGATGCCGATCTGCGGTGCGTTCATTGGCTCGGGGCTAACAAGGTGCTGAATACCGGTTAAAAAGAGGAATAGCGCCGAACCGGAGATAAACATGCTCTGTGCCAGTGCTGCCAGCGACTCGGCCTTGCCGTGCCCGAAGGTATGCTCATCATCCGCCGGCTGGAGGGAGTAGCGCACCACCAGCAGGTTGGTCAGAGAGGCGGCAATATCTACCAACGAATCTACCAGCGCCGCCAGCACGCTCACCGATCCGGTGTACCACCATGCAAAAATTTTAATTACCAGCAGCAACGAGGCCATTACCGTCGCGGCAATAGCTGCCCGGCTCACCAGCTGCCCATACATTTGATTCATACGCACTCCTACCCGGACACGGGGAGTAGTATAACGGATGATAAATCAGGC
>NZ_LR607338.1:580755-596020 GCF_902164725.1 Pseudescherichia vulneris | reverse complement strand
GATCTCTTACCTGTTCCGCTTTATACACTTTCACTACGATTAAGCCTCAGCGAGTCACGTTTATGTTTGAGATAAAAACCGATGACGCACTTTTCCGATTTTCCTTTGTTGAAAGGGTTGAAGAGCCGGAAGACAGGCGTCAGGATTTGATTATATGCTGGTTGGAAGCACAAGGTTCGGGCATAAGCCTGGGGTGCGAATGTGAATTTAGCCTTTTTGATCTTGAGGAGCTCCGGGATAAGCTAACCCAATTCTGGCACTGCTTATCCAATAATCAGGCTCCGGTGCCTGTAGTCTATGCGCCTCGCGTCAATACCTTTCAATTCGATATTCACCATGCAATAGACGCTTACGCTATTGGTTTCAATTTCAAAATCATGCCAAATAGGCTAAGTCTTTGGACTCTGGAAGGCGGCATGCTCATTGATGAAAGCTACTTTCCTGGGCTCATTCATGGCATAAACTCAATTCTTACCAACTGAGCTCAAAGCCCTTTAAATGACCTATCTAGCTTTACGGGATCGGTCCACATAACGCGATATCCTTCTTGCAACTGCTCATGGCTGTTGCACGTATGATTGATTTATAAGCAATTTTTCCAAGTGACTGACAAAAAAAACCCCCTCATCATGAGGGGGAAGACAGGGATGGTGTCTATGGCAAGGAAAACAGGGTTGTTACTGGTTACTACTTACTACCGGTACTGCTACTCGATAACGTTAGTGGAGAATCCTGCTGCATTTTTGCAACATCGCGCAGCTGGTTAATCCGCTGTTGGTGCTTGTCATGTAAAACCGCCTGTTGCTCGGGCGTGAGCAGGTGATACATCTGGTTGCGAACTCGGGCCATCTCGACCTGGCGAGCAACCTGCTCCTGCGCCATTTTTTCTGCCTGAGCGCGTACGGCGCTTTCATCAAATTTTTCTGCGGTCACGAGGTCGTGCATCGTCTCGATTTCGCTAACATTAACAGGTGGCAGCTTGTGCCTCGCCTGCTGCATCAAATCACGCAGTTGCTGGCGCTGTTGCTCGGTTAAACTAATGCCGTCGAACATATGGCTCTGGGTGCTACGCGGGGCAAGCTCTTCAGAGCCGTGCCAGCTATCGCCTGTTACACCTTCAGCTGCGTGGCCAACGGTAGTTAACGCCAGCGTTGAGGCCATGACGGCAGCGGTAACAATGCGCATCACTTGCTCCCAAAATCGTTTGTGTCGCCAATCAACTGAACTCAGTCTACGATTCAGGCTGCAAACTAGCGTCAGGGGGTGTAAAACAACGTAAAGTCATGGATTAGCGCGCCTTGATGACGTAATTTCTGCCTCGGAGGTATTTAAATAATGAATAAAATTTTGTTAGTTGACGATGACCGAGAGCTTACTTCCCTTTTAAAGGAGCTGCTCGACATGGAAGGCTTCAATGTGCAGGTTGCCCACGATGGGGAGCAGGCGCTCGACCTCCTGGACGACAGCATCGATCTGCTTTTGCTCGACGTAATGATGCCAAAGAAGAATGGTATCGACACCCTTAAAGAGCTACGCCAGACACACCAGACACCCGTCATTATGCTGACGGCGCGCGGTAGCGAGCTGGATCGCGTTCTCGGCCTTGAGCTGGGCGCGGACGACTACCTGCCTAAACCCTTTAACGATCGCGAGCTGGTGGCCCGTATTCGCGCCATTCTGCGCCGTTCACACTGGAGTGAGCAGCAGCAGAACAGCGATAACGGTTCACCAACCTTAGAAGTGGACGCCCTAAGCCTGAATCCGGGCCGTCAGGAGGCCAGCTTTGATGGTCAGTCGCTGGAGCTGACCGGCACCGAGTTCACCCTGCTCTACCTGCTGGCGCAGCATCTCGGTCAGGTGGTCTCCAGGGAGCATCTTAGCCAGGATGTCTTAGGTAAACGCCTGACGCCGTTCGATCGCGCGATCGATATGCATATTTCTAACCTGCGCCGTAAGCTGCCGGAGCGTAAAGATGGCCATCCGTGGTTTAAAACGCTGCGCGGACGCGGCTATCTGATGGTTGCGGCTTCATGATAGGAAGTTTGACGGCACGCATCTTTGCCATTTTTTGGCTAACGCTGGCACTGGTGCTGATGCTGGTCTTAATGGTGCCCAAGCTGGACTCCCGGCAAATGACGGAGCTGCTGGATAGCGAGCAGCGCCAGGGCGTTATGATTGAGCAGCACGTTGAGGCGGAGCTGGCCCTCGATCCACCGAACGATTTGATGTGGTGGCGGCGGCTGTTTCGCGCGATTGATAAGTGGGCTCCGCCGGGGCAGCGCCTGCTGTTAGTGACCAGTGAAGGCCGGGTGATCGGCGCTGAACGTAGCGAGATGCAGATCATTCGTAACTTTATTGGCCAGGCGGATAACTCAGACCATCCGCAGAAGAAAAAATATGGACGGGTAGAGCTGGTAGGGCCGTTTTCCATCCGCGACGGGGAAGATAACTACCAGCTCTACCTCATCCGTCCGGCAAGCAATTCCCAATCCGATTTTATCAACCTGCTGTTTGACCGACCGCTCCTGCTGCTGATTGTTACCATGCTGATCAGCTCTCCGCTGCTGCTCTGGCTGGCGTGGAGCCTGGCTAAACCGGCGCGTAAGCTGAAAAACGCGGCGGACGAGGTGGCTCAGGGGAATCTGCGCCAGCATCCCGAACTGGAAGCCGGACCGCAGGAGTTTCTTGCTGCCGGAGCCAGCTTTAACCAGATGGTCACAGCCCTTGAACGGATGATGACTACCCAGCAGCGCCTTCTCTCTGACATCTCTCACGAGTTACGCACGCCGCTTACGCGTTTACAGCTGGGCACCGCCCTGCTGCGCCGTCGCAGCGGTGAGAGCAAAGAGCTGGCCCGCATTGAGACCGAGGCGCAGCGTCTCGACAGCATGATTAACGATCTGCTGGTGATGTCGCGTAACCAGCAGAAGAATGCGCTGGTGAGCGAAACCGTGAAGGCCAATCACCTGTGGAACGACGTGCTGGATAATGCTGCCTTTGAAGCCGAGCAGATGGGCAAATCACTGACCGTCAACTTCCCGCCGGGACCGTGGCCGCTGTACGGTAACCCGAGCGCGCTGGAGAGCGCGCTGGAAAATATCGTGCGTAACGCCCTTCGCTACTCACATACGAAGATTGAGGTGAGTTTTGCGGTGGATAAAGAGGGCGTGACGGTGAACGTGGATGACGACGGTCCGGGCGTCAGTGCGGAAGATCGCGAGCAGATTTTCCGCCCGTTCTATCGTACCGACGAAGCGCGCGACCGTGAATCTGGCGGCAGCGGGCTGGGGCTGGCGATTGTCGAGACGGCTATCCAGCAGCACCGCGGCTGGGTGAAGGCCGACGACAGCCCGTTAGGTGGCTTACGCTTAACGATCTGGCTGCCGCTGCATAAACGTTCCTAGTCTCAACGTACCCTTGTCTCAACGTACATAGTATCCAGGCCGGGCGATCCCGGCCTGCTATTTCCTGCCCCACAGTCTGGGCGCAAAACTCTCAATCTTGCCGCTCAGGCGTCGTTTCTGCATGGTTCTGGCCCAGCTCACCGAGAGGCCAGCGGCAGAGAGCAGGCGGTGGTACTGCTCGTCGTCAAACGGCAGATGCCACGCGATAGCCGCGGCGTCATAGACGCTCACGTCGCTACAGCGGGAAACCAGTTCAAGGGGCGCATCACCAGAGACCTTGCCTGGGGCAATCACCCGATAGAGCCAGCCCGTGCGGCCGCTCTCCTGCATCAGGGAGGAGAGGTCATGAATGGCAAAATGGTAGTTAACTTTGAAGCAGGGCGAACGCGGCTGGGTCACCTGAATCAGCGCCTCATCCCAGCGAAAAATATCCCCGATGTAGACGTTTTGCTCGGTCATTCCCTCTGTAGAGAGGTTCTCGCCGAACGCTGGCGCGACAAAGAGATCCACCTGTTCAGGAAACGCGCTTGCCCAGTGGCGATAGTGCTCGCGTGGGTAGTGGCACAGGGCACGATCTGGCCCGCCGTGGATCTTCTTCTCGGCCTGCTCATCCCCCGCAAGCCCCCGCTCGGTTAACGTCAACTCGCCGTCAACCTGCACTTTGGCAATGGCGCTTGGCCGACTGCCTGCGTAATCTCTTACTTTACCGGTAAAAACGTTAACCTGATGCTGCATCACCGCGCCTTATCCAGATACAAAAAAAGCGAGTCATAAGACTCGCTTTTCACTGGTCGCAATGCAACCTTATTTTTTAGCAGCGAAACGGGCAGCAGCTTCGTCCCAGTTCACAACTTCCCAGAATGCCTTGATGTAGTCCGGGCGTTTATTCTGATATTTCAGGTAGTAAGCGTGTTCCCACACGTCCAGACCCAGGATCGGGAAGCCGGATGCGCCAGAAACAGCTTCACCCATCAGCGGGCTATCCTGGTTTGCGGTAGAGACAACGGCCAGCTTGTCGCCTTTCAGTACCAGCCATGCCCAGCCGGAGCCAAAGCGGGTTGCCGCTGCTTTCTCGAACTCTTCTTTGAATTTCTCAACGGAGCCGAAGTCGCGCTCGATGGCGGCTTTCAGATCGCCCTGCAGGGTAGTGCCGGTTTTCAGGCCTTTCCAGAACAGGCTGTGGTTAGCGTGGCCGCCCGCGTTGTTACGCAGTACGGTTTTCTTATCAGCCGGAACCTGATCCAGTTTGGCGATCAGCTCTTCTACCGGCAGGTTAGCCAGCTCAGGCAGGCTTTCCAGTGCGGCGTTAGCGTTGTTAACGTAGGTCTGGTGATGTTTAGTGTGATGGATTTCCATCGTCTGCTTATCGAAGTGTGGTTCCAGTGCATCATAAGCGTACGGCAGTGATGGCAGTGTGTAACTCATAATCATCTCCATTAATTGTCGGGCGGCGATACTGTTAACGCCGCGTAAGCAGTTGGTTCATTATAGTTAATTAAGTAGTATTGAAAATGTTTATCAATGCCGTAGTTTTTATATGGTTATAACCTTTTGTTATGTACCCGTGAGCGTCCTGCTGCGGTGCCGCCACTGACTCGGTGCCACGCCGGTTTCACGGGTAAAAACGACGGAAAAATAGTTGCTGTCTTCAAAACCGCAGCGTGTGGCAATTTCACCGATCATCAGTTCGCTATGCTGCAGCAGATACTGGGCGTGACAGATGCGCAGCTGGCGCAGATAGTGGTTAATTGTCATGCCGGTCTGGGTACGAAACTGCTGGCGTAGTGTACGCTCACTGCACTGATTTTGCTCGCAAAATTGTTCCAGCATAAAGGCGCGATTGAGGCTGCTGGCGAGAGTGGTAATGAGCTTATCCAACAACGCTTCGCTGCTGGTCGCCGAAAGATTATTGGTAGCATAGCGATGGCGCTTCAGGGTTAATACCAACTGGGCAAACAGCGTTTCCGCCAGCGGATCGGAGAGCGGATCCGCTTTGGTGCTCTCATGCTCCAGCTGGCTAATCACCTGCCGTGCCTGAGCCATGCCGCTGCTACCAATGCGCCAGTAGGGTATCGGCTCTCCGCCGTCCAGGCCGGGAATATGCGCGGCCCAGTCAAGGTTGAGCGTCAGCCGCTCCGGGCAGTAAATAATGTTTTGCAGTACCAGATCGTTTACCGAGGCGTAGGCGTGACGATCCTCGGCGCGAATATAGAAGAGATCGCCCCGGGTAATGCGATACGGGCGATCGTTAAGAATATGCAGACCGTTACCGCGCCAAACCAGCACCAGCTCGTTGAACTCATGAGTGTGTTCAGCAAAGACGTTTTGCGGATAGCGATCGGCCACCGCGACCGCCTGCCCGGGCCTGGCAAAAAAATCATCCCTCCGCAGAATTAACTGACCTGCCACAGCGTCACCTCAACAGCCTTCAACCTTCTATATTTAGCTGTTTTTTAGCAAAAAAACGGTGACTGTCTTCTCGTTTACGGCTATTGCAGCGGGGTGTCTCGTCCCTGACGGATATCCCGCGGTGACCAGCTAAACTCCCGGCGAAAAAGCGTCGAAAAGTGATTGCTGTCGCCGAAACCGCAGCGAAATGCAATATCGGTAACACTCTCATCGCTGTGGCGCAGCAGGTGGCGGGCCTTAATCAGGCGCAGGCGGTTGAGGTAGCGCTGCGGGGTCATGCCCGTGTGCTGCTTCAGCTGGCGGTGCAGCGTGCGTAGCGAGAGAGAAAAACGGTCAGCCAGAGACTCCCAGCAGACCTCATCCGCGAAGTGATCCTCTAGCCACGCCATCATCTGGTTCAGGCGGGCATCATTGTTAACGGCTCCCTCCTCAAGGCTGCTCTTACGCAGCAGCACCAGCAGCTGCATAAACAGGATCTCCCGGCTGGCAAGGGTGGCGGCACTCTCCTCTTCGGCGCTCTGCTCCATCTGGCCAACGATCTGCCGCACCTGCTGTAGCGCCCCCTGGTTAACCCGCCAGTGGGAGGCGTAGTGTCCATCCTGCTCCTGCGGCAACAGCTGGTTCAGGCCCGCCAGGAACTGGAAAGCCTCCGGTGAGCGGTAGAGCACGTTGGTCAGACAGAGATTATCCGTGTGTTCGTAGAGATGGCGATCGTGATCACGGATAAAACAGACGCTGCCCCCGCTGATGGAGTAGGGCTGGCCGTTAAAGACATGGATGCCCGTGCCATGCTCAACGATAACAATCTCATGAAAATCATGGTGATGTTCAGGAAACGCCGACTGGGGAAGGCGCGGCTCAATGGCCACAGGCGTTTTACCTGACGGAAAAAAATCCACGCTGTGTAGTACGGTCATGATGGCTTCCTGAAATGGAGAACATGCCAAAAATAGTAATGAAGGGCTGGCAATCCCACCTTGAATTTTTGACGTCAAAGCGCGCAAACCCGGTCGCTTTTTCAAGAAACGGTGGGAAAGATCCGGAAATGCGGCTGGCGTCACATCCGCTGTAAGAGGCGTTATTGCTGGGAATTGTGAACGCTATCACGTTCATCTTTGCTTTCTTGCCAACGCTTAATTTTGCCTGTCCATAGCAAGAAGGTGCGCCGCTGAGGGGGTTCGTAGACTGTCGATATTGACTCTCAGAGGACTCCACTATGACCTTTCGCCATTGTGTCGCGGTCGATCTCGGCGCATCCAGTGGACGCGTAATGCTGGCGCGTTACGACAGTGAACAGCGCGCCCTGTCGCTGCGTGAAATTCACCGCTTCGTCAACGGCCTGCAAAACGTGGACGGCTTTGCTACCTGGGATATCGACAGCCTGGAGAGTGAGATCCACCTTGGGCTAAACAAGGTCAGCGAGCAGGGCATTCAGATCGATAGCATCGGCATTGATACCTGGGGCGTGGACTATGTGCTGCTTGATGAACACGGCCAGCGCGTCGGCCTGCCGGTATCGTACCGCGATGGGCGCACCCACGGCGTGATGGCCAGTGCCCAGGCGCAGCTCGGCAGAGAGACGATCTACCGCCGCAGCGGCATTCAGTTTCTGCCCTTTAATACCCTCTATCAGCTGCGTGCCTTTGTCGAGCAGCAGCCAGCGCAGGCGGCACAGGTAGCTCATGCCCTGCTGATCCCGGACTACTTCAGTTTTCGCCTGACGGGCAAGATGAATTGGGAGTACACCAACGCTACCACCACCCAACTGGTGAATATCAATAGCGATGACTGGGATGACGTCCTGCTGGCCTGGACCGGCGCTAACAAAGCGTGGTTTGGCACACCGACTCAGCCAGGCAACGTGATTGGTCACTGGCGATGCCCGCAGGGGAGTGAGATCCCGGTGGTGGCCGTCGCCAGCCATGATACCGCCAGCGCGGTGATCGCCTCGCCGCTGAGCGATGCGGACAGCGCCTACCTCTCCTCCGGAACCTGGTCCCTGATGGGTTTTGAGAGCCAAACGCCCTATACCGATGAGGCGGCGCTGGCGGCCAATATCACCAACGAGGGCGGTGCCGAAAGGCGCTACCGGGTGCTGAAAAACATCATGGGCCTGTGGTTGCTGCAGCGGGTGCTGAAAGAGCAGAACGTCACCGATCTGCCGGCCCTGATTGCTGACACCGAGCAGCTTACGCCGTGCCGGATCCTGATTAACCCCAACGATGAGCGCTTTATCAACCCGGAAAACATGAGCGCTGAGATCCGCGCCGCCTGCCGTGGATCCGGCCAGCCTGAGCCAGAAGGCCCCGCCGGTCTGGCGCGCTGTATCTTCGACAGCCTTGCCCTGCTCTATGCCGACGTGCTCGGCGAACTGGCAGCGCTGCGCGGCAGGCCGTTCAGCCAGCTGCATATCGTCGGCGGCGGCTGCCAGAACCGTCTCCTCAATCAGCTCTGCGCCGACGCCTGCGGCGTCACGGTGGTCGCGGGCCCCATCGAAGCCTCGACGCTGGGCAATATCGGTACTCAGCTAATGACCCTGGAAGAATTAGACAACGTCGACGCTTTTCGCCAGGTCGTAACGGCCAATTACGACCTGACAACCTTTATTCCACAACCTGACAGTGAAATTGCCCGCCACGTCGCGCAGTTTCAAACCAAACAACAGAGAAAGGAGCTTTGCGCATGACCACTCCCATTGAACAAGCCTGGGAACTTGCTAAGCAGCGGTTTGCCGCGGTAGGCGTTGACGTTGAGGAGGCGCTGCGCCAGCTCGATCGCCTGCCGGTCTCCATGCACTGCTGGCAGGGCGACGACGTGGCCGGGTTTGAGAACCCGCAGGGCGGTCTGACCGGCGGGATCCAGGCCACCGGTAACTACCCCGGCAAAGCGCGCAGCGCCGAGGAGCTGCGGGCGGATCTTGAGCAGGCCCTGAGCCTGATCCCCGGGCCGAAACGCCTGAATCTGCATGCGATCTACCTTGAGTCAGAGACGCCGGTGGAGCGTAACGCCATCAGGCCTGAGCATTTTACAAACTGGGTGGCGTGGGCAAAAGCGCAGAAGCTGGGCCTGGACTTTAACCCCTCCTGCTTCTCGCACCCGCTGAGCGCCGATGGCTTTACCCTCTCCCACGCCAACGACGAGATCCGCCAGTTCTGGATCGACCACGTTAAAGCCTGCCGCCGCGTATCCGCCTGGTTTGGCGAGCAGCTGGGCACACCGTCGGTGATGAATATCTGGGTTCCGGACGGCATGAAGGATGTCACCGTTGACCGCCTCGCCCCGCGCCAGCGCCTGCTCGCCGCGCTGGATGAAGCCCTGAGCGAAAAGCTGAGCCTCGACCACCACATAGATGCCGTAGAGAGCAAGCTGTTCGGCATCGGTGCGGAGAGCTACACCGTCGGTTCGAATGAGTTTTACATGGGCTACGCCACCAGCCGTCAGACTGCGCTCTGCCTGGATGCAGGCCACTTCCACCCGACGGAGGTGATCTCCGACAAGATCTCTGCCGCCATGCTCTATATCCCGCGCCTGCTGCTGCACGTTAGCCGCCCGGTGCGCTGGGACAGCGATCACGTGGTACTGCTGGATGATGAAACCCAGGCCATCGCCAGCGAAATCGTCCGCCACGATCTCTTTGACCGGGTGCACATTGGCCTCGACTTCTTTGATGCGTCGATCAACCGCATCGCCGCATGGGTGATTGGCACCCGTAACATGAAAAAAGCCCTGCTGCGCGCCCTGCTGGAGCCGACCGCCCAGTTACGCGCTCTGGAAGCCGAGGGCGATTACACCGCCCGCCTGGCGCTGCTGGAAGAGCAAAAATCGCTGCCGTGGCAGGCGGTATGGGAGATGTACTGCCAGCGCCACGATACCCCGGCGGGGAGCCAGTGGCTGGATAGCGTGCGGGCCTATGAGCAAGACGTTCTGGCCAACCGCAAGTAAAAAACATTTTTAAGGAATACAGAGACTATGCAGAACATACACGATTCATGGTTCGTCCAGGGGATGATCAAAGCCACCTCTGACGCCTGGCTGAAAGGCTGGGACGAGCGCAACGGCGGTAACCTGACCCTGCGACTGGACGACGGTGATATCGCCCCCTTTACGGCCGAATTCCACACCAGCCCGCGCTATATCGCCCTGAGCCAGCCGATGCCGCTGCTGGCCAATACGCCGTTTATCGTCACCGGCTCCGGCAAGTTTTTCCGTAACGTGCAGCTCGACCCGGTCGCTAACTTAGGCATCGTTAAGGTCGACAGCGACGGCGCGGGCTACCACATTCTCTGGGGGCTGACCGACGAAGCGGTTCCCACCTCCGAACTGCCTGCGCACTTTCTCTCCCACTGCGAGCGCATTAAGGCTACCGACGGCAAAGACCGGGTGATTATGCACTGCCACGCCACCAACCTGATCGCCCTCACCTATGTGTTGGAAAACGATACGGATGTGATCACCCGCAAACTGTGGGAAGGCAGTACCGAATGCCTGGTTGTGTTTCCTGACGGCGTTGGCATTCTGCCATGGATGGTCCCCGGTACCGATGAGATTGGCCAGGCCACCGCAGGGCAGATGTCTCGTCATTCGTTGGTGCTGTGGCCGTTCCATGGCGTCTTCGGCAGCGGTCCCACGCTGGACGAGGCCTTTGGCCTGATCGACACCGCCGAGAAGTCTGCCGAGGTACTGGTGAAGGTCTACTCGATGGGCGGCATGAAGCAGACCATCACTCAAGAGGAGTTAATTGCTCTCGGCAAACGCTTTGGCGTCACCCCGATGGCCAGCGCACTCGAGCTTTATAAATAAGAACATCGCGCCCTGCTCACTGAGACAGGGCGAAACCACACCTGCAATCCCTACAACTGACTCATGTGGAGTAAAAGCAATGAAAATAAAGACAAGCTTGATCCTCACCGTTGCCGCTCTGGCGTTATCCGGTTCCGCACTAGCAGAAGTTAAAATTGCCCTGGTCGCAAAATCCCTCGGCAATGGTTTTTTTGAGGCAGCGAACGTCGGTGCCCAGGAGGCGGCTAAAGAGTTAGGGGATGTTAAAGTCATTTATACCGGCCCGACCACCACCACGGCGGAAGCGCAGATCGAAGTGCTTAACGGGTTGATCGCTCAAGGGGTAGATGCGATCGCCATCTCGGCGAACGATCCGGATGCCGTCGTGCCGGTGCTGAAAAAAGCGATGCAGCGCGGGATCAAAGTGGTGTCATGGGACTCCGGCGTGGCGAAAGCGGGCCGCCAGATCCATCTTAACCCGTCCAACAATGCTTTGATTGGTGAAACCAACGTTAAGCTCGCCGCCGAGGCGCTGAAGGCGCTAAACGTGGAGAAAGGCGACGTGGCGATCCTCAGCGCCACGCCCACCTCGACCAACCAGAACATCTGGATTGAAGAGATGAAAAAGGTGCTGCCGAAGTACCCCTCCGTCAACCTGGTCACGGTGGCCTACGGCGATGACCTCTCCGATAAGAGCTACCGCGAAGCGGTCGGCCTGCTAAAAACCTACCCGGACCTGAAGGTGATCGTCTCTCCCTCCTCAGTGGGGATCGTGGCCGCTGCCCAGGCGGTGAAGGATCAGGGCAAGATTGGCAAGGTGTACGTGACCGGATTAGGCCTGCCTTCGGAGATGGCGGGCGCGGTGAAGTCCGGCGCAACCAAGAGCTTTGCTATCTGGAACCCGATCGATCTGGGCTACGCTGCGACCTATCTGGCTGACGATCTGGTCAAAGGTACGGCCACGAAAACCGAAGCCAATATGGGCAAACTCGGCAAGGTGAAGCTGGACGCTGACGGCAGCGGTGCGATGTCCGAGCCGTTCGTCTACGATGCCAGCAACATTGATAAGTTTTCCAAGATTTTCTGATGTGATTTGTATGCCGGATAAGCGAAGCACGTGATGGAGAACTATCATGACACCACTGCTTCAGCTCAAGGGGATCACCAAGGTGTTCCCTGGCGTGCGCGCCCTTGAAAACGTACAGCTTGATCTCTGGCCTGGTAAAGTCACCGCCCTGATTGGTGAAAACGGCGCAGGCAAATCCACGCTGGTCAAAGTGATGACCGGCATCTATCAGCCTGAAGAGGGCGAAATCCTCTATAAGGCGATCCCCATTCAGCTTCCCACGCCGGAGTCCGCCCATCGGGTGGGCATCACGGCAATCCACCAGGAGACCGTGCTGTTTGATGAGCTGTCGGTGACGGAGAACATTTTTGTCGGCCAGTATCTCTATAAAGGCATTTTGAAAAAGCTCGACTGGCCCGCTATGCACCAGAAGGCACAGGATATCCTTGCTCGCCTCGAAGTGCAGATCGATCCCCACGCGACCCTGAAAACCTTAAGCATCGCCCAGCGCCACATGGTTGCTATTGCACGAGCACTCTCCTTTGATGCGCAGGTGGTGATCCTCGACGAACCCACCGCCGCACTCTCCCAGCATGAGATTCTGGAGTTCTACCAGATCGTGGAGCGGCTAAAGCAGGAGGGCAAAGCGATCCTGTTTATCTCCCACAAGTTCGACGAGATTTTTGAGCTGGCGGATCACTACACCATCCTACGCGACGGGGTGTACGTCGGCTCCGGGACGATGAGCGACATCAGCGAAGAGCGGATGGTGGCGATGATGGTAGGCCGGGCCATTACCCAGACCTATCCCAAGATCGCCTGCGATCCTGGCGAAACGGTGCTGGAGGTGAAGGATCTTTGCCATCCCACCGAGTTTGCCCACATCAGCTTTACCCTACGCAAGGGCGAAATTCTTGGCTTTTACGGGCTGGTAGGCGCGGGCCGTACCGAGCTGATGCAGGCGCTTTCCGGCGTGTCTCGCCCCTCTTCCGGCGACATCGTGCTTAACGGCAAAGCGGTGCAGTTCCACCAGCCTGCGGATGCTATCCGGGCCGGTATCGTCTGCGTGCCGGAGGAGCGGCAGAAGCAGGGAGCCATTATTGCCCTGCCCATCGCCCAGAACATCAGCCTGCCACAGCTCAGCAAGCTCAATCCGAACGGCGTGCTGCACGACGACCGTGAGTGGCAGCTCGCCGACGAGTATGCCAGACGTCTGCAGGTCAAAGCGTTCAGCTGGAAACAGCCGGTGGAGACGCTCTCCGGCGGCAACCAGCAGAAAGTGGTGATCGGTAAATGGCTCGCCACACACCCCGACGTCATCATTCTTGATGAGCCAACCAAAGGCATCGATATCGGCTCAAAGGCGGCCGTACACCAGTTTATGTCCGAGCTAGTGGGTCAGGGGCTGGCGGTGATCATGGTCTCCTCAGAGCTACCAGAGGTGATGGGCATGGCCGACCGCATCGTGGTGATGCACGAGGGGCGGATGGTCGCTGAATATGCGGCGGGCGAAGCCACCGCAGAGACCATCGTCAGCGCCGCCAGCGGTGCGAAACAGGAGGCAGCATAATGTGGCAACAACTGCTTAAAAACCGCGAGGCGCTGCTGGCCGCGGTGATCGTCCTGATGGTGCTGGCCATCGGCAGCCGCGTGCCGTCGTTTATCGCCCCCGGCAACCTGGCGGAGATGTTTAACGATACGGCGATCCTGATTATTCTCGCCCTCGGCCAGATGATGGTGTTGCTGACCAAAGGCATCGACCTGTCGATGGCCGCCAACCTGGCGCTGACCGGCATGATCGTCGCCCTGCTCAACTTCCACTATCCTGATATTCCGGTCTGGGCGCTGCTGATCCTCGCGACCGGTCTCGGGCTGGTGATGGGCGCGATTAACGGCCTGCTGGTGTGGAAGATGGGCATTCCGGCGATTGTGGTGACGCTCGGCACCATGAGCATCTATCGGGGGATTATCTTTCTGCTCTCTGACGGGGGCTGGATCAACTCCCACCAGATGAGCAGCGACTTCCTTGCCCTGCCGCGCGCCAGCGTGCTGGGGCTGCCGTTGCTGAGCTGGTGTGCCATCGCTGCGCTGCTGCTGGTGGGTTACTTCCTGCGCTACAGCCGCACCGGGCGGGCGCTCTATACCGCAGGCGGCAACGCCACGGCGGCGTACTACACCGGCATCAACGCTGGAAAAATGCAGTTCGTCAGCTTCTGCCTCTCCGGGGCGCTGGCCGGTTTCTGTGGCTACCTGTGGATATCCCGCTTTGCCGTAGCCTATGTCGACGTCGCGAACGGCTTTGAGCTACAGGTCGTCGCCGCCTGCGTAATCGGTGGGGTCAGCACCATGGGCGGCACGGGCCGCGTGCTCGGCTGCTTGTTTGGCGCGCTGTTCCTCGGCGTGATCAATAACGCGCTACCGGTGATCGGTATCTCGCCTTTCTGGCAGATGGCCATCTCCGGCACGGTGATTGTAATAGCGGTTCTGCTTAACGAGCGCGGCAATAAACGCAAAGGGCGGCTGATCCTGCGCGAGGCGGCGCTTGCCCGACAGAAACAGGCGGTGAAACCATGAGCAAAATATTAACCACTGACGGTCCAGGCAGCGCTCCCACAACGCTGCCGCTGCTGAAACGGCTCCTGTGCTGGGAGGGTTTCTTACTCGCCGTCACGCTGCTGGTGTTTTTAATTAACGCCTTCGCCTCTCCCTACTTTCTTAATATCTGGAACCTCTCTGACGCCACCTTTAACTTCACCGAAAAGGCGATCATCGTTCTGCCGATGGCGATGCTGATTATCGCCCGGGAGATTGATCTGTCGGTGGCCTCCACTATCGCCCTCAGCTCTACCGTGATGGGCTTTTGCGCCCAGGCGGGGGTGGATACGCCGCTGCTGGTGGTCGTGGGATTAGGTGTCGGTCTGCTGTGCGGGCTGTTCAACGGTCTGCTGGTGACGCGATTTAATCTCTCTTCTATCGTCATCACCATCGGCACCATGAGCCTCTACCGCGGCATCACCTACATTCTGCTTGGCGATAAGGCGTTGAACGACTATCCCGAAAGCTTTGCCTGGTTCGGCCAGGGCTACGTCTGGGGGGCGCTGTCGTTTGAGTTTGCGCTCTTTATTGTGCTGGCGGGCATCTTCGCGTTTGTGCTGCACCGCACCAACTTTGGCCGCCGCACCTATGCCATCGGTAATAACCCGACCGGGGCGTGGTACTCGGGCATCAACGTCAAGCGTCACAACCTGCTGCTCTTTGCCCTGGTAGGGCTGATGGCCGGGCTGGCCTCGGTGCTGCTCACCTCACGCCTCGGCAGTACCCGCCCCACTATCGCTACCGGCTGGGAGCTGGCGGTGGTGACCATGGCGGTGCTGGGCGGGGTTAATATTCTCGGCGGCTCCGGCAGCATGGTGGGCGTGATTATCGCCGCCTTCCTGATGGGACTGGTGACCTTTGGCCTGAGCCTGCTCAACGTGCCGGGCATCGTGATGTCGATCATCATCGGCGCGATGCTGATTGTGGTCATCTCCCTGCCGATCGTTACCCGCCGGATTTTGCAGCGAAGACAAATTTAACTAAATCAACGCTATCTGGAGGCATTATGATC
>NZ_LR607338.1:545768-578069 GCF_902164725.1 Pseudescherichia vulneris | reverse complement strand
GTAACGCTCTGCTGCCTGCCGCTGAGCGTAAACGCCGACACCACCGTAATCGTCAGTACAAAGCAGCCCAGCATCAGGTAAGTATCCTGGAAGCCGATCCGATCATACATATTCCCGGCAAAGGCGGAGAGAAATATCGCCGCCAACTGCTTAGCAAACTGGAAGCCAATCAGGTAAATGGTGGCAGACAGGCGGGTATCAAATACGCCGGTAATGTACTTAAAGGCCCCCACCAGCAGGAACGGCACCTCCAGCGCATGCAGCATCTTCAGGGCCACGACCTCTACCACCGTAGTGGCGAATGACGAGCCGATAATGCGCGCCGCCATAATCAGCCCGGCAATCAGCAGCGTGTTTTTCGCACCGATGCGGTTAATGATCCACGGCGAACAGAACATAATGATGGCGTTGCAGATCTCTCCGGCCGTGGTGGCAAAACCAAAGGCGCGGGTACCCTCCTGCGGCGTGGCAAAGAAGGATTTAAAGAAGGTGGCAAACTGCTGATCGAACACGTCATACACGCAGGCAACGCCCACCACGTAGAGAATAAATAGCCACATTTTGCGCTGGCGGAACAGGTTAAATACCGTTTTCGCTGTAATTTGCGGCTGGTTGGCCCCGAGCGCGTTCATCACCTCTGCCGTTTGGTTGGGTTTTGGTTTAGCGATAATCAATAGCAGCATCAGCAGCAATGCCGCCGCCGAGCCCATCCAGAACACGTATGACGGATCGATACTAAACAGCACCCCGCCCGTGGAAGCGCAGAGTCCCCAGCCCAGGCAGCCAAACATGCGCGCTTTGCCGTATTCAAAGTAACTGTTGCGGCTTACGCGCTCAATATAGGCTTCGATCGCCCCCGAGCCCGCCGAGAAAACAAAGCCGATGTACAGGCCACCGCTCAATGCCCCCAGCCAGATGCTGGTTTTCAACAGCGGGGCGAAAACGTAGAGGAAAAACGGTGCGAATAAAAACAGCAGCACCGAGATGATCCACAGCATGTGTTTTTTTAGCCCCAGCTTGTCCGAAATTACGCCGAGCACCGGCTGAAAGGCGATGGCGGAAAGCGAGATGCAGGAGAAGACGATCCCCGTATGGGTTTTATTCAGGCCGATAATATCCGACAGCCAGATCGGCAGGAACGGAAAGCAGGTGGCCATAATGAAGAAGTAGAAAAAGAAAAACAGTCCGAAGATCCAGAAGTTAGGGTTGTCTTTGTGGGTACAGGCAGTTGTGCTCATTATTATTATCCTCAGCTGTGGGCCGGTTCCCCGGCCCATCACGATTACACCCGTTCTACACCAATCAGGATGGCGCTCTCCGGATCCAGAATCGGCAGTGCAATGCCCGCCTGCATCAACCACTCGCCGCTTACCGTCTGCGGGGCTTCCATCCACGCGGGTAACTTGCGCATGGTGTGTCCGCCCTCGCCGGTTAAGCGAATGTTGGGATGATCGAGCAGCGTGATACGGTATTGCGCGCCCGCCTCCAGCCCCGGCATGCGCAGCGGCATCATCAGGGTATAATCCGGCATCGCCAGCTGGCTGACGATAAACAAGCCCTGGCCTCGATCCTGGCTTATTATCCCCTGCGCCAACGTAGTGGCATCTGGCATCTCCACGCGCCACTGGGTACCCGTGTGGATCACCTCCCGCCACTGCTTGTGCAGCACGGCATAGTGCCGGTAGCCTGCCCGCTCCTGCTCGTCGACGCTGAGCGGATCCAGTTCCAGCCCCATATGACCGAATAGCGCCGTTAGCCCGCGGAACGCAATGCTGTGCTGGCGGAAGGTGGCGTGACATTTATGATGACCGATATGCGCACCCATCACCTCCGGCGGGAAGAAGTAGCTCATGCCGCGCTGAATAGCGTTGCGCTCCAGCGCGTCGTTGTTGTCAGACGCCCAGAAGCGATGGCAGCGGGTCAGCACCTCGAAGTCAATGCGTCCCCCGCCCGAAGAGCAGGATTCAAATTCGACCTGCGGGAAGCGTTCGCCCAGCACGTCTAACAGACGATAGAACTGACGCGTCTGCGCATCGGCGGCGGCCTTGCCATTGTGCCCCGGCTGCACCAGCTCCCGGTTCATATCCCACTTCACATAATCCACCGGATGCTCACCCAGCAGCCACGACATACGTTCCAGCAGATACTCGAACGCTTGTGGAATATTCAGGTTAAGGACGAACTGATGACGGCCAGTGGGCTGCGTGTATCCCGGCATTGCCAGCACCCAGTCCGGGTGCGCCCGATAGAGATCGGAGTCCGGGTTGATCATCTCCGGCTCCACCCAGATACCGAACTCCATGCCGAGGTTTTTAACGTGGTTAATTACCGGCATCAGGCCGTGGGGGTACTTTTTCTCGTCAAGATACCAGTCACCCAACGCGGCGTGGTCGTCGTTGCGCCCTTTAAACCAGCCATCGTCGATAATAAAGCGCTCTACGCCCAGTGCTGCCGCCTCGTCCGCCATCCGCATAATATATTGCGGATCGTGGTCGAAGTAGATCCCCTCCCAGGTATTGAGGTGCACCGGGCGCGGCTTGTTCTCCGGGAAGCGGATAACGTTGTCCCGCAGGTAGCGGTGGAACTGCTGGCTCATCCCGTTCAGCCCGTTTGCGGAGTAGCTGGCATACAGGCATGGAGTCCAGAGGGTTTCTCCCTCGGCGATGGCCATCTCTCCCGGCAGGTAGAGCGCTTCGGCCTGCAGATAGCGTCGACCGTCGGTTTTAGCTTCGGCCCGCAGACGGTGGTTGCCGCTCCAGCCAAGGTGCACGCCCCACACGTCGCCGTGCATTTCGCTGAACGACGAGGTACCGCTAATCAGCGCCGGGAAGTGTTCATGGGAGGTGCGACCGCGACGGTTTTCGATCACGAAGCTATCATGGTCGAGCTTCACGCGGTGCGGCTGGAATTCGCGGATCCAGCGCCCGTGAAAGGCCATCACCTCTCCGGCGCGTTCGGCAATGGGCAGCGTGATGGCAAGGCGGTCAACCTGCCACGGCTGCGCACGAAGATTGGTTAAACCATGGCGTACCAGCAGCACGCCGCTGTTGTCGAGGGTAAGCTCGCTGACCAGACGCAGGCCGGCATGGTCATCTTCTGCGGTTACGGTGAGAGATTGCCCCTCCTGCGTCACGCCAACGGTTTTGAAGAGCGGAGAGCTATCCATACCGTCGCGATGGCCTTCAATGCCCGGCGTTCCAAACAAACCGTGACCCAGCTCGGCCATCAGCGTGACCGGCGAGTCAACGTCTAACCTGCCGTTGGCAACCGGACGAGACAAACTCTCTGCATCCTGCGGCGAAAAGTAGCTAAGGTGTGGCCCCCAGTAAAGAATTTCGGCAAACGGGTGGGTTTTTAGCACCACGTCTACCGTCTTGCTCTCCAGTCGTAAAATAGAATCTTGCATCAGACATCTCCTGTCGTCGGGATGTACTGAGTGTTGATCCGAAACGTTTCGGATAGAAACCAAAACGTTTCGGATTTGTGATCGGGTTTAGAGTTTCAGCAGATTTACGCCGTCTGTCCGGCAGAAAAGCTTGGCTGCCACAGCACCTGAAGCTGGGCGATATCCTCACCGTTAATTAACCGCAGCACCATATCGGCGATCTGTTTGCCGACGCCCTGACGGGTAGCCTGGATCACCGCCGCCACGTCGACATCCACGATGCTGTCCTGCGGTAGACCGTCGTAAACCACCAGCGAAACGGCGTTATCGCCGGTTAATCGGCCAAGCTGGGACAGGGCCATCGCCACCCCATCGCCGTGGGTGTTGCAGTCGGTCAGGATTGCCGTGGGAGGTGAGGCCAGCGAGAGCAGCTCCTGAGTGGTGATATAGCCCGCTCGCCGTGAAGGCGGCATGGTGCGCAGCCATTCGCTGGACAGCCCCGCCTCGGCCAGGGCATCCAGGTAGCCCTGGCGGCGCTGGGTGATAAAAGCCTGAGAGTTGCTTTCACCGAGCAGGGCAATACGCTGATGGCCCTTATCAATCAGCCAGCGTGTGGCGTGATACATCCCGGCGTAGTTGTCGAAGTCAAACCATGCATACGGCTGCGGCAGCTGGCTGCGGCCCAGCGCCAGGAAAGGGAAACCGATAGTCTGGAGCTGCTCAAGACGCGGATCGCGATCGAGCGTATGGGCAACGATCAGCGCATCCACGCGGCGGCTTTGCACCATGCGCATATAGCTGTGCTTATCGGCCAGATCGTCGTCGGCAATGAGCAGCAAATCAATCTCATGCCGCGCAAGCTCGTGGCTAATTTCGCCGACCATCTCCATAAATACGCTGTTATTGAGCGGAACAGGATGCACCGGGAAAACCAGCCCAACGGCGTCGATTTTGCCCATCTTCAGACGACGGGCAAAGGTATTCGGACGATAGCCACGACGCTGTGCTTCCGCTTCAACCCGGGCGCGCGTCTCTTTGGAGACATCATCATACCCATTGAGCGCACGGCTAACGGTGGTAACGGACAGCCCCAGTTCTTTGGCAATGGCTTTAAGCGACATGTTTTTCCGTGTCTTGCTGTTTAATTTTGTTCGGCAACCAGAAGCGCATGCGTATCCGGCTCAAGCGCTTTAAAGATATGCGGCCGATCGGCGGGATAACAGATGTAATCCCCTTCCCCCAGCTCTTCCGGCGCGTCGATCAGTCCCACGAGCGCCCGACCCTGGGTCACAATGATGTGCTCCACCGATCCCGGCGGATGGGGCTGGGAGATGCGATCTGCACCCGGTTGAGTCAGCAGTAGATAGATATCACGCCGCGCGCCTGGTGGACAGGCGGCCAGTAAAATGGCTTCATAGTTCGCCTGGCCGGCAATCACCTTCGTCCCTTCTCCCCGACGGATCACCTGCGTAGCGGGCTGCTGCGGCTCCAGCAGACGGGCGAAAGGAATATCCAGCGCTACGCACAACGACCAGAGCGTCTCCAGGCTCGGGTTGCCGTTGCCTGACTCTAGCTGAGAGAGCGTGGATTTAGCGATCCCGGCCCGACGGGCAATTTCCGCCAGTGAAAGTCCGGTTCGCAGACGTTCTCGCACTAAACTTTTAGCGATCACGCTAATTGGCTGCGTCATATAACGGCCCTTGCTCTATAAATCGAACGAATCGTTCGTCTTGTAAAACGATCTTGATGCGTTCATTATAATGGATATTCGTTCGATATAGCTAAACCAATACGGTTAAAACAGTATGAAACATCATCTCTCTTGCCTGAAAGGCGACACGATAAAGGCAATCGTTCTGGTCTGCCTGGCGGTGGGTATTGTCGGCATGTCCTACGGCTCGCTGGCTATCGCATACGGTTTCCCGATCTGGGTTCCCTTTATACTCTCTATTACCGTATTGGCGGGCGCATCTGAATTTATGTTCATCGGCATTGTTGCCAGCGGCGGTAATCCTCTGGCGGCCGCTGCTGCTGGGCTACTGGTTAACGCCCGCCACGTGCCGTTTGGCGTGACGGTACGCGACCTGGTCGGCAAGCGCGGTGCCAGCCTGCTCGGCTGCCATATCATGAATGACGAAAGCGTGGTGTTTGGCCTGTCACAGAAAACGCCTGAACAGCGTAAAGCGGCCTACTGGCTGTGCGGATTAGGGGTGGCGATTATCTGGCCTCTCGGCGCGCTGCTGGGTGCGGTGGTAGGTAAACTGCTGCCCGATCCGGAGACCATCGGTCTGGATGCGGTCTTTCCGGCTATTTTGCTGGCGTTAGTGGTACCGGCTTTTAAAAATCGCACCACGCTTATCCGCGCTTGCAGCGGCGCGGTGCTATCACTTGCCGCCGTTCCCTTTGCACCGGTGGGTTTACCGGTCCTGCTCTCTCTACTCGGCCTGGCCGCAAGGAAAAAATAGTGGAAAACATGACGGTATTTATTCTCGGCATCGCCCTGTTGTCTGCCGGGACCTATTTAATGCGCCTCGGCGGTGCCAAACTCGGTAGCCGACTGGCTCTTTCTGAGCGTTCGCAGGCACTGCTTTCCGATGCGGCCACCGTGCTGCTGTTTTCCGTGGCGCTGGCCACCACCTTTTACGAAGGGGATCATTTTGCCGGTATGGCGCGGGTGATCGGCGTCGCCTTTGCCGTATTCCTGGCCTGGCGCAAAATGCCGTTAATTGTGGTGATCGTAGCAGCGGCGGTAGTGACTGCGCTACTGCGGCTGGCGGGCGTGGCATAAAAAAAGCGCCCGCAGGCGCTCTTTCGACAGATACTTTGCTTTTATTTGGTCAGCTCAGCAGTCATGTGTACATAGTTACCTGAGTAAGCCTGGGTAATTTTGTAAGATGAGGCACCAGCCTGCTCGGCCTGAGCGGCGATTTTTGCTTCTGCACCAGAGAGCGTGGTGTCAGTCGCGGAGACGGACTGGGCAGCAAAAGAGCCGAAGGAAGCGGCAAGAGCGATAACTGCAACAAAAGTTTTGATGTTTTTCATGATGATTACCCTTTAATTAAGTTGTTTGTATAAGGCATGTCGCCTTGATGTGATTAATAATAGACCGGTTAATCACCAACTAAAAGTAAAGGGATTTGCTGACTATAATCAAAATTTTTGAACAAATATTATGCACCCACTAAACGCTGAGGATGGGTATAGATCGTCGCCCTGCCCGGCTTGCAAAAGCCCACCAGCGTCAGGTTGCAGCGCTCGGCGACTTCCACCGCCAGCGTCGTTGCCGCCGACACCGCAAACAGAATTTCCACGCCGCACATGGCCGACTTCTGCACCATCTCATAGCTTGCCCGACTGGAGACCAGCGCCGCACCCTGCTGCCAGCCTGCCCCCTCCCGGGCGCGATGGCCCAGCAGCTTATCCAGCGCCACGTGCCTGCCAACATCCTCGTGCCCGCCAATCAGCTCGCCCTCGGGCGCGATCCATGCTGCGGCATGGGTGCAGCCGGTGAGCTGGCCGACCGGCTGAACGCTGCTCAGCTGGCGCAGCGCCCGATCCAGATTCGCCAGATCGAACGTCTGGGTAAAAGGCAGCGGGGCCACTGGCTTGCCGATATCGTTAAGCTGCTCCACGCCACAGACGCCACAGCCGGTACGCCCCGCCAGCGCCCGACGGCGCTCTTTCAGTCCCATAAAGCGGCGGCTGGAGAGTTCAATCTGCACCTCCAGACCGTTACAGGAGGGCACAACGTCCATCCCGTAGATCTCCGCTGGGGCATCAATGATGCCCTCCGAAAGAGAAAACCCTATCGCGAACTCGGGGAGATCCTTCGGCGAGGCCATCATCACCACGTGTGAAATCCCGTTGTAGACCAGCGCGACGGGCACCTCTTCCGCCAGGCTGTCCGGCTGAGGATGCTGTAGATCATCACGTTTCCAGAGCGTCACCTGGCGACACCCTATGATATCGGTCGACTTTTTAGGAGTAGAGAGCATTTTATTGTTCACTTTTTGTTAACTGAATGGGAACAGGCCTGGCGACATTGTGGTATTCTGGCGGCAATTCCTCCAGAGCGAGGAGGACCATCCTATTCTGAACCTTTACGGCCATGCCCGCAAAGCGTAAAGACTCGAGATCACCATTCGAGACAATGTCGATAAAATAAAAAAAGTAAGGAGCGACCCCATGCAGGTCAGCAGAAGGCAGTTCTTTAAGATCTGCGCTGGCGGTATGGCAGGTACAACGGCAGCCGCACTGGGCTTTGCACCCAGCGTCGCGCTGGCGGAAACACGGCAGTATAAGCTGCTGCGCACCCGCGAAACTCGTAACACCTGTACGTACTGCTCCGTTGGCTGCGGGCTATTAATGTATAGCCTTGGCGACGGTGCAAAAAATGCCAAATCATCCATCTTCCATATTGAAGGGGATCCGGATCACCCGGTGAACCGCGGTGCGCTGTGCCCAAAAGGGGCCGGTCTGGTGGACTTTATCCACTCCGAAAGCCGCCTGAAATATCCGGAATACCGCGCGCCAGGTTCTGATAAGTGGCAGCGTATCAGTTGGGATGAGGCGTTCGATCGCATCGCCAAACTGATGAAAGAAGACCGCGACGCAAACTATATCGCGCAGAATGAGCAGGGCGTGACCGTTAACCGCTGGCTCTCTACCGGTATGCTGTGCGCCTCCGCGGCCAGCAATGAAACCGGCTATTTATCACAGAAATTTACCCGCGCACTCGGCATGTTAGCCGTCGATAACCAGGCGCGTGTCTGACACGGACCAACGGTAGCAAGTCTTGCTCCAACATTTGGTCGCGGTGCGATGACCAACCACTGGGTCGACATGAAGAACGCCAACCTCATCGTCGTGATGGGTGGGAACGCGGCAGAAGCGCATCCGGTGGGTTTCCGCTGGGCGATGGAAGCCAAGATCCACAATGGCGCGAAGCTGATTGTCGTCGATCCACGCTTTACGCGAACCGCCTCGGTCGCGGATTTCTATGCGCCTATTCGTTCCGGTACTGACATCGCCTTCCTGTCAGGCGTCATGCTGTACCTGTTAAACAACGAAAAATATAACCGTGAATATACCGAAGCCTATACCAACGCCAGCCTGATCGTGCGGGAAGATTTTGGCTTTGATGACGGTCTGTTTACCGGCTATGACCCGGATAAGCGCAAGTATGACAAAGCCAGCTGGAACTACGAGCTGGATGAAAACGGCTTTGCGAAACGCGACATGACGTTGACGCATCCTCGCTGCGTATGGAACCTGCTGAAAAAGCATCTGGCTCGCTATACGCCTGAGGTGGTGGAAAACATCTGCGGTACGCCAAAAGCCGACTTCCTGAAGGTTTGCGAATACATCGCCGAAACCAGCGCCCACGATAAGACCGCGTCGTTCCTCTACGCGCTCGGCTGGACGCAGCACTCGGTGGGTGCGCAGAACATTCGTACCATGGCGATGATCCAGCTGCTGCTCGGCAACATGGGGATGGCAGGCGGCGGCGTTAACGCCCTGCGCGGCCACTCCAACATTCAGGGTCTGACCGACCTTGGCCTGCTGACTCAGAGTCTGCCGGGCTACATGACGCTGCCGAACGATAAGCAGAACGATCTGGAAACCTACTTTGCCGGCAACACCACCAAGCCGCTGCTGGAAGGCCAGGTTAACTACTGGAGCAACTACCCGAAATTCTTCGTGTCGATGATGAAAGCCTTCTACGGCGATAAGGCGACGGCGGAGAACAACTGGGGCTTTGACTGGCTGCCGAAGTGGGATAAAGGCTACGATGTCCTGCAGTATTTCGACATGATGGCGAAAAACGAGGTGACGGGCTACATCTGCCAGGGCTTCAACCCGGTGGCATCGTTCCCGAACAAAAACAAGGTTGTCTCGTCACTGTCGAAGCTGAAATTCCTGGTCACTATCGATCCGCTCAGCACGGAGACCTCGACCTTCTGGCAGAACCACGGCGAGCAGAACGACGTTGACTCCTCGAAAATCCAGACCGAAGTGTTCCGTCTGCCTTCAACCTGCTTTGCGGAAGAGGACGGCTCCATCGTCAACTCCGGGCGCTGGTTGCAGTGGCACTGGAAAGGTCAGGACGCCCCGGGCGAAGCGCTGAACGACGGTGAGATCCTGGCGGGTATCTTCCTGCGCCTGCGTAAGATGTACGCGGCCGAGGGCGGTGCAAACCCGGAACAGGTTCTGAACATGTCCTGGAACTACACCACGCCGGAGAACCCGTCCCCGCAGGAAGTGGCGATGGAGAGCAACGGCAAAGCGCTGGAAGATATCATCGACCCGGCGAGCGGCAAGGTGCTGGCGAAGAAGGGCGATCAGCTCTCCTCCTTTGCCCATCTTCGCGATGACGGTACCACCTCCAGCGGCTGCTGGATCTTTGCCGGTAGCTGGACGCCGGACGGTAACCAGATGGCGCGCCGCGACAACGCCGACCCGTCAGGGCTGGGGAATACCCTCGGCTGGGCATGGGCGTGGCCGTTGAACCGCCGCATCCTCTATAACCGCGCCTCGGCGGACCCGCAGGGTAAACCGTGGGATCCGAAACGCCAGCTGCTCTCCTATGCCAATGGTAAATGGGTAGGGGCAGATATTCCGGACTACAACACCGCGCCTCCGGGCAGCAACGTTGGGCCGTTTATCATGCTGCAAGAGGGCGTCGGACGTCTGTTCGCGATCGATAAGATGGCGGAAGGGCCGTTCCCGGAGCACTACGAGCCGTTTGAGACGCCGCTGGGGACCAACCCGCTGCATCCGAATGTGATCTCTAACCCGGCCGCTCGCGTGTTCAAAGATGACATGGACGCGATGGGTAAAGCGGATAAGTTCCCGTACGTCGGGACCACTTACCGTCTGACCGAGCATTTCCACTACTGGACCAAGCATGCGCTGTTGAACTCGATTGCGCAGCCGGAGCAGTTTGTGGAGATCGGCGAGAAGCTGGCGGGCAAGCTGGGCATTGCCCAGGGCGATACGGTGAAGGTCTCCTCTAACCGCGGCTATATCAAGGCCAAAGCGGTGGTGACCAAGCGTATCCGCACCCTGAACGTGCACGGCCAGGAAGTTGATACCATCGGGATACCTATCCACTGGGGTTATGAAGGCGTGGCGAAGAAGGGCTTTATTGCTAATACGCTGACGCCGGTTGTTGGTGATGCGAACACGCAGACGCCGGAGTTTAAGGCGTTCCTCGTGAACGTGGAAAAGGTGTAACGGAGACGACCTATGGCTTATCAATCGCAAGACATTATTCGTCGTTCCGCGACTAACAGCTTTACCCCCGCGCCTCAGGCGCGGGATCACCAGCTCGAAGTGGCGAAGCTTATCGACGTGACCACCTGCATCGGCTGTAAAGCCTGTCAGGTGGCCTGTTCAGAGTGGAACGACATCCGTGATGACGTGGGTCATAACGTCGGGGTCTATGATAACCCGGCGGATCTGACGGCCAAATCCTGGACGGTAATGCGCTTCTCGGAAGTCGAGCAGAACGACAAACTGGAGTGGCTGATCCGTAAGGATGGCTGCATGCACTGTGCCGATCCTGGCTGTCTGAAGGCCTGCCCGTCTGAAGGGGCGATCATTCAGTATGCTAACGGCATCGTCGACTTCCAGTCTGAGCAGTGCATCGGCTGCGGCTACTGCATCGCTGGCTGTCCGTTCGACGTCCCGCGCCTGAACCCGGAAGATAACCGCGTCTACAAATGCACCCTGTGCGTGGATCGCGTGACCGTCGGCCAGGAGCCTGCCTGCGTGAAGACCTGCCCAACCGGTGCTATCCACTTTGGTTCCAAAGAGGATATGAAAGCGCTGGCGGGCGATCGCGTCGCAGAGCTGAAAACCCGTGGTTACGATAACGCGGGCCTGTACGATCCGGCTGGCGTTGGCGGAACACACGTGATGTACGTGCTGCACCACGCCGACAAGCCGACTCTCTATCACGGCCTGCCGGAAAACCCGGAAATCAGCGCCACCGTGAAGTTCTGGAAAGGTATCTGGAAACCGCTCGCCGCCGTCGGCTTTGCGGCGACCTTTGCCGCCAGCGTCTTCCACTACGTGGGCGTGGGTCCAAACCGCGCTGACGATGATGAAGATAACCTTCACGACAAAAAAGATGATGAGGTGCGCAAATGAGAAAACGTGACACCATCGTGCGCTACACCGCGCCGGAACGCATCAACCACTGGGTCACCGCCTTCTGCTTCGTGCTGGCGTCGGTGAGCGGGCTGGGGTTTTTCTTCCCCTCCTTTAACTGGTTGATGAATATTCTCGGCACGCCGCAGCTGGCGCGGATCCTCCACCCCTTCGTTGGGGTGGTGATGTTTGCCTCGTTTATCATCATGTTTTTCCGCTACTGGCACCACAACCTGATCAACCGGGACGATATCTTCTGGGCGAAAAATATCCAGAAAATCATTGTTAACGAAGAGGTCGGCGACACCGGGCGCTATAACTTTGGCCAGAAGTGTGTCTTCTGGGCAGCGATTATTCTGCTGGTGCTGCTGCTGGTCAGCGGGATTATCATGTGGCGTCCGTGGCTCGCGCCTTACTTCTCCATCCCAACCATCCGCCTGGCGATCATGCTGCATTCATTTGCCGCGGTCGGGCTAATTGTGGTTATTATGGTGCATATCTACGCCGCCCTCTGGGTAAAAGGCACGATTACCGCCATGGTAGAAGGATGGGTAACGAAAACCTGGGCGGAGCGACATCACCCGCGCTGGTATCGTGAAGTCCGGAGCAAATCGGAAAAAGAGGCTGAATGAGTATTCGCATAATCCCGCAAGATGCGTTGGAGAAAGGCGAGAAACGTGCGGCGGAAGCCATTCCGCCGTTACTGTTTCCCAGGCTGAAAAATCTCTACAACCGTCGAGCAGAACGCCTGCGCACGCTGGCCGAGAGCAACCCGCTGGGTGACTTCCTGCGCTTTGCCGCGCTGGTGGCCCATGCCCAGGAGGTGGTGCTGTACGATCATCCATTAACCATGGACTTGACCGCCCGCATCAAAGAAGCAGCCGAGCAGGGCAAGCCGCCGCTGGATATTCACGTCCTGCCACGCGACACCCACTGGCATAAGCTGCTGCACTCGTTGATTGCCGAGCTAAAACCAGAGATGAGCGGCCAGGCGCTGGCGGTGATCGAGAATCTGGAGAAGGCCTCGACTCAGGAACTGGAAGAGATGGCGAGCGCCCTGTTCGCCAGCAACTTCGCGGCAGTGAGCAGCGATAAGTCGCCGTTCATCTGGGCGGCGCTGTCGCTCTACTGGGCGCAGATGGCCAGCCTGATCCCGGGTAAAGCCCGCGCCGAGTATGGCGAGCAGCGTCAGTTCTGTCCGGTCTGCGGCTCCATGCCGGTTTCCAGCATCGTGCAGATAGGTACCTCACAGGGGCTGCGCTATCTGCACTGCAACCTGTGTGAGACCGAGTGGCACGTGGTGCGCGTGAAGTGCAGCAACTGCGAGCAAACCCGCGATCTACACTACTGGTCGCTGGACAACGAGCAGGCTTCGGTCAAAGCGGAGAGCTGTGGCGATTGCGGTACCTACCTGAAGATTTTGTATCAGGAAAAAGACCCGAACGTGGAGCCGGTGGCCGACGACCTGGCGTCGCTGGTGCTGGATGCCCGCATGGAGCAGGAGGGCTTCGCCCGTAGCTCCATCAACCCGTTCCTGTTCCCGGGTGAAGGGGAATAATCCTCTGTAACACTGCCGGGCGGCGCTGCGCTTGCCCGGCCTACACCTCGACGCCCCCTTCCGCTACTCCTCCTCGTTACCGCCCTCTTCGTACGAACCGAAGGGTTTCGCTGGCAGCACGATAAAGATACCTTCAAAGATAGCCCCGGCGACGTCGTTGCCGAACAGCTCGACCTGCAGCTGGACGCGGGCTTTACGGCCTCGCGCCAGACGGTCGAGATCGCCGCTGAGAGAGCCCAGATCGGCAATCGCGCTGGGCCGACCGGTGATGGGATGGCTGTAGCGGATATGGGCGTCCGCGAGAATAATCGTGCCGCCGAGGTGACGCTCGCGCAGCATCAGCCAGATCAGCCCCCAGCCGGTCAGCGTGGCGAGAGAGAACAGACTGCCGGCAAACAGCGTATTGTGTGGATTCTGGTTACCCGTCTCCGGCATGGTGGTAATAAACTTCTGCCCGGTATACTGCTGAATGCGCACGCCCATCTTCTCACTCAGCGGAATGTGCTGGTACCAGGCCTGCTGTAGCTGCCCACACCAGTCGCCGCGATGCAGAATATCGTCCAGCGAGGCGATGGGTTTCATCATCAGAAAGTGACGCAGCGGCGTGGTTTGTGGGGCGGTGATCTCACCTTCGTTGACAAACCCAAGCTTAGCGAAAAACTCCACGGCGTCCTCGCGGGCGCTACAGGTGACCCGCTTAACCCCCTCCTGACGCGCGACCGACTCCAGGGTCATCGCCATCAGCGTGCCTAGCCCTTTATCCTGCACCTCAGGGTGTACGGCCATAAAGCGAATCGAGCCTTCATTGTCGGCATTGATATAGAGCCGCCCGACGGCAACCAGCTGGCCCTCTTCATCCAGCACCATCTGATGATGCGCCATCGCATCCCAGGCATCGCGCTCGGAGCCGCGCGGCTGATGAAGGGGCTTACGCAGCATTTCCCAACGAAACGCGTAGTAGCGCTCTAATTCTGCTTCGGTTTGCGGTACGCGAAGATGATACATAGCAGCACTCTCTCTTGTGACCTGGGGCCAGGCTAGCTGTTGGCTCATACTTGCAGCCAGAAGGTAACCGGACCGTCGTTGACTAGCGAAACCTGCATATCGGCAGCGAACTGCCCAGTTTGCGTAACGATCTCCTGCTGGCGGCAGCGCTCGACAAAATAGTCATACAGCGCTTCGGCGCGATCCGGGGCTGCGCCCCGAGAGAAACTCGGACGCATGCCGCGCTCGGTATCCGCTGCCAGCGTAAACTGCGATACCACCAGCACGCTGCCACCGGCCTGCTGAACGTTGAGGTTCATCTTGCCGTCGGCATCGCTGAAGATACGGTAGCCTAATACTCGTTCGCAAAGACGGTTCGCTTTTTGCTCATCGTCCTCTTTTTCGACTCCTAACAGCACCAAAAGTCCTGGGCCAATTTCACCCGTCACGTTACCTTCCACGGTCACGCTGGCACGGGAAACACGCTGAATTAATGCAATCATGGTTGGTCTAATGTCTCTTGCTCTGCGGCTAATTTGAGTTTGCGGTACTCCCCGAGAGTGACAGTTATTTCCGCGCCAAGCAAGACGATACACCAGGTCCAGTAGACCCAGACAAAGAGAATAGGCACCACCGCCAGCACGCCGTAGATGAGCTGGTAGGAGGGAAACATGGTGATATAAAGCGCGAACGCCTTTTTTCCCAGCTCAAAGAGCAGCGCCGCCACCAGCGCGCCAATGACGGCATCGCGATTCGGCACCTGAGTTGTCGGCACGATGCTGTAGAGCAGCCAGAACGAGAGCCATGAAAGGATCAGCGGAAAGATACGCAGGATGTGATCGATCATGCTATCCAACTCGGTGGCCCAGCGCAGCGAGAGCAGATAGGAGCTAATCGCCAGGCTTGCCCCCGCTAGCAGCGGCCCAAGGGTAAGGATCATCCAGTAGACGGCAAACGAGTAGACCTTGGGTCGCGCCCGCTTACTGCGCCAGATGGTATTCAGGGCGCTATCAATGGCATACATCAGCAGCAGCGCGGTAACAATCAGGCCGCACGCGCCCACCGCCGTCATTTTGCTGGAGTTAGCCACGAACTGCTCGATATAGCGCTGAATAATATCGCCGGTCGACGGCAGGAAATTGGCAAAAACAAAGTGCCGCAGCTGCATGCTGACGTCGTTAAACATCGGAAATGCAGCGAAAAGCGCAAAGATCACTGCTACCAGCGGCACTAACGACAGCAGCGAAACGTAGGCGAGATTACCCGCCAGCGTCGTCATATTGTCTTCGTCGATTCGCTGCCAGAGCAGTTTGAGCCACGCCCGCAGCGGGCGAGTATGGTGACTGGCTTTATGATGAACGGTTTTTAGCATAGTTGTTTTGCAAAGTAGTTCGGTATCGTCTCTTTTCCGGTCACCAAAATTGATGTAATACCCAACTGGTTAGCTCCCTCTATATTATCGGCGTTATCGTCAAAAAAGACCGCATCCTCGGCGGAGAAACCCTCTTCCTGCAACAGCGCCTGGTAGATGCGCGCCTCCGGCTTGCGCATTCCCATCTCCTGCGAGAGGTAGATTTTATCCGCTGCGGCGCGCACCTCGGGATACTGCTCTGGCCAGAAGGTGGTGTGCAGACGGTTAGTGTTAGAGAGCACCACCACGCGGTGTCCCTGCGCGCGCAGCTTATGCATGATGTCGATCACCTCCGGGCGTAGACCGACAAATACCGCCTGCCAGCCGTGGGAGAACTGCTCATAGCTCAGCGGCAGCGACATCTCCAGACACAGCGCTTCGGCAAAATCTTCATCCGACAGCTCGCCCCGCTCGTGGCGATGGAACGCCTCGCCCATGGTAAAGCTCTGCTTTAGCGTCGCCAGCGGGATCCGGCTGAGATCGCTCCATGTGCCCAGCACGCGATTAAAGTCGATATCAACAATCACGTTACCTAAATCAAAGATATAGAGCATTTTTCTCTCCTTGCTTGCCGTGGAGAGTTAACTGTAGCGGGAAATCCAGATGGTGAATAGCTGCTCTGCCACAGATTCCAGCAGGAGAGGTTTTGCCGAAAGCATAAAAAAAGCCGCTGAATATCAGCGGCTTTTATCGTCATGCGAAAAACAGATTACGCGTCGCGAGGACCACGCATCGCACGTTTACGGTCGTTCTCGGTCAGGTGACGTTTACGGATACGGACAGAGGTCGGGGTGACTTCTACCAGTTCGTCGTCATCGATGAACTCCAGCGCCTGCTCCAGGGACATCTTGATCGGCGGAACCAGAACCGTTGCTTCGTCGGTACCCGACGCACGCATGTTGGTCAGTTTCTTACCGGTCAGGCAGTTCACGGTCAGGTCGTTAGAACGGCTGTGAATACCGATGATCTGGCCTTCATACACTTCAGCACCGTGACCCAGGAAGAGCTTACCGCGATCCTGCAGGCTGAACAGTGCGAACGCGACTGCTTTGCCCTGGCCGTTGGAGATCAGCACGCCGTTGTTACGCTGGCCGATTTCGCCCGGACGCACGTCGTCGTAGTGGCTGAAGGTAGAGTACAGCAGACCAGTACCGGAGGTCATGGTCATGAACTCGGTACGGAAGCCGATCAGGCCACGTGCCGGGATCAGGTAGTCCAGACGAATACGGCCTTTGCCGTCAG
The DNA here is from genome assembly GCF_902164725.1 of Pseudescherichia vulneris. Taxonomy (NCBI): domain Bacteria; kingdom Pseudomonadati; phylum Pseudomonadota; class Gammaproteobacteria; order Enterobacterales; family Enterobacteriaceae; genus Pseudescherichia; species Pseudescherichia vulneris. The sequence continues at coordinate 561,335 of NZ_LR607338.1, read as the reverse complement.
GGATCATGTCTTTAACATCGCCCTTACGCTCGCCCATTGCCTGCATAACCGAGCCCTGATGCTGCTCTTCGATATCCAGAGTCACGTTCTCGAACGGCTCTTGCAGACGACCGTCGATCATACGGTTGATAACTTTCGGACGGGACACAGCCAGTTCGAAGCCTTCACGACGCATGTTTTCGATCAGAACTGACAGGTGCAGCTCGCCACGACCAGATACGCGGAATGCGTCCGCATCTTCAGTCTCTTCTACGCGCAGCGCCACGTTGTGCACCAGCTCTTTGTTCAGACGGTCAAGGATCTGACGCGAGGTCACAAACTTACCTTCTTTACCGCAGAACGGTGAGGTGTTGACGTTGAAGAACATGGTAACGGTCGGCTCATCCACGGAGAGTGCCGGCAGCGCTTCGACGTTTTGCGGATCGCAAAGGGTGTCGGAGATGTTCAGCTCGCCCAGACCGGTGATCGCGATGATATCGCCTGCTTCAGCTTCGGTGGATTCAATACGCTCCAGACCGAGGTGAGTCAGTACTTTACCCACTTTACCGTTGCGCGTTTTACCTTCGCTGTCGATCAGCGTGATCTGCTGGTTCGGCTTGACCTTACCGCGCTTGATACGACCGATGCCGATAACGCCAACGTAGTTGTTGTAGTCCAGCTGAGAGATCTGCATCTGGAACGGACCGTCAAGGTCAACGTTCGGTGCCGGAACGTGGTCAACGATCGCCTGATACAGCGGGGTCATATCTTCCGCCATGTCAGTGTGGTCGTTACCCGCGATACCCATCAGTGCAGATGCATAGATGATCGGGAAGTCCAGCTGCTCGTCGGTGGCGTCGAGGTTGACGAACAGATCGAAGACCTGATCCACAACCCAGTCAGGACGCGCGCCCGGACGGTCAACCTTGTTGATAACGACAATTGGCTTCAGGCCGTGCGCAAACGCTTTTTTAGTTACAAAGCGGGTCTGCGGCATTGGGCCGTCCATAGCATCGACCACCAGCAGTACGGAGTCTACCATGGACATGACACGTTCAACTTCACCACCGAAGTCGGCGTGACCCGGGGTATCAACGATGTTGATACGGTAGTCATTCCATTTAATAGCGGTGTTTTTCGCGAGGATGGTAATCCCACGCTCTTTCTCCAAATCGTTGGAGTCCATCACGCGTTCGGTAGTCTCAGCACGCTCGCTGAAGGTACCAGACTGCTGCAGCAGCTTGTCAACCAGGGTCGTTTTACCATGGTCAACGTGCGCAATGATGGCGATGTTACGCAAATTTTCGATCACAACTTTGCCTCAGGCATTAGAAATAGCGCGTTATTGTACACGTATTAATCGCAGTACAGAACAGGATCACAAAGAACCTTTACAAACAATATAGAAAGTAGGGCTTTGTGATCGGTTTCACGAAGCGGTAGAGAGCTGTCTTAATGTAAATTGCACCAATACAGTGCACTACGATCGCGCAGATGCACTATATTGATGCAAGATAACCATTATGGTGCAGCCCTTTTGCACTATGACGTGCATGATAGCGCCTTTTGGGGGTGTTTTAAAAGTTGGCACAGATTTCGCTTTATCTTAGGCAAGGCGATTGTGCCACTTATAAAGTGTAGAACCTCGTTACCACGACGACCAAAAATTCCGGGAGAGTTAAGTATGTCCGCTGAACACGTTTTGACGATGCTGAACGAACATGAAGTGAAGTTTATCGATCTGCGCTTCACTGATACCAAAGGTAAAGAGCAGCATGTCACTATCCCAGCCCATCAGGTTAACGCTGACTTCTTTGAAGAAGGCAAAATGTTTGATGGTTCTTCGATTGGTGGCTGGAAAGGCATCAACGAATCCGACATGGTGCTGATGCCGGACGCCTCTACCGCGGTTATTGATCCGTTCTTCGAAGAGTCTACCCTGATTATCCGTTGCGATATCCTTGAGCCAGGCACACTGCAGGGCTACGATCGCGACCCACGCTCCATCGCTAAACGCGCTGAAGAGTACCTGCGCTCCACCGGCATCGCAGACACCGTTCTGTTCGGGCCTGAGCCAGAGTTCTTCCTGTTTGACGACGTTCGCTTTGGTGCCAACATTTCCGGTTCCCACGTGGCTATCGACGATATCGAAGGCGCATGGAACACCTCCACCAAATACGAAGGTGGTAACAAAGGTCACCGTCCGGCTGTGAAAGGCGGTTACTTCCCGGTTCCGCCGGTTGACTCCTCTCAGGACATCCGTTCCACCATGTGTCTGGTGATGGAAGAGATGGGTCTGGTGGTTGAAGCGCACCACCACGAAGTGGCGACTGCAGGTCAGAACGAAGTGGCGACCCGCTTCAACACCATGACCAAAAAAGCGGACGAAATTCAGATCTACAAATATGTCGTGCACAACGTTGCGCATCGCTTCGGCAAAACCGCGACCTTTATGCCAAAACCGATGTTCGGCGATAACGGCTCCGGTATGCACTGCCACATGTCCCTGTCCAAGAACGGCACCAACCTGTTCTCTGGCGACAAATATGCTGGCCTGTCTGAAGAAGCCCTGTTCTACATCGGCGGCGTAATCAAACACGCTAAAGCGATCAACGCCCTGGCGAACCCGACCACTAACTCCTACAAGCGTTTGGTCCCGGGTTACGAAGCACCGGTTATGCTGGCCTACTCTGCCCGTAACCGCTCTGCCTCTATCCGTATCCCGGTAGTCACCTCGCCGAAAGCGCGCCGTATCGAAGTGCGCTTCCCGGACCCGGCGGCTAACCCGTACCTGTGCTTCGCTGCCCTGCTGATGGCCGGTCTTGACGGTATCAAGAACAAGATCCACCCAGGCGAAGCCATGGACAAAAACCTGTACGACCTGCCGCCGGAAGAGGCGAAAGAAGTTCCGCAGGTTGCTGGCTCCCTGGAAGAGGCCCTGCAGGCGCTTGATGCAGACCGCGAGTTCCTGACCGCAGGCGGCGTGTTCACTAACGACGCGATCGATGCCTATATCGCCCTGCGTATCGAAGAGAATGACCGTGTTCGTATGACGCCGCACCCGGTTGAGTTCGAACTGTACTACAGCGTTTAATTTGAAGTTGTTTTAAGTTGCCGTGGAAACTTTAGCCCATCCCAGGATGGGCTTTTTTCTCCGCCAACCACCTGATATTTCGGGCTTTTTGAACACAAAAAGCTATAATGCACTAAAAGAGTGCACATCATTTCAGGAGACTGCTTAATGGCAACTGGCACGCTGCCCGATGCTGGGCAGATCCTCAACGCTTTGATCAACAGCATCCTGCTGGTTGATGACGAGCTGGCGATTCACTACGCGAATCCCGCCGCTCAACAGCTGCTGGCACAAAGCTCACGCAAGCTGTTTGGTACCCCTCTTCCGGAGCTGCTGAGTTATTTCTCCCTGAACGTCGCCCTGATGCAGGAGAGCCTGGAGGCCGGACAAGGGTTTACCGATAACGAAGTGACTCTGGTGATCGATGCTCGCTCGCATATCCTCTCCGTCACGGCACAACGACTGCCTGAAGGGCTGATCCTGCTGGAGATGGCACCGATGGATAACCAGCGACGCCTGAGCCAGGAGCAGCTCCAGCAGGCCCAGCAGGTCGCCGCACGCGATCTGGTGCGTGGCCTCGCCCATGAGATTAAAAACCCGCTGGGCGGCCTGCGCGGCGCGGCGCAGCTGCTGAGCAAAGCGCTGCCCGATCCGGCGCTAACTGAATACACTAACGTCATTATTGAGCAGGCGGACCGGCTGCGTAACCTGGTCGATCGCCTGCTGGGGCCGCAGCATCCAGGCATGCACGTGACCGAAAGCATTCACAAAGTCGCGGAGCGCGTGGTGAAGCTGGTCTCGATGGAGCTGCCGGAGAACGTCACCCTGGTGCGTGACTATGACCCCAGCTTGCCGGAGTTACCGCACGATCCCGACCAGATTGAGCAGGTTCTGCTGAATATCGTGCGCAACGCCCTGCAGGCGCTGGGGCCAGAAGGCGGCGAAATTACGCTGCGCACCCGCACGGCTTTCCAGCTTACGCTGCACGGCGCGCGCTATCGTCTGGCCGCGCGTATTGATATTGAAGATAACGGGCCGGGTATCCCATCGCATCTGCAAGACACGCTGTTTTACCCCATGGTAAGCGGACGCGAAGGTGGGACCGGGCTTGGGCTGTCAATTGCCCGCAGTTTGATTGATCAACACTCCGGCAAAATTGAATTTACCAGTTGGCCGGGTCATACCGAGTTTTCGGTTTACCTGCCAATTAAAAAATAAAGGTGACGATGATGCAACGAGGGATAGCATGGATTGTTGATGACGATAGTTCCATCCGCTGGGTGCTTGAACGTGCCCTCACCGGGGCTGGCTTGAGTTGTACAACGTTTGAAAGTGGTAATGAGGTGCTCGACGCGCTGACCACGAAAACCCCGGACGTGCTGCTGTCGGATATCCGCATGCCGGGCATGGACGGTTTGGCGCTGCTGAAGCAGATCAAACAGCGACATCCCATGCTCCCGGTCATCATTATGACCGCGCACTCCGATCTCGATGCGGCCGTTAGCGCTTACCAGCAGGGAGCCTTTGACTACCTGCCTAAACCGTTCGATATCGACGAGGCGGTGGCGCTGGTTGAGCGCGCCATCAGCCACTATCAGGAGCAGCAGCAGCCGCGTAACGTGCAGGTTTTTGGCCCCACCGCGGATATCATCGGTGAAGCGCCCGCTATGCAGGATGTGTTTCGCATCATTGGCCGCCTCTCCCGCTCGTCGATTAGCGTCCTGATCAACGGCGAGTCCGGGACCGGTAAAGAGCTGGTCGCCCACGCCCTGCATCGCCACAGCCCGCGCGTTAAAGCGCCCTTTATTGCCCTCAACATGGCCGCTATCCCAAAGGATCTCATTGAGTCCGAGCTGTTTGGTCATGAGAAAGGGGCATTTACCGGCGCAAATACCGTTCGGCAGGGACGTTTTGAGCAGGCCGACGGCGGCACGCTGTTCCTGGACGAGATCGGCGATATGCCACTGGACGTACAGACGCGCCTGCTGCGCGTGCTGGCGGACGGGCAGTTTTACCGCGTCGGCGGCTATGCGCCGGTGAAGGTGGACGTGCGGATCATTGCCGCCACCCACCAGAACCTTGAGCTGCGGGTGCAGGAGGGCAAGTTCCGTGAGGATCTCTTCCATCGCCTGAACGTGATCCGCGTGCATCTCCCGCCCCTGCGTGAGCGGCGGGAAGATATTCCCCGCCTGGCTCGCCACTTTTTACAGGTGGCCGCCCGCGAGCTGGGGGTAGAAGCCAAGCAGCTGCATCCGGAGACCGAGGCGGCGCTGACCCGCGTTGCCTGGCCGGGCAACGTTCGCCAGCTGGAGAACACCTGCCGCTGGCTGACGGTGATGGCTGCGGGTCAGGAAGTGCTGATCCAGGATCTCCCCAGCGAGCTGTTTGAGACGACAGTGCCTGACAGCCCGACCCAGACGCTGCCGGATAACTGGGCCACGCTGCTGGCGCAGTGGGCAGATCGCGCCCTGCGTTCCGGTCATCAAAACCTGCTCTCTGAGGCGCAGCCGGAGATGGAGCGTACCCTGCTGACCACCGCCCTGCGGCATACTCAGGGACATAAGCAGGAAGCGGCAAGGCTGCTCGGCTGGGGACGCAATACCCTGACGCGCAAGCTGAAAGAGTTAGGGATGGAATAGCAGGAAAACGCCCGGTAGCGCGATGCTTACCGGGCCTACCGCTCCCGATCTGTTAAATCACGCGAGAAAACTGCTGTAGTCGCGCCTTCTGGCGCAGATAGGCATCAAAGCACATGCAGATATTGCGGATCAGCAGTCGGCCTTTCGCCGTCACCTGAATGCCGTGCGCATCCACCGCCACCAGCCCGTCTTTTGCTAACGGGGCAAGCAGGTTTAAATCGTCTGCAAAGTAGTCGGCGAAATCGAGATCCCACTGCTTTTCTACCGCGCTAAAATCCAGGCGGAAGTTGCAGATCAGCGACTTGATGACGTCCCGGCGGATGCAGTCATCTCTTGTCAGGGCAATCCCTCGCCACAGTGCGTTACCGGTCTCATCCACCTGCTGATAATAGTGTTTCAGCTCTTTTTGGTTCTGCGCGTAGCAGTCGCCAATCATGCTGATGGCCGATACGCCCATGCCTAACAGGTCGCTATCGCCCTGGGTGGTGTAGCCCTGGAAATTGCGGTGCAGCACCCCTTCGCGCTGGGCCACGGCCAGTTCGTCATCCGGGCGCGCAAAGTGATCCATACCGATAAACTGATAGCCCTCCTCGGTGAGCGAGGTAATCGTCTGCTGTAGAATATCCAGCTTCTGCTGCGCCGAAGGCAGATCGGCATCCTTAATCTTCCGCTGCGCGGCAAAAAGCGTTGGCAGGTGCGCATAGTTGAATACGCTCAGCCGATCCGGGTTAAGCTCCCCAACGCGTTTCAGGGTGAAGGCGAAGCTTTCCGGCGTCTGCTTCGGCAGACCATAGATCAGATCGATATTGGTAGAGGTGAAGCCAATCTCGCGCGCATGGCGTAATAGCGCAAAGATAAATTCCTCATCCTGCTCACGGTTGACCAGCCGCTGCACCTCTTTGTTGAAATCCTGTACCCCCATGCTCAGGCGATTAAAGCCCTCGGCGCGCAGGTGATCAAGCACGTTCAGCTCGATTTCACGTGGATCGACCTCGATAGAGATCTCAGCATCGGCGTTGAAATTGAAGTGGTGGCGCAGCAGCCCCATCAGACGGCTAATTTGCGCTTTGTTGAGATAGGTTGGCGTCCCGCCGCCCCAGTGCAGCTGGCTGACCTGACGGCCGGCAAACAGCGGCGCACGGTGGATAATCTCCTGCTCAAGCGCATCGAGGTACTGGTCCGCCTTATGCTGCTGGCGGGTAACGATCTTATTGCAGCCGCAGAAGTAGCACAGTCGGTGACAAAACGGGATATGCACGTAGAGCGACAGCGCACGCTCAGGATAGCGGGTCACGGCCTGCTGAAAATCTGCTTCGCCAAAGGTCTCGGCGAACTCAAGGGCGGTCGGGTATGAGGTATAACGCGGCCCAGAATAGTTATATTTCTGGATCAGGGCCAGATCCCAGTCGATTAACTGCGAAGACATGCTCACTCCTTCGGGTAGCGCCGCTGACGACGACGACGGCCTGGCCTGCCCCCATGACGAAGTGCAAGCCGGTTGCGCAGCCACTTTTGTCGCTGCGACAACCGGCGTAGTTTAACGAATAACCACGCCAGATAACACATAACCGGAAGGGTTATAAGCAGGACGAGCAAGCCCATGCTGTAAAGCGAGGAGTCCAGGGATTAGTTGCCACCTTTGAGCAGGCGCATCATATCCTCTTTTTCCTCTTCTTCTTCTTCGTCTTCATCATCGTCGTAGGAGAGACCGAGCTGCTGCATCAGCGCGTCAATGCGGTCCAGTTTAGCGTCAACCCATGCCTGATCTTCTGCGCTCAGGATGTCGCCATTCTCCAGACGTTCCAGCAGCCCATCCAGGCGCTCATCAGTTTCCAGCAAATCCAGTTCAGCCTGCGGTGAAAGCATAGGTTTCTCGCTCTTGGGTTTGTGCTGACGGGTGACCGGAGTAGCGGTTACGCCCAACGGTACAGGAGTTTTACTGCCGATACGGGGATCTTTCTGCTGCTTCTGGCCACGAGAGCCGGATGCACCATCGCTGCCGGACGCACGGCTGCCTGCCGCGTTGCCACGATGCTTTTTATCACGCTTACGGTCGCGTGCTTCTTGATTGATTTCATCGCGCGTTTTACGGTGCGCTTTTGCGGGGCCTTTGCCACGCGGAGACGATGCGGGTTTATTCATCATATTTGATCTTTGAGCCGTTTTATTCAGTATAGAATTGCGGCGGAATCTAGCAGAAAGCAAGCAAAGAAAAAAGGCGACAGAGTAAACTGTCGCCTTTTTTCTTGACCACCCACCCTCAGCGGGTTAACTATTCCGTGTTTGCTTACAACCGACCCTGTTTATCCCTTAGCATGAACGTTCCCTGTTGCGGTCCATTTCCCTGTGTATCACGTCTCCTGACGTTCGCCATCCTGGCTATCCAGTGTCTTCGCCTCCTGGCGCTCCTGACCCCTTTTCCCTAAGTCACGTTCCCCCGGCGCTCCTCGCCTTTGCCCACTACTTTACCGTGTTAGAAAAAAGTAACAAGACGCAAAGCGGCATAAATAGCTAAATTCAGAAAATTCTAATCATGTATCTTTTTGATTTATAAAGAATTACAGCTTTATGGAACCTGCAATTACTCTGAAATATCGCAGACGTAAAGTAGCCAATATCTTACAAAGTCTATAGCCAGTAGGGCCATGAAAGGGGTATGGCGAGAAAAGCCGCCTTTTTCCTGCGTTCAGGTATAATCCCCCAAAGCTTTACTTATGGAGACGACCGCTTTGACTAATTTGAATTATCAACAGACGCACTTTGTGACCAGTGCGCCTGATATTCGCCACTTACCTGCCGATATCGGAATAGAAGTGGCCTTTGCCGGCCGTTCCAATGCGGGTAAATCGAGCGCCCTGAATACCCTGACGCATCAGAAGAGCCTGGCGCGAACCTCTAAGACGCCGGGCCGTACCCAGCTTATCAACCTGTTTGAGGTCACGGAAGGCAAGCGTCTTGTTGACCTGCCCGGCTACGGCTACGCCGAAGTCCCGGAAGAGATGAAGATCAAATGGCAGCGTGCCCTGGGTGAGTATCTGGAGAAGCGCCAGTGCCTGCAGGGCGTGGTGATCCTGATGGACATTCGCCATCCGCTGAAAGATCTCGATCAGCAGATGATCCAGTGGGCGGTTGAGAGCGAAATTCAGGTGCTGGTGCTGCTGACCAAAGCCGATAAGCTGGCGAGCGGCGCGCGCAAGGCACAGTTGAATATGGTGCGTGAGGCGGTGCTGGCGTTTAACGGTGACGTCCAGGTTGAGGCGTTCTCATCCCTGAAGAAGCTGGGCGTGGACAAGCTGAAGGCGAAGCTGGATAGCTGGTTTAGCGATTTGACGCCGGTGACGGAAGCAGACGCCGAAGAGTAACCCAATAAAAAACGCCCCAGTCATTACTGACTGGGGCGGCTAAAATATTCAGCCAAATCCGATTACGTGAAGTAAAAGGTCTGAAAGATAGAACATCTTACCTCTGTACCCTACGTCTTTAACTCTACTCTTTTTTTAGGCGGTTACAAACGCTTTTTGTAATTTTTTTTCATTCTTTACATAGGTAATTCTAATGATCATCACAAAAAGCTCTATCTTATGTTGCTTACTTACATAAAACTGCGTCATTACGCCAAAGGTTAGTGCGCTAGATCCCAGTTTTCACCACTGCCCACCTCCACCAGCAACGGAACGTCCAGCTGGGTGCTGTTCTCCATCAGCTCATGGATCTTCTGAGAAACCTGCTCCACATCGTCTTTGTGCACTTCAAACACCAGTTCATCGTGTACCTGCATAATCATACGCACGCGCGGCTGCTCCGCCTCTAGCCAGGCATCCACGGCGATCATTGCTCGCTTGATGATATCTGCCGCCGTGCCCTGCATCGGGGCGTTAATTGCAGCACGCTCAGCCCCAGCCCGGCGCGCGGCGTTGCTGGATTTGATGTCCGGCAGATAGAGGCGACGCCCCTCCAGCGTTTCAACGTAGCCCTGCTCTTTGGCCTGTGCCCGGGTGCGTTCCATATACTCACGCACGCCCGGATAGCGTTCAAAGTAGAGATCCATATAACGCTGCGACTCTTTGCGCGGGATGTTCAGCTGGCGCGACAGACCAAAGGCGCTCATGCCGTAGATCAGGCCGAAGTTAATCGCCTTCGCGCTGCGGCGCTGATCGTTTGATACGCTCTCCAGCGGCATACCAAATACCTCTGCCGCCGTGGCGCGGTGGATATCCTGGCCCTCGGCAAAGGCAGAGAGCAGCCCCTGGTCGCGAGACAGATGCGCCATGATGCGCAGCTCAATCTGCGAGTAGTCCGCAGAGACGATGACGTAATCCTCAGGGGCAATAAACGCCTGACGGATGCGCCGTCCCTCCTCGTTACGCACGGGGATATTCTGCAGGTTCGGATCGGTGGATGAGAGTCGTCCCGTTGCGGTGACCGCCTGGTGATAGGAGGTATGCACGCGCCCGGTTTTAGGATTGATCATCAGCGGCAGCTTATCGGTATAGGTCGATTTCAGCTTCGACAGGCCGCGATGCTCCAGAATGACCTTCGGCAGCGGGTAGTCCAGCGCCAGCTCCTCCAGCACCTCTTCTGAGGTTGAGGGTGCGCCACCCGGTGTCTTCTTCAGCGGCTTAATACCCTGCTTTTCAAACAGGATAACCTGCAGCTGTTTGGTTGAGGAGAGGTTAAACGCTTCGCCGGCGATCTCATGGGCCTTTTTCTCCAGCTCGGCCAGACGCAGCGTGATTTCGCCGGAGTGCTTATGCAGTACCGCCGGATCGATCTTCACCCCGTTACGCTCGATGCGAGAGAGCACCGGCACCAGCGGCATTTCGATGTTCTGGAAAATATTCAGCGGGCCCGCGTGTTTCTCCAGCTTTGGCCACATCTTAAGATGCAGCTGCAGCGTAACGTCAGCATCTTCCGCCGCGTAGTGACCGGCCTCTTCCAGTGCGATCTGGTTAAAGGTCAGCTGGTTTTTACCCTTGCCGGCAATCTGCTCAAAGGTCACGGTCTGGTGCTTCAGCCAGCGAGCGGAGAGGCTGTCCATATCGTGACGCCCGGCGACGCTGTCGAGAATATAGGACTCAAGCATAGTGTCGAAGGCGATGCCACGCAGCTCGATGCCGTAGTTCTGCAAAATGCCGCGATCGAACTTAAGGTTCTGCCCTACCTTCAGTGCTTTTTCATCTTCCAGAATCGGCTTCAGCAGTTCCAGGACGCGATCGCGGGAAAGCTGCTCTGGCGCATCCAGGTAGTCGTGTGCGACCGGCACATAGGCGGCTAAACCAGGTTCGGTGGCAAATGACAGGCCCACCAGCTGAGCGCTAACGTTGTCCAGGCTATCCGTTTCCGTATCGAACGCAAATACCGGCGCTTTCTTCAGTCGCGCAATCCACTCGTTCAGCGTCGGCTCATCCAGAACGGTAACGTAATGCTCTGCGGAGAGCGGTGTCGCAGGCTCATCGTCTTCGTCTTCAACGTCCACGACAGGAGCCGCCTGCGGCTTCGCGGCTGGTTTCGCGCCTTTGCCCTGCAACCAGGTTCCCGCTTCGACATCCGCCGTCCAGCGTTTGAATTCATATCGTTTAAACAGGCTCAACAGCTCATCTGCGGCAGGCTGCTGTACCGTCAGCTGCTCGCAGGAGAGTTCCAGCTCAACGTCGGTCTTAATGGTCGCCAGCTGATAGGAGAGGCGAGCTACCTCTTTATTCTGCTCCAGCTTCGCCGCCATGGTTTTTGCCCCGCGGAAGCTGAGAGTAGCGATCTTATCGGACTCGTTAAGCAGCGTTTCCAGACCACCCAGCCCCTGCAGCAGCGCCTGCGCGGTTTTTTCACCCACGCCCGGCACGCCTGGGATGTTATCTGAAGAGTCGCCCATCAAGGCAAGGAAATCGATGATCAGCTCAGGCGGCACGCCATATTTATTGATCACCTCTTCCGGGCCGAGAATGGTGTTGGTCATGGTGTTAATCAGCGTCACGTTCGGCGTGACCAGCTGGGCCATATCTTTATCGCCGGTGCTGATCAGGACCGGGCGTCCCATTTTTTCGGCCTCCAGCGCCAGCGTACCGATAACGTCATCCGCCTCAACGCCGGAAATGGCCATCAGCGGCAGACCCATCGCTTTCACCATCGCATGCAGCGGCTCGATCTGTGAGCGCAGATCGTCAGGCATCGGCGGACGGTGGGATTTATAGTGCTCAAACAGTTCGTCACGGAACGTCTTCCCTTTCGCATCAAACACCACTACGGCATGCGTGGGCTGATACTGCATGATCAAGCTTCTGAGCATGTTCAGCACCCCGTACATGGCGCCGGTTGGCTCTCCCGCGCTGTTAGTCAGCGGTGGGAACGCGTGGTAAGCGCGATAGAGATAAGAAGAGCCATCAACGAGGATTAGTGGGTTTTCTGGGATCTGAACCATGATATCCGTGCCTGTTTAATAATTTATGGTTAAAGGATGCCACATACCGGACGAAAACTTGAGTTTTTCACGGTAATTCGTGGAAAAGATTTCCGGATCGTCGCGATCGTTCGCATTATTATCCTGTGGATAACTTTGTGCATGCTTTTTTGCTGAAGAAATAATAGACCATGTGAAATTGGCGGGCCTGTTTATTTATCTATTCAAATCATATAAATAGAAAAAGGATCGCGATCCTTACGTCCATTAGGTGACAATTTACTCCATGTGGATATAAGGTTTTGGTCATGTGTAGGATTGGTGTGGCGGACGGTCAGTGACGTTTAATTCGCTCTGCACTCTGTTTTTGAACTACATCAATATGGCGCACGACAAAATCGATAAAAAAGCCGGTCATTGACCGGCTTTCTGCTTACTTCTGACCAACCAGATATTTTACCGTTGCGGCATACTGCTGAACGAAGATGTCCATGCTGCTGGCATCCATTCCCTGCGGGTTAACCTGATACTTACCGTTAACAAACATGGCTGGAACGCCCTGCAGCTGCAGATCGGCGGCGGCTTTCTCCTGCTGGGCAACCAGGGATTTCACCACAAAGCTGTTCCACGCGGCGTCATAGTCTTCGCCTTTAATACCGGCATCAACAAACACTTTGCGAATATCGGCGACGGTAGTCACGGTCTGAGCCTTCTGCACCGCTTCAAACATCGGGGCAGTGATCTTATCTTCTACGCCCAGCGCCATTGCGACAGCCCATGCCTGGGTCAGATCTTTACCCAATGGGCCCAGGAACTCGACGTGATATTTCGTCATTTTAGTGCCTTCCGGCAGCTGCTGTTTCACCGTGTCAGAAACGTGCCACACGCGTTCAAAATCGTAGCAGTGCGGGCAGTAGAAGGAGAAGAACTCCAGCACCTGCGGCTCTCCCACCGCCGGTTTATCAAGGGCGATGTACTGTTTACCCTCGGTGAACTGAGCCGCAGATGCGCTAAATGCCAGAATAAGACCTGCAAGCGCCAGCCAAATTTTCTTCATGGTTAATACTCTCCTGAACGTGTCAAATTAATACATCGGCGTAAGTTGCAAAGGCGGTTCTTGCAGAACCTTAACCTGCTCAATAAAGGTCAGAGTTTGCCTGTGCCAATAGTCTTCCCCGGTAAGCCATGGGAAATTTTTGGGGAATGCGGGATCGTCCCAGCGGCGGATCAGCCATGCCAAATAATAAACCATACGCATGGCGCGTAAAGGTTCAATGAGCGCGATTTCATCGGTGTTGAACTCGCTAAACTCTTCATAGGCCTCAACGATCGTCTCAAACTGCATACGCCGCTCGGCCTTATCGCCGTTGAGCAGCATCCACAGATCCTGAACGGCCGGGCCGTTACGGGCATCGTCGAGATCGACAAACAGCGGCCCGTCACGCCAGAGAATATTCCCGGCATGGCAGTCGCCGTGCAGGCGCAGCAGATCGAAACGCGTATGCCAGTGCGCCATTACCGCCTCGATAAGGGAATCCGTGGCGTTGAGGAAAGCGGCTTTCAGGCCAGAAGGAATAAGCGTCGACCGTTCAAAGACGTGACGAGGCTCAATCAGGTACTCATTAACATCAATGGAGGGACGATGGGTGAAGACTTTTTTACGCCCGGTTTGATGCAGGCGGCCGAGATAACGCGCTACCCACTCCATCTGATCCAGGTTATCGGCTTCGAACTGACGCCCCCCGAGGCTTGGGAATACGGCATAGTAGTACCCCTGATGCGTCAGCAGCGTCTGTCCATTGAATTCAAGCGGGGCGGCAACCGGTACCTCATCGTTCATTAGCTCATGGGCGAACTGGTGCTCTTCGCTGATTTGTTCTGCCGACCAGCGCTGCGGACGGTAAAACTTCACCACGTAACGGCGGCGATCTTCATCCTGAAACTGATAGACACGGTTTTCGTAACTGTTGAGCGCGGTAAGACCGGAATCCACCCGGATCCCCTGTTCGAACAGCGCATCCATGATGGTATCCGGGTGTAGCGTCTGGAAAGTAAAAGCGTTGTCGTTCATCCCATCATCCGGAAATTACTACGAATAGTTCAGGATATCATTTCGTAGCGTTTTCCGTTGCACCGCTTACAACCTTTTACTCTTTAATTACGCCCCGGGCACGCAGCAGAGCGGTTTTGAAATCTTCTTCATAATCTTTCTGGATCCCAGGAATAACGGCATCCTTTGCCGAGTCGCGCATTTTGAGATGATAGATCAGGATATCGTCAGAAAGATCGGTTAGCTCCCCGTCATAACCTGACTCCTGCGCCAATTTTTGCAAGAATTGCATCAGGTTAAGCTCGGGCTCTTTTTGCCAGGCGGGCTGGAGGAGTTCAATTACTTCGTTCAGACGTTTACATTTCATGGCCAGTGCTCCTTACTCTTGAGAGAGACACGTTAGCAGGGTTAAACCCACAATAAAAGAGGCGATATTGGTGAATAGTGGACTAGACATTACGGGTGTCGTGCTTGCGGGCGGCAAAGCGTCGCGTATGGGTGGGGAAGATAAAGGATTATTGTTGCTCAACGGCACTCCGCTCTGGCAACACGTCGCTAACAGTCTGGCTAAACAGGTAGATCGTGTCGTACTGAGCGCTAACCGCAATCTCGATCGCTACCGGGCAAGCGGCCTGGCCGTTATTGAGGATACGCTGGATAACTTCCCCGGTCCGTTGGCCGGTATGCTGGCCGTAATGCAACAGACGGCAGCCGACTGGTTCCTGTTCTGTCCGTGCGATACGCCGGGCGTACCGTCTGACCTGGCAGCACGACTGGCCTCTGAACGTAAGGACGCGCCGGTGGTATGGGTGACGGACGGCGAGCGCGATCATCCCACCATTGCATTGGTCCATCGCCAGGCGATCCCGCAGCTTGCGGCTTACCTGGCAGCCGGTGAACGGCGGGTGATGGTGTTTATGCGCCAGGCCGGAGGGCATGCTGTGGACTTTAGCGATTGCCGCTCGGCATTTATCAATATCAATACGCCGGACGATCTCACCGCCAGGCAGGAGACAAAATGAAGCCGATCCTCGCCATAGCCGCATGGAGCGGTACAGGTAAAACTACGCTGCTCAAGCGTCTGATCCCTGCTCTCTGTGAACGGGGTATTCGTCCCGGCCTGATTAAGCATACGCATCACAATATGGATGTCGATAAGCCCGGCAAGGATAGCTATGAGTTACGCAAGGCGGGTGCAGCACAAACCCTTGTCGCCAGTCAGCAGCGGTGGGCCTTGATGACCGAAACCCCGGACGAAGCGGCACTCGACTTAACGTTTCTGGCCAGCAGAATGGATCATGCGACGTTAGATCTGGTTCTGGTAGAGGGCTTCAAGCATGAGCCGGTGGCAAAGATCCTGCTTTTTCGTACAGATGCCGGGCATCAGCTAGAGGAACTGGAGATTGACGACAATGTGATTGCGATTGCCAGT
>NZ_LR607338.1:540995-544258 GCF_902164725.1 Pseudescherichia vulneris | reverse complement strand
AATCATCTTCTTAAGACCGCCGGACTTGCTCACATCCCCATCGGGCTGTGGGCAAGTCCGGCGGTTTTTTCTTTGTTCCCCTCTTTGTTAGCCGCTAACGAAACGGTATGCTCATTCAGAACAGCAATCGATAACAAAAAAGCGTGGCGGCTATGACCGTTGCGCGGACGCGCGTGCGCGTCATTGAGGGTGATGATGGAATACTTTGATATTCGTAAAATGCCAGTCAACCTGTGGCGCAATGGCGCAGGCGAGACCCGAGAAATTTGCTGCTTTCCGGCTGCGACCCGTGATTTCGACTGGCGCGCCAGTATTGCCTCTCTTGCCAGCAACGGCGGTTTTCCCCAGTTTACCGGCGTGGATCGGGTGATTACCCTGATTGAAGGGGGAGAGGTGATGCTCGACGGCGGCAGCGCGTTTAACCATACGCTTAAGCGTCTCCAGCCCTTTACCTTTGCTGGCGAGCAGCCGGTCAGGGCGCAGCTTTCCGACGGTCAGATGTCGATGGATTTTAATATCATGACCCGCCGGGATCGCTGTCAGGCGAAGGTGCGCGTTGCCGATCGCACCTTTACGACCTTTGCCTCACGGGGTGGGGTGGTTTTTGTTTTGAGCGGGGCATGGCAGCTGGGGGATAAGCTACTGACTGCTGACCAGGGTGCCTGGTGGCAGGAGGGGCATCACACGCTGCGGCTATTGAAGTCCGAGGGCCAGCTGCTGTTTAGCGAAATCACCTGGCTGCCGGGCCACTAAGCCGTAACTGCTCGCCTGCCGTTGACGCTACGGCAGACGAGCAAAGGTTACTCTGCGGGCCAGGGCAGCTCGGTAATATCGTGTTGGCCGGTAATCAGCGGTTTGCAGAGGATCTTATAGCCATCCTGATCGAAGCTTGCCTGCGGACGCGGCAGGCTGGCCGCCTCGTCAAGCGAATCTACCGACCCCAGCCACAGCCAGTTATGGATGATATGATACTGGGTCATCTCTCCGCTGCTCTCTTTCAACGCAACCGGACCACGCCACGGCCAGCACACCAGCCGCGTGCGCTCAAGTGCGTCAATCAGGCGCTGGTTATGCGCCTCCACGCTCTCCTTGCCGCAGCACGCCCCCGCACAGCGGTTGAGCGCTGAACGGAAACAGCCCCGGCCTCGGGTCAGCGACTCCAGCCCCAGCAGTCCGTAGCAGAGCTTTTGCTCATCGGCGATGCTTTGCAGCGTTTGCAACGCCGCCCGACGGTTAGCGAACAGACCGTACAGCCCTGGCTGTGCCGAGAAGTCGACCTCGCGGGCATAGACGACCTGCGGTTTTTCCCCCGCCAGCAGCAGAGAGCAGAGCTGGCGATTGCGCCGCAGCCGTTTGTTGAACAGCGGCTGCTGCTCTTTAATCAGCTGTGCTTCCAGCAGCAGAGCACCAATTTCACCGGCGGTACGCACCCAGGTAATGCGCCGGGACTGGCGCAGCATGGCGGCCTCATCGGCGGTGCGCAGATGGGAGAGCACGCGGCTGCGAATATTGATGCTCTTACCGATGTAGAGCGGCATCGCTTCGCTTTCGCCATGGAAAAAATAGACGCCGGGATGCTTAGGTAATGCTTCAAGCCACGGTCGCAAATGTTCGGGATACTCGTAGATAGCCGCCGCCTCAAAATCCAGACGTGGGGCTGATTGACGCCTTGCCACAGATAAACTCCTGATACTGGTTACTTATCCAGTGTAGCAGGCAATGAATGGTGAAAAAAGAGGCGGCTTGCGCCGCCTGGGGAATTTATTTCTTCCAGAAGTCGTCAAAAACCGTGATCGGTGGACGGCGCTTGTGCTCGGTTTTCAGGTACCAGCCCTCGATAATGCGGGCGGTGCCTTCATCCAGCGTTTTGCCTTCCAGATAATCATCAATGTTTTCATAGGTCACACCCAGCGCGGCTTCATCCGGCAGGGAGGGGCGATCGTCTTCCAGATCCGCCGTTGGCGCTTTTTTGTAGAGATGCTCTGGACAGCCCAGATGCGCCAGCAGCTGTTTACCCTGGCGTTTGTTCAGGCGGAACAGCGGGTTGATATCCGTGCCGCCGTCACCGTACTTGGTATAAAACCCGGTTACCGCCTCTGCGGCATGGTCAGTACCAATCACTACGCCGCTGGTCATGCCAGCAATGCTGTACTGGGCTTTCATACGCTCACGCGCTTTTTCATTGCCGCGAACAAAATCGCTCAGTTCAATGCCCGCTTCGCGCAGGGCCTGCTCGCTGGCCAGCACGGCGGATTTGATGTTTACGGTCAACACGCGGTCCGGCTTGATGAAGCCGATGGCGTCCTGGCAATCCTGCTCGTCAAACTGCACGCCGTAGGGCAGGCGCACGGCGATAAACTGCAGCGCCTCGTTGCCCGTCTCCTGACGCAGTTCAGTTATGGCCATCTGGCTCAGTTTGCCGGCAAGGGTCGAATCCTGGCCGCCGCTGATGCCCAGCACCAGGGTTTTTAAAAACGGGTGCGCTTTTAGATAGGCTTTGAGAAAATCTACGCTGCGGCGAACTTCTTCTTCCGCATTTACCGTTGGCTTCACGCCAAGGGCTTCAATAATTTCTTGTTGCAGAGTCATTAATTATCCTCCGTTAGTGGCCTGCCGGGCCAGTGGCAATATCGCTCTCTAATAAAGCTAACTCGTCGGCACTGAAACGACAAGGGTATCGCCATCGAGTGCCGTAATTTGCGTCGGTTTAGTACCTTATATCAGTTTTATTAGAATTTTCCGAAAGTTATGTCATCGCAATCAGCAGGTTGAAAAAAGTTATTTTATATTCCAGGCTTAGATAACGCGCTGATACAACAGCGGATAACAAGAGGAAGGATTATGAATATGAAACTCGCAGGAATTATGGGTGCAGCAGCAGTAATGGCAATGCTGGCAGGGTGTACTGCTTACGATCGTACTAAAGATCAGGTCACCACGCCGGTCGTTAAAGACGTTAAAAAAGGCATGAGCCGCGCGCAGGTTATGCAGGTTGCAGGTAAACCGTCCTCAGAAGTCACTATGATCCACGCTCGTGGTACCTGCCAGACCTATATCCTGGGTCAGCGCGATGGTAAAACCGAAACCTACTTTGTGGCGCTGGACGACACCGGCCACGTGATGAATTCGGGCTATCAGACCTGTGCGGAGTACGACACCGACCCGCAGGCCCCGAAAAAATAATGCTATTTTAGCCTGAGCAAATTTAGCCTGAGCAAAAAAAACCGGCGTAAGCGCCGGTTTTTTTATGCCAAAACGTCTGT
>NZ_LR607338.1:502970-540860 GCF_902164725.1 Pseudescherichia vulneris | reverse complement strand
ATTTTACTGGCCCGGGACCAAACCCGGTGCTCAGCCAGCTGGGTCAGGAAATCATCGACAAAAGTGCCGGATGCGTTACCCGCTTCGACAATACCTGCTTCACCCTGATCGTCCACCTTCAGCGTCTGTTTGAACTGACGCGCATCGCCCGCCAGAGCAATCACCTTCAGGTGCTTATAGGCCTCCAGCAGGTAGTAGGCCGCGTCACCGTTGTTGAGTAGATTGCTCACGTCACCGCCGGGCACGATAACCGCATCCACGGTCACTGAGGGCGATCCGGCAAAGGTGCCCGCCACCGACAGGTTTGAACCATCGTCCGCCGTCACTTGGCCCATTCGCGAGTAGAGCAGTTTTGCATGCACGCCTTTTGCCCGCAGACCTTGCAGGATACTTAACAGCTCGCTGGCAACCACCTTATCGTTAAGCAGAATAGCAACCACGCGGCCCTTAACGCTGGCGTCCGGCTGAGCATAGAGGCTAAGCGACGGATCGCTTGCAATTCCGTTGACCTCTTTGGGCGGGGTGGCATTGAGTTGCTCATCCGTCAGGGAGATACCCAGATTTTTCGCGACCGACAGCGCCAGCATGGTATCAATACATGCTAGCTGGTCGACAACCCGCTCGCGAATATACTCGCGTACTACCTTGCTCAGTTCGAAGCTAAAGGCATCAATAATATGCTGCTGCTCGTGCGGGGTCTGGCTTTGCCAGAACAGGCGTGGATGGGCATAGTACTCACCAAACGACGGGCTGCGCTCGCGGATCTTGTTGCCCTCTATCCGCTCCTGATAAGACTCAAAGCCGCCGCGTTTCGGGCCGGGAGGCGTTTCTCGTGGCCAGTTATCGTTGATCGAATTCGGCTCGTAGTTCGCTGGATTGGTATCGATATCCATGCGGTGCATACCGTCCCGCTGGAAGTTGTGGTACGGGCAGGTCGGGCGGTTAATAGGGATTTCATGGAAGTTTGGCCCGCCCAGGCGGCTGATCTGCGTATCGGTATAGGAGAAGAGACGACCCTGCAACAGCGGATCGTTAGTAAAATCTAATCCAGGGACGATATGGCCCGGGTGAAACGCCGCCTGTTCGTTTTCGGCAAAGAAGTTATCCGGATTGCGATTCAGCACCATTTTGCCTATCCGCTGAACCGGCACCAGCGCCTCGGGGATCAGCTTGGTCGGGTCGAGCAGATCAAAATCAAACTTGAACTCGTCCTCCTCTGGGATCAGCTGCAGCCCCAGCTCGTACTCGGGGAAATCGCCTGCTTCAATGGCCTCCCACAGATCGCGGCGATGAAAATCGGGGTCGCGGCCGGTGAGCTTCTGCGACTCATCCCACACCAGCGAGGCTTTACCCGCCACCGGTTTCCAGTGGAAGCGGACAAAGGTTCCTTTGCCTGCAGCGTTAACCAGGCGGAAGGTGTGGATGCCGAAGCCTTCCATGGTACGGTAGCTGCGGGGAATACCGCGATCGGACATGGCCCACATAACGTTGTGCAGGGTCTCTGGCTGTAGCGAGACGTAGTCCCAGAAGGTGTCATGGGCGCTCTGACCCTGTGGGATGGCCCAGTGCGGCTCTGGCTTCACCGCATGGACGAAGTCTGGAAACTTATGTGCATCCTGAATAAAAAATACCGGCGTATTGTTGCCGACCAGATCGAAGATCCCCTCTTCGGTATAGAATTTGGTGGCGAAACCGCGAATATCACGCACGGTATCTGCCGAACCCGCGCCGCCCTGCACCGTAGAGAAGCGGACAAAGACCGGGGTGATCTTCTCAGGGTCGCTGAGGAAATCCGCTTTGGTAATATCCTTCAGGCTCTTGTAGGGCTGAAAGTAGCCGTGGGCCGCCGAGCCGCGAGCGTGGACGATACGCTCTGGAATGCGCTCGTGGTCAAAGTGGGTGATCTTCTCCCGCAGGATAAAATCCTCCAGCAGCGTCGGGCCGCGATTGCCCGCGCGTAAGGAGTTTTGATCGTCGCTGATGCGTACGCCCTGGTTGGTGGTCAGGGGAAAATCTTCGCTACCTTTACGGAAGGTCTCCAGCGCGGTGAGCTTCTCGTTATGCGTATCGGGGGCCTTAAGGCTGCCGGGGGCGGTTGGCTGCTCGCCTGGCGGGGTAGGACGGGGATCGGAGCGGTGGGAGTTATCGTCGGGAGCCAGGGAGTCAAGGCCTGGCCGGGATTAGCTGGGATCGTGTACCGGGGATTGATGGCCGTGGGGGTTTTTCTCATTATGCGACATTGTGCTCGTCTCCTGTTTTCATTGCTGAAAGGGTGGCCGATGTGAAGTCAAAACCCTTATAACTATAGAGCAACCCCGTGTTTTTACCGTGAGATCGGCTATCATAGTGGCTGCCCGTATCTGCAATCTGTTTTAGTGAACCTGCGCTTATGAAATCGTTTCGTCAACAGAACCGCCCTGTTATCAGCTATGTCCCCCGCGTGGAGCCTGCGCCGCCCGATCACGCCAATAAGGTGGAGGGGTTTCGTGATGTCTGGCTGCTGCGTGGCAAGTATGTGGCGTTTGTGCTGATGGGAGAGCATTTCCGTCGGTCGCCGACGTTTAGCATGCCGGAGGCAGCCCAGCGTTGGGCAGAGCAGATGCGTCAGGAAGGGGAGATTGACGAGGCGTAGCGTTGGCCTCAAGAGAAAAATGCCCGGCAGCGAAGGCCGCCGGGCGCAGGAGTTTTAACGATGCGCCAGTTCGGCACTCTCTTCGCTATTCAACACCGCTTTATCGGTCTGCTTCAGCCACTGGCTGGTGAGCGTTCCGGCAGTCATTGATCCACTAACGTTCAGCGCGGTACGACCCATATCGATTAGCGGCTCTACGGAGATCAGCAGCGCCACCAGGGTGACCGGCAGGCCCATTGCTGGCAGAACAATCAACGCTGCGAAGGTGGCACCGCCGCCCACACCTGCTACGCCAGCCGAGCTGATGGTGACCATGCCTACCAGCGTCGCGATCCACAGCGGATCCAGCGGGTTAATGCCCACCGTTGGGGCAACCATCACCGCCAGCATGGCCGGGTAGAGACCGGCACAGCCGTTCTGGCCGATAGTGGCACCGAAGGAGGCTGAGAAGCTGGCGATAGACTCCGGCACGCCCAGACGGCGGGTCTGCGCTTCCACGTTCAGCGGAATAGAGGCTGCGCTGGAGCGGCTGGTGAAGGCAAAGGTCAGCACTGGCCAGACTTTACGGAAGTATTTCAGTGGGCTCACGCCGTTGACTGCCAGCAGGATCGCGTGCACCACAAACATGATCCCCAGGCCCAGGTAGGAGGCGACCACAAAGCTGCCGAGCTTAATAATGTCTTGCAGGTTGGAGCCTGCCACGACTTTGGTCATCAGCGCCAGCACGCCGTACGGCGTCAGCTGCATCACCAGACGTACCAGCTTCATCACCCAGCTCTGCAGGGTATCGATGGCGGTTAGCACGCGCTGGCCTTTCGGCGCATCGTCCTTCAGCAGCTTCAGTGCAGCCACGCCGAGGAAGGCGGCAAAAATCACCACGCTGATGATGGAGGTCGGGTTAGCCCCGGTCAGATCGGCAAACGGGTTTTTCGGGACGAAGGAGAGCAGCAGCTGCGGCACGCTCAGATCGGCGACCTTGCCCGCGTAGTTGCTTTGAATGGCGTTCAGGCGCGCGGTCTCTGCCGTACCCTGTACCAGCCCTTCGGCGGTGAGACCAAACAGGTTCGTCACCAGCACCCCGACCAGCGCTGCGATCAGCGTGGTAAACAGCAGCGTACCGATGGTTAATACGCTGATTTTACCCAGCTGGGAGGCGTTATGCAGACGGGCCACCGCGCTAAGAATAGAGGCGAATACCAGCGGCATGACGATCATCTGCAGCAGTTGGACATAGCCGTTACCGACCACGTTAAACCACTGGATGGAATCTTTCAGTACCTGGCTGTCCGCACCATAAATGGCTTGCAGCACCAGCCCAAACACTACGCCGATCGCCAGACCGACCAGCACTTTCTTTGCCAGACTCCACTGCTTGTGACGCGTCTGCGCCAGCACAAATAGCAATACTACGAACACCACGATGTTCGCAATTAAAGGGAAATTCATTTCAGATCTCCTGAACGGTTTTTTTATCAGGCGGCGCGTGCATGCCGCCCTGTTGCCGCCAAGGTTAGCAGAAGTGTGATTTAGGTCTTATATCCAAATGGAATGGGTTATAAGGAAATGGTTGAATTCGTCTGGTTAATGACCGGATTGCTGATTTATAAAGCGAGTGAACTCGCCTTGCACGGTATTGATAACCTGAGAAGACCAGCGCACGGCGCTGTTATCGGGTACGCTCTGCGGCATCCAGACGGCATAGGTAAAGAGCACCATGCAGAGCACGCGCTCAAGCTGGTTACCGCGCTGCGGCCTAAGAATAGGCAGGCGGAAACGCCAGCGGCACGGCCAGAGCAGCGGGACGCCAGCAGGGGTCAGCATATCTGCCAGAATATGGCTCAGGTAGCCCAGCACCATACCCTGCAAAACATCGGCAGGGATAAACCAGCTATCAGGCACCTTGAGATAGAAAAGCGTCACGGCGATAAACACTGCCAGTAAGCTATGGGTAAAGCCGCGATGACCAAAGGCCCGGGCGATCGGTTTCGAGATCCATTTCAGGCGCTGACCAAGAAATGATTTCGGATGATCGATATCTGGCAGCAGGCAGGTGACAATGGCTGAGGGAATGATATGCCACCAGTCCCCTTGTGCAAGCACAGGGGTAAGCTCGGCGTTTTTGGCAAACACCGCGCAGGCAATGGAAAAAAGGAGGTGTCCTTCCGCCGTCATGATCATACTCACTCAACTGTCGAAGTATACAGTATAGGGTTTTTGTACAGTAGGCGGAAGAGGTGACGGTGTAACACTTTGTCACCGTTTTACATTTTTTTTCTCAGGCAGGCAAAATGCGCGCTATCCGCGCAAATCTTGCTCGGTGAGCTGGGCGAGCGACTCCAGCTTGACGTTAGCCAACGCGTAGCGCGGATCGTGACGATTCTCCTCCGCAGGCACGACGATGGCGCGCATCCGGGCCGCTTTTGCCGCAATCATCCCGTTTACCGAGTCCTCCAGCGCTACACAGGAGAGGGGATCGACCCCAAGCTTTGCCGCGCAGTCGAGGTAAACCTGCGGGTGGGGCTTACTGTAGGGAAGCGTCTGCGCCGAGGCGAGGGCATCAAAGTAGTCGCTCAGCTCGAAAAGGGAGAGCACTTTCTCCAGCATATAGAGCGGCGAGGCCGACGCCAGGCCGACTTTTAATCCTGTAGCTTTACAGAGCGCCAGCGCCTCAAGCACGCCGGGCAGCAACGGGCGTTGCTCATCGACCAGGGAGATAGCGCGCTGGATGATCCTATTTGTTACTTCCTCTTTTCCCGGCCCGCTCCAGGGCTGCATGGCGTACCAAAGATCGACCACCATATCGATACGCAGGCCCAGGGTATCGGGCATCTCATGGCGACGGGTAATATCGACGCCAAGGCTGGATATCACCTCCAGCTCGGCCCGGTCCCAAAGCGGCTCGGAGTCGATAAGCAAGCCATCCATATCAAAAATAGCGGCGAGGATCTGACGCGGGGTTGACATAACAACCTCTCCTTGTGAGTGGAATAAATAGACAGATGAACGTTCATTATGGCTGTTGCACGAGGATAACGCTTTTAAAGGCGGGCGAAAATCCCGTTCAGAAGGTAGACTTAACCAGCAAATGGAACGTCTTAAACAAGGGGAATTCATGACGTATCAACAAGCTGGACGCATTGCCGTGCTCAAGCGCGTTTTGGGATGGGTGATTTTTATCCCGGCGGTGGTTTCCACCCTGATTTCCGTATTTAAATTTATGTACGATCACAGCGAGAAGCAGCCGGGGATCAACGCCGTACTGCTGGATTTCGCCCATGTCATGATTGAGATGATGCGTTTCAATACGCCGTTTCTCAATGTTTTCTGGTACAACTCGCCGACGCCGGATTTTCACCACAAGCTGAATATTGGCTTTTGGGTAATTTACGCCCTGATTTTTGTCGGCCTGGCGCTCCAGGCTTCCGGGGCGCGCATGAGCCGCCAGACCCGCTTCCTGCGTGAGGGCGTTGAGGATCAGCTCATTCTTGAGAAGGCAAAGGGGGCGGACGGGTTAACCCGCGAGCAGATCGAATCGCGTATCGTCGTACCGCGCCATACCATCTTCCTGCAAATCTTCCCGCTCTACGTGCTGCCGGTGATTGTCATCATTGCTGGCTACTTCTTCTTTACCCTGCTCGGGTTTATGTAGCCGGGAGGCCGACGTGGGCCGTACAGATGAGTTGGCCGCGCCGATTACGCGGCCAGTATTCTGTCCAGCGCCTGCTGGGCCGTCACCAGGTGCTGCCCACCAAAGAGGATCGCCCGATTAAACAGCGTATAGAGCTGGTAGATCGGCTGACGCTCCAGGAAGTCGTTCGGCAGGGGCAGCACAGACTGATAGCCATCATAGATCTGCGGCGGCTGCTCAGGATGCAGCGGCAGCATCGCCAGATCGCACTCTCTGTCTCCCCAATAGCAGGCTGGGTCAAAAATGTAGGGGCCGTTCGGGCCCAGCGCACAGTTATTTGACCAGAGGTCGCCATGCAGCAGAGAGGGCTGCGGCTGGTGGGTGGCGAGGCGCAGCTGAACATGTTCGACGATGGCATCGATATTGCCAAAGGCGAGACCTTTCTCTGCCGCCAGCTCAAGCTGCCAGCCGATACGCTGCTCCGCGAAAAAGGTCGACCAGCGGCGCTGCCAGGCGTTCGGCTGCGGCGTGGTTGAGAGATCGTTGTCGAAGTCGAGGCCGAACTGCGGCTGCTCGCTCCACTGGTGCAGCCGGGCCAGCTGCTGGCCGAGCAGAAAGGCATTGTGCGCATCCAGCGGGCGGGCAGGGAGGTAGGCCATGATCAGAAAGCTGTAATCGCGATCGCTGCCTACCGCCGCTACCTCCGGGACGCTAACCGTGTGGCTGCGCGCCAGAAGCTCAAGCTGATCCGCTTCGGCGGTGAAGATAGGCAGCATCTCGCGTTCATCACACTTCACGAACAGATCGCGACCACCGAAGCGGATGTGCCATGCGGCATGGATCTCTCCACCCGGCAGTTCATTGCGCAGCTCAATTTCGCCTTCACCAAGCTGCTCGTTTAATAGACGACTCACCGCTTGCCACATGCTCTCTCTCCCCTGCAATCTGCCAGATTAAAGGTTAGCGCGCTAACGCAGCATAAAATACGATTCTGCGCACAGCCTGCAAGCCAGGCGAGCGCGATCGCACTTATTGCTGCTGCGTCTTTAACCAGTTCTCCCAGGTCATCACGTCAATCTCAGGTTGTTGATCGATGGCGCTTTCCGCCAGCGCTAACGCCTGCTCCTTAATATCATCTTCATTCAGCGGGCTGACCAGGCCGAACGTATTGGTTCCCAGTTCATGAACCTTGCCATCGTCATCGCTCAGGGTCAGTAGATACCCTGCAAGCGTGAAGGTGTTATTAAGCTCGTTGATTTCGGTCAAACTATGCTCGTGAAACTTTACCGTTATTACGTAGCGAGTGATATCCCCACTGGCCATAGCTCACCTCATTGTTATCGTACTTTTTTCAGCTTAGACGATTATCATTTTTGGCAAAGATAATCATATATTTTTTGTGTGTCTTCTTGCGAACAGAGGCGCGTACCGTGGTTGATCGTCGCGGCGCTGCCAGCGGCCACGCCGAAGCGCACCATATCCTCCAGCGAGGCATTTTCCGCCAGCTTCAGCGTCATCGCCCCGACCATACTGTCACCTGCACCCACCGTACTCTGGCTTTTAACCGGGGGAGGAACGACCTGCACGCACTGCTGCTCATCTACGCCCAGTGCCCCCTGTGGACCGAGGGAAACCACCACACGCTTTGCCTTGCCGCTGTTGACCAGCTCCTCGGCGGCCTTGCGGACGTCGTCAGGCTGAGTGAGATCCCGGTTGACCAGCGCGGCCAGCTCTTTCTGGTTAGGCTTCACCAGTTCAATGCCACCAATCTCCAGCGCAGCGGCCAGGGCGTCACCGGAGCTGTCAATGATGCAGCGAATACCGTTGTTCTGCGCCGCCTTAATAAGCTGGCTCATCTTTTCTACCGGGACGCCTGGCGGCAGGCTGCCGCTGATCACCAGCAGCGATCCCTTCTCTATAGTCAGCACCTGCTCTTCAAGCTGGCGGAACTCATCGTCGCTTAGCGCAGCGCCGGGCATGACAAAGCGGTACTGCTCACCGCTGGATTCAACGTGCACGTGCAGGTTCTGCCGCGTCCAGTCATGGGTCGCCACCTGGAGTGTGGTGACTCTTTCATCGGCCAGTAGGTTGGCAAGATGTTCTCCCGTCGCGCCGCCTGCGGGGAAGATGGCCGTGGCGCGTCCACCGAGATGCACGATAGCCCGCGCCACGTTAATGCCGCCGCCGCCGGGTTCAAACACCGGCGCGGTGCAGCGTAGCTTGCCTTCGGGATAGATCTGGGGAGTCAGCGTCGCGCTGTCCAGCGACGGGGCCAGGGTCAGAGTATAGACTGCGGTCATTTTCATCTCCTTTCGCATGGTTGCCCTAAGCCTGGCACTGAATCGCGGGAAGGGAAAGTAAATAACAGCATGATTTTCCGAATAAATACGCATCAATGTCAAAGAAAGGCATTATACGTTTATCGGCCGTTTGAGAGCGCTCTTATTCAAAAAACGAAAAAAGAATACATTGCTATGTTATTTGAGCCTTTTTATAATTTGTTACCTTTCTTCAGATTGCTAAACATTGATCCTGAAGGAAGTTTCCAGGACCGTAGGTCCTCTTTTTTTTGCTGTACGGACTCTTTATAAATGAAGCTTTTGAAGACAGTACCCGCTGTTGTTATCCTGGCGGGAGGCGTGCTTGCGTCAATCAATGCTGCCGCAGATGATACCGTTTTTACTGTCATGGACGATCCCTCCTCAGCACAGAAACCCTTCGAAGGTAATGTGAATGCAGGCTACCTGAACCAATCAGGTAATACGAAAAGTTCCTCCCTGACCGCTGACTCAACGCTGACCTGGTACGGCAACACGACCGCATGGTCACTCTGGGGAAACGCCAGCAATACCTCTTCTAACGATGAGCGCTCTTCAGAAAAGTATGCAGTGGGTGGCCGTGCGCGTTATAACGTGACCGACGCTGACTATATTTTTGGTCAGGCAAGCTGGCTTACCGACCGCTACAACGGCTATCGCCAACGTGATATTCTGACCGCCGGTTACGGTCGTCAGTTCCTGAATGGCCCGGTGCACAGCCTGCGTTTTGAATTCGGTCCGGGTGTGCGCTATGACGAGTACACCGACGGCGACAGCGAAACCCAGCCGCTGGGCTATGCTTCCGGCGCGTATACCTGGCAGTTCACCGATAACGCCAAATTTACCCAAGGCGTATCGGTATTCGGCGCAGACGATACAACGTTAAACTCCGAGACCGCGCTTAACGTGGCGATCAACGAGCACTTTGGGCTGAAGGTAGCCTACAACGTGACGTGGAACTCTGAGCCACCGGCGTCCGCGCCGGAGCACACCGATCGCCGCACCGTCGTTTCGCTGGGCTATAAAATGTAATTGATTTTGGGCCGGTTATTCCGGCCCGCTTCAGTATTCACATTTCGTGCTATTAAACTCTGCAACAACGTTTTATTTCCCCGAGAAAAGCGTTTCTCCTTTTTCTCTCCATAATTTCATCTTCCGCAACACCTTCAATTTATTTGACACTTTTTGATAAATAAACTGACTAGGAAAAAGTGTGATCTAGATCTACACTTTACGCATAGGCAAAAACAAGCCTTTGCTGTCATGTATTAATTCAAATAGAGAAGAAACATCATGAAAACAATCAAAACACTCGCCGCCGCCACGGTGCTTTCCGCACTCTCTTTTGGCGCATTCGCGGCTCAGCCAAGCTATAACACTGCCAGTCAAACCACCTACCCAAGCGCTACGTTCAGCGTCACGGATACTGAAGCCGGCTCGAATATTCAGCCCGGCTCTCAAAATACCGGACGTTCCACGGATGATGCTTTCAATGCCAAGACCCTTGTTGCTGGCGAATGGTATTAATGTTGTTGGCCTTTATTATATCGAGCTATTCTACCTCCAGGCATCTGCCTGATTAAGCAAAAAACCGGAGCATGCTGTCCCGGTTTTTTTATATCTGTCATTCTGTGTAAACTTTTCTAATTAACGTATTTACCCACGTAATAACGAAAGCAGATTTTCAGGTGTCTGGTTCGCTATTTTCAGCACCGCATTTTGGCTCTCCTGCAAAATTTGCGCTTTGAGCATTTTGCTGGTTTCCAGTGCATAATCAGCATCCTGGATACGGCTCTGGGCGGATTGCGTCGCGATCTTCTGCTGGGCCAGCACCGACTTGCTGGATTCGAAGCGGTTGATTGCCGCGCCATACTGCGCGCGGTAACCGTCTACTTTAGCCAGCGCATTGTCGAGCTTACCCATCGCCGAGCGAGCCGACTGGACGGTATCCAGCCGGGCGTCATTGATACCGAGCGTTTTGGTATCCGCAGGGGTGGGCTCCAGGGTCGTTGAGCGAATTTCATCGCCAAAGTTGGCGCTGGTAACCACCTGATAAGGGATACTCTTTTTCGGTGGAGTGGCAGGCTGGGCGGTCGGTGCCTCCAGGTTTCCCCACGTGAGCTTGCTGGTGAATGAGCCGTTGCCGACGACAACGACGATCAAATCTTCATTCACATTGTCGATAGTGACCCGTTCCTGCAGGTTTGCACCATTATTACCGTCGTTAAAGCCGCCGGTAGTGCTGTCCTCATAACGATCGCCATCGCCGCTGTAGGTGATGTTCATACCGTTATAGTTTAGGGAGGCACCGCCATTAATATCCCATGCCGCGCCACCCTCAATCAGTTGAGAGTCATCATAGGTGGCACCGCTCTGGAAACCATTGGCCTGCGAGAGCAGGCGCGTATTTGCGCTGGCGGTGTCGGTGATGCTGTTGCTCACCCAGGTATAATCCGGATCGCTGCCGTTAATTGGCGTGCCTGCCAGATGTTTACCGTCGCGGGTAAAAAGCTGAATATCATCATCCGCACCAAGAGAGTTGATGGTAATGGCGATATTGGTCGAACCTGCCGGAATATAGGCTAGCGGAATGACGCCCGAGGTGAAGGAGTAATCCTTGTTTGCCACCGGGAACTTGGTATTTACCGGCGCAACGTTGCCCAGCAGCGCTGGCGGCAGCTCAGGGTTTTGGGTGGCCAGTGGATAAAGGCCAAAGATCTCGGTACCTTCAGAGATACTGTCGATCCCGGCGAGAATGCTGGCGAATTCGTTTTGAATACTGGCGCGATCGCTCTCTGAGAGCGAGTCGTTGACCGACTGAATAGCCAGACCCTTGGCTCGAATCAGCATAGAGCTTATCGAACCGAGGCTGCTCTCTGCGGTTTGCGCGAGGCTGATGGCGTCATCAAGCCCCCGGGAAACCACGGTATCAGCGTTTATGTTTGCGCCCATCCGGTTGGCAATAGCAAGACCTGCGGCATCATCCTTGGCACCATTAATCCGTAGTCCAGACGAGAGCCGTTCGATCGATTGCTGAAGGATCGAAGAGGTTCCCGGCCGGGCTTTCAGATTGAGGCCTGCAATACCGTTATGATTTATCGATTGCATGTGTCGTGTCGCGATGCTGTTTGCCCAATGTAGGCTATATCATCGGCAAAATTTGGCTTAACTTTACACCAATACGACTTACAAAAACGGTAGCATCGGACTTGCAGCCGCCTAAATATCGGTAGAGTGCGCCTGATCGCTTGACGTTTGCAGGGTTTTTCTATGTGCTATGCCTTTAAATTCAGCAACAAACAGAGAGAGGGCACCATGGGGAATCAGGCAAAAGAGAGCGATCTGTATGATGAGATGTGCCGCGTGGTGGGGAAAGTTGTGCTGGAGATGCGCGATTTAGGCCAGGAGCCAAAGCATATTGTTATTGCCGGCGTGCTGCGTACTGCTCTGGCTAACCAGCGGGTTAAACGTAGCGATCTGACGCGTCAGGCAATGGAGACGGTCATTAATGCGCTTGTTCCCGAGGGTAAAGCCTGAACAGCGAAAAGGCCTCTTGCGAAGCCTTTAATTAACCTGTCACTTTATTTATTATCCTGGTTGCGGGAATGCACATCGATGCGGTAAGGCGTTCCCCACAGGTTGCACATATTGCGCCGTGTGGAAGCTTTTTTTCAGCGTTGTGCATACAAAACCGAAACCTAAAACCATTGCAGACGGGACACTGAAATTTGAGGTTTGGAATAACCCCTCCAGTCCGTTGAGTGGAAATGCTACCCTAGCACGTCTATTTGCGTACCAGGGATATATCGTCACATTAACAACGCTTTTTTTGTCAACATTTCCTCTAAGCCAGTTTTAATGCCTTTAGCTGCCTTTATTAATTTTATTGCTAAGGCTTTTCACTGTTTAATTTTACACAATTATGACAAACCGCCGGGCTGCCCATGGTGAATTAGGCTTATCGGGCCGGTTCCACTAATAGAATGCAACGCTAGCCTTTTAACTCACTGATTAGACGTGTAGTATCAGGGGTGAGCTTATCAACAGCCGAGCAGGGTGCAGCCTGTTTTCTGTACAAGTTTGTCAGAGTGAAGACGAAACCTGCTTTAAGCCGTTGATAATAATTTGAAAATAGTTTTGTATGTGACCTTTCGTGTGGGTCACCACTGCAAATTAAGGATCCTACATGCCTGTAATTACCCTTCCTGACGGCAGCCAACGCCAGTTTGATCGCCCCGTTAGTCCAATGGATGTTGCCCTTGATATCGGCCCTGGCCTGGCGAAAGCCTGCATCGCCGGTCGCGTTAACGGCGAGCTGGTGGATGCCAGCGATCTTATCGAAAACGATGCGCAGCTGGCGATTATTACCGCCAAAGATGAGGATGGTCTGGAAATTATCCGCCACTCCTGTGCGCACCTGTTAGGTCATGCCATCAAACAGCTGTGGCCCCATGCCAAAATGGCCATCGGTCCAGTTGTTGATAACGGCTTCTACTACGATATCGATCTTGACCATACGCTGACCCAGGAAGATATCGACGCGCTCGAAAAACGTATGCACGAGCTCGCCGAAACGAACTACAACGTCATCAAGAAAAAGGTAAGCTGGCACGAAGCGCGTGAAACCTTCGTTGCGCGTGGCGAAAGCTATAAAGTTACCATTCTTGATGAAAATATCGCCCATGATGACAAGCCTGGCCTGTATCATCATGAAGAGTACATCGACATGTGCCGCGGTCCGCACGTGCCGAACATGCGCTTCTGCCATCACTTCAAACTAATGAAAATTGCAGGGGCCTACTGGCGCGGCGACAGCAACAACAAGATGCTGCAGCGTATCTACGGCACGGCGTGGGCAGATAAAAAAGCGCTTAGCGCCTATCTGCAGCGTCTGGAAGAGGCCGCGAAACGCGACCACCGTAAAATTGGTAAGCAGCTCGACCTGTATCACATGCAGGAAGAGGCACCGGGCATGGTTTTCTGGCATAATGATGGCTGGACTATCTTCCGTGAGCTGGAGACGTTTGTTCGCTCCAAGCTGAAAGCGTACCAGTATCAGGAAGTAAAAGGCCCGTTCATGATGGACCGTGTGCTGTGGGAAAAAACCGGCCACTGGGACAACTACAAAGATGCCATGTTCACCACCTCGTCTGAGAACCGTGAGTACTGCATCAAACCCATGAACTGCCCTGGCCACGTGCAAATTTTTAATCAGGGTCTAAAATCGTACCGCGACCTGCCATTACGTATGGCAGAGTTCGGTAGCTGCCACCGTAACGAGCCGTCGGGCGCGTTGCATGGCCTGATGCGCGTACGCGGGTTCACGCAGGATGACGCCCACATCTTCTGTACAGAAGAGCAGGTGCGTGATGAAGTGAACGCCTGTATTCGTATGGTCTACGATATGTACAGCACCTTTGGCTTCGAGAAGATCGTCGTCAAACTCTCCACTCGTCCGGAAAAGCGTATCGGCAGCGACGAGATGTGGGATCGTGCTGAGGCGGATTTAGCAGTCGCGCTGGAAGAGAACAACATCC
The DNA here is from genome assembly GCF_902164725.1 of Pseudescherichia vulneris. Classification (NCBI taxonomy): domain Bacteria; kingdom Pseudomonadati; phylum Pseudomonadota; class Gammaproteobacteria; order Enterobacterales; family Enterobacteriaceae; genus Pseudescherichia; species Pseudescherichia vulneris. Next base: position 526,745 of record NZ_LR607338.1, on the reverse strand, counting down.
CGTTTGAGTATCAGCTGGGTGAAGGCGCGTTCTACGGTCCGAAAATTGAATTTACGCTGTATGACTGCCTCGATCGTGCATGGCAGTGCGGAACGGTGCAGCTGGACTTCTCTCTGCCGTCTCGTTTGAGCGCCTCCTATGTAGGCGAAAACAACGAGCGTCAGGTGCCAGTGATGATTCACCGCGCCATTCTTGGGTCTCTGGAGCGCTTTATCGGCATCCTGACCGAAGAGTTTGCGGGCTTCTTCCCCACCTGGCTTGCGCCGGTGCAGGTAGTTGTGATGAACATTACCGATTCTCAGGCCGATTACGTTAACGAATTGACGCAGAAACTACAAAATGCGGGCATTCGTGTAAAAGCGGACTTGAGAAACGAGAAGATAGGCTTTAAAATCCGCGAGCACACTTTACGTCGTGTCCCTTATATGCTGGTTTGTGGTGACAAAGAGGTTGAGGCCGGCAAAGTAGCCGTGCGTACCCGTCGTGGTAAAGACTTGGGTAGCCTGGACGTAAATGACGTTATCGAGAAGCTGCAACAAGAGATTCGCAGCCGCAGTCTTCAACAACTGGAGGAATAAGGTATTAAAGGCGGAAAACGAGTTCAAACGGCGCGTCCGAATCGTATCAATGGCGAGATTCGCGCCACAGAAGTTCGCTTAACAGATCTGGAAGGCGAGCCGCTTGGCATTGTGAGTCTAAGAGAAGCTCTGGAAAAAGCTGAAGAAGCCGGGGCAGATTTAGTTGAAATTAGCCCTAACGCCGAGCCGCCCGTTTGCCGTATAATGGATTACGGCAAGTTCCTCTATGAAAAGAGCAAATCTTCTAAGGAACAGAAGAAGAAGCAAAAAGTTATCCAGGTTAAGGAAATCAAGTTCCGACCTGGTACAGATGAAGGCGACTATCAGGTAAAACTCCGCAGCCTGATTCGCTTTCTCGAAGAGGGCGACAAGGCCAAGATCACACTGCGTTTCCGCGGTCGTGAGATGGCCCACCAACAGATCGGTATGGAAGTGCTTAACCGCGTGAAAGAAGATCTGGTTGAACTGGCAGTGGTCGAATCCTTCCCTACGAAGATCGAAGGCCGCCAGATGATCATGGTGCTTGCTCCGAAGAAGAAACAGTAAGGCCATCAAGTAATCATACCTGTGGGCCACAAGCTCACGGGTCTGGTTCGCCTTTGTTTCGTTTATTAACAATGCGAAGTGGAAATTATTAAAATGCCAAAGATTAAGACCGTACGCGGTGCTGCTAAGCGCTTTAAAAAAACCGGTAAAGGTGGTTTTAAGCACAAGCACGCTAACCTGCGTCATATTCTGACCAAAAAAGCTACCAAGCGTAAACGTCACCTGCGTCCGAAAGCCATGGTTTCTAAAGGCGATCTGGGCCTGGTCATCGCGTGCCTGCCGTACGCATAAGTCGTCTACCTTTTAACCTTTTTTAAGAATAGATACAGGAGAGCATCATGGCTCGCGTAAAACGTGGTGTAATTGCACGTGCACGTCACAAGAAAATTTTGAAACAAGCTAAAGGCTACTACGGTGCGCGTTCACGCGTATACCGCGTTGCCTTCCAGGCTGTTATCAAAGCTGGTCAGTACGCTTATCGTGACCGTCGTCAGAAAAAGCGTCAGTTCCGTCAACTGTGGATTGCGCGTATCAACGCAGCAGCACGTCAGAACGGTATTTCTTACAGCAAATTCATCAACGGCCTGAAAAAAGCCTCTGTTGAAATCGACCGTAAGATCCTGGCTGACATCGCTGTATTCGACAAAGTGGCATTCGCTGCCCTGGTCGAAAAAGCGAAAGTAGCTCTGGCTTAAGCCAGTTAGAGAGAGGGAGCCTGGCTCCCTCTTTTTATTCCTTTCCACACAAGGTAACGCAAGCATGAATGCTGCTATTTTCCGCTTCTTTTTTTACTTTAGCACCTGATCCCAGGGGGCTTGCGCGTGAAAGAAGAAACGAAAAACAGCGCCAGAAAGCCTCCTCAGGGAGGCTTTTTTTATGCCTGTATATAAAAAATATGAGATCACCATAACGGTGTCTGCACCGACATAATGAGGAAAACCATGTCACATCTCGCAGAGCTGGTTGCCAACGCCACGGCAGCCATTAACGAGGCTTCAGATATTGCCGCATTAGATAATGTGCGCGTTGAATATCTGGGCAAAAAAGGGCAGCTGACCCTTCAGATGACAACCCTGCGTGAGCTGCCGCCTGAAGAGCGTCCAGCCGCCGGTGCGGTGATTAACGAGGCTAAAGAGCAGGTACAGCAGGCGCTCAATGCTCGCAAAGAGTCCCTTGAGAGCGCCGCGCTGAACGCACGTCTGGCAGCGGAAACCATCGACATCTCTCTGCCGGGCCGCCGCATCGAGAACGGTGGTCTGCATCCGGTTACCCGCACCATCGACCGTATTGAGAACTTCTTCGGCGAGCTGGGCTTTACCGTGGCAACCGGTCCGGAAATCGAGGACGACTACCACAACTTTGACGCCCTGAACATTCCGGGACATCACCCGGCGCGCGCTGATCATGACACCTTCTGGTTTGACGCTACCCGTCTGCTGCGCACCCAGACCTCTGGGGTGCAGATCCGTACCATGGAAAACCAGCAGCCGCCTATCCGCATTATCGCCCCAGGCCGCGTCTATCGTAACGACTACGATCAGACCCATACCCCGATGTTCCACCAGATGGAAGGGCTGATCGTTGATAAAAACATTAGCTTTACCAATTTGAAGGGCACTCTGCACGACTTCCTGAACAACTTCTTTGAGGAAGATCTGCAGGTCCGTTTCCGTCCGTCCTACTTCCCGTTTACCGAACCCTCTGCTGAAGTGGACGTAATGGGTAAAAATGGTAAATGGCTGGAGGTGCTGGGCTGCGGTATGGTGCACCCGAACGTGCTGCGCAACGTGGGCATCGATCCGGAAGTGTACTCTGGCTTCGCGTTTGGCATGGGCATGGAGCGTCTGACCATGCTGCGCTATGGCGTTACCGACTTACGCGCGTTCTTCGAAAACGATTTGCGTTTCCTTAAACAGTTTAAATAAAGGCAGGAAAAAATAATGAAATTCAGTGAACTGTGGTTACGCGAATGGGTTAACCCGGCGGTCGATAGCGAAGCGCTTTCCGATCAAATTACGATGGCAGGCCTGGAAGTCGACGGCGTTGACGCCGTGGCCGGCAGCTTTAACGGCGTTGTGGTGGGCGAAGTGGTCGAGTGCGGTCAACACCCGAACGCCGACAAACTGCGCGTGACCAAGATTAACGTTGGCGGCGAGCGCCTGCTCGATATCGTCTGTGGCGCGCCAAACTGCCGTCAGGGGCTGAAGGTTGCAGTAGCGACCATCGGCGCGGTGCTGCCGGGCGATTTCAAAATCAAAGCCGCTAAGCTGCGCGGCGAGCCGTCTGAAGGGATGCTCTGCTCCTTCTCCGAGCTGGGTATTTCCGACGATCACAGCGGGATCATCGAGCTGCCGGCGGATGCACCGATCGGCACCGATATTCGCGACTACCTGAAGCTTGATGATAATACCATTGAGATCAGCGTAACCCCGAACCGCGCTGACTGCTTAGGGATTATCGGCGTCGCGCGCGATGTGGCCGTGCTGAACGCACTGCCGCTGAGCGAGCCTGAGATTGCTCCGGTAGCCGCAACGATTAACGATACGTTGCCTATCCGCGTTGACGCCGCCGACGCCTGCCCGCGTTACCTGGGCCGCGTGGTGAAAGGTATCGACGTCACCGCGCCAACCCCGCTGTGGATGCGTGAGAAGCTGCGTCGCTGTGGCATCCGCTCTATTGATGCGGTGGTCGACGTCACTAACTTCGTCCTGCTGGAGCTGGGGCAGCCGATGCACGCCTTCGATCTGGGCCGCATTGAGGGCGGGATCGTTGTTCGTATGGCACAAGAGAACGAGACGCTGGTGCTGCTCGACGGTAGCGAAGCCAAGTTGCAGTCCGATACGCTGGTCATTGCCGACCACAACAAAGCCCTGGCCATGGGCGGTATCTTTGGTGGCGAGCACTCTGGCGTGAATGGCGAAACGCAGGACGTGCTGCTGGAGTGCGCATTCTTCAGCCCGCTCTCTATTACTGGTCGCGCCCGTCGTCACGGTTTGCACACCGATGCCTCCCACCGCTATGAACGTGGTGTTGACCCGGCGCTGCAGTACAAAGCGATGGAGCGTGCGACACGCCTGCTGCTGGATATCTGCGGCGGTGAAGCCGGTCCGGTTATCGATGTGACCAACGAGGCCGCGCTGCCGAAGCGTGCCACTATCACTCTGCGCCGTAGCAAGCTGGATCGCCTGATTGGCCACCACATTGCCGACGAGCAGGTAGGCGACATTCTCCGCCGCCTGGGCTGTGAAGTGACCGAAGGTCAGGATGAGTGGCTGGCCGTAGCCCCAAGCTGGCGTTTCGATATGGAGATCGAAGAGGACCTGGTGGAAGAGGTAGCCCGCATCTACGGCTACAACAACATTCCTGATTCACCGGTGCAGGCAGGTCTGATTATGGGCAGCCACCGCGAAGCGGACCTGTCGATGAAGCGGGTGAAAACCATGCTGATCGACAAAGGCTACCAGGAAGTGATCACCTACAGCTTCGTGGATCCGAAACTGCAGCAGCTGATCCATCCCGGTGAAGAGGCGCTGATCCTGCCAAGCCCTATCTCCAGCGAAATGTCGGCCATGCGCCTGTCGCTGTGGACCGGTTTGCTGGGAACGGTGGTCTATAACCAGAACCGTCAGCAGAGCCGCGTACGTATCTTTGAGACCGGTCTGCGCTTTGTGCCCGATACCCAGGCCAATCTGGGCATCCGTCAGGATGTGATGCTGGCCGGTGTTATCACCGGTAGCCGCTACGAAGAGCACTGGAACCTGGCAAAAGAGAGCGTCGATTTCTATGATTTAAAAGGCGATCTGGAATCCGTTCTCGATCTCACCGGCAAGCTGGCCGACATTCAGTTTAAAGCGGAAGCCAATCCGGCTCTCCATCCGGGTCAGTCCGCCGCGATTTATCTGAAAGGCGAACGTATTGGTTTTATTGGGGTTGTGCATCCTGAGCTGGAACGTAAACTGGATCTGAACGGTCGGACGCTGGTATTTGAGATCGAGTGGAACGCCATTGCAGACCGCGTAATATCGCAGGCGCGGGAGGTTTCACGCTTCCCGGCAAACCGTCGCGATATTGCGGTTGTGGTCACAGAAAACGTCCCCGCAGCAGATGTTTTGGCTGAGTGTAAGAAAGTTGGCGTAAATCAGGTAGTTGGCGTAAACTTGTTTGATGTGTACCGCGGCAAGGGCGTAGCGGAGGGCTATAAGAGCCTCGCTATCACCCTGATCCTTCAGGATACCGGCCGTACACTCGAAGAAGAGGAGATTGCCGCTACCGTTGCCAGATGTGTAGAGGCATTGAAAGAGCGATTCCAGGCATCATTGAGGGATTGAACCTATGGCGCTTACAAAAGCTGAAATGTCAGAATATCTGTTTGATAAGCTTGGGCTTAGCAAACGGGATGCCAAAGAGCTGGTAGAGCTATTTTTCGAAGAGATCCGTCGCGCTCTGGAAAATGGTGAGCAGGTAAAACTCTCCGGTTTTGGTAACTTTGATCTGCGTGATAAGAACCAACGCCCGGGACGTAACCCGAAAACGGGCGAAGATATTCCCATTACAGCCCGGCGCGTGGTGACCTTCAGACCCGGTCAGAAATTAAAAAGCCGTGTCGAAAACGCTTCGCCCAAAGCAGAGTAATCTGAACTAACCAAAAAGGCCGCCCGTGCGGCCTTTTTTCTTTTCACCGACCGCTCTGCATCTTAAAATCACGTCCACGACGTTAAGCAGGATGGATCCTATGCTCGCACTTGCCCACCAACAGACCCAACGCCACGCCCGCTGGCTTGGCGGACTCCTACTTCTTCTGCTGCTTGCTATTGTGGTGAGCCTCTGCGCAGGCGAACAATGGATTGCGCCTGGCGACTGGCTCAGCCCCCGCGGGCAACTTTTCGTCTGGCAGATCCGTCTACCCCGGACCCTTGCGGTGGTGCTGGTCGGTGCGGCGCTGGCGCTGTGCGGCACCCTGATGCAGGCGCTGTTTGAAAATCCGCTGGCGGAGCCGGGACTGCTCGGCGTCTCCAACGGCGCGGGCGTGGGCCTGATTGCCGCCGTGATGCTGGGGCAGGGGGCGCTACCCACCTGGGCGCTCGGCCTGTGCGCTATTGCCGGGGCGCTGATCATTACGCTGATCCTGCTGCACTTCGCTCGCCGTCATCTCTCCATCAGCCGCCTGCTGCTGGCGGGCGTCGCGCTGGGCATCATCTGCAGCGCGCTGATGACATGGGCTATCTACTTCTCGACCTCGTTCGATCTGCGCCAGCTGATGTATTGGATGATGGGCGGTTTTGGCGGCGTTGACTGGCAGCAGGGGTGGCTGATGCTGGCTCTGCTGCCGGTGATGGTCTGGGTTTGCCTGCAGTCGCAGCCGCTGAATATGCTGGCGCTGGGGGAAATGTCTGCTCGCCAGCTCGGCCTGCCGCTGTGGTTCTGGCGCAACGTGCTGGTGGTCGCCACCGGTTGGATGGTCGGGGTCAGCGTAGCGCTGGCGGGATCGATCGGTTTTATCGGTCTGGTGATCCCTCATATCCTGCGTCTCTGCGGCCTGACCGACCATCGCGTGCTGCTGCCCGGCTGCGCGCTGGCAGGGGCAAGCGCGCTGTTGTTTGCGGATATCGTCGCCCGCCAGGCGCTTAACGCGGCAGAGCTGCCCATTGGGGTCGTCACCGCTACGCTAGGCGCACCGGTGTTTATCTGGCTGCTGCTGAAGGCGGCGCGGTAATCTCGCCACCGCACTTAACTCCCTATCGCGAAGAAACTTTTAGGATAAAATTGCGCATGAGTAGACGTCGTCATATTGTCTATTATTAAAGGCCAGCGACTGAACCGCTGGCGCGTTTGATAACTAAGGGGATGCTATGCAACACGATATTCTGAACACTGATGTGACGACGATTGATGGCGAGAAGACCACGCTTGCAGATTACCAGGGCAAGGTGCTGCTGGTGGTCAACGTAGCGTCTAAATGCGGCCTGACGGCACAGTATGAGCAGCTGGAGAACATTCAAAAGGCCTGGGCGAAAGACGGTTTTGTCGTGCTCGGCTTCCCGTGCAACCAGTTTCTAGGCCAGGAGCCGGGCAGCGAAGAGGAGATCAAAACCTTCTGCAGCACCACCTATGGCGTTACCTTCCCAATGTTCAGCAAAATTGACGTCAACGGTGAGGATCGCCATCCGCTCTATCAGAAGCTGATCGCCGCTGCGCCCACTGCCGTTGCGCCGGAGAGCAGCGGATTTTACGAGCGTCTCGCCAGCAAAGGGCGTGCGCCGCTCTATCCTGACGATATCCTGTGGAACTTTGAAAAATTCCTGATTGGCCGTGATGGGCAGGTTGTCCAGCGCTTTGCGCCAGATATGACGCCGGAAGATCCTATCGTAATGGAAGCCATCAAGCTGGCATTAGCAAAATAGTGAAAGCATTAATGACGCTACAGGATGTAGCGGAATCCGGCAGGCTGGGGCCCGTTACGGCCACGGTCAATGCCGGAGAGATTCTGCATCTGGTGGGACCAAACGGGGCCGGAAAAAGTACCCTGCTGGCACGGATGGCGGGCCTGGCGAGCGGGCCGGGCAACATCACGCTCAACGGTACGCCGCTTGATGGCTGGCACGCTACCGCGCTGGCCCGGCGTCGCGCCTACCTTGCTCAGCAGCAAACGCCGCCCTTTGCCATGCCGGTGTGGCACTATCTGACCCTGCACCAGTCCGATCGCGGCCACACTGCGCTACTGCATGACGTCGCCGGTGCGCTGGGGCTTGATGATAAGCTCGGGCGCAAGGCAAACCAGCTGTCGGGGGGCGAGTGGCAGCGAGTGCGTCTGGCCGCGGTAATTTTGCAGATCCATCCGGCGGGGAATCCCGAGGGGCAACTGCTGCTGCTGGATGAGCCGATGAACAGTCTGGACGTGGCCCAGCAGGCGGCGCTCGACCGCCTGTTAAATGCGCTCTACCAGGCGGGAACTACCGTGGTAATGAGTAGCCACGATCTAAACCATACCCTGCGCCATGCTCACCAGGCTTGGCTGCTGCGCAACGGTAAGCTGATTGCCAGCGGCCCGCGCGATAGCGTGCTAACGCCGCCCAGGCTGGCCCAGGCTTATGGTATGCCTTTTCGCCGTCTTGACGTTGAGGGGCATAGCGTACTTATTTCTACGCTGTAAACACAGAGCATATTGCGCGGCGCTTTCCCGCCACGCTACATTACTGGAAAAATAATAAAGCAGAGGATCCGCCCCGCATGCGCCTATGGTTTCTTTTCGCCGCCGTGCTTTTTTTAGCAGGATGTAGCCACCACCGGGCCCCACCGCCGAATCCACGGCTGGCAGACTCGATCACCGTTATCGCCAACCTTAACGATCAGCTTATCCACTGGCGGGGCACGCCGTACCGATACGGCGGTATGAGCCGGGGTGGCATCGATTGTTCTGGCTTTGTACTGATGACCTTCCGGGATCGGTTTGATTTGCGGCTGCCCAGGGAGACGCGGCAGCAGGCCAGGATCGGCACCGAGATAGACAAAGATGACCTGTTGCCGGGGGACCTGGTGTTCTTTAAAACCGGATCCGGGGAGAGCGGCCTGCACGTGGGGATCTACGATACCGATAACCAGTTTATTCATGCCTCTACCAGTCGCGGGGTGATGAAATCCTCGCTTGATAACGTCTACTGGCGTAAAAAGTTCTGGCAGGCGCGGCGAATTTAACCGACAATCATCGGTGTTGTGCTAATAAAAAACGGAGCTATCAGGCTCCGTTTTTTATTAAATAATACTAATTAATGAGCCCACTAATAGTTATCAACTATTGTATTAATCCAGTTTTATCTGCTGGCGCTTATCGAGTTCCCAGGATAACCTTTAATGCTGGCTAAGGATAGTCTTATTCATTTCTGGATTAGGTATAGGGATAATGATTATATCACTCGATAAAACCTGGCGCTCAGAGCTGCTTTTCAATCCGGCACGTAATGCCGAGGGCGAATTGCAGGGACTGGAGATCGTCGTTAACTTTGTAGGCGTCAACCGTGAGGCTCAGGCGTCCGCAGAGCAGATTTTGCCTCACTTAACACCACAGCAGTCCGAAATGCTATTTATTGAACAGCTTCACTTACTAAACGTATGTCAGCATTTCTTTATTCAGCATCAGATTGCCGCATGGATTAATATTACGCCAGCAGTTGTAGAAAGATTGTTAAGAGATGATGATTTAGCGGCATCTGTTAATCGGTATCCGTTTATTGAGCTTATGGTTAATGAGAATTATCTTAACTTAAATAATGAAAGTGAGAATAGTTCGCTGTCCCAATTAAGCAGCAGATATCCGCTGGTGCTGGCGAATTTCGGTGCGGGAGCAGCCTCTACCCGAGCCGTATTTGATGGTCTTTTTACTCGCGTTAGGCTGGATAAACATTTTGTTTCCCAGCGCCTCAAATCGCCATCATTTCAGCCTTTTATGCAGGCTATTATCACCCAGGTTGAACCCTACTGCCGTTCAATCATGATTGCGGGAATAGATAACGAGCAGACCCTGAAGAGGGTGATGCCGTTTGCCTTTATCGCCATGCAGGGAAGTCTGTGGCCGTCGGTGCTCCCGGAGCAGATTACCGCGCTGGTGAGGTGATACCCGCGCACTCTGCCTGTGTTTATTCCTCCTGATACCTTCTACACTACAGTAAAAGGAGGATCCATGACCCTTACGTTTACTACACGCTGGCGCGATGAGCTGCCGGGATTTTACACCTCGCTTTCCCCTACGCCACTGCGCAACGCGCGCGTGCTATGGCATAACGCGGCTCTAGCCCAGGATCTGGGCGTACCTGATGCGCTCTTTACCCCTGAGGAGGGGGCGGGCGTCTGGGGCGGTGAAACGCTGCTGCCGGGTATGTCTCCTCTGGCTCAGGTTTACAGCGGCCATCAGTTTGGCGTCTGGGCAGGGCAACTAGGCGACGGTCGCGGCATTTTGCTTGGGGAGCAGCTGCTGGCCGATGGCAAAACCGTCGACTGGCACCTTAAGGGTGCCGGGCAGACTCCCTATTCCCGCATGGGCGACGGACGCGCCGTGCTGCGCTCGACCATTCGCGAAAGCCTGGCGTCGGAGGCGATGCACTATCTTGGGATACCCACTACCCGGGCGCTGGCGATAGCGACCAGCGATACGCCCGTGGCGCGGGAAACCACCGAGCAGGGTGCCATGCTGATGCGCATTGCCGAAAGCCATCTGCGCTTCGGTCATTTCGAGCATTTCTACTACCGTCGCGAGCCGGAGAAGGTGCGTCAGCTGGCAGATTTCGCCATTCGTCACCACTGGCCGCATCTTGCCGATGAGAGCGACAAATATGTGCTCTGGCTGCGGGATGTGGTGGCGCGTACCGCGACGCTGATCGCCCAGTGGCAGGCGGTCGGTTTTGCTCACGGCGTCATGAATACCGACAACATGTCGATTCTTGGCCTGACCATCGACTATGGCCCGTTCGGCTTCCTGGATGACTATCAGCCCGATTTTATCTGCAACCACTCCGACTATCAGGGGCGTTACCGGTTTGATAATCAGCCTGCTGTCGGCCTGTGGAATCTCCAGCGCCTTGCCCAGACGCTATCGCCTTTTATTGATGTCGATACCTTGAACAGCGTACTGGATGAGTATCAGCAGGTGCTGCTGGAGCAGTACGGAAAGCTCTTACGCAGCAAGCTAGGGCTGTTCACCGAGCAGCGCGGCGATAACGAACTGCTAAACACGCTCCTTGCTTTGATGGCGCGGGAGGGCAGCGACTATACCCGCACGTTCCGTATGCTGAGCACCACCGAGCAGCACAGCGCCAATTCGCCGTTACGCGACGAATTTATCGATCGCGGCGCGTTTGATACCTGGTTTAGCACCTACCGTACGCGGTTGCAGAGCGAGCAGATTGACGATGCCGATCGCCAGCGGCAGATGAAAAGCGTTAACCCGGCGCTGGTGCTGCGTAACTGGCTGGCCCAGCGGGCTATCAGCGATGCCGAGAAGGGCGATACCCAAGAGCTGGAGCGGCTGCACCAGGCATTACGCGATCCCTTTAGCGATCGTAGCGATGACTATGTCAGCCGGCCGCCGGACTGGGGCAAACATCTGGAAGTGAGCTGTTCAAGCTAAAAGAGAGAGCCCGCCGCCGCAGTGGCGGGCAGGATGTCAGAAGCGCGATGCCACTGCGGAAGAGAGCTTCTCCACCAGCAGAGTGGTATCTTCCCAGTGCAGGCACGGGTCGGTAATGGACTGTCCATAGGTAAGCGGCTGTCCGGCAACAATCTTCTGCGTCCCTTCCTGCAGGAAACTCTCCGCCATGATCCCGGCAATAGCCGTCGAGCCGTTACGGATCTGCTGGCAAACATCGTCACATACCTCTAGCTGGCGGCGATGCTGCTTCTGGCAGTTGCCGTGGCTGAAATCCACCACCAGATGTTCGGGCAGAGAGAATTCGCTCAGCGTATCGCAAGCCTCGGCAATGGCCTCGGCGTGGTAGTTAGGCGTTTTCCCGCCGCGCATAATAATATGCCCGTAAGGATTGCCGCTGGTCTGGTAGATGGTCATCTGGCCATTTTTATCCGGCGACAGGAACATATGGCTCGCCCGCGATGCACGAATGGCGTCAACCGCGATGCGGGTGTTGCCATCCGTACCGTTTTTGAAGCCTACCGGGCAGGAGAGCGCCGAGGCCATCTCACGGTGGATTTGACTCTCCGTGGTGCGCGCCCCGATGGCCCCCCAGCTAATAAGATCGGCAATAAACTGTCCGGTCACCATATCGAGAAACTCGGTGGCGGTCGGAACGCCCAGCTCGTTCACCTGCAGCAGCAGCTTTCGCGCCAGCTCCATGCCGTGATTAACCCGATAGCTGCCGTTGAGATCCGGATCGGAGATCAGACCCTTCCAGCCGACGACGGTGCGCGGTTTCTCAAAATAGGTACGCATGACAATCTCAAGCGTATCCTGATGCTTTTCGCGCAGCGCCTGTAACCGGCGAGCATACTCAAGCGCGGCATCAAGATCGTGGATGGAGCAGGGGCCTACAATCACCAGCAGACGGCGATCTTCACCGTTTAAAATTTTCTCAATTCGCCGACGCGAAGCGTTAACATGTTCCGCAACCTGTCGGGAGACAGGATACCGCTCGGCCAGTTCAGCTGGCGTCACCAGGCTCTCAATGCGCGCAGTGCGGAGTTCATCAGTTTTGTTCATGACTTATCTCAGAAATAGGCGGCTTCAACGGCAAAAGTGCCGGAAGTAATGGGCATCACGATAAACCAATCCTTGATGTTTTCAAGTATGAGGGTGATGCACATCACAATTCTGCGGGCAATGATAGCGGAAAATGACGCGTTGTACTAGCTAATTAGTACATGCTGCGATTCAGCTTCATGATATCGAGGATCTTGGTGGCAATCTCCTCAACCGAATAGTTGGTGCTGTTCAGGTAGGGGATATTGTTTTTACGATACAGGGCCTCTACCTCGGCCAGCTCCAGCCGACACTGACGCATGGATGCGTAGCGGCTGTTCTCTACGCGCTCCTCACGGATCGCCGCCAGACGTTCGGCGTTAATGGTCAGGCCAAACAGCTTGTGCTGCAGCGGCTTTAAGGCCGCGGGCAGCACCAGGTTATCCATGTCATCGGCAATAAAGGGATAGTTAGCGGCGCGAATGCCAAACTGCATCGCCAGATAGAGGCTGGTAGGCGTTTTACCGCAGCGGGACACCCCCAGCAAGATGACCTGCGCCTGCTCCAGGTTACGCATCGAGATGCCATCATCATGAGCGAGGGTGTAATCAATGGCCGCGATTCGGGCATCGTACCGCGTCAGGTTTCCCGGATTGAGTCCGTGGGTGCGGTGGGTGATCGGAGTCGGATCGAGCTTGAGCTCCTGCTGGAGCGGGGCTACCAGCGCCTGAACAATATCCTGGCAGAAGCCCTGGCTCTGGGTAATGATGCTGCGGATCTCCGGGGTCACAATAGAGTAGAAGACCAAGGGGCGCACGCCGGTCTGCTGGAAAATGGCGTCAATCTGCTCCTTGACGGCATTGGCGCGCTGGACGTTTTCCACGAATGGCAGCGTGATGCTGTGAACGGCGACGGGAAACTGCGACATAACCGCATGCCCGAGAACCTCTGCCGTAATCGCCGTGCCATCAGAAATATAAAACACCTGCCGATCCGCTGAATTTTCCATTTTTATCCCCCCATAGCATGATGGTGTTAGAGCCTGAATTAATTTATGTACCATACTACTGCACCACTCGCATCTATAAAAAATGAAATGGTGTTTTTATTTTTACTGAAATGTGCATTTCACTTTTCTTTTCATCCGCAAAGCCAGTTTCAAAAAGAGTGCAAACAAATCATGAAGTTACAAAATAGCGTGAAACTGTCCGAAAAATAGAAAAATAAATTTGCTTGAACGATTCACCGTTTTTTTAAGCGAGCCAGGTATGCCAGGATAAATAGGTACGTCAGGAGTTATTAACTCAATCATATATCAAAAAAGGATTGTCCGATGTCCAACAATGGCTCGTCACCGCTGGTGCTCTGGTATAACCAACTCGGGATGAATGATGTTGACCGCGTGGGGGGCAAAAATGCCTCCCTGGGTGAAATGATCACCAATCTGTCTGAAACGGGGGTATCGGTCCCTAACGGATTCGCCACCACGGCGGAGGCTTTTAATCAGTTTCTTGACCAAAGCGGCGTCAACCAGCGTATCTATGAGCTGCTGGATCACACGGACATTGATGACGTTAGCGAACTGGCGAAGGCCGGAACGCAGATCCGTCAGTGGATCATTGATACACCCTTCACGCCAGAGCTTGAACAGGCGATTCATGACGCCTATAACCAGCTCTCAGAAGGCGACGCTGAAGCCTCGTTTGCCGTGCGCTCCTCCGCCACGGCGGAAGATATGCCGGATGCCTCGTTTGCTGGGCAGCAGGAAACCTTCCTCAACGTTCAGGGTTATGATGCGGTGCTGGTGGCGGTAAAACACGTTTTTGCCTCGCTGTTTAACGATCGCGCTATCTCATATCGCGTGCATCAGGGCTATGACCACCGTGGCGTGGCGCTCTCCGCTGGCGTACAGCGCATGGTGCGCTCCGATTTAGCCTCCTCAGGCGTCATGTTCTCTATCGACACTGAATCCGGCTTCGATCAGGTGGTGTTTATTACCTCCGCCTGGGGCCTTGGGGAAATGGTCGTACAAGGGGCAGTGAATCCGGACGAGTTTTACGTACATAAGCCGACGCTGGCAAACGATCGACCGGCCATCGTGCGTCGCACCATGGGATCGAAAAAGATCCGCATGGTCTACGCCCCAAGCCAGGAGCACGGCAAGCAGGTGCGCATTGAAGATGTGCCTGAGGCGGATCGTGACGTGTTCTCATTGACTGATGATGAGGTTCAGGCCCTGGCGAAGCAGGCGGTACTGATTGAGCAGCACTACGGTCGTCCGATGGATATCGAGTGGGCCAAAGATGGCCATACCGGCAAGCTCTATATTGTGCAGGCCCGGCCGGAGACCGTGCGTTCCCGTGGTCAGGTCATGGAGCGCTACACGCTTCATGCCCAGGGCAAGGTAGTTGTTGAAGGCCGGGCTATCGGCCACCGCATTGGCGCAGGGCCGGTGAAGGTCATCCACGACATTAGCGAAATGAACCGCATTCAGCCCGGCGACGTGCTGGTAACGGACATGACCGACCCGGACTGGGAACCGATCATGAAAAAAGCGGCGGCGATTGTTACCAACCGCGGCGGACGTACCTGCCACGCGGCGATCATCGCCCGCGAGCTTGGCATTCCGGCCGTCGTGGGTTGCGGTGACGCGACCGACCGCATTCGGGATGGCGAAAAGGTCACCGTCTCCTGTGCTGAAGGCGATACCGGCTATGTCTATGCCGAGATGCTCGACTTCAGTATAAAAAGCTCCAGTGTTGACACCATGCCTGATCTGCCGCTGAAGATCATGATGAACGTCGGTAACCCGGATCGCGCTTTTGACTTCGCCTGTCTGCCAAACGAAGGCGTAGGTCTGGCGCGTCTGGAGTTCATCATCAACCGTATGATCGGCGTGCACCCGCGGGCGCTGCTGGAGTTTGACGATCAGACGCCAGAGCTGCAAAAAGAGATCCGCGAGATGATGAAGGGCTACGACTCGCCGAAGGCGTTCTATGTTGGTCGCCTGAGCGAAGGGATTGCCACCCTCGGCGCGGCGTTCTGGCCGAAGCGCGTCATCGTGCGTCTCTCTGATTTTAAATCCAACGAGTACGCCAACCTGGTGGGCGGGGAGCGCTACGAGCCGGAAGAGGAGAACCCGATGCTGGGGTTCCGTGGCGCGGGCCGCTATGTCGCTGACAGCTTCCGCGACTGCTTTGCGCTGGAGTGCGAGGCGGTGAAACACGTGCGTAACGATATGGGCCTGACTAACGTCGAAATTATGATCCCCTTCGTGCGTACCGTTGAGCAGGCAAAAGCGGTGATAGACGAGCTGGCGCGTCAGGGCCTCAAGCGCGGTGAAAACGGGCTGAAGGTGATCATGATGTGCGAGATCCCGTCCAACGCCCTGCTGGCGGAGCAGTTCCTGGAGCACTTTGACGGCTTCTCCATCGGCTCGAACGATATGACGCAGCTGACGCTGGGCCTCGATCGCGACTCCGGCGTGGTCTCAGAACTGTTTGACGAGCGCAACGAGGCGGTAAAAGCGCTGCTGTCGATGGCGATCCGCGCAGCGAAAAAAGAGGGCAAGTACGTGGGTATCTGTGGCCAGGGCCCCTCCGACCACGAAGACTTTGCTGCCTGGCTGATGGAAGAGGGTATCGATAGCCTGTCATTGAACCCGGATACCGTGGTTCAGACCTGGCTGAGCCTCGCTGAAATCAAGTAAAACGTCATCGCTTTCTTAAAGCCTCCTCGCTTGGGAGGCTTTTTTATTCGTAACAGATTTGTATTTGGTCGAAAGAATTTCTTCTGATGTGACGACACCATGGTTTATTTATCCATCCCGAACTACCCTTATAGAGGCTAAAGCTGAAGCCATTCCAGCTCTATTTTTTTTAACCGTCGAAAATTGCGACATAAGCCATAAGGTTATAAGGGAGAAGAAAAGATGGCCGATCAACATGTACATGTCCGAAACGATTACGATGACATATATACGCCGGGTAGAGGCGTTCCCCTAAAACGTATTTCATGGAGTGCAGTGTTTGCCGGCGTCATTATTTCAATGGTGCTCTACCTGATCCTTTCTATTCTCGGCACCGCGATTGGTGCCAGCACTATCGATCCTCTGGAAGAACAAGATCCGATGGGGGGTATCGGCATGGGCGCGGCCATCTGGACTGGCTTGAGCATGCTGATCGCCATTGCTGCAGGGGCCTATGCCAGCGGCAGGCTGGCACAGCGAGAGGGTGCGTTGCATGGCCTGCTGATGTTTGGTGTTAACACCATCATTAGCGCCTGGTTCGTCGTTATGCTGGCGAACAGTGCAGTCACCGGTGCCATGAATATATTAGGCGCAGGTTTACAGGCGGTAGGCAGTGGCGTCACGGCGGTTGCTCCGTCGGTTAAGGATATGGCGAAAGAGAAGCTGGCAGAGAATAATATTAATCTCGATAGCTTACAGAATGAGCTTGAAACAACGCTGCGACAGACCGGGAAACCGGAGCTGCAGCCTGAGGCGCTGCAAAATCAGGCGCAGAATGAAGCGAATAATGCCCAGAACCAGGCGGCAGCAACGGCTAACACGCCGCAGACGGCTGATACCGATGTCGCCGGTTTTATTAAAGGCTTGATCGACAGAAATCAGAGCACCTTCCAGGCAGCCGACCGTGAAGCGCTGAAAAATATTATTCAGGCGCGTACCGGTAAATCTGATGCCGAAGCGGAACAGATTGTCGCCCAGACGGAAAAAAGCTATCAGGAAGCGCGGGCGAAATTTGACGAGCTGAAAGCGCAGGCGGAGCAAAAAGCCCGTGAAGCAGGTGAGAAAGCGGCAGCCGCTACGGCTAAAGCGAGCTGGTTCACCTTCTTTATGCTGCTGATTGAAGCGGTGCTGGCGGGTGCGATGGGCATGGTGGGCCGTCGTACCCAGCCGCGTCAGGTAACGGCGAACGAGCGTCGTAGATAATATCGATGGTTAATTAAGCGTAAAGCCAGGCTTCGGTCTGGCTTTTTTTATGTCTATTTTCAGTACAGGTTTCGGGACTGGAATTTAGCTTAAAAAAAAGCCCATCGTGGGAGATGGGCAAAGACTACACACAGCAATTCGTTGTTTCACTCAGGGGATTTCCATGTTTATAAATCAAAGCCTTGATTTATAACCGTGCCTTAATAGTAGGCATGGCCTAATTTTGAGTCGATCAGATTCGTCTCAATAGTTAATTATAAGTAACGATTTTGCGACAAGGAAAACAAGGGATATAGCGTATATATAGTGGGTTGAAGGGTCCGACCAGAAAGGAAATATTAATAATTGATAAGCAGCGCTTAATAGTAAAGCGGGTTTCCCCGCTTTATTGGTTATTTATTATGCACTTCAGTCTCGTTTACCTTTTCCAGCAGATTATCGTTAACGTTGCTGGGAGCAGGGACTTCCTGAACCCAGGCATCAAAAAGACGCCATGAGACAGCGAGAAGTACCGGACCGATAAACAGGCCAATCATGCCAAAGGCGATGAGTCCGCCAATGACGCCTGAGAGGATAAGAATCAACGGCAGATCGGCCCCCATGCGGATCAGCACCGGACGGATAACGTTATCCAACGTACCGACTACGCAGCTCCAGACCAGCAGCACCGTGCCCCAGGTGGTATCTCCGCTCCAGTAGAGCCAGATAATGGCCGGAATAAGAACCGGCAGGGGACCAATCTGTACCAAACAGGTGAGGATCATGACCACCGTAAACAGGGTTGGATAAGGCACGCCGCTGATTGCCAGCCCAATGCCGCCCAGCACCGCCTGCACCAGCGCGGTCACGACCACGCCAAGGGCCACGGCGCGAATGGCCTGGGCCGCCAGCAGCACGGCGGTATCGCCCCGCCTGCCGGCGAGACGGGTAGCAAAGTGGCGGATACCTTGAGCGACCCGCTCACCGCGCCAGAACAGCAGGGCGCTGAACAGAAGCATCAGCGCACAGTGCATCATAAAGCGCCCAATGTGTGCCGCCTGGCCGACAAACCAGGTCGTAGTGGCACCTAAATAAGGTCGCACCTTGGCCATAATCGCGCTGCCGCCCATATCCAGCAGATTATGCCAGCCGAGATAGAGGTTACTGCCTATCAGCGGAATGCTCTTAAGCCAGGCTAAATCCGGCGGCGTCAGGTCGCCGGAGCTAATCGCGCGGATCACCGGGCCGCTGCCGTCAACAAGGCTGTTAACCAGCAGAGCAACAGGAATAACAAATACCAGGATTAAGATTAGCGTCATGCACAACACCGCCAGTGAACGGCGGCCCGCCAGTACGCGCTGAAAGCGTAAAAACAGCGGCCAGGTCGCAATGACGATGGTCCCCGCCCATGCAAAGCTAAGGATGAAGGGTTGCACTATCCATAAACAGGCAACAATCATCAGGGTTAAAAACAGCACCGAGAGCAGGATCTGAGCCACATCCCCGGGCTGACGACTATTGATCATAAGATCTATCCACCTTTTTTTATTCGCCGAACCGTCGGCGCAGCGTTTGATTAATACAATAATGCGGCTGTGAATTTCAGCGCATTTTGCCCGCACTATTTTGCCCGTAATTCACTTGGGCGTAGCGTAAAAAAATGTGATACAACGATAAACCACAACGCAAACGATACACTTACAACATTAACAGTCAGGCAGGGTCAACGGTAATGATCCCACAGATTTCTCAAGCACCCGGCGTCGTTCAGCTGGTGCTCAATTTTTTGCAGGCACTGGAGCAACAGGGTTTTACAGGTGATACCGCTACGGATTACGCCGATCGGCTAACCATGGCGACCGATAACAGTATTTACCAGCTTCTCCCCGATGCGGTGGTGTTCCCCCGTTCTACCGCCGATGTCTCGCTGATCACCCGCCTTGCAGGTGAGGCCCGCTTTCAGTCGCTGGTCTTCACGCCGCGCGGCGGCGGTACGGGCACCAACGGCCAGGCGCTCAACCACGGCATTATTGTCGATCTCTCTCGCTATATGAACCGCATCCTTGAGATCAACCCCGAAGAGGGGTGGGTGCGGGTAGAAGCGGGCGTGATCAAGGATCAGCTGAACCAGTTTTTAAAACCGTACGGCTTCTTCTTCGCCCCGGAGCTTTCCACCAGCAACCGCGCCACGCTGGGCGGCATGATCAATACCGACGCCTCCGGGCAGGGATCGCTGGTCTACGGTAAAACCTCTGACCACGTGCTCGGCGTGCGAGCTGTGTTGCTGGGCGGCGATCTGCTGGATACGCAGCCGGTATCGCTGGAGCTGGCGCGTACGCTTGGGCAGGCGCAAACGGCGCAGGGGCGGATCTACAAAACGGTCTATGACAGCTGCTTTGATAATCGTCAGCTTGTTATCGATAAGTTTCCCAAGCTCAACCGTTTCCTGACCGGCTACGATCTGCGCCACGTCTTCAATGATGAGATGACGACCTTCGATCTCACCCGCATTCTGACGGGATCGGAGGGCACGCTGGCCTTCATTACCGAGGCGCGGCTGGATATTACACCGCTGCCGAAGGTGCGTCGGCTGGTCAACGTTAAGTATGACTCCTTTAACTCGGCGCTACGCAACGCGCCGTTTATGGTTGAGGCTCAGGCGCTGTCGGTTGAGACCGTTGACTCTACGGTGCTTAACCTGGCGCGGGAGGATATCGTCTGGCACTCGGTGCATGATTTGATTACCGATGTGCCGGATAAAAATATGCTGGGGCTGAACATCGTTGAGTTTGCTGGCGATGATGGCGAGCTGATTGACGCTCGGGTCAATGCCCTTTGCCAGCGTCTGGATGAGCTGATCGCTGCCCAGCAGGGCGGAGTGATTGGCTGGCAGGTATGCAGCGATCTGGCGGGAATTGAACGTATCTACGCGATGCGTAAAAAAGCGGTCGGCCTGCTGGGAAATGCCAAAGGCGCGGCGAAGCCGATCCCCTTTGCAGAGGATACCTGCGTGCCGCCGGAGCACCTGGCGGACTACATCGTTGAGTTTCGTGCCCTGCTCGACAGCCACGGGCTGAACTACGGTATGTTTGGCCACGTGGATGCGGGAGTGCTGCACGTGCGTCCGGCGCTGGATATGTGCGACCCGCAGCAGGAGATGCTGATGAAAAGGATCTCCGACGAGGTGGTGGCCCTGACGGCGAAGTATGGCGGCCTGCTCTGGGGTGAGCACGGCAAGGGCTTCCGGGCGGAGTACAGTCCGGCGTTCTTTGGCGAGCAGCTTTATGGTGAACTGCGCAAGGTCAAAGCGGCGTTCGATCCGCAGAACCGACTTAATCCGGGTAAAATCTGCCCGCCAGCGGGCCTTGATGCGCCGATGATGCAGGTTGATGCCGTTAAGCGCGGCACCTTTGACCGGCAGATCCCTATTAGCGTGCGCGCCTCATGGCGTGGCGCGATGGAGTGCAACGGCAACGGGCTGTGCTTTAACTTTGACGCCAAAAGCCCGATGTGTCCGTCGATGAAAATCACCAGCAACCGGATCCACTCCCCTAAAGGCCGGGCCACGCTGGTACGCGAGTGGCTGCGGCTGCTGGCGGATCGCGGTATCGATCCCATCAAGTTAGAGAAGGAGCTGCCGGGAAAACGCGCCAGTCTGCGAGGACTGATCGAACGTACCCGCAACAGCTGGCATGCCCGCCACGGCGAGTATGACTTCTCGCACGAGGTAAAAGAGGCGATGTCCGGCTGTCTGGCGTGCAAAGCCTGCTCTACCCAGTGTCCGATTAAAATTGACGTGCCGGAGTTTCGCTCGCGCTTCCTTCAGCTTTATCACACTCGCTATCTGCGTCCGCTCAGCGACCACGTTATCGCCAGCGTCGAGAGCTATGCGCCACTGATGGCCCGCGCGCCGAAAACCTTTAACTTCTTTATGAGTCAGCCGTGGGTGCGTTCCCTGTCGGCTACCCATATTGGGATGGTGGATCTGCCTCTGCTGTCGGTGCCTTCTTTGCAACAGCAGCTGGTGGGGCACCGCTCGGCAAACATGACGCTCGACGAGCTGGAGCAGCTTAGCGAGGAAGAGCGCGCAAAAACGGTGCTAGTGGTGCAGGATCCCTTTACTAGCTACTACGACGCGCAGGTGGTGAGCGATTTTGTCCGTCTCGTTGAGAAACTGGGCTATCAGCCGGTAGTACTGCCGTTTTCACCGAACGGTAAGGCGCAGCATATCAAAGGCTTCCTGACGCGCTTTGCCAAAACCGCGCAGAAAACCTCTGACTTCCTGACGCGCGTGGCGCAACTGGGCATGCCGATGGTGGGCGTCGATCCAGCGCTGGTGCTCTGCTATCGCGATGAGTACAAGCAGACGCTGGGGGACAAGCGCGGAGAGTTCAACGTTCAGCTGGTGCACGAGTGGCTGCCCGGCGTGCTGGCCTCTCATGAGACTCAAGCGCCTGGCGGCGAGGCATGGTATCTGTTTGGCCACTGTACTGAGGTCACCGCGCTGCCGGGTGCGCCTGCACAGTGGGCAACTATTTTTGCTCGCTTTGGCGCTAAGCTTGAAAACGTCAGCGTCGGCTGCTGCGGGATGGCCGGAACCTACGGTCACGAGATGAAGAATCACGCTAACTCGCTGGGCATCTACGAGCTCTCCTGGCATCAGGCCATGCAGCGTCTGCCGCGTAACCGCTGCCTGGCGACGGGCTACTCCTGTCGCAGCCAGGTGAAACGCATCGAGGGCAGCGGCGTGCGTCATCCGCTACAGGCCCTGCTGGAGATAATGGGATGATCTGGAAACGTACGGCTACCCTCGACGCGCTAAACGCGATGGGCGAGGGCAATATGGTGGGGCTGCTGGATATCCGTTTCGAGCGCATCGGTGACGATGTGCTTGAGGCCTCAATGCCCGTCGACGCCCGCACGCATCAGCCGTTTGGCCTGCTGCACGGCGGCGCGTCGGTGGTGCTGGCGGAAACCCTCGGTTCGGTGGCAGGCTATCTCTGCACCGAGGGTGAGCATAGCGTAGTAGGGATTGAGATCAACGCTAACCATATTCGCGCCGTACGCAGTGGCCGAGTACGCGGCGTCTGTTCCGCGCTGCATACCGGCGGGCGGCACCAGGTCTGGCAGATTGATATCTTTGATGAGCAAAATCGGCTGTGCTGCGCATCGCGGCTAACCACCGCCGTGGTATAAGAAAATGGGTAGACCAATTTTTCTTAGTCCGCAAGGTGATTATTTAAAATCGTGATACACTAGGCGCTATTGAATCTCCTGGTAAAGACGTTGTCCAATCAGGAGATGTATCGCTGAATGACCTAATGAAGGGATTCGTTGTTTCCTAAAGCGCTACTTATTATAAGCTTAAAAGGTAACAACAATATGATCGCTTCATTTAAACTCGCTTTTCTTCATCCCCGTCACTGGATGACCTGGTTTGGTCTTGCCATTCTGTGGCTTCTGGTTCAACTGCCTTATCCTGTGCTTCATCGCTTCGGTACCGGTCTTGGCCGCATTGCGCGTCCGTTTTTAAAGCGACGGGAAAGCATTGCCCAGCGCAACCTTGAGCTCTGTTTCCCTGAGATGACGCCTGCCCTGCGCGAAACGTTAATCGACAGAAACTTTATGTCATTAGGCATGGGGCTGATCGAGACGGGTATGGCCTGGTTCTGGCCGGACAAGCGCGTACGCCGCTGGTTTGACGTAGAAGGCTATCAGAACCTGGTTGACGCCCAGACAAAACACCACGGCGTGATGGTCGTTGGGGTGCACTTTATGTCGCTGGAGCTGGGCGGTCGCGTGATGGGGCTGTGTCAGCCGATGATGGCCACCTATCGTCAGCACAACAGTCCGGTCATGGAGTGGGTGCAGACTCGGGGACGGATGCGTTCCAATAAATCGATGATTGACCGTCGTAACCTGAAGGGGCTGGTCAGCGCGCTGCGGAAAGGTGAAGCAGTGTGGTTTGCACCGGACCAGGACTACGGCCGCAAAGGCAGCACTTTTGCACCGTTCTTCTCTGTTAACGCCGCAACGACCAACGGCACCTACGTGCTGTCACGCCTTTCCGGCTCGGCGATGCTGACGGTAACGATGATCCGTAAACCGGATGGCTCCGGCTATCAGCTGCATATCGGCAAGGCACTAACCGACTATCCGGTAGAGAATGAGTTTGAAGCCGCCAGCTATATGAACCGGGTGATTGAGCGGGAAATTATGCGCGCCCCGGAGCAGTATCTGTGGATCCACCGCCGCTTCAAAACCCGCCCGATGGGCGAAGCCTCGCTCTATCTTTGATCCATAAATATCCGCGTTTAGAAGGCCTCTTACGAGGCCTTGATCAAGCAACTTTATTCCAGCGCCGCCTTTTGGGAAGGGTATTTTTAGCAGTCAGTCTGATCCCGCAAACGGAACAGACGGCTCCATAGGGGCAACTCTTGTCAGGGCAGAAAGGCGTGAAGAAGAACTTAGCGCCATTGCAGACGGGGCATTTAAATTTGATGTGGGGGATAACCCCTCCGTCCCGTTGATTGGAACCGCCA
>NZ_LR607338.1:493400-502593 GCF_902164725.1 Pseudescherichia vulneris | reverse complement strand
ACTTCAAATAATCCTTTTCTGTTAACCCTGGCAGCAGGGTCTATGCTTAATAGATGTATATAAAAAGAGCGCTTAACGCGAATAACCCTGCGGATTAGAGGTTGAAGTGATAATCATTATCACTAACATAGCGTTATGTCCTGCTGACGTAATCATGTGAGGTATACCTATGGAATTGCATTCAGGGACTTTCGATCCAAACAACCCGGGCTGGCAGGGTTTGATCCTGACCCCGGCAGCGGCGGAGCACATTCGCGCTCTGACCAGTAAACAGCCGGAGCTGCGCGGCGTTCGTCTCGGCATTAAACAGACGGGCTGTGCAGGCTTTGGCTATGTACTGGATACCGTGACCGAACCTGCAGAAGACGATCTGCTCTTTGAGCGCGACGGCGCGCATCTGTATGTTCCTCTACAGGCCATGCCGTTCATCGATGGAACGACCGTCGACTATGTGCGGGAAGGATTAAACCAGATATTTAAATTTTATAATCCGAAAGCTCAGCACGAGTGCGGCTGTGGTGAAAGCTTTGGGGTATAGGCGGTACTATGTCTCGTAATGTTGAGTCTCATAAAACTGAAGCAATGGACGATGTCCAAACCTGGTCAGGCCCCCTTAACTATAAAGAGGGCTTTTTTACCCGGTTACAGACCGACGAGATGGCCCACGGCATCAATGAAGATGTGGTGCGGGCTATCTCGGCCAAACGAAATGAACCTGAATGGATGCTTGAGTTCCGCCTGAGCGCATTTCGGGCATGGCTGACCATGGAGGAGCCACACTGGCTCAAGGCTCACTATGACAAGCTCAACTACCAGGATTACAGTTACTACTCCGCGCCTTCCTGCGGCAACTGCGACGATACCTGCGCCTCAGAGCCCGGTGCGGTGCAGCAGACCGGCGCGAATGCCTTCCTGACCAACGAGGTAGAGGAGGCGTTTAATCAGCTGGGCGTGCCGGTGCGTGAAGGGCGCGAGGTGGCGGTGGACGCCATCTTTGACTCTGTCTCGGTGGCGACGACCTATCGGGAGAAACTCTCGGAGCAGGGGATCATCTTCTGCTCGTTTGGCGAGGCTATCCACGATCACCCCGAGCTGGTGAAGAAATACCTTGGTACCGTCGTACCGAGCAACGATAACTTCTTTGCCGCTCTGAACGCCGCCGTCGCCTCCGATGGCACCTTTATCTATGTGCCGAAAGGCGTGCACTGCCCAATGGAGCTCTCTACCTATTTCCGTATCAACGCAGAGAAAACGGGCCAGTTCGAGCGCACCATTCTGGTCGCCGATGAAGGGAGCTACGTCAGCTATATCGAGGGCTGCTCGGCACCGGTACGCGATAGCTATCAGCTTCATGCCGCGGTAGTCGAGGTGATCATCCATAAAGACGCGGAGGTAAAATACTCCACCGTACAGAACTGGTTCCCGGGGGATAACAACACCGGCGGCATCCTGAACTTCGTGACCAAGCGTGCGCTGTGCGAAGGCGAAAACAGCAAGATGTCATGGACGCAGTCAGAGACCGGCTCGGCGATCACCTGGAAATACCCAAGCGTTATCCTGCGCGGCGATAACTCCATCGGCGAGTTCTACTCTGTGGCGCTCACCAGCGGCCACCAGCAGGCCGATACCGGCACCAAGATGATCCACATCGGCAAGAACACCAAATCGACCATCATCTCGAAAGGGATCTCGGCGGGGCAAAGCCAGAACAGCTATCGCGGGCTGGTGAAAATCATGCCGACGGCGACCAACGCGCGTAACTTTACCCAGTGTGACTCGATGCTGATTGGACCTGACTGTGGGGCGCACACCTTCCCCTATGTCGAGTGCCGCAACAATAGCGCCCAGCTTGAGCATGAGGCGACTACCTCACGCATTGGTGAGGATCAGCTTTTCTACTGTCTGCAGCGCGGCATTAGCGAAGAGGATGCAATATCCATGATTGTTAACGGCTTCTGTAAAGATGTCTTCTCCGAGCTGCCGCTGGAGTTTGCCGTAGAAGCACAAAAACTGCTGGCAATTAGTCTTGAACACAGCGTCGGTTAAGGAATAAGGGAATCCCTATGTTAAGCATTAAAGATTTACAGGTATCCGTTGAAGATAAAGAGATCCTGCGTGGTCTGAGCCTTGAGGTTCGCCCCGGCGAGGTGCATGCCATTATGGGACCCAACGGCTCCGGTAAAAGTACGCTGTCGGCAACCCTGGCCGGGCGGGAGGACTATGAAGTCACCGGCGGCAGCGTTGAGTTTAAAGGTCAAGACCTGCTGGAACTGGATCCCGAGGAGCGTGCAGGCGAGGGCGTCTTTATGGCGTTCCAGTACCCGGTGGAGATCCCCGGCGTCAGCAATCAGTTCTTCCTGCAAACCGCGCTTAACGCCGTGCGTAAGCACCGTGGTCAGGAGGAGCTGGACCGCTTCGACTTCCAGGATCTGATGGAAGAGAAGATCAAGCTGCTGAAGATGCCGGAAGATCTGCTCACGCGCTCGGTCAACGTCGGGTTCTCCGGTGGTGAAAAGAAGCGTAATGATATTTTGCAGATGGCGGTGCTTGAGCCTGAGCTGTGCATTCTCGATGAAACAGACTCCGGTCTGGACATTGATGCGCTGAAGATCGTTGCTGACGGTGTGAACTCCCTGCGCGATGATAAGCGTGCCTTTATCATCGTCACGCACTACCAGCGCATCCTTGACTACATCAAGCCAGATTACGTGCATGTCCTTTATCAGGGCCGCATTGTGAAATCAGGTGATTTTACGCTGGTCAAACAGCTGGAGGAGCAGGGCTATGGCTGGCTTACAGAACAGCAGTAACGCGCTGCAGCAGTGGCATCATCTGTTTGAAGCCCAGGGTGGGAACCGCTCTGAGCAGGCCCAGCAGCACCTGCAGCAGATGCTGCGCTTGGGCTTGCCGACGCGCAAACAGGAAGACTGGAAATATACGTCTCTCGACGGACTGCTGAAGCGCCAGTTTGTCGCTAAAAGCAGCCGCATTAGCGCTGAACAGCGCGATGTCCTGGCACTGCCGGTGGATGCGCTGCGGCTAGTATTTATCGACGGGCACTTTGATGCCTACCTGAGCGACAGCCTCGACGGCAGTGGATATAGCGTGTCGATCAACGACGAGCGCAGCGCATTGCCCGCGCCGGTACAGCCAGAGATGTTTCTGCATCTGACCGAAAGCCTTTCGACAAGCGTGACGCATATTCATGTAACGCGTAATCAACGGCCTGCTAAACCGTTGCTCTTGATGCACATTACCCAAGGGCTGGACGGGGACGAGATGAACACCGTCCACTATCGGCACCATATCGAGCTGGCAGAGAGCGCTGAGGCAACGCTCTATGAGCACTACGTCAGCCTCAACGATAGGGGACACTTTACGGGCTCACGCCTGACGATGAACGTCGGGGCTAACGCGCAGCTGCACCATGTGAAGCTGGCCTTTGAGAACGCGGGCAGCTACCACTTTGCCCATAACGATCTCTTTATGGCCGCCGATGCCGCTGCCTGGAGCCACAGCTTCCTGCTTGGCGGGGCCGTGCTGCGACACCATACCAGCACCCAGCTTAACGGTGAAAATACCACGCTGCGCATCAATAGCCTGGCGATGCCGGTGAACAACGAGGTATGCGATACCCGTACCTGGCTTGAGCACAATAAAGGCTTCTGTAACAGCCGCCAGCTGCATAAAACCATCGTTAGCGACAAAGGCCGCGCGGTGTTTAACGGCATGATCAACGTGGCTCAGCATGCTATCAAAACTGACGGGCAGATGACCAATAACAATCTGCTGCTGGGCCGGCTCGCGGAGGTCGATACCAAGCCGCAGCTGGAGATCTATGCCGACGACGTGAAGTGTAGCCACGGTGCGACCGTTGGCCGTATTGATGATGAACAGATGTTTTACCTGCGCTCGCGCGGCATCGATCGGCAGGCCGCCCAGCAGATGATTATCTATGCCTTTGCCGCTGAACTGACGGAAGCCATCAGTGACGAGGCGCTTAAGCAGCAGGTGTTGAGCCGAATTGGTCAGCGCCTTGCAGGGGGCAACGCATGAGTTATTCCGTGAGCGACGTACGGGCAGATTTCCCCGTCCTGTCGCGTGAAGTGAACGGCGTGCCGCTGGCCTATCTGGACAGCGCTGCCAGCGCGCAGAAACCCAATCAGGTTATCGACGCCGAAGCCGAGTTCTATCGTCACGGCTACGCGGCGGTGCATCGGGGGATCCATACTCTGAGCGCCGAGGCAACGCAGCGGATGGAGAACGTGCGCGCTCAGGCGGCCAGTTTTCTTAATGCCCGGTCAACGGAGGAGCTCGTCTTTGTCCGCGGTACCACCGAGGCGATTAACCTCGTAGCCCACAGCTGGGGCAGCAGCCAGATCCGCGCCGGGGACAACATCATTATTACGATGATGGAGCACCATGCCAATATCGTGCCGTGGCAGATGCTGTGCGAGCGTACCGGCGCTGAGCTGCGGGTGATCCCGCTTAACCCCGACGGGACGCTGCAGCTGGACGTCTGGCGCGAGCTGCTTGACGATCGCACCCGCCTGCTGGCCATTACCCAAGTATCTAACGTGCTGGGCACGGAAAACCCCATCGCCGAGATGACCGCGCTTGCCCACCAGCATGGCGCTAAGGTGCTGGTGGATGGTGCGCAGGCGGTGATCCACCATACCGTTGACGTGCAGGCGCTGGACTGCGACTTCTATGCTTTTTCCGCGCACAAGCTCTACGGGCCAACCGGCATCGGCATTCTGTATGTTAAAGAGGATATTCTTCAGGCCATGCCGCCGTGGGAAGGGGGCGGGTCAATGATCGCTACCGTCAGCCTGACCGACGGCACGACCTATGCCCGCGCGCCGTGGCGCTTTGAGGCCGGTACCCCGAATACCGGCGGGATCATCGCGCTCGGTGCGGCCATAGAGTACGTCAGCACGCTGGGCCTCGATAATATCCAGGCTTACGAGCAATCGTTAATGACGTATGCGCTGGCTGAGATGGCCACCGTGCCGGATATCACGCTGTATGGTCCCGCGCAGCGTCAGGGCGTCATTGCGTTCAATTTAGGTAAGCATCACGCCTATGACGTCGGGAGCTTCCTCGATAATTATGGCGTGGCGGTGCGTACCGGTCATCACTGTGCGATGCCGCTGATGGCGTTTTATAACGTTCCAGCCATGTGCCGTGCATCGCTGGCTATTTACAACACGCAGGAAGAGGTGGATCGTCTGGTAGCCGGGCTGAAACGTATTCATCAGCTGCTGGGCTAACAAAGGAGCGGTTATGGCTGAATTACCCGATAAAGAGCGGCTGCTGCGTAACTTTACGCGCTGCGCTAACTGGGAAGAGAAATATCTTTATATCATCGAGCTAGGGCAGCGTCTGCCGGCCTTAAGCGAGCAGGCGCACAGCGCAGAGAACACGATTCAGGGCTGCCAGAGCCAGGTATGGATCGTGATGCAGCAAAACGAGAGCGGCATTATTGAGCTACAGGGCGATAGCGACGCGGCCATTGTAAAAGGGCTGATTGCCGTCGTCTTTATTCTTTATCAGCAGATGACGGCGCAGGATATTGTCGCTTTTGATGTCCGCCCGTGGTTTGAAAAAATGGCCCTTGCCCAGCATTTGACCCCCTCGCGCTCCCAGGGTCTGGAAGCGATGATCCGCGCAATTCGTAACAAAGCCGCCAACATTAGCTAAACTGTTTTTATAGCTTTCATCCTGTTACGCGAGGTGACTTTTCTCCTCGCGTAATTTTCAGCTTTCTGGCGCTGGGCCAGTGAATACGGGAAACTGTGTATGAAACGCGCGTCTCTAATAACAGTGAGCATTATCAGCGCATTTAGCGCTATTCAAGCCGCCCAGGCAGCAGACTATTTACTGCCGCCGCCGGGTAGCCGTCTTATTGGTCAGAACCAGACCTACACCGTGCAGCCTCAGGATCGTAACCTTCAGGCGATCGGTCGTCACTTCGACACGCCTGCGATGTTGCTTATTGAGGCCAACAATACTATCGCGCCCGTGCCGAAGCCTGGCACGGTGATGACGATCCCTACGCAGATGCTGCTGCCCGATACGCCTCGGGAGGGGATAGTGGTCAACCTGGCCGAGCTGCGGCTCTATTTCTATCCGCCGGGAGAGAACAGCGTCCAGGTCTATCCTATTGGCATCGGCCAGCAGGGGCTTGAAACACCCGTCACGCTGACTCGAATAAGCCAGAAGATACCCAACCCGACCTGGACGCCGCCTGCGGGCATACGGGCGCGCTCGCTTGCCAAAGGCATCACGCTTCCTGCCGTGGTTCCTGCCGGGCCAAATAACCCGCTGGGGCGCTTTGCGCTGCGTTTGGCGGAGGGGAGGGGCGAGTATTTGATCCATGGTACCAGCGCGCCTGATAGCGTGGGGTTACGCGTCAGCTCCGGCTGTATTCGTATGGCCGCGCCTGATATAAAGGCGCTCTTCTCCCAGGCCTCTACCGGCATGCCGGTGCGTATCATCAATGAGCCCGTGAAGTACTCTGTTGAGCCTGACGGCAAGCAGTATATTGAGGTGCATCGCCCGCTCTCGCAGCAGCCGGAGGAGAATACGCAAACTGTGCCTATCACTCTGACGGCGACCTTTAGCGACGCGATTCGTCAGGCGGGAGGCGATCAATCAACAATTGATAAAGCCATGCTGCGGCGTGCAGGGTATCCGGTGAACGTGCCGGTAGCAAAGGGCGCATCTGGCCCAGCGGCGGTACTGTCAGCCCATAATAGCCAGACGTCGACTGTAACTAGCGCAGAGAGCGAAGGGACGGGAGTAACGATGACCCAGTAGTCAGAGAGCTACTGAATGACAGGCAAAAAAAATGGCGCACAGTGTGCGCCATTTTATTACAGGAACTCTTACTTACGGTAAGAGTGAGCCTGGTTGTCCAGACGCTGGTTAGCGCGAGCTGCGTCGTCTTTAGCAGCCTGAACGTCAGAACGGATTGCGTTCACGTCGTTGCTCAGCTGGTCAACTTTAGCGTTCAGAGTCTGAACGTCAGAAGACAGCTGGTCGATTTTAGCGTTGCTGGAGCAACCTGCCAGCAGAGTAGAACCCAGGATTACCGCGCCCAGTACCAGTTTAGTACGATTCATTATTAATACCCTCTAGATTGAGTTAATCTCCATGTAGCGTTACAAGTATTACACAAACTTTTTTATGTTGAGAATATTTTTTTGCTGGGAATACACCTAAATTTGATCGTTCGCTCAAAGATGCATCGAATTTAGTGAAAATGGTAAAAAAGCTGTGTGAAAACAGACCATTTTCATCGGATATATCTTATGAAATACGAGGTTAAATAGTCTAATCCGATTTGCATTCCTAATGAGAGGGGCTTCTGAGGGAATAAAAAAAGCGCCCGGAGGGCGCTTTTAGTGCAAATTAATAGAGCTGTTAATAATTACAGTACATGCACGGATGCTGTATTAGTTGTACCACTCGGAACCAGCGCACCGGAAACCATTACAACCACGTCGCCTTTCTGTGCCAGGCCGCTCGCCAGGGCGATCTCTTTACCCTGCAGGTAAAAATCATCCGTAGAGGCAATCTCGTTCACCAGCTGCGCGACAACGCCTTTGCTCAGCACCAGCTGACGGGCAGTCAGTTCGTTGGTGGTCAGGGCCAGAATGGTCGCGTCCGGGAAGTATTTACGTACCGCACGGGCAGATTTACCACCCTGGGTTGCAACCACGATCAGCGGTGCTTCCAGTTTTTCAGCGGTTTCTACCGCACCACGGCAAACGGCTTCGGTGATGCGCAGCTTGCGGCTGTCGTTGTTGAAGTCCAGACGGCTGGTCATCACACGGTCAGTACGCTCACAGATGGTCGCCATGATGGTCACCGCTTCCAGCGGGTATTTACCTTTAGCAGATTCACCGGAGAGCATCACAGCATCGGTACCGTCGAGGATGGCGTTGGCGACGTCGCCGGCTTCAGCGCGAGTCGGACGCGGGTTTTTGATCATAGAATCCAGCATCTGGGTAGCGGTGATCACCACTTTACGTGCGCGGATACATTTTTCGATCATCATCTTCTGGGCGAAGATCACTTCTTCAACCGGGATCTCAACGCCCAGGTCGCCACGGGCTACCATGATGCCGTCTGAGGCCTCGAGGATTTCGTCGAAGTTGTTCAGGCCTTCCTGGTTTTCAATCTTGGAGATGATCTGAATGTTTTCGCCACCGTGCGCCTTCAGGTGCTCACGGATTTCAACTACGTCGGAACGTTTACGGATAAAGGACGCAGCAACGAAGTCAACGCCTTGCTCGCAACCGAAGATCAGATCCTGTTTGTCTTTTTCAGCCAGGGCAGGCAGGGCGATAGAGACGCCCGGCAGGTTAACGCCTTTATTTTCGCCGAGGTCGCCGTTGTTCAGCACTTTACAAACAACCTTGTTACCTTCGATAGCAGTAACTTCCATACCGATCAGACCATCGTCAACCAGTACGGTGTTGCCCACGGCGAGGTCAGCGGTGAAACCTTCATAGGTCACAGCAACGATGTCGTTGTTACCGACAACGGATTTATCGGTGGTGAAGGTAAAGGTCTGGCCTGCTTTCAGGGAGACGTCGTTACCGCCTTCCAGCTTAATGGTGCGAATTTCTGGCCCTTTGGTATCCAACAAAATCGCGGCTTTTTTGCCGGTTTTGCTCATCACGTTGCGCAGGTTCTGGATGCGCTGACCGTGTTCTGCATAGTCACCGTGAGAGAAGTTGAGACGCATGACGTTCATACCGGCGTCCAGCATCTTGGTTAACATCTCTTCGGATTCGGTTTTCGGGCCGATGGTGCAAACAATTTTGGTCTTTTTCATGACAGTCTTAGTCTTTAAGTTGTGAAGGATAGGAGAATCGTGCTCCGGGGGCGCACCACCGCGGAGTCAAACCTGTGTTGCGAAAGCTGCGATGCCACAGCGTAAGGATAGGTGACATCAAAAGAGCGTGCAGAGTAATGTGTGCTTGAGTTCCAGCCCAAAACGGGAGTATGCGATGTGATAGTTGAATTTTACAGTTCAATGAGCTGAAACCATTCAATAGCGACCAGGCACCTATTATACGCTGAAAAGAGTGAAAAAGGAAAATGAAAACAGCGTTTCAAAAATCTTCTGTGTCGTTGCCCGATGAAGTGTGATCAAGGTGTTAAGTCTTTACAAACTGAT
>NZ_LR607338.1:470400-489503 GCF_902164725.1 Pseudescherichia vulneris | reverse complement strand
TGAACAAAGCAAAAAGCCCGCTAAAAAGCGGGCTTCTTTAATATGGCTCCTCTGACTGGACTCGAACCAGTGACATACGGATTAACAGTCCGCCGTTCTACCGACTGAACTACAGAGGAATCGTGTGAACGCAGCGAATATTAGCGGCTAAAAATTTTTTGTCAAACCTCATTTGAATCAATGGCGTTCGTCTGCTGCTTCTCTCGCCACTCTGTTGTTTTTCGCAACAAAATAGCGGCAAAATACTTTGCAGGATCGGCATTTCTCCCTCATCATTTGAAATGAGGTTTCAACTTTCTCTCGCACTCTCGCTAAGGTCCATTTTGAACGTCACTGCCGCTCTACGACAGGCCGTCGTGCGCACGTCCTGGTATAAAAAACGTAATAGTTACCGAGTCCTCTTCTGGCGTGAGATCACGCCCCTGGCGGTACCTATCTTTCTGGAAAACACCTGCGTACTGCTGATGGGGGTGCTGAGCACCTTTCTGGTCAGTTGGTTAGGTAAAGAGGCAATGGCAGGCGTCGGCCTGGCCGATAGCTTTAATATGGTGGTGATGGCCTTTTTCGCCGCGATTGATCTGGGGACCACCGTCGTGGTTGCCTTCAGCCTGGGCAAGCGTGACCGACGGCGCGCGCGAGCGGCTGCGCGGCAATCGCTGGTGATCATGACCCTTTTTGCCGCCGTGCTGGCGGCGGTGATCCACTACTTTGGCGCGCAAATTATTAACGTCGTGGCAGGAGAAGCGACGCCACAGGTCAAAGCGCTGGCGCTGACCTATCTGGAACTGACGGTGCTGAGCTATCCGGCGGCAGCGATTGCGCTCATCGGCAGCGGGGCGCTGCGCGGGGCTGGGAATACCAAAATTCCGCTGATGATTAATGGCGGCATGAACATTCTTAATATCATTATCAGCAGCGCGCTGATCTATGGCGTTTTCTCCTGGCCCGGCATCGGCTTTGCCGGTGCCGGGTTGGGTTTGACGATCTCCCGTTACATTGGCGCAGTAGCAATTATTTGGGTGTTGATGATCGGCTTTAACCCGGCCCTGCGCATTACCCTCAAAAGCTACTTCAAACCGCTTAACTTCGCTATCGTCTGGGAAGTGATGGGTATTGGCGTTCCGGCCAGCATTGAGTCGGTACTTTTTAACAGCGGCAAGCTGCTGACGCAGATCTTTGTGGCCGGGATGGGTACCAACGTCATTGCGGGGAACTTTATTGCCTTCTCCGTGGCGGCGTTAATCAACCTGCCGGGCAACGCACTGGGATCCGCCTCAACGATCATCACCGGCAGGCGGTTGGGTAAGGGGCAGATTGGCCAAGCCGAGCGCCAGCTACGCCACGTTTTCTGGCTATCGACAATCGGGCTAACTGCTATTGCCTGGTTCAGCGCGCCGTTTGCCGGTCTGCTGGCTGCGTTCTATACCCCGGAACAGGATGTGCAGGAGGTGGTAAAAGTGCTGCTCTGGCTTAATGCCGCCTTTATGCCTATTTGGGCTGCATCATGGGTACTGCCGGCGGGGCAGAAGGGCGCACGTGACGCGCGCTTTGCGATGTGGGTCTCGATGCTTGGCATGTGGGGCTGCCGCGTGGTGGCAGGCTATACGCTTGGCGTGGTGCTGGGCATGGGCGTGGTCGGCGTCTGGCTGGGGATGTTCTTCGACTGGGCGGTGCGCGGCGTGTTCTTTTACTGGCGTATGGTCAGCGGCCGCTGGCTGTGGAAATATCCGCGGGTTAAGCGACAGGATGTACAGTAAATATTCGGGCAGTGCGGATTTTTGTGCGACTTGAGGAATAAATGGGCAATCGGTCGTTTTTTTTAAATCACCCTTTGACAAGGCCACCCCTCGTCGTTAATATTCGCCCCGTTCACACGATTCCTCTGTAGTTCAGTCGGTAGAACGGCGGACTGTTAATCCGTATGTCACTGGTTCGAGTCCAGTCAGAGGAGCCAAATTAAAGAAGCCCGCTTTTTAGCGGGCTTTTTGCTTTTACTTACCGGAACGGCGGCTCGTTAAAGGTTCTTAGCTTACGCGAGTGCAGGCGGTCGCCTTCGGCGCGCAGCAGATCAATCGCCCGGATCCCTATCTGTAAGTGCTCTGAAATCGCCCCCTCATAAAAACGGTTGGCCTGACCCGGCAGCTTGATCTCACCGTGCAGCGGCTTGTCAGAGACGCAGAGCAGGGTGCCGTAGGGAACGCGGAAGCGATAGCCCTGGGCAGCAATGGTGGCGCTCTCCATATCGATTGCCACCGCGCGGCTCAGGTTAAAGCGCAGAGCCGAGGCGCTGTAGCGCAGCTCCCAGTTGCGGTCGTCGGTGGTGACCACGGTCCCGGTACGCAGCCGTTGCTTGACCTCTTCACCGGGCATACCGCTTACCGCTTTCGTGGCGTCATAAAGCGCACGCTGAACTTCGGCGATGCTCGGGATAGGAATATCCGGCGGCAGTACCGCATCCAGAACATGATCGTCGCGCAGATAGGCGTGCGCCAGCACGTAGTCACCGATGGACTGACTTTCACGCAGGCCGCCGCAGTGGCCAATCATCAGCCACAGGGCAGGGCGCAGCACGGCGAGGTGATCGCAGATGGTTTTGGCATTTGACGGCCCTACGCCGATGTTAACCAGCGTAATCCCTTCGCCATCGGCAGTGATCAGGTGCCAGGCGGGCATCTGGTGCTTCTTCCATGCCAGATCGGAAATGGCTTCTTCCGGCGCTTCGGTCTCGGCGGTGATCCAGACGCCGCCCGCGCAGGAGAGCGCAATATAGGGGCTGTCGGGATCGAGGATCTGGCTACAGCCCCAGCGTACAAACTCGTCCACGTAGCGGGTGTAGTTGGTAAACAGCACGAAGGGCTGGAAATGCTCTACAGGCGTGCCGGTGTAGTGACGCAGGCGAGCCAGTGAGAAATCGACCCGGCGGGCATCAAAGTGCGACAGCGGATAGAGCTCGGTGGGATGAAACAGCCCATCGGCGGTCTCGTCGCCAATCTGTGCCAGCTCGGTTGTCGGGAAGTGGCGGGTCAGCCCGGCGCTCATGGAGCGATCCAGCGTCAGCGCAGAGCCGTCAATCACGTACGGATAGGGGATCTCATGCTGGGAGGGGCCCACTTCGATTCGTGCGCCATAGTCATTGTACAGCAGCGTTAACTGTTCCAGCAGGTAGGTGCGAAACAGGCCCGGACGGGTGATCGTGGTGGTATAGCGGCCCGAATGTGTAAAGCGACCGTAGGCCCGCGTTTTCGGCGGATTGGTGGTATTGCCATCCCAGGAGACAGACAGCTCCGGATAGACAAACTTGCCCTGGGCACGCGTCAGGGTATCGGGTAGCGAACCATCCTCTATATACAGGCCAATAGCATCGCGTAGCGCATTGACCGACTGCTCATACAGCGCATCAAGCTTCTCCAGCGCCTGTTCAGGCGTTAAACCTTCACCCATGTTATGCATCGTTATCTCCTTGTTCGCAGGTATGCTGACATAAACGATAGTATGTCACAGCAATATGAAACAAAAGGGTGGGATAATTTCATACTTTAGCGACGTTCTGCCTGCCTATACTCCTGTGATCGATCGCTGCCGGATCTCCTTAGATGTCGATTATAGAACGTCTCTTTACTATTCAGCATGGAAGCCAGAAGATCATGGCGCTATTCCTGTTGGTTACGCTCTCCCTTCAAGCTCATTATGCCTACGGCCACTACCCGCCGGATCTCCCAGCGGAGTGTAGCAGTAGCCTGGATGAGGCAGGGCGTGGTCGCTGCCTGCTGGATCGCGTTTACCAGGCTGGCGATGTGGTCGCCGAAGCCGGTTTAGACGGAGCGGTATACCGCCAGCAGGCGAGTGTCGCGCTGACGCAAATAGAAGAGATGGCTGCGCCGCCGGCCTTGCTGCTGGCGGAAGCGCGTTTCGCCTGGGCCTGGGCCAACGATGCGGATAACGCCGTCTTTATGGATCCGCCGACCGAAGAGACGAGCAGGCTCACCGTTTTGCACTACCAGAGGGTCTGCTTTCCTCCTCATCCAGAGACGGCCAGCGCTGACCTCAATATCGCCCAGCTGCTGTGTACCGTTGCGAGGCAGCGTATCCATCTATTAGAAAATGGCCTTAATCACGCTCTGCCGAAGGGGGCCGGTATGAAGGCGATGCTGGGGTTTATTACGCGCTACCCTCTCATGAAAAGCGAGGCGGGGCTGGATGAGGCTAACCTGCGCCTGGCGCGAAGGTTGGTGGTGCTGGGCCTGGGATTCGCTTCAGCCGAGCGGGCAGGAACACAGTCCAAACAGGCGGCGGGGCTTGCTTTTCTGATGCTGTCGGTGGCTGAGGCCCAGGGCGATCCGCCGGATCGCGAGGCGATTGCCTTCGCGGCTGGTATCGTTCAGCTTGTCGATCTAGCACGGCCTGCGGATCGTCCCCGGCAGGATTACAACATTAAGCTGGTCGCCTTGAGCCACCGCCTGGTGACTGAAGCATTCCCGCCGGAAAGCCGCGTCGTCGTTAATAGCAACCAGCTGCAAACGGATATGGATCTCGATATTGCGCTAAATCCAATCTATCCACCGGCTATGCGCAGCGCGGCGGCAGAGGAGGCGAAAGCGCTAGTAGAGAGGCTGACCCAGCATGCCGTGCAGCAGCGGGATTACGCCACACAGCGGGAGCAGTTAGAGGTGGTGCAAACGCTTTTTGAGCGGCTGGAGCACTATAATCCAGAGCCAGAGCAGCCCTCGCAGTTTGCCGCCGTCTGCCCTGTTGAGATATAAAAAAACCGGCCAGAGCGGCCGGTTCAGGTATCAGATTTTGCAGGCGTCGCCGCAGTCATCATCGGCGATAATCGCCTGCGCTTTTTTATCAGCGTCATCCAGACGTTCCGCATTGCGCTCCTGCGCTTCGTCAAGCCCGGCAAACTCCAGGTTGTCGAGATCAATTTCCATTAGCTACCCCTTTTAAAAGCCGATTGAATGAACACTGTAGCATTATATGCCATCCGCCATGGATGGCGAGAAATGCTCAACCCCAGTTAAATCAGGCCTCCTTGGGCCAGCGCTGCATCGTAACGGGGAATGGCGTTGCCTCTGGCTGGGCTGGGGTTCTTACCACCAGGCTTGGCAGGGCCAGCTCAATCTCATTTTCATTCAGCTTTTCAATAATGCGGATATTGATCTCCTGTTGAATATCCATGTACTTGTTGTAATCCGCCGTATTGACGATATGCACGACCTCAAAGGTCAAGCGATCCGCATTAAACGCCAGCAGGTGGGCGCGGTCGAACTTCGTCTCGCCGACCTCGTTAATGATGGTTTTGACCATATCACCTATGATGCGCAGCTTTTCCGGCGGGGTACCGAGCGCCACACCAAAGGTGAAAACGATACGGCGGGTCTGCATACGCTTGTAGTTATGAATGGTCTGTTGCAGCAGCTGGGCGTTAGCGCAGACGATCTGCTCTCCGCTGAGGCTGCGTATACGGGTCGTTTTGAGTCCGATGTGCTCAATGGTACCGGCCACGTCGTTAAACACCACGAAGTCGCCAATCTCAAAGGGCTTATCGAAGCCGATCGACAGGGAAGCGAAAACATCGCTCAGCACGGTCTGCACTGCCAGTGCGATGGCAATACCACCGACGCCAAGGCTGGCAACCAGGGCGGTAATATCGACGCCAATATTCGCCAGAATCGACAGCAGCATCATCGACCAGACAATTACGCGCAGGATCATACCCAGAATGACCATCGTCACCGGGTTTTTATTCGATCCTGGCGCATAGAGCAGATGGCGCATCCAGGACTGCACACCCTGATCGAGCCAGATAGCAATCTGGATAGCGATAACAAAGAACCAGATGTGGGACACCGTCGAGAACAGGCGATCGGGAAGGTCAACGAAGCGCAGGCTGAATAAAAAAGCGGCAATAAAGAGAAGGAGTTTGTTGGTTCGCTTCAATATATCGAACGCGATAAAGCGGGAGTGGGTGCTGTTTTCCTCTTTTTTACTGGCCTGTTGAATGGTTTTATACGCAAAGTTCAGCAGCCGGTTTGTCAGCCAATAGGTAATCAACGTGACAAAAAAGACGATAGCCAGATTGATCCAAAACGCGGGTGACATCAACACCGTAACTATATTGAGTCGTGCCAAATACTCCATTTTACCTCCAGTCTATAGCGCAAGAACACTAGAGTATAGACGCCATGAATCAGAGGTCAGCATTGAAATGGTAAACGGATCAGATGAGATACGGGAAGCAAAACTGAGGAAAAAGCACCAAATCACAGGAAATGATTTGGTGCGTCCGAGTGGACTCGAACCACCGACCCCCACCATGTCAAGGTGGTGCTCTAACCAACTGAGCTACGGACGCACTAAGGAGATGGTGCGTTCAATTGGACTCGAACCAACGACCCCCACCATGTCAAGGTGGTGCTCTAACCAACTGAGCTATGAACGCAACGTTGTGTGTGACAACGGGGACGAATATTAGCGGCAGGCGGCGACTGTGGCAAGCACAAAAAAGCAGTTTTATCACTGATTTCACGCGATTGCAGAACTTTTATACATAAAGCTCACATTGCATTGAAGCATAAGGATGATTTTTAATCATAAATCCTTTTGCACTGTCTTTAGACGGCGATAAAACCGCCATCGACAAACAGCTCTTCGCCACCCACAAAGCTGCTCTCTGCGGAGGCCAAAAACAGTACCGCCTTAGAAACTTCTTCGGGCTGGGCCAGCCTGCCGAATGGCGTCGTCTGCTGCATCCACTCCTCAGCGCCAGTATTGCTATCCAGATAGGCCTGCATTGCAGGAGTCATAACCATGCCTGGCGACACCGTATTAACGCGAATGCCCCGGCTTTTCAGGTCAGTTGTCCAGGTTCGGGCGAATGAGCGGATTGCTGCTTTTGTGGCGCTATACACAGAGAGGCCAGCAATGCCGGTACTCCCCGCAACCGAGCCAGCGAGCACAACCGCACCGCCAGAAGACATCAGGGGTAAGGCTTTTTGTACGGTTAAGACCGTACCCTTGACGTTAATGGTAAAGACCCGGTCAAAGTGATCCTCATCAATACTGCCGATGGGGGCAGATTCGGACACCCCGGCATTGGCGAAGACCACATCAATACGGCCATGATCCTCCGCTATTTTTGCATAGAGCCTGTCAAGGTCGGCACCCATGCCGACGTCCCCCTGAATGCCTACGGCACCGTTACCGATCTCGTTAAGTGCCTCATCAAGGCGCTCCTGACGACGACCGGTGATATAGACGTGCGCGCCTTCTGCCGCAAACATCTTCGCTGTCGTCAAACCGATACCGTCGCTACCACCGGTAATCACCACGACCTTTTTTTCGAATCTCATCGACATAGATAGTCTCGCTCTTCATTAAGTGGAGGGTTGCTCCATTTATTATGTGGAGTTACCCTCCATTTAGCAAGCATCACAGGAGAAAAAAGAGTTGGCTCACGAACCCCCATTGCGCGCCGATGCGCAGCGAAACAAAACGCGAATTCTCGCTGCGGCCGAGGAGATTTTTTATGAAAGGGGCGCAGGCGTCTCGTTAGAAGATGTCGCGAAGCGTGCTGGCGTCGGCATTGGCACGCTCTATCGACGCTTCCCGACCCGTGAAGCGCTGCTGGCGGCGGCGTATAGCGATCGGTTTTTGGCTTTATCAGAGGCCAGCCGGGTAAGAGCCCCTTCGCTTGAGCCGCTGGATGCGTTGCGGTTGTATCTCGAAGAGCTCGTCCAGTATACCAATGTCTACCGTGGCATTGCGGCGTCGCTCGGTACGGTTCTTCAGATCGGAACGCCAGGATGTGTTGCAACCCGCGAGGAGGGGACGCGACTTTTGCAGAATGGACAAGCGGCAGGAGCAGTTCGGAGTGATATCAGCTTTGATGATCTGGTGTGTATTGCAACGGCAATTTCACTGGCGACTGAGCAAGACAGCGCCCCGCAACCGCATATTGCGCATCTGGTCGGTCTCTTTCTGCATGGCATTGCCTTACGCTAGCGGCGTTTAACCGCAGATAAAAAAGCCGCCCGTAGGCGGCTAGTCGTGAATTAACGCGCGGCGCGCTGGAGGATCACTCTGGAAGGCTGCCGCTGTAGGAAACGCATACGCAGCATCATCAGGATCGCCGCCGAGGTCAGGCCGATAATAAAGCCTATCCAGAAGCCCGCCGGACCCATGCGATCGACTACCAGATCGGTCAGTGCCAGGACGTAGCCGCTCGGTAGGCCCAGCACCCAGTAGGCGGTGAAGGTGATAAAAAAGATCGAGCGAGTATCTTTATAGCCACGAAGAATGCCGCTGCCCACCACCTGAATAGAGTCAGAGATCTGATAGATTGCCGCCAGCAGCATCAGCTGTGCCGCCAGGTGCACTACCTCGGGGTTATCGTTGTAGAGCAGGGCGATATGCTCCCGCAGCGATACGGTAAAGATAGCGGTAAGCACCGCCATGCAGACGCCGACGCCCAAACCCGTGCGCGCGGCGGTCTGCGCCTCCAGGGTTGAACCCTGTCCAAGGCGAAAACCGACGCGGATGGTCACCGCCGCCGCCAGCGACATCGGCAGGACAAACATCAGCGAGCTAAAGTTAAGGGCGATCTGGTGGCCAGCCACGTCAACGATGCCCAGCGGGGATACCAGCAGCGCGACCACGGCAAACAGCGTCACCTCAAAAAAGAGCGCCAGCGCGATCGGCAGGCCAAGCTGCACCAGACGTTTAAGAACGCTGAAGTCGGGCCCGGCAACGTGCTGATCCTGGCGAATATCGCGCATGGAGCGGGCGCGTTTGATGTAGGAGAGCATACAGATAAACATCACCCAGTAGACCGCCGCAGTAGCGACGCCGCAGCCGACGCCGCCCAGCTCCGGCATGCCGAAGTGACCGTAGATAAAGATATAGTTAACCGGAATATTCACCAGCAGGCCGATAAAGCCAAACACCATGCCGGGCTTGGTCTTCGCCAGCCCCTCGCACTGGTTACGCGCCACCTGGAAGAAAAGGTAGCCCGGCGCACCGCAGAGCAGGGCGCGGAGGTAGCGTACGGCTTTATCCGCCAGCTCGGGATCAATGTTATGCATGGCATGAATAATATGACCGGCATTCCAGAGGACGACCATAATTAATACCGAGACAAAGCCCGCCAGCCAGAATCCCTGACGCACCTGTTGCGCAATGCGGTCCCGACGACCTGAACCGTTAAGCTGAGCGATAACCGGCGTCAGCGCCAGCAGCAGGCCGTGACCAAAGAGAATGGCCGGGAGCCAGATAGAGGTTCCGATCGCGACGGCCGCCATATCGGTGGCGCTGTAGCCGCCCGCCATGACCGTATCCACAAATCCCATCGCGGTTTGCGCCACTTGCGCAAGGATCACCGGGATAGCCAGCGCCAGCAGCTGGCGTGCTTCGATATAATACTTCTGCACGGAAACACCTGTATATTGTTGTTATAGGAAAGCATGAAAAAGCCGCCGTAACAGGCAGCAAGAAGAAATTGCAGGATAAATAGCCAGACTATTGTAACGGGGAACAGCGAATATGCC
Organism: Pseudescherichia vulneris; assembly: GCF_902164725.1. NCBI lineage: Bacteria > Pseudomonadati > Pseudomonadota > Gammaproteobacteria > Enterobacterales > Enterobacteriaceae > Pseudescherichia > Pseudescherichia vulneris. The sequence goes on along the minus strand of NZ_LR607338.1, from coordinate 479,958 downwards.
AGAGAAAAAACAGCCTGGGTGGGTGCAGCGCTGGCAACCTCTTTTTTCACCTGTTATTGTGCAATTATCAAAACGGCTTGCGCCGAATTAATGGTTACAGGAGTTGTAGGCATGTTTACTGGTATTGTACAGGGCACGGCAAAAATCGTGTCCATTGATGAAAAACCCAACTTCCGCACCCACGTCGTCGAGCTGCCGGAGGCGATGCTGCCGGGGCTGGAGACCGGTGCGTCTGTGGCGCATAACGGCTGCTGCCTGACTGTCACCAGCATCAACGGCCCGCTGGTGAGCTTTGACCTGATGAAAGAGACGCTGCGTATTACCAACCTTGGCGAGCTGAGCGTTGGCAGCGAGGTGAACGTTGAGCGAGCGGCGAAGTTCAGCGATGAAATCGGCGGCCATCTGATGTCGGGGCATATTATTACCACCGCCGAGGTGGTGAAAATTCTGGCCTCTGAAAATAACCGTCAAATCTGGTTTAAAGTTCAGGACGCCAACCTGATGAAATATATTCTTTATAAAGGCTACGTTGGCGTAGATGGTATTAGCCTGACGGTGGGTGAGGTTACGCCGACGCGTTTCTGTGTGCATCTGATCCCCGAAACGCTGGAGCGCACCACGCTGGGCAATAAAAAGTTGGGCCACAGGGTAAATATCGAGATCGACCCGCAGACCCAGGCGATTGTGGATACGGTAGAGCGCGTGCTGGCCAGCCGTGAAGCAGCGATGATTGCCGCCTCGGTCAGCGGCAGCGAAGAGTAATCAACAAAAAACCCCGGCGCGCCGGGGTTTTTCATCACTATGTATTAGCGCGCTACGCGCAGGGTATTAGCGCGCCACGCGCAGGCCGTTTTCGACGCCGCGGCTAAACACCACCTGCCAAAGTTGAATATCCCGCGCACGAAACGCGCCCGCACAGGCGTTCAGATAATAGCTGAACATGCGCTTAAAGCGTTCAGAGTAGTTATCGGCAATTTCCGGCCATGTCGCCATGAAACGCTCGTGCCAGGCCATCAGGGTGGTATCGTAATCGGCACCAAAGTTATGCCAGTCCTCCATGATAAAATGGGGCTCGCTGGCATTGGCAATCTGGCGTACCGACGGCAGGCAGCCGTTGGGGAAGATATACTTATCGATCCACGGGTCAACGTGATGGTCGGTTTTTTTCGAGCCAATGGTATGGAGCAGGAATAGGCCGTCGGGCTTGAGGTTGCGATCGACCACCTCAAAATAGGTGGCATAGTTTTTGGGGCCCACGTGCTCAAACATGCCGACCGAGACCACGCGGTCAAACTGATCTTTAAGATCGCGGTAATCCTGAAGCAGGATCGTCACATCCAGCCCTTCGCAGCGCGCCTGGGCCATCTTTTGCTGCTCTGCTGAAATGGTCACGCCGGTCACGCTGACGCCGTAGTTTTTAGCCATAAACCAGGCCAGACCACCCCAGCCGCAGCCGATATCCAACACGCGCATGCCTGGCTGCAGCTGCAGTTTTTCACAGATGAGACGCAGCTTGGCCTCCTGCGCCTCTTCCAGCGTCTGGGCCTCTTTCCAGTAGGCGCACGAGTATTGCATATAGGGATCGAGCATGCGGCTGAAGAGATCGTTACCGAGATCGTAGTGCTCTTTACCCACGATCCAGGCACGCTTCTGAGTTTGCAGGTTAAGCACTCGCGCCGCGGCGATACGCAGCGTATCTTTGATGTGGCGCGGCATCTGGTCTTCCAGCCCGGCACGGAGCACTTTACTGAAGAACATATCTAGCCGGTCACACTCCCACCAGCCGTCCATATAGCTCTCACCCAGCCCCAGCGAGCCTTCTTTTAACACGCGCTTAAAAAAATGGGGGTTTTTCACCTGGATATCCGACGGGGCGGTACCGTTGACGTTGATCCCCGCGCGGCTTAACAGTTCGCTTGCGATACGGAACCAGTTATCGCTCTGTATGTTGACTTCTTCTATACACGATGAACTCATAGCTTCTCCATCACCCTATGTGATCAGAACCTTCAAACAGCGTAGACGCTTTTAATGGTTTGTGAGAAATCCCACGGAACGGGCCGTGAGCTTGATATCCGACGTAGAACAGAGGAAGGGAGATAGCCCTTGCCGAAAATGCCGTCCATGGAAGAACAGGCGTACTCCGACGCCTGTTAATACATATTTTTTGCTATTAAGAATTATCGAATTGAGTATAGGCCGCAAAAACGGGTCGTTCAACCTATTATCATTAGTTAACTAATTATTTTACGGCCTGTTTTTGCACCCAATAGCCCAGCCCGGCAAGCAGCACGGTCAACAGCATCACGCTGGTCGTGGCGAGCAGCGGTGTTGCGATAAGCGTTGAAACCAGCAGGCTGGCGAAAAAGCAGAGGCCCAGCTGGAGGGTGTTTTGCAGCGCCGCCGCGCGTCCTGCACCCTGTGGAAACGGGCTTAGCGCCTGGGCCACAACAATCGGATAGATCGCACCGTTAGCCATCGCCATGACGCAGAACGGAGCCAGCAGCAGCGTTAATGAAACCTGCGGGATAAATGAGACCAGCCAGACGGCAACCACGCTCAGCGCATAGAGCGCCAGCAGCCAGGGCAGCATACGTGGCCCCTGCCAGCGTTGCAGCGCGGCGCGACAGCCGTAGCCGCCCAGCAGAAAGGCGATGGTCTGCGGGACGTAGCTCAACCCAATCGCCGTAGGACCATAGCCCAGCGCGTTGAGGATAAACGGTGAGCCGGTAAGCCAGGCGAAAAAGCTGGCCGAGCAGGCGGCGTAGATGGTGACGTTTCCACAGTAAAAGCGGGAGCGTAACAGCAGCCCAAAGGTAACGGGCGTCGTCTGCGAATGGCGCTTTTTCACCGGTTTTTTAAGGCGCAGGGCAGGCAGCATCAGCAGCAGCGTGATGACAAACAGCACCATGAAGATTGTCTGCCAGTGGGAGTGAGCAAGGATCCAGCTCCCCAGCAGCGGCGCGAGGGCGGGTGACAATCCTACTAGCGGCATGATGGTGGCAAAAATACGGTTGACCCGCTGAGCCGGATAATAGTCCGTTACCAGCGTCTGCCAGCTGACCGCCGCGGCACAGACTCCTACGGCCTGAACAAAACGCAGCACCAGCAGCGTGGTGCCGTCGCGAACCCACAGCATGCCGATGCAGCCGAAAGCAAACAATCCTAGCCCACAGAGCAGTATCGGCCTGCGGCCAAAGCGATCGGAGAGTGGGCCCCATACCAGCTGGGCAAGGGCGAAACCGGCCAGAAACAGGCTCAGGCTGGCGCTTACGGCCGATGCAGGGGTGTTGAGATCCTGCTGAATAGCGGTAAACGCTGGCAGATACATATCCGTTGCCAGAAAGCCCAGCACGCTTAATCCCGCTAGCCAGACTAAAAATCCTTTACCAGGTAACATCATCACTCCTTCTTATTATCTTTTACACGACAGGTGAACAGCACAGATCACAAAGCGGCAAAGTGTAGGCAGTGCATTCCCGCTTGTGAAACGGTAATATTTGCGTGGTGCATTCAAATTTTTTGCAGGCAGAATATGTGGTCAGATTACTCCCTTGAAGTGGTAGATACCGTTGCCCGTACCGGCAGCTTTAGCGCCGCCGCCCATGAGCTGCACCGGGTTCCCTCTGCTATCAGCTACACGGTTCGTCAGCTGGAGGAGTGGCTTGCCGTGCCGTTGTTCGAACGACGTCATCGGGATGTCGTATTGACCCCCGCAGGCAGCTGGTTTTTGCAGGAGGGGCGGTCTGTCATCAAAAAAATGCAGGTCACCCGGCAGCAGTGCCAGCAGATAGCCAACGGCTGGCGCGGTCAGCTCGCTATTGCGGTAGATAATATTGTGCGTCCCGAGCGCACCCGGCAAATGATCGTCGACTTCTACCGGCACTTTTCAGACGTGGAGCTGCTGGTGTCGAAAGAGGTATTTAATGGCGTCTGGGATGCGCTGGCCGATGGGCGCGTGGAGCTGGCCATCGGGGCGACCCAGGCCATACCGGTGGGCGGGCGCTTTGCCTTTCGCGATATGGGAATGCTCAACTGGCGCTGCGTGGTGGCCGCTCATCACCCGCTGGCGGGCAGGCGTGGCCCGCTGAGTGACGATCTTCTGCGCGGCTGGCCATCGCTGGTGTGGGAAGATACCTCCCGTCTGCTGCCTAAAAGGATCACCTGGCTGCTGGACAACCAGCGGCGAATGGTGGTGCCGGACTGGACCTCTTCAGCAGAATGCCTGAGCGCCGGACTGTGCATCGGTATGGTGCCAGGCCATTTTGCGCGGCCGTGGCTCGATCGCGGCGAGTGGGTGGAGCTCCAGCTGGAAGAGTCGTTTCCGGATGCTGCTTGCTGCCTGACCTGGCAGCAAAACGATAATTCCCCCGCGCTGGGCTGGCTGCTGGACTATTTAGGCGATAGCGAAACGCTTAATCGGGAGTGGCTGCGGGAGCCTGAGTAACCGGCTCCCGAGGTTTTTAGCGGTGCGATCTTAACGGCGATAGTCGCGGAAGGGACCGTCAGCGACCGAGCGGCGCTCGATCAGTCGAGGATGAACCTCAATCGACTGGGACTCTTCACGCTTATTCACGATGCGATCCATCAGCATATTAAAGGCGGTTTCCCCCAGCGAGTCTTTGGGCTGGTGGATGGTAGTCAGTGCAGGGGTGAAGAACCGGGCGTTACGCACGTTATCATAGCCGATTAGCGAGACATCCTGTGGCACGCGCAGCCCCATCTCGTCAACGGCGCAGAGCGCGCCCATCGCCATCACATCGCCGCCGCAGAATACGGCAGTAGGGCGGTGCGATTGGGAGAGGATCTGCTGCATCGCGCGGTAGCCGGATTCAGGTTCAAAGTCGCCCTGTACAATCCAGTTCTCCGGCACGCTGATCAGCGCCTCTTCCATGGCTTTCATAAAACCAGCCAGACGACCCGCGCCGGTATTGCGCTCAAGCGGGCCAGGGATCACGCCAATCTCACGATGGCCGCGCTCGACCAAATAGCGACCAGCCATATACCCGCCTTCAAAGGCGTTATCGATCACCGAGTCAGTAAAGTCTGCTTTTGCCTCACCCCAGTCCATCACGACCATGGGGATATGGCGATACTCCTCCAGCATGCTCAGCAGCGGGGCGGGGTACTCGGAACACATCACCAGCAGGCCATCGACGCGCTTCTGCGCCATCATCGACAGATAGGCACCCTGCTTCTCCAGGTTGTTCCAGGCATTACCCAGGATCAGGGTGTAGCCTTTTTGGAAGCAGTTCTTCTCTACCGCCTCGATAATCTCGGCAAAGTAGGGCGCTTCGCTGCTGGTCGCCAGCAGGCCGATCGATTTGGTATGGTTAACCTTCAGGCTGCGGGCCACGGCGCTGGGTGAATAGTGCAGCTCTTTAATGGCTGCCCATACCGCGTTACGCGTCTCTTCTGCCACAAAGCGAGTTTTGTTAATAACATGTGATACGGTTGTGGTGGAAACGTTTGCTCGTTTCGCTACGTCTTTTATAGTTGCCATTCAATGTCACTCCAAACCACGACGTAAGCTCCTGAAAATAGTGTAGGTAAACGTTTGCCTCTACTCAGCCTGCACGCAACTTTTGGGGATGCGATTCGCCGGGAAAACGACACGGAACGTCAGGAGGGGTCTATGGCCGGTACGCGAATAAATTTAGCGTGGAATTTTGTCTTATCTTGATGAAAAGGGGAAGCGTTAAAACGCATATCACCCCAAATCAAAGAAGATTTTTGCCCATAAATGTGTAAAAATGCGCAAGCTCACTTTTTGTGGGGTAATAAGAATGGAGAGAAATTGATGAGTGCAGATCTGAAGTTTTCCCTGATGACCACCGTTGTTGTGCTGGGCCTGATTGTTGCCGGTGCGCTGACCGCTGCGTTAAATTGATTCAGTATGAGGGAGAGTCCTCTCCCTCTGCTTGTTATCTCCGCTACTCCCCTGCTAATTGTTAGCAAAATGGCAATAAACTTTTGTTAGTTTGATAACTTCTGTTTTTTTGTGATAAATGTCATGCTTTTGGCTTCTGTGACGGTGTCGCCTGTCGACACGGCAATTCTGGAGTCAAAATATGAAAATCAACTTTCCCCTGCTGGCCCTGGCGATAGGGGCATTTGGCATCGGTACCACCGAGTTCTCCCCGATGGGCCTGCTGCCGACGATCGCTCGTGGGGTAGATGTCTCTATACCGGCAGCGGGAATGCTCATCAGCGCCTACGCCATTGGCGTGATGGTGGGGGCCCCGCTAATGACGCTGCTGCTCTCCCATCGCGCCCGTCGTAGCGCGCTGATCTTCCTGATGGCTATCTTTACCCTGGGCAACGTGCTGTCCGCACTCTCTCCTGACTATACCACCCTGCTGCTGTCGCGCATTATCACCAGCCTTAACCACGGGGCCTTCTTTGGCCTGGGATCGGTGGTGGCGGCCAGCGTCGTGCCTAAAGAGAAGCAGGCCAGCGCGGTGGCAACCATGTTTATGGGGCTGACCATCGCCAACATCGGCGGCGTACCGGCGGCCACCTGGCTGGGTGAAACCATCGGCTGGCGAATGTCGTTTCTTGCCACGGCGGGTCTCGGCGTGATCTCGATGCTTAGCCTATTCTTCTCTCTGCCAAAAGGCAGCGCCGGGCAGCGTCCGGATGTGCGTAAAGAGCTGGCCGTGCTGGTGCGTCCGCAGGTGCTGTCGGCTTTACTGACCACCGTGCTGGGCGCGGGGGCGATGTTTACGCTCTATACCTATATCGCACCGGTACTGCATGAGATCGCTCATGCCACGCCGCTGTTTGTGACTGCAATGCTGGTGCTGATCGGGGTTGGCTTCTCCATCGGCAACTACCTCGGCGGCAAGCTGGCGGATCGCTCCGTAAGCGGCACCCTTAAAGGCTTTTTCCTGCTGCTGATCGTTATCATGCTGGCCATTCCGCTTCTGGCCCGTAGCGAGCTGGGTGCGGCGGTGAGCATGGTCATCTGGGGTGCAGCGACCTTTGCCGTGGTGCCACCGCTGCAGATGCGCGTGATGCGTGTGGCTCATGAAGCGCCAGGCCTGTCGTCATCCGTTAATATCGGAGCCTTTAACCTGGGCAATGCGCTGGGTGCAGCGGCAGGTGGGGCGGTGATCTCCGGCGGGCTGGGGTATAGCGTGGTACCCGTTACCGGGGCGCTGATTGCAGTGCTGGCGCTGTTGCTGGTGCTGGTCTCTGGACGGGGCAAAGCCGAACGCGAATACGCGGTGGAGTAAACGTAAAGAAAGTGTCCTGCCGCAGACCGGCAGGACACTGAATTAACGAAGGGTTTTAGAGGTCATCACCCGGCGCGCGCCCACGTAGTGGCGCTGCCAGTAATCTTCGCTCAGGGAGGTGATCTGAATATCCTGGCCGCTGCGCGGAGACTGGATGAATTTACCGTTACCGACGTAGACGCCGACGTGATCGGCGGTGCCCCGGCCCTGGGTGCGGAAGAAGACCAGATCGCCACTCTGCAACTCACCGGTGTCGACCGGAGAAGCATCGCGCAGGTGATACATCTCATTGGCCGTGCGCGGGATGCGGAACTTGACCAGATCTTTATAGGCGTAATAGACCAGACCGCTGCAGTCAAAGCCGGTACGCGGGGAGGAGCCACCCCAGCGATAGGGCTTGCCGATCTGATCCATCAGTTTATTCATGGCGGTTTTCTGTGCTTTTTGCATCCGCGCCTTATGCAGATCCGCCAGCGTCTCTGGCTTATCGCCTTTTACCTTCACGCAGCGTGTCTTGTGGCCTTTACGCGCGGTGCACTTTTCCGCTAAAGCGACGGCGGCAATCTTGTCTGGGCTGGTTTTCGTGCGGCGAGAGGCGACTTTACTGGCTTTCGCGCTGTTTGATGCGCGCTTGGTGCTGGAGGAGGCGGTTTTAGCGGTGCTTGCCTTTTTACTGGTTTTTTTCGTTGTGTTTTTTGCAGTGCCACTGCTTTTCTTTGAAGTCTTTTGGTTAGTGCTTTTACTGTTTCGCTCTGATGCTTTTGCCAAATGCGTTTTTTGCACGGCAGAGGGCCGCGCCTGTTCTGATGCCCCGGCCAGCGGCGAGAACGTCAGCGAGGCAAAAACTAAAGCACAGAGCGTGATCGAGATTTTATTTATCCGCGCCACTGAGCAATCCCCTGAGTCAGTCAAGTAACGAATACGACATGCGTGTGATTTACAAAACTCGTCGATTCTAAAGCATAAAATGGCAAAAAGTTAATAAACTTTTTGCATCACAGCTCTGTTTCGTTAGCAAGCGCAAAAAAAAGCATCAGTTATCCCGCTTTAACGCTCACGAGATGACCAGTTGTGAAGGCCCTGGCGCTAAGCAGCACAATTTTTACGGCAACTTTATCCTTCAGGCGATAAACTAACGGTTGGTGAACAAAATGTTATTTTACCTGCTGGTGTGAAAAGCTAGAATGTCACACCACGCCGTAAGACGTTAAGGAAGTAAGACAATGAGCACAACCGTAGAGAAAATTCAGCAGCAGATCGCTGAAAACCCGATCCTTCTGTATATGAAAGGCTCCCCTAAGCTGCCGAGCTGCGGCTTCTCCGCCCAGGCCGTGCAGGCGCTCTCCGCGTGCGGCGAGCGTTTTGCCTATGTTGATATCCTGCAGAACCCGGACATCCGCGCTGAACTGCCAAAATACGCTAACTGGCCGACCTTCCCACAGCTGTGGGTTGACGGCGAACTGGTTGGCGGCTGCGATATCATCATTGAGATGTACCAGCGCGGCGAGCTGCAGACGCTGATCAAAGAGACGGCGGCGAAGTACAAAACTGAAGAGCCTGACGCCGAGTAAGCGTTACCGCCTGCATAAAAGCCTTTCAAACAGATGAAGCCAGACAGTTAAATAACTGCCTGGCTTTTTTTTACATCCTTAGATGCATTTATATCAGCAGTAAAATAAATGCCGCATAATATTTCCGCTTGTTTCCATTTTAAATATTTTTACTTATGTCACTGTCAAATTCCTAATTTTCAAAAAGGCCGCTTTGTTTGCTTTACCCTGCGCTAAATTAGGCGTAAATAGTAATGCGTCCGTTAACCCTGGTGGCAATATACCTGGCAGGGATGTTAATTAATTCAGGAGACAAATATATATGTCTGAATCATTTCAGAATGAGATACCTCGTGCGCGTGTAAATATAAAACTGGATCTTGTTACAGGGGGCGCGCAGAAAAAAGTGGAGCTGCCGCTTAAGCTCCTTAGCGTAGGCGATTTCAGCAATGGCAAAGCCGAGGGCCCGCTTTCCGAGCGAGAGAAGATAAACATCAACAAAAACAATTTTAATAGCGTGCTGGCGGATCTTAATCCCCAAATCAATCTCATCGTTAAAAATACCCTCGTGGACGACGGCTCGGAAGAGAACGTGCATCTCTCCTTTCAGAGTATGAAGGATTTTGAACCGGAGGCGGTGGCGCGCCAGATACCGCAGCTTCGGGCCATGCTATCTATGCGTAATCTGTTACGCGATTTGAAATCTAACCTGCTTGATAACGTCACTTTCCGAAAAGAACTCGAAATCATCTTAAAAGATCCCGCGCTTT
>NZ_LR607338.1:466929-469187 GCF_902164725.1 Pseudescherichia vulneris | reverse complement strand
CTCATCGGTCGGACAGAGCAGCTCTTCCGATCTCGACATCTGGGTGTGTCATCAGTCGTGGCTCGACAGCGATGAGCGCCAGCTATTACAACGTAAATGCAGCCTGCTGGAGAGCTGGGCCGCCTCGCTCGGCGTAGAGGTGAGCTTCTTCCTGATCGACGAAAACCGCTTCCGCCATAACGAAAGCGGCAGCCTCGGCGGGGAAGACTGCGGCTCTACCCAGCACATCCTTCTGCTTGATGAGTTCTACCGCACCGCCGTGCGGCTGGCCGGGAAGCGTATTCTGTGGAATATGGTTCCGGGCGATGAAGAGCCCAACTACGACGACTACGTGATGTCGCTCTACGCTCAGGGCGTGCTGACGCCAAACGAGTGGCTGGATCTCGGCGGGCTGAGCTCGCTGTCGGCGGAGGAGTACTTCGGCGCTAGCCTGTGGCAGCTCTATAAAAGCATCGACTCTCCTTATAAAGCAGTACTGAAAACGCTGCTGCTGGAGGCTTATTCCTGGGAGTACCCGAACACGCGCCTGCTGGCAAAAGACATTAAACAGCGGCTGCACGACGGGGAGATCGTCTCCTTTGGTCTCGATCACTACTGCATGATGCTGGAGCGAGTTACCCACTATCTGACGGCGATCGAAGACGTCACGCGCCTTGACCTGGTGCGTCGATGTTTCTACTTAAAAGTGTGTGAAAAGCTGAGCCGCGAGCGCGCTTGCGTGGGCTGGCGACGTGAAGTCGTGAGCTCGCTGGTGAAAGAGTGGGGCTGGGACGAAGCGCGTCTCGCCATGCTCGATAACCGCGCCAACTGGAAGATCGGCCAGGTGCGCGAAGCGCATAACGAACTGCTCGATGCCATGATGCAGAGCTATCGTAATCTGATCCGCTTTGCACGCCGTAATAACCTTAGCGTCTCCGCCAGTCCGCAGGATATCGGCGTCCTGACCCGTAAGCTGTATGCTGCCTTTGAAGCGCTACCGGGGAAAGTGACGCTGGTCAATCCGCAGATTTCGCCGGATCTCTCTGAGCCAAATCTGACCTTTATTCATGTGCCCCCGGGCCGCGCCAACCGCTCTGGCTGGTATCTCTATAACCGCGCCCCGAGCATGGATTCGATTATCAGCCAGCAGCCGCTGGAGTATAACCGCTATCTGAACAAGCTGGTGGCGTGGGCATGGTTTAATGGCCTGCTGACGTCGCGCACGCATCTGTTTATTAAGGGCAACGGCATTGTCGATCTGGCGAAGCTGCAGGAGATGGTGGCCGACGTGTCGCACCACTTCCCGCTGCGCCTGCCTGCGCCGACGCCAAAGGCGCTCTACAGCCCGTGTGAAATTCGTCATCTGGCGATCATTGTTAATCTGGAGTACGACCCGACGGCGGCGTTCCGCAATCAGGTGGTCCATTTTGACTTCCGCAAGCTGGACGTGTTCAGCTTCGGCGAGCAGCAAAACTGCCTGGTGGGCAGCGTCGATCTGCTGTATCGCAACTCGTGGAACGAGGTGCGTACCCTGCACTTTAACGGCGAGCAGGCGATGATCGAGGCGCTAAAGACCATTCTGGGCAAGATGCATCAGGACGCCGCGCCGCCGGATAGCGTTGAGGTGTTCTGCTATAGCCAGCACCTGCGCGGTTTGATTCGTACCCGCGTGCAGCAGCTGGTGTCAGAGTGCATTGAACTACGCCTCTCCAGTACTCGCCAGGAGACCGGACGCTTTAAAGCGCTGCGCGTCGCCGGGCAGACGTGGGGACTCTTCTTTGAGCGTCTCAACGTCTCGGTGCAGAAGCTGGAGAATGCCATTGAGTTCTATGGCGCGATCTCCCACAACAAGCTGCACGGCCTGTCGGTGCAGGTAGAGACCAACCAGGTCAAGCTGCCGCCGGTGGTGGATGGGTTTGCCAGTGAAGGGATTATCCAGTTCTTCTTTGAAGAGTCGGGTGACGAGGCGGGCTTTAATATTTATATACTGGACGAGAGTAACCGGGCAGAGGTGTATCACCACTGCGAGGGTAGCAAAGAGGAGCTGGTACGTGACGTAAGCCGCTTCTACTCTTCATCCCACGATCGCTTTACCTACGGCTCCAGCTTTATCAACTTCAATCTGCCGCAGTTCTATCAGATTGTAAAAGTTGACGGGCGTGCGCAGGTGATCCCGTTCCGCAACCAGGCGATTGGCGTCGTGCCGCCGGCCAGTCCAAACAACGACGCGCCGCTGCTGCAGCACTATTTTTCCTGAGGCATTTTGCTGACGTAATGCC
>NZ_LR607338.1:445693-466876 GCF_902164725.1 Pseudescherichia vulneris | reverse complement strand
GAAGCCGTTATTAACGGAAGCTCACCGGTTCGCCAGCCTGCTGCGTTGCCGCCTGCTCCAGCAAATCCCAAAAATCGTCGCCGGCGCGATCGCAGATCCACGCGTCGCCTTTCAGGTCGAAGTGGTAGCCGCCCTGTTTCGTTGCCAGCCACACCTGGTGCAGCGGCTCCTGACGGTTAATGATGATTTTGCTGCCGTTTTCAAAGGTCAGGGTCAGCACGCCACCGTTGATCTCGCAGTCGATATCGCTGTCGCCGTCCCAGCTATCCAGGCGCTCTTCAATGGTCTGCCACAGGCCATCGGCAAGGCGGTGAAACTCAGAGTCGTTCATTTTTTTTCCTTCTGATCGTGATGGCGGCAGTATAACGCGAAATAATTCCCATTGCAGGCGGCGTGCAAACTCTTGCTTTTGTGCCCTCTCCTGCGATGATAGAAAACATAAAGCATGAACTTACAGGCAACCATAATGAAAAACGTTTTTCGTTCGCTGGCGGTACTTCTGACCCTGTTTAGCCTGACGGGCTGCGGTTTGAAGGGACCTCTCTATTTCCCGCCCGCTGACAAATCTGCTCCGCCGCCAACCAAAAAAGTGGACAATCCGGCCCAGACGGGCACGCCGACGCGTAACGATCGCGGTACCGCTGATGGCCCAACCCAGGTGATTTACTGACGGTAACATTCTGTTTCTGTGCAATGGAGTCAATGATGCAGTTCTCTAAAATGCATGGCCTTGGCAACGACTTTATGGTCGTCGACGCGGTAACGCAGAATGTCTTCTTTTCGCCGGAGCTGATCCGCCGATTGGCGGATCGCCATCTGGGCGTCGGCTTCGATCAGCTGCTGATCGTCGAGCCGCCTTACGATCCGGATCTCGACTTTCACTACCGGATCTACAACGCCGACGGCAGCGAAGTGTCGCAGTGCGGCAACGGCGCGCGCTGCTTTGCCCGTTTTGTACGGCTGAAGGGGCTGACCAACAAGCGTGATATCCGCGTCAGCACCGCCAACGGGCGCATGGTGCTGAGCGTCACGGAAGATGAGCTGGTACGGGTGAATATGGGCGAGCCCAATTTTGATCCCGCTGCCGTGCCGTTCCGTGCGAACAAAGCGGAAAAAACCTATATTATGCGCGTCGCTGAACAGACCATTCTGTGCGGCGTCGTTTCGATGGGGAATCCGCACTGCGTGATTCAGGTGGAGAGTGTCGACACCGCCCCGGTTGAAACCCTGGGTCCGGTGCTGGAGAGCCACGAGCGCTTCCCGGAGCGCGCCAATATCGGCTTTATGCAGGTCGTTAAGCGCGAACATATTCGCCTGCGCGTCTTTGAACGCGGCGCGGGGGAAACCCAAGCCTGCGGCAGCGGTGCCTGTGCGGCGGTGGCCGTAGGGATCCAGCAAGGTTTACTGGCAGAAGAGGTACGCGTGGAGCTTCCAGGCGGCCGTCTTGATATTGCCTGGAAGGGTCCGGGCCAGCCGCTGTTTATGACCGGCCCGGCAACACACGTCTACGACGGATTTATTCATCTATGAAGCACATTGAGGAAGAGCAGCAGGCGGCCCTGGCCGAACTAACCGATCGTGAGGTCGTGGATTACCTGCTGCGCAATCCTGAGTTTTTTATCCGCAATGCCCAGGCGGTCCAGATGATCGAGGTCCCGCACCCGGTGCGCGGCGCGGTATCGCTGGTTGAGTGGCAGATGGTGCGTGCGCGCAACCATATTAACCTGCTAGAAGAGAACATGACCCTGCTGATGGAGCAGGCGAGCAGCAACGAAGATCTCTTCTCCTGCCTGCTGCGTCTGCAGGGGCAGATGGCTTCGGCCAGCAGTCTTGAAGATCTGCTGGTGCGTTTCCAGCGCTGGGCAAAAGAGATGGGTCTGGCCGGGGCCAGCATCCGTCTGTTCTCCGATCGCTGGCGCATCGGCGCGCCCTCTGATTTTACCCATCTGGCGCTGAGCCGTCAGGCGTTTGAGCCGCTGCGTATTCAGCGCCTGGGCCATGAGAACCACTATCTGGGGCCGCTTAACGGGCCTGAGCTGCTGCTGCTATTGCCTGAAGCGCGCGCTATCGGCTCTGTGGCGCTCTCCATGATGGGCCACGACGGCGATCTCGGCGTGATTATTTTCAGCAGCCGGGATGTGACCCACTATCACCCGGATCAGGGCACCCAGCTGCTGCAAGAGGTGGCGGCCATGCTGCCGGAGCTGCTGGCGCGCTGGATTGAACGGATATGATCGACTCGCCGCTGCAGCCGCTGGTGACCCGTTTTCTGCGCTACCTGAGCGTTGAGCGGCAGCTGAGTCCGATCACCCTGCTGAACTATGAGCGTCAGCTCGCTGCCATTATCACGCTGGCAGATGAAAGCAATATCAAAAGCTGGCCGCAATGTGATGCCGCCGTGGTGCGCAGCTTTGCGGTCAAGAGCCGACGTCAGGGGCTGGGGCCAGCAAGCCTGGCGCTGCGGCTTTCAGCCCTACGCAGCTTTTTTGACTGGCTGGTGAGCCAGGGCGAGCTGGTCGCTAACCCGGCAAAAGGAATATCTGCCCCGAAAGCGCCGCGCCACCTGCCGAAAAATATCGACGTTGATGACGTTAATCGTCTGCTGGATATCGATCTTAACGATCCGCTGGCCGTACGTGACCGGGCGATGCTGGAGGTGATGTATGGCGCGGGCCTGCGTCTGTCTGAGCTGGTAAACCTGGACATCCGCCATCTCGATCTCGACACCGGTGAGGTGTGGGTGCTGGGCAAAGGCAGCAAGGAGCGGCGTTTGCCGATAGGCCGCAACGCGGTCATCTGGGTTGAACACTGGCTGGATCTCCGCGGGCTGTTTGGTACGGATGAAGATGCGCTGTTTCTGTCCAAGCTCGGCAAGCGGATTTCGGCGCGCAACGTGCAGAAGCGGTTTGCCGAGTGGGGCATTAAGCAGGGGCTGAACAGTCACGTGCATCCGCATAAGCTGCGCCACTCCTTTGCCACCCACATGCTGGAGTCGAGCGGCGACCTGCGCGGCGTGCAGGAGCTGCTGGGCCACGCGAACTTATCCACCACGCAAATCTATACCCATCTTGATTTTCAACACCTTGCCTCGGTGTACGACGCGGCGCATCCACGCGCCAAACGGGGGAAATAATGCGTTTTTATCGTCCACTGGGTCAGATCTCGGCCCTGACCTTTGACCTTGATGACACCCTGTACGATAACCGTGAGGTGATCCTGCGGACCGAGCACGAGTCGCTGACCTTTGTGCAAAACTATCACCCCTCGCTTAACCATCTGCAGAATACCGACTTCCACCGGCTGCGGCAGGCGCTGCGTGAAAGCGAGCCGGATATCCACCACGACGTCACAGAGTGGCGGCGACGGGCGGTAGAGCGTGCCATGCTGGACGCCGGCCTGAGCGCGGAAGAGGCGGAGGAGGGGGCCATGGCGGCGATGGCAAACTTTGCTATCTGGCGCAGCCGGATCGATGTCCCGCAGGCGACGCACGATACGCTGGCGGCGCTGGCCAAAAAGTGGCCTCTGGTGGCGATCACCAACGGCAACGCGCAACCTGAACGGTTTGGCCTTGGCGACTACTTTGAGTTTGTCCTGCGCGCTGGCCCGGATGGGCGTTCGAAGCCGCATCAGGATATGTACCACCGGGCGGCGGAGAAGCTCTCCCTGCCGCTGGGAGAGATCCTGCACGTGGGCGATGACCTCACCACTGACGTGGCGGGGGCGATCCGCTGCGGGATGCAGGCATGCTGGATCAAACCGAAAAGTGCCGATCTGATGCACACGTCCGACAGTCGCCTATTACCCCACGTTGAAATTTCCCGGTTGGCATCTCTGACCTCGCTGATATAATCACCAGATAATCTGTATATATTAACAGGGGTCTGTACGGCCCCTCTCTCCCGGCGGTGCCAATGGACGTTTCTTACCTGCTCGACAGCCTTAATGACAAACAGCGTGACGCCGTGGCCGCGTCGCGCAGCAACATGCTGGTGCTGGCGGGCGCAGGCAGCGGTAAGACGCGCGTGCTGGTTCACCGTATCGCCTGGCTGCTAAGCGTAGAGAACTGCTCGCCATACTCGATTATGGCGGTGACCTTTACCAACAAAGCGGCGGCAGAGATGCGTCACCGTATCGGCCAGCTGATGGGCACCACCCAGGGCGGCATGTGGGTCGGTACCTTCCACGGGCTGGCGCACCGCTTGCTGCGCGCTCACCATCTGGACGCCAACCTGCCGCAGGATTTTCAGATCCTCGACAGCGAGGATCAGCTGCGCCTGCTGCGTCGTCTGATCAAGGCCATGAACCTCGACGAGAAGCAGTGGCCGCCGCGGCAGGCGATGTGGTACATCAACGGCCAGAAAGACGAAGGCATTCGTCCGCACCATATTCAGAGCTTTGGTAACCCGGTTGAGCAGACCTGGCAGAAGGTCTATCAGGCCTATCAGGAGGCGTGCGATCGCGCTGGGCTGGTGGACTTCGCCGAGCTGCTGCTGCGTGCCCATGAGCTGTGGCTGAACAAGCCGCATATTCTCAACCACTACCGCGAGCGCTTTACCAATATCCTGGTGGATGAGTTCCAGGATACCAACAATATTCAGTACGCCTGGATCCGCCTGCTGGCAGGGGATACCGGCAAAGTGATGATCGTGGGCGACGACGACCAGTCTATCTACGGCTGGCGCGGCGCGCAGGTTGAAAACATCCAGCGCTTTCTCAACGACTTCCCTGGTGCAGAGACTATCCGCCTGGAGCAGAACTACCGCTCGACCAGCAACATTCTCAGCGCGGCTAACGCCCTGATTGAGAACAACAACGGTCGCCTCGGGAAAAAGCTCTGGACCGACGGCCTCGACGGCGAGCTGATTTCGCTCTACTGCGCGTTCAACGAACTCGACGAAGCGCGCTTCGTAGTGAACCGAATCAAGACCTGGCAGGAGAGCGGCGGCGCGCTGGAGCAGTGCGCGATCCTCTACCGCAGCAACGCCCAGTCGCGCGTGCTGGAAGAGGCACTGCTCCAGGTAAGCATGCCGTACCGTATCTATGGCGGCATGCGCTTCTTCGAACGCCAGGAGATCAAAGATTCTCTCTCCTACCTGCGCCTGATTGCCAATCGCAACGACGATGCGGCCTTTGAGCGCGTGGTGAATACGCCAACGCGCGGCATTGGCGATCGCACCCTGGACGTGGTACGCCAGGCGTCGCGCGATCGTCAGCTGACGCTGTGGCAGGCCAGCCGGGAGCTGTTGCAGGAGCGGGCGCTGGCCGGACGCGCGGCCAATGCGCTCCAGCGTTTCCTTGAGCTTATCGACGCCCTGGCCCAGGAGACCGCCGATATGCCGCTGCACGTGCAGACCGACCGGGTAATTAAAGACTCCGGCCTGTGGATGATGTACGAGCAGGAGAAGGGCGAAAAGGGCCAGGCTCGTATCGAAAACTTAGAGGAGCTGGTGACGGCAACACGTCAGTTTAGCTACAACGACGAAGACGAAGATCTGATGCCGCTGCAGGCGTTTCTCTCCCACGCGGCGCTGGAAGCGGGCGAAGGGCAGGCCGATACCTGGCAGGATGCAGTGCAGCTGATGACCCTCCACTCGGCGAAGGGCCTGGAGTTCCCGCAGGTGTTTATCGTCGGCATGGAGGAGGGAATGTTCCCCAGCCAGATGTCGCTGGATGAGGGCGGCAGGCTGGAGGAGGAGCGTCGTCTGGCCTACGTGGGCGTGACCCGCGCCATGCAGAAGTTGACGCTGACCTATGCCGAAACCCGTCGTCTGTATGGCAAAGAGGTCTACCATCGTCCCTCACGCTTTATCGGCGAGCTGCCGGAAAACTGCGTGGAAGAGGTGCGCCTGCGCGCCAGCATCAGCCGCCCGGTGAACCATCAGCGTATGGGGACGCCGGTGACGCAGAACGACTCCGGCTACAAGCTTGGCCAGCGGGTGCGTCATCCGAAATTTGGTGAAGGCACCATCGTCAACCTTGAGGGCAGCGGCGAGCATAGCCGTCTGCAGGTGGCCTTCCAGGGCCAGGGGATCAAATGGCTGGTAGCTGCTTACGCGCGGCTGGAAGAAGTGTAACTTTCAGAAAAATATCATTATTTTGTAATACTCTGCTAACCTTAAACGCTGAAGGCCAATTATTGCTCTTCAGCGTTCCGTTGCGTGTTGACGCCATATTTTAGCTGGCGTAACATGCGCGCACGATCACGCTAAGAGGACATTCGCCTTGGACACACCCAGTAGATGCTGGCTCAATTCCCTGTCATTCAGGAACAACTCCTAAGGCTATCTCCTCGCGCTGATGGCCTTAGTGGTTGTCAGCGGCAATAATTCCCGTCGCGCTGAGTCAGGCTGTTTAATGGTCTGAAACCCAATTTGTTTCTGTGTGCCCACCGAACTGTCCGATAATTTTTGTATTGGGAGTCCCGGTCATGTTGAGCGCATTTCAACTGGAAAATAACCGTCTGACCCGTCTCGAAGTTGAAGAGACACCCACCCTGATCGATGCCGTATGGGTGGACCTGGTCGAGCCGGATGACGATGAACGTAACCGTGTGCAGACGGATCTTGGCCAGAGCCTTGCGACGCGTCCGGAGCTGGAAGATATCGAAGCCTCCGCGCGTTTCTTTGAGGATGAGGACGGGCTGCATATCCACTCCTTCTTCTTTTTTGAAGATGCAGAGGATCACGCCGGTAACTCGACGGTCGCGTTCACCATTCGTGACGGTCGCCTGTTTACCCTGCGCGAACGCGAGCTGCCGGCATTTCGCCTCTACCGGATGCGCGCCCGCAGCCAGGCGATGGTTGACGGTAACGCCTATGAGCTGCTGCTCGATCTCTTTGAGACCAAAATCGAACAGCTGGCGGATGAGATTGAGAACATCTACAGCGATCTGGAGAAGCTGAGCCGCGTCATTATGGAGGGCCAGCAGGGCGATGAGTATGACGAAGCGCTCTCTGCGCTGGCGGAGCAGGAGGATATCGGCTGGAAGGTGCGTTTGTGCCTGATGGATACCCAACGTGCTCTTAACTTCCTGGTACGTAAGGCGCGTCTGCCGGGTAGCCAGCTGGAGCAGGCTCGAGAGATCCTACGCGATATCGAATCGCTGCTGCCGCATAACGAATCGCTGTTTCAGAAGGTGAACTTCCTGATGCAGGCGGCAATGGGCTTTATCAATATCGAGCAGAACCGGATCATTAAGATCTTCTCGGTGGTGTCGGTGGTGTTCCTGCCGCCAACGCTGGTGGCCTCCAGCTACGGGATGAACTTTGAGTTTATGCCGGAGTTGAAGTGGAGCTTTGGCTACCCCGGCGCGATTATCTTTATGATCCTCGCCGGGCTGGCACCCTATCTCTACTTTAAACGCCGCAACTGGCTCTGAATGGAATGGCGGTTCACCTGAACCGCCGATATTCTCTTACAGGCCCCAGTCCTGCTGCTTAAGCACTACCTTCTGGTAATACCAAATGTTCGTTCGGAAGGCGACCCATAACGACACCACCGATCCCAGCCAGCCAAAGTCGGTCAGGAAAACAATAAAACCAACTAAAATTTGCAATAAGATCACGACGACTGCTTTTTTCCACAGGCCCAGAATCAGCAAATAGATGACTGAGAAAAAGAGGGCATAAAAGTTCATTGCCACTTTCAGGCGCTGGCCAAAGGTCAACTTCTTATAAGCCGCTTTCCATTCAGGGGTATTTCCCCAGAAGCCCGGCACACCGTTTTTGTCCAGAAAAGAGAAGCGGAATTTCCATTTGTCACTAATGGAAGGGTCGTTCATATAGTCGTGTTTCATATTGTTATTCCTTGCTGTGAGTATCGCTATGTGGCGCAGGATCCTTTCCCTCAGTGGGGGCCAGAATCAGCGCGATAAAGCAGATGAAATACCACGCCACATAGATCCTAAAGCCGCTGCCTGTCACGTCATACTCTTCATTCATGTCGGCTAACAGAGCAACGATAAATACGACGATGGTGAGTAAGACATACCACACTATTTTTTTGAAGCCGCTGTCACGCAGTCGGCAGCAATTAATGTTGATCACGAGGTACTGAAAGAAAAGTGTTGCAACGATAAGTACCATGCCGTTTTCAACTTCGGCATATAAAAATAGCGCGAGGATATTAATAACTAAAAAGGCCGCAATATAGAGGCCTCGCGAAATCCTACCACTATTAGTAGGAACGAATAGTTTATAGAGCATATTATGACGCTTTGTCTGAAAGGTATTAAGGATAGTATTAAAATGAGACGTGTTTGTTAATTGTAGACTACGAACTTTGGTAGGGCGAAAATGACGGCGGGCATGCGTTCCCCTCTTCCTGTGAAGAGGGGAAGAGAGGTTATAGTTTACGCATCCGGCGCTGGGTATAGAGAGCATCCATCACAAATACGGCCAGCGCTACCCAGATGAAACCAAAGGTCACCATCTTGTCCATCCCCGGTATCTCGCCGTAGAAGGTGACTGCCAGCAGGAACATCAGCGTCGGGCCGATATACTGGAAAAAGCCGAGCGTCGAGAGGCGCAGGCGGGTGGCCGCGCCGGTAAAGCAGAGCAGCGGAATGGTAGTCACTACGCCCGCCGCCATCAGCAGCACGTTGAGCGACCACGGGTTACTGCCCATATGGCTGGTAGGGCTGTCAGCAATGCCGAACAGCCAAATGGCGGCGACCGGCAGCAGCCACAGGGTCTCTACCAGCATCCCCATCTGGGCGTCGACGGCGATCTTTTTGCGTACCAGGCCATAGAAGGCAAAGCTGAACGCCAGCCCCAGAGCAATGATCGGCAGCGAGCCAAAGGTCCAGAGCTGCACCAACACGCCGCAGGCGGCAAGGATCACCGCCAGCCACTGCATACGGCGGAAGCGCTCGCCGAGGAAGATCATGCCCAGCACAATATTCACCAGCGGGTTAATAAAGTAGCCGAGGCTGGCCTCCAGCATATGGTGATTGTTTACCGCCCAGATAAACAGCAGCCAGTTACCCCCCACCAACACCGCCGACAGGGCCAGCAGCAGGATCTTTTTGGGTGTTTGCAACAGAATTTTCAGCCGCGGCCACTGACGGCTCACGCTAATCAGTATTACCATAAAAAAGAACGACCAGATAACCCGGTGGGTCAGGATCTCATTGGCGGGAACGTAGTCGATCAGCTTGAAGTACGCCGGTGCGATACCCCAAATAAAATAAGCGGCAAGAGCGAGTAATACACCCTGCCGCGTCTGCTTAGCATCCATCGGAACATCCAAATCCGTGATCAAAAAGTAACAGCATGTTAACCGATTTCACCGTCTCAACCTACCATGTAGGTCGCCGTGGCGCTGGCGATATAGAGCTGCTCTTCGTTATGCAGTTCAACGCGGGCTACGGCCACCTTATTGCCCGCCCGCAGCAGGCTGCTGGTTGCGGTAAAGCGATTGCCCCGCCCAGGCCGCAGATAGTCGACGCGCAGATCGATGGTACCCATCCTGGCGAGGCGCGTGCGCAACTCCTCTTCAGCAATGGTGTCATGGCGGGTGAGCGTGCTGCCGACGCAGACCAGCCCTGCCGCGACGTCTAGCGCAGAGGCAATGACCCCGCCATGAAGAATGCTTTGCGCCCAGTTACCGACCATCATCGGCTGGTTGCTAAAGCTGAGCTGGGCAAAGGATTTTTCATAGCGATCGAGCTCCAGGCCCAGCGCGCGGTTAAACGGCATGTGATAAACAAAAATTTCGCCCACCAGCTGTAACGCTTCTTCGGCGGTAAGAACGGCTGACATTATTTTATGCGTCCGGTAGTTAATGAGTTGTTGATTTTATGCTTCTTAATTGTTGTTTTCCACTTTCGGAAACGATAGCTGCGCAGCGTTTATAGAAATATGTAAAATAGGTGTCTGAATATTACCCATCTCAACAATTTTGGTCAGGAGAGCAAAACCGATGCGGACGTATCTGCCCTGGTTTTTGTCAGCCATTGCACTGCCTTTTACAGCATTAGCGCAGGAAGCCACGGTTAAAGCTGTACACGATGCACCCGCCGTACGCGGCAGCATTATCGCGAATATGTTACAGGAGCACGATAACCCCTTTACGCTCTATCCGTATGAGTCCAACTATCTGCTCTATACGGTAACCAGCGATCTCAACAAAGAGGCGATCAGCACCTACAACTGGTCCGATAACGCACGCAAAGATGAAGTAAAATTCCAGCTCAGCCTGGCATTCCCGCTCTGGCGCGGTATCATGGGGCCAAACTCGGTGCTGGGCGCGTCCTATACGCAGAAGTCCTGGTGGCAGCTCTCTAACAGCGGTGAATCTTCGCCGTTTCGTGAAACCAACTACGAGCCGCAGCTGTTCCTCGGCTTCGCTACCGACTATGAACTGGCAGGCTGGACGCTGCGCGACGTCGAGTTCGGGTATAATCACGACTCTAATGGCCGCTCCGATCCCACCTCCCGCAGCTGGAACCGCATCTATAGCCGCCTGATGGCGCAAAATGCTAACTGGCTGGTAGAGGTGAAACCCTGGTATGTGGTGGGCGACACCGATGATAACCCGGATATCACCAAGTATATGGGCTACTACCAGCTCAAGATCGGCTATGAGCTGGGTGAGGCCATCCTGAGTGCCAAAGGACAGTACAACTGGAATACCGGCTACGGCGGCGCCGAGCTGGGTCTGAGCTATCCGATCACGAAGCACGTACGCTTGTATACCCAGGTTTACAGCGGTTACGGTGAATCATTAATTGATTACAACTTTAACCAGACACGCGTAGGCGTGGGCGTTATGCTTAACGATCTTTTTTAAGGCAGAGTCATTTTTTGAAGGCAGATGGGGTTAACGTGGCGCAGGCGGAAGTATTGAATCTGGAGTCGGGGGCAGGGCAGGTTTTGCGGGACACCTTCGGCTACCAGCAGTTCCGCCCGGGCCAGCAGACCATCATTGAGACCGTGCTCGCTGGGCGCGACTGTCTGGTGGTCATGCCGACCGGCGGCGGGAAATCCCTCTGCTATCAAATTCCGGCGCTGGTACAAAGCGGTCTGACGGTGGTGGTATCGCCGCTAATTTCGCTGATGAAAGATCAGGTCGATCAGCTGCTTGCCAACGGTGTAGCGGCCGCCTGCCTCAACTCCACCCAGAGCCGGGAGGAGCAGCAGGGCATTATGGCGGGCTGTCGCAGCGGCCAGATCCGCCTGCTCTACATTGCCCCAGAACGCCTGATGCTGGATAACTTTCTTGAGCATCTCGCGCACTGGGATCTACGTCTGGTGGCGGTTGACGAGGCGCACTGTATTTCGCAGTGGGGGCACGATTTCCGCCCCGAGTATGCCGCACTCGGCCAGCTGCGTGCCCGCTTCCCCTCAGTGCCCTTTATGGCGCTGACCGCTACGGCGGATGACACCACCCGCAGCGATATTGTGCATTTGCTTGGCCTGCGCGATCCGCTGATCCAGGTCAGCAGCTTTGACCGCCCCAACATTCGCTATACGCTGCTGGAGAAGTTTAAGCCGCTCGATCAGCTGCTGCGCTACGTCCAGGAGCAGCGAGGCAAATCCGGCATCATCTATTGCAACAGCCGCGCGAAGGTAGAGGATACCGCCGCGCGCCTGCAGGCCCGTGGCTTTAGCGCCGGGGCCTATCATGCCGGGCTGGATAACAGCATTCGTGCCGACGTGCAGGAGAAGTTCCAGCGCGACGATCTGCAGATCGTGGTGGCTACCGTGGCGTTCGGAATGGGGATTAACAAACCCAACGTGCGCTTTGTGGTGCACTTTGATATTCCGCGCAACATTGAGTCCTACTATCAGGAGACCGGTCGCGCCGGGCGTGATGGCCTGCCCGCCGAGGCGATGCTGTTTTACGATCCGGCAGACATGGGCTGGCTGCGTAAATGTCTGGAAGAGAAGCCGCCGGGTCAGCTGCAGGATATTGAGCGCCACAAGCTTAACGCGATGGGCGCGTTTGCCGAAGCGCAGACCTGCCGTCGTCTGGTGCTGCTAAACTACTTTGGTGAAGGGCGTCAGGAGCCATGCGGCAACTGCGATATCTGCCTCGATCCGCCGCGCCGCTACGACGGACTGGTGGACGCCCAGAAAGCGCTTTCGGCTATCTACCGCGTCGGCCAGCGTTTCGGCATGGGCTACGTGGTCGAAGTGTTACGGGGCGCGAATAACCAGCGCATTCGCGACATGGGCCATGACAAGCTCAAGATCTATGGCGAAGGACGCGATCAAACAACGGAGCACTGGGTGAGCGTGATCCGTCAGCTTATCCACCTTGGCGTAGTGACGCAGAATATTGCCCAGCACTCGGCATTACAGCTTACCGAGGCCGCGCGTCCGTTTTTGCGTGGCGAAGTGCCGCTGCAGCTTGCCGTGCCGCGCGTGGTAGTGGTAAAGGCGCGGGCAAACCCGAAAATCTTCGGCGGCAACTACGACCGCAAGCTGTTTGCCAAACTGCGCAAGCTGCGTAAGGCCATTGCCGATGAAGAGAACATTCCCCCCTACGTGGTGTTCAACGATGCCACGCTGATCGAGATGGCCGAGCAGATGCCGATCACCGCCAGCGAGATGCTCAGCGTGAACGGCGTCGGGATGCGCAAGCTTGAGCGTTTCGGCAAGCCGTTTATGACTCTTATTCGCGAGCATGTCGACGGCGACGATGAGTAGTCAGCGCGGCGAAAAGGTGCCAGGATAGGGCTCTAATTTCTCTTTCTTCACGAGTAACCTATGTTAACGCTATTTCTGACCGTGGCGCTGGTGCACCTGGTCGCGCTGATGAGCCCTGGCCCGGACTTCTTCTTTGTCTCGCAAACTGCCGTCAGCCGCTCGCGCAAAGAGGCGATGATGGGCGTGCTGGGGATCACCCTTGGCGTCATGATCTGGGCTGCCGTCGCACTGCTTGGCCTCAATCTGATCCTCGAAAAAATGGCCTGGCTGCACACCATCATTATGGTCGGCGGTGGGCTCTACCTCTGCTGGATGGGCTACCAGATGCTGCGCGGGGCGCTGAAGAAAGAGGTCCTGAATGCGCCTGCACCGCAGGTTGAGCTGGCAACCGGCGGACGTAGCTTTGTGAAGGGGCTGCTGACTAACCTGGCAAATCCCAAGGCGATTATCTACTTCGGCTCGGTCTTCTCGCTGTTTGTGGGCGACAGCGTTGGTGAAACGGCTCGCTGGGGGATTTTCGTGCTGATCGCGCTGGAGACTTTCGCCTGGTTTTCCCTGGTGGCGAGCCTGTTTGCTCTGCCAGCGATGCGCCGTGGCTACCAGCGTATGGCGAAGTGGATCGACGGCGTGGCGGGCGCACTCTTCACCGCCTTTGGCCTGCACCTGATTATTTCTCGTTAAGCCGCTGCCCGTCCGGGTTTAACCGGGCGGGTCGCGTTTCATTGCCGTAGTTGCTGCAGTTCGTCTTTTGACAGGCCGGTGATCTTCATTATTGCCTCAGAATCGAGGCCCAGCCTAAGCATTGTTTTTGCAATTTCTTGTATGGCAACGCGTTTCCCTTCTTGCATGCCTTCATTGCGTAATTTCTCTGCAAACGTCATCAATGTTTCTCCATGCTGCGGCACGCGCTGTGCCAGTCCAAATAACAGGGTCTGAACGTCCTGGGCTTCCCCTGCTTGTGCGATGTAGTTTATCAGCGTGGTTATTTGTTGTCCGCTCATCTGCTCCAGCATCAACAAAACTGTGAGCTTGTCCAAAAGCTGCGCCATATCGCGCTGGCGGATATGTTTCTGAATCAGCGTCAGAGCCGCCATGCTGCGGTGCTGCATAATTTCCTCGTCGGGGATAACGGTGATATCCACCAGGGGAAAGGCGGTGCTATAGAGTTGATGGGCAATATCTGGATCGTTAAACGCCTCTAGCCAATTCAGAGACCAGGGGTAGGGGCTACGCCGTCCTTGATAGAACAGGATGGGGATCACCAGCGGCAGGGCGTTGTGCCCAGCCTCCAGGTGCTGATGCATTGCCGCTATCGCATAGCGCATCAGTCGAAACGCCATATGCTTGTCCGGTGAGCTCTGGTGTTCAATAAGAATATGCACGTAGCCACGCCCGCAGGTGGTCTCCAGTGAATAGAGAACGTCGCTATAGTAGGGACGCAGGCTATCTTCAAGGAAGCTGCCAGATTCCAGGTGTAACGTATCAAGCTTACAGATACGGATTAACGCGGGCGGGAGATGAATTTCAATAAAGTCCCGCGCGGTTTCTACGCGGGAAAGAAACGTTTTAAATACCGCATCATGCGGTGCTGCTGTCTCCGCCATCGTTCATCATCCTTGAATGAGAGTGTCAGGCGGCATTCTGGCACCGATGGCACCGGACCAACAGCATGCAAGACGGGAAACGTTGCTGGTTGCGGGCGGCGCCGTAGGAGGCAGCTCGAACGTGCAGTCTGTTACCTTAACGCTGCGAGCAGGCTCCAGGATTTATCACGCGTGCCTTGCCGAGGCCAGCAGCGCACCGACCAGCATAAACAGCGAGCCAAATACGCGGTTTAACGCCTTCATCTGGCGCGGCCCCTTGATCCACGCCGCAATACGCGTTGCCAGGGTGGCATAGCCAATCATCACGATGATATCTACTACGACGGTGGTGACGCCAAGCACCAGGTACTGCATCACCTGGGGCTGATCCGGATTGATAAACTGCGGAAACAGCGCGGCAAGGAACACGATGCTTTTGGGATTGGTGAGGTTCACAAAGACGGCGCGCTTAAACAGGCGTCCGCGAGACTGGGTTTGGGCGAGGGTGTTGAGATCCAGCGCGCCAGCGGCCCGCCACTGTTGAATGCCCAGCCATACCAGGTAGGCCGCGCCTGCCCACTTCAGTACCTCAAAGGCCAGCAGCGAGCGGGAGAAGAGCGTTCCGAGTCCAACGCCCACCAGCACAATATGAATGGCCAGACCGGTCTGCAGGCCGCTAATCGACGCCGCTGCGCCCCGATAGCCGTGGCTGATGGCGGTGGTCATGGTATTAATCGCGCCGGAGCCTGGCGAGAGGCTGAGGATGATCGAGGTAAGCAGATAGGCAAACCACCACTCGAAGGTCATGCGAAACTCCCTGAACGATATATTTTATGCAACAATACGCTATTGTTAACATGTTGTATCACGAGTCATAAAAAAACAATTTTACAGACGACCGGGGGCGGAAACCCAATGTTTCGGCAGAAAAAGGGGTGGGAAACAAGAGAAAATGCCTTTGCAGCTTTCACGCACGGACCCTTGACCGATTTCTGGCGGCAGCGTGAAGAGGCTGAATTCATTGGCGTTGGCGATATTCCAGTGCGCTTTGTGCGCTTTCATGCCGCCGATCACGATCGGGTGATCGTTGTCTGTCCTGGGCGTATTGAAAGCTACGTCAAATATGCCGAGCTTGCTTACGATCTGTTCCATCTCGGTTTTGACGTGCTGATCATCGACCATCGTGGACAGGGGCGCTCAGGCCGCATTCTGCCCGACCGACATCGCGGGCACGTCGATAATTTTGATGACTACGTTGACGATCTACAGGCCTTCTGGCAGCAGGAGGTTGTGCCGGGCCCATGGCGTAAACGTTATATTCTGGCGCACTCAATGGGCGGGGCAATCGCCACGCTGCTGCTGCAACGTCAGCCGCAGCGTTGCGATGCGATCGCGCTCTGTGCGCCCATGTTTGGTATTGTTATCCGTCTGCCCGACTGGATGGTGCGCCATATCCTGAACTGGGCCGAAGGCTATCAGCCGTTCCGGGAGAGCTACGCGCTGGGCACGGGACGCTGGCATGCACTGCCGTTTAGCATTAACGTGCTTACCCATAGTCGGGTACGCTACCAGCGAAACCTGCGCTGCTATGCTGACGATCCGCAGCTGCGCGTCGGCGGGCCGACAAACCATTGGGTGCGAGAGGGTATTCTTGCCGGTGAAAAGGTGCTGGCGGGTGCGGCGCAGGATGCGACGCCTATGCTTCTGCTCCAGGCAGAAGAGGAGCGCGTAGTTGATAACCGTATGCACGATCGTTTTTGTGAAATTCGCGCCGCAGCAGGCCATCCCTGTGAGGGAGAGAGGCCGCTGGTCATTAAAGGCGCGTACCATGAGATCCTTTTTGAAAAGGACGCCATGCGCTCAGTCGCGCTTAACGCCATTGTTGATTTTTTCGACAGGCATAACTAATCCGGCGGTTCGCCGCCTGACCAGAGGTTAAATTCTATTATGTATCAGGTTGTTGCGTCTGATTTAGATGGCACGCTGCTCTCTCCCGACCACTCACTCTCTCCCTACGCCAAAGAGACGTTAAAGCTGCTGACCGCGCGCGGCGTCAACTTCGTTTTTGCCACTGGCCGTCACCATGTCGACGTAGGACAGATCCGCGATAAGCTGGGTATCAAAGCCTATATGATCACCTCTAACGGGGCGCGGGTGCACGATACCGATGGCAACCTGGTCTTTACCCATAATCTGGATCGCGAAATCGCTGAAGATCTGTTTGGCGTGATGCATCACGATCCGCATATCGATACCAACGTCTACCGTGACGATGAGTGGTTTATCAACCGTCACCGTCCGGATGAGATGCGCTTTTTCAAAGAGGCCGTCTTTCAGTATTCGCTCTATGAGCCAGGCCTCCTTGAACCGGAGGGGATCAGCAAAGTGTTCTTCACCTGCGATACCCATGAACCGCTGCTGCCCCTGGAGCAGGCCATCAACGCTCGCTGGGGCGATCGTGTCAACGTCAGCTTCTCCACGCTGACCTGTCTGGAGGTGATGGCGGGCGGCGTGTCGAAAGGCCACGCGCTGGAGGCAGTGGCGAAAGCGATGGGCCACAGTCTGAAAGAGTGCATCGCCTTTGGCGACGGGATGAACGATGCCGAGATGCTCTCTATGGCGGGTAAAGGCTGCATCATGAGCAACGCGCACCAGCGTCTGAAGGATCTCTATCCAGAGCTGGAAGTGATCGGCACTAACGGTGACAACGCCGTGCCGCACTATCTGCGCAAGCTGTTTCTTGATTGATTAATTATTAATCAGCTGTCAACCGGTAACTCCGCTACAATGGGTGCTCATTAACCAACGAGACACCTATTGTGGCGTTACTGATTATCACCACCGTTCTGTGGGCCTTCTCTTTTAGCCTCTATGGCGAATACCTCGCCGGACATATCGACAGCTACTTCTCCGTGCTGATGCGCGTTGGGCTGGCCGCACTGGTATTCCTGCCTTTCCTGCGCACGCGAGGCCACGGGCTGAAAACCATCGGCCTCTATATGCTAGTGGGGGCTATGCAGCTGGGCATCATGTATATGCTCAGCTTCCGCGCCTATCTCTATCTGACGGTCTCCGAGCTGTTACTGTTCACCGTCTTGACGCCACTCTACATCACGCTGATCTACGATCTGATGAGCCGACGCCGACTGCGCTGGGGCTATGCGTTGAGCGCACTGCTGGCGGTGATCGGGGCAGGGATCATCCGCTACGATCAGGTGACTAACCACTTCTGGACCGGACTGCTGCTGGTGCAGCTCTCTAACATCAGCTTTGCCATCGGCATGGTGGGCTACAAGCGCCTGATGGAGACCCGTCCGATGCCGCAGCATAACGCCTTTGCCTGGTTCTATCTCGGCGCGTTCCTGGTGGCGGTGGTGGCCTGGTTTGCATTGGGCAACGCCCAGAAGCTGCCGGAGACAAACCTGCAGTGGAGCATTCTGGTGTTTCTCGGCGTGGTGGCGTCAGGGATTGGCTACTTCATGTGGAACTACGGCGCAACCCAGGTGGATGCGGGTACACTCGGCATCATGAACAACATGCACGTCCCGGCAGGACTGCTGGTAAACCTTGTCATCTGGCAGGAGCAGCCCCACTGGCCGAGCTTTATCCTTGGGGGGACAGTGATAGTGGCGTCCCTATGGGTACATCGCCGCTGGGTCGCTCCGCGCTCCGCACAAAAGGAAGGTGGTCGCACGCATGGTTCCGCGCTGAGCGAATAAACGCCTCCGTTACCGGCTGACGCTGCTCGCCATCGCGCACCGCCGCGTAGAGCCGGCTCCACAGTCCTTCGCCCAGGGTCTTGGTCACGATCAGACCCTGGCGCTCAAAACTCTCCACCACCCAGTGCGGCAGCGCCGCGATACCCATCCGCGCCGCCACCATCTGGATCAGCAGCAGCGTATTATCCACGCTCTTCACCATCGGGTTAATGCCCGCCGGCTGCAGGAAGTGACGCCAGATATCCAGCCGACTGCGCTGGACCGGATAGATCAGCAGCGTTTCAGCGGCGATATCCTCCGGCGTAATGCGCGCCCGGGTCGCGAGAGGGTGATCCGGAGCCAGCACCAGGCGCACTTCAAAATCAAACATCGGTGAATAGTGCAGCCCGCTGCGCGGCAAAATGTCTGAGGTCAGCACCACGTCCAGCTCGCTCTGCTGCAACGCTGGCTGGGGATCGAAGGTCACGCCGGATTTGAAATCCATCTCTACCTGCGGCCATTTGCTACGGAAATTCTCAAGCGCGGGAGTAAGCCACTGAATACAGCTGTGACACTCAATGGCGATCCGCAGTGTAGTTTGCTGCGGTTCGCTACACTCCTGAAGCGCACGGCTAATCTGCGGCAGCACCTGATTGGCCAACTGCAACAGGATCTCGCCCTGCGGCGTAAAGCGCAGCGGCTGACTTTTACGGACAAAAAGACGGAAGCCAAGGCGCTGTTCGAGATCGCTGAACTGGTGGGAGAGGGCGGACTGCGTCTGATGCAGCGTAGCCGCCGCGGCCGCCAGCGATCCGCTGTTCCGTAACGCCTGGAGCGTTTTCAGATGTTTAATTTCGATCATGAAAGTCCTTCACTTCGCCATGAACAATTTGCGCTTGAGGAATATACAGTACCTGTCGAATATAGATGTGTAAACATCTGGACGTCTAAAATCCTAAAATTCACAAGGGGCATACCATGACAGTACTGAATCACACCCTCGGTTTTCCTCGCGTTGGTCTGCGTCGCGAGTTGAAGAAGGCACAAGAGAGCTACTGGGCGGGTAACACCACGCAGGAAGCGCTGCTGGCGGTAGGCCGGGAGCTGCGCGCTCGCCACTGGGAGCAGCAGAAGCAGGCGGGTATTGACCTGCTGCCGGTGGGCGATTTCGCCTGGTACGACCATGTTCTGACCACCAGCCTGCTGCTTGGCAACGTGCCGGCTCGTCATCAGAACAGAGATGGATCGGTCGATATCGACACCCTGTTCCGCATTGGCCGTGGCCGAGCGCCTACCGGTGAGCCAGCGGCGGCAGCAGAGATGACCAAATGGTTTAATACCAACTATCACTATATGGTGCCGGAGTTCACTCAAGGACAGCAGTTCACGCTGACCTGGACCCAGCTGCTGGACGAAGTGGACGAGGCGCTGGCGCTGGGCCACAGGGTCAAGCCCATCCTGCTGGGGCCGGTAACGTACCTGTGGTTGGGTAAGGTAAAAGGCGAGCCGTTTGACCGCCTGAGCCTGCTGAACGCTATTCTGCCGGTCTACCAGCAGGTGCTGGCCGAGCTGGCAAAACGCGGCGTCGAGTGGGTACAGATCGACGAGCCCGCGCTGGTGCTGGAGCTGCCGCAGGCGTGGCTGAACGCCTTCAAGCCCGCCTATGAGGCGCTGGCAGGGCAGGTGAATCTACTGCTGACCACCTATTTCGAAGGCGTGACGCCGAACCTCGATACCCTTGCCGCGCTGCCGGTACAGGGTCTGCACGTTGACCTGGTGCACGGCAAGGATGACGTAGCCGAGCTGCATCGCCGCCTGCCAGCTGACTGGCTGCTCTCCGCCGGGCTGGTGAACGGTCGTAACGTTTGGCGGGCCGATCTCACTGAGAAATATGCCCAGATTAAAGACATCGTCGGCCACCGCGATCTGTGGGTCGCCTCCTCCTGCTCGCTGCTGCATAGCCCGATTGACCTGAGCCTGGAGACCCGGCTGGATGGCGAAGTGAAGAGCTGGTTTGCCTTCGCCCTGCAAAAATGTCACGAGCTGGCTCTGCTACGTGATGCCCTGAACAGCGGCGACACCGCGCCACTGGCTGAATGGAGCGCTCCGATTCAGGCGCGACGGCACTCGACCCGGGTGCACAACACGGCCGTGGCTCAGCGGCTGGCGGCGATTACCGCCAGAGATAGCCAGCGCGGGCGTCCCTACGCGGAGCGTGCGGCGGTTCAGCGGGCGCGTTTCAACCTGCCCGCCTGGCCGACAACGACCATCGGCTCGTTCCCGCAGACCACCGAGATCCGCGGTCTGCGCCTGGAGTTCAAACAGGGACGTTTAGACGCGGGCAGCTACCGCACCGGCATCGCCGAACATATCAAGCAGGCGATTGCCGAACAGGAGCGCCTGGGCCTCGACGTGCTGGTGCACGGTGAAGCCGAGCGTAACGACATGGTGGAGTATTTCGGCGAGCACCTGGACGGCTTTGTCTTTACCCAGAACGGCTGGGTGCAGAGCTACGGCTCCCGCTGCGTGAAGCCACCAGTGGTGATCGGCGACGTTAGCCGTCCGGAAGCGATCACCGTGGAGTGGGCGAAATATGCCCAGTCCCTCACCGACAAGCCGGTAAAAGGGATGCTGACCGGGCCAGTGACCATTCTCTGCTGGTCCTTCCCGCGCGAAGACGTCAGCCGGGAAACCATCGCGAAGCAGATCGCGCTGGCGCTGCGCGACGAAGTGGCGGATCTGGAGGCGGCGGGCATCGGTATTATCCAGATCGACGAGCCTGCCCTGCGCGAAGGGCTGCCGCTAAGGCGCAGCGACTGGGACGCCTATCTGGCGTGGGGCGTGGAAGCCTTCCGTATTAACGCCGCGGTGGCGAAGGACGAGACGCAGATCCACACCCATATGTGCTACTGCGAGTTCAACGACATCATGGATTCCATTGCCGCGCTGGATGCCGACGTGATCACCATTGAAACCTCGCGCTCGGATATGGAGCTGCTGGAGTCGTTTGAAGCCTTTGAATACCCGAATGAGATTGGGCCGGGGGTTTACGATATCCACTCGCCAAACGTGCCGGACGTCGCGTGGATCGAGACCCTGCTGAAGAAGGCGGCGGATCGCATCCCAGCTGAACGCCTGTGGGTTAACCCGGACTGCGGCCTGAAAACGCGCGGCTGGCCGGAGACCCGTGCGGCGCTGGCGAACATGGTGAAAGCGGCGCAGAACCTGCGTCAGGCCTGAGGCTCGTAG
>NZ_LR607338.1:440168-445266 GCF_902164725.1 Pseudescherichia vulneris | reverse complement strand
CACACTTCACCCTACTTTTCACCGCGATTTCGTGACGCCTTCCATAATTCCTAAATGAATACAGGCTGCTAGTTTTAGGAGTGAAAAAGTGGCACGGCTTGTGCAATAATACACCTGTAGATGCTCATTCCATCTCTTATGCTCGCCGCAAGGCCTCATAAACTCAGGAATGACGCAGAGCCGTTTAATGGTGCTTATCGTCCACAGACAGATGTCGCTCCGGCCTCATCAAACACCATGGACACAACGTTGAGTGAAGCACCAAATTTGTTGTCACGCAGACCTGTTTAATGCCCGCTCTGGTTTCAGAGCGGGCGTTTTTTTATGGCGGGTTTACTGCGGGGGATTGTTCTGCAGAGTGTGCATCAGGCCGTCGCGGCGCATGGCGGCCGCTTCTTCCGGCTGCTGCAGACGATCAAGGGTATCGGCTAGCCAGGCATAATCAAACGGATCCGGGCGCTGCTTCAGCGCGGCGCGGAACGCCAGGCTCGCCTCTTTCCACTCACCGTGCTTCATCAGCGACTGACCAAGCGTACTCCACAGCAGCGGGCGGTCGCCCTGGGTTTTGATCTGCTGGCGCAGCGCCTTCTCTACCTGCTCTGGGTTGTTGGTCTTCAGACGCGGGATCAGCAGGACCAGACGATCGTCATACTGACGCTTCAACCCGTCGAGCAGGATCTCCTGCGCGGTATCATGATCGTCACACTCAATCAGATGTTCGGCCATGGCCGCCTGGAGCGCAGCATGATGACGGGTCTTGCGGCTCTGGTGCTTCCACCAGGTCTTCAGGCCGTCGCTGCCTCCTTCGGCGCGAGCCTGATCCATCATGCCGATCCACGCCTGCTGGGCCAGCGCCTCGCGGTGTGCTTCGTCACCCACGCCCGCTTTCGCCATGGAAGGGAGACAGTCCAGCAGCGAGTTCCAGGCCCCGGTACGAATATAGGCCTGCTCGGCCAGACGCAGCACTTCCGGATGGCGAGGCGTAATCTCTAGCAGGTTATCAACCCCGTGGCGCGCCGCGTGGTTTTCGTTACGCGCCAGCTGTAGACGCACACGCGTGATCTCAACCGGAATAGGATCGTGCCCAGCCAGCTCGGTAGCGCGCTGCAGATGTTGATTCGCCCTGGCCTCATCGCCGCGCTGCTGGGCTGCCTCGGCGGCCAGCAGATAGTTGACCATCGGCTGTTCGGCGTGATCGGCATTCTTCGCCATCAGCTTTTCAACCTGCTGATAATCACCTTCAGCCAGCTTCAACAGCGCCTGCTCGGTCTGCTTGCGGGCGCGGCGGCGTTTGCGGCCTGTGAACCAGCCGCGGGTGCGCGCACCGGTATGGAAAATACGGCGCAGGAGCCACTCAACGGCAAACAGCACCACCAGGGCAAGGATCAGGATAATCACCAGTCCCGTCACGCTGGTTTCGATATTGTAGGTATCAGTCTGGATCAGCACGTAGCCCTGATGTCCAGCGACCATGGGTCCGACAACGATCCCGGCGAGCAGCAGTGCAAAGAGGAGCAATACTTTTAGCATAATTATTCCCCCTGCTGCGGCGCAGCGGCAGGCGCTGCTTCAGTCGCCGCCGGAGCTGACGGGGCTTCATTTGACGCTGTCGCTGGCTGTGCCAGCAGATTACGCACGCGCGTCTGCATCAGCTTCTCCAGAATCGGCTGGCTTTGCAGCGAATCCGGCAGCTCCATGGTGATATTCTGCTGGCTAAGTTTATCGACCTCTTCAAGGAACGCTTTGGTGCTCGCATCATCGGTGTCGTAGTAAGCGCGTACCCAGCTGGAGACGTTATCCAACGCCTGCTTGTAGGTCTCTTCCTGATGACGCGGCACGGCCTGAGCGGCAACCAGCAGACGAGAGCGGATGTTCTCCCGCAGGTAGATATCCTGGTTCGGGGCGAGCAGGGGGACCGCGGTCTCATCACGGCGACGAATGGTAATGAAGCTGTCCATAAAGTTGTGCCAGCTCTTTTGCAGGTTTACCCGCCACTCGCTCAACGAACTGGAGAGCTCGCTGCTGTCGTTATCCATCGGCGCATCGTCATCGTTGTTATCCGCCAGACGCAGATTGTCGATCTGGTTGGAGAGCTGGTTAACCTTGAGGATGATGCCGTCGTAATCGACCTGTGCCACGCCAGAGAGGCTAGCCACGTCATCGGTGATGGCGCGGCGGGCGGCGATCAGGCTGGGATCGTTCATATCCGCCAGGCTCGCGTCGGCGCTTTTCAGCAGTGCGGCAGCGGTAGTGACATCGCCATCGCTCCACAGCTTACGCCCGGCCAGCTTCACGAGAAAATCGGCCTGCGCCAGCAGCCAGGTTTTGGCGTCGGTTCCGGAGATGCTCGCGACCTTCTGCGATAGCTCATCAAGCTGCTTGTTCTGCTCGGCCTGCTGGCGCTCTGCGGCGGCCAGGGCCTCGCTCTGCTGCTTGATAATGCCTTCAAACTGCGTTTTTTGCGTCTCCTGCGCCTTTTGCAGGGCGGTAATTTGGCTCACCAGCGCGTCGCTGTTAGCGGACTGCGTTGAGGTCTGCTGTTTCACCCAGCCATAAAGGCCTACGCCCGCCGCCAGCGCAATGGCGATGGCAATCGCGCTCAGCGCGAGACTGGTCTTAATGGCGCGATCTTTTTTCTCAGTTTTTTCTGGCTGTGGCGTGGTCTCCACGGCCTCCCTGGTCTCTTCAACCCCGGCAGAGGTGTTTTCTTGTTCCGTCATTATGGCTTCCCATTATGAGAGTTATTGTAATGCGCGCAGCAGCGCATCGTTGTCAGCGTTATCAGCGACCTGAATATCCTGCCAGCCCAGATCCCGGGCGAGGTGCGCCAGACGTTCACTTACCACCAAAAGACGGCAGCGAAGTAACCAGTTTTCGCGATACCAGGCTGGAATCAATGAGAAAAGCTGCTGGAGCATCTCGCCGCTGGTCACCACGAGGGTGGTGACGCCGCGAGCCTGCCAGCGCATTGCCTCTTCCGCGCCGTCATAATACTTCGCACTACGTTGATAACATTCACAAAATGTAACATCAGCGCCGCGGGCTGCCAGCGTGTCGCCTAACAGCTCGCGTCCGCCGTTGCCACGTAACAGCATTGCACGCTTACCTGCAATATTTTGTAATTCAGGTAATTGTAGCAACACTTCGCTAATTTCCCGATCCAACGGATAGCGTACATTGATGCCGCTTACGGTATGAAGTGCCAGGGCGGTCGTACGTCCAATGGCAAAATAGCGGGGCGCAAGCGGCCAATGGAGGCCGTGATGCTGGAGATGCGCGTGAGCAAACGCCACCGCATGCTGCGACAGCACAAAGATAAGGTCGTTAGCAGAAAATGCGGTAAGGCGGTCGGGCAGCGTAGCCAGCTCCCGGCCTGGGGTAAATTCGATCAGCGGAAAGCTCCAGGCCACCTTGCCCAGTGCGCGCAGACGGCTCACTAATTCCTCCCCAGCGGGAGAGGGGCGGGTGACCAGGATACTCATGCAGGCGCTTCTCCGTTATAGACCTCGGCCAGGATCTCGCGCGCGCCGTTAGCCAGCAGCTCTTCAGCGAGGGAGACGCCCAGCTGCTCCGCCTCTTCCGGCTTACCACGGCGTTCGCCCCGGACCATCACCGAGCCATCCGGTGCACCCACCAGCGCCCGCAGCCAGATTTCACCGGCGACCAGTTCAGCATAGCTGCCGATAGGTACCTGGCAGCCGCCCTCCAGCCGCATGTTCATCGCCCGCTCGGCTTTGACGCGCAGGGCAGTATCATCATGGTTAAGCGGTGCCAGCAGCGCACGGGTGCGCTCATCATCCAGACGGCACTCAATGCCTACCGCACCCTGGCCCACGGCGGGCAGAGAGAGTTCCGGCGGCAGCGCCACGCGAATGCGCGATTCGAGGTCGAGACGTTTGAGTCCAGCCACGGCAAGAATGATGGCGTCGTAGTCGCCGTTATCGAGCTTGCCCAGCCGGGTGCCGACGTTGCCGCGCAGCGAACGGATCGCCAGATCCGGGCGGCGTTCCGCCAGCTGACACTGGCGGCGTAAACTTGACGTGCCAACCACGCTACCCTCCGGCAGGTCGTCCAGGCTCGCATAGCGGTTAGAGACGAAGGCATCGCGGGGATCTTCCCGCTCGCAGATGGTAACCAGGCCCAGCCCCTGCGGGAACTCAACCGGTACGTCTTTCATGGAGTGGACGGCCAGATCGGCGCGGTTCTCAATCAGGGCCAGCTCCAGCTCTTTAACGAACAGCCCTTTGCCGCCGACTTTGGCGAGCGGGGTATCGAGGATCACATCGCCACGCGTGACCATCGGCACCAGCTCAACGTTGAGCCCCGGATGGCAGGCCATCAGGCGCTGCTGAACATAGTGTGCCTGCCAGAGCGCAAGGGGGCTTTGGCGTGTGGCGATTCTTAAAATAGTGTCTGGCATGCTTGTTACCGTCATTGTCGTCCATCGACCATCCTAACACTGTTGTCTTAGGGTGTCAGTTTTCACGGGTGATTGCGCAAGAGGGCGAAGAGGCCGTATTCTGAGATTTACACGTAACGAACGATGCTACACTTGTATGTAGCGCATCTTTCTTTACGGTCAATCGGCAAGGTGTTAAATTGATCACGTTTTAGACCATTTTTTCGTCTGTCCTCACATAATCATAAGGACGAAAAAGGGTGACGGGTATCTTTGTAATACTAAAAATCTGAACCGGACCGCGATTGCCGACGTTGCTGTCAGCATGGCGCTACGGAAAGGTTTAAAACATCAGGCGATACGTCTTGTACCTCTATATTGAGACTCTGAAACAGAGACTGGATGCCATAAACCAACTGCGCGTCGATCGCGCGCTGGCCGCTATGGGGCCTGCTTTCCAGCAGGTATACAGTCTGCTGCCTACATTATTGCATTATCATCATCCGCTGATGCCGGGTTACCTTGAAGGTAGCGTTCCCCGCGGCATCTGCCTCTACACGCCCGATGAAAACCAGCTTCACTACCTTAACGAGCTGGAGCTTAGCCGTGGCCTGCCGGTGCAGGAGTCGCCCAAGGGTGAGCTGCCGATCACTGGCCTCTATACCATGGGCAGTACCTCATCGGTCGGACAGAGCAGCT
>NZ_LR607338.1:429801-439885 GCF_902164725.1 Pseudescherichia vulneris | reverse complement strand
GCCAGGCATCAAATTGCAGTTAACCGGGATAAAATACCCGGGTAGTGACAAAGAAATTCGGTGGAGCGGTAGTTCAGTCGGTTAGAATACCTGCCTGTCACGCAGGGGGTCGCGGGTTCGAGTCCCGTCCGTTCCGCCACTTATTATAAAATTAAGCCTGCTCAGTTATAGCAGGCTTAATAGTAAGAAAATTTAGGGGCGTAGCTCAGTTGGTAGAGCACCGGTCTCCAAAACCGGGTGTCGCGAGTTCGAGTCTCTCCGCCCCTGCCATATTAGGATCCTTTGCTTAGGCAAAGGATTTTTTTTGCCTGCAATTTAGGGTTTCCTCTCTTCTCATCCTCTTTTCTTGTCAAACTCACCTCTACGATGCGTCCCTGCATCGTATCCTTGAATTATTCCATCACACTGGTTTTTAAAAGATCTTTAATCTGGCTCTGTTTGTCGCTGTTTTGCAGCCAGATAGCGTACAGCGGGCGTGAGAGCGTCAGCGTATCTGCCACCATATGCAGATCGGGCTTGTCCTTAGCCCACGTGACCGGCAACCACGAGCAGCCTTCCAGCGACCCTAGCTGTTGGCGAGCAATCTCAGCGGAGCTGGTCGTTAACAACGGGATCTCATCGCTGGCAATAAGGCCAGACTCATGCTGTTGAAAATCAGGGCCCCATTCGAGCCGCAGGTAGTTCAGGGTCGATTTCAGGCGCGACGGTACGCTACAGTAGAGCGCAAGCGCAAAGTGTCCCAGCAGTTGGCTGCTGAACTCATCCATTTTAGGGGCTTCAGTGGTAATCAGCAGATCCAGCTGCCGCTCATGCAGCTGTTTTACCAGCGATTGCCGCTGTGCGATACGGGCCTCAAATTGTAAGCTCTTATGTGTCTGATAGAGCCGACCCAGCCAGCCGTTCAGCATACACTCCCACAGCGAGGCGCTGGCACCAATAGAAAACTCATTGTGCTGCGAACTATGCGCCACCTCTTTACGGGCGGCCTGCCATGTATTCATTAGCGTTTCTGCGTAAGGCAGAAGTTTCTCACCCGCTACCGTAAGACGAATATTATTACGGTGGCGGGTGAACAGATTTACCCCAAGCTGGTTCTCAAGCTGGCGAATACGAAAACTGACCGCTGATTGTGTCAGATAGAGCGCTTCTGCAGCACGTCCAAAGTGACGAGTCCTGCTTACTTCCAGGAAAGTTTTTAGCAATTCCGTATCCACAGCTTTCTCCACAAAATTATTTGTCGTTATGATTTAAATGTTTTGTTTTACACTCTGTCAAGCGTAACTAATACTCCGCGCCATAAATAGCTCGGCCAAAGAATTAGGAGTGTGTGGGATGGCGGAAAGCTTTACGACGACTAATCGTTTTTTCGACAACAAATACTACCCGCGCGGGTTCTCTCGTCATGGTGATTTCACCATCAAAGAGGCGCAGCTGCTGGAGCGGCACGGTTATGCTTTCAACGAACTCGATCTCGGCAAGCGTGAGCCGATGACCGAAGAAGAAGAGCTGTTTGTCGCCGTCTGCCGTGGTCAACGCGAGCCCGTCACTGAAGCGGAACGCGTCTGGAGTAAGTACATGACGCGCATTAAGCGTCCGAAACGCTTCCATACCCTCTCCGGCGGTAAGCCGCAGATGGAAGGTGCGGAAGATTACACCGAATCCGACGATTAAGATGCAGGGGCTACGGCCCCTGTTTTTTTTATCCCATCATTTTTTGCAGGTGAATGAGCAGGCGGTCAATAGCGCGATAACCCAGCGCCTCCTGGAGATGTTCCCTGCGTATCGTCTCACTCTCTTCCAGATCGGCAATGGTACGTGCCACCTTAAGCAGGCGCTGCCAGGCGCGTATCGATAACCCAAGCTGCGTAAGCGTCTCTTCAAGCCAGTCGGCATCCTCGGGCAGCAGCCGACAGTAATCGCGTATAGCGGCGCTTTCAAGTCGGGCGTTGAGCGTCTGCTGCCGTTGATACTGAATCTCCTGTGCAGCAAGCACACGGGCGCGTACCACCTCGCCAGGTTCGCTACGATTATCCGTCTGGCGCAGCAGGCCCGGTGGGGGAAGCGGGATCTCCAGAGAGAGATCGAAGCGATCGAGAAACGGCCCGGAGAGTTTGCTCAGGTAACGCAGCGTCTGCTCTGGCGTCGCACGATTATGGTTCCCCTGATAGTGGCCGGTAGGACTGGGGTTCATCGCGGCTATTAATTGGAAGCGGGCAGGGTAGGTCACCTTGGCCCGGGTTCGGGAAATATGGATCTGTCCGGACTCAATCGGTTCGCGCAGAGCATCAAGCACGCGCCGTTCAAACTCTGGCAGCTCATCCAGAAACAGGATGCCGTTATGCGCCAGCGAAATCTCGCCAGGCCCGGGAATCGATCCCCCGCCTACCATGGCGGTCAGAGATGCACTGTGATGCGGCGAGCGGAAGGGTCTGCGCCGCCACTGTTTTTTTAGCATGGCGGTATTGATCAGGCTGACAATCGCCGCGCTCTCCAGCGCCTCACGGTTATTTAAAGGTGGCAAGAGGCTATTCAGGCGGCTGGCCAGCATGGTCTTACCCGTGCCGGGTGGGCCAATCAGTAGCAGGTTATGCCCGCCTGCAGCGGTGATCTCCAGCGCTCGTTTACCCTGCTCCTGGCCGATTACGTCGTTGAGATCGTTTTCAGCGACAGGGATAGCGGCGAGGTCGGGCGCGGCCTCCTGAAGCTGATGTTTTCCTTCGAGAAAGGCACATACCTCCTGCAGATGTGCTGCGATCAGGCTGCGGGCGGCTTCGATGAGTCCGACTTCAGCTTCGTTATCGCTAGCAACGATAATTTGTCTGCCGGCGCGTTTGGCTTCCTGCGCACTGGGGATCGCCCCGGGAACGCCACGGAGCGCGCCTGTAAGCGCGAGTTCGCCAACAAACTCATACCGACTTAAGTGAGACGTGCTGAGCTGCTCAGAGGCTGCCAGAAGCGCAATAGCGATAGGTAAGTCATAGCGTCCTCCCTCCTTGGGGAGATCGGCGGGGGCAAGGTTGATGGTGATCTTCTTTGCTGGGAACGTATAGCCGCTGTTGATGATGGCACTGCGCACCCGATCGCGGGCCTCCTTGACCGTGGTCTCCGGCAGCCCAACGATGGTCAGGCCGGGAAGCCCGGCGCTGATATGCACCTCAACCGTAATAAGCGGCGCGGTGACGCCCAACGCCGCACGGGTATAGATAACCGACAGTGACATAGCTCCTCCTGTGACTGCAGGATTATGCCGCTGCGTTTTTTCACTGGCAGCTACGCATCTGCGTTTTTACGGCCTGGGTTCTGCGCTATCTGTGTCAGAGATGCAACGTATGCTTAACGCTGGAAGCAGGCGCGCAGTCGCGAAAAATCGTTCGCAGGTGAATTATTTTCACTTAAAGTTTTTCTTATATAAAACAATACGTTTTATGAATGCCTGCCGTCACTCCAATAAAAAACTTATAAAAAAATCTTGTGTCGTTAGCAAAAACTGTGATAACTCTTTAGGTATTCCTTCGAACAAGAAGCCAGAAAGTATAGAAAATGACAGCCCTTCTACGAGTGATTAGCCTGGTCGTGATTAGCGTGGTGGTGATTATTATCCCACCGTGCGGGGCTGCACTTGGACGAGGAAAGGCTTAAAAAACAAGCCTTAACGAACTAAGACCCCCGCACCGAAAGGTCCGGGGGTTTTTTTATGGCCTTATAACAACAGCGAGGAGCAAAGAATGCGTTGTAGCACAAAATTCTGTTTCTCACGATTTACGACGGGGAACTGACTATGAATGGGGCACAATGGGTAGTACATGCATTGCGGGCGCAGGGGGTCGAAACGGTCTTCGGTTACCCAGGCGGCGCAATTATGCCGGTTTACGATGCGTTGTATGACGGCGGCGTGGAACATCTGCTGTGTCGCCACGAGCAGGGAGCGGCGATGGCGGCCATCGGCTACGCCCGGTCTACCGGCAAAACCGGCGTCTGCATCGCTACGTCGGGTCCCGGTGCGACCAACCTGATCACCGGCCTCGCCGATGCCCTGCTCGATTCCGTTCCCGTTGTGGCCATCACCGGTCAGGTTGCCTCGCCGTTTATGGGTACCGACGCATTTCAGGAAGTGGACGTCCTTGGTTTGTCGCTGGCCTGCACCAAGCATAGCTTTTTGGTGCAGTCGCTGGAGGAGCTGCCGCGCGTAATGGCGGAAGCGTTCCAGGTGGCAAACTCAGGCCGTCCGGGTCCGGTGCTGGTTGATATCCCGAAAGATATCCAGGTTGCCGTGGGTGAACTGGAGCCGCATTTCTCTACTGTTGCAGATGATGACGCCTTCCCCCATGCCGACGTGGCTGAGGCCCGTCAAATGCTGGCCCGGGCGCAGAAGCCGATGCTGTACGTCGGCGGTGGCGTGGGCATGGCGCAGGCCGTTCCGGCGCTGCGGGAATTTATCGCCGCGACGCAGATCCCGGCCACCTGTACGCTGAAAGGGCTGGGGGCGGTTGAGGCCGATTACCCATACTACCTGGGCATGCTGGGGATGCACGGCACCAAAGCCGCCAACCTGGCGGTACAGGAGTGCGATCTGCTTATCGCCGTAGGCGCACGCTTCGACGACCGGGTGACCGGCAAGCTGAACACCTTTGCGCCGCACGCCAGCGTGATCCATATGGATATCGACCCGGCAGAGATGAACAAGCTGCGCCAGGCTCACGTGGCGCTGCAGGGCGATCTCAATGCGCTGCTGCCCGCGCTGCAGCAGCCGTTAGCGGTTGATGCCTGGCGTCAGCACGCCACGGAGATGCGCCGTGAATATGAATGGCGTTACGATCACCCGGGCGATGCCATCTATGCGCCGCTGCTGTTAAAACAGCTTTCCGACCGCAAGCCGCAGGATAGCGTTGTTACCACCGACGTGGGCCAGCATCAGATGTGGTCCGCGCAGCATATGACCTACAGCCGTCCGGAAAACTTTATCACCTCCAGCGGCTTAGGCACGATGGGCTTTGGCCTGCCGGCCGCCGTTGGGGCGCAGGTGGGGCGTCCGGACGATACCGTGATCTGTATCTCCGGTGACGGCTCCTTCATGATGAACGTGCAGGAGTTGGGCACCGTAAAGCGAAAGCAGCTGCCGCTGAAGATCGTTCTGCTGGATAACCAACGCTTAGGCATGGTTCGCCAGTGGCAGCAGCTCTTCTTCCAGGAGCGCTATAGCGAAACCACTCTGACCGATAACCCCGATTTCCTCATGCTGGCTCGCGCCTTCGGCATTCCCGGCCAGCACATCACCCGTAAAGACCAGGTTGAAGCGGCACTTGACGCCATGCTCGCAAGCGAAGGGCCTTATCTGCTTCATGTCTCAATCGATGAGCTTGAGAACGTCTGGCCCCTGGTGCCACCCGGTGCAAGCAACGCACAAATGCTGGAGAAATTATCATGATGCAACATCAGGTCGCCGTTCAGGCCCGCTTCAATCCGGAAACGTTAGAGCGTGTTTTACGCGTGGTTCGCCACCGTGGCTTTCAGATTTGCGCCATGAATATGGAGACAGCCACCGATGCGCAGAGCATAAATATTGAATTGACCGTTGCCAGCCCGCGCTCTGTCGAATTACTGTTTAGCCAGTTGAGCAAACTGGTCGACGTGGCGCGCGTCGAGATCCAACAACGTTCAACCCCAACACAACAAATCCGCGCCTGAGCGCAAAAGGAAGAAAAATGACGACGAAGAAAGCTGATTACATTTGGTTCAATGGCGAGATGGTTCCATGGGGCGAAGCGAAAGTACACGTGATGTCCCATGCGTTGCACTACGGTACCTCTGTATTTGAAGGCATCCGCTGCTACGACTCGCACAAAGGGCCAGTGGTGTTCCGCCATCGCGAACACATGCAGCGTCTGCGTGATTCAGCAAAAATCTATCGTTTCCCGGTTTCACAAAGCGTTGATGAACTGATGGAAGCCTGCCGGGCGGTGATCCGTAAAAACAACCTGACCAGCGCCTATATTCGTCCGCTGGTCTTCGTGGGTGATGTCGGTATGGGCGTGAACCCGCCGGACGGTTACGGCACCGATGTGATCATCGCCGCCTTCCCATGGGGTGCATACCTGGGCGCGGAAGCGCTGGATCAGGGTATCGACGCAATGGTCTCCTCCTGGAACCGCGTTGCGCCAAACACCATCCCGACCGCGGCAAAAGCGGGCGGTAACTACCTCTCCTCCCTGCTGGTGGGCAGCGAAGCGCGCCGCCACGGCTATCAGGAAGGGATTGCGCTGGACGTTAACGGCTACATCTCCGAAGGCGCTGGCGAAAACCTGTTTGAAGTGAAAGATGGCATTCTGTTCACCCCGCCGTTTACCTCTTCCGCGCTGCCGGGCATCACCCGCGACGCGATCATCAAGCTGGCGAAAGATCTGGGTATCGAA
Organism: Pseudescherichia vulneris; assembly: GCF_902164725.1. Classification (NCBI taxonomy): domain Bacteria; kingdom Pseudomonadati; phylum Pseudomonadota; class Gammaproteobacteria; order Enterobacterales; family Enterobacteriaceae; genus Pseudescherichia; species Pseudescherichia vulneris. The sequence continues at coordinate 433,475 of NZ_LR607338.1, read as the reverse complement.
GTGCGCGAGCAGGTGCTCTCCCGTGAGTCCCTCTACCTGGCTGATGAAGTGTTCATGTCAGGTACCGCCGCCGAGATCACCCCGGTGCGCAGCGTCGACGGTATCCAGGTTGGCGAAGGCCGCTGTGGCCCAATAACCAAGCGCATCCAGCAAGCGTTCTTTGGCCTGTTCACCGGCGAAACAGAAGATAAGTACGGCTGGTTGGATCAGGTTAACCAATAAGCATAAATATGGGACGGCACGCACCGTCCCATTTATTAAATAGAGTTGGGAGTAAAGCATGCCTAAGTACCGTTCCGCTACCACCACCCACGGCCGTAACATGGCAGGTGCCCGCGCGCTGTGGCGCGCAACCGGGATGACCGACGCCGACTTCGGCAAGCCGATTATCGCCGTGGTGAACTCATTTACTCAGTTTGTGCCGGGCCACGTGCATCTGCGCGATCTGGGCAAGCTGGTGGCCGAGCAAATTGAAGCCGCAGGCGGCGTGGCGAAAGAGTTCAATACCATTGCGGTCGATGACGGCATCGCGATGGGCCACGGAGGCATGCTCTATTCACTGCCATCTCGCGAGCTGATCGCTGACTCGGTGGAGTACATGGTCAACGCCCACTGTGCGGATGCCATGGTCTGTATCTCCAACTGCGACAAGATCACCCCGGGGATGTTAATGGCCTCACTGCGCCTGAACATTCCGGTTATTTTTGTCTCCGGCGGCCCGATGGAGGCCGGAAAAACCAAGCTGTCTGACAAGATCATCAAGCTCGACCTGGTCGATGCCATGATCCAGGGCGCAGATCCGAAAGTATCCGACGAGCAGAGCGAGCAGGTTGAACGTTCCGCCTGCCCGACCTGCGGCTCCTGCTCGGGCATGTTCACGGCCAACTCCATGAACTGCCTGACCGAAGCACTGGGCCTGTCGCAGCCTGGCAACGGCTCGCTGCTGGCGACCCACGCCGATCGTAAGCAGCTGTTCCTCAATGCCGGGTCACGTATTGTTGAGCTCACCAAACGCTATTACGAGCAGGATGATGAGAGCGCGCTGCCGCGCAACATCGCCAGCAAAGCCGCGTTTGAAAACGCCATGACGCTGGACATCGCCATGGGCGGCTCCACTAACACCGTTCTGCACCTGCTGGCCGCGGCCCAGGAAGCGGAAATTGACTTCACCATGACCGACATCGACCAGCTCTCCCGCAAGGTGCCGCAGCTCTGTAAGGTCGCACCAAGTACCCAGAAGTACCATATGGAAGACGTGCACCGTGCCGGTGGCGTTCTCGGGATCCTGGGTGAACTGGATCGCGCCGGGCTGTTGAATCGTGAAGTGAAAAATATTCTTGGTCTGACGCTGCCGCAGACGCTGGAGCAGTATGACGTAATGCTGACCCAGGACGAGGCGGTGAAAAAGATGTTCCGCGCGGGTCCGGCGGGCATTCGTACCACTCAGGCGTTCTCGCAGGATTGCCGTTGGGATAGCCTGGATGACGATCGTGCTGAAGGTTGTATCCGCTCCCTGGAGCACGCCTACAGTAAAGACGGTGGGCTGGCAGTGCTGTACGGCAACTTTGCCGAAAACGGCTGCATCGTTAAAACCGCCGGCGTGGACGACAGTATCCTGAAATTTACCGGTCCGGCGAAAGTATACGAAAGCCAGGATGATGCGGTAGAAGCCATTCTCGGCGGTAAAGTTGTGGCGGGCGACGTGGTGGTGATCCGCTACGAAGGGCCAAAAGGCGGGCCGGGGATGCAGGAGATGCTCTACCCCACCACCTTCCTGAAATCAATGGGCCTCGGTAAGGCCTGCGCGCTGATCACCGACGGGCGTTTCTCTGGGGGTACTTCCGGTCTCTCTATCGGCCACGTCTCGCCGGAAGCGGCCAGCGGCGGCAACATCGCGCTGATTGAAGATGGCGATATGATTGCTATCGATATTCCAAACCGCGGCATTCAGCTGCAGGTAAGCGATCAGGAGCTGGCCGCACGCCGGGAAGCGCAGGACGCACGCGGTGCAGCAGCGTGGACGCCAAAAGCGCGTGAGCGTCAGGTCTCCTTCGCGCTGCGCGCCTATGCCAGCCTGGCGACCAGCGCAGACAAAGGCGCGGTACGCGATAAATCCAAACTGGGAGGCTAACCGTGGCCGAATCCCAACCCTTGTCCGCCGCCCCCGAGGGGGCGGAGTATTTGCGGGCGGTGCTGCGCGCGCCGGTCTATGAAGCGGTGCAGGTAACGCCGCTGCAAAAGATGGAAAAGCTTTCGTCGCGGCTGGATAACGTCATTCTGGTAAAACGCGAAGATCGCCAGCCGGTGCACAGCTTCAAGCTGCGCGGCGCTTACGCCATGATGGCCGGGCTCACCGACGAGCAGAAGGCGCGGGGGACGATCACCGCCTCGGCGGGTAACCATGCCCAAGGAGTAGCGTTCTCTGCTGCACGTCTTGGGGTGAAGGCGCTGATCGTGATGCCGGTAGCCACTGCCGATATTAAAGTCGATGCGGTACGCAACTTTGGCGGCGAAGTGCTGCTCTACGGGGCTAACTTCGACGAGGCAAAGGCGAAAGCTATCGAGCTGGCCCAGCAGCAAGGCTTTACCTGGGTGCCGCCGTTCGATCACCCGATGGTCATTGCCGGACAGGGTACGCTGGCGCTGGAGCTGCTCCAGCAGGACGCACATATCGACCGCGTCTTTGTGCCGGTGGGCGGCGGCGGCCTGGCGGCGGGCGTGGCGGTGCTCATTAAACAGCTGATGCCGCAGATCAAGGTGATTGCGGTGGAAGCAGAAGATTCAGCCTGCCTGAAAGCGGCGCTGGATGCCGGACAGCCGGTGGATCTGTCCCGGGTTGGGCTCTTTGCCGAAGGGGTGGCGGTTAAACGCATCGGCGACGAAACCTTCCGCGTCTGCCGGGAGTATCTCGACGATATCATTACCGTCGACAGCGACGCGATCTGCGCCGCCATGAAGGATCTGTTCGAAGATGTGCGGGCGGTGGCGGAACCCTCCGGCGCGCTGGCCCTGGCGGGCATGAAGAAGTACATCGCCCAGCACAACATTCGCGGCGAGCGGCTGGCGCACGTGCTCTCCGGCGCGAACGTTAACTTCCACGGCCTGCGCTACGTTTCCGAACGCTGCGAGCTGGGCGAACAGCGTGAAGCGCTGCTGGCGGTCACCATTCCTGAAGAGAAGGGCAGCTTCCTGAAGTTCTGCCAGCTGCTGGGCGGCCGCTCGGTGACCGAGTTCAACTACCGCTTTGCCGATGCCCACGACGCCTGCATTTTTGTCGGCGTGCGCCTGAGTCGCGGGCTGGAGGAGCGTAAAGAGATCCTGTCTCTACTCAGCGAGGGCGGCTACAGCGTGGTCGATCTCTCCGACGATGAGATGGCCAAGCTACATGTGCGTTACATGGTAGGCGGTCGTCCGTCGAAGCCGCTTAAGGAACGTCTCTACAGCTTTGAGTTCCCGGAGTCTCCCGGTGCGCTGCTGAAGTTCCTGCACACACTGGGCACCCACTGGAATATCTCCCTGTTCCATTACCGCAGCCACGGTACGGACTATGGGCGCGTGCTGGCTGCCTTTGAGCTGGGCGAGCACGAGCCGGATTTCGAAACCCGTCTGAGCGAGCTGGGCTATTACTGTCATAACGAGAGCGATAACCCGGCGTTCCGCTTCTTCCTCGCCGG
>NZ_LR607338.1:404994-428333 GCF_902164725.1 Pseudescherichia vulneris | reverse complement strand
TGGCAGGATCTCCCAGAACGCGCTAATAAGCGGCTCATGCAGCCGCTTTTCTTGTGCGCAGACGCCAAGCTCAAACGGTGTCTTCTCATCGCTGCGCTCTAAAATCATCACGCGGTTGCGCACCGGCTCGGGGCTGTTTTCCAGGACTACCTCCGGGATCAGCGCCACGCCGCAGCCGAGGGCCACCATTGAAACCATCGCCTCATGACCGCCGACGGTGGCATAGATCGATGGATTGCTGATCTTCTGCCGCCGGAACCACAACTCAATGCGTTTTCGCACCGGCCCCTGGTCGGCCATGATAAAGGGCACCGTCGACCAGTCAGGCTCCGGCACCGAGATTTGGCTGCGTACCGGACAGGGCAGCGCCGGGGCAATCAGCACGACCGCCAGATTCTCCAGCATCGAAAAGGCCACCGCGCCGGGCAGCGCCTCTGGCTTGCCGGCAATGGCCAGATCCGCTTCGCCGGTGACCACGCGCTCTACCGCATCGGCGGCGTCGCCGGTGGTGAGTTTGATTTCGACGGAGGGGTGCTCGGCGCGGAACCGGTCAAGGATCGGTGGCAGATGGCTGTAGGCTGCCGTTACCGAGCAGAACAGGCGCAGCTCGCCGGAGAGCGAAGGGCCCTTCTGGTCAATGGTGTGGCGCAGCTGCTGGTACTGGAGCAGGGTCTGCTGGGCGAAGGTGCGCAGTTCGTCACCCGCCTCGGTCAGGGTGACGGTGCGGTTGTCTCGCACAAACAGCGGCTGGCCGAGATCCTCCTCCAGCCGCTGGATCTGACGCGACAGCGTCGACGGGCTGACGTGCATCGCCCGTGCGCTGCGGCCAAAGTGACGGCTCTCCGCCAGGTGGAGAAAGATTTTTAGATCGCGCAGATCCATATGCAAAGCCTCTGTGTTTACGTTGCAGAAAGTGCAATGTCATATTGTGAATATATCAATTTCAGCAACGCATTTCCTGTCATATAGTGGGTTCATTCTCGCGAGAACGCGAACCGAACAATAAGCACGACACAACATCACGAGGTATCACCATGGCTAACTACTTTAATACACTGAACCTGCGCCAGCAGCTGGCCCAGCTGGGTAAATGTCGCTTTATGGGACGAGATGAGTTCGCCGATGGCGCGAGCTACCTGCAGGGTAAAAAAGTGGTTATCGTCGGCTGTGGCGCTCAGGGTCTGAACCAGGGCCTGAACATGCGTGACTCCGGTCTGGATATCGCCTACGCGCTGCGTAAAGAGGCGATTGCTGAGAAGCGTGCGTCATGGCGTAAAGCCACCGAAAATGGTTTTAAAGTGGGTACCTATGAAGAGCTGATCCCGCAGGCGGACCTGGTCGTTAACCTGACGCCGGACAAGCAGCACTCTGACGTAGTGCGCACCGTACAGCCGCTGATGAAAGATGGCGCGGCGCTGGGCTACTCCCACGGCTTCAACATCGTGGAAGTAGGCGAGCAGATCCGTAAAGATATCACCGTGGTGATGGTCGCCCCGAAATGTCCCGGCACCGAAGTGCGTGAAGAGTACAAGCGTGGTTTTGGTGTGCCGACGCTGATCGCCGTGCACCCGGAGAACGATCCGAAAGGCGAAGGCATGGCGATCGCTAAAGCCTGGGCTGCGGCCACCGGCGGCCACCGTGCGGGCGTGCTGGAATCCTCCTTCGTTGCTGAAGTGAAATCTGACCTGATGGGCGAGCAGACTATCCTCTGCGGTATGCTGCAGGCAGGCTCGCTGCTGTGCTTCGACAAGCTGGTGGAAGAGGGTACTGATCCGGCCTACGCTGAGAAGCTGATCCAGTTCGGCTGGGAAACCATCACCGAAGCGCTGAAGCAGGGCGGTATCACCCTGATGATGGACCGCCTCTCTAACCCGGCGAAGCTGCGGGCCTATGCGCTCTCCGAGCAGCTGAAAGGCATCATGGCTCCGCTGTTCCAGAAGCATATGGATGACATCATCTCCGGTGAGTTCTCCTCCGGCATGATGGCCGACTGGGCCAACGACGATAAGAACCTGCTGACCTGGCGCGAAGAGACGGGTAAAACCGCGTTTGAGACCGCGCCGCAGTTTGACGGCAAAATCAGCGAGCAGGAGTACTTCGACAAGGGCGTACTGATGATCGCCATGGTGAAAGCGGGCGTTGAGCTGGCATTCGAAACCATGGTTGATTCCGGCATCATCGAAGAGTCCGCCTACTATGAGTCACTGCACGAGCTGCCGCTGATCGCCAACACCATCGCACGTAAGCGTCTGTATGAGATGAACGTGGTTATCTCTGATACCGCTGAGTACGGCAACTACCTCTTCTCCTACGCCTGCGTGCCACTGCTGAAAGCGTTCATGACCGAAATTCAGGCGGGCGATCTGGGCAAAGCAGTAGAGGGCACGGCGGTAGACAACGCCCAGCTGCGTGACGTGAACGAAGCGATCCGCAGCCACGAGATTGAGAAAGTGGGCCAGAAGCTGCGCGGCTACATGACCGATATGAAGCGTATTGCGGTAGCCGGTTAATAAAAAAGCGGCAAAGAGATGTAGGCCCGGTAAGCGTTAGCGCCACCGGGCTTTTTTATTAGTTGCGGTACAGCACTTTGATAATGTGGTAACCGAACTGGGTATGCAGCGGGCCGGTCGGCTCCAGCACCGGGCAGGAGAACACCACTTTATCGAAGGCCGGCACCATCTGACCCTGGCGGAATTCACCCAGGTGACCGCCCTTTTTGCCTGACGGGCAGGTAGAGTGTTTCTTCGCCAGCTTCTCGAAGTCGCCGCCGTTTTTGATCTGCTCCAGAAGATCCAGAGCCAGTTTCTCTTCTTTAACAAGGATATGCATCGCTGCCGCTGTTTTTGCCATGATCGTGCCTTGAGTGGTATGGATTAGGCTGGCTATACTACCACGCGTTTTTTCTCCTCTCCCGACTTTCATTGAGTGATCCCATGCGTCTAAATCCAGGGCAACAGCAAGCCGTCGAATTTGTCACCGGACCCTGCCTGGTACTGGCAGGGGCTGGATCCGGTAAAACCCGCGTCATTACCAACAAGATAGCGCACCTGATCCGCGGCTGCGGCTACCAGGCCCGGCATATCGCGGCGGTAACTTTTACCAACAAAGCTGCACGCGAGATGAAAGAGCGTGTGGGCCAGACGCTGGGGCGCAAAGAGGCGCGCGGTCTGATGATCTCCACCTTCCACACCCTGGGGCTGGATATCATCAAGCGCGAGTACGTCGCGCTGGGCATGAAATCTAACTTTTCGCTCTTTGACGATACCGATCAGGTCGCGCTGCTCAAGGATCTCACCGAGGGGTTGATCGAAGATGAGAAAACGATCCTGCAGCAGCTGATCTCGACGATCTCCAACTGGAAAAACGATCTTATGACCCCGGCGCAGGCGGCAGCCCAGGCCAAGGGCGAGCGGGACCGCATTTTTGCCCACTGCTACAGCCTGTATGACGCCCATATGAAGGCCTGTAACGTGCTGGACTTCGATGACCTGATCCTGCTGCCAACTCTGCTGCTGCAACGCAACGAAGAGGTGCGCGAGCGCTGGCAGAACAAGATCCGCTATCTGCTGGTGGATGAGTATCAGGATACCAACACCAGTCAGTACGAGCTGGTTAAGCTGCTGGTGGGCGCGCGGGCACGCTTTACGGTAGTAGGTGATGACGATCAGTCGATCTACTCCTGGCGTGGGGCACGACCGCAGAACCTGGTCCTGCTTAGCCAGGATTTCCCGGCATTACAGGTGATCAAGCTGGAGCAGAACTATCGTTCATCGGGGCGTATCCTCAAGGCGGCCAATATTCTGATCGCCAATAACCCACACGTTTTTGAAAAAAAGCTCTTTTCAGAGCTGGGCTACGGGCCAGAGCTAAAGGTGATCAGCGCTAACCATGAAGAGCATGAGGCCGAGCGCGTCACGGGCGAGCTGATTGCGCACCACTTTATCAATAAGACCCAGTATAAAGATTACGCCATTCTCTATCGCGGTAACCATCAGTCGCGGGTATTCGAAAAATTCCTGATGCAAAACCGTATTCCGTACCGTATTTCGGGCGGAACCTCATTCTTCTCCCGTCCGGAGATTAAAGATCTGCTGGCCTACCTGCGGGTGCTGACCAATCCGGATGACGATAGCGCCTTCCTGCGTATCGTGAACACGCCGAAGCGTGAGATCGGGCCGGCGACGCTGCAAAAGCTGGGGGAGTGGGCCAACTCACGCAACAAAGGGCTATTTGCCGCCAGCTTCGATATGGGCCTTACCCAAACGCTGAGCGGGCGTGGATACGAGTCGCTAACCCGCTTTACCCACTGGCTAAGCGAAGTACAGCGTCTCTCTGAACGGGAGCCGATTGCCGCAGTGCGTGACCTTATTCACGGTATCGACTATGAATCCTGGCTGTTTGAAACCTCGCCCAGCCCCAAAGCGGCTGAGATGCGGATGAAAAACGTCAACACGCTCTTTAGCTGGATGACCGAGATGCTAGAAGGGTCGGAGATCGACGAGCCGATGACCCTCACCCAGGTGGTGACGCGCTTTACCCTGCGCGACATGATGGAGCGGGGCGAAAGCGATGAGGAGTCGGATCAGGTTCAGCTGATGACCCTGCACGCCTCCAAGGGCCTGGAGTTCCCTTACGTTTTTCTGGTCGGCATGGAAGAGGGGCTGCTGCCTCACCAGAGCAGCATCGACGAGGAGAACATCGACGAAGAGCGTCGGCTGGCCTATGTTGGCATCACCCGGGCGCAAAAAGAGCTGAACTTTACCCTGTGCAAAGAGCGTCGTCAGTATGGCGAGCTGGTGCGGCCCGAGCCGAGTCGCTTCCTGCTGGAGCTCCCGCAGGACGATCTGCTCTGGGAGCAGGAGCGCAAAGTGGTAAGTGCAGAAGAGCGGATGCACAAGGGGCAGGCGAGTATTGCCAATATTCGGGCGATGATGGCGAAAGCTAAAGCTAAATAGTAATGGAACCGGTAGGTCGGGTAAGCGCAGCGCCACCCGACATAACAGATTAGTTGACCGCTAGCACCCAGTGAACGTAGCTCTGCCACTGGCACTCCTGGACAAGCGTTTCAGCACCCAGCGGGTGCGTCGCCAGCCAGCCTTCAGGCAGCGTGAGCGTTAACGCCTCGCCATGGGCGGCCAGAGAGACGTTGGGTAAAAACTCATCCCGGCGGCGGCTGGCAAAGATGATCGCCAGGCGCAGCAGACGACAGAGGTGCTCCGCGGTACGCGGCGGCACGGCGTTTTGCTGGTGCAGCGAGGAGAGATCGACCGGGTTAGTTTGGTTGAGCAGCAGGGTGGCCAGCAGCTTCTTCTGCGCGGGCGTAAAGCCGGGCAGATCCAGATTACGCACCAGATAGGCGGCGTGCTGGGAAGCGTGTTTGAAATCGACGCTCAGGCCAATCTCATGCAGATGGCACGCGCCGATCAGCAGTTCGCAGCTTAACGGCTCCAACTGCCATTCAGCCTGAACCTGCTCCGTAAAGCGGGAAGCCAGCTGGGCCACGCGCTGGGCCTGGCCAGAGTCGACCATAAATCGGCGCTGAAGATTGCGTAGCGTGCGGCTGCGAATATCGTGATCGACAGGCAGATGCAGCATGCCGTAGACCAGTCCCTCACGCAGCGCGCCACCGGCCAGGGTCATACCCTGAACCTCCAGCTCGCTAAAGATAGCGATCAGAATGGCGAGGCCGCTCGGGAAGACCAGCGCTCGCTCAAGCGTTAGCCCTTCAATCTCCAGCTCTTCCAGACGACCACACTGAATAGCGCGCTGCTTTAGCTGCTGCAGTTTAGCAAGGGTGATGCACTCATCCATGCCCTGCGCCATCATGATCTCCTGCAGCGCCTGCACGGTGCCGGATGCCCCCACACAGATTTTCCAGCCGTGACGGCGCAGCGCATCGGCCACCGGGAGGAGAACCTCCCGCGCCGCCTTTTCCGCCGCGTCGAAATTGTCCTGGGTCAGATTGCGATCGGCAAAGAAGCGCTCAAGCCAGGTGACACAGCCCATCGACAGGCTAAAGAGCGAGGTGGCCTGCGCGCCAATGCCGGTCACCAGCTCGGTGCTGGCACCGCCGATATCGACGACCAGACGTCGGTCATCGCCGCCGGTGGTGTGGGCCACGCCTTGATAGATCAGCCGTGCTTCGTCTTCACCGCTAATCACCTGCACAGACGTGCCTAAAATCTCCTGCGCGGTGGCAAGAAACTGCTCGGCGTTAACGGCAAGGCGCAGGGTCGCGGTGGCAACCACCCGGATCTGCATAGGTGGGATATCCTGCAGCCGTTCAGCAAACAGGCGCAGGCACTGCCAGCCGCGCGCCATGGCGTCCGGGGAGAGCCGGTTATCCCGGTCCAGCCCTGCCGCCAGGCGTACTTTACGTTTGATACGGGTTAAGGTCTGTATGCTCCCCGCCACCTCGCGCACAACCAGCATATGAAAACTATTCGAACCTAAATCAATAGCGGCATAAAGCGAGTTAGAGGTGAGCATAGGGCATTAACCTGAACGACGTCTGTTACGTGGCGCACCACCACCGGTGCGGCGTGGGCCATTGCCTGGACGCGCGCGGGGCAGGCGCTTCGGCGGTGGCAGCTCGCTCAGGAGCGCATCCGGATTATATTTGCTGACCGGAATCGAGTGATCGATGTAGGTCTCGATAGCCGGCAAGTTCAGGGCATACTCTTCACAGGCAAGGCTGATTGAATTGCCGCTTGCGCCCGCGCGACCGGTACGGCCGATACGGTGGACATAGTCTTCGCAGTCGTCCGGCAGATCGTAGTTAAAGACGTGGGTCACGGCTGGAATATGCAGGCCACGAGCAGCAACGTCGGTCGCTACCAGAATGTCTATATCGCCACGGGTAAACTCTTCGAGGATCCGCAGGCGTTTTTTCTGCGCCACGTCGCCGGTCAGCAGCCCAACGCGGTGACCATCGGCAGCCAGGTGGCCCCAAATATCTTCACAGCGGTGTTTAGTGTTGGCGAAGATGATGGCGCGATCCGGCCACTCCTCTTCGATCAGCGTTTGCAGCAGACGCATTTTCTCTTCGTTAGACGGATAGAAAAGCTCTTCTTTAATACGGTGGCCGGTTTTCTGTTCCGGTTCCACTTCCACATACTCAGCGTTGTTCATCTGCTCAAACGCCAGCTCACGCACGCGATAGGAGAGCGTCGCAGAGAAGAGCATGTTCAGACGCTGGTCTGTCGCAGGCATGCGACGGAACAGCCAGCGAATATCTTTAATAAAGCCGAGATCGTACATGCGGTCGGCTTCGTCCAGCACCACGACCTGGATCGCGCCCAGGTTGATATGGTTCTGTTTCGCGTAATCGATCAGGCGGCCGGTGGTGCCGATAAGAATATCAACCCCGCTCTCCAGCACCTTAAGCTGTTTGTCATAGCCGTCGCCGCCATAGGCGAGGCCCAGTTTCAGGCCGGTGGTCTGGGCCAGCGGCTCAGCATCGGCATGAATTTGCACCGCCAGCTCACGGGTTGGAGCCATGATCAGCGCGCGCGGTTGGTTCACCTTGCGGTCTTCGATCGCCGGGTGAGAGAGAAGATAATGAAACGTTGACGTCAGAAACGCCATCGTTTTGCCGGTACCGGTTTGCGCCTGTCCCGCTACATCCCGACCCGCCAACGTCAGCGGAAGGGCGAGTGCCTGGATGGGGGTGCAGTTATGAAAGCCTTTGTTTTCAAGGGCTTCAATCACCTTCGGGTGCAGGGCGAAGTCGGAAAACTTCTGTTCTGTTAAATGTGTTTTGCTCATAGTGTGGTAGAATATCAGTTTACTATTGCTTTACGAAAGCACATCCGTTCAAATAAACGGGGTGAAATAACGTCAACCTTTAGCCAGGCTATGCTACAGACCTTAATAAGGTAGACATAATCCTGTGGAGTAAATATGAGCGATAAAATTATTCACCTGACCGACGACAGTTTTGACACGGACGTACTCAAAGCGGAAGGGCTGACCCTCGTCGATTTCTGGGCAGAGTGGTGTGGTCCGTGCAAAATGATCGCCCCGATTCTGGATGAGATCGCTGACGAGTACCAGGGCAAGCTGACCGTAGCGAAGCTGAACATCGACCAGAACCCTGGCACCGCGCCGAAATACGGCATCCGCGGTATCCCGACCCTGCTGCTGTTCAAAAACGGCGAAGTGGCGGCCACCAAGGTCGGCGCGCTCTCCAAAGGGCAGCTGAAAGAGTTCCTGGACGCTAACCTGGCGTAAGGGCTCTACCCACCTGGCGTCTGGCTCTCCTAATTTTAGTGGATTGCTGGACGCCCGGCTTTAGTCGTGCTAAGTTAGTTTTGACTTCGAAATAAACATATCTTTGTCGTTTGAACCTTGTCAGTTTGAACCGTGTTGTACCCGATGCTTCCCGCCAGCCACAGCGCCGCGAGAGAAGTGGATAGATTCCGGGCTTGTCACTCAATCCGTCTTGTCGTTTCAGTTCTGTGTTCTTCCTGTAAGCAGACAGCGAACAGACATGAGTTGATGGCCGCTAACAGGCATGGATGATCCTGCCATACCATTCACAAATTAAGTTCGAGATTTACCCCGAGTTTAAGAACCCACACCACTATGAATCTTACCGAATTAAAGAATACGCCGGTTTCTGAGCTGATTACTCTCGGCGAAAATATGGGTCTGGAAAACCAGGCTCGTATGCGCAAGCAGGACATCATTTTTGCCATCCTGAAGCAGCATGCTAAGAGTGGCGAAGATATCTTTGGCGACGGTGTGTTAGAGATATTGCAGGACGGATTTGGTTTCCTCCGCTCCGCAGACAGCTCCTACCTCGCCGGTCCTGATGACATCTACGTATCCCCTAGCCAAATCCGCCGTTTCAACCTCCGCACTGGTGACACCATTTCAGGTAAGATTCGTCCTCCGAAAGAGGGTGAACGTTACTTTGCGCTGTTGAAGGTTAATGAGGTTAACTACGACAAACCGGAAAACTCGCGCAATAAGATCCTGTTTGAAAACTTAACCCCGCTGCACGCTAACTCGCGTCTGCGTATGGAGCGCGGTAACGGTTCAACCGAAGACTTAACCGCTCGTGTTCTGGACCTGGCATCGCCGATTGGCCGTGGCCAGCGTGGCCTGATCGTTGCACCGCCGAAAGCGGGTAAGACCATGCTGCTGCAGAACATCGCCCAGAGCATTGCCTACAACCACCCGGACTGTGTCCTGATGGTGCTGCTGATCGACGAGCGTCCGGAAGAAGTGACCGAGATGCAGCGTCTGGTTAAAGGCGAAGTAGTGGCGTCTACCTTTGATGAGCCTGCGTCTCGCCACGTTCAGGTTGCCGAGATGGTTATCGAGAAAGCGAAGCGTCTGGTTGAGCATAAAAAAGACGTTATCATTCTGCTCGACTCCATCACCCGTCTGGCGCGTGCCTATAACACCGTCGTACCGGCCTCTGGCAAGGTACTGACCGGTGGTGTGGATGCCAACGCCCTGCACCGTCCGAAACGCTTCTTCGGTGCTGCGCGTAACGTGGAAGAGGGCGGTAGCCTGACCATCATCGCTACCGCGCTGGTGGATACCGGCTCTAAAATGGATGAAGTTATCTACGAAGAGTTTAAAGGTACCGGCAACATGGAGCTGCATCTCGCGCGTAAAATCGCTGAGAAACGCGTCTTCCCGGCTATCGACTACAACCGCTCCGGTACGCGTAAAGAAGAGCTGCTCACCACTCAGGAAGAGCTGCAGAAAATGTGGATCCTGCGCAAAATCATTCACCCGATGGGGGAGATCGACGCGATGGAGTTCCTCATCAATAAACTGGCGATGACCAAAACTAACGACGACTTCTTCGATATGATGAAGCGCTCGTAACTTAAATAAAGCCTGTAAACGCCACGTTTTTACGTGGCGTTTTTTATTTATGGAATATAGGCTATAGCCAGGGGATCCGCTGTCGGCCATGGCTGGCGGTGGTAATGCAAAGCATTCAAGCTGAATATGTTCTAATTGAATGAAAAATATACAATAGAGCCCGCATGTGACCTGCTTTATCTCTTTTGGAGAGGGGGCATCGTCGTTATACTTCCGGGATCAACATTTGCTGAGAGCATGCATTGTGAATTTACTCACTGCGGTTACTGAGTTATTCAGTATTTTTTTACTCACGTTTATCTTTCTCTTTTTTGCCCGCAAGGTGGCAAAAAAGGTAGGGTTGGTCGATAAACCAAACTTTCGTAAACGTCATCAGGGATTGATCCCGTTAGTAGGTGGTATCTCGGTCTATGCGGGGATCTGCTATACGTTTGCTATTGCTGACTACTATATTCCGCATGCTGCGCTCTATCTGATGTGTGCTGGCGTACTGGTCTTCATCGGGGCGCTGGACGACCGCTTTGATATCAGCGTAAAGATACGTGCCACCGTTCAGGCGCTTATTGCTATCGTCATGATGGCAGTGGGTAAACTCTATCTCAGCAGTCTCGGCTACATTTTTGGCACCTGGGAGATGGTTCTCGGACCGTTCGGCTTCTTCCTGACGCTGTTTGCCGTCTGGGCCGCCATCAACGCCTTTAATATGGTTGACGGTATTGATGGCCTACTGGGCGGGCTCTCCTGCGTCTCCTTCGCTGCTATCGGCATCATTCTATGGTTTGACGGTCAGCTGAGCCTGGCGATGTGGTGCTTTGCCATGATTGCCGCCATTCTCCCCTATATTCTGCTTAACCTTGGTATCCTCGGCCGCCGCTATAAGGTCTTTATGGGCGATGCGGGCAGTACGCTGATTGGCTTTACGGTGATTTGGATCCTGCTGGAAACGACCCAGGGCCAGACGCATCCGATTAGCCCGGTGACGGCGCTGTGGATCATCGCCATTCCGCTGATGGACATGGTTGCTATCATGTACCGCCGCCTGCGCAAAGGGATGAGTCCTTTCTCGCCAGACCGTCAGCACATCCACCATCTGATCATGCGTGCCGGGTTTACCTCCCGCCAGGCCTTTGTGCTGATTACGCTGGCCGCAGCTCTGCTGGCGGCGGTAGGCGTTGTCACAGAATATCTGCATTTCATTCCCGAATGGGTAATGTTGGCACTGTTTGTGCTAGCTTTCTTCCTGTACGGCTGGTGCATTAAACGTGCATGGAAAGTGGCGCGCTTTATCAAACGCGTCAAACGTAAGATGCGTCGTAATAGTGGACATAAACCAACTCTAACCAAGTAATTCTGGGATAGCGATGACTCAACCATTGTCGGGAAAACATACAGGAAGTATGGAAAATGAACTGGATATTCGCGGTTTGTTTCGTACTTTATGGGCGGGGAAATTCTGGATTGTTGGCATGGCGCTGGCTTTCGCGCTTATCGCGCTGGCCTACACCCTCTTCGCCAGGCAGGAGTGGGGCGCAACCGCCATCACCGATCGTCCCACGGTAAACATGCTGGGCGGGTTCTACTCCCAGCAGCAGTTTTTGCGCAATCTTGATGTCAAAGCTAACCTGGCACCGGTCGATCAGCCCTCGGTCATGGACGAAGCGTATAAAGAGTTCATTATGCAGATGGCATCATGGGACACGCGCCGTGACTTTTGGCTGCAAACGGACTACTACAAGCAGCGGATGGTGGGCAACAGCAAGGCGGATGCCGCGCTGCTGGATGAGCTGATTAACAATATTCAGTACACCCCCGCCGATGCGCAGCGTAATCTCAGCGACAGCGTCAAGCTGACGGCGGAGACCGCGCCTGACTCAAATAACCTGCTGCGCCAGTATATTGCTTTCGCCAGCCAGCGTGCGGCCAGCCATCTTAACGATGAGCTGAAAGGCGCATGGGCGGCCCGTACTATCCAGATGAAAGCCCAGGTGAAACGTCAGGAAGAGGTTGCGAACGCCATCTTTAAACGTCGGGCGCACAGCGTTGAGCAGGCGTTAAAAGTGGCCGAGCAGCACAATATCTCCCGCACTGAGACGGAGGTCCCGCCTGACGAGCTTCCCGACTCGGAGATGTTCCTGTTAGGACGTCCGATGCTGCAGGCGCGGCTGGAAAATCTGCAGGCAGTGGGGCCCGAGTTCGATCTGGACTATGATCAAAACCGAGCCATGCTGAACACCCTCAACGTTGGCCCCACGCTCGATCCCCGTTTTCAGACATATCGTTATTTGCGGACGCCAGAAGAGCCGGTAAAACGCGATAGCCCGCGCCGTGCCTTCCTGATGATTATGTGGGGAATGGTAGGGGCGTTGATAGGTGCTGGTGTTGCGTTAACGCGCCGTCGTTCACTGTAAGCGCTGCCTGATATGAAGGCCACTGGGCCTTCATCATCTAATCGAAGAGAATCGTTGTGAAAGTACTTACCGTATTTGGCACACGACCAGAAGCCATCAAGATGGCCCCTCTGGTACATGCGCTGGCAAAGGACCCTTATTTTGAAGCCAAAGTCTGCGTGACCGCGCAGCACAGGGAGATGCTTGACCAGGTATTGAACCTGTTTTCCATTGTTCCGGATTATGACCTGGATATTATGCAGCCGGGACAGGGGCTGACGGAAATAACCTGCCGCATTCTCGAAGGGCTAAAGCCGATCCTCGAATCATTTAAGCCTGACGTCGTGCTGGTCCACGGTGATACCACAACGACGATTGCCGCCAGCCTGGCGGCCTTTTACCAACGTATTCCCGTTGGGCACGTCGAGGCCGGGCTGCGCACGGGCGATCTCTCCTCGCCCTGGCCGGAGGAGGCTAACCGCACGCTGACGGGCCATCTGGCGATGTATCACTTCTCGCCGACGCAGAACGCCCGGCAGAACCTGCTGCGCGAAAATATTCCGGATAAGCAGATCTTCGTCACCGGTAATACGGTAATCGATGCGCTGTTCTGGGTGCGTGACACGGTACTGAATAACGACAACCTGCACAGCGAGCTGGCAGCACGATATCCATTTCTCGATGAGTCTAAAAAGCTGGTGCTGGTCACCGGCCACCGTCGCGAAAGCTTTGGCCAGGGCTTTGAGCAGATCTGTCATGCGCTGGTCGACATTGCGGCTAAACATCAGGATGTCCAGATCGTCTATCCGGTACACCTGAACCCCAACGTCAGCGAGCCGGTGAACCGCATCCTTGGCCACGTTAAAAACATTATCTTAATTGAGCCGCAGGACTACCTGCCGTTCCTCTGGCTGATGACCCATGCCTGGCTGATCCTGACGGATTCAGGCGGTATTCAGGAAGAGGCACCGTCGTTAGGCAAGCCGGTGCTGGTGATGCGGGAAACCACCGAGCGCCCAGAGGCTATCGAAGCCGGAACGGTAAGGCTGGTGGGCACCGATCGCCAGCGTATCGTCGAAGAGGTGACGCACCTGTTGAAGGACAATGACGCCTGGCAGGCGATGAGCCGGGCACACAACCCTTACGGTGACGGCCAAGCCTGCGAACGTATTCTGCACGCACTTAAAAATAATCAGGTAACGCTATGAGTTTTGCAACCATCTCTGTTATTGGCCTGGGCTACATTGGATTGCCTACCGCAGCGGCCTTTGCTTCACGGCAGAAGCGCGTCGTCGGCGTTGATATCAATCAGCATGCGGTGGATACCATCAATCGCGGGCAGATTCATATCGTTGAACCCGAGCTGGATCGCGTCGTGAAAGCTGCGGTCGAGGGCGGGTATCTGCACGCCAGCACCACGCCAGTTGAGGCAGATGCTTACCTGATTGCGGTGCCAACGCCGTTCAAAGGCGATCACGAGCCGGACATGGCCTATGTTGAGGCGGCAGCAAAATCACTCGCCCCGGTCCTGAAAAAAGGCGCGCTGGTGATCCTTGAGTCGACCTCGCCGGTAGGCGCGACCGAGCAGATGGCACAGTGGCTGGCGGATCTACGCCCGGATCTCACCTTCCCCCAACAGGCTGGCGAGCAGGCGGATATCAACGTTGCCTACTGCCCGGAGCGCGTGCTGCCAGGCCAGGTAATGGTTGAGCTGATTAAAAACGATCGGGTCATTGGCGGCATGACGCCAGTGTGCTCTGCCCGCGCCAGCGAGCTGTATAAGATCTTCCTTGAAGGTGAGTGCGTGGTCACTAACGCCCGCACCGCTGAGATGTGCAAGCTGACCGAGAACAGCTTCCGCGATGTAAATATCGCTTTTGCTAACGAGCTGTCGCTGATCTGTGCTGACCAGGGCATCAACGTCTGGGAGCTGATCCGCCTCGCTAACCGCCACCCGCGCGTTAATATCTTACAGCCGGGACCGGGCGTAGGCGGCCACTGTATCGCAGTCGACCCGTGGTTTATCGTGGCGCAAAACCCGCAGCAGGCGCGGCTGATCCGTACCGCCCGTGAAGTTAACGACAGCAAACCGCACTGGGTGCTTAATCAAGTTAAAGCGACGGTGGCAGACTGCCTCACGACTAACGACAAGCGAGCCAGCGAAATCAAAATCGCCTGCTTTGGCCTCGCCTTTAAGCCCAATATCGACGATCTGCGGGAAAGCCCGGCGATGGAGATTGCCCACAGCATTGCCCAGTGGCACAGCGGTGAGACGCTGGTGGTAGAGCCTAACATTCATCAGCTGCCGAAGATGCTGGCGGACAGCTGCCAGCTGGTCAGCCTGGATGCGGCGCTGGCCGAGGCGGATGTGCTGGTAATGCTGGTGGATCATCGCGAGTTCAACGCCATTGCCGGTGAGCACGTTACCCAGCAATACATTATTGATACCAAAGGCGTCTGGCGCTAAGGCGACAACATGACGGTACGCGGTACGGTTGAAGCATTAACCTGGGAGAACCAGTTCTTTGGGATCTCCAGCGCCATCGTGCGCCTGAGTGACGGTGCCACACCGCTGAGCGAGGCGCAGTTAGCCGCGTGGCAGCGGGTGCAGGTCAAGGTCCCGGCGACGGATACCGCACGGCTGGACGCGCTCCAGCGGCTGGGTTTCCAACTGGTAGAGGGTGAAGTGGATCTGGCCCTGGCCGTACCGACAACGATAACCGACCCTGGCGCGCAGGTGGCGACCGCGACGGATATTGCCTCGCTGCGTCAGCTGGCGGCCACCGCCTTCGCGCAGAGCCGGTTTCGTACCCCCTGGTATCAGGCGGACGCCAGCGGACGCTTCTACGCTCAGTGGATTGAGAACGCCGTTAACGGCGCATTCGACCACGAGTGCCTGGTCTTGCGCGCCGCCAGCGGCGAGATCCGTGCCTTTGTTTCGCTGCGCCAGCTGAACGACAGCGAGGCGCGTATTGGCCTGCTGGCCGGACGCGGAGCGGGGGAGGCCCTGATGCAGGCGGCGCTCCTCTGGGCGCAACGTCGTCAGCTTTCGGTTCTGCGCGTCGCGACCCAGGTGGGGAATACCGCGGCGCTTAAACGTTACATTCAGAGCGGTGCCAACGTGGAAAGCACCGCCTACTGGCTATACAGGTGACTCTATGATCCCTTTTAACGCGCCCCCGGTTGTGGGTACAGAACTCGATTACATGCAGTCGGCGATGGGCAGCGGCAAGCTGTGCGGCGACGGCGGCTACACGCGCCGCTGCCAGCAGTGGATGGAGCAGCGTTTCGGCAGCGCCAAAGTGCTGTTGACCCCCTCCTGTACCGCCTCGCTGGAGATGGCGGCGCTGCTGCTGGATATCCAGCCCGGCGATGAAGTGATCATGCCCAGCTACACCTTCGTCTCTACCGCCAATGCCTTTGTGCTGCGCGGAGCGAAGATCGTCTTTGTTGATGTCCGTCCGGACACCATGAACATTGATGAACGCCTTATCGAGGCGGCGATCACCGAGAACACGCGCGCCATCGTGCCGGTCCACTATGCGGGCGTGGCCTGTGAGATGGACACCATTATGGCTATCGCGAAACATCATAACCTGTATGTGGTAGAGGATGCCGCGCAGGGGGTGATGTCGACCTACAAAGGGCGTGCGCTCGGGACCATCGGCCATATCGGCTGCTTTAGCTTCCATGAAACCAAAAACTATACCGCCGGTGGCGAAGGCGGGGCGACGCTGATCAACGACCGTGCGCTGGTTGAACGCGCTGAGGTTATTCGCGAGAAGGGCACCAACCGCAGCCAGTTCTTCCGCGGTCAGGTTGATAAATACACCTGGCGCGATATTGGCTCCAGCTACCTGATGTCGGATCTGCAGGCGGCCTATCTGTGGGCGCAGCTGGAAGCGGCGGATCGTATTAACCAGCAGCGTCTCGCGCTATGGCAAACCTATTTTGACGCCCTGACGCCGCTGGCCCGTGCCGGGCGTATTGAGCTGCCGTCGATTCCGGCCGAGTGCGAACATAACGCGCACATGTTTTATATCAAGCTTCGTGACGATGAAGATCGCAGTAAGCTTATCGCTTTCCTCAAGGAGGCGGAGATCCTGGCGGTGTTCCACTATATCCCGCTGCACTCCAGCCCGGCTGGCGAGCGCTTTGGTGAATTCTTTAGCGAAAATATCCATACCACGAAAGAGAGCGAGCGCTTGCTCCGCCTGCCGCTGTTCTACAATCTTTCGCTTGTTAACCAGCGCACGGTGATCAATACGCTGCTGAGCTACTTCAACTAAGATGTCGCTGGCAAAAGCTTCACTGTGGACCGCGGCGAGCACGCTGGTCAAAATCGGCGCGGGACTGCTGGTGGTTAAGCTGCTGGCCGTCTCCTTTGGTCCTTCGGGCGTAGGGCAGGCGGGCAACTTCCGCCAGCTGGTGACGGTGCTGGGCGTGCTGGCCGGGGCCGGCATCTTTAACGGCGTCACCAAATTTGTCGCCCAGCACCACGATGATCCGACGCAGCTGCGCGCCGTCGTAGGCACCTCATCTGCCATGGTGCTGGGGTTCTCGTCGCTGTTGGCTATCGTTTTTCTGCTGGCCGCCGCGCCCATCAGTCAGGGGCTGTTTGGTCACACCCATTTTCAGGGGCTGGTAAGGCTGGTGGCGCTGGTGCAGATGGGCATCGCGTGGGCTAACTTCCTGCTGGCAATCATGAAGGGTTTCCGCGACGCCGCCGGGAATGCGCTGTCGCTGATTAGCGGCAGCATTATCGGCGTCATCGCCTACTATGCCTGCTACCGGCTGGGCGGCTACCAGGGCGCGCTGCTGGGCCTGGCGCTGGTTCCGGCGCTGGTCGTCATCCCGGCGTTGCTGCTGTTCATCCGCCGTAAATCCGTGCCGTTAGGTTATCTTAAGCCACGGTGGAGCGGCGCGCTGGCCGGACAGCTGGGCAAGTTTACCCTGATGGCGCTGATCACCTCCGTGACGCTTCCCGTTGCCTACGTGATGATGCGAAACCTGCTGGCAACGCACTACGGCTGGGATGAGGTCGGGATCTGGCAGGGGGTGAGCAGCATCTCCGATGCCTACCTGCAATTTATCACCGCCTCGTTCAGTGTTTATCTGCTGCCTACCCTGTCGCGGCTAACGGAGAAGCAGGCCATAAGCCGTGAGATCGTCAAATCGCTGCGGTTTGTCCTGCCTGCGGTAGCGGCTGCAAGTTTTACCGTCTGGTTGCTGCGTGATTTTGCTATCTGGCTGCTGTTTTCAGAGAAGTTTATCGCCATGCGCGATCTCTTTGCCTGGCAACTGGTTGGCGACGTACTGAAAGTCGGCGCATACGTTTTTGGCTATCTGGTGATTGCCCGGGCCTCGTTAACCTTCTATATCCTGGCGGAAGTGAGCCAGTTTACGCTGCTAACGGCTTTTTCCCGCTGGCTCATTCCGGCGCACGGCGCGTTAGGTGCGTCACAGGCCTACATGGCTACCTATATCGTTTATTTCGCCACCTGTTGTGGCGTATTTCTACTCTGGCGTAAAAGGGTATGACTACACTGATTCATGTTCTGGGATCCGATATCCCACACCATAACCTGACCGTGCTGCGTTTTTTCAACGACAGCCTTGCGGCAACAGGCGAGCACGCTCGCGAATTTATCCTCTGCGGCGGCGACGAGAGCTGGCGCGCGCAGTTCCCGGCGCTTACGCTGCGCTTCTTTAACAATAAGAGAGCGCTGGCCCAGGCGGTAATTAGCCTTGCCAAAGCCGATCGCCAGCAGCGCTTCTTCTTTCACGGTCAGTTTAATACTGACCTTTGGCTGGCCCTGCTGCGCGGTGCCATTAAGCCTCAGCAGTTTAGCTGGCACGCCTGGGGAGCCGATCTCTACGAGGTTTCCCAAAGCCTGAAGTTTCGTCTTTTCTATCCGCTGCGGCGTCTCGCCCAGCGGCGCGTCGGCTGCATCTTTGCCACCCGTGGCGATCTACATTTTTTTGCCCGCCGCCATCCGCAGGTGCGCGGCGAACTGCTCTACTTCCCGACGCGAATGGATCCCACGCTCAACACGATGGCGCAGGAGACGCAGCGCGAGGGCACGCTGACGGTGCTGGTCGGCAACTCCGGGGATCGCAGCAACGAGCATATTGCCGCCCTGAAGGCGGTTCATCAGCAGTTCGGTGATACGGTTAACGTCATCGTACCGATGGGCTATCCGGCCAATAACGAAACGTACATTGACGAGGTCCGCCAGGCCGGTCTGGCGCTGTTTAGCGCGGAGAACCTGCGCATCCTTGCCGATAAGCTAGAATTTGACGACTACCTGGCGCTGCTGCGCCGGTGCGATCTGGGCTACTTTATCTTTGCCCGCCAGCAGGGGATCGGCACGCTCTGTCTGCTGATCCAGGCAGGCGTACCCTGCGTGTTAAACCGGGAGAATCCCTTCTGGCAGGATATGGTTGAGCAGCACATTCCGGTGCTTTTTACCGGCGACAGGCTCGATGAGGCGGTCGTCCGCGAGGCCCAGCGGCAGCTGGCGGCGGTGGATAAAAACGCTATCACCTTCTTTAGCCCTAACTACCTTGCGCCCTGGCACGAGGCGTTACGTATTGCTGCAGGAGGTGCGCAATGAGCCAGCTTGCGTTCTCGGGTCTGCTGGCCATCTGGCTACTGGCATCGCTGTTTATCGCCACGCTGACCTGGTTTGAATTCCGCCGCGTACGTTTTAACTTTAACGTCTTCTTTTCGCTGCTTTTTTTGCTGACGTTTTTCTTTGGCTTTCCACTCACCAGCATCCTGGTCTTTCGCTTCAACGTCGGGGTTGCACCGCCTGAGGTGATGATGCAGTCCCTGCTGACCGCGGTCTGCTTTTACGCCATCTACTACGTTACCTATAAAACGCGCCTGCGGCCCTCATCCGCGGTCATGCCGCGCCGTCCCCTGTTCACCATGAACCGAGTGGAAACACATCTGGCGTGGGTGATGCTGATGCTTATCGCGTTAGTGAGCGTCAGCATCTTCTTTATGCATAACGGCTTCCTGCTGTTCCGGCTGCACTCCTACAGCCAGATCTTTTCGAGTGAAGTCTCCGGCGTGGCGCTTAAGCGTTTCTTCTACTTCTTTATTCCCGCCATGCTGGTGGTCTATTTCCTGCGCCAGGATGGCCGGGGCTGGATCTTCTTCCTGGTGAGCACCGTTGCCTTTGGCCTGCTGACCTACATGATTGTGGGCGGCACGCGGGCCAATATCATCATCGCCTTCGCCATTTTCCTGTTTATCGGCATTATTCGTGGCTGGATCTCACTGTGGATGCTGGCGGCGGCAGGCGTGCTGGGCATCGTCGGGATGTTCTGGCTGGCGCTGAAGCGTTACGGATTGCAGGTGAGCGGTGACGAAGCGTTTTACACCTTCCTCTATCTCACCCGTGACACCTTCTCGCCGTGGGAGAACCTCTCTCTCCTGCTGCAAAACTACGACAAGATCGACTTCCAGGGGCTTGCGCCTATCGTGCGCGACTTCTACGTCTTTATTCCCACCTGGCTATGGCCGGACAGGCCTGGCATTGTGCTGAACACGGCGAACTACTTTACCTGGGAAGTGCTGAACAACCACTCCGGGCTGGCGATCTCGCCGACGCTGATCGGCTCCCTGGTGGTGATGGGCGGCGTCTGGTTTATTCCGCTGGGTGCGGTCGTGGTGGGACTGATCATTAAGTGGTTTGACTGGCTTTATGAGCTGGGCAACCGGGAGACCAACCGCTATAAGGCGGCGATTTTGCACAGCTTCTGTTTTGGTGCCATCTTCAATATGATCGTGCTGGCGCGTGAGGGGCTGGATGCCTTTGTTTCTCGCGTCGTCTTCTTCCTCGTGGTCTTTGGTGCCTGCCTGCTGATGGCGAAGCTGCTCTACTGGCTGTTCGATAGCGCGGGGCTGATCCACAAACGTGCCGGGCGATTACCGCACCCGCTCTCGCAAGCCTGACAAGGATATCATCATGACGGACACCACTACTGCGCCAACCTATACCCTGCGCGGCCTGAAGCTGATTGGCTGGCGTAACATGGCCCACGCGCTGGATTTCCTCTTCGCCGGTGGCCAGCTTAAGCAGGGCACGCTGGTGGCGATTAACGCCGAGAAGATGCTGACCCTTGAGGATGACGCCCAGGTCAGGGCGCTGATCGAAGCGGCCGAGTTTAAGTATGCGGACGGCATCAGCGTGGTGCGCTCAATGCGCAAAAAGTACCCGCAGGCGGTGGTTGAGCGGGTGGCGGGGGCCGATCTCTGGGAAGCGCTCATGGAGCGCGCCGGAAAAGAGGGGACGCCGGTTTTCCTGATCGGCGGCAAGCCTGGCGTGCTGGCTCAGACGCAACAGCAGCTGCGTGACCGCTGGCAGGTGAACATTGTCGGCGGCCAGGATGGCTACTTCCAGCCCGAGCAGCGCCAGGCGCTGTTTGAGCGCGTCCGCGACAGCGGAGCAAAGATTGTCACCGTAGCGATGGGCTCCCCGCGCCAGGAGCTGCTGATGCGCGACTGTCGGGAAGTTTATCCGCACGCACTCTATATGGGCGTCGGCGGCACCTATGACGTCTTTACTGGCCACGTTAAGCGTGCGCCAAAGGTGTGGCAGCGGATGGGCCTGGAGTGGCTCTATCGCCTGCTGTCACAGCCCAGCCGCATCACGCGTCAGCTGCGACTGCTGCGCTACCTCGCCTGGCACTATCGCGGCCAGCTCTAATCCTGTAACGGCGCAGCGATTCTGCTGTGCCGTGCCCGCCTCTGTTTGCTGCTTTATTATGCTTTCTATTGATTTTTCTTATGCATCGTTTGCCATTTCAGCGAAATTAAGAAACCATTCGCTCACTCAACGCGTCGCCGCGGTGCTGGTTGAATCAGCCTGTAGCCGCAATGAGCTGAGATTGCACTCATAACGATAACCCGCAGCGTCGGGACAGTAGTAAACACGACAGAGGATTTATGGCCGAGAGTAAACCGGAGCTTCAGCGTGGGCTGGAAGCGCGACATATCGAACTTATCGCCCTGGGCGGTACAATAGGCGTTGGCCTGTTTATGGGGGCGGCAAGCACACTGAAGTGGGCAGGGCCGTCAGTATTACTGGCCTATATTGTGGCCGGACTTTTTGTTTTCTTCATCATGCGCTCAATGGGCGAAATGCTCTTCCTTGAGCCGGTAGCCGGTTCGTTCGCCGTCTATGCGCACCGCTATATGAGCCCGTTCTTTGGCTATCTCACGGCGTGGTCATACTGGTTTATGTGGATGGCGGTGGGTATCTCTGAGATCACCGCGATTGGCGTCTACGTTCAGTTCTGGTTCCCGGAGATGGCGCAGTGGATACCGGCCCTAATTGCCGTTGGGCTGGTGGCGCTCGCTAATCTTGCTGCGGTACGTCTGTACGGCGAGATTGAGTTCTGGTTTGCGATGATCAAAGTCACCACCATCGTGGTGATGATTATCGTCGGCCTCGGCGTGATCTTCTATGGCTTCGGCAACGGCGGGCAGGCCATTGGATTTGGCAACCTGACCGAGCACGGCGGCTTCTTTGCTGGCGGCTGGAAGGGCTTTCTCACCGCGCTCTGTATCGTTGTCGCCTCGTATCAGGGCGTCGAGCTGATCGGCATTACCGCCGGTGAGGCGAAAAACCCGCAGGTCACGCTGCGCAGCGCGGTAGGCAAGGTGCTGTGGCGTATTCTGATCTTCTACGTAGGGGCGATTTTCGTTATCGTCACTATCTTCCCGTGGAATGAGATCGGCAGCAACGGCAGCCCGTTTGTGCTGACCTTCGCCAAAATTGGCATTACTGCTGCGGCAGGGATCATCAACTTTGTGGTACTCACCGCCGCGCTTTCGGGCTGCAACAGCGGAATGTACAGCTGCGGACGCATGCTCTATGCGCTGGCTAAAAACCGCCAGCTGCCTGCGGCGGTGGCGAAAGTGTCGCGTCACGGCGTACCGGTGGTGGGCGTCGCCATCTCTATTGCTATTCTGCTGGTGGGCTCCTGCCTCAACTACATCATTCCTAACCCGCAGCGCGTGTTTGTCTACGTCTACAGCGCCAGCGTACTGCCGGGCATGGTGCCGTGGTTTGTTATTCTGATTAGCCAGCTGCGTTTCCGCGAGGCGCACAAGGCCAGGATTGCCACCCATCCGTTCCGGTCGGTTCTCTTCCCGTGGGCGAACTATTTAACGATGGCGTTCCTGATCTGCGTATTAATTGGCATGGGGTTTAACGACGACACCCGTATGTCGCTGTTTGTCGGCATCATCTTTTTGGCTGCGGTATCGCTGGTCTACAAGGTTTTACGTCTCAATCGGCATACTGCAGCGCTAAAAGCGGAGAAATAAACGACAAAACGCACAAAGCGTAACCAAACGCGCATTTTATTTAAAAAGGCACTAGACAGCGGGGGGGGAAGTCCGTAATATCCAGCCCCGCAACGGCGCTAAGCGCCCGTAGCTCAGCTGGATAGAGCGCTGCCCTCCGGAGGCAGAGGTCTCAGGTTCGAATCCTGTCGGGCGCACCATTTTACCCGGTGCTGGAGCTGCGGTGGACTGTGAAATTAACAGGACCGCGTAAAAGAATTTGTAGTGGTGGCTATAGCTCAGTTGGTAGAGCCCTGGATTGTGATTCCAGTTGTCGTGGGTTCGAATCCCATTAGCCACCCCATTATTTAAAGTTGTGAAATGCGAAGGTGGCGGAATTGGTAGACGCGCTAGCTTCAGGTGTTAGTGTCCTTTGGATGTGGGGGTTCGAGTCCCCCCCCTCGCACCACGACTTAAAATGAATTGAACTAAAAATTCAAAAAGCAGTACATCGGCGAGTAGCGCAGCTTGGTAGCGCAACTGGTTTGGGACCAGTGGGTCGGAGGTTCGAATCCTCTCTCGCCGACCACATTTAGAAACCCCGCTTTATAGCGGGGTTTTTTTTCGCCTAAATTTCACAGAGGATGAGAACCTCCGGGGCAGGAGGTTCGACTTGAGCGGAGCGAAAGAACGTTGCTTCAGCAACGGCCCGCAGGGCGAGCCACGGAGTGGCGAGTCATCCTCTCTCGCCGACCACATTTAGAAACCCCGCTTTTATAGCGGGGTTTTTTTTCGCCTGAATT
>NZ_LR607338.1:403861-404708 GCF_902164725.1 Pseudescherichia vulneris | reverse complement strand
ATTTGTCGTGATCCGGGCCTTTGACCTGCTCAACGTAGTTGAAGCTGCGCACCGGCACGGTATCCGGGCCGTACGGCAGACGCCCCAGCACGCGCGGCATCACCAGACCGAGGTAACGGGAATCATCGGTTTCGCGGAAGGATTTCCATTTGATGTACTCGGCCCGGTCGAAGTAGTTGCCAATATCCTTGATGGCCGCCACCTGCTCCATATTCTCTTTTAAGAAGAATGTCGGCCCTGCGGAGCCAATAAACGGCATGTGGGCGGCGGCGGACACCTTCGAAATGTTGCGCATCAGCGCCACATCCTGCGCTGAAGCATCGAACTCCCAGGCCGAGATCACGGCGGCAATGGGTTCTCCGCCGGGGGTATCGTACTCTGCGATATAGGTCTGCTTATACAGCCCGCTCTGAATGATTTCCGGGGAGTCCTCGAAATCCTGCCGCAGCTCCTCTTTGGCTAAGTCGAGCAGTTCCAGCCTGACGTTCTGGCGAAAGTCGGTTTTATCCACCAGCGATTTCAGGCCCCGCCAGATGCTCTCCGTGCGCTGAAAATCTTCATGGTGCATGACCTCATCAAGCTGACGGCCGATTTGAAAATCCAGCTCTGCAATATGGTGGTCGAGGATGGTTTTATCCAGCTTCTCTACCGTTTGCCCGGACTTTTGCAGACACTGCATAAATACTTTTACTGCGGCAGTGACGCGCGCATCCGCAGAGGTTTCGGCCATCACGCTATTATCATCAAACCCGTTTAGATTACCGAGTTCGGCTACCGGCGTTAAATTGATTTTTTCAAACAGTGAGGCGTATACCCCACCCTGTGGCAGTGTTTTTTCAATGGTGGC
>NZ_LR607338.1:398842-399778 GCF_902164725.1 Pseudescherichia vulneris | reverse complement strand
TCCCCTACCGCAAGCTACCTGTTTGACAAGCATCGTCCGGGCCTGCGTCAGCGGCTTCTTCCCGAACGCTGGCTGAAGCTGGAGCAGATAACCTGCAATAACATTCACGGGCTGGATGTCCAAATCCCCCTTGAACGGATGACCGCTATCACCGGCGTGTCTGGCTCAGGCAAGTCCACGCTCCTCGCCCGGGTGCTTCCCGCGCTGCTTCAACGGCTCGACAAAACGCCAGAAGAGGACGCTGCTGAGGAGGACGGCGTGGTACCAGACGTGCAGGGTAAGATTACGGCGGGCGGGACCTCTCTTAAACGTCTGGTTCGCATCGATCAGCGGCCCATCGGGCGGACACCGCGATCCAACCTGGCGACCTATACCGGCTTTTTTGACACCGTGCGCAAGCTCTTTGCCGAAACGGACGAGGCGAAAAAGCGCGTCTTTAACGCCAGCCGGTTTTCCTTCAACCTGCCCGCCGGACGCTGCCCCATCTGCGAGGGCCAGGGGCAGATCACCATTGAGCTACTGTTCATGCCGGAGGCAAGCGCACCGTGCTCGGCCTGCGGCGGACGTCGCTACAATGATGAAACCCTTGAAGTGCGGTGGCATAACAGAACAATAGCGGACGTGCTGGATCTCACCGTCGACGAGGCCATTTCAGTATTTGAAGACAATGACACTATCCAGCGCTCTCTTGACGCGCTTGCGTCGCTCGGTCTTGGCTACCTGACGCTGGGCCAGCCTGCGACCGAACTGTCCGGCGGGGAGTGCCAGCGCATTAAGCTTGCCTGGGAGCTACAGCGCGTGCAGCGGGGTAAGACACTCTATCTGCTGGACGAGCCCTCGACAGGGCTGCATCCGGCGGATATGGACAAGCTGATGCGGGTCCTCGACAGGCTGGTTCAACGCGGCGATACGGTGGTTATGGCGGAGCATGATATG
>NZ_LR607338.1:394652-398600 GCF_902164725.1 Pseudescherichia vulneris | reverse complement strand
CTCAAGCTTACTCCAGCGCCAGCAGCGCGAAACTTGCCAGCCAGTGCCCGCCGCTGTAGTGGCTTCCCACTACATGCTCTACGCTAGCCGCAAGATGACGCCCCACCGCCTCGCTCAGTGCCTGCTGCCCTGCGTGCTGTGTCGGCAACGCTTTCGCAATATGCTTCATGCACCAGGCGCGACTGAGGTTCAAACCATCAAGATGCGCAATTTTGGGATCGGTACGGTCACTCACTTCCGCCGGGTTCATCAGCGCCGACACCGCGCCTACATCAGGAAGAAACGCATCGAACCAGGCCGGGAAACGATCCGTTACCTTACTCATCAGCAGTGCTTCAGTAAGTGCCCCGGAAATATACTCGTCTCCGCCTGGCTCATAGTGAGCCGGATAGCGCGTGTCAGAGAGATAGAAGCGGTTGGCCGCCGCCACAATCGATTGCTCAAGCGCGTCATCCTGCACCGCACGAGCGTAGTCCAGCCCCAGCGCCAGCGCAAAAGCGGTGTTGTAATGGGTACCGACCCGGATCGGATACGTTAACTTAGTGAGATAATCCATCAGCCTGCCGCGAATATCCTGCGTTAACGGCTGAAGCGTCTGATACCAGCCCACGGCCTCAGGTAACGCGGATTGCTTTAGCTCCTGAGCCAGCGCCAGCAACCAGCCGTATCCGTAAGGGCGCTCAAAAGAGGCGCGAAACGGCGCGTTAAAATAGGCTAGCTCCTGCGCAACCTTCTCTTCCGTTATGTGTTCAGCAAATAGCGCGACGATCTCGTCCCGGCACGGCAGCTCTGGATAGAGACGCACGCAACGCAGCAGCAGCCAGTAACCATGCACCGCCGAGTGCCAGTCAAAACAGCCGTAGAAAATGGGATGCAGTTCGCGGGGCGGCAATACATCTCCATCGTCATTAAGCAGATGCATAATGTGGTTAGGGTACTCCTGACGCAAATAGGTCAATGGCATTCTGGCAAACGCGTCAGCCTGATGTTGAGTAAGTTCCATAACAGCTCCTTAAGTCATTGCTACGCTTAGCGAAATACGAGGAAATACATTAAGAACACGTTAACCACCAGCAGGGTTAGCGCGGTCGGGATCTGGATCTTGATCACCTGGTACTTATCTTTAAGCTCTAGCAGAGCCGCAGGAACGATATTGAAATTGGCGGCCATCGGCGTCATCAGCGTGCCGCAATAGCCCGCATACATGCCAATCGCCAGCAGCGGTGCCGGGTTACCGTGGTGTACGTTGATCAGGAAGGGTAAGGCGATGCCCGCACTCAGCACCGGGAAAGCCGCAAAAGCGTTGCCCATAATCATGGTGAAGAGCGCCATACCCACGCAGTAGATCACCACCAGCATGAAACGGCTATCCGGGTTCACAAACAGGCTGACCACCTTCTGCACCGATTCGCCGGTATTCGCCACCACAAACACGCCGCCCAGCATGGCAAGCATCTGCGGCAGGATCACCGCCCAGCCGATGGTATCAACAAGGCGACGAGACTGGCGCACCGCATGCAGCGGCGTCCCCTTCGTCAGCCACCAGCCGGTGAGGATCGCGGCCACGCACGCTACGCACAGGGCTGCGAGCGTGAGCTGTTTCTGATCAAGCAGATAGACCCCGCCCACCGACACGCCTTTCAGGAACAAGGTGCCGATCACGGTAACCACCGGGATCATCAGCGCTGGCAGGAACAGCCAATTTTTCAGTCGATTTGCTGAGGCAACGCGTTCGGACTCAGTGGACATCTTATAGTGCCCCTTACCCACCAGCCCGAAACCGGCCAGCAAGGCAATGAGAATGACGCCGCCGCCAATGATCCGATACGCCAGCGACTTGCCCAACTCCTGCACCATGAGATCGCCAAACAGGAAGATGCCGCCAAACAGAAACCAGAACAGCGCGGTGGTAAAGCGTTTAGGATTGGCACGGTCGCGCAGGGTCATCACAACCAGCAGCATGACAACAAAACCAATCAGGTAGTACACGCGGTTAATCGTGATTAACGTCATCATGGTGCGATCTCCTGTGTACCCTGTTCTGCTCGCCAGGCCATCACGTCGCGACGAATGCTTGCATCGAGGCGCAGCAGGCGCGTCATATGAATAACCAATGCCGCGATGGCGGTCGGAATGGCCCACAGGCCGATATGCAGCGGTTCAATTCCCTCGATACCGCTCTCTTTCAGGAAGGCGTCAATCAGCAGCACCGCGCCAAAGGCGATGAAGATATCCTCCCCGAAGAAGACCGCAATATTGTCGCACGCGGCGGCATGCGCTTTAATTTTGTCGCGGATATGCTGCGGCAGCTCGCCATATTCATTCAGCGCCGCCCCTTCAGCCATCGGCGCAAGCAGCGGACGCACCGTCTGAGCATGACCGCCAAGCGACATCAGTCCCAGCGCCGCCGTTCCTTCACGCGCCACAAAGTAGAGCATCAGAATACGTGCCGAGGTAGCGCTGGCGATCTTCGCCACCCAGGCCTGAGCCCGCTCTTTCAGCCCGTAATACTCCAGCAGACCAATAACAGGCAGGATCAGGATAAAGGTTGCCAGCGAACGGCTATTCACAAACTTTTCGCCAAACGTCTCCAGCAACATACCAAAATCCATGCCCACCAGCAGACCCGTTGCCAGTCCTGCCACCACGACCACCAGCAGCGGATTGAAGCGTAGTGCAAAGCCGATAACCACGATGGGTATCCCAATCAGCGGCAATAATGTCGAACCGTCCATAAACGTTTACCCTATCCAAAGTGAGTGTTGCGCGCCGACGGCTATTTTTTTAATACTTCGTATCTGGACGAAGCGTGATGCATTCCGGCGAGCGATGTTGTGTTTTGCGCCCGGCTCCACAGAACCAGCACTAAAAAGCTATATCCGAACCACAAAAACATGTAAACAATTTATCAATAAAATGTTCTTATTTTATCGATTTGAGTTTACATTTTTGGCTAAGAGTCACACTCCCGTAAGGAACGCTATGACCTTAAAAACACAAGCTTCATCGAACCACGACGATATCAACGATGGCCGGATCGTCTCTTCACGTCATCTGGTGTCGGAGCGCTGTGCAGAGTTATCGGAGCTGGAATACGCGCTGATCATGACCAGCAATGCATTCAATAAATGGATGGTGCGCTGCATGACTGCCGCCGGTGAACCCGATATGGGTGCCTTTGACGTCTCGCTGCTGCATCATGTGAACCATCGCAATCGTAAAAAGAAGCTGGCGGATATCTGTTTCGTCCTCAACGTTGAAGATACCCATGTGGTGACCTACGCCTTGAAAAAGCTGGTCAAAGCGGGCTACGTGACAAGCGAGAAAGTCGGTAAAGAGCTCTATTTCTCCACGACAGAGGAAGGTAAAGCGCTATGCATGAAATACCGCGACGTGCGTGAAGCCTGCCTTATCAATATCCATGCGGAAAGCGGCATTTCGGGGGCGTCGATTGGTGATACCGCGCAGCTGCTCCGCACGATATCGTCCCTGTATGACACAGCCGCCAGGGCGGCGGCATCGTTGTGAGATAACTGAAAAGTCGTTAAGGCGTAGGGAGAGAGGTTTCGTGGAGATGCCGCCAGCGGAGCGTGCCGTCCGGTTCGGATTCAAATACCACGGTTGAGAAACGTAGCGTCGCATGTTGACCGGGCAGCTGCTGGCGCTCCTGATAAGTCACGGTTGCGCCCTCGGCGCTCTCTGCAACAAGCTGCATGTTCTCAATGGCGATGTGCAGCCCCTTCTTCGCGCCGAGCTGGGCACGGAAGAACGCATTCAATGCTGTAAAATCAAGCATGGCTCCGCCAGGCGTGACCATCGAGTACGCCGGGCTAAAACGCGCTAACAGCGTGTCGCAAACCTCTATTGCAGCGGTTTCGTCACCCAGCCAGTGCCTAATCAGTTCGTGGGCATCGACGACTTCCTGAAAATAACGATTCACTTTTTTCT
>NZ_LR607338.1:385945-392232 GCF_902164725.1 Pseudescherichia vulneris | reverse complement strand
GATATCCGAATCTAACGCCCCCTCACAGCCGTCCCGCCGGTGATCAGCTGCTGCGCCATTGGCCGGGAGATAAAGCGCGCCGGGAAGATAGGGTCAATCGCGCTGGCCTGATCCAGACGCTGGAGCTGCTCATCGGTGAGCACGATATCAAGCGCAGCAAAATTGTCCTCGGCCTGAGCGACGGTACGTGCCCCAATAATGGTGGACGCGACAGCGGCGTTACGTAGCGTCCACGCCAGCGCAATGTGTGACGATGACGCCCCGCTCTCGTGGGCGATGCTGCTCACCACCTCGGCAATGGCCAGTGCACGTTCGTTAAGATGGCCGGTCGAGGCGATGATCCCCTTACGCGTCGCTGCCACGTCGGCACCGTTTTCATCCGAGAGATCGGCCCGGCTGTATTTCCCGGTCAGGATCCCACCGCCAAGAGGCGACCACGGCAGGACGCCGAGTCCCATCGCCTGCGCCATCGGGATCAGCTCGTGCTCTACCGTACGCTCAACCAGGCTGTACTCTATTTGCAACGCCACGAACGGTGACCAGCCGCGCAGGTCGGCCAGCGTTTGCATCTGGGCAATGCGCCATGCGGGTGTGTTACAGATACCGAGGTAGAGAATTTTGCCATCACGAACGAGATCGTCGAGGGCGCGCATCACCTCATCCGGCGAGGTAGTGAAATCCCACGCGTGCAGATAGAGCAGATCGATGCGGTCGGTATCGAGCTGTCGCAGGCTGGTCTCAACGGAGCGGACGAGGTTGTAGCGGTGATTCCCGCCCGCGTTAGGGTTACCTGCTTCACGAGACATGGTGAACTTGGTAGCCAGCACGATGCTGTCGCGTTTCGCCTTGATCATCCGGCCGAGAGTTTTCTCCGCGCTGCCGTTGGTATAGTTAACCGCAGTATCGATAAAGTTGCCGCCGCGTTCGACATAGGCATCAAAAATGCGTTGCGCTTCCGCATCATCCGCGCCCCATCCCCAGTCAGAGCCAAAGGTCATAGTGCCCAGTGAAAGAGGTGAAACACGTAATCCGGAACGGCCCAGCAGACGATACTGGTTAAGAGCAGATGATGTAGTCATGATGTCCAATCTCCTAAAAGCGTTGAGTTCGACTATCATCCTCTATCAGAACGCGGCTCGGCGGATAGACATGAGATCCGCAATGATTGCACGATTGTCCTGGCTGAACGATGCTCTCTATGCGGGGAGTTTTTTCAGGGATACCATGCCTGCCTATGAACAGACTGAATGCTCTTGTGGATATTATTGGACGCCATGCCCCGGAGGATGGAACATACCGCTGCGCTCTGCCTGGCGTGACGCTGATCCGCGCGTCGTCGCCAACTATGCCGATGCCGGTGATCTATACCCCAACGCTCTGTCTTGTGGCACAGGGAACCAAGGAGGCGCGCCTCGGGGAGACAGCCTACCGTTATGATGCAGCCAACTACCTGATTGCCTCCGTTGAGCTCCCTGTCATGGGGTCGGTTATCGAGGCCACGGCGGAACGGCCATACCTCTGTCTGCAGCTTGATTTCGATATGACCGCGCTGTCAGAGCTGGCCATTCGCTATTCTGCTCCATTGACCGATGCGCAGGCCGCCCCCTCAGGAATTATGTTAAATAAGACCACCCCGGAACTGCTCGACGCGGCCATACGCCTCGCTAGCCTGCTGGATACGCCGCAGGATATTGATGCGCTTGCTCCGCTGACGCTTAGCGAGATCCTGTATCGCCTGCTCTCGGGGCCACAAGGCGACGTTATCCGCCATATGGCGCAGGGCGAGAGCCGGCTTAATCAGATTGCCAGATCTATTATCTGGATCAGAACCCACTTTCGGGAAGCGTGCCGTATTGAACAGGCAGCCAGCGTTGCCGGGATGAGCCGCTCGGCGTTCCATCACCATTTCAAAGCCGTTACCACCATGAGCCCTATTGAATTCCGCACGCACCTGCGCATGCAGGAGGCGCGACGGCTAATGGTGAGCGAGGCGATAGACGCCGCCAGCGCGGGCTTTCATGTCGGGTATGAGAGTCCGTCCCAGTTTAGTCGTGACTATGTGCGCATCTTCGGTATTTCCCCTGCCCGGCACGCCAGCCAGCTGCGTAATCCATCGTGAGGATGAGTGCCGGGACGAACCCGGCACGATGAGGGTTAATTGCGGGGGGTATTATGCCAGTGTTGCTCGCACCGCTCTTTCGCCTCGGTGACCAGGTCACGCAGGTCCGGGAGGGGATCGCCAGAGCCATAGTCCAGCGTATTGGTGGCTTCTTCCTGCTCCTCTTTCGCGGCGAAGCTCAGGGTCTCATCCTGCTTTTGCCAGCTGCCATCGCGCTGTTGGTATATCAACGCATAGGTTGGCGTCTTTTCGTCATCGCCATAGATCTCGTATTTTTGCGTTGGTGCCGCTTCGGGGCCAAACTGCAGCGTATCGATCAGGGTTGAATCAGCCATCGTTATCTCCTCTTCGTTAAGGAGTAAGGTTAGCTTATAAATGGCGAGGCTGCGGGCTTGCCTGTGGGATCGTGAGACTCAGGCTTTCACCACCGATACGCCCTGCGCTTCCACCGACCGGATCCACTCTTCATCGGTTCCTTCTTCCACCACCACCGTATTGATAAGCGCCAGGCTACCGATCGCAAAGGGTGATGCGGCGTTGATCTTCTCCGGCGACGCCAGCACCACTGTCTCAGAGGCTCTGCCGGAAAATGCACGTTTGATACACGCTTCTTCGTAATCGCCGGTGGTCAAACCCGCATCCGGGTGAATACCGGTCACGCCCATAAAGAAGAGATCGGCATGGATGCTGCCGATGCCCTCTATGGCCGCTGCGCCGACGGTGACAATGGAGTGTTTATAGAGGCGGCCGCCAATAAGGATAACCTCAATAGCGGGGTGATCAATCAGGCCGAGGGCAATGCCTGGGCTATGGGTCACCACCGTAATGCGCAGATCGGTAGGCAGCTGCTTAATAAGCTCCGAAGTTGTGGTTCCGCCATCGATAATCACCACCTGCCCGTCTGAAATCAGCTCAACGCCCTTGCGGGCTACACGCTGTTTGGCGTCTATTTTTAGCGACCTGCGCTCTGAGAAGGTGCCGGTGGCCGATGACGCAGGCAGCGCGCCGCCATGCACCCGTTGCAGGTGCCCTTCCGCCGCCAGCTCGCGTAGGTCCCGGCGGATGGTATCTTCCGATACCGCAAAATGCGCGCTGAGATCCTTTGACAGAACCTGGCCCTCGGCGGCCAGCTTTTCACGTATCAGCTGTTTACGTTGACTGGTTAGCATCGTTTTCCTGTTTGCATGAATTATCTTGATGTTGCACGTAATTGCTGTTTATGATGGTTACTCTACGTATTGGAGCGCTATCATGCAATCAAAACATGCAGAAGTACGTATCATCAGCACGCAAATTCTTTCCGACGACTGGTACACGTTAAAAAAGTACACCTTTGCGCTACAGCGTCAGAACGGCGAGTGGCAGCAGCAAAACCGGGAAGTGTATGACCGGGGCAACGGCGCGACGATCCTGCTCTATAACCGTCAACGACGAACCGTGATCCTTACGCGCCAGTTCCGCTTTCCCGTATATGTAAACGGGCACGACGGCATGCTGATCGAAGCGGCGGCTGGCCTGCTGGATAATATGGATCCAGAAAACCGTATTAAAGCGGAGGCGGAAGAAGAGACCGGGTTTCGTATTTCGCACGTTGAAAAGGTGTTTGAAGCCTATATGAGTCCAGGCTCGGTAACGGAGAAGCTCTATTTCTATATCGCAGAGTACCAGGCCGCAGATCGAACCGGCGCTGGTGGTGGTTTAGAATCGGAAGGTGAAGATATCGAAGTGCTGGAGATGCCGCTGGATGAGGCATTAGCCGCGGTTGAAAGCGGCCTGATTGTGGATGCCAAAACTATTATGCTGCTCTATCACGTTGCCCTGAAGGGTATTTTATAGGGCTTACCTATAGAGCCTTATACATAAATACGCTCAGGGGATCTTCTTGATAGGGAGGGAACGGATCGCACAGCTGATAGCCGCAGCGTTGATAAAGCGTAATAGCGGGCTGCTGACGAATGCCCGTTTCCAGCCGAAGTACACGGCAAGCGGATTGAAGCGCAAGCTGCTCCAGACTGGAGACGATCCGCTCACCGATTTTGTTGCCGCGGTATTGAGGGCGAATATAGACGCGCTTGATCTCTGCGGCGCTATCGCCCTGAAGAAAAATGGCTCCGCAGCCGATCGCTTCACCTTTATCGTCACGCACAATAATGCAACGAATATCCTCTTCGTTAACCGTGGAGAAATCGAGGCAGTGATTACTCTCGGCGGGATAAAGCGTACTCTGAAATGCGTCCAGCTCGCCGACTAATATAGCTAATTCTTCTGAATCCTTGTTAATTTTCACCACATCAAACATTTTTCTTATGACCCTCTTTTCCTTTACGGTTCATAAACTTATATCACCTCTCCCTCATGAAAATAAAGCAAATAATCGCTTTGAAAGTGACACGCTGGTCTGGGATGATGTGGTTGACAATTATTCGAATATGCTCAGGAGAAAGGATGAATAACAGCACGCAAACCGTCCCTGTCGGCTACTCAGACGTTGCCCCCGGCTGCATCGCCTCGGTCGTCACCTGCCTTGAAATGCGCACGAAGCCAACCGAAGCTCCGCTTTCTCTGCCGGAGGGGTTTTCACTACGGCCATTCAGCGAGCGCGATCCTGACCTTTACCGCAGCCTGTTCCGCAAGGTGGGCGCAAACTGGCTGTGGTTTTCACGTCTCGTCATGAGCGATGAGACGCTGATTAGCGTGCTGCACAGTTCTAGCCGGGAGATTTACTGCGTTCACCATAACGGCCAGGATGTTGGGCTGGTGGAACTGGACTTCAGCGAACCCGGCGAGGCCGAGCTGGCTTTTCTTGGCTTAACGCAGGACGTTACCGGTAAGGGCATAGGCCGGGCGGTGATGAGCGCGGCCATAGAGCTCGCATGGGCTAAACCTGTCCAGCGTTTCTGGGTTCATACCTGCACCTTCGATCACCCTTCCGCGCTAGGGTTCTATATCCGCTCAGGGTTTACCCCCTACGCCCGGCGGGTAGAGGTGCAGGCCGACCCGCGCCTCAGCGGTCATCTGCCGCTGGACGCCGCGCCGCATGTGCCGCTACTGCCTGCCTGATGGTATTTAGGTGGCGGGGATCGGTTCGCGCACAAAGACGCGGTCGAAAAGCCAGGTAAAGACAAAAGCGTAAGCAAAGAAGAAGGTGATGAGGCCGATCTCCATCATGAACGCCTTCACCAGACCGACATCGTAGTACCACATAAAGAACGGCACGATCAGAATAATAAACATCGTTTCGAAAAGCAGAGTATGCACAATTCTGATAAGAAGCGTGCGCTTCAGAATGTTGTTCCGCTTTTCCCACCGCTCAAAAAGGGTGTTGTAGATGTAGTTCCAGACAACGGCCACGATGGAGGTGGTCACGGCCACCGGCAGCGAGCTGGCCGCGTCGCCGTGGCTCATGCCTGAAAGCAGCAGGGATGAGAAGAAGATGGCGATGACCTCAAAGGCGGTGACGTAGGCAATCCGGCGGGGAACCGGTTTGAGATAGAACATGGCAAACCTCATGTGCGATGATATGGCTGAAATTGCGTTGATTTCAGACCCTGTAGTAGACTGGCTGGAAAGTTAACATACGACCGTATTTAAATCAATATTAGGGAGATACCCGTGGCACGACCAAAAACGATAGACCGGGATAGCCTGCTGGATGCGGCGGAGAACGTGCTGGGCCGCGAAGGTGCCGCCGCCCTCTCCTTTGGCGCTATCGCAACCGAGGCTGGCATCTCGAAGGCCAGCGTGCAGTCGGTTTTTGGCTCACGGGAAAAGGTGCTGGATGCCCTGCTGGATCGCTGGCTTAATAAAGAGCAGGAGCGCTACCGCACGTTGCTTCCCGAAAATGCTGATGCCAAAGCGCGACTGCTGACCCACATCAGCGCGACCCAGCAAGAGACCTCAGAGGCCGGGATCAGAACCTTAACCCTGCTGGCAGCCCAGGCCGGGACGCAAAGTGAAAGCATGGTTAACTGGTATAAAGAGAGATTTGGCAATCTTGAGGCCACCGACGAGGCGTCCAGAAAACGGCGACTACTCTATCTGGCCACCGAGGGCGCTTTTATGATGCGAAACATGGTCGGCTTTGAGAGTGGATCCGCGTTCTGGGATGAGGTCTTTAACGATCTGAAAGAATTTGCGGGTTAATATGCCAGTTCGGCTTTTATCGAAA
>NZ_LR607338.1:380255-384065 GCF_902164725.1 Pseudescherichia vulneris | reverse complement strand
CAGATTATCTCAACCACTTCAAACTCTTCGGCAACCAGTTCCATCTCTTCAGAGAAGCTCCCTGTCTGCGTAAAGAAGCGCTGATGCTCCGTGCGCCAGTATGCAAGGCTCAGGTCACCTTCCCCCTCTTTACAGGCAAAGGCGTCGTCAACGTCGCAGAATCTCACCAGCCGCAGCGACGTCATGCGAATAACGCATACTGGTTCCTGGTTACCATTGAGAATAATATGGTAGCTGCCTACTGCCGGTGACGCGCTGTCCGCCTGGTATGACGCTAACGAGCCGCACGAAGCTGTCTTTTTTCCCTTCACAACCAGGTCGGCCAACTGGTTTGCCAGCTCGACGCTGTCGCCAATGGACCACGCGGGTGCATTGGGATATTTTGCCTGTAAGCTTTCGACTGAAGTCACACTTTGTCCTTAATTATTAATCAGATAGTTTGAAGTTTGCGGTAAAGTGTATTAATAACATACAAGACGAAGGAAGCACAATGGATAACCGTTACATGGGTGAGCTGGTTTTAGATGAAACTGCCATTGCCGCAGGCGTAGCGCGCGTCGCGGCGTTGCTCAACGATAATTATCATGATGCCGTGGTGATTACCGTGGTGCCAGGCGGCATCCTTTTTACTGCCGATCTGGTCAGAAAGCTGGAGTTTACGGTGGCGATGGAGACGATATCCTGCCCGCATACGCCCGGCGACCGCAGCAATCAGTCGGCGATTATGTTTCACCCCACTATTGATATTAACGGCAGAGATGTGATTGTTATCGATGATGCCATCGAGTCCGGCGGCACCATGAAGCGGCTGGTAGCGTATCTCAGCACAACCTATGCACCGAAGTCGTTAGCCATTGCCACGCTGTTCGTTAAACCCGGCAGAATCGATATTCCCTTTAAGCAGTTTTACGCCTATGAGATGGAGAGTGACGATCTTCTTATCGGCTATGGCCTGCCGTGGGAGAACAGATTCCGCAATATCCCTTTTATCTCAAAACTAAGGCGTTAACGTTATCGACTCAGGTTTAAAAGGCAGCCTCTCTTCCCTTAATTAGCTGCCTTTCTCCACAACTTAACTCACGATACGCAGTAGATAATCCAGGATCAGCGATGGCAGCGTAAAGTCGGGATCGGCAAAGGTCACGCCCTGCGCGCCCAGCTGCGAAAAGATCGGTAGCGTCAGCGCTGGCAGCACGCACAGCAGTAAGCCATTGATGCTGCTGGCGATCACCGCGCCACGGAAGCCGCCGGTTGCATTACCGAAGATCGCCGCCGCGCCGCCGGTAATAAAGCTTGCCATAATCCCCGGAACGATAATCGGCAGTCCAATGAATGGGAAAAGAAAAATACAGACCAGCTCAATGGAGAAGCTGATTAAAAAGCCAATCAGCGTTGCGTTGGGTGCTTTGGTAAACAGGACCATCACGTCGACTGCCGGTACCGAGCCCGGGGCAAACACGCGCGCAAAACCTTTGAACGCCGGAACAATCTCGGCGGTAAACAGGTTTACCCCCGCCTTCGCCAGATAAAGCCCGCAGGCAAAGGTGGCCGACTGTTCAAGAATAAAGATCACCACGTTCTTATCACCGGCACCCGCACCATAGACCACGGTCATCGCGTCTTTAATTTGCGGCTGAGTGGCAAAAATACAGGAGATGAGCAGCAGAACCAGCATGGTCAACAGTGTGGCAATGTTGGGTTCACGAATAAAATCAAACTTACTGCTGATATTAAGATGTTCTGTATCGTTCTGCTTATTACCAAACCATTTCCCCATATAGGAGCCCATCACATAGGATGAGATCGCCGCGTGAGAAATAGCATACTCATTTGAGCCTATGATTTCCCGGCTAAAACGGCTGAGGATAAAAGGCGACACGGCCATATAGGTGCCAATCAGCAGCGAGGCGATAACAATCATCATCGTGTGGCTGAAACCAAACTGCAGCAGCACAGCAGTGATGGCAAAGGCCATAAACAAAACCAGGTGTAATGAGAGGTAGATAAACTTGAAGCGGGTAAATCGAGCTAAAATAATATTTAAAATCATAGCAAACAGCAGGATAAGCGCCGCGATAGAGCCCAGCTTATCAATGGTAGCCGCCATAATTGCTTCGTTACTTGGCACGACCCCAACAATATTAAATGCTTTGGAAAACAGTGAGCTAAAGGCTGTCAACACCTTCATTAAAATGCTGCCGCCTACTTTAATCATGGTAAAACCGATAAACGATAAGAACGTACCGGTAATTAAGCGAGAAATTGATGCTTTTTGAAATAACAAACCCAAGAATGCCACGATCGCGATAATCACCGCGGGCGTTTTCACTAACCCTAAAAGTATATCCATTATTGTGATCCCATAAGGCACAGCTATTTATACAGGTTGATATTTTTCAGCTATAAAAAACGCAGGAGATACTATCACCCTGCGTTACGATCAATCTGTCGCGCCGATCACAAAAAGAAATACTATTTTATAAAAATAGAAATAGCGTTTCATATTAAAAAAGTAAAATAATTTCGCGCACTTTAACAAGTGAAGTTAATTATTTGTGAATATCCGAAATAACCGCGCGGTCACGCCCCGCCATTTTCGCACTATAAAGTGCGGCATCGGCCCCTTCTTTCAACATGCGCGCATCCTCATCGCTGCCACGCGGGATGAGGCTGTAGCAACCTGCGCTGAGCGTCACCACTTTCGTCCCGGTCAGCGACTCGTTGTGCGGCAGCTGAATGGCGCGCACGGCGGCGACGGCAAGCTCGGCAATGGTGAATGCCGCTTCACGGTCGGTATTCGGCAGAATAATCGCGAACTCCTCTCCGCCGTAGCGGGCAATAAGATCGGACTGACGCAGGTTTAGCTTCTGCAACACCTCACCCACCTGACGCAGGCAATTATCACCGGCCACATGGCCGTAGGCGTCGTTATAGCGTTTGAAGTAGTCAATATCCAGCATGATCAGCGAGACGGGCTTGCCGGTCAGCAAGGCGGCTCGCAACGACTGGGAGAGAAAAAGATCGAACTGGCGTCTGTTTGCCAGCCCCGTCAGGCCATCGGCCAGCGCCATAGTTTGCAGCGTATGGTTAATACTGGTCAGCTCATCCCGCAGCGTGGTCAACTCCGTCTGATCCCTGACGTTAACCCTCACGACGCGAAAAATGAGCGCGCCCATGATCAGGGTGCCTAACAGCAGCATGGCGTTAAGAACAATATCCGGTAGGCTCTCGTGTAGCCAGCTACGCCATAGCGCTGGCTTATCATATCCCGCAGCCACCACCAGCGGGTAGCGCTCAAGGCGAGCGAAACCAAAGATGCGCTCAACGCGATCGATACCCGACTGCCACGTCGCATTGCCACGATCATGGCGGATCAGCTCCTGAGTAAAAAGCGGGCTTCGGGAGAGGTTACGGTTGATGACATCATCATTAAACGGGCGAGCATAGAGCACCGTCGCATCAGTGCTGAGGATCGCCAACAGATCGCGTTCCCCTAATTCAAAGTAGCTGTAGAACTGGCGGAAGTAATCGATTTTCACCGTCGCCAGGGCTACGCCGTCAAAGCCGCCAGCGGCATCATTCAGGCGCAGCGACACGGGGATAATAAGATCGCCCGTAGATCGGCTGCGGATCACGTGCCCAATATGCACGCTGCCGTGGCCGTTTTTACGGTGATAAATAAAATATTCCCGGTCAGCGTTATTGGTGATGGCAGGCTGGCGGCCAAACGACGTCGATTTCATATTACCCTGTGAGTCGTAGACAAACAGGCCATGCAGCTGCGGCAGGCGCTCTTTGATCTCCGAAAGA
>NZ_LR607338.1:373966-380241 GCF_902164725.1 Pseudescherichia vulneris | reverse complement strand
TTCGTATCGTCGATGGCCGAAACGCCATTCTGCGGTATATTCCGGCGGATATCTCTTAGTGCCAGTTCGGATTGCAGAAAGGTATCTTCCGCCTGACGCGCCTGGGAAACCGACAGGTTAATGGCGCTGCGCTCGCTCTCCTCAACGGTGCGTTCCCAGGAGCGATTTAACGTCCAGGCGCTAGTGGCTACACCCACAATCAGTAGACCCGCCATAAAGAGGGCGATGCTACGCCCAAGAGAGGAGTTTAACGCCAGCGCGTTTGAAATTCGTTTCCCGACTGTCATTGTCACTCCTCTACGGTTCCTTTACTTCAGTAAAGCACATAATCCTGCGACGTAATATCGGATTAAGACAGATGCCCTATTGCAAACTGTTTACCCTTATTCAACACCCTGTTCATAAAAATGCAAAAGAAAACCAAAATTGCGTTTCGAAAAATAAAAAACATCAATCTATGTGATACAGATCAACTATTTAGATCAATGCTTTTCCAATATCTGCCGTTATTAGTCATACCTATCTCTTCTAAGACTTCACTATGAAAAAATTTGCGCAGTCTACGGTTTTAACCAAACTCCTAACCGGTTTCTCTATTCTGATCGCCATGATGCTGCTATTGGGCGTAGTCGCTATCTATCAGCTCAACGTCAGTAACCAGCACATCGATAAATACCGTGAGAATCGCCTGCCTGGCGTGCGCTACTCGCTGGAGATGCGTGGCGTGCTGTCGGAGATGCGTTTGCAGCAGATCCAGTACATTAGTTCCCCTACCGCTCAGGAGCGTGAAAAGCACCGGCTGGAGTTGCTGCAGAACCAGGATATTTTCCTCAATGCGCAAAACCACTACGCCGCGATTGCCGATGCTCTGCCGGACGATATGCGGGTGCTGTTTGGCCAGGTGGTTGAGAACTTCACGCACTTTGTCGACGTCAACGGCAAAGTGGTCGAGGCGGTAAACGCCGAACGGCTCGACGAAGCCGCTAAAATCAGCGGTGCCGTCTCTGCGAAATACCGTACGCAGCTGATGAAGGATCTCGCTACGCTAGTGGATATGGAAATTGCTATCGGCAACAAGGCGGGTGAAGCCTCCGCGCAGGGATATCAGCGTGCGCTGTATCTGCTCTCGGGTCTACTGCTGCTGGCTCTGGTGGCGACAGGGTTTATTGCGCTGTTTATTTCGCGCAACCTCTCCCGCCAGCTGGGGGGCGAACCGGCCTATGCAGTGGATATTATGCAGCAGATTGCCGCTGGCAAGCTGAATACGGATATTACGCTTAACGCCAACGACCACAGCAGCCTGCTAGCCACCATCAAGTTTATGAACGGCAGGCTGGCAGAGATTATCAACGGTATCATCCATGGCAGCGAGTCTATCTCGCTGGCGGCCAGTGAAATTGCGATGGGTAACAGCGACCTTTCCCAGCGCACCGAAGAGCAGGCTGCCTCGCTGGTGCAGACCTCAGCCAACATGCAGCAGATCACCGAGAACGTGAAGAGCAACGCCGAGAATGCGCATAAGGCCAGCGAACTGGCGCGTCAGACCTCGCAAACGGCGGTGAAAGGCGGTAAAGAGGTTCACGATATGCTTATGCGGATGCATGAGATTTCCGACAGCTCACAAAAAATCGTCGACATCATTGCCGTCATTGAAGGTATCGCCTTCCAGACCAATATTCTGGCGCTGAACGCGGCGGTTGAGGCAGCCCGTGCGGGTGAACAAGGTAAAGGCTTCGCCGTCGTAGCAGGTGAAGTGCGTAACCTGGCGCAGAAAAGCGCCGATGCGGCAAAAGAGATTAAAACCCTGATTGACGGCACGGTGAGTAAAATTACCGAAGGATCACGCTATGCCGATACCGCTAGCCGGGCAATGGAAGAGATTGTCAGCTCGGTAAATGAAGTGACCGGTATCGTGGCAGAGATCTCCTCCGCATCGAACGAACAGCACCAGGGGATCCGCGAGATTGGCGTTGCCATTGAGCAGATGGATCAGGTTACCCAGCAGAACGCGGCATTGGTAG
This sequence comes from Pseudescherichia vulneris, assembly GCF_902164725.1. NCBI lineage: Bacteria > Pseudomonadati > Pseudomonadota > Gammaproteobacteria > Enterobacterales > Enterobacteriaceae > Pseudescherichia > Pseudescherichia vulneris. The sequence continues at coordinate 378,220 of NZ_LR607338.1, read as the reverse complement.
AACAGGCAGCGGTGGCTGCGACCTCGATGACCGAGCAGAGCGAGCACCTGCGTGACTCGGTGCGTTTCTTTCAGCTGCGTATGAGCTAGCAGCGTAAGGCGCAGACCCTCAGGGGCAAAACTGCCCCTGAGAACGCTCTGGTTTGCGACAGGCCATCATTACAAATAGGGGTTACGGGATCTCGCTCACAAACGAGAGATCGTAGGCGGTTGCAAACAGCGCAACGCAGGCAATCAGCACAACAACCATCTGAATTACTCTTTCCATCGTGTTTCCCTCCTGGCGGTTTAACCAGCCGTAACGGGCGCGTCCGGCTTTCGCTACGTAAGCTGGTAATACTTATCAGGCAGTATTTTCGCGGGCACAACGTTTTCATCATTCATCTGCAGCAGATCTATCTCAATCGCATTGCAGATGGCATCCAGCGGTAAATCGTTATCTTCCACGCCAAACGGATCTTCCAGCTCTTCGGCTAAGGTATCCAGCGATATAAAAGTATAGGAGATAAGTACCGAGACGAAAGGCGTCATGTAGTGCAAATCTACAACCAGCGCAAAGGGCAGCATAATACAGAACAGGTAGACGGTGCGGTGCAAAATGAGCGAATAGGCAAACGGCACCGGCGTAAAGGCGATGCGTTCACAGCCGGAGAGCACCGCCGAGATATCGTTCAGTCGGTTGTTCATGCTGTGATAGAGAATGTCAGACAGCCCGTTCGGCCCGCGCTGCGCGGCCAGCCACTCCCCCATCATTAACAGAAGCTGGTTAGCCGGCGAGTGGGCTTTCATCACCCGCGCCAGTTCGCTGGGCGAGAGATAGTTAGCCAGCGTTCCCTCCAGCGGTTTGCGCCGCAGGGTCAGGCGCAGGCAGTGCGCGAAGGCAATCAGCAGCAGCACAAAGTGGTGACGCCCTTCCCCCGCTGGCAGCGTGGTTTTGACCTCGCGCAGCAGCGAGCGGGAGGCGATCATCAGCTGCCCCCAGAGCACCCGCGCTTCCGTATAGCGGCTGTAGCAGGCGTTATTGCGAAAACCCAGGAAGATAGCTACGGCGATACCAAGGATGCTAAACGGTGCCACGGTAAGCCTGAACCCAAGCGAGCTATACCAGGGCAGCATCAAAATCACCGCCACGGAGAGCATAAAGTTAAGCAGCAGACGAGAGTAGATTTTGGGTAGCACCGAACCATGCCAGACGAAGATACGCGCAAGCCAGTGCTGATGAGGGCGAACAATCATGGTTATATTCAGAGGTCAGGAAAAGTCGCGATTATTAAACGTGATCGCCATCACAGTTGCAAGTTTGCTGCAAAAATGTTGTGGGAATTATTAGCTGCTAAGCTATTGGCTGTATCAATGGTGAAGTTGCATAAATACAAAGCATATATGTATGTTGTAACTATTGATGCAGCAAATAAATGCCGGGCGGCGCTGCGCTTGCCCAGCCTACAGATCGCGTTAGACCGTAGACCGGGGCACGCATCGCGCCGCCCGGCGTTTACAAAGACACATCGATTAGCAGAGCGGCTTCACGGCCTCGCGCATGCCACGCAGCAGAATGGCATCCAGATCCAGAGAGACCTGCTCTACCAGACCGCTGACCTGGGTCAAGTCCTGCTCCCAGTGATCGCTAACGGAAAGCACGGCTTTTACCAGTTCGCTGGTGCTAATCTGGCGATCGCGGTGCTGGCTCCACAGCTGCTGGAAGCGTTCGATCCAGTGGGCATCATCCTGTACCGGGAAGCTTTCACCGTTACGCTCGCCGCGATAGAACGCAATCAGAGCAGCAAGAGCAAAGGTCAGGCGCGCCGGCAGCTTACCAGTTGCCTTCTGCCCTGCCAGCAGCTGCGGCAGAATACGCGTGCGGAACTTGGTCATGCCGTTCAGGGCGATGGAGAGCAGCTGATGCTTGATGTACGGGTTGCGGAAACGCCCCGTTACGGCGCTGGCAAAGGACTCCAGCTCATCGCGAGGCAGATCCAGCACCGGAATGATCTCTTCGTAGATCGCTTTTTCAACGAAGGCGCAGATTTCACTATCGTTCATCGCCTCGCCTACGGTATCCAGGCCAGCCTGGAATGCCACCGGGACTAACGCGGTGTGCGCCCCGTTAAGAATGGCCACCTTGCGCTCTTTATACGGCTTGATGTCATCTACGATCAGCACGTTCAGCGGGTATTTGTCGAGGCGCAGCTCGGAAGCCAGCGATTTCGGCCCCTGGATAACGAACAGATAGAAGTGCTCTGCGGTATCGAGGAAGCCATCGCGGTAGCCCAACTCGGCTTCGATTTTCGCCACTTCATCACGCGGATAACCGGTTACGATGCGGTCAACCAGGGTTGAGCAGAAGGCGTTGGCTTCGTTCAGCCACTGAACAAACGCGGCTGGCAGTTCCCACTCGCTAGCGTAGCGCAGCACCAGCTCACGCAGCGCGTCGCCGTTATAGTCTATCAGCTCGCACGGAATGATGATCCAGCCTTTATCCGCCGCGCCGTTAAAGTGAGTGAAGCGTTCGAACAGCAGACGGGTCAGCTTCGCCGGGTAGCTAACGGCAGGCGCATCATCAAATTTATCGCCCGCGTGGTAGCTGATGCCCGCTTCAGTGGTGTTTGAGAACACAAAACGGATCTCAGGGTTCTGCGCCAGCTTGAGGAACTCATCGTAGTGATCGTAGACGCTGATTTCACGGTTTACCGAACGGATCAGACGCGCATCGCTCACCGCCTCGCCCTGCTCGTTCAGGCCACGAATGATGGTGGTATAGAGACCATCCTGCGTGCTCAGTGACGGCGGGAAATCACTCTTGATCGGGCGAACGATAACCACACCGGCGTTGAGATCGGTGTGCTCATTAAGCAGATCGATCTGCCAGTCGACAAATGCGCGCAGGAAGTTCCCTTCGCCAAACTGAATGATACGTTCCGGATAGGTGGCTCCGGGAAAATCGCGACGGTTTATCGTGTTCACAATGAGTTCCTTTTTGATTAGTCATACAACCTGGGAAGATTGGTCCAATAACTTACCAGACTTTACGACCATGAAACCCTGTTTTGATCAAAATGAGACGCCCTATTCGCGTCAATTATTAAAACGAATATAAATTTGTGGGCGTCATCACATTTTGTCGCCGTGAACGGCAAACGACTAGCTGTTTTTGTGCTCGTTTTTCTCTTTCATGGCATACATCTTTTCATCCGCAGAGGTGATCCAGCTAGACATGTCCGGATCGCTGTCGTGATCGTATTCACTCACCCCCCAGGAGAAGTTGAGCTGCCACGGTTTACCACTCGTCAGATTGAATACCTCGGCCTGCTCGGCGAGGTGCTGCATCGCGATCCACGCGCCTTTCTCATCGGTATCCGAAAAGAGAATGGCAAACTCGTCGCCGCCGTAGCGGATCAGCAGATCGGCTTCGCGAAAGCTGTCGCGCAGCAGGTTAGCCATAGCCTGCAGGGCGTTGTCACCCTCTTCATGACCGAAGGTATCATTAATGTATTTAAACTTATCAAGATCCAGCCAGGCGAGGGTTAGCGGCTCGGCGCGACGGCGGGCGCTGGTGATAGCATATTTACCAAGGTTATTAAAACCGCGGCGGTTAAACAGGCCGGTAAGCTCGTCGGTGGTGGCCGCGCTAATGGCAGCAAACTCATCTTCTACGATGGCGGCAAAGTCCTTCAGTACCGCGATCTCGTCAGGGGTAAAGCCACGCGGCTCGGGCGCAACGAGACAAAACGATCCCACTCTTAAGCCGTCTGGCAGCTGCAGCGGATAGCCAGCGTAGAAGCGAATGTGCGGCGGGCCGACCACCAGTGGATTATCAAAGAAGCGTTCGTCCTGATGAGCGTCCAGCACCACCAGCGGCTGAGGGCTGAGGATCGCATGGCCGCAAAAGGAGATGTCACGCAGCACCTGTCCGTTGGGGATACCGTTGCAGGACTTAAAATGCAGCGTATTGCTGTTAACGAGGCTAATCAACGCAATGGGAACATCAAACATGCGTTTTGCCAGCCGGGTAAGCCTGTCAAAACGTTCATGCGTGCCGGAGTCCAGCAACCCGGACTCGTTAAGCGATGCCAGACGCTGTTGCTCGTTTTCAGGAAGTTGAGGAGTCTTCATAACGGGCCTTTTTCACTAATCAAAACCTAAGCTTAGCGCATTTAGTCCTTTTGGTCAGTGGGCGTAGATCCGGTTCTTGCCTGCGCGTTTGGCGCGATAGAGCGCGTCGTCACCGGCTTTTAGCCAGTGGTCGTGGTAACAA
>NZ_LR607338.1:370439-372962 GCF_902164725.1 Pseudescherichia vulneris | reverse complement strand
ATTAATGTTAAAAATAGGTAGCAAGCAATTTTATACGTTATTTCAATGAATTCGCTGAAAATGTGACGCCAAAGTGACGGCGTCACACACTCTGTTGTTCCGCCTCGTTGGGGAGTGTTTCTATAGGGCCCTGACCTTCCCGAGCGCTGGTGCGATTACGCCCTGCTTTTTTCGACTGGTAGAGATACTCATCCGCTTCAGCCAGCAGCTTATTGAACCGCTCCGTCAGCTCCCATGACTGGGTGGTGCCGCTGCTCAGGCCAATACTGACCGTCAGGAATAGCGTCTGCTGCTGCCAGCGGAACGGGTGGGCTTCCACGGCGCGCCGAATACGCTCTGCCAGCATAAATCCCTGCTGGGGATCCTGCGTCGTGGCAACGACGGCAAACTCCTCCCCCCCCATCCGCGCCACGATACCGCTTTCGCCGACCGTCTGCTGTATCTTCTGCGCAAACGCGGTCAGCACCCTGTCGCCGCACTCATGACCATAGCTGTCATTAATGTTTTTGAAATAGTCGATATCCAGCAGCATAACCGTTAAATGTCGCGCCTCGGTCTTTCTTTCGCGGCCCAGGGCTTCATAGAGACCGGAGCGGGAGTAGACCCGGGTCAGAAAATCAAAGTCAGCGCGCAGCGACACCTGCTTCATCAGCGTATTGATGGCGTTAACGCTGACGCAGACAATGATCGGACAGATGGCCATGGTGGCGATCCCCAGCCTGGCCGAGAACATACGCGGCATCTCCAGCGGGCTGGCGACGAAGATGTTAATCGTGCCGTTGGCGACCAGAATAATTTCCAGCGCGCCGGTTAAAAAGGTCAGCAGCGCGGTGGTCAGCAGCGAATAGCGAACCGCGCACCAGATCAGTGCCGGGAGCGGGAAAAGAAGGCTGCCCGCCCCGCCGATCCCCGCCGAGGCAATGAGCGACGTTACCAGGGCGGCGATCGGCAGCAGGTGCTCAACGCGAAACGGCATGGCCCAGCGGGGCCACGTCAGGGTGAGTACACAGGGCAGGATCAGCACGCCGGTAGAAAACTGCTCGCTAAACCAGTCGGCATAGAGCGGCCAAAAAGTGAGATCGTCCATCCCTACCGATGCAAACGCCCCCACCAGCGCGCAGCCCAGCGCCCCCAGCAGACAGTAGTTAAAGAGCCGCAGGGCGTTAATCGGCAGAGCGCGCCTCTCTGGCCGTCGTTTATCCCGCACAATCAGCAGCGCCACGGTGAGAATAAACACCATGTTCGACAGGTTGATCAGCAGCGAGGTAGCGCCCCACGTGGTGGTCATGGCATCGTAAACCAGCATCGCCACGTAGCAGATGGCGTAGTTGTGCAGTCGGTTAAGCCAGGTGTAGCGCGCAAAGACACCGGCCATTACCGCGTTCAACGGCCAGAACAGGGAGAGCTCCTCCACCAGTCTGAGCATCGCGCCAATAGAGTAGAACAACGTGGTCAGCAGAAAGATCATGACCGCGTTACGCCAGGGCCTCTCTTTATGGAACGGATGAAACGCGATGTTCAGTGATGCAAGCATAGAATTCTGTCCCTGTAGATAAGGGTAACGATGCGGCAGGCCATCAGTAAACCGAACGCCCCAGCTGACGGCTGAGTGCCTCAAGCATAGCAATACCCGCCAGCGAGTTGCCTGCCTCATCAAGCTCCGGGCTCCAGACGCAGATTGCCATCTCATGGGGCACGATCGCCACAATCCCCCCACCGACCCCGGACTTCGCCGGCAGGCCCACGCGCCAGGCAAACTCCCCCGCGCTCTGATACATGCCGCTGGTTGCCATCAGAGCATTAACCTGCCGCGACTGCAACGGGGAGATGACCGACCGGGTGAGATGCGGCGCTCGCCCCTCGTCCGCCAGAAACAGGAACGTCTTAGCCAGCTCGACGCAGCTCATCTTCAGGGCGCAGTAGTGGAAATAGTTTTGCAGCACCGTTGCTACGTCATTATGGAAGTTACCAAAGGATTTCATCAGCCAGGCGATGGCTGCGTTACGCGCCGAGTGATCGAACTCAGACCGCGCTACATGGCTGTCGTAGGTGATATCGCTGACGTCACTCAGCTGGCGAACCACCTCCAGCATCCGCTGGCGCGCGGCGCTGAGACGGCTTTGCAGCATATCGCACACCACCAGCGCACCGGCGTTGATAAAGGGGTTTCGCGGTTTGCCCTGCTCAATTTCGAGCTGTAACAGCGAATTAAAGGGATGACCAGAGGGATCTTTGCCCACGCGCTGCCAAATCTCCTCCTCCTGATAGTGATCCATCGCCACCACCAGGCTCAATACCTTCGAGATAGACTGAATAGAGAAGCGCTCGTCGGCGTCGCCGGCCTGAAAGTGGCGGCCATTGATAGTGCTGACCGCTATCGCCAGCTTGTTGGCCTCGACCGATGCCAGGGCAGGAATGTAATCGGCTACCTTCCCCTGGCCGATAAGAGGCCGGACCTGAGTCAAAATAGACTCCAGCATGTCATTATTCATGACCGTCGCCACACTACACTCCTCACCGGCT
>NZ_LR607338.1:352629-369970 GCF_902164725.1 Pseudescherichia vulneris | reverse complement strand
ACCGGCTAAAAAAGGCCTGCGAGTATATCAGAGCCACGCGGCGAGCGTCAGGCTGGAAGTCGAAAACGCGTTACCGCCTGCATAAGCTGTCGGGAATCATCGTGCAGCTGCTGTGACGCCTCGGCGGCGGTGCTCACCAGCTCGCCGGTGCGGCGGGCGACCTGGTTCAGACCGTGCAGCTGGCGCGTCATCTGATGAATGTTCTCTCCCTGGTTTAGCGTCGCCTGAGAGATATCATTCAGCAGGCCGCTGAGGTGCCCCACCAGGCCCGTGACCTGCTGGAGGTTATTCTCCAGCCGATTCACCGCCTGCGAGCCCGCCTCTATCCCCTGCAATGAGTGCTGGATCAGGGTCTGGATTGTCTGCGTCGAGTGGCTGCTTTTGCGCGCCAGCAGCCCAACCTCTTTTGCCACCACGGCAAAGCCACGACCATGATTACCCGCGTGGGCGGCCTCGATGGCCGCGTTAAGGGCCAGAATATTGGTCTGGAACGCCACGTTATCGATCAGCGCCACGATGCCGCGCATCTCATCCGAGCGGGCGACAATCGCCTGCATAGATTCATTGACGGTATCCATCATTCTGTCGCCCCCGGCGGCAGCCTGGCGGGCCTCGTCGGCGCGCTGGCTGGCGAGTTTCGCATAGCCAGTGTTGCCCTCAACGTGAGACTCCAGTTCGGCAATGTTGGCCGTCACCTCATCCAGCTCTTTCGCCTGGCGAGCGGACTGCTGATAGAGCTTCTGGTTTCCCTGCGCCAGGCTATCGATGTTGTTTACCATCGAGGCGGTGGCATCGCTGACCTGGGTCACCAGCTGTTGAAGTCCCCGCTGCATGGCCTCAATGCTGACGCTGAGCTGACCGATCTCCCGGTTGAAACAGGTCACCGGCGGCGGGGACACAGAGAGATCCCCTGCCGCCAGAAGATTGATATGGGTAATCAGCCGCTTGAGCGGGGCGATCACCCAGCGCGACATGCCAAACCAGACGGCGATGGCGATGATCAGCAACAGGGCTGGCCCGAGAATAAAGAGGTATTGCAGATCGGCCAGGCGGGACATCAGCGTCTGCCTGCCCTCCTCTGCGCGTGCATCACTGGCCGTGCGGAAGCGGGCAAAGTTATCGTTGAAGTCGGCCTGGAACGCCTGGGCCGGGACGGCAAAAAAGGCATCGATGGACTGCGTGCGGGTCAAGGCATCCGCCTGCTCTTTAATCGCACCATAGAAGAGCTGGTAGCTGTTTATCAGCGCTTCATCCTCGGGTGGATTGAGCGCCCGCCACGCCTGCCAGCTCTTTTGCGACGTCGCCAGCGCCTGCTGGGCCTCGTCCATCAGGCTATGCCAGCTGCCCTCGGAGCCGGTGGCCTGATCCTGCATAAAATAGACCCCTGCGCGGTTAAGCAGATCGCTGGCCGCCAGCAGCGCCACGCGTGCTTCATCAACCTTTGACTGTTGAAGAAGCGCCTGCTGATTAAGCCGCTCATGATGCTGGGCGTCGTGAAGGGAACGGGAGAGGAGAAAAGATGAGGAGATCTGAAGCGCGGAGAACAAGCCGATAATGCACAATATCCCTGCCAGCAGGCCAAACTGCCGCGGCGTAGCCCGGCGAAATAGAGAGGGGAAAATTTTAGTTAAGTTCATGATATTCTTCTGTAACCATTCTGCTGTAGCCACACACTGCGCGTGAGTCTACGAAACAAAAATGACAGAACCATGACAGCGCGGCACCGCGGAATGAACACCGGTGCCGCGCGGATTAACAATGATGATTAAAGGCGATCTTTCCACACCGTCTGCACGTTGCAGAACTCCCGCAGGCCGAAGTGTGACAGCTCGCGCCCAAAGCCGCTCTTCTTCACGCCGCCGAACGCCACGCGGGCATCGCTGGCGCTGTAGCCGTTGATAAATACCCCGCCGCACTCCAGGCGCGATGCCAGGGCGTTTGCCCGCGCTTCATCCGCGCTGAAAATCGTTGCGGAGAGACCAAAGTCGCTGTCGTTGGCGAGCTGCAAGGCATGCTCTGCGTCATCCGCGACGGTAATGGTCGCTACCGGGCCAAACAGCTCCTGACGGAACGCGGTCATCTCAGAGGTAACGCCGGTCAGCACCGTTGCCGGATAGTAGTTGCCCTCCCCGCTGATTTTCTCCCCGCCAAGGCGCAGCGTCGCGCCTTCGTTCAGGGTCGCCTCAACCTGGGCATGCAGCTCGTCGCGCAGATCGTAACGCGCCATTGGCCCAAGGTAGTTCTCTTCAACGTCCGGTGCGCCCAGCTTCAGCGCCGCCGCGGCAGCTACAAATTTTTCGGTAAAGGCGTCTGCCACCCCTGCCTCAACGATAAAGCGTTTCGCCGCCGCGCAGACCTGCCCGGTATTCTGATAACGACCGGCAACCGCCGCTTTCACGGCCAGATCGAGCGAGGCATCGTTGAGCACGATGAAGGGATCGGATCCGCCCAGCTCCAGCACGCATTTTTTCAGCGCCGCACCCGCCTGAGCCCCGATGGCCGCCCCGGCACGCACGCTACCGGTAACGGTCACGGCGGCAATGCGCGGATCGTTAATCGCCTGGCTTACGCCTTCATTGGTGGCGTTCACCCAGCCAAAGACACCCGCCGGAATATCCGCCTCGCGAAAAATATCCCCCAGCAGCTCGGCGCAGCCCAGCACGTTGGGGGCATGCTTGAGCAGATAGCTGTTGCCCGCCAGCAGGATCGGCACTGCGCCGCGCAGTACCTGCCAGACCGGGAAGTTCCACGGCATTACCGCCAGAATAGCCCCCAGCGGACGGTACTCAATCACCGCCTGGTTATTTTCCACCTGGGTCGGCTCGCTCGCCAGCATTGCCGGGCCGTGTTCGGCGTACCAGTCGCAGAGGTTAGCGGACTTCGCCACTTCAGCTCGGGCTTGCAGAATGGGTTTACCCATCTCGGCGCTAATCAGCTGCGCCATCTTCTCGCCGTGCTGGCGCAGAACCACCCCCACGTTACGTAGCCCCTGAGCGCGCTGCGCTACGCTCTGCTCCCGCCACTGGCGGAAACCCTGCTGCGCGGCGGCCAGAGAGGACTCGACCTCTGCCGAGGTAGCCCACGGACGCGCCGAGAGCTGCTCGCCGGTTGCCGGATTGATGGATAAGGCATGCGTTTTTGCGGAAATGGACATTATTTATCTCTCTTCTAAACAGGGAACTTGCTTTATCCTGGTCTACTCTGCTATTTCTGAAAACTGAATAATATTAACCTAACCATTCACAAATCGAGAACAGCATGGATTTAACCCAGCTTGAGATGTTTAACGCCGTGGCACAGACCGGCAGCATTACCCAGGCCGCGCAGCGGGTGCATCGGGTTCCATCGAACCTGACTACGCGCATCCGCCAGCTGGAGGCGGACTTGGGGGTGGATCTCTTTATCCGTGAAAACCAGCGGCTGCGTCTCTCTCCCGCCGGGCATAGCTTTTTACGCTACAGCCAGCAGATCCTCGATCTGGTGGCGGAGGCGCGCAGCGTGGTAGCGGGTGATGAGCCGCAGGGGCTGTTTTCGCTCGGTTCGCTAGAGAGCACGGCCGCCGTGCGTATTCCCCCTACCCTGGCCGAATTCAACCAGCGCTATCCCCGCATCCAGTTTGACCTCGCCACCGGCCCGTCCGGGACCATGATCGACGGCGTGGTCGAGGGTCGGCTCAGCGCGGCGTTCGTTGACGGGCCGTTGATGCACCCTGGGCTGGAGGGGATCCCGGTCTATCGGGAGGAGATGATGATCGTCGCCCCTGGCGGACATGCCGCCATCAGCGACGCCACACAGGTTAACGGTGCAAGCATCTACGCGTTTCGCGCTAACTGCTCCTACCGCCGCCATTTTGAGAGCTGGTTCAAGGCAGCCGGTGCCATGCCCGGCAAAATTCATGAGATGGAGTCCTACCACGGCATGCTGGCCTGCGCCATCGCCGGAGCCGGGCTGGCGCTGATGCCGCGCAGCATGCTGGAGAGCATGCCTGGACATCATCAGGTTTCTGCCTGGCCGCTGGCAGAGGAGTGGCGCTGGCTGACCACCTGGCTGGTATGGCGTAGAGACGCAAAGAGCCGCCCGCTGGAGGCGTTCATCGCCCTGCTGCAAGAGCGGCCGCAGACGCCATAGGATAATAGTATAGATGTTTCAACATATTGCGCTGATGCGCGGCAAGGGATATTTTTAAACGGTCGCTATTAACGGTTAACGGAAAAAGAATGAATACCAAAGCCCGTAAGGTCATGATTATTGGTACCGGCAACGTCGGTGCATCGGCTGCCTACGCCCTGCTAAATCAGAACATAGCCGAAGAGCTGATTCTGGTCGATCTTAACCGCGATCGCGTCGAGGGGCACGCCCAGGATCTGGCAGATGCAGCAGCTTATATGCCAGGGATGATGACTATCTCAACCCGTGACGTCAGCGAGTGTGCGGATGTCGATATCGCAGTGATCACCGTCTCCGGCGGGCCGCTTCTGCCCGGCCAAACCCGGCTGGACGAGCTGACCAATACGGCCAAAATCGTCAAAAAGATTGTGCCACAGATGATGGAGAACGGCTTCAACGGCATCTTTCTGATCGCCACCAACCCGTGTGACATTATTACCTGGCAGGTGTGGAAGCTCTCTGGCCTGCCGCGTAACCAGGTGATTGGCACTGGCGTATGGCTGGATACCACCCGTCTGCGCCGCTCTCTTGCCCAGTCGCTGGATATTGGCGCGCAGAGCATTGATGCCTTTATCCTTGGCGAGCATGGCGATACCCAATTCCCGGTCTGGTCTCACTCCTCGGTGTACGGCTCACCTATCGCCGAAGTCTATCGGCGCAAGACCGGTCAAGAGTTGGATCGTGAGCGTCTGGCGGAGCAGGTTCGCCGTCAAGGTTTTGATATCTACGCCCGTAAAGGCTGCACCGAGTACGGCATTGCCGGAACTATCGTCGAGATCTGCCGCAATATCTTCACCGGTAGCCATCGGGCGTTAGCCATCTCCTGCGTGCTTGACGGAGAGTATGGCGCGAAAGATATCGCCATCGGCGTGCCAGCCGTGCTGGCCCAGAACGGCGTCCAGCAGATCATTGAACTGCAGCTGGCCGAGGATGAGCAGGCGAAGTTCCAACACTCGGCAAGCGTCATTGCCGCTAACATCGCCCGCCTGCCCTGATAGTTGTCAATTGTCGTTAGCTTGCCGCACCGCGACGCACTAACAGCAGCGTCAGGCTAAACGACATTACCAGCGAGATCAGCACGCCGGAGATGGCATACGGGAACCACGGGCCGATGTAGGCTGGCAGGCTGAAGATGCTGGAAAGAATGTAGCCAAACAGCCGCACGCCAAAGAAAGCGATAAACGCCGACGCCACGCTGCTGGCAATCGTCGCGGCAATAAACGCGCGTTTCTCTTTGGTCAGTACGCCAAATAGCGCCGGTTCGGTGATGCCCAGCAGCGCAGATATGGCCGCAGAGAGCGTCACGGTGCGATCGTCGCGATGACGATTCTGGAACCAGATAGCGAAGGTGGCGCCGGCAATGGCCATGTTGGCCATGCAATCATCGGCATCAGCATGTCGTAGCCGTGTTCGCTGAAGTTTTGTAGGGCAATGGGCGTCATCGCATGATGCATGCCGGTGAGGATTGCCACCGGACGGATCGCGCCCACGATCAACCCTGCCAGCACCGATGAGGTGTCAAACAGGCCCTGAATACACCACGCAAGGCCTTTGCCCAGCCAGATACCCACCGGACCAATCACCACCAACGCCACCAGCGCAGTGATAAACAGCGTTAGGGTCGGCGTAAACACGGTTCTCAGCACCTCCGGCATGACGCGATCCACCGCGCGATGGATATAGCTCAACGCCAGCACCGAAAAGATGACGGGAATAACGCTAGAGGCGTAGTTAAATATCGACACCGGCAGCACACCGGCAAACCAGTAGGCCTGCACTGCCCCCGGCGCACCGCTCGACAGCTGCTTGGCCGCCTCGATCAAGGAGGGATACATCAAGCAGGCAACCACGGCTGCCGCTAAATATTCGTTGGTTTTAAACATTTTGGCGGCGGATACCGCCAGGAAAAACGGCAGGAACCAGAACACGCCGCTGGCGATCATATCGATCACCATGACAGTGTCACTTTTGGCTGATAGGAGATTCATGGCAATAAAACCGGCCAGCAAGCCTTTGATCATCCCCGCACCCGCGATAGCCGGTACGATGGGGCCAAACACGCCGGACACCGTATCCATAAACAGCGAAATTAAGCCTTTTCTGGCTTTGGCAGGTGCCTCACCGGTTGGCTCAGCGGTCACGTCGCCGCCTATCTGTTGATACCAGTGATTTACCTGCGGGCCGATAATGACCTGATACTGCTCGCTTTGCAGCTGTGCGCCCAATACGCCAGGTAGCTGGGTCACGGCCTGTTGGTTGATCTTCGCCTCATCCACCAGATCGAAGCGCAGACGCGTCATGCAGTGCCAGACTTTATTGATATTTTCTCGACCGCCAACGCCTTGAATTAGCGCGTTGATGATGGCTGGATTACTCATTTGCTGGCTCCTTATCTGCCTTGATGACGGCATGTTCAATGCTGAAGAAGTCTACGGGAAGGTGGCGGTGATAAACAGACCAATAAAAAGTGACAATGCTCACATAACCCACATACAAAGGCGAGATGAGCAACAATCAGGGCAAATTGGTCTGGTTTTTTTATCATTTACCTTCCCTGCGCGGACCAAAATAAAGTGCTGGAAATCGGTAAATAAGAGCAGGAATAATAGTCCCCGTACTCTGCTTTCAGTCAGCCGTCAGGAGCGACCATGACACCCACTTTAATCACCAACGTTGAATGTTTCATCACCCGCCCGGATCGTCACAACCTGGTGCTGGTCAAAGTCACCACCGATAAGAATATCGTCGGCTATGGCTGCGCCACGTTTCAGCAGCGGCCGCTGGCGGTAAAAACCATGGTGGATGAATACCTGAAACCACTGTTGATGGGGCGCGATGGCAACCACATCGAAGATCTGTGGCAGATGATGCAGGTGAACGCCTACTGGCGAAATGGTCCGGTGATGAACAACGCCATTGCGGGCGTGGATATGGCGCTGTGGGATATCAAAGGCCAGCTGGCGGGTATGCCGCTCTATCAGCTGTTCGGCGGTAAATCGAAAGACGCGATTGCGGTTTACAGTCATGCTGCCGGTGAAAGCATGGATGACCTCTATCCTCAGGTAGATGCTCTGCTCTCACAAGGTTATCGCTACATTCGCTGCCAGCTCGGTTTTTACGGCGGCACACCGCAGGATCTTCATGCCACACGCGAACCGACGGCGGGTGCCTATTACGATCAGGACGAATACATGGCAAATACTATCGCCATGTTTAAAGCCCTGCGCGAGAAGTACGGCCACCGTTTTCATATTCTGCATGATGTACATGAGCGACTGTTCCCGCAGCAGGCGATTCAGCTGGCGAAGGCGCTGGAGCCTTATCAGCCGTGGTTTTTGGAAGATATCGTGTCGCCGCAGCAGAGCGGTTGGTTAGCGCAGATTAGAGCACACAGCAGCGTGCCGCTGGCGATGGGCGAGCTGTTTAACAACCCGGCCGAGTGGCACGATTTGATCGTCAACCGGCAGATCGATTTTATCCGCTGCCATGTGTCGCAGATCGGCGGCATTACCCCCGCGCTCAAGTTGGCGGTGCTGTGTCAGGCGTTTGGCGTGCGGCTGGCGTGGCACGGGCCGCCGGATATGACCCCCGTCGGCGTGGCGGTGAATACCCATCTTAATATTCACCTGCACAACGCAGCGATTCAGGAGTTTATCCCGGCCCAGACCAATACCCTGGCACTGTTCCCCGACGCGCCGCAGGCGGAGGGCGGATATATGTATCCGCTCGATCGTCCGGGGATTGGCATACAGGTGGATGAAGCGGCGCTGGCGCGTTTCCCGGTGGTCTATCGTCCACACGAATGGACGCAAAGCCGCCTGCCGAACGGGGCGATGCACACGCCTTAACTGCCGCTGCGAAAGCGCAGGTTGTCAGCGTTGAACGGCGTAACGTAGGTACATTCGTAATGAATGTCGATCACTTCGCTTAAGATCCACACTTCGCTGCCGGAAAGTATGCCGCGATTGGTGATTTTCATGGCGGGCGTGCCGCGTTTGCAGCCGAGCAGCGCGGCCTGGGCTTTATCCACCGCCACCGCCTGATAATGGGTGAGGAAGTGGGACAGCGTCAGGCCTTTACCGATGGCATAGCGTTGCAGTGAGCTTTCGATTACTTGCTGATTGAGATCGGGAAAGCGCGCCAGCGGCAGGCTGGAGGTTTCAATCTGCGTACAGCGCTCGTCCACGTAGCGCAGGCGACAGAAGTACCACAGCCACTCATTTTCCCCGATGCCAAATACCTGCTGCTGCTCTTTGCTGGGCAACCGTTTATGCAGGCTGAGCAGGCGATAGCGCATTTGATTAAAGCGTTTTTCGGTGATGGAGTTGTAGACCAGCGGATTGCTGCGCGCGTTTTCGCTGACGTATATACCCGAGCCCTGCACGATACGAATAATGCCGATGCTGACCAGCTTTTTTAACGCTTCCCGCACGGTGTAGCGCGACACGCCATACTCTTCGGCAAGTTCGCGCTCGGCGGGTAATTTATGTAACGGCTCGCTGGCCGTCTGGAAGATCTTGCTGAGCAGATCCTGAGTGATAAATTCCCGTTTTTTCATGGCTTCCATCAACGTTAGGGAAAAGAGCGTTTTTATTACGGGTTTAAAATGGGATCTAAATCACAAAATGATTGTGTTTTCGCCAGTGAACGTTTTAAGATCGCCCCATCTTTTCCCCTCATCAACACTACTATAACCTTATGACAACGAACACTGTTTCACGCAAAGTTGCGTGGCTGCGCGTCGTGACGTTGGCCATTGCGGCTTTCATCTTCAATACCACTGAATTTGTTCCTGTCGGACTGCTCTCTGACATCGCCGATAGCTTCGGCATGCAAACCCCGGAAGTGGGCATTATGCTCACCATCTATGCCTGGGTTGTGGCGCTGCTGTCGCTGCCGTTTATGCTGCTCACCAGCCAGGTAGAGCGGCGCAAGCTGCTGATCGTGCTGTTTGTGCTGTTTATTGCCAGCCACGTGCTCTCCTTCCTGGCGTGGAACTTTACCGTGCTGGTGGTGAGCCGGATTGGCATTGCGTTCGCGCATGCTATCTTCTGGTCGATCACCGCCTCGCTCGCTATTCGCGTGGCCCCGCCGGGCAAGCGTGCCCAGGCGCTTAGCCTGCTGGCCACCGGTACGGCGCTGGCGATGGTGCTGGGGCTGCCGATAGGCCGGATCGTCGGACAATACTTCGGCTGGCGTACCACCTTCTTTATTATCGGCATTGGGGCGCTGATCACCCTGCTCTGCCTGGCGAAGCTGCTGCCGAAGCTGCCAAGCGAACACTCTGGCTCGTTGAAAAGCTTGCCGCTGCTGGTTCGTCGCCCGGCGCTGATGAGTATCTACCTGCTGACGGTAGTCGTGGTAACCGCGCACTACACCGCCTATAGCTACATTGAGCCGTTTGTGCAGCACGTGGCGGGGCTGAGTGCCAGCTTCGCTACCGTGCTGCTGCTGATCCTGGGCGGCGCAGGGATCATCGGCAGCATCCTGTTTGGCAAGCTGGGCAACCTGCACGCCTCCACGCTGGTCAGCGGTGCTATTGCCGTTCTGACCCTCTCGCTGGTGCTGATGCTGCCTGCCTCGCACAGCACAACGTACCTTGCCGTGCTCGGCGGATTCTGGGGCGTTGCGATTATGATCATCGGCCTCGGTATGCAGGTGAAGGTATTGTCGCTGGCCCCGGACGCCACCGACGTGGCGATGGCGCTCTTCTCAGGGATCTTTAACCTCGGCATCGGCGCGGGCGCGCTGGTAGGCAACCAGGTAAGCCTGCACTGGTCGATGGCTAACGTGGGTTACGTTGGCGCAGTCCCCGCTCTGGCGGCGCTGGTGTGGTCGGTGGTGATATTCCGCCGTTGGCCTACGGTGCTGGAAGAGCACACTGAGCTTGAAGAGCAGACCCAATAGCGTTTACGCCGGGTGGCGCTGCGCTTACCCGGCCTACGTTTTCGTTACTATGAGAGTGGGTAGCTGGAGATAATCTCCAGCACGCCGTTGATAATAAACTGTACCCCCATGCAGACCAGCAGAAAGCCCATCAACCGTGAGATGGCCTCAATACCGCTTTTTCCCACCAGCCGCATCACCGCGCCCGAACTACGCAGACAGCCCCAAAGGATCACCGACACAAGCAGGAAAATCAGCGGCGGTGCAGCCAGGATCACCCAATCCGGAAAGGTAGAGCTGTGACGCAGGGTGGAAGCCGAGCTGATGATCATCGCGATGGTTCCCGGGCCGGCGGTGCTGGGCATCGCCAGCGGGACAAACGCGATATTGGCGTCCGGCTCCTCTATCAGTTCCGCCGTTTTGCTCCTGGCCTCCGGGGACTCATGTGCTTTCTGCTGGGGAAAGAGCATCCTGAATCCGATAAAGGCGACGATCAGTCCCCCGGCGATGCGCAGCCCCGGAATCGAGATACCAAAGGTATTCATCACCACCTGCCCGGCATACCAGGCAACCATCATAATGGCAAATACGTAAACCGACGCCATCAGTGACTGGCGATTACGTTCGGCGGCATTCATATTGCCCGCCAGGCCAAGAAACAGCGCGACGGTAGTCAACGGGTTCGCCAGCGGCAGTAATACCACCAGTCCTAATCCAATTGCCCTGAACAGATCCTGCATAAGGTGCACTCCATGAAGCGGATACGTAGATGCCTATTATATGCGCAAAGCCCCTGCATGTGCAGCGGACAATACGCTAAGCCAATGTATAAACTACAGTTATTAATTTATTAGTTATTGCTAAAAAATTGGTACGTGAAACGTTTTAGCAAATTGTGGCATAAGTTAATGCATTCAGTTGACTTATAGTTGCCCCGGCAATAGTATCTGCCGTGACTAATCTACTTGCCGGGGCAACCATCGTGAAAAGCACCAGTGACTTGTTCAACGAAATCATCCCACTGGGCCGCTTGATCCACATGGTCAACCAGAAAAAAGATCGCTTATTAAACGATTACCTTTCGCCGCTGGATATCACGGCGACGCAGTTTAAGGTGCTCTGCTCTATCCGCTGCGCGACCTGCATCACGCCGGTGGAGCTGAAAAAAGTGCTGTCTGTCGATCTCGGGGCACTCACCCGCATGCTGGATCGACTGGTATGCAAAGGCTGGATTGAGCGTCAGCCTAATCCGCATGACAAGCGCGGCGTGCTGATCCAGCTTACTGCTGACGGCGCAGCGCTTTGTGAGCAAGGCCATAAATTAGTGGGGCAAGACCTGCATCAGGAACTAACAAAAAACTTAACGGCAGATGAAGTGGCAACCCTTGAGTACTTGCTCAAGAAAATACTGCCGTAAACAGAAGAGGTATAATGATGTCCAGACGCAATAATGACGCCATTACTATTCATAGCATATTGGACTGGATCGAGGATAACCTGGAGTCACCGCTGTCGCTGGAGAAAGTCTCCGAGCGTTCGGGTTATTCAAAATGGCACCTGCAACGGATGTTTAAGAAAGAGACCGGGCACTCATTAGGTCACTATATCCGCAGCCGCAAGCTTACTGAAATCGCACAGAAGCTTAAGCAGAGCAACGAGCCGATTCTCTACCTGGCAGAGCGCTACGGCTTTGAGTCACAGCAGACGTTGACCCGAACGTTTAAAAACTATTTCGACGTGCCGCCGCATAAGTATCGCATGACCAGTATGCACGGTGAGGCCCGTTATCTGCTGCCGCTAAACCATTACAACTGTTAACCGCCTGTATTTAGACGTATCGAGGAAATCATGAAGTTTACCGTCTCCGCCGCCCTTACCCTGCTGGCGCTGTTTTCTGGCTATAGCAATGCGGAGCAGCCGCGCCCTAGTGAACAAAACCAGCGCGACGCGATGATTATGCCTTCCGCCCATGACCAGTCACCGTTTGACTTAAATCATATGGGTTCCGGAAGTGATAAATCCGACGAGTTAGGCGTGCCCTATTACAACTAAGCACGGCTAATACGTTCTTGCCCCGCCCTGTGCGGGGCTTTTTTTTAGCGTGCCGCGACCGACGGCCACAGACGGAAGCCAAAGATATTGATGTACAGGCCAGCCATGATCAGCGCAGCGCCCAGTAGCTGCAGACCATTTAGCGTCTCCCCCAATAACAGCGCGGCGCTGGCCATGCCAACCACTGGCACCAGCAGCGAGAGCGGCGCAACGCGCCAGGTTTCGTAGCGCCCAAGCAGCGTCCCCCAGATCCCGTAGCCAATGATGGTAGCGACAAACGCCAGATAGATCAGCGACAGCACGGTGGTGATATCAATCTGCACCAGACTTTGCAGCATCAGCGCCGGGCCATCGAAGATCAGCGAGGCAACCATAAAGGGTACCACTGGGATCAGCGCGCTCCAGACCACCAGCGACATCACCGCCGGGCGTGACGAATGCTGCATGATCTTTTTGTTGAAGATATTGCCGCAGGCCCAACTGAAGGCGGCCGCCAGAGTCAGCATAAAGCCCAGCACGGTCACGTCCTGACCGGTGAGGCTGGATTCCGCCAGTACCAGCACGCCAAAGATCGCCAGGGTAATTCCCAGCACCTGCTTAAGCTGAAGCCGTTCGCCGAAGGTTGCTGCCCCAAGGACAATGGTAAAGAATGCCTGCGCCTGCAAGACCAGGGAGGCCAGCCCGGCGGGCATGCCAAACTTGATCGCGCTAAACAGAAAGGCAAACTGGCCAAAGCTGATGGTCAGGCCGTAACCCAGCAGCAGACGCAGCGGCACCTTCGGCCGGGCAACAAATAGCAGCGCAGGAAAGGCCACCAGCACAAAACGCAGACCTGCCAACATTAGGGGGGGCATATTGTGCAGCCCGACCTTAATCACGACAAAATTAAGTCCCCACACTACTACCACCAGCATTGCCAGTAGTCCGTCTTTCCGCGTCATACCTGCCCCTGAAGATTCAGCTTTTGTAAAAATGTTACGTTATCGTAAAAATATGTCTAGAGACAGATCACAATATTCGGTAGGTCACGCCGTGTGCTGTGAGAAATGTAGTCGCTATACAGTGCGCGTTTAGCGTGGTATTGCTGATAGTGAACGCAAAAAATAAAAAACACTGCACTGTCGGATACAACATGATCACATCTCAGCAACGCTCCATCATCGCACTACTTGCTTCATCACTGCTGTTAACCATCGGTCGCGGCGCTACGCTGCCGTTCATGACAATCTACCTCAACAGCCAGTACGGTATGGCGGTTGATCAGGTCGGATTTGCCATGACCGTGGCCATGACCGTCGGCGTCTTCTTCAGCCTCGGCTTTGGCATTCTTGCCGATAAGTTTGATAAGAAGCGCTACATGCTGATTGCTATCACCATTTTCGTGGTCAGCTTTATCGGCATACCCCTTAGCCATAACGCGGTGCTGGTGGTGATCTTCTTCTCCATTATCAACTGCGCCTACTCGGTCTTCGCCACCGTCGTTAAAGCCTACTTCTCCGATACGCTGGCGCCGGCGGCGAAGTCAAAAGTGTTCTCGCTTAACTACTCGTTTCTCAACATCGGCTGGACAATTGGCCCGCCGCTGGGCACCCTGCTGGTGATGCAGAGCAGCCAGCTGCCCTTCTGGCTGGCAGCGGCTTGCGCTGCCTTCCCGCTGGTATTCATTCAGCTCTGGGTCCAGCGTGTCATGGTGAAGCGCGAAGAGGAGACTCTCCAGCCCTGGTCACCGTCACTTTTGCTGCACGATAAAGCCCTGCTGTGGTTTACCCTCTCCGGCGTGCTGGCCTCGTTCGTCAGCGGCTCCTTTGCCTCCTGCATTTCGCAGTACGTGATGGCGGTGGCCGATAATGCCTTTGCGCAGAAGGTGGTGGCACTGGTCCTGCCGGTGAATGCGGTTATCGTGGTCATGTTTCAGTACGTGATTGGCCGCACGCTGCGGGCCAATAATATCCGTCCCATGATGGCCGTCGGCACCCTCTGCTTTGTTCTTGGCCTGCTGGGCTTTATGATCTCTGGCAGCCAGCTCTGGCTATGGGGGCTGTCAGCCGCCGTGTTCACTGTTGGGGAGATCATTTATGCGCCGGGCGAATACATGCTGATCGACCATATTGCACCGCCGGGCATGAAAGCGAGCTATTTTTCAGCCCAGGCCCTCGGCTGGCTTGGTGCGGCGATGAACCCACTGGCCACCGGCATTATTCTGACCACCCTGCCGGGCTGGACGCTGTTTGCCATCCTGGCGGCGACCATTGTTTTCGCCTGGCTGATGATGCTGCGCGGAATGCAGATCAGGCCGTGGGATAGTGGACTCAGCGCGGCAAAAGCATAAAAAAAGGGGCAGGAAATCTGCCCCTTTTAACGATTACCAGACCTGTTCGGCAATGCGCGTCACCAGGCGGACCTTATCCCACTGCTGGGCTTCGGTCAGGCTATTACCCTCTTCCGTCGAGGCGAAGCCGCACTGCGGGCTGAGGCAGATCTGATTGATATCCACATACTGCGCCGCTTCCTTGATGCGCGCCTCGATCCCTTCCGGGTTTTCCAGCTCGCCGTTTTTCGTGGTAATCAGACCCAGCACGACCTGCTGCTTACCCGGACGGATAAAGCGCAGCGGAGCGAAGTCGCCGGAGCGATCGTTGTCATACTCGAGGAAGAAGGCATCGACGTTGACCTGGCCGAAGAGGACTTCAGCCACCGGCTCGTAGCCGCCTTCGGAGATCCAGGTTGAGCGGAAGTTGCCGCGGCAAACGTGCAGACCGATGGTCAAATCCTCCGGCTTGCCCTCCAGCGCCTTGTTCAATACCCGAGCATAGATGCGTGCCAGCTCATCAGGATCCTCGCCGCGCTCGCGGACCTGACGACGCTGATCGTCTGAGCAGAGGTATGCCCAGACCGTATCGTCAAGCTGCAGGTAACGGCAGCCTGCGTCATAGAACGCGTGAATAGCGTCGCGCCAGGTGGTTGCCAGATCGTCAAAGTAGGCGTCCAGCTCCGGGTAGACCGTGCTGTCGATATCTTTCCGACCGCCGCGGAAGTGCAGCACGCTCGGGCTGGGGATGGTCATTTTGGGCTGGGCGCTGCCGCTAATGCTCTGCAGGAAGCGAAAGTCTTCCAGCATCGGATGATCGCCGAAGCCCAGCTTGCCGGTCACGCGCACGCCGTGGGCTTTGGTCTGGACACCGTTGAACTGAATACCCGCGTCGGAATCGTAACGCTCTACGCCCTGCAGGCCGTCAAAGAAGTCAAAGTGCCACCAGGCGCGACGGAATTCGCCGTCGGTGACCACGTGCAGACCGCAGGCACACTGCTGCTCAACCACCTCGCGGATCGCGCTGTCTTCCACCGCGCGGAGCTGGCCCGCATCGATTTCACCCGCGGCAAACTGAATACGCGCCTGCTTAATAGCATCCGGGCGCAGGAAACTGCCGACAACATCGGCGCGGAACGGGGAGTGGTGACGCTGCATGGTGATCTCCTTGCCGTCGGGTAATGATAACCCGACGTGATAGTTCATGATTTAAACGATTTAGCCTTCTGGACGGCTATATGTCTAAAAATATGTCACACTCCTCGCCGCGATGCAACCGAGAATAATTCACGGGACGTGAAAAATACTCATGTTGCTAATGCTAATCACCGCTGGCGAAGGCATAGCCTTCATCTTCCCAGCCGGTGATACCGCCGATCATGATCTTTACCGGCAGGCCCAGCTGCGCCAGTTTCAGCGCGGCGCGATCGGCACCGTTGCAGTGTGGCCCGGCGCAGTAGACAACAAACAGCGTCCCGGTGGGCCACTCACGCATTTTCTCCTCCGTCATCTGGCTATGCGGGAGGTGCACCGCACCAGGCAGATGGCGTTTAGCAAAGGCCTCAGCGCTGCCAACCACGTGCAGCAAGGCAAAATCCTGCTCATGGTGGGTTAACGCATGGTGGACATCGGCGCAGTCAGTTTCGACGCTCAGGCGCTGTAGAAAATGTGCAACGGCCTGCTGTGCGGGAGCGGCGGGAAATTCGCTTACGTAGCTCATGGTAGTTTCTCCTTGGTTGTGTTAACACTAAACTAACGTAAACTTCATCGACCCACCGCCTACCGCTATGCCAGAAAACGCCAGGATAATGACAACCTTACCTTCCCCCCGACCGCTGGTCGTGGCCGTTGCCTATGACGGCCTCTGCACGTTTGAATTCGGCATCGCCGTGGAGATATTTGGCCTGCCGCGCCCAGAGCTGGGGGAGAACTGGTACCGTTTTGCCGTGGCGTCGGTAGAGGAAGGTGAACTGCGTGCCACCGGAGGTATCCGGCTGGTGGCCGATGGCGGCCTGGGGCTGCTGGCACAGGCCGATACCATTATTATCCCCGGCTGGCGCGGCGCGGAGTGCCCGGTCCCAGAGGCATTGTGTCAGGCGCTGCGCGAGGCCAATGCGCGAGGCTGTCGAATTATGTCCATCTGTTCCGGGGTTTTTGTGCTGGCCGCCGCCGGGCTGCTTAACGGCAAGCGTGCCACGACCCACTGGCGCTATACACCTCTGCTGCGGGAGCGCTATCCCGCCATCGAGGTGCTTGATGACGCGCTCTATTATCATGAGGAGAGCGTGCTGACATCGGCAGGCAGCGCGGCAGGGATCGATCTCTGTTTGCATCTGGTGCGCCTCGACTACGGCACCGACGTCGCCAATAACGTGGCCCGGCGGCTGGTTGTTCAGCCCCATCGCGACGGCTCGCAAAGCCAGCAGATCGCTCGACCGGTCGCCAGATCGCGAGAGAGCCAGCGGCTTGGACAGGTGTTCGACTATCTCCACCGTCAGCTTACCGCCACGCACTCGGTGGCCTCCCTTGCGAAGCTGGCTGGCATGAGCCCCCGAACCTTTTTGCGTCGTTTTGATGAGGCTACGGGCACCACCCCGGCACGTTGGATCTTACAGGAGCGTCTTGCGCGTGCCCGAACGCTGCTGGCTAACGCCGATCTCAGTATGGAGGAGGTCGCAGCCCAGGCAGGATTTGCCACCGCCGCCTCGTTGCGCCATCACTTTCGCCAGCGTTTCGCCCTCTCACCACGTGACTATCGTAAAAATCAGGCATAAAAAAACCGCCAGTGATACTGGCGGTGAATGCTTGCATGGATAGATCTATTTTATTCTGTACGTTATCCCGGGGTTCATAATTCGGAATAGCGGATCGGCACTATCATCGCACAGCCTTTCTTAACAAAGGTTAAACACGCAGCTTAATAGCCAC
>NZ_LR607338.1:349766-352529 GCF_902164725.1 Pseudescherichia vulneris | reverse complement strand
AGAGAACCCTAACCTTTTTGTACGCCGGTATCGATCTTCAGATAGCGCATCAGACCCATGGTCGCGCTCTTTTTCGCTTCGTCGTTTACCGCGATCAGATAGTAATCCGTCGCGACTGCGTAAGGAGCTTTATCCGCTGGATAAACCGCGTACTTCAACACCAGTTTGCCACCGTGACGCTGACACTCCATATCCCAACGGCCCTGTTCAGCTGGCGAGATGCCACATTTCCCTGGACCATAGCTGTTTGAGAGATAGGAGTCGACGCGAGATTCAGCTTTCGTAATGTAAGCGGGTTTATTGTTGTACATAAAACCGGTACACACCGCCCCTGCTACGATGAGGAGCGGTAACGATAACAGCATTTTTCTTTTCATTTTGACGACCTAATTTTCTAACAGAAACCACCACGACTAGTATTATTCCTAAAAAAGGAAAATGCAACTACCTTTATTAGCGGTTTAGTCCCTATCTGATTCCATCAGGTCTACTAATAGAGCCTCTTTGTGACAATAGAATGAATGCTGGGTTAACAAAAAGCCGCCCGTAGGCGGCTATTCTTAGAGAGGTCTTGTACGATCGGGATCGTCGATATCAGGGTCATCAATATCAGGATCGTCAAAATCGGGATCGTCAGGGTCAATAGGGTCGATATCATCTGGCGGATAACGGTCGGGATCGTCCCGGTCCGGTCTGTCAGAAGGTAACGGGTCAAGAATATCGGGGCGTTCGGACATAGGACCTCCAGCACGATAAACGGCAGTAAAAGGATGTTAGCGAAGCGCTATTTTTTATCCTGTTTTGGCTTTTTGGTGTCGGACCCAGACTTCTTGTCAGAATTTTTTTGCTGATCTTTTGAAACGTTCAGATTAACGCTTTTCATGGGTAACTCCAGGTAGGATGGCAGCTTTTGCTGCACCTGGAGTATAGGTAAGCTTTATCAATACCACCAGCGAGGCGGCAAGGCGTGGGCCCTGAACGACTCTCAAGGGCATTAGAAGTTACAGGGTCACCTTTCGCTGCTCTGCACCTTCCAAGTCACGGCTTTCAGCATCGGTTCATTTACCGGACTATGCTATCCTTGGAACAAACAAGGAGGTGACATGTTTTCCTTTCTCAACACGCTTCAGCGGCTGATAAAAAATCAGCAAGAAGCACCGACTACTCAGCCGAAATATTCAAATGAACAGCTTTTGCAATGGGCTACTGGCTGCATGCTAGAGGGACTTCCGGATGCGTTTTATGAAGCAAGGGTTACGTGTGAATGCAGTGTGAATGATGAAGGTCACCAAACAGTAAGTGTCTCTCACGAATTCAAGCTTACTGCAGAATCTGAGTACTCACGTTTTGCCCCGCCAGACGATCTGTATGCAACCAACTGTATAGAACAGATTCTCACTGGTAAAAAATGGAAATATGCAGCAATCATTTTCAATCCTCAAACTACAAGATTTGAATGGAAATAAACCATTTGGGGAAGAAATAACCGGGCGGCGCTACGCTTGCCCAACCTACACATCATGCCAGACCGTAGGCCCATGCAAGCGTAGCGCCGCCGGGCAATAAACATGTCACAATCGCTTAATTGACTCCCCCGGAAGGCCTGAAACGCAAAAACCCGCTCATGGCGGGTTTCTTATCACGTTCACTTATCTGCTCAGGCTCAGACCGTCATCGCTGTCGTAAGCGTTCGTGTCATTATCGGCGCTTAAAGCGCGACAACGTTTCCGGCAGCCGGGCCTTTGGCACCATTCTCCATCGAGAACTCAACCTTCTGCCCTTCGTCCAGCGTTTTGTAATCATTGCTCTGGATAGCGGAAAAATGTACGAAGACATCTTTGCTGCCATCTGTTGGCGTAATGAAGCCGAAGCCTTTTTCAGAGTTAAACCATTTTACTAAACCAGTCATTTTATTAGACATAGATATTTCCTTTAATTTTCTTGAACCACATATTGTGGCGAACATGGCCTGCTTGCAGATGAGGACTTATTGGGCACTTAGGAGGAGGCTCATGCAGAAGAGTATCTATAGATAACGCTTGAAATGAGGACTGCTTTACTAAAACTGCTTTCATAAGGTCTGTATGCCAAACCGATGACGCATAGTGGACTCTTATGATTTGATAAGCAAGATTAGTTTTGTCAAGGACTGGCGCGGGAAATTTACAATTCAGAGGCCGCTTGAGTAATCTTAAAAGCCCTGACCATTGCAGCCAGGGCTTTTAAGGTACTACGGAGTGAAGAGTTAACATTAATCCACTTACGAAATTGTTACTGCAGAGTGTACTACTTTTAAATGCACCCGTTTACTACAGATAATATTTGGCATCAAGACCAAACAACCTCCCGCTATTTATTCTGTTACAAACCAGCCAACGCTCTAAAACATAAACGTGGCAACTTAAACAAGTACATCCCCATCGCGACATATACTCTTTAATGCGTTATCCTTTGCCGACACGGTCATAAAAAATCGCCAGCAAAGCTATAAAAACAAGGGCTTACATCGTTGCGCTAACACTGCCATTTTGCTAACCAGTACAATCACTACGCGGCTTGAAATTATACTACATCCAAAACTACAAACTTCGTGGCCTTTATAGAAAATGGCTTACCTTGGTACTTCTAAACACCCTCACTGTGCTGGTAAGTTCTAATTTACTCATTTAGAAATCAGAGTCAACACTGTTTTTAAAAACATGATTTTATTAACAGCATTGCTAAACTGAACGTTGATTAATCTGCTTACTGACTCTGTTTTTT
>NZ_LR607338.1:347490-348428 GCF_902164725.1 Pseudescherichia vulneris | reverse complement strand
ACCACACCGCCTGTCTGCGGGCACATTTTAGCGGCCCGGTTCGCCAGCTTGGCCAGCGTCTTGGTCTGTGCAATGCCGACGCCGCACCAGATACGCGTATAGCGCCGGATATTGGTGCGGATCTCCCGGCCAAAATCGGCCAGGTCCCGGCAGTTACGCACGCCCGTCAGATCGCAAAACGCCTCGTCTATGGAGTACACCTCCACGCGCGGGCACATTTCCTCAAGCGTGGTCATGACCCGGTGCGACATATCACCGTACAGCTCATAGTTGCTGGAGAACGCGATCACTGGCTCCGGAAACCGCGCGGCCCTGAGCTGGAACCAGGGCACGCCCATTTTAATTCCCAGACGTTTGGCTTCGGCGCTGCGAGCGATCACGCAGCCATCATTATTCGAGAGCACGACAATCGGCCGGCCAACCAGATCCGGCCGGAACGCTGTCTCGCAGCTCGCATAAAACGAGTTCATGTCAACGAGGGCAAACATGGTTTCGGCGCAGTGTAGTGATGACAGAAATGACAACGCCGACGATTTCTAAACCGTCGGCGTCATAAATTTTTATGGGTGGGTAAGCAGGGTTTTCAGCCACCAGCTGGGCCACCGGGTGAGTCACCAGCCGTTTGACCGTGAACTCCCCGGCGATGTTTGCGACAACAATGTCGCCGTGCTGGGGGTGAATGCTGAAATCAACCAGGAGGTAGGAACCATCGGTGATCCCGGCATTAATCATTGAGTCGCCCGACACGCGGAGCGTGTATGTCGAGGAGGGATGAGGGATTAGTTGAGAAATCAGGTCGATGCCCGATTCGATATAGTCGGCCGCCGGACTGGGGAACCCGGCAGAAATTGTGTCCCCGTAGACGGGGATCTGTACCGGAGTTTCCGGGAAAATAAGACGTTGCAGATGCATATTATTACCTCCTCTGTAAAATACTG
>NZ_LR607338.1:336263-347185 GCF_902164725.1 Pseudescherichia vulneris | reverse complement strand
TGTAGGCCCGGTAAGGCGAAGCCGCCACCGGGCGTTACTGTTTATTTAGCCGTGATCGACTTCAGCAGCTCGGTCAGCAGGGTCCAGTACTGGCCCACGCTCTCGATGTGTACCTGCTCATCCGGGGAGTGCGGACCAGTGATGGTTGGCCCGATGGAGACCATATCCATATCCGGGTACGGCTTTTTGAACAGGCCGCACTCAAGACCGGCGTGGATCACCTGGATGTTCGGCGTTTTGTCGAACAGGCGCTGATAGGTTTCACGCACCAGCTGCATCACCGGCGATTTTGCATCCGGCTGCCAGCCTGGGTAGCTGCCTTTCGCCGAGGTCTGCGCACCTGCCAGCTTGCCTAACGACTCCAGCATGCTGACCACGTACTCTTTACCGCTGTCGATCAGGGAGCGGATCAGGCAGATGATCTCTGCGCTCTCGTCCTGCATGGTAACCACGCCCACGTTCAGAGAGGTTTCCACCACGCCTTTCGCTACGTCAGAGTTACGGATCACGCCGTTCGGCGTGGCGTTCAGGAGCTGAACAAATGCGTCGCGGGAAGCGGTGGTCAGCGCAGCTTTATCAGAGGACACGCTCTCCAGCTGCACGGTCAGGTTCTTCTCTTTGATCGCCAGCTCGTTGGTCAGGATAGCCTGGTACGCTTCGGCCAGCGTCTTCAGCTGTTCAGCTTTATCTGCCGCAATGGCAACGGTGGCGAAAGCTTCGCGCGGAATGGCGTTACGCAGCGTGCCGCCGTTGAAGTCCAGCAGGCGCAGATCCAGCTCGGCAGCGTGACCGGCGAGGAAGCGGGCCAGCAGCTTGTTGGCGTTGCCAAGGCCGAGGTGGATATCGCCGCCGGAGTGGCCGCCTTTCAGGCCCTTCAGCGTCAGGCGGAAGGTCTCAAAGCCAGCCGGAACCGCTTCGCGGGAGAGGGCGAGGGTAGAGATAAAGTCGATGCCCCCGGCGCAGCCCATGTAGATCTCACCCTCTTCTTCAGAGTCGGTGTTGATCAGGATATCAGCCTGTAACCAGCCTGCCTGCAGACCAAACGCGCCGTCCATACCGGCTTCTTCGGTCATGGTCAGCAGCACTTCCAGCGGGCCGTGAGCCACAGCGTCGTCTGCCAGCACCGCCAGCGCAGAGGCCATGCCGATACCGTTATCCGCCCCCAGGGTCGTGCCGCGGGCTTTTACCCACTCGCCATCAACGTAAGGCTGAATCGGGTCGACGGTGAAGTCGTGCACGGTGTCGTGGTTTTTCTGCGGCACCATATCCAGGTGCGCCTGTAACACGACCGGCTTGCGGTTTTCCATGCCAGCGGTGGCAGGCTTGCGGATCAGGATGTTGCCGACCTGGTCGCGCTCGGCGTGAAAGCCTTTCTCTTTCGCCCAGCCCATAACGTGTTCAGCAAGCTGTTCTTCATGATAAGAGGGATGCGGAATAGAGCAGATCTTGGCAAAAATATCCCACAGCGGCTGGGGGGATAGTTGAGATAGTTCAGACATAATGATTCTCCATGTCAATGGCCTGCAAAACAGAGGGGCAGGGCATAGGATGAGTGATTACAGAGCATCACGCGCGTTGCGGGTGAGAGAAATTCAGAATACCACTTTATTGCCTGTCTGAGTGTGACACGTGTAAAAAGCGCAGGGCGGGCCGCGTAACACTGGTTTTTAGTGCGTCAGATCTCTATAATCTCGCGCAACCCATTTTCCCCTGAACACATTTAAGCCGTTTTACAATAGGCTGGGACACTTCACATGAGCGAAAAATACGTCGTCACCTGGGACATGTTGCAAATTCACGCCCGCAAGCTGGCCGCGCGCCTGATGCCGTCAGAACAGTGGAAAGGCATCATTGCCGTTAGCCGTGGTGGTTTAGTACCGGCTGCCCTGCTGGCCCGTGAGCTGGGTATTCGCCATGTTGATACCGTTTGCATCTCCAGCTACGACCACGACAACCAGCGCGAGCTGAAAGTGCTGAAACGTGCTGAAGGCGACGGTGAAGGCTTTATCGTGATTGACGATCTGGTGGATACCGGTGGTACCGCCGTGGCTATCCGGGAGATGTACCCGAAAGCCCACTTCGTTACTATTTTCGCCAAGCCGGCCGGTCGCCCGCTGGTGAATGATTACGTGATCGATATCCCGCAGGATACCTGGATTGAGCAGCCGTGGGACATGGGCGTGGTCTTCGTACCGCCTATCTCTGGCCGCTAAGCTGCTTTTTTCTTAACTTTACGCCCGGTTATGCCGGGCGTTCTGTTATTTAGCGTCCGGCAGGTTACAATAGGTGAAGTGACGTAATCATGGAGGCTGCGCGCAATGTCCCAGGCTAACCTCAGCGAAACCCTGTTTAAACCCCGATTCAAACATCCCGAAACCTCGACGCTGGTGCGCCGTTTTCAGCGGGGCAACCCTCCTGCTATGGCCTCCGCGCTGGACGGAACCAACGTTCCGCACTGGTATCGGCTGATCAACCGCCTGCTGTGGGTTTGGCGCGGGGTCGATCCGCGTGAAATTCTCGATGTGCAGGCGCGGATCGTCATGAGCCAGGCCGAGCGTACCGACAGCGATCTGTATGACACAGTGGTGGGCTATCGCGGCGGCAACTGGATCTACGAGTGGGCGACCCAGGCGATGAAGTGGCAGCAGAAGGCCAGTCAGACCGAGGACGATGCCCTCAGCGGTCGTCAGTGGCTTCACGCCTCTAATCTCTACAGCATTGCGGCTTACCCGCATCTGAAAGGTGACGATCTGGCCGAGCAGGCCCAGGCCCTGGCCAACCGCGCCTATGAAGAGGCCGCTCGTCGTCTGCCCGGCACGCTGCGTGAGCTGGAGTTTGCCATTCCCGGCGGCTCGCCGCTGGTGGGCTTTCTCCATATGCCAAAAGGCGACGGCCCGTTCCCCACGGTGCTGGTGTGCGGCGGCCTTGATAGCCTTCAGAGCGACTACTACACCCTGTTTGAGCGCTACTTCGCGCCGAACGGCATTGCGATGCTGACGCTCGATATGCCGTCGGTCGGCTTCTCCTCGAAGTGGAAGCTGACCCAGGACTCCAGCATTCTGCATCAGCACGTGCTGAAAGCGCTGCCGGACATTCCGTGGGTCGATCACACCCGCGTCGCCGCCTTTGGTTTCCGCTTTGGGGCGAACGTTGCCGTCCGGTTGGCCTACCTGGAGTCCCCGCGCCTGAAAGCAGTGGCCTGCCTTGGGCCGGTGGTGCACTCGCTGCTCACCGACTCCCAGCGTCTCAGCGGGGTGCCGGAGATGTACCTCGACGTGCTGGCCAGCTGTCTCGGGATGCATGATGCCTCAGACGAGGCGCTGCGCGTGGAGCTGAACCGCTACTCGTTAAAAACGCAGGGCCTACTGGGACGCCGCTGTCCTACGCCAATGCTCTCCGGCTTCTGGAAAAACGATCCCTTCAGCCCGGAAGAGGAGTCCCGGCTTATTGCCTCTTCCTCTGCCGACGGCAAGCTGCTGGAGATCCCGTTTAAGCCGGTTTATCGCAATTTTGATAAGTCACTGCAGGAAATTACTGCTTGGGTGAAGCATAGATTGCGTTAATGCGTTACTTAATTCCATTGATTTGGTAAAACAGTTGCATCACAAAAGGAGATCGCAATGACGTTACCGAGTGGACACCCGAAAAGCAGACTGATCAAGAAGTTTATGGCGCTTGGCCCTTACATCCGCGAGGAGCAGTGCGAAGGGAACCGTTTCTTTTTTGACTGCCTTGCCGTATGCGTCAACGTGAAACCGGCTCCAGAGAAGCGTGAATTTTGGGGCTGGTGGATGATAATGGAAGCCCAGGAACAACGCTTCACCTATACCTACCAGTTTGGCCTGTTTAATAAAGAGGGCCACTGGGAGCCGGTTGCTATTAAGGATGCGGAAGTGACCGATCGTCTTGAGCATACGCTGCGGACTTTCCACGAGCGCGCCCGCGAGCTGCTGGCCTCGCTGGAATTAAAGCTGGAGCCTGCCGACGACTTTAAAAATGAGCCGGTCAAACTCAGCGCCTGATTAATCTGACACCATAAATAAAAAAGGCCCTTCACCGACATGAAGGGCCTTTTTGTTATTCAGAATTAGAACTGGTAGGTCACGCCCAGAGCAACGATATCGTCGTTGGTGGTAACCAGGCGGTTATCGTCGTCAATCTGGTTGATTTTATAATCAACGAAGGCCGACATGTTTTTGTTGAAGTAGTAGGTTGCGCCCACGTCAATATAGTTGACCAGATCCTCGTCACCAAAGCCTTCAATATCTTTGCCTTTGGTCAGGACATAGCCCACGGACGGACGCAGACCGAAATCGAACTGGTACTGGAGCACGGCTTCGAAGTTATCCGCCTTGTTGGCAAAGCCAGCCGAGGACGAAATCGGGGTCATGTTGTAAGAGACGCCGTAGAAGGCCGCCGCGTAGACGTTGTTGGCGTCATACTTCGCGCCAGCAGCCCAGGCTTCCGCATTCGCGCCACGACCCAGAGTCATCCGGTTCTGCGCATCGGTGCGGTCAGAGTTAGCGTATGCGCCAACGATAGAGAAGTCGCTGCCGCCGAAGTCATAGGCCAGAGAAGTACCGAAGCCGTCGCCGTTCTGTTTCACGACGCTGCTGCGGCCGTTTTCGTTTTTACCCTGATACTGCAGAGTCAGATCCAGACCGTCTACCACGCCGAAGAAGTCGGTATTACGGTAGGTCGCCACGCCGCTGGTACGTTTGGTCATAAAGTTGTCGGTACGGGCCAGGCCGTCACCGCCGAACTCAGGGAACATATCGGTGTAGGCGGCCACGTCATACAGCACGCCCAGGTTACGGCCGTAATCCAGTGAGCCAAAATCTTTAATCTTCACCCCGGCAAAGGCCAGACGGGTTTTCTGTCCGGAGGTGCTTTCGTCGTTATTACCGGCAAACTCCGCTTCCCAGCGACCGAAGCCCGTAATCTGATCGTTAATTTGTGTTTCGCCTTTAAAGCCGAAACGAACGTATGTTTTATCGCCGTCGTTGCTGTTGTCATCGCTGAAGTAGTGCATGGCTTTTACTTTGCCGTAAACGTCCAGCTTGTTGCCATTTTTATTAAAAACTTCTGCGGACTGTACAGATGCGGAAGCAGCCAGACCCATTACCACTAATGCCAGAGTACTCTTTTTCATTTTGATTCCCGATTTAAACAAAAGACGCTCTAATATTCGCCAGGCTTATACCTGCTGAAAACAGAGAGGGTTTTAACGTTCGGAAATGAAAGATTTATGACAATCCAGGAATAATTTTAAAAATCGATGTTTATTTATTTCTGCAATAAAACTGTAAGGATCTGCCGCTAGGCTTGCCGATCCACGCAGCAATTGTTCACCCTTTTGACCGAGGTTATTGGCAAGCGGCCTCACTCCTGTTACAACGTCAGACTGACATCACATTTCCTTATTCGTAAAACGGCAGAGAATCATGAGTGACACCCAGACGCTGGTGGTAAAACTCGGCACCAGCGTGTTAACGGGCGGATCGCGCCGCCTGAACCGCGCCCATATTGTAGAGCTGGTACGCCAGTGCGCGCAGCTGCATGCCGCAGGGCATCGTATTGTTATCGTCACATCCGGGGCGATCGCCGCCGGGCGCGAGCATTTGGGCTACCCAGAGTTGCCCGCCACCATCGCCTCCAAGCAGCTGCTGGCGGCGGTCGGGCAGAGCCGCCTGATCCAGCTTTGGGAGCAGCTCTTCTCCATCTACGGGATCCACGTGGGCCAGATGCTGCTGACGCGTGCCGATATGGAGGACCGGGAGCGCTTCCTCAACGCCCGCGATACTCTGCGTGCGCTGCTGGATAACAGCATTGTACCGGTGATCAACGAGAACGATGCCGTAGCTACTGCCGAGATCAAAGTCGGTGATAACGACAATCTCTCTGCGCTGGCCGCCATTTTGGGTGGGGCGGATAAGCTGCTGCTGCTCACCGACCAGCAGGGCCTCTACACCGCCGATCCGCGCAATAATCCGGATGCCGAGCTGATCGCCGATGTTCACGGCATTGACGATGCGCTGCGTGCCATCGCGGGAGACAGCGTCTCCGGACTCGGTACCGGCGGTATGGGCACTAAACTGCAGGCCGCTGACGTCGCCTGCCGGGCGGGCATCGAGACGATTATTGCTGCGGGCAGCAGGCCGGGGGTGATCAGCGACGTGCTGAACGGCGTGCCGGTGGGAACGCGCTTCCATGCCCAGACCTCACCGCTGGAGAGCCGCAAGCGCTGGATATTCGGCGCACCGCCAGCGGGTGAGCTTACCGTGGACGAAGGGGCAACGATGGCGATCCTGGAAAAAGGCAGCTCGCTGCTGCCAAAAGGGATCAAAAGCGTGACAGGCAACTTCTCCCGTGGTGAAGTGATCCGTATCCGTAATCTGGAAGGGCGGGACATCGCTCATGGCGTCTCCCGCTACAACAGCGACGCGCTGCGACGCATCGCTGGCCAGCACTCACAACAGATCGACACCATTCTCGGCTACGAGTATGGCCCGGTTGCCGTCCATCGCGACGACATGATCACCCGTTAAGGAGCAGACGTATGCTTGAACAGATGGGCATCGCTGCGAAAGCAGCCTCGTATAAGCTGGCGCAGCTCTCCAGCCGAGAAAAAAACCGCGTTCTGGAGAAGATCGCTGACTACCTGGAGGCCCAGGCGCATGACATTATCCAGGCTAACGATCAGGATGTGCTTGAGGCCCGGCGCAACGGCCTGAGCGAAGCGATGCTTGACCGTCTGGCGCTCAACCCGCAACGCCTGAAGAGCATCGCCGACGACGTACGCCAGGTCTGCAAGCTGGCGGATCCGGTCGGCCAGATTATTGACGGCGGACTGCTCGACAGCGGCCTGCGTATCGAACGCCGCCGGGTTCCCCTCGGCGTAATCGGCGTGATCTACGAGGCGCGACCTAACGTTACCGTTGACGTGGCTTCCCTCTGCCTGAAGACCGGCAACGCGGCGATCCTGCGCGGCGGCAAAGAGACCTGGCGCACCAACGCCGCCACTGTGAAGGTGATCCAGCAGGCGCTGGAGGAGTGCGGACTGCCGGCAGGCGCGGTCCAGGCGATTGAGAGCCCGGACCGGACGCTGGTAAACGAGATGCTGCGCATGGATAAGTACATCGACATGCTGATCCCACGCGGTGGGGCAGGGCTGCACAAGCTGTGCCGCGAGCAGTCGACCATTCCAGTGATCACTGGCGGTATCGGCGTATGCCATATCTATGTGGATGACACCGCCGAGATTGACCCTGCGCTGAAGATTATCGTCAACGCCAAGACCCAGCGCCCAAGCACCTGCAACACCGTAGAGACGCTGCTGGTGAACCTGCAGATTGCCGAGCGTTTCCTGCCTGCGCTGAGCACCCAGATGGCGCAGAGCGGCGTAACGCTGCACGCCGACGCGGCGGCACTGACGACGCTGCAAGGTGGTCCGGCGCACGTCGAAGCGGTGAAGCCGGAGCAGTATGACGATGAGTTTTTATCTCTCGATCTCAACGTTAAGCTGGTGGCCTCGCTCGATGAGGCAATCGAGCACATTCGCGAGCACGGTACCCAGCACTCGGATGCGATCCTCACCCGTACCCTGAGCAACGCCAACCGCTTTGTGAACGAGGTGGATTCCTCTGCGGTCTACGTGAATGCCTCCACGCGCTTCACCGACGGCGGACAGTTTGGACTGGGCGCAGAAGTGGCCGTGAGTACGCAAAAACTGCACGCTCGCGGCCCGATGGGCCTTGAAGCGCTGACCACCTACAAGTGGGTTGGCTTCGGCGACGATACTATTCGTGCCTGATGGTCGTGCATGATTGTCTGCGGGCGACATACGCCGTCGCCCGCGCTATCCCTGACTCTGCTGGCCTGTTCGCTCCTGCGCAGCCGCGTCCAGCGCGGCCATCTGCTCCCGGAGCGCCGTCAGGCTGAGCGGCTTGCCGATCAGGTAGCCCTGGGTTTCATCGCACTCCATCATCATCAGCTTCTGAAGCTGCCCCTCGGTTTCAACCCCCTCTGCCGTAATACTTAGCGAGAAGGCTTTACCCAGGCCGATAATATTTTTAACGATGGTATTGGCGCTGTCGCTCTCTGGCATATCGGAGATAAAGGATTTATCGAGCTTAATACCATCAAAGGGGAAGTTGCGCAGATAGCTTAGGGACGAGTAGCCCGTACCAAAGTCATCCATCAGCAGCTTCACCCCCAGCTTTTTCAGCGCCAGCATCAGTTCAAGGCTATTTTCAGGGTTCCACAGCGTGGCGTTTTCAGTAATTTCGATCTCCAGCCTGGCCGGGTCGAGCAGCGATGCCTGGAGCGCATCCCTGACGCGATCGATCAGACCCCATGACTGGAACTCCACGGCAGAGATATTCACCGAGACGGAGAGGCCGTGCAGGGATTGCTGCGCGTCGTGACAGGCCGTTTTGAGTACCCAGTCGCTGAGGGGGATAATCAGACCGGTCTCCTCCGCGAGGGAGATAAACTGATCCGGCATCAGCAGGCCGAGTTCCGGATGATCCCAGCGGATCAGCGCCTCTACGGCGATAATACGCGAGGAGTTGTGTCCGTAGCGCGGCTGATAAACCAGGCGGAACTGCTGCTTTTTCAGGGCGTCGCGCAGGCTATTTTCCATTTCGCGCCGCTGGACCATCTGCTCGGCCATCTCAGGGGTGTAAAACATCCATCTGTTGCGCCCGGCGTTTTTGGCCTTGTAGAGCGCGATATCTGAGAAGCGCAGCAGCTCTCCCGCGTCTACCGCATCCTGCGGAGCCATAGCGATACCGATGCTGGCACCGATAAATATCTCATTGCCGCCGATCACAAAGGGACGTGCCAGCTCGCCAATGATTCGATTGCAGAGAAGTTCGATATCACTGCGATCCTGGATATCAGAGATGATGAGGATAAATTCATCCCCACCCTGGCGCGCTACCAGATCGTAATCACGTACGCAGCTCCGCAGCCTTGTTGACACCTCGTGCAGAACGGCATCGCCTGCGCCGTGGCCGAACAGGTCATTAACCGGCTTAAACTTGTCCAGATCGAGGCTCATCATCGCCAGCGGATGCTCCGGCGTAGGCAGCGCCCGCAGCTTGCCCTCAAGGAACTCGCGCATGCGGACCCGGTTTGGCAGCCCGGTCAGCTCATCGTGCCGGGAGAGATACTCTACCCGCGCCTGCGCCTCTACCTCGAGAGTGACATCCGTCGCGGTGCCCCGGTAGCCAACGATCCCTTCCGGCGTAACGACGGGTTTAATGGCGATATGGCAGTAGCGCTGGTGGCCCATAGCAGAAAGGTAGCGGCAATGCAGCAGCCGACGATGGCCTGTCTGGCCGGGCAGCGTGATCCACTCCGCCAGCGGCTGGTTATCCGCCTCCATAAATGCCGTTACGGGACGTCCCAGCCAGGCCGAGATACTGTGCCCGGTAATCCCCGGAAAACGATCGGAGAGCCAGGTAAAATGCAGGTCAGTATCCGTCTCCCAGATCCAGTCCGTGGTTGCTTCAGCCACGTCGCGAAAGCGGCGCTCGCTGGCAGTAAGGGCATGGCGACTCTGGGCCAGCAGGAAGGTATTTTCATCATACATGCGCGCTTTTTTGAGCACGTTGCGACTCAGAACCACGCTGAGAGCACCTGTAGACAGCGCCAGCAGGATCAGCAGCGGCAGGATGTAGCGCATGAGCTCCTGCCCTGGATCTTCACTTTTCCACTCGAAGGTTATCTGCTGGCCATCAATGGGAAGCGTCGCTATCCCGCGGCGTCCTGCCAATTTCGGGGCATCCTTTCGCTGCACGCGAGCCTGCGTAATACCGTACTCTTCACCTAGCGCGACCAGCTTTTTGTCATCCAGCACGTCGACAAACACCAGGGTAGAGGCCGGGCCGGGGAGGGAGACGATCCGTGAGTCGTCGCCGGTGGTGATGCGTGCGGCCGCCACCAGCGCCGGATGCCCAGCCTGCATCACAACCGTATTGGCTACCGGCATCGCGTCCGGTTTATTGATCGCCTGTAGCAGTTTGGGGATTGGGTCCTCTCCCAGCCATTCAGTGAGCGAACGGGTAACCAGTTGGCCATTGATGACGCTATATCGGGTCTGGCCGCTACCATCCAGCACAAACACGCCTTCGTAGGTAAAATCACGCCAGAGCGTCGCGCCCATATTCTGGCGGGTATAGGCCCAGTCGGTATCTACGTTAGGGTGCAGATGGCTGTAGGCCTCACCCCACCAGGCGTAGTCTTTGGTGTGAGTGGTAAGCGTCTCTACCCGATTATGGATCGCCTTCTCTAGCAGCATCGCGCTCTGCCTGTCGGCATCCTGATTAATATTCCGCACGATGATCAGCAACGCGACAATGGCGATAACAAACAGCGCCGTCAGGAGCGAGACCATCAGCAGCAGAGCGCGTTTGATAAAGGTTGTGGTACTTCTATGCTCCAGGTCAGGGCTGGACAGGTCATCGGTGACTGAGAATTTTTGCATTAGTTTATCCACTCTATCCAGCCCATCTGGTATCTGGTCTATCCGATCATCGGCCTGTTGTGGCGGAACTTGATCGCGGTCTGGTAACAATCAAGATAGGTGATTTTGAAAGAAAAAGAAGACATGACGGACTAATGTTAAAAAAATGTTGCTTGGTGTGATGACAGACACAACCAGAAGGGGAGTGAATAAGGCAATGACCATGCTTTTCGTGCTGAATTAGCAAGGTTGTGCTGTAAAAAACAACAACTAAACGCGAGGGGAGTTGACGAGGCGGACGCTTTTTCTTAACCTTGCATACCGTAGTCACGCTCGTGACGCGCCCGGATAAGCCGATATAGCTCAGTTGGTAGAGCAGCGCATTCGTAATGCGAAGGTCGTAGGTTCGACTCCTATTATCGGCACCAGTTTATCAAAAAAAACATCTTTG
>NZ_LR607338.1:311541-314731 GCF_902164725.1 Pseudescherichia vulneris | reverse complement strand
GGCCGCCGAGAATCCTGCCTTAGCGGGAAGATCCGTGTATTAATCATCGCGATATTGACCTCGCAGGGCGTCCCATCATCAAGAAACACCGTCTCCGTAAGCTCAATAACCGCATCATTCTCCTTTAGTTGCAACAACGCCAGTATATCCGCATCGGTCAAATTGATTGCGGCCAGGTTCTGGTCCCTGCGCTGGATCTTTTTACCGGTAATCTGTTCGATATAGGAGAATTTCGAGATCTCCAGCTTGTTGAACTCCATGCTGCTAAACATGCTCACCGGCAGATGGCTATGCTCCAGCGCAACGGGAATATCATCGAAGCACATCAGGCGTAAAATTTTATACACCTTGTCGTTGTTCTTAATGCGTAACGCCTGGGCCATATCATGCGAGGGAACGCGGATAATGCTGACGGCGATAACCTTTCGCACACCCTTGTAACCGTGCTTCTGTGCCTGATAGTCAAAAGGGGAGAGCGCGTGAAACCTGCCCGCATGGTTGCTTATACCAATTGAGCCCACGTACAGGCCGGAACCTTTAACCCGGTAGATCCTCTGCTGCTCGATTAAAATGCGCGTGGCTTCGCGAACGGTGGCGCGGGTAATACCAATGTTTTTGGCAATAGCAATTTCAGTATCCAGCTTATCGCCGGGCAGCAGGCTATCATCCTTAATCTTTCGCAGGATGTAATCAACGACCTCTCTCTGTTTCTCTGTTATGCCATCGACCATTGATCTTATTCCCAGCGAATGTGAAAGCGTGGCTCTTCTGAG
Source organism: Pseudescherichia vulneris (assembly GCF_902164725.1). Lineage (NCBI taxonomy): Bacteria > Pseudomonadati > Pseudomonadota > Gammaproteobacteria > Enterobacterales > Enterobacteriaceae > Pseudescherichia > Pseudescherichia vulneris. The sequence continues at coordinate 313,958 of NZ_LR607338.1, read as the reverse complement.
CCTGTCTATACATGTATGCCTGATGTTCTCATCTCAGCACTACTTGAGTGATATAGAGATGTGATCGGCTTAACGAATTTGCATCCAAATTCCGTGAGTTCCCGGCAATGTGACCGTTACATGTTGTATCTGCCCAGATCCCGGTCCACTATCTAGATGACTATACATCTTAAAGATGTCTATACGTAGACAGTAGCCTGAAACAGAAAAGCGCGTTTTTTAGATCGGGGAGAAAAACATGTCGCAATTGGCAAAGTGGTTGAATAACGAAAAAGTTCAGTACGTTGAAAAAGTCGCGGACTGGAAAGAAGCCATTCAAATTGCCGGGCTTCCTCTCCTCAATGAAGGGGCGATATCACAGCGCTATATCGAGGCCATCATCCGCCAGAAAGAGGAGATTGGGCCTTACTTCGTTATCGCACCGCGAATTGCCATGCCGCACGCTCGTCCGGAAGAGGGCGCTCAGGCGCTGGGCTTATCGGTAGTTAAGCTGGCTGAACCGGTGGTTTTTGATGCAGATGAGAACGATCCGGTAGATACCCTGTTTATGTTTGCTGCCCCGGACAGTAATAGCCATATAGAGATGATCTCGCAGTTGGCTGAACTGCTCTCCGATGAAGAAGAAATGGAAAAGGTCTTCAACGTGTGCAGCAAAGAAGAGCTGAATGCAATTTTACTGGGCGATAGCGCGCAGTAGACGAACAGTAATCAACGATTAATGAGGTGAGTTATGAAAATGATGGCGGTGTGTGGTTCAGGTCTGGGCAGCAGCTTCATGATGGAAATGAACATCAAAAAAGTGCTGAAAAATCTTAATATTGTGGCGGATGTCGAACACTCAGATCTCGGTTCTGTCACGCCCGACGTGGCTGATGTGTTTGTCATGGCGAAAGATATCGCCTATAGCGCTAACCTGCCCGAGAACAAAATTATCATCATCAATAACATTATCGACTTGAAAGAGATCGAGCAAAAAATACGTGAGTATTTTGAGAAAAATAACGCGTAAAGCGAGATGAACATCTTCCCGTAGAGGTTAATATGTTTATTCAAAACCTGTTGCAGTTTGTCGTCGACGTGCTGAAGGTGCCCTCCATCCTTGTGGGGCTGGTGGCGCTCTTCGGGCTTGTGGCACAAAAAAAGCCTTTCCCGGATGTGATTAAAGGAACCGTAAAAACCATTCTCGGCTTTTTAGTTCTGGCTGGCGGGGCCTCTGTTCTGGTCAGTTCCCTCACGCCGTTGGGCGATATTTTTAAAGAAGCGTTCGACGTTCAGGGGATCATCCCTAACAACGAAGCGATGGTCTCAATCGCCCTCGCCAAGTACGGCGCGCCGACCACGCTGATTATGGCCTTCGGCATGGTAGCAAATATTGTCGTCGCCAGGTTTACCCGTCTGAAATATATCTACCTGTCAGGGCACGTGACGTTTTACATGGCCTGCATGGTGGCGATTATTCTCTCGGTAGCCGGTTTTGAAGGTGTTCAGCTTATCTATACCGGGTCTTTAGCGTTGGGTATGTTGATGGCCGCGTTCCCGGCGCTGGCTCAGCCCTATATGCGTAAAATCGTCGGCGGTGACCAGGTGGCTTTGGCGCATACCGGCACTATCGGCTACGTTCTCTCGGGCTGGATTGGTACCCTGGTAGGTAAAGGATCCAAGTCCACCGAAGAGATGAACATGCCGAAAAACCTCAGTTTTTTGCGCGACAGCACCATCTCTATCTCACTGACGATGATGGTTATCTACCTCATCCTGTCGGTATCGGCAGGCAAAGAGTACGTTGAGGCCAACTTCAGCGGCGGGCAAAACTATCTGGTCTACTCCTTTATCCAGGCAATTACCTTTGCGGCGGGCGTGTTTATCATTCTGCAAGGCGTGCGCTTAATCCTGGCGGAGATCGTTCCGGCCTTTACCGGCTTCTCTGAGAAGCTGGTGCCGAACGCCGTACCTGCGCTCGACTGCCCGATTGTGTTCCCTTACGCGCCAAACGCGGTGCTGGTTGGGTTTATCTCTAGCTTCGTCGGCGGCCTGGTAGGGCTGTTTATCCTCGGTCAGCTTCACTGGGTATTGATCCTGCCTGGCGTGGTTCCGCACTTCTTCTGCGGTGCGACCGCAGGGGTGTTCGGTAATGCTACCGGCGGTAAACGGGGTGCCATCTGTGGGGCGTTTGCTCACGGGATCTTAATTACCTTCCTGCCTGTTGCGCTGCTGCCGGTTCTGGGGGCGATTGGACTCACCAACACCACTTTCTCCGATACCGATTTCGGCGTAGTAGGTATCGTTCTCGGCAATATGGCTCAGTTTATGGATAAGGGGATGATTACCCTGACCATTACCGGCATCTTTGCGCTGCTGGTTATCTATAACTTTACGGCTAAGAAGAAAATGCCAGTGGAAGAGGGCACGGGACAGTA
>NZ_LR607338.1:308174-310569 GCF_902164725.1 Pseudescherichia vulneris | reverse complement strand
TAATATGCTCAGCATTATAAATATTGAATAAATAAATAAAGCGATCAAGCATGATAAGTAATAATTATTTAACCATATTGTATAGTTTGAGTTGATTTCATTTAAAAATAGTACAATAGACTCTTTGTTCTCAGGAGGGAATATCACTTTTTTGTTTTTTTGAGGCGGCAGAAGTAATAGGCCATACCAAAAGAACCTAAAAATCCCATTGAGGCATAAAATTGGTAAAGTGGAGTTAGGGTAAAACCTCGCGCATAGTACATAGATAATAGATTTTTGTATTTTTTATTGTTAATAATGAAATAGAAGAATAGAAAAACAATAATTGCAAAAGGGAGGCTGGCAGAGGTTATTGCCATATAATGGGTTATGCTATTCATCTGTTTTATTTTAACCAAAGATTCATTAGGTAATCACTGGCACTAGCCCCAAGGGTTCCTCCTGCAATGGAACCTGGTGCAGCACAAGCTACACCGCTTATACTTGCTGGAGTGGTACCAATAGCTGCACACATCATATAATGAAAATTATGTGAATTATATCATTGATATGTAACTTAATTTTTTTAAGGGTTATTGTAACAATGACCTTTATATTAACAGCTGCTGCCAAAAAGTATGGCGGCACCACAGGGTGAACCGCCACAACCACTCTGTTAAAATAAGCGCTACAGCTCCAGCATCCGTAGCCAGCCTCGCGTCCGCGTAGCTGGCTGTGCTACTGCCCTTGCAATCGCCGCGCCGATCTCCGCGCAGGCGGTGATACCCTGAATGAAAGGATGATCATGCATCAGGTAGGGAATTGCGCCAAAAGCAATGCGTCCGCGAACGCTGGCGGGTTCCTGGAGCGTGTAGTCATCCCCAACCGTCGGGATCTCCTCTCCAGTGGCGGCAAGCTGCTTGCGCAGCGTCGGGAAAGGCAGATCTTCCGTCTTCAACGGCTTTTGCCCGCGCGCATCGATAAACACATCGTATTGATATCGCTTGCCCTCAGCGAAGATCGTCGTTTGCTGCTCGCCAATCTCCATCTCATAGTTCGAGCCAAGCGCGAGCACGTTCAGAATCCCGGCCTCTCGCAGGGCCAGCAGTCGGCGAATCGACTGGGACGGCACGGCGGCATAGTTATCAATAAAGATGCGGGCAAGACCCTCTTCGAAACGCGCGCTGTCCTCCTCATTAAGCCAGGGAACGATAGGCTGGATAGCCTCATGCAGACGCAAAATCGTGTAGCGCCACGGCACCGTCCGCCTGTCGCGTTTGTTGCGCTCCACCTCATTCAGATTGTCCTCCGCCCAGCGGAAGGGATCCTGCTTTTTACGATCGGCAAACCAGGCCGCGAAAAAGCTGTCGGCATCCAGCGTGCTGAGAGCCATCTGCTCGCTCCAGAGCGGATCCGCCCGCGTTAGCTCGTCGACCATCAGCGCAAAGACGCGGTCGAGCAGTCCTTCCGGCCCGGCGGCAATCTCTTTTTCAATCGCGTTCTCCGTTACCACGGTTAGTGGCTCGTAGGGGATAGGGCAGTAGAAATCCGCTTCCGGTAGGATGCCCGAGCGGGACATGAGCACCATCTGCAATGCCTTGCTATCAGCATCGAGGTTGAAGTGCAGGCGTTTATCCTCGGTCTCAAAGAAAGTGCCGTGCTGGATAGCCACAGCCATCGCGGCGTCGATGCCGCTCAGGGAGGTTCCCATGATGCCGACGCTGCACGCCGGGATCTTTGCCTCCATCAGCCCGGACCAGGGGCTGGGGAAGTAGTTGCGGGTCGCGGGACTCTCTTCCGGCCAGACGTGCCCGGTAGCAACGACGGCAAGATCAAACTGCTCCGCAGCCAGTGTATCCTTACACCACAGTCGAACGCCCTCCGGCGTGGCCTCAACGTCTGTCACCTGACAGGACTCGTGCACTTCTATCTCAAAGCCCAGCTGTTTCGCCCGCACTACCAGCTCCAGAAACTGAGCGCGGAAGTATTCCCCGAGCAAAATACGCGGCAAAAACTGGCGGACATGCAGGGCCGACGCCTGCACGCCGTAGCGGGCCAGATGCTCTTCGCTCAGGCTGCGCAGCCAGTCGATATAGGTCATAAAGATAGGGGGGATCTCAATGCTGGCGATGTTGGCCAGCATCATTCTCGAGTTCTCTTCACTGCTGTAGGGCATCCCAACGCCAGCTTCATGGGACTGCTCATAGATAGAAATCGAAAGCGGTGTGCTGTTTTTGAGCAGGGAGAAAAAGGTATAGATACCCGTCGGCCCTGCGCCGATGATTGCGATCTTTTTCATTTCATTCACCCATTATTATTTTTATACCGCCTATCCGTTTGCCGGTCGGGGGCAATAAAATGAGTGTAGACCACGGGTTGTGAAGATGAAGCCCGGTAACAGAAACCGCAGCTCGTC
>NZ_LR607338.1:296021-298889 GCF_902164725.1 Pseudescherichia vulneris | reverse complement strand
AGCCAAGACGGTCATATTCGCTGCGGGTGGTGAGCAGCCCCTGGGTGCGGCTGGTCTCGCGGTGCAGCTCGTCGCGGGTGAAATCCGTCACCGCCAGGCCGTCCAGGGCGATGCCCAGCAGGTGGCCGCTGCCGTAATAATGCTGCTTCAGTGTGCGCCCGTCCGGCAGCTGTAAGGATGTGCAGTTGCCGGAGGCGTCATACTGCCAGGCCAGGTCCCCGTGCTCACCCTGCTCACGGATAACACGACCGAGGGCGTCGTACTCCAGGCAGAGCTCCTGCTCTGCCTCGCGGCTCCAGGCGTTCTCCGCCAGGGCGGGGTGCACGGTAATCCGGCTCAGGAGCCCGCCCTTCGTGTAGTGCCGGCGGGTCTGGCCCTCCGGCGTGGTGCGGGTTAACAGCTGCCCGCCCGGGCTCCAGGCGAAGGTGTGGGTGATGGCCTGCGGATGCCCGGCGGCGAAGGTGCGTGACACGGTGCGCCCGCAGGCATCATACCCGTGGCGGGTGACCACCCCGTCGGGTCCCTCTTCCTCCAGCAGCAGCGCGTCCGGCCCCCGGCGGAACCGGTACGTCTCGCCGTTCTCATTCTCCAGCGCAGTAAGGCGGCCCCGGCTGTCCCAATGACGGCGCACCGTCCCGCCCTGCGGGTTCGTGGTGCAGACCAGTCGCCCGGCCTCATCGTAAGCAAAGGTGCTGCGTTTGCCGTCGGCCCCCTCATGGGCCACCGGCAGGCCCTGTCTGTTCCAGGTCAGGCGCTCTTCCCAGCCCTCCGCCCGCGCCAGCAGCAGCGGACGGCCTGCCGGGTCGTAACCGTAGCGGGTCTCTTCCCCGTCGGGCGTGATTTCCGCGCTGAGCCAGCCCGGAGCATGGTAACGGTAGCGGGTCACGCGCCCGGAGCAGTCCGTGGCGCGGATGAGCTGGCCTGCGTCGTTATACTCCCGGTGACGGCTGTTTCCGGCGGCGTCCACCTCCTCCACCACCAGGCCATACTCATCCCGGTGCAGGAGCGTGCTCTGCCCGAGGGCGTCAACGATGCGGGCCAGGCCGTGGTGCGCATCGTAGTAAAAGCGCGTGACCCTGCCGTCCGGCTCCGTGACGGCCACCGGCAGGGCGCGGTGCGCAAGCCACTGCGTCGCCCGGACGTTGCCGTCCGCGTCCGTCTCCTGCACCCGGTTGCCGGTGTCGTCATACTCGAAGGTCACGGCATGGCCGGGGGGGTCGGTGCGGCGCACCAGCTGCTCATCCCCGTTCCACTCATACCGCCAGCTTTCACCGCGCTCATCCACAAAGCGGGTAATCAGCTTCTGTGCGTTCCAGTAGTGCCGCCGCGTCTGCCCGTCGTACTGCGTGACGGTGGTCAGCCCGGCCTCCAGGTCATACGCGATGCGGCAGCCGTCACCGGTGCTGGTCCGGGTCTCCACCACCCGCCAGTGGTCAGACTGCTGCCAGCGGTACTCACTCTCCAGGCCGCCCGGCAGGCGGTGCCAGACCATCAGGCCGTGGTCGTTGTAGCGGTATTCCCGCGTGGTCACCCCACTGGCGTCGGTGGCGGCGGCCAGCTGCCCGCGTGCGTCGTAACGCCAGCGCATCAGGGGCCAGGTCTTCTCCCCGTCAAAAATGCGTGGCGGCGGTGACCCGCTGCGGGAAGCGTTCATCCTCATAGTGCAGGGTGACGTCGATGGCCCGGGGTTCGTCATAAATCCGGGTAAGGCGGCCCTGCTCATCCCACGCCGTTTCCAGGGCGTTGCCGTACTCGTCGCTGAGCGAGGCGAGACGGAGCAGGCTGGGGTCAGCGCGGAGAGGTTTAAACAGCCGCCAGACGGCACCGTCGTCGTCGGCAATCGCCACGTCGCCGTGTTCATTGCGGCGGACCATCACCCCCTCGCTGATGCTGTACAGCGCCTGGTCGACCGGGGGCAGCGCAAAGCGCAGTTCGCGCCCGGTCTCATCATACCAGGTCACCTCCCCCTCATGCAGCATGAGGAAGGCGTCAAACGCGGTCGCCCAGCCCTGACCGGAGAGCCCCCCGCGGGTGTTCAGGCTGTTGTAGCTCCGCTGCCAGCGCAGGGGGAAGCGGCCCGGCAGGACAAAATCAAGTTCACTGTCGTCATTGAGCACCTTCACCCCGGTGGCGGCATGCACCGGGTGCGGGGAGGCGAAGACCGCGTTAACGGCCATATCTGCCAGCATCCCGCCCCCGGCCACCGCCAGCGCGCAGGGCATATTCTTCAGAATGGTGCAGGGGCGGCCGCGGATGAGCGACAGGGCCACCATCGCCATGGTCAGCCCCGGCACCTTCCCGCTGCGGATATCCCGCACCCGCAGCGTCCCGCCGCCGATAATGACGTTGGGCGACGCCCCCGAGACGGTGCCCTCGCAGGTGGTGCGGTCCCCGGTGCGCACCGCGGGCTGGCCGTTGATAAACACGCTGTCAGACCCCTCCGCCAGATACCGGGGCCCTGAGTGTTTGTCGCACAGCACCCGGTCCTCTTCCAGCGGCGTGGTGCCCGGGGCGGCTGACGCCACGGTGGGCTGCCACATCGCACTGCCCGTCTGTCCGGCGGCAGCGAGCAGCATCCCGCCGTAGTCGGCGAAGCTGGCAGGTGACTGCGGCGCCGGGTCCGGCATCCCCGCCGGGGTGAGCCTGCCCGCTGCCCGGGCTGCCGGCAGGCCGTTAATCAGCACGTCCGGCGAGCCGGTGACGATGTTACCTGCCGGCGAAGGCGGAAAGAGCCTGTCCCCCAGCCCCGCCGCCGCCTGCGTGATGTCATCCGTGATGCCCGCCACGTTCGCCAGCATGCCGCCGGTGATGCCGCTTAACACACAGCTCGATCCGACCGCGGCAACGCCTGCGGCCGCTGCCCCTGTG
>NZ_LR607338.1:280278-294335 GCF_902164725.1 Pseudescherichia vulneris | reverse complement strand
GAAGGATTGTACGATGTTTAAGCCATACCCAACGCGCGCTTGCCGTGCTCGTTTAAATCCGCAACCGTAAAGCGGTTCTCCCACGTCGCTTCATAATCCTCACGCGGGAAATCGCCCGGCGATGCGCCGTTCTCTAATGCCACCTTTACCTTCCGCGCATAGGCGAGGTTCTTTTCGCACAGCGGCGCGGCGGGAATATACATCACGTTGCCCCAGCCCTGCTGGTTCTCTACCGGTGCCACGGAGTGGATGACGTCACAGTGCCACCACACCGAGTCCCCGGCCTCCAGCGCCGGAATGCTGGTTAACGCCTCGATCAGCAGCGGATGCCACTTCTCGGAGATCGGCAGCACGCGCCCAGGCGCTACGCCGCACAGCTCATCGTCCGGCACGTCGTCCAGCAGCGGACGCAGCAGAATGTAGGCCATCGCCTCGGGGATCGGCACCACGTGCAGCAGACCCTGGCCCGGCAGCATATCCGACAGCGCCGTCCAACCCTTGAAAGTGCGGAATACCGAGCACTTGGTGGTGTTATCCACGGTGTACTCTTCGACTTCGGTACGGTGCGCGGCGTGCCACGGATCGTAGCTGTCGATATCACCGTTAAACACCGAGGCGAAAACCTGCTGGTAGGCTGGCAGCAGCCAGCGCTCCAGCGCCCCGGAATCGGTGTGCGCGCCCAGCCCCTTAGAGGTGGTGCCCGGCGGACGACGGCGAATGCGGTCCGGATAGATTACGCTGACGTCAGGATCGAACCACTGCTTGCCGTTGCTCTCAAACGTCCAGAGGCGGTTTAGCAGAGACTGCACCTGCGCCATCTCGCTGCTCTGGCGGGCCTGCATCTGCGCCTGCGACCAGTAGATGGGATAAATCTCCGGGCGCGAGGCCTCCAGCGTACCAAAGAAGCTGTCCCCCGGACCTTTGTAGACGTCGTCGAAACGGTTCTGATCGAGATAAGCCAGCATGGATTGATCCCAGCCTAAAGCCTGCTCGCGCGGAAAGTGGCCCTTAATCACCGCACAGCCCCGACGCTTGATGGCCGCACGCTGCGCCTCGCTGACGCGGCCGCCCTTCACATCTTCAAAGGGGATCACCGGCCAGACCGACTCGCCTTTCGCTTTCAGGGCGTTGATCTCGGCTACCTGAGCGGCGATGCGCTCCTCAAGGCGGTTAAAGACAGCCTGCACGTCACCAATCTGCGCCCGCAGGGCCTGTTTTACCTGGCGAATCGCCGCCTTGTAGTCAGCAGGCAGCGTTTCACTTGCATACATTTTAGTCATATCACCCTCTCGCATCTTTCATTCGAAAGTATTTGGCTTACATATGCTAATTTAAGTTAAAAAAAAGTTAATGCAAGTTTAAAAAGATGATGGGCTGCACAAAAGAGAGAAGAGGGTGACGCCAGCCGCGAGCGTGCTGGCGTAGAGGTGCTTAGGCGTTGAAAGGCGGGGTGGCGTCGAGTACGGCCTGGATCACGTTCAGCGCGCCCTGCTGGTTGTTGTCGTCGGTCTGGAAGTTGGCAATCGCTTTGATGGCTTTGCCAGCGTTACCCATCGCAAAAGAGAATTTCGCCATGCGCAGCATCTCTGCGTCGTTGCCGCTGTCGCCGATGGTGACGCAGTCGCTGGGCGAAAGCTGCCAGCGCTTGAGCAAGCGGGTGATGCCGTTGGCCTTATGCAGGCCGGGGATGATCAGATCCACAAAGCCGAAGCCGCTAGTGACCGGTTTCATGATGCCGTCGAGAGAGACGTGCAGGGCATCCACCAGCTGCGGGATCTCGCTGTCCGGCAGGTTGAGCGAGAACTTAAACATCTTGTCGTCGATCTCGCGATAGTCACCTACCAGCTTCAGACGGTGATAGTGATGCGACATCAGCTCGACAAACTCCGGCGGCGCGCTTTTACTGACGTAGGCGCTCTCCAGACCGCAGGCGACAAAGTTCAGGCCTTCGCTCTTGAGCAGTTCGCCCAGCACGATCTGGTATTCGTGGCGGGTCAGTTCGCCATGGAAGATCTCTTTGCCATGCTCGTAGACCAGCGCGCCGTTTTCGGCCACGAAAGAGATGTCGTCTTTGATTTCCGGAAAGAAGGAGATGAGCTGGTAGAACTGGTTGCCGCTGGCGACCACAAACTCAATGCCGCGTGCCTGAAGCTCACGGAACTGGCTGAGGAAACGGCTGCGGTCGTAGGCTTTGGCATCATCAAGGAAAGTTCCGTCCATATCGGTGACGATAACTTTTACGGTCATACGTTATGCTCCCAGGGTAAAAACAGTCAGGAGCATTCTAGTAATGATGTGAGCAAATGCACACATTTAATTTCATACGAAAGTAAAGGTAGGCCCGGCAGGCGGTCCGCCGGGCGTAGCACATTACAACGTGTGCTCGGTTCTCGCGATAATATCATCCTGCGCATCCGGCGACAGGGCGGTAAAGAACGCCGAATAGCCCGCCACGCGCACCACCAGATCCCGATACTGGTCCGGGTGCGCCTTCGCCGCCAGCAGCGTCTCGCGGGAGACGATGTTGTACTGGATATGCCACCCTTTGCGGACTTCAAAGAAGGTGCGCAGCAGCAGCATCAGCTTCTGACGATCGCTCTCATTCTCCAGCGTGGCCGGATTCAGCTTCTGGTTAAGCAGCACGCCGCCGAGAATCGACCCTACCGGCAGCTTGCCGACGGAGTTGATCACCGCCGTGGGGCCGAAACGATCCGTTCCGGAGGCCGGGCTGGCTCCCTCCGCCAGCGGGGTCATCGCTTTACGCCCGTCCGGCGTCGCCATGGTTGCCGCGCCAAAGGGCACGTTGGCTGAGATGGACGAGGTCCCCGCGTAGTAGTTGCCGCCGATGGGGCCGCGACCGTAGCGCGGATTGTGATACTGCTTTAGCTCGTCAATATAGGTCTGGTAAGCGCGGTTCAGCAGCAGATCGACGCTGTCATCGTCGTTGCCATATTTCGGCGCGCCGTTGATTAAGCGCTGGCGCAGCTGCTCGTGGGTCAGGCCGGCGAAATCTGCCGCCAGCGCCTCGGCGAGCTGCTGTTGGCCGATAACGCCCTGGTCAAAGACCAGCTTTTCACCGCCGCCAGGCTGTTGCCGAGGTTGGCAATCCCTACCTGTAATCCCGACACCCAGTCATACTTCGCGCCGCCCTGTTTAATGCTCTTGGCCCGCTCGATGCAGTCATCCACCAGCGCCGAGCAGAGAATATCGTGGACGTTCTCCTCCAGCATGGTGTCCACCACGTACTCAATCTCAATGGATTTGCGGGTGTAGTAGCGGATTTGGGCGTCCCAGGCTGCCATTACCTCGCTGAAGTCGGCGAAGTTACCTTTAGATAACGCCTGCTCCTGGGGCAGGAACACCTTGCCGCTGGTGGCGTCGCGACCGCCCTCCAGCGCGGCGAGCATCACCCGGGCGAAGTTGATGAAGCTCATCCCGGTGCAGCGGTAGCCCCACTTGCCGCCGACGGCGGTCTCGATACAGCCAATCGCCGCGTAGTCATACGCATCCTCCGGCGCGATCCCCAGCTTAATAAACTCAGGGATCACAATCTCGTCGTTATTAAAGGCGGGCATGCCGAAGCCGCAGCGGATCACCTGGACGCAGGCGTCGAGGAAATCGTTGCTCATCCCGGCGTGGTAGCGCACGCTCAGGTTGGGCTGAGTTGAGCGCAGGCGTCCGCAGGATTCGAGAATGGCATAGGAGAGCGGGTTGACCGCATCCAGCGCCTTACCGTCGATCCATTTCTGGCCGCCGATGGTCACGTTCTGATAGAGCGGACTTCCGGCTGACGCCTTCGAATGCGAGCCGGAGCGGATCTTGTTTACCTCCAGCAGCTTCAGCCAGCAGCCGTGCAGCAGCTCGATGGCCTGTTCCCGGGAGAGGGTCTGATTCAGCTCGACGTCGCGGCGATAGTAAGGGTAGAGATACTGATCCATGCGGCCAAACGAAACCGAGTGGCCGTTGGACTCGATCTGCAAAATCAGCTGGATGAAGTAGCAGAGTTGCAGCGCCTGCCAGTAGGTTTCCGGCGGACGATGGGCGATGATGTCGCAGTTCTCGGCTATTTGCAGCAGCTCATCCCGGCGGCTGACGCGCTGTTCGTCGCTGGCCATCTCACGGGCGAGGGCGGCAAAGCGGACGATATGGTCGCTGACCGCATGCAGGACAATATCAATCGCCTTCAGGAACTGCTCCCCGTGCAGATCATCCAGCACGGTGAGGTTGATGCGCGACCGGCGCTCGGCCACCTTCGCGCGCAGGCCGTCGAGGCCCATCTCCAGCAGTAGCGGATAGTTGACCGCCAGGTGTGCATCGCCAGAGGTCATATTGCCCTCGGCCTTGATGATGCCGGTCGCCAGCAGGGCTTTCTGCTCGTCGGTAAACATACCGTAGCAGCGATCCTGTACCGTCTGGCCGCGCCACCACGGGCAGATTTCATGCAGAACGCGCTTATTCTCTTCGCTCACCGCAAAGCCCGCGCCGGGGCGATCGGCCAGGTCGTCAATCTCCTTTTCGATCCACGACACGGTGTATTCCGGGAAGATAGGCGCGGCGCGAACCTCGCTCGCCTGGTTGCCGATAATCAGCTCATCGTGCTTGATCCAAATCGTGCGCTCGGCAAGATGGTGAGCGAGGGCCAGCGCCCGGCGCACCGGGATGGGCTTATCGAGGTGCTGCCGGTAGGCCTCGGTGTAGTGCCGGGCGCGCTCGGTGCAGACCGGGGGCTTAACAATGTGTACCAGGGCATCTTTATGCGCCTGAATGCGGCGGGTCAGGGTATCAAGACGTAACTCGGTCATAGCATTATCCTCGTAGGGTAGCGGTCAGGCCATACTCGCGGGCGGACGCTTCGGCGAAGGCCAGCAGGGCTGGCGCGTCGAGCGGCTTATCGGGCGCGGTATAGGGCTGGTTCAGCAGGTGATATTTGTTAATGCCCAGCGTGTGGTAAGGCAGAAAGTGGATCTCCTCGACGCCAAGCTCGTCGGCGGCAAAGCGGGTAATCGCCGTGATGGAGGCCTCGTCAGCGTTAAAGCCGGGGATCAGCGGTACGCGGATAATGAGCTGTTTGCCCCGCGCCGCCAGCCGTTTCAGGTTCACCAGCACGCGCTTCGCCGAGCCGTTGGTCCAGGTTTTAAACACCCTGCTGTCGACGTGCTTGAGATCGGCAAGAAAGAGATCGACACAGGAGAGAGAGGGTTCGATGTAGCCCCAGGGCACGTGCAGGCAAGTTTCAACCGCCGTGTGAATGCCGTGCTCAACGCTGGACTCCAGCAGCGCGGCGCTGAGCGCTGGCTGCATAAAGGGTTCGCCGCCGGAAAGCGTGATCCCGCCCCCACTGCGCTGGTAAAAGGGTTTATCCCGCAGCACGATGGCCATAATCTCCTCCACCGATTGGGTTTCACCGCAGACGGTGAGCGCCTGGGTGGGGCAGCAGGTCTCCAGCGCAGTAAGATGCGCCTCACTGAGCTTTTCCCGATGGATCAGCAGGCCGTTGAGCGCCCGGTCAATCACGCCCGGCGCCGCCTGCTGGCAGAGATCGCATCCGGTGAGACAGAGGCGGGCATCAAAGAGCACCTCCCGCGTCAGAGCGCGACTCTCCGGGTTTTGGCACCAGCGACAGGCCAGCGAGCAGCCTTTTAGGAAGACGACGGTGCGAATGCCGGGGCCGTCGTGGGTGGAGTAGCGCTGAATATTGAAAATCATAATCTGCCCTCATATTTCATATGCAGATTAAATTACTTTCGAATGAAAGTTATTTTGACGCGGGTCAACATATTGGCAGGTAGAATTCGTTAAGTTTTAAACCATGCTTAATCTCTCACTTTGAGGAGTTCATATGGAACTGTACCTGGACACCGCCGACGTGGCGGCAGTAAAGCGGCTAGCCCGCAGCTTCCCGCTGGCCGGGGTCACCACTAACCCGAGCATCGTTGCCAAAGGCCACATGCCGCTGGGGGAGTTGCTGCCTGCCCTGCAGGATGCCCTGGGCGGAAAAGGACGGCTCTTTGCCCAGGTATTAGCGAGCAACGCCGAAGAGATGGTGGCCGAGGCGCATAAGCTGCGCGGTATCATCCCCGATATCGTGGTGAAGGTGCCGGTCAGTGCGGAAGGGCTGGCGGCGATCAAGCTGCTAAAAGCCGAGGGGATCCCGACCCTGGGGACGGCAGTGTACGGCGCGGGGCAGGGGCTGTTGAGCGCCCTGACCGGAGCCGAGTATGTGGCACCCTACGTTAACCGCGTGGATGCCCAGGGCGGAGACGGTATTCAGACGGTGACGGATCTGCAGCGTCTGCTGACCCTGCACGCGCCGGGTTCGAAGGTGCTGGCGGCGAGCTTCAAGACCCCGCGCCAGGCGCTGGAGTGTCTGCTGGCGGGCTGCGAGGCGATTACCCTGCCGCTGGACGTGGCGGAGCAGTTTATCGCCGCTCCGGCGGTAGAGGCGGCTATCGTTAAGTTTGAGCAGGAGTGGCAGACGGCGTTTGGCCGGGCGGGAATCTAGCCGTTATCCGCCACACACCTCACACTGCGGGTTGCGCATTAGCTTCATCTCGCGGAACTGACAGGTCATGGCGTCGTACAGGACAATTTTTCCGGCGGCGCTCTGGCCAAACCTCGTCAGCACTTTGATCGCCTCCATCGCCTGCAGCGCGCCAATCACCCCGACCAGCGGGGCCATCACCCCCGCCTCAACGCAGGTCAGCGCCGTATCGCCAAACAGGCGGCTCAGGCAGCGGTAGCACGGCTCTCCCTCTTGCCAGGTAAAGACGCTGATCTGCCCCTCCATGCGGATCGCCGCCCCGGAAACCAACGGTACCTTGGTCTTGAAGCAGCTGGCATTGAGCTGGTTGCGGATCTCGACGTTATCGGTGCAGTCCAGAACCAGATCGTGAGCGGCAATCTGGGCATGCAGCGCCTCGCCCTCCAGTTGGGCGTTGAGGGTGGTGAAGCTCACCAGCGGATTGATGCGCGCCAGCGACGCCCGCGCCGAGGCGACCTTCGGCTGGCCGATTGTTGCGTCGCTATGCAGAGTCTGGCGCTGCAAATTTGACAGCGACACGGTGTCGAAGTCCAGCAGCGTCAGGTGACCGATGCCCGCCGCCGTCAGGTATTGGGCGGCAGCGCAGCCGAGTCCGCCAAGGCCCACCACCAGCACGCGGGAGGCCTTCAGCGCCTCCTGCCCGTCAAAATCGAAGCCGCGCAGGACAATCTGCCGGTTGTAGCGCAGCATCTCGCTATCGCTCAGCTCGACGGCCATCACAGCCCTCCAAACAGGTGGTTAAATGGCTCGATCTCTACCCACTCCCCAGGCTCGACGCTGCCGCGCTCGCGCTCCAGCACGATAAAGCAGTTGCCCTGGCTAAAGGAGCTGAAGATGTGCGATCCCTGGTGGCCGGTAGTGCTCACCTGCAAATTCCCCTCGGCATCACGCGCAACGATGCCGCGCTGGAAGTCGAGACGTCCCGGCGCTTTCTTCAGCCGAGTGGCGGCGCGAACCCGCAGGCGCGGGGGCAGGGCGCTGCCGGGCTTGCCGCTCAGGCGGGCCAGCAGAGGCTGCACCAGCTGATAGAAGGTAAGCGCCGCCGAGACCGGGTTACCCGGCAGGCCGCAGAACCAGGCGCGGCTGAGCTTGCCGAAGGCAAAGGGTTTGCCCGGCTTGATCGCCAGCTTCCAGAAGGCGATCTCCCCCAGCTCTTCCAGCAGGGTTTTGGTGTAGTCCGCTTCGCCCACCGAGACGCCGCCCGAGCTGATCACCAGGTCGGCCTGCTGGTCAGCGGCAATAAACGCCTCGCGCAGCCGGGCGGGATCGTCCGGAATGATGCCGAGGTTGATCACCTCGCAGCCGAGCTGCTCCAGCATGATGTGCACCGCCAGCCGGTTGGTATCGTAAATCTGTCCATCGCCCAGCGGCTGGCCCGGCAGCTGGAGCTCATCACCGGTAGAGAAGAGCGCCACCTGCACCTTGCGCACCACTTCAACCTCGGGAATGCCGAGGGAGGCCAGCACCGGTAGCTCGGCTACCGTCAGGGTAGTGCCCGGCGCATAGACCACCGCGCCTTGAGTAATATCCTCCCCGGCGCGGCGAATGTGCTGTCCCGGACGCACGTCACCGGTAAACAGCACCCCGGCGTCGCTCTGCTCGGTCTCCTCCTGCATCACCACCGCATCACAGCCCGGCGGGATCGGCGCACCGGTCATAATGCGGATGCAGCTCCCCGCTGGCCACTCGCCGTGGAACGGCTGACCGGCAAAAGCTTTGCCCGCTACCGGCTGCGGCACGCCTGCCCGCAGGGCATCAAGGCGCACGGCGTAGCCATCCATCGCGGCATTATCGAAGCCCGGCACGTTGAGCGGAGAGACGATCTCCCGCGCCGTCACCCGGCCAAAGCAGGCGTGCAGGGGCAGCGTTTCGTAGTCGGTGAGGGGGGGAATGTGCGACAGCATCTGAGCGAGCGCCGCGTCAAGCGGGATCAGCCCGGCGGTATGGTCCATGAGTTCACTCCTGAGAGGGCAATCTGGGAAATCAATGCGCCATTATGGCAGAAAACCGGGCCAGACTGTATGTACCCATTATGTGCCATTGCTGCGCAGGCTCTTTACATCACCGTTTCGACTTTCTATATTCAAAATTCGTATCAAACTGCGGCGACAATAATGATATTTATAGAAAAAGCTGCCAGACGAGCAATGAATAATGACTAAGCCGCCAAATCACCTGCAAGAAAATAGCCCCGTGCTGGACGTCAGCAACCTGAGCATTCGTTTCGAAAACGAAGGCCAGGTGACGCAGGCGGTGCGCGATCTGTCGTTCAGTCTACAACGCGGCGAGACGCTGGCCATCGTTGGGGAATCAGGCTCGGGCAAATCGGTTACCGCCCTGGCGCTGCTGCGTCTGCTGGAGCAGCAGAGCGGGGCCAGCGTGCACTGCGATGCGATGCGGCTCCAGCGGCGCAATCGCCAGGTGGTGGATCTCAACGCCTTAAGCCAGGCGCAGATGCGCGGCGTGCGCGGGGCCGATATTGCGATGATTTTCCAGGAGCCGATGACCTCCCTCAACCCGGTGTTTACCGTTGGGGAGCAGATCGCCGAGTCGATCCGCCTGCATCAGAAGCTGGGGCGCGAAGCGGCGCTGGCCGAGGCGAAACGGATGCTGGAGCAGGTGCGCATTCCTGAGGCCGACGCAATCCTCGACCGCTACCCGCACCAACTCTCCGGCGGGATGCGCCAGCGGGTGATGATCGCCATGGCACTCTCCTGCCGTCCGGCGGTGCTGATCGCCGACGAGCCGACCACCGCTCTGGACGTCACTATTCAGGCGCAGATTTTACAGCTCATCAACGTGCTGCAAAAAGAGATGGCGATGGGGGTGATCTTTATCACCCACGATATGGGCGTGGTGGCAGATATCGCCGACCGGGTGCTGGTGATGTACCAGGGCGAGGCGGTCGAGACCGGCCCCGTGGAGGCGGTTTTCCACAGCCCGCAGCACGCCTATACCAAAGCGCTGCTGGCCGCCGTGCCTAAGCTGGGGGCGATGAACGGCAGCGATCTGCCTCGCCGCCTGCCGCTGGTGAGCAAGGAGCGTCCAGACCAGCACGAGGCTGAGATTGAGCAGGATACGGTAGTCGATGGGGAGCCGATCCTCCAGGTGCGCGATCTGGTTACCCGCTTTGGCCTGCGCAGCGGCATTCTCAACCGCGTGACTCGCGAGGTACGCGCCGTGGAGCATGTCAGCTTCGACCTTTGGCCAGGCGAGACGCTGGCGCTGGTGGGGGAGTCCGGCAGCGGAAAATCCACTACCGGGCGGGCCCTGCTGCGGCTGGTGGAATCCCAGGGCGGGTCTATTCTGTTTGAAGGCAAGCGGATCGATACCCTGCCGGACAGCAAGCTGCAGCCGCTGCGGCGGGATATCCAGTTTATCTTCCAGGATCCCTACGCCTCTCTCGATCCGCGCCAGACGGTAGGCTACTCGATTATGGAGCCGCTGCGCGTGCATCGGCTGATGGGGGAGGAGGATGCCCAGCGCCGGGTAGCCTGGCTGCTGGAGCGGGTAGGGCTCAAGCCCGAGCACGCCTGGCGCTATCCCCATGAGTTTTCCGGCGGCCAGCGGCAGCGCATCAGCATCGCCCGCGCGCTGGCCCTCGATCCGAAAGTGGTGGTCGCCGACGAGGCGGTTTCCGCCCTGGACGTCTCTATCCAGGCGCAGATTATTAATTTGCTACTCGATTTGCAGCGGGAGATGGGCATCGCCTTCCTGTTTATCTCCCACGATATGGCGGTGGTGGAGCGTATCAGCCATCGGGTCGCAGTGATGTACCTCGGACAGATCGTGGAGATCGGTCCCCGGCGTGCGGTATTTGAGAACCCGCAGCACCCCTATACGCGCAAGCTGATGGCCGCCGTGCCGGTGGCCGAGCCGGGGCATCCTCGGGCGCAGCGCGTGCTGCTCTCCGACGATATGCCCAGCAATATCTATAAGCCGGGTGATGATTCACATCGCGTGGAGCTGCACAGCGTCGGGCCTGGCCACTATGTTGCCCGCTCGACGCCCGGCAGCACGCAATCCCGTTTTTGATCGTTAACAGGCAGGGAACTTCAGGAGAATAAGATGACACAATTTGTTGCGCGTAAATGGCGACTGGCGCTAGGCGTTGCCGCCGCGCTCGCCGTGGCACCCGCTTTCGCTGCCAAAGACGTGGTGGTGGCCGTCGGGTCGAACTTCACCACGCTCGATCCCTATGACGCCAACGACACGCTCTCCCAGGCGGTAGCGAAGTCGTTCTATCAGGGGCTGTTTGGTCTTGATAAAGAGATGAAACTGCAAAACGTCCTTGCCGAGAGCTATACCGTCTCTGACGACGGCCTGGTCTACACCATCAAGCTGCGCAGTGGCGTGAAGTTCCAGGACGGCACCGACTTTAACTCCGAGGCGGTAAAGGCCAACCTCGACCGCGCCAGCAACAAAGAGAACGGGCTGAAGCGCTACAACCTCTATAAAAATATCGCTAAAACCGAGGCGGTGGATCCCACCACGGTGAAGATCACCCTGACCCAGCCCTTCTCGGCGTTTATCAATATTCTTGCCCATCCGGCCACGGCGATGATCTCCCCCGCCGCGCTGAAAAAGTATGGCAAAGAGATTGGCTTCCACCCGGTGGGCACCGGCCCTTACGCGCTGGAGACCTGGAACCAGACCGACTTTGTGAAGGTGAAGAAGTTTGCTGGCTACTGGCAGCAGGGGCTGCCGAAGTTAGATACCATCACCTGGCGTCCGGTAGTGGATAACAACACCCGCGCGGCGATGCTCCAGACCGGCGAGGCACAGTTTGCCTTCCCAATCCCCTACGAGCAGGCCGCCGTGCTGAAGAAGAATCCCAAGCTGGATCTGGTCGCCAGCCCGTCAATCATGCAGCGCTACATCAGCCTCAACGTAACGCAGAAGCCATTTGATAATCCGAAAGTGCGCGAGGCGATTAACTACGCCATCAACCGCCAGGCGCTGGTGAAGGTCGCTTTCGCAGGCTATGCCACTCCGGCCACCGGCATCGTGCCGCCGTCCATTGCTTACGCTCAGAGCTACCAGCCGTGGCCCTACGATCCAGCCAAAGCAAAGGCTCTGCTGAAAGAGGCGGGCTATCCGAACGGGTTCACTACCACGCTGTGGTCTTCCCATAACCACAGTACCGCCCAGAAGGTGCTGCAGTTTACCCAGCAGCAGCTGGCCCAGGTGGGCATCAAAGCGCAGGTAACGGCGATGGATGCCGGGCAGCGCGCCGCCGAAGTTGAGGGCAAAGGGCAGAAGGAGAGTGGGGTGAGGATGTTCTACACCGGCTGGTCGGCGTCGACCGGCGAAGCGGACTGGGCGCTGTCGCCGCTGTTTGCCTCGCAGAACTGGCCGCCGACCCTGTTCAACACCGCGTTCTACAGCAATCCGCAGGTCGATAAGGATCTCGCCGCCGCGCTGAAGACCACCAGCAACGAGGAGAAGGCGCAGCACTACAAGGCGGCGCAGGATACCATCTGGAAAGAGTCGCCGTGGGTGCCGCTGGTGGTAGAGAAACTGGTTTCGGCACACAATAAAGATCTGAGCGGTTTTTATATCATGCCGGATACCGGCTTTAGCTTTGACGACGCAGACTTAAAATAGTCGTGCCTGGCCTCCGTCCAGCGCGGCGGGGGCCAGCAACAGGGTAGAAGATGCTTAACTATTTTTTTAAACGCCTGCTCGGCCTGATCCCCACGCTGCTGATTGTGGCCGTGCTGGTGTTTCTGTTCGTGCATATGCTGCCGGGGGATCCGGCCCGGCTGATTGCCGGCCCCGAGGCTGATGCGCAGGTGGTGGCGCTGGTGCGCCAGCAGCTGGGCCTTGACCAGCCGCTGTGGCAGCAGTTCTGGCACTACATCATCAACGTGCTGCAGGGTGACTTTGGCATGTCGATGGTCTCCCGGCGTCCGGTGGCGGAGGAGATCGCCAGCCGCTTTATGCCTACCTTCTGGCTTACCATTGCCAGCATGGTCTGGGCAATGCTTTTCGGCCTCGCCGCTGGGATTGTCGCCGCCGTGTGGCGCAACCGCTGGCCGGATCGCATCGGTATGGCGCTGGCGGTGACCGGCATTTCGTTTCCGGCCTTTGCCCTCGGCATGCTGCTGATGCAGGTCTTCTCCGTTGAGTTGGGCTGGCTGCCCACCGTGGGGGCGGACAGCTGGCGGCACTACGTTCTGCCGTCGGTCACCCTCGGCGCGGCGGTGGCGGCAGTGATGGCGCGCTTTACCCGCGCCTCCTTTGTTGACGTGCTTAACGAGGACTACATGCGCACCGCGCGCGCCAAAGGGGTGAGCGAGAAGTGGGTGATCCTCAAGCATGGCCTGCGAAACGCCATGATCCCGGTGGTGACCATGATGGGCCTGCAGTTTGGCTTCCTGCTTGGCGGCTCGATTGTGGTCGAAAAGGTCTTTAACTGGCCCGGTCTTGGCCGTCTGCTAGTGGATTCGGTAGAGATGCGTGACTATCCGGTGATCCAGGCCGAAGTGCTGCTCTTCTCGCTGGAGTTTATTCTTATCAACTTAGTGGTGGATATGCTCTATGCCGCCATTAACCCGGCTATCAGGTACAAGTAAGGATGCGACTTTTAAACTGGCGTCGCCAGGCAATATTAAATGCCATGCCGGGGGTCAAACCGGCGCGTATCCGTACCCCGTGGCATGAGTTCTGGCGGCGTTTCCGTCGTCAGCCGATGGCGATGATCGCAGGGTTGTTCGTGCTGCTGCTGATTATCGTTGCCGCGCTCGCGCCGTGGATCGTGCCCTTTGATGCTGAGAATTACTTTGACTATGACCGGCTCAACGACGGGCCGTCGATGGTGCACTGGTTCGGCGTTGACTCTCTCGGGCGGGATATCTTTAGCCGCGTGCTGGTGGGGGCGCAGATCTCGCTGACCGCCGGGGTGCTGGCGGTGCTGATTGGTGCCGCGATCGGTACGGTGCTCGGCCTGCTGGCCGGGTACTATGAGGGCTGGTGGGATCGCATCATCATGCGCATCTGTGACGTGCTGTTTGCCTTTCCTGGCATTCTGCTGGCGATTGCGGTGGTGGCGGTGATGGGTAGCGGCATGTCCAACGTGATTATTGCCGTGGCGGTCTTCTCGGTACCGGCCTTTGCCCGGCTGGTGCGCGGTAACACGCTGGTGCTCAAGCAGCAGACCTTTATCGAGTCGGCGCGCAGCATCGGTGCCAGCGATGCCACGATTCTGTTCCGCCATATTCTGCCAGGGACCATCTCGTCCATCGTGGTCTACTTCACCATGCGCATCGGCACCTCGATTATCTCTGCCGCCAGCCTGTCGTTTTTGGGACTGGGTGCGCAGCCGCCGACCCCGGAGTGGGGAGCGATGCTCAACGAGGCGCGGGCGGATATGGTTATCGCCCCGCACGTGGCACTCTTCCCGAGTCTGGCGATTTTCCTCACCGTGCTGGCCTTTAACCTGCTGGGGGACGGCCTGCGCGACGCGCTGGATCCGAAGATCAAGGGCTGATGCTAATGCCGGGCGGCACTGTGT
>NZ_LR607338.1:251777-280095 GCF_902164725.1 Pseudescherichia vulneris | reverse complement strand
TTGCCCGGCCTACGGTAGGCACGGTGTGGGTTTGTAGGCCCGGGTAAGCGAAGCGCCACCGGGCATTCTGTGCGCGTTGCCACAAAAGCGTAAACTCACGGTAGTTGCTTTCCCCTGCGGTCTCGGTTTGCGGGCATCATATCCGCAGAACGATGCGTTAAGGGGAAAGCAATGCGCGATGAATTACTGACGTTTTTGGCAAAGCAAACTGACTTTTTCGATCCGGAAAAGCTGAGCGAGGTGTTTACCGCCAGCTATCTGGCGCAGCGCTTTTCGCTGAAGAGAAATACCGCCAGCCACTATCTGAACCAGCTCGTTGCCCAGGGCGTATTGGTAAAGATCAACACCCGCCCGGTCTACTTTCTGCATAAAAAAACCTTCAGCCAGCAGTTCTTTCCCCTGGCCGCCAACGAGTATGACAGCGTAGCCCAGCTGCTCGGCGACGGCGGGCCCGAGCCGGAGCGGCCCGATCACTTTTCGTTGCTTATCGGTCACGATGAGAGCCTGAAAAAGCCCATTGAGCAGCTTAAAACCGCACTCTTTTATCCGGACGGTGGCCTGCCGCTGCTGATTACCGGCGACAGCGGCACGGGCAAAAGCTACATGGCCAATCTGATGCACGCGTTCGCCATCTCCGAGGGGCTGCTGGCGGACGATGCGCCTTTCATCAGCTTTAACTGCGCCCAGTACGCCAGCAACCCGGAGCTGCTGGCAGCTAACCTGTTTGGCTATGCCAAAGGCGCATTTACCGGAGCGCAGACGGATCGCCAGGGGGCCTTTGAGGCGGCCAACGACGGAATGCTCTTCCTCGACGAGGTGCACCGGCTCAACGCCGAAGGACAGGAGAAGCTCTTTACCTGGCTGGATCGCAAAGAGATCTACCGGGTCGGCGAGACGGCGCAGGGCCGCCCGGTTTCAACGAGGCTGGTTTTCGCCACCACCGAGGAGCTGCACAGCACCTTTTTAACCACCTTTTTGCGGCGTATTCCCATCCTGGTGACGCTGCCCGATCTGCAAAGCCGCTCCCGGCAGGAGAAGGAGGCCCTGATCCTGCTCTTTTTCTGGCAGGAGGCGAAAAAGCTGGCGGTGCGTCTGGCGTTAACTCCCCGGCTGATGCAGGTTCTGAACCACTTCGTCTATCGGGGCAACGTCGGCGAGCTGAAGAACGCCGTGAAGTACACGGTGGCGGCGTCGTGGGCCAAGCAGCGGGGCGGCGAGGAGCTGGTGGTGGGCATTCAGCATCTGCCGGAGAAGATTGCCGCGGCGATCCCCGCCTCTGGCGATGCGCTGGCGGTGGAGGAGAACCTGATCGTCGAACCGCAGACCAGCCTGGTGTGGCTTCTGCGCTCCCGGGATCCTACCCGAGGCGTGATCTACGACGCCCAGTGCCAGGTGCTGGCGCTCTACGAGCAGTGGATGAGCGGCCACGCGGACTGGGAAGAGGTACGTAAGCGCATGGGGGAGGCGATCGAGGGGCTTTTCGACCGGCTCATTTTCGATAATCGCGACGCCACCGACTCGCCGATGCTGCTCCTGACCACCCAGCAGGTGCGTGAGGAGTTCTACCGCCTGGAGAAGCAGTTCAACATTCAGTTTAACGGCAACTGCATCTACGCCCTGAGCCACTATCTGGTGCACCGCTCGCGGAGTACGCCCTCTCGCCTGAGCCAGGAGCGGATCCGCAGCCTTGACGACTTCCTCGCCCAGAAGTACCCGCTGCTCTACCGTTTTTGCCAGGCGATCATTACCGCGCTGGCGCAGAAGCTGGATATCGAACCGCAGCGGATCGATGCCCTGCTGCTGGTGCTGTGGCTGCATCAGTCCGGTGCCGTCAGCCAGCCGCACGTCACCCGCGCCGTGATCCTCGCCCACGGCTACGCCACCGCCAGCAGCATTGCTAACGTCGCCAATCGCCTGTTAAAAAATCACCTGTTTGAATCCTTTGATATGCCGCTGGACGTCACCCCAGAGGCCATTGCCCGCCAGGTGATGGAGTACATCGAGAGCAATACCCTGGCCTCGGGCGTTATCATCCTCGTCGACATGGGATCGCTCAACGCCATCCATCACCATTTCCAGCGCCGGGTCGCAACGCCGGTGGCGATTGTTAATAACGTCTCTACCAGCATGGCGCTCTACGTGGGCGAGCGGATTTTACGCGGCGATATGATTGAGGATATCGCCCGCGAGGTCAGCGGCGATCTGCCGGTTGAACATCAGATCTTCTGGCCGCAGGCAAACCGCCCCCGGGTGATCCTGACCACCTGCGTCACCGGCCTTGGCGCAGCAACCAATCTCTGCGCACTGCTGAAGGCCAGCATTCCGGAGACGTTAGGCATTGATGTCATCGCCTGCGACTACGACACGCTCAGCAACGGCCAGGAGAGTGCGCTGGCGTTTAATCGCTACGAGATGCTGGCCGTGGTCGGCACCTTCGACCCGCACCTGCCCGCCGTGCCGTGGATCTCGCTGGATTCGCTGATCGCCGGGGACGGCCACGCCCAGCTAATG
Organism: Pseudescherichia vulneris; assembly: GCF_902164725.1. Lineage (NCBI taxonomy): Bacteria > Pseudomonadati > Pseudomonadota > Gammaproteobacteria > Enterobacterales > Enterobacteriaceae > Pseudescherichia > Pseudescherichia vulneris. The sequence goes on along the minus strand of NZ_LR607338.1, from coordinate 277,584 downwards.
CGTATCTTCGGTGATATTGCTACACCAGAGCAGATCGACGAGATCAACAATCTGCTGCTGAAGAATTTCTCTCTGCGGCGGGTGATTGAGTCGGTCACTATTCTCGACACCAGCAAGGTGCTTAACCAGGTGGAGCAGTTTGTCCTGCGCTACGAGCATCTGGCTGGCTGCCAGATCCCCAATGATCGCAAGGTGGCGCTCTACGTGCACATCAGCTGTCTGATAGAGCGGCTGATCCGTAACGCCTCGCCTGCCAGCTATGCGGGTCGGCAGTGTCCGGAAAGCGAGCTAGCCGATATTAAGCAGGCCTTTAGTGTCATTGAGAGCAGTTATAGTGTCAAAATCCCCGCTGTAGAACTTTGTTACATCCATAATATTCTCACCCTGGAAACGGAATTTATTCAGCAAGATCAAGAGTTTTAATCCTCACGCTCTCCTGTCGTGGCGCAATTTATCGTGCGCCACTTTTTCGTGGCACGCCGGTTGCAATATCACCGGTAGTGGAACGCATTTTCGAGGACAGGATGAAACGACACTACATATTTGCCAGCCATGGCACCCTTGCCCGGGGCGTGCTCGACTCTGTTGAGCTGATCCTCGGTAAACAGGCGGATATTTCGACGCTCTGCGCCTACGTTGAGGAGCAGCGGGATTTAACCGAGCAGGTCACGGAGTTAATGCAGCGGATCCCTGACGAAGAGGAGGTCGTGGTCATCACCGATATCTTCGCGGGCAGCGTAAATAACGAATTTGTTCGTTTTTTGCAGCGGCCCCGTTTCCATCTGGTGGCGGGCCTCAATCTGCCGCTGGTGATCGATCTACTTATTTCCAGCGACGAACCTGATACCGGCAAGCTTATCGAGGAGGCGTTAATAAGCTCCCGGGAGAGCATTCAATACTGTAACTACACCATCTCCAGCGCAATGCAGGCGGATAAAGATTTCTAAGAGGGAGGAAACAGGATGATTACGTTAGTGCGAGTTGACCATCGTTTATTGCACGGCCAGGTGGCGTTCTCATGGACGCAATATGTCGGCGCAGACTGCATTCTGATTGCCAACGACAGCGTCCCCAATGACGAGCTGCGTAAAACCACCATTAAGCTGGCTAAGCCGCCATCGGTGAAGCTGGTTATTAAGAATATCGCCGACTCAATAGAAGCCATTAAAAGCGGCGTTACCGATAAATATACGCTGTTTATCGTCGTGGAGTCGGTAGAAGACGCCTGGCGGTTGGCCCGTGAGATACCGGAAATAAAAAGTATCAACCTGGGCGGAATAAAGGCCAAAGAGGGCAGCAGAAATATCTCGAAGGCGGTCAATCTGCTGCCTGACGAAATAACCCGGCTCAATGAACTGGTGGGGCAGGGGGTGGAAATTGAGATCCGCCAGGTCCCCAACGATCGCAAGCAGCTCATAACGGAATGTTTGTAATTCCTGAGGATTAACTATGGTAGAGGCACTTTTACTCGGACTGGTGGCGTTTATCGCCCAGTCGGAATATGCCCTGGGCACCTCGTTAATATCCCGGCCCATTGTCACCGGCTTATTAACCGGGCTGGTGCTGGGTGATGTCCAGACGGGCATTATCATGGGCGCGACGCTGGAGCTGGCCTTTATCGGCTCCTTCTCTGTGGGCGCATCCATTCCGCCAGACGTCGTGACCGGCGGCGTGCTGGGCGTAGCGTTCGCCATCACCTCCGGCGCGGGGACCGAAACGGCGCTGCTGCTGGGGCTACCCATCGCCACCCTGACGCTGGTGTTAAAAAACGTCTATCTCGGGATGTTTATCCCAATGCTCAACCAGAAGGCGGATGCCTATGCCGATGAGGCCGACACCCGGGGCATAGAGCGGATGCACCTGATCGCCGGGTTTGGCCTGTCGCTGATGCTGGCCACGGTGGTGACCGTCTCCTTCCTGGTGGGCAGCAGCGCGGTGAAGTCCCTGCTGGACGCCATTCCAGAGTTTATTAAGCATGGCCTGAGCGTGGCGACGGGCATCATTCCGGCACTGGGCTTTGCCATGCTCGCCCGGCTGCTGATCAACAAAAAGGTCGCACCTTACTTTTTCCTCGGTTTTGTCCTGATGGCCTACCTGAAAATTCCGGTCACCGGCATTGCGATCCTCGGCGCTATCGTGGCCGTGATCATGGTCAACGTTACCGCCTTTACCACGCCACGCGCCACCACAGAGCAAGGAGTCAGCCATGACGACGAAGATGATTTCTGAAGAGACCCTGCCTGACGTGCAGGATGAGAAGATCATCACCGCCCGGGATCTGCGCCGCGTCTTTTGGCGCTCCTTCCAGATGGAGTTCTCCTGGAACTACGAGCGGCAGATGAACCTGGCCTTTGTCTACACCCTCATTCCGGTGCTGAAAAAGCTCTATCCGCAGAAAGAGGATCTCAGGATCGCCCTGAAGCGTCACCTGGTATTCTTTAACACCACGCCGCATATCGTCACCCTGCTGCTGGGTATTACCACGGCGATGGAGGAGAAGAACAGCCAGCAGAAAACCATTGATGCCGGGGCGATTGATAACGTGAAGGCGTCGCTGATGGGACCGCTGGCGGGATTAGGCGACTCCTTTTTCTGGGGAACGCTGCGCCTGATCGCAACGGGGATCGGCACCAGCCTGGCGCTGCAGGGCAGTATTCTCGGGCCGATCCTCTTTTTACTGGTGTTTAACGTTCCGCACATTCTGGTGCGCTGGTTCTTTACCCGCTGGGGCTACGTGCTCGGTACCGGGGTGCTTCAGCGCGTTCAGCAGAGCGGCATGATGGAGAGCCTGACCTACGGCGCATCAATAATGGGGCTGATGGTGGTGGGGGCGATGACCGCCTCGATGATCAACATCACTATCCCCATCAGCTTTGGCGCGGGAGAGGCGAAGACCGAGGTGCAGGACATTATCAACAACGTCATGCCCTGCCTGCTGCCGCTCATCAGCTTCGGCATTGTCTACTGGCTGCTGGGCCGCAGGGTAAAACCGCTCACCATCATCGGCGGGATGGCGCTGGTTGGCATTTTCGGCTCGTGGATTGGCCTGTTCTAACTGGAGAAACCTATGTTACCTACCATGATGTTACCAACCATGATGACCTATATCGAAGAGGAGCCCGCGGCGCTGGAAAACATCCTCCGCCAGCATCGGCACAGCCTGGCGGCAATCGAGGCCTTTGCCCGCGATCGCCCGGTGCAGCGCCTGCTGCTGCTGGCGACCGGCTCCTCGTTTAACGCCGCCCTCTGCGCACGGGACCTTTTTGAGCGGCGCTACGGCCTGCGGGTAGAGATCAAAGAGCCGTACAACTTTGTCCACTATGAAACCGTCGATCCGCACACCGATCTGGTGATTGCGGTTTCCCAGAGCGGCAAAAGCGCTTCAACGCTGGCGGCGATGGAGAAAGTGCAGGCGGCGGGGCTGCCGGTATTTGCCCTGACCTCGGATCCGCAAAGCCCCATCGGCCAGGGCAGTGATTACGTGCTGGATATTAATACCGGCATCGAGCAGGTGGGCTTCGTCACCCGGGGCTTCAGCGCCACGGTGCTGAACCTGCTGCTGATTGCACTTACCCTCGCCCGGGCGCAAAACCAGATTACGGATGAGGAGGCGCAGGTCACGCTGCATCAGCTCAGCCAGCTCGCCGCCGCCATTCCTCAGGCGATAGCCCAGACGGAGGCGTTTTTCGATCGCCATCAGGCCGCCTTACAAAGCGGGACGCGTTTTGTGGCCATCGGCTATGGGGCGCTGACCGGCGTGGCAAAAGAGTTTGAGACCAAGTTCACCGAAACGGTTCGCGTGCCGTCCAGCGGCTTTGAGCTGGAGGCCTACATGCACGGCCCCTATCTGGAGGCCAATGCCCAGCACGTGATGTTTTTTATTGAGGATGCGCCAGACAGACGCCTGCGGGCGCTGCGGGACTACATGGCTCCGGCGGTAAACCAGACCTTCCTGGTGACCCTGAGCGATGAGCAGGATCCCCAGACGCTGGCCCTCAACGTTCCGCTAGCGCACGACCTCGCCTCGCTGCTGCTGATCGTGCCGATGCAGGTGCTGGCCTGGCGTACGGCGTGTGTCAAAGGGATCGATCTGTCGGTGCGTATTTTTGATGACTTTGACCGCGTATTAAAAAGTAAGATCTAATTAATCAGGAGAGAAAATATGTTGGGTTTTAACCAGGACGAGTACCTGACGAGTGCTCGTGAGATCGTTGCTGCGCGTAAACAAGCTGAGCAGGCCGCTGATGAGATATTTCAGCAGGAGTATGATGCGCTATTTTTTGCCTCGGTCGGGGGCTCACTTGCTCCGATGATGGCTATTAACGCCTTTGCTAAAGAGATGACCACGCTGCCGGTTTACCTTGAGCAGGCCGCGGAATTAATTCATACCGGGCATAAGAAATTAACTAAGCAGTCGGTGGTGGTCACCCTCTCTAAATCCGGTGATACCAAAGAGTCCGTAGAGCTTGCCGAGTGGTGTAAGGCGCAGGGGATCCGCGTCGTTGCCATTACCAAAAACAGCGACTCTCCGCTGGCCAGCGCGGCAGGGTGGCATATTCCAATGCGTCACAAAAACGGCGTGGAATATGAGTATATGCTGCTCTACTGGTTCTTCTTCCGCCTGGTTAACCGTAACGGTGAGTTTGCCGACTATGATCGTTTTGCCGGCCAGCTGGAGTTATTACCGGAGAACCTGTTACAGGCGAAAATAAAGTTCGATCCGCAGGCGGATGACATCGCCCGTAAATACCACACCAGCGACTATATGATGTGGATTGGCGGCGCGGAGATGTGGGGCGAGGTCTATCTCTTCTCAATGTGTATTCTGGAAGAGATGCAGTGGAAGCGAACCAAATCCGTCACCTCCGCCGAATTTTTCCACGGCACGCTGGAGCTGCTGGAGAAAGAGGTTCCGCTGTTTCTGGTGAAGGGGGAGGGGAAATGTCGGGCGCTGGATGAGCGGGTAGAACGTTTTGCAGCGAAGATCACTGACCATCTGGTGGTTATCGATCCGCGTGACTATGTTCTTGATGGGATTGATGATGCGTTTCGCGGGATCCTGGCCCCCTGCGTAGCGTCAACGCTGCTGGTGGATCGGCTGGCTGCCCATTTTGAACACTACACCGGCCACAGTCTGGATATTCGCCGCTACTATCGGCAGTTTGAGTATTAATCGCACGAACGCCCGGCGGCAAAGGCATGCCGGGCGTTTTGTTACGTCTTAAACCCGGCTACCCCACAGGTCGTATTCGTCGGCGTTTTCGACCTTCACGCGGACCACGTCGCCCGGCTTGACGTTGGTTTCGCCGTTAAGGTAGACCGCGCCGTCGATCTCTGGTGCATCGGCCATGCTGCGGCCAATCGCGCCCTCTTCATCGACTTCATCAATAATCACCAGGATCTCACGGCCCACTTTCTCCTGCAGACGCTCGGCAGAGATCTGCTGCTGCAGCTGCATAAAGCGGTTCCAGCGCTCTTCTTTTATCTCTTCCGGCACCTGGTCCGGCAATTCGTTAGCGGTCGCGCCTTCAACCGGGCTGTATTTGAAGCAGCCCACGCGGTCCAGACGCGCTTCAACGAGGAAGTCGAGCAGCATCTGGAAATCTTCCTCGGTTTCACCCGGGAAGCCGACGATAAAGGTCGAGCGCAGGGTAAGTTCAGGGCAGACTTCACGCCACTGCTTAATGCGGGCCAGCTGGCGATCCACCGAGCCTGGGCGCTTCATCAGCTTGAGGATGCGCGGGCTGGCGTGCTGCATCGGGATATCCAGATACGGCAGGATCTTACCTTCGGCCATCAGCGGGATGACGTCGTCAACGTGCGGGTAGGGGTAGACGTAGTGCAGACGCACCCAGACGCCGAGCTTTGACAGCTCTTCGCACAGGCTGACCATGCTGGTTTTCACCGGTGAGCCGTTGTAGAAGCCGGTGCGGTGCTTAACGTCAACGCCGTAGGCGGAGGTGTCCTGCGAGATCACCAGCAGCTCTTTCACGCCCGCATCAACCAGACGCTTGGCCTCGGCCAGCACGTCGCCAATCGGACGGCTATCGAGATCGCCACGCATGGACGGAATAATGCAGAAGGTGCAGCGGTGGTTGCAGCCTTCGGAAATTTTCAGGTAGGCGTAGTGGCGCGGGGTCAGCTTGACGCCCTGTTCCGGGACCAGGCTCAGGAACGGATTGTGCTTGGGTTTTGGCACGTAGTGATGCACGTGCTCCAGAACCTGCTCATAGCTGTGCGGACCGGTGATCTCCAGCACCTTGGGGTGCACTTCGCGGATCTGATCCACTTTTGCCCCCAGGCAGCCGGTGACGATCACCTTGCCGTTCTCATTCAGGGCTTCGCCAATTGCCTCCAGCGACTCCTGCACGGCGCTATCGATAAAGCCGCAGGTGTTGACGATCACCATATCGGCATCGTCGTAACGCGGCACCACATCATAACCCTCGGTGCGCAGCTCGGTAAGAATGCGTTCGGAATCCACCAGGTTTTTCGGGCAGCCCAGGGAGACAAAGCCAATACGCGGTTGTTGTATGCTCATACGCTCACAAAGTAAACAGAAGAAAAAACCGGGCGATTTTACACGGGTTTGCGGCGACTCTCTACTGCTAACTCAATTGCTTAGATCTTGTGTAGGTTGTCGCACTGTAAAAATTGTTAAAGTCTGGATAAATATTGACCCAGCGCATAATTTTGCACAAAAAATGATCTTATGCTTAAGCTGTGATTAGGCCGACAAGGGAGGATCTAGCATGACCGTTGACAGACAGAAACGAAGCCTGCTGAGAAAACTTGCAAACGCCAGCATCGATCTTGCGGCGTACGTCCAGCTCAGAAAGGCGAAGGGTTACATGTCAGTCAGCGAAAGCAACTATCTGCGTGACAGCTTTTTTGAATTATCAACACAAATACGCGGCCTGGAGCGGCATGCTTATGTCGTGCCGGATGCCAGAGAACGTGAAGCGCTATGCCGGGCAGAGGGAGCACTCTCCGCTGCGGGTATCTGCTTAATGAGTGGGCACCACGATAGCCCGAACTACATTGCTGTAAACGTAGAGACGCTTGACCGCTGTCTCAAAACCCTCAACGTATGTATTCAGAACCTTAGCGAGCAAGCACCGCTGGTTATGGAATCCTGAATCCCCGGGGGAGGCGACTCCCCCTTCTGCTTAAGCTTTTGTAAAACCAGGCACGCGCAACGCTCCGCTGGCTACGCTTTATGCCAGAGACCCTTAAAGGAGTGCCCTATGCGCCGTAACGTTCCGATCCTTATCCCTGCGCTGTTTCTCTCCGCCTCGGTTCTTGCCGCGCCTGCGCCGGTCAAGGTCGACGTGCTGCAAACTAAACTCGACCGTCCCTGGTCGCTGGCCTTTCTGCCCGACGATAAAGGCATGCTGATCACCCTGCGCGGCGGTCAGCTGCGCCACTGGCAGGCAGGAAGCGGGCTATCCGATCCCCTCTCCGGCGTACCGAAAGTATGGGCCAACGGCCAGGGCGGCCTGTTTGACGTGGTGCTGGCCCCGGATTTTGCCCAGTCGCGTCGGGTGTGGCTGAGCTACGCCGAAGCGGGCAATGATGGCAAGGCCGGAACGGCGGTAGGCTACGGGCGATTGAGCGACGATCTCTCCCGGCTGGTGGCGTTTAAGGTGGTCTTCCGCCAGACGCCTAAGCTCTCTACCGGCAACCACTTCGGCGGACGATTGGTGTTTGACGGCAAGGGCTACCTCTATATAGCTCTCGGTGAAAATAATCAGCGTCCTACCGCCCAGGATCTCGATAAGCTCCAGGGGAAAGTGGTGCGTCTGACCGATGAAGGCGCGGTGCCAAACGATAATCCTTTCGTCAGTAATGCCAACGCGCGTAAGGAGATCTGGTCCTACGGCATCCGTAACCCGCAGGGGATGGCGATGAATCCGTGGACCGACGCGCTATGGCTGAACGAGCACGGCCCGCGCGGCGGCGACGAGATTAACATCCCGCAGAAAGGTAAAAACTACGGCTGGCCGCTGGCGACGTGGGGCATCAACTACAGTGGAATGAAGATCCCCGAGGCGAAGGGGGAGATTGTGGCCGGAACCGAGCAGCCTGTTTTCTACTGGAAAGCGTCTCCGGCGGTCAGCGGCATGGCGTTTTATAACGCATCGACCTTCCCGCAGTGGCAGCACAAGCTTTTCATCGGTGCGCTAAAAGACAAGGACGTGATTGTGATGAGCGTAAACGGAGATAAGGTCACCGAGGACGGACGCATTCTGGGGGATCGCAACCAGCGCATCCGTGACGTGCGGGTTGGCCCCGACGGCTACCTCTATGTGCTCACCGACGAGTCCGACGGCGAGCTGTTAAAGGTGAGTCCGGCTGGGGCACAATAAAGAGAAGATCAGGTCACCGGGATCATCACAACTTTGCGGAAGGCCGGGCGCTCGCTGAGGGCGTCATACCAGCGCTGGATATGCGGACGTGGCGTCCAGGTCAGGCCCACGTTCCACAAGTTATAGACGAAAGGCGCAACGGCGATATCCCCGAGGCCAAACTCCTTGCCGGAGAGCCAGCTTGAAGTCGCCAGCGCGTTATCCAGAATCTCAAACAGCGGCTCGCAGGCGGCAATGCCCGCCTCAATCACTGCCGGATCGCGTTTTTCCACCGGGGTGCGCACCAGGTTCGTTAAAAGCACCCGGTGAGCCGGGGAGAGCGTACCGTTGGCCCAGTCCATCCACTTCTCGGCCTGCGCGCGGGCAGCGGGCGGCTCAATCCACAGTCGGCCCTGACCATACTGCGCCGCCAGGAAGCGCACGATGGTATTCGACTCCCACAGCACGCTATCGGTCTCATCGTCGCGGAACAGCGGCACTAGCCCATTGGGATTCAGCGCCAGATACTCTGGGCTGTGGTTCAGGCCGTGCTCCAGCCCCGCCAGAATTTGTGTATACGGCAGCTCCAGCTCTTCCAGTGCCCATAAGACTTTTTTAACGTTAGTCGAGTTGTTCCTGCCCCACAGCGTGATCATACAAACTCCTTCTTCTCGTCAGCAACCGGGCGCTGTTATCAGCACCTTATGGCTGACATAGTGGGATAAAGTGAACATTCAGGCAACGGATAACAAAAAAATTCCACTCGCAGCAGCATGGGAATGTGATTTTGCGTAAACTTTAAAAAACTTTACCAGCTGGCGGTTTTCTTCACGGCTTTTGTACGTTACTACTCACCGTTTAGCGCGTAGCGGTGAGCTAACGCGGTTTTTTTAGAATGGATACTCGGGTGGCCTTTATGACGCATTTTTCTCTGTCCCTCCGCGGCCTGGCTACGGCCTCGGCGCTTGTGGTTCTTTTTTCTCCCTCTCTGTTTGCCGCCGAGCAGGTCGCGGCCCCGGCAGCACCTGCGGTTGATGCCCGGGCGTGGATCCTGATGGATTACGCCAGCGGCAAAGTGCTGGCGGAAGGTAACGCCGATGAGAAGCTGGATCCGGCCAGCCTGACCAAGCTGATGACCAGCTACGTCACCGGCCAGGCGCTGAAGGCGGGAAAAATTCACCTCAATGATATGGTCACCGTGGGGAAAGACGCATGGGCGACCGGCAACCCGGCCCTGCGCGGCTCGTCGCTGATGTTCCTCAAGCCTGGGGACCAGGTGTCGGTAGCGGATCTCAATAAAGGGGTCATTATCCAGTCGGGGAACGATGCCAGCATCGCCATTGCCGACTACGTGGCGGGGAGCCAGGATGCCTTTGTCGGGCTGATGAACAACTATGCCCAGCGGCTGGGGCTGACCAGTACCACCTTTAAAACGGTGCACGGCCTCGACGCGCCGGGGCAATTCAGCACCGCCCGCGATATGGCCCTGCTGGGCAAGGCGCTGATCCACGACGTGCCGGAAGAGTACGCCATTCATAAAGAGAAAGAGTTTACCTTCAATAAGATCCGCCAGCCGAACCGTAACCGCCTGCTGTGGAGCACGAATCTCAACGTCGATGGGATGAAGACCGGCACCACCGAAGGGGCGGGCTACAACCTGGTGGCCTCCGCCACGCAGGGAGATATGCGGCTCATCTCGGTAGTGCTGGGCAGTAAAACCGATCGCATTCGCTTCAATGAATCAGAGAAGCTGCTCACCTGGGGCTTCCGCTTCTTTGAAACCGTGACCCCAATCAAGCCCGATGCCACCTTCGCCACCACCCGCGTCTGGTTTGGCGACAGCAGCGAGGCGAAGCTCGGCGCAGGCGAAGCGGGCTCGATCACTATTCCCAAAGGGCAGCTGAAGAACCTGAAGGCGACCTGGAAATTAAACGACCCGCAGCTCACCGCGCCGCTGAAAAAAGGCCAGGTGGTAGGGGCTATCGATTTCCAGCTTAACGGTAAATCTATTGAGCAGCGTCCGCTGATTGTTATGGAGCCGGTAGAGGAAGGCGGGTTCTTGAGCCGGATGTGGGATTTCGTGCTAATGAAACTCCACGGCTGGTTCGGCAGCTGGTTCTCGTAGGTCAGCCGCCGCATGCCTTAGTAGAGCAGGGCGATATCCTGCGTTTTTGCTAACGCAATGAGGCTATCGTCAGGACGGACGTCGCTGGCGATAGCATCAAACTGGCTCAGGTCGCCCATGCAGGCCGGGCGCACTTTGCCAAACTTGCTGTGATCGACCACCAGTACGTGATACTGCGCCCGGCTCATCGCCCAGTGCTTTACCGGCAGCTCTTCAAGATTAAAGCAGGTCGCGCCCATCTCCGGATGGACGCCCGCCGCGGAATAGAAGGCGAGATCGGGACAGAGATTGTTTAGCGTCTCTTTAAAGTTGAGCGGGTTGAAGATGCCGTTGCTGGCATGGAACTCCCCGCCGCAGAGAATAGTCCGGCAGAGCGGCTTTTCCTGCAGCGCGAGAAAGGTATTCAGGGCGTAGCAGACGGCGGTGAAGGGCAGTTCGTCGCTAATGGCGTCGATAATCCACGGCGTTGTGGTGCCGCAGTCGAAAAACACCATCTGGTGGGCCTGGACCAGGGTTGCCGCATGGCGGGCAGCGAGGCGCTTCTCATCCACCAGGCGCGTTTTCTGATCGCTCAGCAGATAGTGGCTGGCGGTGCGCGGCTCCAGCACCAGGTAGCCTCCCAGCAGCACCACCGGCGCGCTTTTGGCGTTCAGATCGCGACGAATAGTCATTTCAGAGACGCCAAGCAATGTCGCAGCCTCTTTCAGATGCAGCTTGTCGCTCCGCTTCAGGGCCTGCAGCAGCTGGCCGATCCTTTCGTCACGTTTCGTTTCCATAGATCCCCTGGCGCAATATCCTTGGCACATTAGTAAAACCCTGCCTGAGGCAGGGCGTCTAATATTACCTGCGCGGCCAGGTTAAGTGACCCACGCACCCAGCCTTTGCGGATAGGCAGAGCAAAACAGCGGCGGTAGACGAGGTGCAAGGCCCGTAGCACGCCCCTCCCACAAACCTGCCAGAGCATCTGCGCGGCCAGGCAGCCACTGAGGGCGATCAGCAATCCGCCCAGCATATCCAGCGGCCAGTGAATGCCCAGGTAGACACGTGACCAGGCGATGCTCAACGCGATGGCCAGCAACGCGCAGCCAGACCAGATCCGATGCCAGAACAGAAACGCCAGCGCGAAGGTAAATGCCACCGTGCCGTGATCGCTGGGGTAGGAGTAGTTCGCCGCATGATGTAAAAAATTATAGCCCACGTTCTGGGCAAAGGGCCTGTCGTGGGGGAAAAGATGACCTATCAACCAGGAGAGGCTCATGCTCACCGCCAGCGCCATTGCCGTTTTGATCACCAGCTGGCGCTGGGCGCTCACCCGATCGTGCGGACCCCAGAGCCACAGCGCCACCACCAGTAGCGGCAGCAGGGTAATTAAATCCTTAGCGATATATATCGCTAAGTCTATCAGCCAGGAGGGCGAGTCGGGGGTGGCGTTCAGCCAGTAAAAAAGCGTGTGGTTGAGATTTTCCAGCATGGGGTGTTGTCACTCCTGTTGACCATTACATAAGGCTTCCATTGTGCAGCGCCGACCTTAAACAAACCTTAAGCTAGTAAAGGGTATTAAACGTGCGCTGCCACAGAGAATTCACTACCGCCAGCGCGGCGTTTTCACTACACTCTGCGCGATCTTAAGGATAAAGAGACTACATGCAAAATCGTTCATCTTCTAGAGGCCGTTTAGGCCGCCAGGCACTGATGTTTCCCCTGTGTCTGGTGCTCTACGAGTTCTCCACCTATATCGGCAACGACATGATCCAGCCGGGGATGCTGGCCGTGGTTGCGCAGTACCATGCCGGCATCGAGTGGGTGCCAACCTCCATGACCGCCTATCTGGCCGGGGGCATGTTTTTACAGTGGCTGCTTGGGCCGCTGTCGGACCGCATTGGTCGCCGTCCGGTGATGCTCACCGGGGTGGTGTGGTTTATTGTCACCTGTCTGGCAACGCTGCTGGCGCAGAACATTGAGCAGTTCACCATCCTGCGCTTTTTGCAGGGGGTGAGCCTCTGCTTTATTGGCGCGGTGGGTTATGCCGCTATTCAGGAGTCGTTTGAGGAGGCGGTGTGCATCAAGATCACCGCCCTGATGGCGAACGTGGCGCTGATTGCTCCCCTGCTTGGCCCGCTGGTGGGGGCTGCCTGGGTAAACGTCGCGCCGTGGGAGGGGATGTTTATTCTCTTCGCGCTGCTGGCGGCCATCGCCTTCTTTGGCCTGCAGCGGGCGATGCCGGAGACCGCTACCCGTCTTGGGGAGAAGCTCTCCCTGAAGGAGCTAGGCCGGGATTATAAAGCAGTGTTGAAAAATGGCCGTTTCGTGGCCGGTGCGCTGGCGACGGGCTTTGTCAGCCTGCCGCTGCTGGCGTGGATCGCCCAGTCGCCGATTATTATTATCAGCGGTGAGGGGATGAGCAGCTATGAGTACGGCCTGCTGCAGGTGCCGATCTTCGGGGCGTTGATCGCGGGTAACCTGGTGCTGGCCCGGCTGACCTCGCGGCGCAGCGTGCGATCGCTGATCGTTATGGGCGGCTGGCCGATCGTTACCGGACTGCTGCTGGCGGCCGTGGCGACGATGGTTGAATCCCATGCTTACCTGTGGATGACCGCCGGACTGAGCCTCTACGCATTCGGTATCGGCCTCGCCAATGCCGGGCTGGTACGGCTGACGCTGTTTGCCAGCGACATCAGTAAAGGAACGGTATCCGCCGCCATGGGCATGTTACAGATGACGATATTTACCGTCGGCATCGAGCTGAGCAAGCACGCTTACCTGAGCGGTGGCGAAGGGCTGTTTAGCCTCTTCAACCTGCTCAACGGCCTGCTCTGGCTGGGACTGATGGTGATCTTCCTTAAGGACCGGTCGGTGGGGCGCTCTCTGAACGGCTAGCGGCGCTCTGGCCCGGTTTCGCTACCGCCCGGGCCACGATAACTGCAACCACCATCAGCCCCAGTACCACCATCATGGCACTACGCAGGCCGTAGTGCTCGCCCAGGAAGCCCAGCAGCGGCGGTCCCACCAGAAACGCCAGGTACCCGGTTGTCGCCACCACGCTCACGCGCGTTGCGGCGTCCGGTCCGGTGTCGCTGGCGGCGGAGATAGTCAGCGGGAAGCCAAGGGACGCGCCCAGGCCCCACAGTAGAACAGAGACGCCTGCCACCCACGCGCTATCGACGAAGATAATCAGCGCAATTCCCAGCCCGCCCATAATCGCACTGGCTCGCACCACCGTGACGCGGCTATAGCGATCGATAAACCAGCCGCCGGTAAAGCGTCCGACGGTCATGCCGAGAGTAAAGCCAGTGTAGATCAGCGATCCGGAGGTGGGGGTAAAGCCGTGGCCGTCCACCATTAGCAAGGGCAGCCAGTCGTTGGCGGAGCCTTCGGCAAAGGCCATCGCCAGCACCACCACACCAATTAGCAGCAGCTGGGTATCACGATAGAAGGGACGACCTTTCTGCTTTTTCTGCGTGTCGCCGGCGTCGTTGCGTCCGGTGCCGTCGGGGATCGCGGTAATGGCGATCAGGATGGGCACGATGGCTACCAAGGCCGCCAGCAGAACGTGCAGCGTAGCGGTCACGCCCCAGGCGGTGAGCGTCATGCCGATACCTGCGCCCACCAGCGTGCCGAGGCTGTAGAAACCGTGCATCATCGGCAGCACGGTTTTGTTCATCTTCTGCTCTACCACCGCGCCTTCGATATTAATCGCTACTTCGGCTGCCCCCAGGCTGGCTCCAAATAGCGCCAGACCAACGGCAAACAGCAGCGGTGAGGCGAACCACAGGGCGAGACTCAGCACCGTCATGCCCAAAACCGATACCGACATGCTGGCGCGGATGACGTTGCGGGTGCCGAAGCGCTTGACCAGCCACGCAGAGGAGAGAACGCCGCTCATCGAGCCCACGGAGAGGCCAAACAGCACCGCGCCCATCTCTGCGGTGGAAACCGACAGGATGTCACGAATGGCTGGCGTGCGCGTAGCCCAGGAGGCCATCAGCAGCCCAGGGATAAAGAAGAAGGTAAATAGAGCCCAGAGACGGTGGTTAAGTGCAGAGCGAGAAGAAGAGGTCATAGCGTCTTATCTATAGTTATGGTCTTGGCGTCGGTTAACAGTAGCAAGATTTGGCGAGGATTGCAGGAGGAAAGGTGGGGGGAGGTCAATCCGTAGGCCCGGCAAACGTAAGTGCCGCCGGGCGGTTTAGCGGGTTTTATCAAGCTTGTGTGCAATGAGCATAATGACAACATAAGCAGCAATCCCGCCAGCCAGCACTATTAAGGGATCCACTATTTGCATTATCCCTTCATTAGTAAAACCAGTATAAAAAATCCCGAAAATAGTCACCGTCAGGATAAGCGTGCCAAACACCTCTGACGTAAATTTGATAGCTAATTTTAATATTTTCGATAGCACGAAATTGATCCTTTGCTCTCCATAGTTTCATCTCCAGATAGATGTTGACTAACTTTTGCTCCGGGAGAAAACGCCGGGCGGCGCTGCGCTTGCACCGGCCTACAAAAAATATTTTACCCCCCAGAAAACAAAAAACCCATCAACCTTGAACCAAAGATGGCGGGGTTGATGGGCTCCACAAAATAGGGACATCAAAGAAAAGCAGTGGCACTAGTTATGACTGGCACTTCTATAAAAAGTTCGCGTGACGCCAGAAATTTTTTTGCGCAACCACCTATCTTCAGAGTTATCCGAGGCCGGGCCAGATGATGATGATCAGCGTCCCGGCCAGGGTCAGCAGCACGTTGGCGATGGCATAGGTGCCAGCATAGCCGAGCGCGGGGATGTTGCTCCGCGCGGTGTCGCTGATGATCTCCATTGCCGGGGCGCAGGTGCGGGCCCCCATCATCGCGCCGAAGAGCATGGCGCGGTTCATCCGCAGCACGTAGGCGCCGAACAGGAAGCAGATCACCACCGGCACCAGGCTTACCAGCAGCCCGGCAACCAGCATCTGTCCACCCACTGCGCCAAGGCCGTGGCCGATGCCGCTTCCGGCGCTCAGGCCAACGCCTGCCATAAATACCATCAGGCCAAACTCCTTCACCATGTTCAGCGCCCCCTGCGGGATGTAGCCAAAGGTCGGGTGGTTGGCACGCAGGAAGCCGAGCATGATCCCGGCGAACAGCAGACCTGCCGCGTTGCCGATGCCAAAGCTAAACGAACTGAACTGGAAGGTGATCATGCCGATCATCAGGCCGACGATAAAGAAGGCACAGAAGGCCAGCAGATCGGTGACCTGGCTGTGAATCGAGATAAAGCCGATGCGGTCGGCGATGGTTTTCACCCGTCGCGCGTCGCCGCTCACCTGCAACACGTCGCCTTTGTTGAGCACAATGCTGTCGTCAATCGGCATCTCGATCTGGCTGCGGATCACCCGGTTCAGGAAGCAGCCGTGATCGGTAAGTTTGAGCTGGGCGAGGCGGCGGCCCACTACGTTGTGGTTCTTGACCACGATCTCTTCAGTGACGATGCGCATGTCGAGCAGGTCGCGGTCAAAGACCTCTTTGCCGTTACGGAAGCTAGGGTCGAGGCGGGCATGGGCGTCAGGATAGCCCACCAGCGAGATCTCATCTCCCATCTGTAAGACCGCATCGCCGTCCGGGGTCGCCAGAATGCCGTTGCGGCGAATACGCTCGATGTAGCACCCGGTCTGACGGTAAATGCCCAGCTCGCGCAGGTTTTTACCGTCGGCCCACGCCACCAGCTCCGGCCCAACGCGGTAAGCGCGGATCACCGGAAGATACACTTTGCGGTTGGCGTCGTTGTCGAGACCGCGCTCGCGGGCGATCTGCTGGGCGCTGGTCTGTAGGTCCTGATGCTGTAGCTTCGGCATATAGCGCGCGCCGAAGATCAGGCTAACCAGCCCAATAAGGTAGGTCAGGGCGTAGCCGAGGCTGAGATGATCCAGCGCGGTGGTGAGCTGGCCGCTGGGCATGCCCAAATGGCGCAGGGTATCTCCCGCGCCCACCAACACCGGCGTAGAGGTCATTGAGCCAGCCAGCATCCCGGCGGTAAGGCCGATATCCCAGCCAAACAGCTTACCCAGCCCCAGCGCAATCAGCAGCGCGCTGCCGACCATCACCAGCGCCAGCATCAGGTAATTTTTGCCGTCACGAAAGAAAATCGAAAAAAAGTTGGGCCCGGCTTCTACGCCGACGCAAAAAATAAACAGCATAAAGCCCAGATTCAGGGCGTCGGTGTTAATGGCGAAATGCTGCTGGCCTAATAATAGCGAAACCACTAAAACGCCAATGGAATTACCAAGTTGTACCGAGCCTAGCCGTAATTTTCCCAGGCACAGGCCTAACGCCAGCACCACAAATAATAACAGTATGTAATTCCCATTTAACAAATCTGCGACGTTTATATTCACGGAGGCTAACTTCTTGTTTACTAGTAAGCTGTTGAAAGAAATGGTGATTTACGCTAATGTTTTACTTACGTCAGTGGACCTTTATGTCACGCTGCTGCAAACAAAACAATGACCGCAAAACAGATCAGGCCGTTAGTTTAATCGTATTAAGAAACAACGGCTAGTTAAGAATCGCGCATTCGCGTGGGTGCTTTTTTGGCAAGGATAGCCACACTGCTTTATCAAACCGGACGTTCCTTTGGGGCGAAGAAATGTTCGATAGAGGCGATGTCAGGAGGATTATTTGAAGTCTAAACGTGGTTGGGCGGGCGCGCTTTGCTGCTTCCTGCTTTTTATTGTGGTCTACCTGTCGCATATATTAAACGTGAGAGGGGCCTTTCAGCCTGCCAGCCATCCCGAGCTGGGGCTGCTCTTTTTTATCATTCCCGGTGCGGTGGCCAGCTTTGTCTCGACTAAACGTCGGGTAGTGCTGCCGGTGGTAGGCGCAATGCTGGGGGCAACGTTCTGCTTTGTACTGATGCTGCTCTTTCTGACGCCGATACGTTCAGTCTGGCAGGAGATGGCGTGGCTGTTCAGCGCGGTGTTCTGGTGCGCGCTGGGCGCGCTCTGCTATCTGTTCATTCGTAGCCTGTTGGGAAGACGGGGGCGCAGCTAGCGCCCCCAGGCGTGCTTACTGCTCGGCAAAGAGGCCCAGATGCGCTTTGGCATAGGCTTCAAAGTCGGTGCAGCCACCGATGTGCTTCTGATCGAGGAAGATCTGCGGCACGGTTTCAACCGGCTTGCCTACGGTCTTTTCCAGATCGGCTTTGGTGATCCCTTCCGCATGAATATCGACATAGCGATAGCTAAAGTCGTCACGCTCGGTGCTCAGTTTATCTGCAAGTTCTTTTGCGCGTACGCAGTAGGGACAGCCGGGGCGTCCAAAAATTACAGCGAACATACTCTCTCCTTAACGTTAAGCCAGACAGCGAATAGGGCTATCATGCCGATTACCTCAGGTAATAGAAAGAAGGTTTTACCTGTCGTTTCGATGCCATCAGGCTATGTTTCGCCAACGCAGGGCGACACGATAAATCCCGTTCATCCTGCGTCTCGCTGCGTGTATGATAGTGATGCGGCTGCGACACCGTTATTGTAGAGAGGTGCAGGGTGAAAATTGCCATATTGTCCCGGGATGGAACGCTCTATTCGTGTAAACGGCTGCGTGAAGCAGCGGTACAGCGGGGACACACCATCGAGATCCTCGATCCACTCTCCTGCTATATGAACATCAGTCCGGCGGCCTCGTCGATCCACTATCAGGGCCGCCAACTCCCTTACTTTGATGCCGTGATCCCACGCATTGGCTCCGCCATCACTTTCTACGGCACGGCGGCGCTGCGTCAGTTCGAAATGCTCGGCAGCTACCCCCTCAACGAGTCCGTGGCCATCACCCGTGCCAGAGACAAGCTGCGCTCGCTGCAGCTGCTGGCGCGCCAGGGGATCGATCTGCCGGTGACCGGCATTGCCCATTCGCCGGATGACACCAGCGATCTTATCGACATGGTCGGCGGCGCACCGCTGGTGGTCAAGCTGGTGGAAGGCACTCAGGGCATCGGTGTGGTGCTGGCGGAGACGCGCCAGGCGGCGGAGAGCGTGATCGACGCCTTTCGCGGTCTCAACGCCCACATCCTGGTGCAGGAGTATATTAAAGAGGCGAAGGGGTGCGACATTCGCTGCCTGGTGGTGGGGGATGAGGTGGTGGCGGCCATTGAGCGGCGGGCGAAAGAGGGGGATTTCCGCTCCAACCTGCACCGCGGCGGCGTGGCAACGGAGGCTAACATTACCCTGCGCGAGCGGGAGATCGCCCTGCTGGCGGCGCGCACGCTGGGGCTGGAGGTCGCCGGGGTCGATATTCTACGCGCCGATCGCGGGCCGCTGGTGATGGAAGTGAACGCCTCGCCGGGTCTGGAAGGCATTGAGAAGGCCACCGGGGTGGACATCGCCGGGCGAATGATCGCCTGGATCGAGCAGCAGGCCACCCCCGGCTTTTGTCTGAAAACGGGCGGCTAGGCGCTTTTCCGGCAGTATAAATGGTATACAGGGCGTTTTTTGCGTAAGCTATGCCCGCAAATTTTTTTACAGAGGTCACCCCCTATTATGGATTCACTCGTCGTACCCAGTCTGGACACCTTGCGTCATTGGCTTGACGAGCTGGGCATCAGTTTTTATGAGTGTGATACCTGCCAGGCGCTACACCTGCCGCATATGCAAAACTTTGACGGCATCTACGACGCCAAAATCGATCTGGTTGATGATATTGTTCTCTTCTCAGCGATGGCAGAGGTCAAGCCCACGGCGCTGTTGGCGCTGGCGGCCGATCTCTCTGCAATTAACGCCAGCTCGCTGACGATTAAAGCCTTCCTCGACATTCAGGATGATAATCTGCCGAAGCTGGTGGTGTGCCAGTCGCTGTTCGCCGCCCCTGGCGTGAATCTGAAGCAGTTTGCCTGGTTTATGCGTCACAGCGAGGAGCAGGTTTCCATGGTGATCCTCGAAGCCTGCGCGCAGCAGCTGCTGTTTAATGCAGAGGAAGACGAGGCCGCTGCCGGTGAAACGGTGCGCAATTTTCTTCACTAAACCCTAACGACATTAGCGCAGTCGCTGCCATAGCGGCTGCATTCTTCCCCGTTTTTATTCTGCATTTCCTGCCTTCCACCAGTTTTATTCACCGCCATGATGGCGCTATCGGACTATCGTATAGACAAATAGTGAATAAAAAATTGATAAAACCCGGTTTTTAACCTGACCTATAGCCTCTAACCCTGGCTACAGTTATTCTTGCGCTGCTTTAAAAAGCTTGCAGCGTCTGCCGGGTGGCGTCTCATACCCGAAGCTGTGCAGAGTGATAAAGTATGCACGATTCTTGCATATCTTTAATGCGTACATTTAGTTCGTCTATTCACGAACTTTCCAGAAGGAATGAGATATGACCACCCTGAATAAAAAATGGTTGTCTGGTCTGGTAGCAGGCGCGCTGATGGCGGTCTCCGCCGGCACGCTGGCAGCTGAGCAGAAGACGCTGCACGTCTATAACTGGTCTGACTATATTGCCCCGGACACGGTGGCAAACTTTGAAAAAGAGACCGGTATCAAAGTGGTTTATGACGTGTTTGACTCTAACGAGGTGCTCGAAGGCAAACTGATGGCGGGCAGCACCGGCTTCGATCTGGTTGTACCCTCCGCCAGCTTCCTGGAGCGCCAGCTGACCGCAGGCGTGTTCCAGCCGTTGGATAAGAGCAAGCTGCCGAACTGGAAAAACATGGATCCAGACGTGCTGAAGATGGTGGCCAAGCACGATCCTGAGAACAAGTACGCGATGCCGTACCTGTGGGCAACTACCGGCATTGGCTATAACGTCGACAAGGTGAAAGCGGTGCTGGGCGACGTGCCGGTGGATAGCTGGGATCTGGTGATGAAGCCGGAAAACCTTGAGAAGCTGAAGAGCTGCGGCGTCTCCTTCCTCGATGCCCCGGAAGAGATCTTTGCTACCGTGCTGAACTATCTGGGTAAAGATCCCAATAGCAGCAAAGCGGACGACTACACTGGTGCGGCCACCGATCTGCTGCTGAAGCTGCGACCAAATATCCGCTACTTCCACTCCTCACAGTACATTAACGATCTGGCCAACGGCGATATCTGCGTGGCGATCGGCTGGGCAGGGGATGTCTGGCAGGCGGCGAACCGCGCGAAAGAGGCGAAAAACGGCGTTAACGTCTCCTACATCATTCCAAAAGAGGGGGCGCTGGCCTTCTTTGACGTCTTCGCCATGCCGAAAGATGCCAAAAACAAAGAGGAAGCCTACCAGTTCCTCAACTACCTGATGCGTCCGGACGTTATCGCCCACATCAGTGATCACGTCTTCTATGCTAACGGCAACAAGGCCTCCGTGCCGCTGATCAGCGCTGAAGTTCGCGAAAACCCGGCGATTTTCCCACCGGCAGACGTCTTCGCCAAGCTCTTTACCTTGAAGGTGCAGGAGCCGAAAATCGATCGCGTAAGAACCCGCGCGTGGACCAAAGTGAAGAGCGGTAAATAAGACCGTATCCGGTGGTGTTCGCGCCACCGGATATCAGGCACCGTTTTAGTGCATTTGCACCAGTTTATCTGTATGCCGGAGAGCACCCCGTGAATGACGCAACCCCCCGCCCACAGGCGAAACCTCGTAAGGCGCTGACGCCGCTGCTGGAAATTCGTAACCTGACCAAATCGTTTGATGGTCAACATGCCGTGGATGACGTCAACCTGACTATCTACAAGGGTGAGATTTTTGCCCTGCTGGGCGCGTCCGGCTGCGGGAAATCAACCCTGCTGCGTATGCTAGCGGGCTTTGAGCAGCCTACCACCGGGCAGATTATGCTGGACGGCGTTGACCTGGCCCACGTGCCGCCCTACCTGCGCCCCATCAATATGATGTTCCAGTCCTACGCGCTCTTTCCGCACATGACCGTAGAGCAGAACATTGCCTTCGGCTTGAAGCAGGACAAACTGCCGAAGGCGGAGATTGCCAGCCGGGTCGCGGAGATGCTGGGCCTCGTGCACATGAGCGAGTTTGCCAAGCGTAAGCCGCACCAGCTCTCGGGCGGCCAGCGTCAGCGCGTGGCCCTGGCCCGCAGCCTGGCGAAGCGGCCAAAGCTGCTGCTGCTCGACGAGCCGATGGGCGCGCTGGATAAGAAGCTGCGCGACCGGATGCAGCTGGAGGTGGTCGATATTCTTGAGCGGGTAGGGGTGACCTGCGTGATGGTGACCCACGATCAGGAAGAGGCGATGACCATGGCCGGACGTATCGCCATTATGAACCGGGGCAAGTTTGTGCAGATCGGCGAGCCGGAGGAGATCTACGAGCATCCCACCACTCGCTACAGCGCGGAGTTTATCGGCTCGGTGAACGTCTTCGAAGGGCTGCTGAAGGATCGCCAGGAGGATGGTCTGGTGATTGACTCGCCGGGGCTGATGCATCCCCTGAAGGTCGATGCGGATGCGTCGGTGGTGGACAACGTGCCGGTCTACGTAGCCCTGCGCCCGGAGAAGATCATGCTCTGCGACGAGGCCCCGGCCGACGGCTTCAACTTTGCCGTGGGTGAAGTGGTGCATATTGCCTACCTCGGCGATCTCTCGATCTACCACGTCCGCCTCAAGAGCGGACAGATGATCAGCGCCCAGTTGCAAAACGAACATCGCTACCGCAAAGGCCTGCCGACGTGGGGCGACGAAGTTCGTCTCTGCTGGGATGCCGACAGCTGCGTTGTGCTAACGGTTTAAGGAGCGGCGATGAGCACATTAGAACCCCCGGCCCGCGTGGAAAAAACGTCCCGCTTTACCCTCTGGCTGGCGCGGATGCAGATGAAGCACGGGCGCAAGCTGGTGATCGCGCTGCCCTACATCTGGCTGTCGCTGCTGTTTTTACTGCCGTTTCTGATCGTCTTTAAAATCAGCCTGGCCGAGATGGCGCGGGCGATCCCGCCCTATACCGATCTGATGGAGTGGGCCGACGGCCAGCTCTCGATCACCCTTAACCTGGGGAACTTCCTCCAGCTTACGGACGATCCGCTCTACTTCGAGGCCTACCTGCAATCGTTACAGGTGGCAGGCATCTCGACGATCTGCTGCTTGCTGCTGGGCTACCCGCTGGCCTGGGCGGTAGCGCACAGCAAGCCGTCGACGCGCAATATTCTGCTGCTGTTGGTGATCCTGCCGTCGTGGACCTCGTTCTTGATCCGTGTCTACGCCTGGATGGGGATCCTGAAAAATAACGGCGTGTTGAATAACGTCCTGCTCTGGCTGGGGGTGATTGACCAGCCGCTGACTATTCTGCACACCAACCTTGCGGTCTATATCGGCATTGTCTACGCCTACCTGCCGTTTATGGTGCTGCCGATCTACACCGCCCTGACGCGCATCGACTACTCGCTGGTAGAAGCCTCGCTGGATCTCGGTGCCCGCCCGCTGAAGACCTTCTTTAGCGTGATCGTGCCTCTGACCAAGGGTGGGATTATCGCGGGCTCGATGCTGGTGTTTATCCCGGCGGTGGGTGAGTTCGTGATCCCGGAGCTGCTCGGTGGCCCGGATAGCATCATGATTGGCCGCGTGCTGTGGCAGGAGTTCTTTAACAACCGTGACTGGCCGGTGGCCTCGGCGGTCGCCATTATCATGCTGCTGCTGCTGATTGTGCCAATCATGTGGTTCCATAAACATCAGAGCAAAGCGACGGGAGACCACGCATGAACAATTTACCGGTAGTGCGTTCCCCGTGGCGGACCCTGATCCTGATCCTTGGGTTTACCTTTCTCTACGCGCCAATGCTGATGCTGGTGGTCTACTCCTTCAACAGCTCGAAGCTGGTGACGGTGTGGGCCGGATGGTCTACGCGCTGGTATCGCGAGCTGTTCCATGACGACGCGATGATGAGCGCGGTAGGGCTGAGCCTGACTATTGCCGCCTGCGCGGCAACGATGGCGGTGATCCTTGGGACCATCGCCGCCGTGGTAATGGTGCGCTTCGGACGCTTTCGCGGCGCAAACGGCTTTGCCTTTATGATCACCGCCCCGCTGGTTATGCCCGACGTGATCACCGGCCTGTCGCTGCTGCTGCTGTTTGTCGCCCTGGCTCACGCCATTGGCTGGCCTGCGGATCGCGGGATGCTCACCATCTGGCTGGCGCACGTGACCTTCTGTACCGCCTACGTGGCGGTGGTGATCTCCTCCCGTCTGCGCGAGCTGGATCGCTCCATTGAGGAGGCGGCGATGGATCTCGGTGCCACCCCGGTGAAGGTCTTCTTTATCATCACTCTACCGATGATCATGCCGGCGGTGATCTCTGGCTGGCTACTGGCCTTTACTCTGTCGCTGGACGATCTGGTGATCGCCAGCTTCGTTTCCGGGCCGGGGGCCACGACGCTGCCGATGCTGGTCTTCTCCAGCGTGCGCATGGGGGTGAACCCGGAGATCAACGCCCTGGCGTCGATTATCCTCGGCGTGGTGGGCATTGTTGGTTTTATCGCCTGGCTGTTGATGGCTCGTGCAGAAAAGCAGCGAACGCGCGATATCCAGCGTGCAAGGCAGGGCTGATCCCACTACTATTTGCTGAGGTCATGGGTCACTGATGCCGCGTCGATCGCGGCATCGTTTCGCAGGGAAGGCTACGCCGTGGGATTTTTCAATAAAACGCAGCAGGGTCATGCGCGTCTTAACGTGCCGACGCTGGTTCAGGTCGCGGCTATCGCTATTATTGCGATGCGCTGCCTCGACCTGCTGCTGCTATTTAACCTGCTGGGGCTGCGCGGGACGCTGGACTTTATCCACCGCAGCGCCCAGACCTGGAACCTGACGCTGATTTTCCTCGGCAGCCTTCTGTTGCTGTTCCTCGAATTTCTCTGCGCCTTCTCGGTCATCAAAGGCCGCAACTGGGCGCGCTGGCTCTATCTCCTGACCCAAGTAGTGGCCGCAGGCTACCTGTGGGCGGCCTCGCTGGGCTACGGCTACCCCGAGCTGTTCAGCATTGCCGGTGGCTCAAAGCGGGAAATTTTCCGCTCGCTGATGATGCAGAAGCTGCCGGATATGCTGGTGCTTGCCTTGCTGTTTATCCCATCCCCCTGCAGACGCTTTTTCCGCTTCCAGTAACGGTGGTACAATCCCCGCCCCGCAAAAAAGAAGGTTT
Organism: Pseudescherichia vulneris; assembly: GCF_902164725.1. NCBI lineage: Bacteria > Pseudomonadati > Pseudomonadota > Gammaproteobacteria > Enterobacterales > Enterobacteriaceae > Pseudescherichia > Pseudescherichia vulneris. Next base: position 253,045 of record NZ_LR607338.1, on the reverse strand, counting down.
CTATCATGCAGTGCGCCCTTTATGACGCCGGTCGCTGTCGCTCCTGTCAATGGATCGACCAGCCGGTCCCGCAACAGCTTGCCAGCAAGACGGCGAGCCTGCATGCGCTGCTGGACGGTCTGCCGGTCGCCGAGTGGTGCACGCCGGTCAGCGGCCCGGAGCAGGGGTTTCGTAACAAAGCCAAGATGGTGGTGAGTGGCAGCGTGGAGAAACCGCTGCTGGGGATGCTGCACCGCGACGGCTCGCCGGAGGATCTCACCGGCTGTCCGCTCTATCCGGCGTCGTTCTACCCGGTCTTTGCCGCCCTGAAGCCCTTTATTGCCCGATCAGGCCTGACGCCCTATAACGTGGCGCGCAAGCGCGGGGAGCTGAAGTACCTGCTGCTCACCGAGAGCCAGCTCGATGGTGGCCTGATGCTGCGCTTCGTGCTGCGTTCAGAGGCCAAGCTCGACCAGCTTCGCGCCGCGCTGCCTGCGCTGCAGGCCGAGCTGCCGCAGCTGAAGGTGATCTCGGTAAATATCCAGCCGGTGCATATGGCGATTATGGAGGGGGAGCAGGAGATCTGGCTTACCGACCAGCGGGCGCTGGCGGAGCGCTTTAACGGCGTGCCGCTGTGGATCCGCCCCCAGAGCTTCTTCCAGACTAACCCCAGCGTGGCGGCGAGCCTCTATGCCACCGCACGCGACTGGGTGCGGGCGCTGCCGGTCAAGCATATGTGGGATCTCTTCTGCGGCGTAGGCGGCTTTGGCCTGCACTGCGCAACGCCGGAGATGACGCTGACCGGAATTGAGATCGCCCCGGAGGCCATCGCCTGCGCGAAACAGTCTGCTGAAGAGCTGGGTCTGCATAACGTGCATTTTCAGGCCCTGGATTCTACCGCGTTTGCCACGGGGCAGGGAGCGGTACCGGATCTGGTGGTAGTTAACCCGCCGCGGCGCGGCATCGGCAAGCCGCTGTGCGACTACCTGAGTGCCATGGCTCCGCAGTGGATTATTTACTCCAGCTGCAATGCTGAAACGATGGCGAAAGATATTCACGCGCTGCCAGGATACCGTATTGAACGCGTGCAGCTATTCGATATGTTCCCGCATACGGCGCATTATGAAGTGTTAACGTTGTTGGTGCGAGAAGGGTAATAAAAAGGCCGAGTGGCGAGCGTCACCCGGCCTTTTATAAATTTAGGTCTCTCTGCTGCTTTTAATCACTTGGCCATAAAGTTCTCCAGCCTATTTTATTCATGGTAAATAGTGGCGATGTAAACCAGCATC
>NZ_LR607338.1:230808-238337 GCF_902164725.1 Pseudescherichia vulneris | reverse complement strand
GCATCGTGATTTCTAATAATTAACGCGACTGAGAGTGGGCGTCTACGGGCGTGGCATCGACCCGCAGCAGATCCGGCGGCAAAGCAACGCTCAGGATCACTGGCTGCCAGGCTTCACGGGCGGCCAGCTTGGGTGAAAACGCGCGGGCCAGCAGAAAGCCCCCGACGCCGCCCAGCACCGCACCGCCCATCGCCGCCAGGTCGTAACCAAACAGCGTCTGGAACAGCGCGGCCATGATAAACAATCCCACCAGCGGCGACATATAGACCAGCAGCGCAGAGCTGAGCAAGCTGCCTTCGGCAATGCCCAGCTCGACCTTCTGCCCAGCCATTAGCGGCTGCTCGCTGGGTACGGAAATGGTGTGGGTCATCTGCGGACCGAGCTTGTTCAGAACGCGGCTACCGCACCCTGCGCGCGAGGCGCAGCTGTTACAGGAGGCTTTAACATCACAGCTGACAACGGCTTCGCCATTGTGCCATGAGACTACGGTTGCCCACTCTTTGATCATTGTGCTGCCCTGAATTTAAGACTGTCTGCAATACGTTTTGCGGTCTGCGGCGGAAGCTCGCCGACCACGGTAATCTCTGCGTTATCCCGCACGGTGGTGCTAACGGTACGACGCCCGGTGCGCAGCATTTGATCGCTGCTGTTCTGGCTGGCGCGGTTAACGTTAACGGAGAAGCTGAACAGTCCGTCGGAGAAGAGGCGTGACTCCACTGGCATATCGATCGTCGGCAGCTTGCGACGGCTGCTGGAGACTTCGCTAAAGCCCTGCGGTAACCAGGTCGCCGACCAGTTGAAATCGATCTTTTCCCCTGCCGGAACCGACAGCAACGGCGGCAGGTTAGCTTTGGCGAGATTCTCCATATTGCTTCCCACCTGCTCATTCACGGTGAACGCCACGACGCGGAACTGCTCCAGGGTCTCCCCGTCGCGATCGAGCAGATCGACCCGCATAGGAAGCTTGGTCTCGGCATCCAGCCAGACGATATAGCTGTAGCGCGTGCCGTCGCGGGCTACGACGCGGATCACCTCGCACAGGCGATCGGCAATCCGGGTACGGCCTACCGAAATGAAATCGTAGAATGCCGCGAGCCGTTTGAAATCGGTATAGACCAGTGAGGGCAGCGAATCGACAATGTAGTCGCCGGTCAGCGTAAATGGCTCAAGGCCCGGCTCAAAGTAGCTTATTTCGCTACCGCGCTGAACGACCTCACGACGTGGGCCATCCATCTGTAAAAGCTGGGCGAGAGGCTGATTTGCCAGCCGGGCATGCCGATAGCGTAACGACTCGACGCCCTGCTTGTTGATGCTGACAAAAGAGAGCTCATAGTTAAGAGACTGGCTGGCCAGGTTCATCTGCTGCAACAACGCCCCGGAGGTGACATCAGCCGAGGCGTTAGCAGAAAACAACAGACTACCGGCCATGAGAGACATGGCACACCAAAGTTGCTTCATTACTGCGATTGCGTTCCTAAAGTTTGGTTTCCTGGCACCTGTACAGCAGCCTGCTGGGTTTGCGCCTGCTCAAACTGAAGCTGTTCGGAGTGCAGGCGACGCTGCAGCTCATAGTCCTGAAGCATCGCATTAATACGGCGGCGCTGCTCCTGAACCTGCTGCTGCTGACCCGCATCGGCGGTGGTAGCCTCCGACGGGACGCCAAGACTAACCGGGCTGGCTTTACCCATCATAGGAAGCGTGTTAAACACCGGCGCTTCAGGCTGCTGGGCACTGTCGGACGGGCTATTGTAGTGCTGCACGCCAACGATAACCGCCAGCGAAACGCAGGCAGCTACGCCCATCTGAGTAATCTGGCTTGCCCAGGGACGCACTTTGGCCCAGAACGGCATCTTCTGCCACTGCTGCGGCGCAGGCTGGGATTCCGGGATCAATGGTGTTGCCTGCCGTACCGGTTCGTCGGCAATGGCAGCCATGACGCGGGCTGAGATATCGAAATGGATGACGTCGGCAGTATCACCGCGTAAAGCGTCACGCACCAGGTGGTAACGCTCCCAGGTTTCCTGCATTTCCGGATCGCGAGACAGCTCCTTGAGCAGCTCGGTATCCAGCGTCTCACCATCCATTAAAGCGGAAAGCTTTTCTTTCTGCATGCCTAATACCTTTTCCAGTATCCCGCTATCGTCAACGCCTGATAAGCGGTTGAACTTTATTATCAATGGCTTCCCGAGCTCGGAAGATACGTGAACGTACCGTACCCACCGGGCAGTCCATAATGGCGGCTATCTCTTCATAGCTAAGGCCATCCAGCTCCCGTAAGGTAATTGCCATACGTAAATCTTCCGGAAGCGATTCAATGGTTCGGAAAACGATTTGTCTCAGTTCTTCTGACAACATTAAGTTCTCAGGGTTCGAAATTTCTTTCAGCGCTCCACCGTTTTCGTAGTTTTCTGCTTCTATAGCATCAACATCGCTGGACGGTGGACGACGACCCTGAGCGACCAGGTAATTCTTGGCGGTATTCACCGCAATACGATAGAGCCAGGTGTAAAAAGCGCTATCCCCCCGGAATGAATCCAGCGCGCGATAGGCCTTAATGAAAGACTCTTGTGCGACATCGGGAACGTCGCCCGACGGCACATAACGGGAAACCAGGCTCGCTACTTTATGCTGGTAGCGGACCACCAGTAAGTTAAAGGCTTTCTGATCTCCCTTCTGGACCCGTTCGACGAGGACCTGATCCGTTAACTGCTCGCTCATCCGAGGTAATGTCTCCCCAAACCTAATATCCACGCGTAATCGAAACGCCACTCCCACACAGCACTCTGAGCAAGCATGTGGTTAGAGAGACTTTTTCGGCAAAAGTTCCGTTACGCCTTTGTTTTTGTGTATCGTTTCGCAGACCGTTGGTTATGACTCATTATAAGTCTACTGACGCTAAACTATGCACGTCGCATAGAAGAAAAGCCTTTTATACCGTCAGCAGAGTAACGCAACCCTGCTTTTTTTTCACCACAAAACTGATTTCGCCCGCTCGCCGCCTCGTTGTTTAGCCTCTACAACACAATTTAAAAAAATGGGTGATTTATGCCGCCTTTAGATCTATGCTGGCGGCATCCTGTTTAGTAAATTAAACACACTATCATGAATACGACTCCCGATCTCTCCTGTGATGTGCTGGTTATTGGCAGCGGCGCTGCGGGCCTCTCCCTGGCGCTGCGTTTGGCGCAGCACCATAGCGTGATTGTTCTCAGTAAAGGGCCGGTTAGCGAAGGCTCAACCCTCTATGCTCAGGGCGGGATTGCCGCCGTGTTTGATGTCACCGATAGCATTAGCTCACACGTGGAAGACACGCTTATCGCGGGGGCAGGCATCGTCGATCGCCATGCGGCTGAGTTTGTCGCCAGCAACGCCCGGCCCTGCGTGCAGTGGCTTATCGATCAGGGCGTGCTGTTTGATACCCACGTCCAGCCCAACGGGACAGAGGGCTACCACCTGACTCGCGAAGGCGGCCACAGCCATCGTCGTATCCTGCATGCCGCCGATGCCACCGGCAAAGCGGTCGAGACGACGTTGGTTAGCCAGGCTTTAAGCCATCCTAATATTCGCGTGCTGGAGCGCTGCAACGCCGTAGACCTGATTATCTCCGACAAAACTGGTCTCTCCGGCCCGCGCCGGGCGGTGGGCGCATGGGTATGGAACCGCAATCGCGAGGCGGTTGAAACCTGCCGAGCGAAAGCGGTAGTGCTGGCCACCGGCGGCGCATCAAAGGTCTATCAGTACACCACTAACCCGGATATCGCCTCCGGAGACGGCATTGCCATGGCCTGGCGGGCAGGCTGCCGCGTTGCCAACCTCGAATTCAACCAGTTTCACCCCACCGCCCTCTTCCACCCGCAGGCGCGTAACTTCCTGCTTACCGAGGCGCTGCGCGGGGAAGGTGCCTACCTCAAGCGCCCGGACGGCACGCGGTTTATGCCCGATTTCGATCCACGAGGCGAGCTGGCCCCGCGCGACATCGTGGCCAGAGCCATCGACCATGAGATGAAGCGTCTTGGGGCGGACTGCATGTATCTGGATATCAGCCATAAGCCAGAGGCCTTTATTCGCCAGCACTTCCCGATGATCTACGAGAAGCTGCTCGGCCTGGGTATCGATCTCACCAAAGAGCCGGTGCCTATCGTGCCGGCGGCACACTATACCTGCGGCGGCGTGATGGTGGATGATGCGGGCCGTACCGACGTTGACGGGCTGTATGCCATCGGCGAGGTGAGCTATACCGGCCTGCACGGCGCGAACCGTATGGCGTCCAACTCGCTGCTGGAGTGTCTGGTCTATGGCTGGTCAGCGGCGGAAGATATTACCGGGCGGCTTTCTGCTGTGTCAGAGGTCGCGACGCTCCCCGCATGGGATGAGAGCCAGGTTGAGGATCCGGACGAGCGGGTCATCATTCAGCATAACTGGCACGAGCTGCGCCTGCTGATGTGGGATTACGTAGGGATTGTGCGTACCAGCAAGCGGTTGGAGCGCGCACTACGGCGGATCCAGATGCTGCAGCAGGAGATCGACGAGTATTACGCTAACTTCCGCGTCTCTAACAATCTGCTGGAGCTGCGTAACCTGGTGCAGGTGGCGGAGCTGATTGTCCGCTGCGCCATGGCGCGTAAGGAGAGCCGAGGATTGCACTACACGCTTGACTACCCGGCGCTGCTGCCAGACTCCGGGCCATCGGTACTTGTTCCGCGCACCTACATAAAGAGATAGAACGCCTGGGTCAGCGCCGTATAGTCTTCAGAATAGCGCTGATCCGCGCCACGGATGGTCATGCGATCGCTAAAGCACTCCCCTTGAGTGGGAGAAAAGGCCAGCAGCACGCGGTGCGGCAGACGGCTTTCGTTATCGGCAACGTCGGTGCGCAGGCGCAGATGCCAGCCCGACTCCAGCGCCTTTTGCGTAAAGCCATTTCCCAGCCCTTCCGGCAGCACGACGCATAAAAATCCCTCTTCCGTGATGCATTCGGCGGCGCAGGCCAGCAGCGTGCCGTGATCCAGAGAGACGGTATAGCGCGCCTGCTCCCGCTGCGGCGTGCCGCACTCGACCCCTTTTTCATAATAAGGCGGATTGCTGACGATCAGATCGTAGCGGCGGGTGCAGGTGTTGACCCACTCCTGAATGTCGGCGGGATGGATCTGAATGCGATCCGCCCATGGCGACTCGCTTACGTTCTCCTGCGCCTGTTGACCAGCATCGGCGTCCAGCTCCACGGCATCAATGCTCACTGTCTCACCGGTACGCTGGGCCAGCATCAACGCCAGCAAGCCGCTGCCGGTACCGATATCGAGGATGCGCTTAACCTCGGCAACCGGCGACCATGCCCCGAGAAGAATACCGTCGGTACCCACCTTCATGGCACATCTGTCATGGGCAATAAAAAACTGTTTAAACGTGAAACCATTACGACGCAGCTGCGCTTTGCTGTGGGGCATTATTAACAATCCAACTAACGAAACCGGTGTAGGATAGGGGAAAGCCGCCAGGCGGGAAAGCGTTATCCACACAAAGAGATGAAGATTGCAGCCATAACGATTATAATCAGCGCCCCACACTGAGGTAGAACATGACTGTAACGACTTTTTCCGAACTCGAACTCGATGAAAGCCTGCTGGACGCGCTCCAGAGTAAAGGCTTTACACGCCCAACTGCCATTCAGGCGGCTGCTATTCCGCCTGCGCTGGAGGGCCGCGATGTACTCGGTTCCGCGCCTACCGGCACAGGGAAAACGGCGGCGTACCTGCTGCCTGCGTTGCAGCACCTGATTGATTTTCCGCGTAAGAAATCTGGACCGCCGCGTATTCTTATCCTGACGCCGACCCGTGAACTGGCAACGCAGGTGGCCGAGCACGCCCGTGAGCTGTCGGCAAATACCCATCTGGATATCGCCACGATTACCGGCGGCGTAGCCTATATGAACCACGCCGAAGTGTTCAGCGAAAACCAGGATATCGTAGTCGCGACGACCGGCCGCCTTATGCAGTACATCAAAGAAGAGAACTTTGATTGCCGCGCCGTAGAGACGCTGATCCTCGATGAAGCAGACCGCATGCTGGAGCTGGGTTTTGCTCAGGATATCGAGCACATCGCTGGGGAGACGCGCTGGCGTAAGCAGACCATGCTCTTCTCCGCCACCCTGGAAGGCAACGCCGTTAAGGACTTTGCCGAGCGCCTGCTGGAAGATCCGGTCGAGGTCTCTGCGACGCCGTCGACCCGCGAGCGTAAAAAGATCCATCAGTGGTACTACCGCGCGGATGACTTTGCACATAAAACTGCCCTGCTGAAGCATCTCCTGACCCAGGACGACGCGACCCGCACCATCGTGTTTGTTCGTAAGCGCGAGCGCGTGCATGAGCTGGCAGAGCTGCTGCGTAACGCCGGGATTAACAACTGCTATCTTGAAGGCGAGATGGCCCAGGTAAAACGTACCGAAGGTATCAAACGTCTGACGGAAGGCCGGGTGAACGTGCTGATCGCCACCGACGTTGCCGCACGTGGGATCGATATTCCAGACGTGAGCCACGTGATTAACTTCGATATGCCACGCAGCGGTGATATCTACCTGCACCGTATTGGCCGTACCGGCCGCGCCGGGCGCAAAGGCACCGCCATTTCACTGGTCGAGGCGCATGATCACCTGCTGCTGCAGAAAATTGGCCGCTACGTTGATGAGCCGTTAAAAGCCCGTGTTATTGACGAGCTGCGTCCTACTACCCGTGCGCCGAGTGAGAAGATGACGGGCAAGCCATCGAAGAAGGCGCTGGCCAAGCGCGCCGAAAAGAAAGAAAAAGAGAAAGAGAAGCCACGCGTGAAGCAGCGTCATCGCGATGCCAAAAACATTGGTAAGCGTCGTAAGCCAAGCGGCTCGCAAGAGTCTTCAAACGAGTAATAAAAAAGCCGGGTTAACTACCCGGCTTTTTTTATGCAGCCCTGTTACAGGCTTTCAGTAAAGGTACGGGCGATAACGTCGCGCTGCTGCTCTGGAGTCAGAGAGTTAAAGCGTACCGCATAGCCTGACACACGGATGGTCAGCTGCGGGTATTTTTCCGGGTGCTCAACCGCATCCATCAGCGTTTCACGACGCAGCACGTTAACGTTCAGGTGCTGGCCGCCTTCAACGCGAACCTGCGGCTGAACTTCCATCGGTACTTCGCGATACTCAATGCTGCCCAGCTGGTCAATCGCTACCACGTCATCTTCAGCAAAACCAGCTTTAGCACATACGCAGCGCGCTTCGCCTTTTTCGCTGTCGAGCAGCCAGAAAGAGTTCAACAGATCGTCGTTTGCTGCTTTGGTGATTTGGATACCTGTAATCATGTAATGCCTCCGGGCGTCTTAATTTATTGTGTCGGCCATGTCCCGGCCAATTGGTAAAACCATTGTTGCCTGAGTGTATATATACCAGCCAAATTGCGGCCCTTCTTTGACTTACATCAATAAAAACCACACCACTAAAAGGGCCATAGCGGGAAATAGTTGTTTTATATCAAGTTATGCCGATCGGTAACCTAAAAATATTT
>NZ_LR607338.1:220558-230773 GCF_902164725.1 Pseudescherichia vulneris | reverse complement strand
GTGTTTTCTCAAATTTTCTTAAGCTCTTATCTGCATTTTTGCCTACACATTTTATTCCACGGAAAGAAGCAGTTAAGCTTAGGCTCATCAAAAGAGGCAGGAGACCGGAATGACCACTTCGCAAACATGGCACGACGTGCTGGCTGAAGAGAAAAAGCAGCCCTACTTTACCAATACGCTTAACGCAGTAGCCGCCGAACGCGAGGCTGGCGTGACGGTTTACCCGCCACAGAAGGATGTGTTCAATGCCTTTCGCTTCACCGAGCTGGGGGATGTGAAGGTGGTGATCCTGGGTCAGGACCCCTATCACGGGCCGGGACAGGCACACGGCCTGGCGTTCTCCGTCCGCCCCGGCGTCGCTACGCCCCCGTCGCTGCTCAATATGTACAAAGAGCTGGAGAGCTCGATTCCAGGGTTTACCCGGCCCACGCACGGCTATCTGGAGAGCTGGGCGCGTCAGGGGGTGCTGCTGCTCAACACGGTGCTGACCGTGCGTGCAGGCCAGGCGCACTCCCACGCCAGCCTCGGCTGGGAGACCTTTACCGATAAGGTGATCGCCCTGATTAACGAGCATCGCGAGAACGTGGTCTTTTTACTGTGGGGATCCCACGCGCAGAAGAAAGGGGCGATTATTGACGGTCAGCGCCACCACATTCTGAAAGCGCCCCACCCTTCACCGCTGTCGGCGCACCGGGGATTTTTTGGCTGTAACCATTTTGTGCTGGCTAACGAGTGGCTGGAGCAGCATGGCGAGAAGCCGATTGACTGGATGCCGGTTCTGCCGGCAGAGAGCGAATAGCGAAGGGATCGGGCCCGGCAGCGCGATGCCAGCCGGGCCTGAAAGCATTACGCTTTGTTCTGACGCCACCACTCGGCGAGCAGAACGCCGGTTGCCACGGAGACGTTAAGACTTTCAACGTTGCCGGTGCCCGGAATAGCAAGACTCAGATCGGCGCTGGCCAGCGCTGCATCGGAGAGACCGTCACGCTCCTGGCCTAACACCAGCACCATCTTCTTCGGCAGCTCGGCCTGATAAAGCGGCGTACCTTCATGGCTGGAGGTCGTCACAATGGTGTAGCCCGCTTTGCGGAACGCATCCAGCGCATCAAGCACGCTATCACCGGTGATCGCCTGCACGTGCTCGACCCCGCCCTCAGCGGTACGTACCGCTGCGCCAGACTCGATAATTCCTGCGTCCTGCAGCACCACGCCCTTCACGCCAAAGTGCGCGCAGCTGCGCATCATCGCGCCGAGGTTGTGCGGGTTACCCACATCCTCCAGCGCCAGAACGCAATCCTGCTCACCCGCCTGGCTCACCCACTGCTGTACGGAGATGCCGCTACGCTTTTTGATAATAAAGCAGACCCCACCGTGGTGTTCGGTTCCGGACGCTTTAGCCAACTCGGCTTCGTCTACCACATGGTAGGCCTTGCGGTTAGCGGCCATCCAGCGCAGCGCCTCTTTAAAGCGCGGAGTCACGCTCTGGACAAACCAGGCGCGGACGATGCAGTCCGGGCGGCTCTGGAACAGGGCCTGACAGGCGTTTTCACCATAAACGCGCGTCTCTTCAGCGCGCTGGCGACGGATCACTTCGGGATCGATAACCGGCTTGCCGCTGGCTGACTCCTCCTCGTCCCTTACCGAGTCGGCAACGGGCGGACGGGAGACGGTGCGCCACGGCGATCCGCCGTCACGGTCGTTATCACGGTCACGATCGCGACCAAAAGGTTTTCTCTCATCGCGGGCGGGGCGACGGCCACCGTCTGCACGAGACGATCCCGGACGTCCGCCCCCCTTCCCGGTACGCGGGTTATGGGTACGTTTATCGGAATCATCATCACTGCGGACATACATCACTTTGACCTTGCCGCTTTTGTTTTTCAGTTCGTCGTTCATGCTTTTCTCCACCAGCGCTGCGCGAAGCGCGCAGATTACCCGATGTGCAGACGCATAGCCATTACTTCATTTAAAAGCCTGCGACTATTGTACTCATTGAATAAAACGCGTTGTCGTTTCACACCGGCTCAAAGATAATATGTAACATATTGGAAACATACTCTGTCCCACCGCACTACCCAGAGGTTAGTTATGAATACCGTATGTGCAAGCTGTCAGGCACTGAACCGCATTCCCGATGACCATGCTACCGACGGCGCGAAATGTGGACGCTGTGGCCACGAGCTTTTCGATGGCGACGTGATTAACGCCACTGGCGATACGCTGGACAAATTGCTGAAAGACGATCTGCCGGTAGTGGTAGATTTCTGGGCACCCTGGTGTGGCCCCTGCCGCAGTTTTGCCCCGATTTTTGAAGACGTTGCCGAAGAGCGCAGCGGCAAAGTGCGCTTTGTGAAGGTAAACACCGAAGCCGAGCGCGAGCTAAGCGCCCGCTTCCGCATCCGCAGCATTCCCACCATCATGCTGTTCAAAAATGGTGAGGTTATCGACATGCTGAGCGGCGCAGTGCCGAAAGCGCCGTTCGATAGCTGGCTGAACGAATCACTCTAATCTTCCGGGGCGCGCTTGTGCCCCGTTTTTCCCTCTGCCACAATGGCGTTTTTTCTGCGCCACCTCTATGACCGTGACCAATAACGCCGTACTGCAACTTCGGGCGCAACGTCTTGCCCGCGCTACTCGCCCTTTTCTCGCTCGGGGAAACCGTATCCGCCGCTGCCAGCGCTGCCTGCTGCCGCTAAAGCAGTGCCTGTGCGCCACGCTGCAGCCCAGCTCTGCCCGCAGCCGCTTCTGTCTGGTGATGTTTGATACCGAACCGATGAAGCCCAGCAATACCGGACGCCTGATTGCCGATATCCTGCCGGATACCGCCGCGTTCCAGTGGTCACGCACCGAGCCGCCGCAGGCGCTGTTGGATCTGGTCGCCGATCCTGATTACCAACCGATGGTGGTCTTTCCCGCCGCCTATGCGGGCAGCGAGCGTCAGGTCATCACCACGCCGCCCAGCGGTAAGCCACCGCTGTTTATTATGCTCGACGGAACCTGGACCGAGGCGCGAAAGATGTTCCGTAAAAGTCCTTATCTTGATGCACTGCCGGTGATCTCAGTCGATCTCTCCCGCGTCTCTGCCTACCGCCTGCGCGAAGCTCAGGTTGAGGGGCAGTACTGCACGGCAGAGGTGGCGATCGCCCTGCTCGATCTCGCTGCGGATCAGCCTGCCGCTCAGGCACTGGGGGATCACTTCGCCTGCTTCCGCACCCGCTATCTGGCAGGAAAAACGCAGCATAAGGGCAGCGTCACAGCGGATATCGAAGAAAGCGTTTAAAATCATCAGGTCACTCTTTTCTGGAGACCGGTATGAGCCAACGAGGACTGGAAGCGCTGCTGCGCCCTAAGTCGATTGCGGTGATTGGTGCCTCAATGAAGCCGGATCGCGCCGGTTTTTTGATGATGCGTAACCTACTGGCCGGCGGCTTTGCCGGTCCGGTGCTGCCGGTGACCCCGGCCTGGAAAGCCGTGCAGGGGGTGCTGGCCTGGCCGGACGTCGCCAGCCTGCCCTTTACGCCGGATCTCGCCGTGCTCTGTACCCATGCGAAACGCAACCTAAGCCTGCTGGAAGCGTTAGGCCAAAAAGGGTGCAAGACCTGCATTATCCTCTCTGCACCGCCGGAACAGTATGCCGATCTGATGGCCTGCGCCAGCCGTTTCCAGATGCGCCTGCTGGGGCCAAATAGCCTCGGTCTGCTCGCTCCCTGGCAGGGGCTCAACGCCAGCTTCTCTCCCGTACCGATCGCGCGCGGTAAGCTGGCCTTTATCTCCCAGTCGGCGGCGGTGTCCAATACCATTCTCGACTGGGCCCAGCAGCGCGAAATGGGCTTCTCCTACTTTATCGCCCTCGGTGACAGTCTGGATATCGACGTCGATGAGCTTCTGGACTTCCTTGCCCGCGACAGCAAAACCAGCGCTATTCTGCTCTACCTGGAACACCTGAGCGACGCCCGGCGCTTTGTCTCCGCCGCCCGTAGCGCCTCACGTAATAAGCCCATACTGGTGATCAAAAGCGGCCGTAGCCCGGCGGCACAGCGCCTGCTGCACGTTAACGCCGGGATGGATCCCGCCTGGGATGCGGCAATCCAGCGCGCGGGCCTGCTGCGGGTGCAGGATACCCATGAGCTTTTCTCTGCCGTTGAGACCCTGAGCCATATGCGCCCGCTGCGTGGAGAGCGCCTGATGATTATCAGCAACGGCGCGGCACCGGCGGCGCTGGCGTTGGACGAGCTGTGGCTGCGCAACGGCAAGCTGGCAACGCCAGGGGAAGAGACCCTCTCCCGCCTGCGTGAGGCGCTGCCGGGATCGGTCGCGGCGGATAACCCGCTGGATCTGCGCGACGATGCCAGCAGCGAGCGCTATATCACTGCGCTTAATATCCTGCTCGACAGTACCGACTATGACGCTCTGCTGGTGATCCACTCCCCCAGCGCCGTGGCACCGGGTAGTGAAAGCGCGCTGGCCCTGATTGACGCCCTGAAAAAGCATCCACGCGGTAAATATGTCACCGTGCTGACCAACTGGTGCGGGGAGTTCTCTTCCCAGGAGGCCCGCCGCCTGTTTAGCGAAGCGGGACTGCCGACCTACCGGACGCCGGAGGGAACAATTACCGCCTTTATGCATATGGTGGAGTACCGTCGTAACCAGAAGCAGCTCCGGGAGACGCCTGCTCTGCCCAGCAATCTGACCGCCGATACGGCCGAAGCGCATAAGCTGTTGCAGCAGGCTATCGATGAGGGAGCCACCACGCTTGATACGCATGAGGTCCAGCCGGTGCTTCGCGCCTACGGGTTGCACACGCTCCCGACCTGGATTGCCAGCGATAGCGCAGAGGCGGTGCACATTGCCGGACAGATTGGCTACCCCGTCGCCCTGAAGCTGCGCTCGCCGGATATCCCGCACAAGTCGGAAGTTCAGGGCGTAATGCTCTATCTGCGCACCGCTGCGGAGGTACAGCAGGCGGCAGAGGCGATTATCGATCGGGTTAAGATGCGCTGGCCCCAGGCACGGGTGCACGGTTTGCAGGTGCAGAGCATGGCTAACCGCGCCGGTGCCCAGGAGCTGCGGGTCGTGGTAGAGCAGGATCCGGTGTTTGGTCCACTGATTATGCTGGGCGAAGGTGGCGTAGCGTGGCGAGCACAGGATCAGGCCGCGGTGGCGCTGCCGCCGTTGAACATGAACCTTGCCCGCTACCTGGTTATTCAGGCCATCAAGAATAAGAAGATCCGTGGACGCAGCGGCTTACAGCCGCTAGATGTCATCGGCTTAAGCCAGTTTCTGGTGCGGGTATCTAACCTGATCGTTGACTGCCCAGAGATCCAGCGGCTGGATATTCATCCGCTGCTGGCCTCCGCCGGGGAGTTTACCGCCCTCGACGTCACGCTGACGCTGGCGCCGTTTAACGGCAGCAGCGAAAGTAGGCTCGCGATACGTCCCTATCCCCAGCATCTTGAGGAGAGCGTGACGCTGAAAAACGGTGACGCCTGCCTGTTCCGTCCGATCCTCCCCGAAGATGAACCGGCCCTGCAGCGTTTTATCGCCAAGGTCACAAAAGAGGATCTTTACTATCGTTACTTCAGTGAGATCAACGAATTCACCCATGAGGACTTAGCCAATATGACCCAGATCGACTACGATCGGGAGATGGCGATCGTTGCCGTGCGACGCACTGACGACGGCGAAGAGATCCTTGGCGTGACGCGGGCGATCTCCGATCCTGACAACGTTGATGCGGAGTTTGCCGTGCTGGTCCGTTCCGACCTCAAGGGTTTGGGTTTGGGGCGACGCCTGCTGGAGAAACTTATTGGCTACACCCGCGATCATGGTCTCATGCGTCTGAATGGTATTACGATGCCTAATAATCGCGGTATGGTAACGCTGGCACGCAAACTCGGCTTTACCGTCGATATCCAGCTAGAGGACGGGATTGTTAGCCTGACGCTTCCTCTTGCCGGGCCTGGCGACTCCTGAGTAAGGTACTGGAAATGTTGACCACTTTCGCTGGCTCTGGTGTTATCATTGTCCGCTTATGTGGTCTGCATGCTTCTGTAGATGCATGATACAGAGACCCTTCAATAAACAGAGAAGATACGCACTGTGATGTTGTCAAAATTTAAGCGTAATAAACATCAACAACACCTTGCTCAACTACCTAAGCTTTCTCAGTCAGTTGATGATGTCACGTTTTACTACTCTCCCGCCGACTTTCGGGAAACGCTGCTAAAACAGATTGCCAGTGCGACACAACGCATCTGTATTATCGCCCTCTATCTTGAGCAGGACGACGGCGGTAGAGATATTATGGCGGCGCTCTATGAAGCGAAACGCCAGCGTCCGGAGCTGGATGTCCGCGTCCTGGTCGACTGGCATCGCGCCCAGCGTGGCCGGATCGGTGCCGCAGCGGCCAACACCAATGCCGACTGGTACTGCCGTCTGGCGCAGGAGAATCCTGGCGTCGACATCGCCGTTTATGGCGTACCGGTGAATACCCGCGAAGCGCTAGGCGTGCTGCACTACAAAGGTTTTATCATTGATGATGCCGTGCTCTACAGCGGTGCCAGCCTGAACGACGTCTACCTGCATCAGCACGAGAAGTATCGCTACGACCGTTACCAGCTGATCCGCAACGCGCGGATGGCAGACATTATGCTGGAGTGGGTCGACAATAACCTGATTCAGGGGTGCGGCGTTAATCGTCTTGATAGCGACCAGCGGCCTAAAAGCCCGGAAATCAAAAATGATATCCGCCAGTTCCGTCAGGAGCTGCGTGACGCTGGCTATCATTTCCAGGGCGATGCGGATAACGAGCAGCTGGCGGTGACACCGCTGGTGGGCCTTGGCAAAACCAGCCTGCTCAACAAGACGATCTTCCATCTGATGCCGTGCACCGAACAGAAGCTGACGATCTGCACCCCCTACTTTAACCTGCCGGCGGTGCTGGTACGCAACATCATTCAGCTGCTGCGTGAAGGCAAAAAGGTAGAGATTATCGTCGGGGATAAGACGGCGAACGACTTCTATATTCCAGAAAACGAGCCGTTTAAGATTATCGGTGCGCTGCCCTATCTCTACGAGATCAACCTGCGTCGTTTCCTGAGCCGCCTGCAGTACTATGTGAATACCGATCAGCTCATTGTTCGCCTGTGGAAAGACGCGGATAACAGCTATCACCTGAAAGGAATGTGGGTGGATGATGAGTGGCTGCTGCTGACCGGCAACAACCTTAACCCACGCGCGTGGCGACTGGATCTGGAAAACGCGATCCTTATTCACGATCCGAAGCAGGAGCTGGCCCCGCAGCGTGATAAAGAGCTGGAGCTGATCCGCACCCACACCACCGTGGTGAAACACTATCGCGATCTGCAAAGCATTGCCGAATACCCGGTTAAGGTGCGTAAGCTCATCCGCCGTCTGCGCCGGATACGTATCGACAGGCTGATCAGCCGTATTCTGTAACTTCAACATAGAGTCTGGCCCCGTCATTGATGGGGCCTTTTTATTGGGATTGGCGATGCGCGCTCTTATCTTCTCTGCCCTACTGACCCTAACCGGCTGCACGCATATGGCTGACGACCAGTGGCACGGTCAGGACAAAGCCCAGCACTTTCTCGCTTCCGCCATGCTCTCTGCTGCCGGGAATGAGTATGCCCAGCACCAGGGCGTTAGCGCCGATCGCAGCGCAGTTCTCGGCGTTATGTTTTCATTAAGCCTTGGCGCGTCAAAGGAGCTGTGGGATAGCCGCCCGGCAGGGAGCGGCTGGAGCTGGAAAGATTTTGCCTGGGATGTCGCGGGAGCAACGACCGGTTACGCCGTCTGGCAGCTGGCGCACTAGCCCCATTTCGCCTGGTGTGCTTTTTTGCGCTTCAGGTAATCCTCATCGGCGCGGATCCGATCCCACCAGGTTTTAAATATCGCTGCCGCCGCGGCTTTGATCGGATCGTTACCGCGCGGATTGAGCTCGCGATTCTCATCATACTTTTTGCCGCCTTTGTAATTAGCGTAGCGCCGGGCGCGGGTATACCCCATCTGAATAAACTTACGCGCCATATCCATACCGACAAAGTCATCATTCTTGCGGTACTCCTCAAACAGGGCGTAAATTTGCTCCGCTGATTTCTGCGCTGACTCCGGATCCTTATAACGCCAGAAGGGCAGGATCTCCCCCTTATACGGCTCGACCAGCAATACGCCCTGCTCTCCCCGGCCAACCTGGTAACGTTCAGGATGCTGGCGAAAATCGGTTTCAGTAAAGTCCTGCTCATAATCAAATTCTTTGCGCACCGGTACTCTCCGTTGTAATTGCTCTTTTAAACATAGCATTGTTCAGAGAACTCCCCCTTTTTCCCCAATTTGCCTTAGGTGAACTATCCTCGAACAAACACTTGAAGCGAGGCAAAATAATGACCCAGATGACCAGTGACTTCTTTGTAGAACGATTAAAAGCCTGGGGAGTGACCCGTATTTATGGCTATCCCGGAGATGGTATTAACGGCGTGCTTGGTGCGCTACAGCGTGCTGAAAAAGCGGGCAACGGAATTGAGTTTATCCAGGTGCGCCACGAAGAGATGGCCGCCTTTATGGCCTGCGCCCATGCCAAGTTTACCGGTGAGCCTGGCGTTTGTCTCTCTACCGGTGGGCCAGGCGCGACCCACCTGCTGACAGGCCTGTATGACGCCCGTATGGATCATATGCCGGTGATCGCCATTGCTGGCCAGGCTGAGGCCACGGCCCGCGGCTCAAATTATCAGCAAGAGATCAACCTCGATCGCGTGTTTAGCGACGTAGCGAACTTCGTGCAGGAAGCGGCAACCCCTTCCCAGGTTCGCCATCTGGTGGATCGTGGCGTACGTATCGCCAAGGCTAATAACGGCGTCACGGTGCTGATCCTGCCAAAAGATATTCAGGATGAAGAGTGGCAGGAGCCCCAGCATGCCCACGGCTTTACCCATTCCGGCACCGGTTATCAACGCCCGCAGGTTATTCCCTATCAGTACGATCTCCAGCGTGCTGCTGACATCCTCAATGAGGGTAAAAAAGTAGCGATTCTGATTGGCGCGGGTGCGCGATATGCCGCCGTTGAAGTGGTTCAGACGGCTAACCTGCTGGGTGCAGGGGTAGCGAAAGCGCTGCTGGGTAAAGATATCCTGCCTGACGATGCGCCGTTCGTTACGGGCTGTATCGGCTTGCTGGGTACTGAGCCCTCCTGGGATCTGATGCAGGAGTGCGACACGCTGCTAATGATTGGTACTGGCTTCCCGTGGACTGAGTTTTTACCCAAAGAGGGACAGGCGCGAGCCGTACAGATTGATATTGATGCCTCCATGCTGGGGTTGCGTTATCCCACTGAGGTGAACTTGCACGGTGATGCGGTCAGTACGCTGCAGGCATTACTCCCTCTGCTTAAGCACAATGACGATCGTGCATGGCAGGAGAAGATCGCGGTCTCTGTTCAGGCCTGGTGGGAGAAAATGGAGGAGCGGGCCATGGCGAAAGCTAACCCGGTTAACCCTCAACGCGTAGTGTGGGAGATGTCGCCTCTGTTGCCGGACAATGCCATCGTGACGTCAGACTCAGGCTCCTGCGCAAACTGGTACGCACGTGATTTCAGAATAAAGCAGGGCCAGCGATCCTCACTGTCAGGCGGTCTAGCCTGCATGGGTGCAGCGGTACCCTATGCTATCGCCGCTAAGTTTGCTTTCCCGGAAAAACCGGTCGTTGCGTTGGTCGGCGATGGCGCGATGCAGATGAATAATCTGGCTGAGCTAATTACTATTCAGAAGTACTGGCAGGGCTGGTCCGATCCACGACTCATTGTTTGCGTATTTAACAATGGAGATCTTAATCAGGTGACCTGGGAACAGCGAGTCATGGAGGGAAACCCCCGGTTTGAGGCTACTCAGGATGTGCCAGACGTGCCTTACGCTAAGTTTGCGGAATCCATTGGACTGAAAGGGATCTTCATCGACGATCCAGAAAAGCTGCATGACGCATGGAACGAAGCATTGAGTGCGGATCGCCCGGTAGTGCTGGAGGTTAAAACCGACCCGGAAGTCGCACCTCTACCGCCGCATATTACGCTGGAGCAGGCAAAAGCCTTTATGTCATCGATGGCCAAAGGTGACCGTTCCGCCGGTAAAGTGATCGCCGATACGGCAAGTCAAATTATGAATACGGTCCTGCCGGGGCATAAAGCGTAAAGTCATAATCGCCCGG
>NZ_LR607338.1:186158-220458 GCF_902164725.1 Pseudescherichia vulneris | reverse complement strand
CACAAGCGAACATCCTGCATATGGGGTACACTAGCCCTGTTTTTGTCTTTGGATGGCGTCTATGAATCACTCCCTTAAACCCTGGAATACCTTTGGCATTGCGCATAATGCGAATCACATCGTGCTTGCCGACAATGTGCAACAGCTCCTTAGCGCCTGGCAGAATGCGGTGCAGATCCAACAGCCCGTATTAATTCTGGGCGAAGGGAGTAACGTTCTCTTTCTGAATGATTTTGCTGGTACGGTGATTGTTAACCGCATTATGGGTATCGATACCACTGAAAAACCCGATGCATGGCATCTGCACGTTGGCGCAGGGGAGAACTGGCACCGGCTGGTTCAATATACGCTGGGTAAAGGGATGGCCGGCCTGGAGAATCTGGCCCTGATCCCGGGCTGTGTAGGCTCATCACCCATTCAAAACATCGGCGCGTATGGCGTTGAGCTACAGCGCGTATGCGACTATGTCGACTGCGTTGAGCTTGCGACTGGCCATATTCAGCGCCTTACCGCTCAAGAGTGCCGATTTGGCTATCGGGACAGCATCTTTAAGCATGAGTATCAGCATAGTCATGCCATCATTGCAGTGGGCATACGCCTGAAAAAAGTCTGGCAGCCGGTGCTGACCTATGGCGATCTGGCACGCCTCGATCCGGCTACTGTTACGGCACAGGACGTTTTTGATACCGTCTGCAATATGCGAATGAGCAAGCTTCCCGATCCAAAAGTAAACGGTAACGCAGGAAGCTTCTTTAAAAACCCCGTAGTAAGCGCAGAGGTGTCGCAACAGCTGCTGAGTCACTATCCTGATGTGCCGCACTATCCTCAGGCCGATGGTACCGTCAAGCTCGCTGCCGGCTGGCTTATCGATCGTTGCCAGTTAAAAGGCACGGCAGTAGGCGGTGCAGCTGTACACCGCCAACAGGCGCTTGTGCTTATCAATGAAAACCAGGCGACCAGCAAGGATGTGGTAGATCTGGCGCATCATGTACGTCAGCAGGTGGGAGAAAAATTCAACGTCTGGCTGGAGCCAGAAGTGCGATTTATTGGCCCAACGGGAGAGGTGAATGCTGTGGAGATCATTGCGTGAAGGACAATACTATTCCATTAACCCTGATTTCAATTTTAGCCGATGGCGAGTTCCATTCAGGAGAGCAGCTGGGTGAGCGCCTGGGAATGAGCCGGGCGGCCATTAACAAGCACATTCAGACCCTGCGCGACTGGGGCGTTGATGTCTTTACCGTACCGGGAAAAGGCTACAGCCTACCGGAGCCTATCCAGCTGCTAAACCAAGAGTTCATTAGCAGCCAGATAAACCAGGGTCAGGTTGCCGTGCTGCCGGTTATTGATTCAACGAACCAGTATTTGCTGGATCGTATCGGCACCTTACAGTCAGGCGATGCCTGTGTTGCCGAGTATCAGCAGGCGGGACGGGGTCGGCGCGGGCGTAAATGGTTCTCTCCTTTCGGGGCGAACCTCTATCTCTCCATGTTCTGGCGTCTTGAACAGGGCCCTGCGGCAGCGATTGGTCTGAGCCTGGTGATTGGTATCGTGATGGCAGAAGTGTTGCGCGATCTGGGTGCCAGCCAGGTACGTGTGAAATGGCCCAACGATCTCTATCTGCAGGATCGCAAGCTCGCCGGTATTCTCGTTGAGCTGACGGGAAAGACGGGCGATGCAGCACAGATCGTTATCGGGGCAGGGATCAATCTGGCGATGCGGAAGGTTGAATCTGACGTTATTAACCAGGGATGGATCAATCTTCAGGAAGCGGGGATCGCCATTGATCGTAATACCCTTGCCGCGCGGCTAATTAACGATTTACGCGCTGCGTTGGAGCTGTTCGAGCAGGAGGGGTTAACCCCTTATCTTTCTCGCTGGGAAAAGCTGGATAACTTTATTAACCGTCCGGTCAAACTTATTATTGGTGATAAAGAGATCGTAGGTATTTCACGCGGAATAGATACACAAGGCGCACTGCTGCTTGAGCAAGACGGAGCGATCAAAGCGTGGATGGGCGGTGAAATTTCGTTAAGAAGCGCGGAATAATAGTGAACCAGGGAGCGTAGCGCTCCCTTTTTTATTTGCGTAACCGTACCTGCTCAACCGCATGATTAGCGCTTTTGGTCATGATCAGGCTAGCGCGCTCACGAGTAGGTAAGATGTTCTCTTTCAGATTCAGGAAGTTAATTTCCTGCCAGAGGGAGGTCGCGACCTTCACCGCTTCCTCTTCAGAGAGCTTCGCATAGCTATGGAAGTACGAGTCCGGATTGCTAAACGCACCTTCACGGAATTTTAAAAAGCGATTGATATACCAGCGCTGTAATAGATCTTCCGGAGCGTCAACGTAAATAGAGAAATCGACAAAGTCTGATACAAATACATGGTGCGGATCGTGAGGATAATCCATTCCGCTCTGCAATACGTTCAGACCTTCGAGAATTAAAATATCGGGATGGGTAACCGTCTTATCCCCATCGGGAATAACATCATAAATAAGATGAGAGTAGACCGGGGCAGTCACATCCGGCACGCCCGATTTGAGATCGGAAACGAACTTCACCAGTCGGTGCATATCGTAGGACTGAGGAAAGCCTTTCTTCTTCATCAGGCCACGATCTTTAAGCACTTGGTTAGGATGCAAGAAACCATCGGTGGTAATGAGCTCTACCCGCCGATGCTCAGGCCAGCGGCTCAGCAGCGCCTGCAATACGCGAGCGGTCGTACTTTTCCCTACGGCCACGCTGCCGGCAATGCTGATGATATACGGGATGCGTTGCCCGTTAGTACCCAAGAACTGCTCCAGTACGGCCTGACGGCGCAGGTTAGAACTGATATAGAAATTGAGTAAACGCGACAGAGGCAGATAGATCTCTGCAACCTCTTCAAGGGAGAGATCTTCATTAATACCTTTTAACCGCGCAATTTCCCCTTCCGTCAGGGTCATCGGCACCGAGTCACGAAGTGCAGCCCACTGGCTGCGGTTAAACTGTAAGTAAGGCGTCATTAACGTTTGCTCTGCTGCATTCATAAGCATGTTTCTGCGTGCCATTTATCGTCACCGTTCCGAGGATAAACGTTCAGCGATGCGCAGTCCTGAAAGACAGCTCAATAGCACGCTACATTGAAGTTTATTATGGACAATGGGCAGGAGGGTAACATCAGATTGCAGGTAAGGATAAGAAAAAATAGTGGCGAAGAGTGCTTTCACTGATGCGCATCACGTAACAGGATCGGCTCACAGTGATTTCGCCGCGTTTTGACATTCTCTTTCCTCTTCAAGACGCGATAAAACGTTGAATATTTGTTCACCATTGCATGAAATGACAGCATTTTTTCATGTCAGCGCACAAAATGTGAGCAAGAGAACGTTTTATGCGATTTTTTTGTTGCATGAACCCGCTGGGCTCCCTAGAATGCGCGCTACTTGATGCCGACTTAGCTCAGTAGGTAGAGCAACTGACTTGTAATCAGTAGGTCACCAGTTCGATTCCGGTAGTCGGCACCATCAAGTCCGGTGGGGTTCCCGAGCGGCCAAAGGGAGCAGACTGTAAATCTGCCGTCACAGACTTCGAAGGTTCGAATCCTTCCCCCACCACCACTTTCTGGCAGCGTAATTGCCGCCTGAGCTGGTTAAAAAATTAAGCAGCTCGAACATAAAAAGAGAGCAATCTCTTTTTTGTTACAGAAAGAACTGGGTAGCCGAGTTTCAGGATGCGGGCATCGTATAATGGCTATTACCTCAGCCTTCCAAGCTGATGATGCGGGTTCGATTCCCGCTGCCCGCTCCAATACGTGCTGATATGGCTCAGTTGGTAGAGCGCACCCTTGGTAAGGGTGAGGTCCCCAGTTCGACTCTGGGTATCAGCACCACTTCACTTCTCCCTCCCGTTTCTCTCTGTTTACATTTAAAAGCATTCAACAAGTCGGGCATGTTGCCTGGTTGATGTGGTGATATCACCGATTTATCCGTGTCTTAGAGGGACAATCGATGTCTAAAGAAAAGTTTGAACGTACAAAACCGCACGTTAACGTCGGTACTATCGGCCACGTTGACCATGGTAAAACAACGCTGACCGCTGCCATCACTACCGTTCTGGCTAAAACCTACGGTGGTTCTGCTCGTGCATTCGACCAGATCGATAACGCACCGGAAGAGAAAGCTCGTGGTATCACCATCAACACCTCTCACGTTGAGTATGACACCCCGACTCGCCACTACGCACACGTAGACTGCCCGGGCCACGCCGACTATGTTAAAAACATGATCACCGGTGCTGCGCAGATGGACGGCGCGATCCTGGTTGTTGCTGCGACTGACGGCCCGATGCCGCAGACCCGTGAGCACATCCTGCTGGGTCGTCAGGTAGGCGTTCCGTACATCATCGTGTTCCTGAACAAGTGCGACATGGTTGATGACGAAGAGCTGCTGGAACTGGTTGAGATGGAAGTGCGTGAACTTCTGTCCCAGTACGACTTCCCGGGCGACGACACCCCGATCATTCGTGGTTCTGCGCTGAAAGCGCTGGAAGGCGAAGCTGAGTGGGAAGAGAAAATCGTTGAGCTGGCTGGCTACCTGGATTCCTACATCCCGGAACCAGAGCGTGCGATTGACAAGCCGTTCCTGCTGCCGATCGAAGACGTATTCTCCATCTCCGGTCGTGGTACCGTTGTTACCGGTCGTGTAGAGCGCGGTATCATCAAAGTTGGTGAAGAAGTTGAAATCGTGGGTATCAAAGATACTGCGAAATCTACCTGTACCGGCGTTGAAATGTTCCGCAAACTGCTGGACGAAGGTCGTGCAGGCGAGAACTGCGGCGTTCTGCTGCGTGGTATCAAGCGTGAAGAGATCCAGCGTGGCCAGGTTCTGGCTAAGCCGGGCTCAATCAAGCCGCACACCAAGTTCGAATCCGAAGTGTACATCCTGTCCAAAGACGAAGGCGGCCGTCACACTCCGTTCTTCAAAGGCTACCGTCCGCAGTTCTACTTCCGTACAACTGACGTGACTGGCACCATCGAACTGCCGGAAGGCGTTGAGATGGTTATGCCGGGCGACAACATCAAAATGGTTGTTACCCTGATCCATCCGATCGCGATGGACGACGGTCTGCGTTTCGCAATCCGTGAAGGCGGCCGTACCGTTGGCGCGGGCGTTGTTGCTAAAGTTCTCAGCTAATCGCTGATAACATTTGACGCAATGCGCATGAAAAGGGCATCATTTGATGCCCTTTTTGCACGCTTTCGAACCAGAACCTGGCTCATCAGTGATTTTTTTTGTCATAATCATTGCTGAGACAGGCTCTGTAGATGGCGTAAGAGCCGGAGCATTTCGGTTAGGTTTGCCTCGCATCCGCGGGGCAAAATGTTTTTCTGAATTCTTGTGACAGGTTGGTTTATGAGTGCGAATACCGAAGCTCAAGGGAGCGGGCGCGGCCTGGAAGCGATGAAGTGGGTTGCCGTTGCTGTCTTGCTGATCGTAGCTATCGTTGGCAACTACCTCTATCGTGACATGATGCTGCCGTTACGCGCGCTGGCAGTAGTAATTCTTATTGCTGCAGCGGGTGGTGTCGCGCTGTTGACGACAAAGGGTAAAGCGACCGTTGCTTTTGCCCGTGAAGCGAGAACCGAAGTCCGTAAAGTGATTTGGCCAACTCGCCAGGAAACGTTGCACACTACTCTGATTGTGGCCGCAGTGACCGCTGTTATGTCACTTATCCTGTGGGGACTGGATGGTATTCTGGTTCGCCTGGTATCCTTTATCACTGGCCTGAGGTTCTGAGATGTCTGAAGCCCCTAAAAAGCGCTGGTACGTCGTTCAGGCGTTTTCCGGTTTTGAAGGCCGCGTAGCGACTTCGCTGCGTGAGCATATCAAATTACACAATATGGAAGAGCTGTTTGGCGAAGTTATGGTGCCGACCGAAGAAGTGGTCGAGATCCGTGGCGGCCAGCGTCGCAAAAGCGAGCGCAAGTTCTTCCCAGGTTACGTTCTGGTCCAGATGGTCATGAACGATGCTAGCTGGCACCTGGTGCGCAGCGTGCCGCGCGTGATGGGCTTTATCGGCGGTACGTCAGACCGTCCGGCCCCGATCAGCGACAAAGAAGTTGACGCTATCATGAACCGCCTGCAGCAGGTTGGCGATAAGCCGCGTCCGAAAACCCTGTTTGAGCCGGGTGAAATGGTCCGTGTTAACGACGGTCCGTTTGCTGACTTTAACGGCGTGGTGGAAGAGGTGGACTACGAGAAGTCCCGCCTGAAAGTTTCTGTCTCTATCTTCGGTCGTGCGACGCCGGTAGAGCTGGACTTCGGCCAGGTCGAAAAAGCCTAATAACCCAGGCGATCAAAAAAGCGACGATTTATCCGTTGCACAAGGCGCGAGATTGGACTACAATTTCGCGCCTTTTGTTTTTATGGGTCACGTACCCGTAAGACACACTGTTTATCACGGGGAGCTTCATTGAAGCGCTATTACCCATATTGAGGATTTAAGAATGGCTAAGAAAGTCCAGGCCTACGTCAAGCTGCAGGTTGCAGCTGGCATGGCAAACCCGAGCCCACCGGTTGGTCCGGCTCTGGGTCAGCAGGGTGTTAACATCATGGAATTCTGTAAAGCGTTTAACGCCAAAACTGATTCCATCGAGAAAGGTCTGCCGATTCCGGTTGTTATTACCGTTTACGCTGACCGTTCTTTCACTTTCGTTACCAAAACGCCTCCGGCAGCTGTACTGCTGAAGAAAGCGGCTGGTATCAAGTCTGGTTCCGGCAAGCCGAACAAAGACAAAGTGGGTACAATTACTCGCGCTCAGCTGCAAGAAATTGCACAGACTAAAGCGGCGGACATGACTGGTGCAGACGTTGAAGCGATGACTCGCTCCATCGAAGGTACTGCTCGTTCCATGGGCCTGGTAGTGGAGGGTTAAGAAATGACTAAACTGACCAAGCGCATGCGTGTAATCCGTGAGAAAGTTGATGCGACCAAACAGTACGACATCAACGAAGCTATCGCTCTGCTGAAAGAACTGGCTACCGCTAAATTCAACGAAAGCGTTGACGTTGCTGTTAACCTCGGCATCGACGCGCGTAAATCTGACCAGAACGTTCGTGGCGCAACCGTACTGCCTAACGGCACCGGTCGTTCCGTTCGTGTAGCCGTATTTGCCCAGGGCCCGAACGCTGAAGCAGCTAAAGCTGCTGGCGCTGAGCTGGTAGGTATGGAAGATCTGGCTGATCAGATCAAGAAAGGCGAAATGAACTTTGACGTTGTTATTGCTTCCCCGGATGCAATGCGCGTTGTTGGCCAGCTCGGCCAGGTTCTGGGCCCGCGGGGCCTGATGCCGAACCCGAAAGTCGGTACCGTAACCCCTAACGTTGCTGAAGCGGTTAAGAACGCTAAAGCAGGTCAGGTTCGTTACCGTAACGACAAAAACGGCATCATCCACACCACCATCGGTAAAGTGGACTTTGACGCTGACAAACTGAAAGAAAACCTGGAAGCCCTGCTGGTTGCGCTGAAAAAAGCAAAACCGACTCAGGCGAAAGGCGTGTACATCAAGAAAGTTAGCATCTCCACCACCATGGGTGCAGGTGTTGCGGTTGACCAGGCTGGTCTGACTGCAGTGGCGAACTAATATTCGCCTTTACGTGGGCGGTGGATTTGTCTACAATCTTCGCCCACGAAAGATTTTCGGTTGGAGCCTGGCCTAATCCAGGCCTCCGTCCAAGACCGCAGGTGTCTCGCAAGAGACTTAATTCCCTGCGTAGACGGTGACAGAACCTGAAGACATTTTTTAAGTATCTTTGGCTTGTTTCTGCTCACCGTATTTAGACGCTCCCTTCTTTGAGGGGAGTGAAGTGAGTTCCAGAGCATGAGCTCTGGCAAACATCCAGGAGCAAAGCTAATGGCTTTAAATCTTCAAGACAAACAAGCGATTGTTGCTGAAGTCAGCGAAGTAGCCAAAGGCGCGCTGTCTGCAGTAGTTGCGGATTCCCGTGGCGTTACTGTAGATAAAATGACTGAACTGCGTAAAGCAGGTCGTGAAGCTGGCGT
Organism: Pseudescherichia vulneris; assembly: GCF_902164725.1. Taxonomy (NCBI): domain Bacteria; kingdom Pseudomonadati; phylum Pseudomonadota; class Gammaproteobacteria; order Enterobacterales; family Enterobacteriaceae; genus Pseudescherichia; species Pseudescherichia vulneris. The sequence continues at coordinate 212,413 of NZ_LR607338.1, read as the reverse complement.
TTACATGCGTGTTGTTCGTAACACCCTGCTGCGCCGCGTAGTTGAGGGTACTCAGTTCGAGTGCCTGAAAGACACGTTTGTTGGTCCGACCCTGATTGCATACTCTATGGAACACCCGGGCGCTGCTGCTCGTCTGTTCAAAGAGTTCGCGAAAGCGAATGCAAAATTTGAGGTTAAAGCCGCAGCCTTTGAAGGTGAGTTGATCCCGGCATCGCAAATCGATCGCCTGGCAACCCTGCCGACCTACGAAGAAGCAATTGCACGCCTGATGGCAACCATGAAAGAAGCCTCTGCAGGCAAACTGGTTCGCACTCTGGCTGCTGTACGCGATGCGAAAGAAGCTGCTTAATCGCAGTTATCTTTATCAAGCATCTGCTTACGTATAAACTTATTCTGATATTCAGGAACAATTTAAATGTCTATCACTAAAGATCAAATCATTGAAGCAGTATCCGCTATGTCCGTAATGGACGTTGTAGAGCTGATCTCTGCAATGGAAGAAAAATTCGGTGTTTCCGCTGCTGCTGCTGTAGCTGTTGCTGCAGGCCCGGCTGAAGCTGCTGAAGAGAAAACTGAATTCGACGTTATTCTGAAAGCCGCTGGCGCTAACAAAGTTGCTGTTATCAAAGCAGTACGTGGCGCAACTGGCCTGGGTCTGAAAGAAGCTAAAGACCTGGTAGAATCTGCTCCTGCCGCTCTGAAAGAAGGCATCAGCAAAGACGACGCCGAAGCTCTGAAAAAATCTCTGGAAGAAGCTGGCGCTGAAGTTGAAGTTAAATAAGCCAACCCTTCCGGTTGCAGCCTGAGAAATTAGGCTGATGGCTGGTGACTTTTTAGTCACCAGCCTTTTTGCGCTGTAGGGTGTTAGTAGCGTTTCACACTGTTTGGCTACTGATCTCCCTCACAATGCTTGTTTCTATCGACGACTTAATATATTGCGACAGCGCCTGCGCACTGTGTAAATCGCGACGAAATGGTTTAAGCGTGATAGCAACAAGCATTGCGGAAAGTGCTCCACTTTCCGGTCAACAAAATAGTGTTGCACAAACTGCCCCCGTCGTCGGGCAGATGGGTCGACTTGTCAGCGAGCTGAGGAACCCTAATGGTTTACTCCTATACCGAGAAAAAACGTATTCGTAAGGATTTTGGAAAGCGTCCGCAAGTACTGGACATTCCTTATCTCCTTTCTATCCAGCTTGACTCGTTCCAGAAGTTTATCGAGCAAGATCCTGAAGGACAATATGGTCTGGAAGCGGCGTTTCGTTCCGTGTTCCCGATCGCGAGCTACAGCGGTAACTCCGAGCTGCAATACGTCAGCTACCGTCTGGGCGAGCCTGTCTTTGATGTGAAAGAGTGCCAGATCCGCGGCGTGACCTACTCGGCACCGCTGCGCGTAAAACTGCGCCTGGTGATCTACGAGCGCGAAGCGCCGGAAGGCACCGTTAAAGACATCAAAGAGCAAGAAGTTTACATGGGCGAAATTCCGCTCATGACCGATAACGGTACCTTTGTTATTAACGGTACTGAGCGCGTCATCGTGTCTCAGCTTCACCGTAGTCCTGGCGTATTCTTTGACAGCGACAAAGGTAAAACGCACTCTTCAGGTAAAGTCCTGTATAACGCGCGCATCATTCCTTACCGTGGCTCATGGCTGGACTTCGAGTTTGACCCGAAAGACAACCTGTTCGTGCGTATCGACCGTCGCCGTAAGCTGCCTGCGACCATCATCCTGCGCGCGCTGAACTATACCACTGAGCAGATCCTTGACCTGTTCTTTGAAAAAGTCACTTTCGAAATCCGCGACAACAAGCTGCAGATGGAGCTGGTCCCGGAGCGTCTGCGTGGCGAAACCGCCTCGTTTGATATCGAAGCCGACGGCAAAGTGTATGTCGAAAAAGGCCGCCGTATTACCGCGCGCCACATTCGCCAGCTGGAAAAAGATGAGATCAAACTCATCGAAGTACCGGTTGAATACATTGCGGGCAAAGTGGCTGCAAAAGATTACGTTGATACCTCCACCGGCGAGCTGATCTGCCCGGCGAACATGGAGCTGTCTCTGGATCTGCTGGCTAAGCTGAGCCAGTCCGGTCACAAACGTATCGAAACGCTGTTCACCAACGATCTGGATCACGGTGCGTACATGTCGGAGACGATTCGCGTCGACCCGACCACCGATCGCCTGAGCGCGCTGGTAGAGATCTACCGCATGATGCGTCCTGGTGAGCCGCCGACCCGTGAAGCCGCGGAAAGCCTGTTTGAGAACCTGTTCTTCTCCGAAGACCGCTACGATCTCTCTGCGGTCGGTCGTATGAAGTTCAACCGTTCTCTGCTGCGTGACGAGATCGAAGGTTCCGGTATCCTGAGCAAAGATGACATCATTCAGGTGATGAAGAAGCTCATCGGTATCCGTAACGGTATTGGCGAAGTGGATGATATCGACCACCTCGGCAACCGTCGTATCCGTTCCGTAGGCGAAATGGCGGAAAACCAGTTCCGCGTTGGCCTGGTCCGTGTTGAGCGTGCGGTAAAAGAGCGTCTCTCTCTGGGCGATCTCGATACCCTGATGCCTCAGGATATGATCAACGCCAAGCCGATCTCTGCGGCAGTGAAAGAGTTCTTTGGCTCCAGCCAGCTGTCCCAGTTTATGGACCAGAACAACCCGCTGTCTGAGATCACGCACAAGCGTCGTATCTCTGCACTGGGCCCGGGCGGTCTGACCCGTGAACGCGCAGGCTTTGAAGTTCGAGACGTACACCCGACTCACTACGGTCGCGTATGTCCTATCGAAACGCCTGAAGGTCCGAACATCGGTCTGATCAACTCCCTGTCCGTGTACGCACAGACTAACGAATATGGCTTCCTTGAGACGCCGTACCGTAAAGTCACCGACGGCGTTGTGACCGACGAGATCCATTACCTCTCTGCTATCGAAGAGGGTAACTACGTTATCGCCCAGGCGAACACCAACCTGGACGAAGAAGGTCGCTTTGTTGATGACCTCGTTACCTGCCGTAGCAAAGGCGAATCCAGCTTGTTCAGCAACGACCAGGTTGACTACATGGACGTTTCCACCCAGCAGGTGGTTTCCGTCGGTGCGTCCCTGATCCCGTTCCTGGAACACGATGACGCCAACCGTGCATTGATGGGTGCGAACATGCAACGTCAGGCGGTTCCGACCCTGCGCGCTGATAAGCCGCTGGTAGGTACCGGTATGGAACGTGCTGTTGCCGTTGACTCCGGTGTAACTGCGGTGGCTAAACGTGGCGGTACCGTTCAGTACGTGGATGCGTCCCGTATCGTTATCAAAGTTAACGATGACGAGATGTACCCGGGCGAAGCGGGTATCGACATCTACAACCTGACCAAGTACACCCGTTCTAACCAGAACACCTGTATCAACCAGATGCCGTGTGTCTCTCTGGGTGAGCCAATCGAACGTGGCGACGTGCTGGCAGACGGCCCGTCCACCGACCTTGGTGAGCTGGCGCTGGGTCAGAACATGCGCGTAGCGTTCATGCCGTGGAACGGTTACAACTTCGAAGACTCCATCCTCGTTTCCGAGCGTGTGGTCCAGGAAGACCGTTTCACCACCATCCACATTCAGGAACTGGCGTGCGTGTCTCGTGACACCAAGCTGGGGCCGGAAGAGATCACCGCTGACATCCCGAACGTGGGTGAAGCTGCGCTCTCTAAACTGGATGAATCCGGTATCGTTTACATCGGTGCGGAAGTGACCGGCGGTGACATTCTGGTGGGCAAGGTAACGCCGAAAGGTGAAACCCAGCTGACCCCAGAAGAGAAGCTGCTGCGTGCGATCTTCGGTGAGAAAGCGTCTGACGTTAAAGACTCTTCTCTGCGCGTGCCAAACGGTGTGTCCGGTACGGTTATCGACGTTCAGGTCTTTACTCGCGATGGCGTAGAGAAAGACAAACGTGCGCTGGAAATCGAAGAGATGCAGCTGAAGCAGGCGAAAAAAGACCTGTCTGAAGAACTGCAGATCCTCGAAGCTGGCCTGTTCAGCCGTATCCATGCCGTGCTGGTATCCGGTGGCGTTGAAGCTGAGAAGCTCGACAAACTGCCGCGCGACCGCTGGTTGGAGCTGGGCCTGACCGACGAAGATAAACAGAATCAGCTGGAACAGCTGGCTGAGCAGTATGACGAACTGAAACACGAGTTCGAGAAGAAACTCGAAGCGAAACGCCGCAAAATCACTCAGGGCGACGATCTGGCACCGGGCGTGCTGAAGATTGTTAAAGTGTATCTGGCCGTTAAACGTCAGATCCAGCCGGGTGATAAAATGGCGGGTCGTCACGGTAACAAGGGTGTTATCTCTAAGATCAACCCGATCGAAGATATGCCTTACGATGAGAACGGCACGCCGGTCGACATCGTACTGAACCCGCTGGGCGTACCGTCTCGTATGAACATTGGTCAGATCCTCGAAACTCACCTGGGTATGGCTGCGAAAGGTATCGGCGAGAAAATCAACGCCATGCTGAAGCAGCAGGAAGAGGTCGCGAAACTGCGCGAGTTCATCCAGCGTGCGTACGATCTGGGCACTGACGTTCGCCAGAAAGTTGACCTGAATACCTTCAGCGATGAAGAAGTTCTGCGTCTGGCTGAAAACCTGCGCAAAGGTATGCCAATCGCAACGCCGGTCTTCGACGGTGCGAAAGAGTCTGAAATCAAGGAGCTGTTACAGCTGGGTGGCCTGCCGACGTCTGGTCAGATCACGCTGTTCGACGGTCGTACCGGCGAGCAGTTCGAGCGCCAGGTTACCGTTGGCTACATGTACATGCTGAAACTGAACCACTTGGTTGATGACAAGATGCATGCGCGTTCTACCGGTTCTTACAGCCTGGTTACTCAGCAGCCGCTGGGTGGTAAGGCGCAGTTCGGTGGTCAGCGCTTCGGGGAGATGGAAGTGTGGGCGCTGGAAGCATACGGCGCGGCATACACCCTGCAGGAGATGCTCACCGTTAAGTCTGATGACGTGAACGGTCGTACCAAGATGTATAAAAACATCGTGGACGGCAACCATCAGATGGAACCGGGCATGCCTGAGTCCTTCAACGTACTGTTGAAAGAGATTCGTTCGCTGGGTATCAACATCGAACTGGAAGACGAGTAACTCTCGCTCAAACAGGTCACTGGTGCTGGGGTAACACCCGGCACCAGATTGTGCTAACTCCGACGGGAGCAAATCCGTGAAAGATTTATTAAAGTTTCTGAAAGCGCAGACTAAAACCGAAGAGTTTGATGCGATCAAAATTGCTCTGGCTTCGCCAGACATGATCCGTTCATGGTCTTTCGGTGAAGTGAAAAAGCCGGAAACCATTAACTACCGTACGTTCAAACCTGAGCGTGACGGCCTTTTCTGTGCGCGTATTTTCGGGCCAGTAAAAGATTACGAGTGCCTGTGCGGTAAGTACAAGCGCCTGAAACACCGTGGTGTGATCTGTGAGAAGTGCGGCGTTGAAGTGACCCAGACTAAAGTGCGTCGTGAGCGCATGGGCCACATCGAGCTGGCGTCTCCGACTGCCCACATTTGGTTCCTGAAATCGCTGCCGTCCCGTATCGGTCTGCTGCTGGATATGCCCCTGCGTGATATCGAGCGCGTGCTGTACTTCGAATCCTATGTGGTTATCGAAGGCGGCATGACCAACCTGGAACGTCATCAGATCCTGACTGAAGAGCAGTATCTGGACGCGCTGGAAGAGTTCGGTGACGAGTTCGACGCGAAGATGGGTGCGGAAGCTATCCAGGCCCTGCTGAAGAGCATGGATCTGGAGCAGGAGTGCGAGCAGCTGCGTGAAGAGCTGAACGAAACTAACTCCGAAACCAAGCGTAAAAAGCTGACCAAGCGTATCAAGCTGCTGGAAGCGTTCGTACAGTCTGGCAACAAGCCGGAGTGGATGATCCTGACCGTTCTGCCGGTTCTGCCGCCAGATCTGCGTCCGCTGGTACCGCTGGACGGCGGTCGTTTCGCAACGTCAGATCTGAACGATCTGTATCGTCGCGTGATCAACCGTAACAACCGTCTGAAACGTCTGCTGGATCTGGCTGCGCCAGACATCATCGTACGTAACGAAAAACGTATGCTGCAGGAAGCGGTAGATGCCCTGCTGGATAACGGCCGTCGCGGTCGTGCCATCACCGGCTCTAACAAGCGTCCGCTGAAATCTTTGGCCGATATGATCAAAGGTAAGCAGGGTCGTTTCCGTCAGAACCTGCTCGGTAAGCGTGTTGACTACTCCGGTCGTTCTGTAATCACCGTAGGTCCATACCTGCGTCTGCATCAGTGCGGCCTGCCGAAGAAAATGGCGCTGGAGCTGTTCAAACCGTTCATCTACGGCAAGCTGGAACTGCGTGGCCTGGCCACCACCATCAAAGCCGCTAAGAAGATGGTTGAGCGTGAAGAAGCTGTCGTTTGGGATATCCTGGACGAAGTGATCCGCGAACACCCGGTACTGCTGAACCGTGCACCGACCCTGCACCGTTTGGGTATCCAGGCATTTGAACCGGTTCTGATCGAAGGTAAAGCGATCCAGCTGCACCCGCTGGTTTGTGCGGCATACAACGCCGACTTCGATGGTGACCAGATGGCTGTTCACGTACCGCTGACGCTGGAAGCCCAGCTGGAAGCGCGTGCGCTGATGATGTCTACCAACAACATTCTGTCTCCGGCGAACGGCGAACCTATCATCGTTCCGTCTCAGGACGTTGTACTGGGTCTGTACTACATGACCCGTGACTGTGTTAACGCCAAAGGCGAAGGCATGGTGCTGACTGGCCCGAAAGAAGCCGAGCGTATCTATCGCGCTGGCCTGGCCTCTCTGCATGCGCGCGTTAAAGTGCGTATCACCGAGTATGAAAAAGATGAAAACGGCGAATTCGTAGCAGTCACCAGCATTAAGGACACGACCGTTGGCCGTGCCATTCTGTGGATGATCGTGCCGAAAGGTCTGCCTTTCTCCATCGTCAACCAGGCGCTGGGCAAGAAAGCGATCTCCAAAATGCTGAACACCTGTTACCGCATTCTGGGCCTGAAACCGACCGTTATTTTTGCGGACCAGACGATGTACACCGGCTTTGCTTACGCAGCGCGTTCAGGTGCATCCGTTGGTATCGATGACATGGTCATCCCGGAGAAAAAATACGAGATCATCAGCGAAGCAGAAGCTGAAGTTGCTGAGATTCAGGAGCAGTTCCAGTCTGGTCTGGTAACCGCTGGCGAACGCTACAACAAAGTTATCGATATCTGGGCAGCAGCGAACGATCGTGTATCCAAAGCGATGATGGATAACCTGCAAACCGAAACTGTCATTAACCGTGACGGCGTAGAAGAGCAGCAGGTCTCCTTCAACAGCATCTACATGATGGCCGACTCCGGTGCGCGTGGTTCTGCAGCACAGATTCGTCAGCTGGCAGGTATGCGTGGTCTGATGGCGAAGCCGGATGGCTCCATCATCGAAACGCCGATCACCGCGAACTTCCGTGAAGGTCTGAACGTACTCCAGTACTTCATCTCCACGCACGGTGCGCGTAAAGGTCTGGCGGATACCGCACTGAAAACGGCAAACTCCGGTTATCTGACCCGTCGTCTGGTTGACGTCGCGCAGGATCTGGTTGTGACCGAAGATGACTGTGGCACGCTGGAAGGCATCACCATGACCCCGGTAATCGAGGGTGGTGACGTTAAAGAGCCGCTGCGCGACCGCGTTCTGGGTCGTGTGACTGCGGAAGATATCCTGAAGCCGGGTACGGCGGACATTCTGGTTCCACGCAACACGCTGCTGCATGAGCACATGTGTGACCTGCTGGAAGAGAACTCCGTTGACTCTGTGAAAGTGCGTTCCGTTGTATCCTGTGACACCGACTTTGGTGTGTGTGCCCACTGCTATGGTCGTGACCTGGCGCGTGGCCACATCATCAACAAAGGTGAGGCTATCGGCGTTATCGCGGCACAGTCCATCGGTGAGCCGGGTACACAGCTGACCATGCGTACGTTCCACATCGGTGGTGCGGCATCGCGTGCGGCTGCTGAATCCAGCATCCAGGTGAAAAACAAAGGTAGCATCAAGCTCAGCAATGCGAAATCGGTTGTTAACTCCAGCGGTAAGCTGGTGGTGACCTCTCGTAACACCGAGCTGAAGCTGATCGACGAATTCGGTCGTACCAAAGAGAGCTATAAAGTGCCTTACGGTGCTGTTATGGCCAAGGGTGATGGCGAGCAGGTTGCTGGCGGCGAGACCGTAGCAAACTGGGATCCGCACACCATGCCGGTCATCACCGAAGTGGCTGGTTTCATCCGCTTCACCGATATGATCGACGGCCAGACGATTACTCGTCAGACCGACGAACTGACCGGTCTCTCCTCGCTGGTGGTTCTGGACTCTGCAGAACGTACCGCGGGTGGTAAAGATCTGCGTCCGGCGCTGAAAATCGTTGATGCGAACGGTAACGACGTTCTGATCCCGGGCACCGACATGCCGGCTCAGTACTTCCTGCCGGGTAAAGCGATTGTCCAGCTGGAAGATGGCGTTCAGATCGGTGCAGGTGATGCTCTGGCGCGTATTCCTCAGGAATCCAGCGGTACCAAGGATATCACCGGTGGTCTGCCACGCGTTGCGGATCTGTTCGAAGCGCGTCGTCCGAAAGAGCCGGCAATCCTGGCGGAAATCAGCGGTATCATTTCCTTCGGTAAAGAGACCAAAGGGAAACGTCGTCTGGTGATCACGCCGTTAGACGGTAGCGATCCGTACGAAGAGATGATCCCGAAATGGCGTCAGCTCAACGTGTTTGAAGGCGAACGTGTAGAGCGTGGTGACGTGGTTTCCGACGGTCCGGAAGCACCGCACGACATTCTGCGTCTTCGTGGCGTTCACGCGGTAACGCGTTACATCACCAACGAAGTGCAGGACGTTTACCGTCTGCAGGGCGTTAAGATCAACGATAAGCACATCGAAGTTATCGTGCGTCAGATGCTGCGTAAAGCCACTATCGCTAACGCAGGAAGCTCCGACTTCCTGGAAGGCGAGCAGGTGGAATACTCTCGCGTCAAGATCGCCAACCGCGATCTGGAAGCGAACGGCAAAATCGCAGCAACCTATGCTCGCGACCTGCTGGGTATTACCAAAGCGTCTCTGGCAACCGAGTCCTTCATCTCCGCGGCATCGTTCCAGGAGACTACTCGTGTGCTTACCGAAGCAGCCGTTGCGGGCAAACGCGACGAACTGCGCGGTCTGAAAGAGAACGTTATCGTGGGTCGTCTGATCCCGGCCGGTACCGGTTATGCGTACCACCAGGATCGTATGCGCCGTCGTGCCGCTGGCGAACTGCCGGCAGCACCGCAGGTAACTGCTGAAGACGCTTCTGCCAGCCTGGCAGAGCTGCTGAACGCAGGCCTGGGCGGTTCCGACAACGACTAACGCTGCTTTCCGCTAATAAAAACCCGCTTCGGCGGGTTTTTTTATGCCTGTAAATCGCATAACAGGGCCTCGATCGCGTTTCAGGACGCGCGCTACGGGAAGAAAACCCAGAATACAGCCTGTCTTCATTTAACAGGTGCTGTTTATGTTCCCACGTATTTTTCTTGTTACTCTCACCATGCTGATAGGTAGCATGGCGCACGCCGAAACCGCATTTCGCCAACTTACGCTACAAAAAGAGAGCGACCGTCCACTTAATGTTGCCCTCTGGTATCCCACGCTGCAAAGCGGTATGCCCGCCTCGGTGGGCGACAATAGTGTGTTCATCGGAACCCAGGCGCTGCGTGATGCGAAACCCGCACCCGGCAAATATCCTCTGCTGCTGCTCTCCCACGGCTACGGCGGCAGCTGGCGTAACCTTAACTGGTTGGCACAGCGGATGGTTGAACAAGGATACATCGTGGCGGCAGTCGATCACCCGGGGACCACTACGCATAATAAGAACCCAAAAGATGCGCAGCAGCTCTGGCAGCGCCCGCAGGATCTGCGACGAACGTTGGATGCGCTGCTGGCGACCCCAGCGCTTGCCGGGGATATAGATAAAGGGCGGATTGCGGCGGTAGGGCATTCACTCGGCGGTTGGACCGTCCTTGAGCTCGCCGGAGGGCGTTTTGCTGCGGACCGTTTTATCGCTGACTGCCAGAATCACCCTGATCTATCGAGCTGCACGCTGATCCACACTCTTGGCATTGATCGGCCCTCAGCGGCTGAACGCTTGGCTGAAGATGTCCGCGATCCACGCATCAAAGCGGTTGTGTCCCTCGATCTGGGAATGGCGCGCGGCTTTACGCCCGAGAGCCTGAAGCAGATAAGCATTCCGGTACTGATTATGGCGGCTCAGGCCGATAGCGATGCGCTACCCGCCCGGCTGGAATCGGGTCATTTGGTAGAGTTTATTCCTGCGGCATGGCAACGCTATATCCGCGTAGAGGGGGCAACGCACTTTAGCTTTATGCAGCTGTGTAAACCCGGCGCGGCGGCCCTGATTGAGCAGGATGCGCCGGGGGAGGGTATCGTTTGCCAGGATGGAGGCACAGTTAGCCGCAGCGATATTCATCAGCACCTTGCTGACGAGATTGGCGCATTTCTACGTCAGGCGTTAGCGCTTCCTGCGCTGAACGACGATACTCGGTTGGGCTCATCCCGCTGATCCGGGTGAATTCCCTGTTGAAATTGGATTTAGTGGCAAAGCCAGCCTCAAGCATGATCTCCGTAACCGAGGCATCGGTAGCGAGCAATTGCCGTTGGGCGTGGTGAATGCGAAAGCGGTTGATCCACTGGGATACGTTGCTGCCCTGCGTCTGGTTCACCGCCTGCGAAATTTGTCGGGCCGGGATGCCCAACTTGCGCGCCAGCGTGTTGAGCGTCAGATCGGGATCAAGATAGAGGCCCTGCTCGCAGATGCGCGCTTCAACGCGCTGGCAGAGGAGCGCTAACTCTTCGCTATTATCCTGGGCTTCAACCGCTGGCCTGCCTTCATCAGGAGGCACGTTTTTGCCGTTATAGACGATCGCCAGGCAGATAAACGGCAGCAGGATCGCCTGAGAGAGCGCCACCAGCTGAGGAGCCTGCTGACCCTGATAGAGGCTAAAATCTACTGCAATAGCCAGGTCGGTCAGGCCGGAAAAGCAGAGAAAGCTGCCTGCGAGAAACGCCATGAGCGCTGCCGGGCGTGCAGCATTCAGACGGGTAAAGATAAATGCATCCGGCCCCTGATATGCCGTGCCGACGAGTGCCCCGCCGTAGCCGATATAAAGCGCCATCAACACCGCATCGGTAAGGCCAGGCGCGGCTAGATTAAGCCCCAGCGCGATAGCCGCGGGAACGATAGATATCGCTAGTTCCTGTTTGCCGCTGCGTCCCGTTAAGCGAGCAAAGCAGCGCCACGCCAGGGGAGGCAGGGCGATAGCAACAATGGACTGGATCTGGCGCAGGGGCGGCGCATCAAACTGCCAGCGCAGGGCAGACATTAATACCAGCAGGGCGCAGCCTGCGATAAACGTGGCGGCGCTACGGTAGCCCGATACGCACCGTAAGCAAACCTTTGTTAGCAGCATGAGCAAAATAACAAAGGTCAAAAAGGGAAGCGGAACGGCGGGCATAGGCTACCTGTGTGGCTTTATAAACGTCTTCTGATGCCATGTTGTGCCATAAATTTGGGCATAAAACACCTTACCACTTTTGGCAGTACAAAATTGCCGGATGGCGAACACAATAATTATTGTATTGCTGGCAGCCGTCGGTACAGCTCGATCATGTCCCCGGCCAGGTCCTGAATCACCATCGCATTCATTAGGTGATCCTGGGAGTGAACGGTGATCAGATTCACCGGCAGCTTGCCCACGCCTTCGTCCAGGCCTATCAGCTCGGTCTGGATTTTATGCGCATGCTTCACAAACTCACGCGACTCCTCCATGGCCTGCTCTGCGCCCGCAAAGTCGCCTTTGCGCGCCAGCTGCAATGCGGTAAGCGCCTGGCTGCGTGCCGCGCCAGCGTTAACCAGCAGCTCCATAATGGTGGTTTCGAGATCCTCCATGTGGTTCACTCCAGCAGCTTCAGCGCTTTATCCAGCACGACGTCACCCTTCATCATGCCGTAATCCATCATATCGATCACCGCGACCTTCTTGCCCAGCGGCTCCGCCTGCGCCTGCAGTTTTGCCTGCTCATACTTCACCTGTGGACCGAGCAGGATAATATCGGCCTCGGCAAGGTTCTCCTTGAACTCGGAAACCGGTACCGCCTTGATAGAGACCTCGACGCCTTTTTTCTGCGCCGCATCTTTCATGCGTTGAACCAACATGCTGGTGGACATACCCGCTGCACAGCATAAGACGATGTTTTTCATAGCCAGCCTCGACAACGATGGGATAAATAAACATTAATCCCACCGTCTGGTTCAACAACCGCCTTACCCTGATTGTGTGTGGAGTATCACAAACAATTCTTACGATCTGGAGCCGCTCGCCCCAGATAACTGTCCCAGTCCTTCCATACCGGCTGTAGGCCGTTGCGTAGCAGGGCGTTGGCGACCTCCTCCGGACGGCGGCCGTCGTGCGGCGCAAACTGTTCCAGCTCAGGGTGATTGTCAGCATAGCCGCCGGGCTGGGTTTTCGAGAAAGCGCTGACGCTGGTGATGCCCAGCGGAACAACACGATCGCGGAACCACGGCGACTCGCGCGTAGAGAGGGAAAGCTCCACGTCGGGTGCCAGCAGGCGGAAGGCGCAGATGGTTTGCACCAGCTGGCGCTCATCCATCAGCGAGGCAGGCTCAATGCCTCCCGCGCACGGGCGCAGGCGCGGGAAGGAGATAGAATAGCGGCTCTGCCAGTAGCGCTGCTGAAGCCAGAGCAGATGCTCCGCCACCATGTAGCAATCCACCCGCCAGCTGTCGGAGAGACCCACCAGCGCACCAAGACCAATCCTGTCGATGCCTGCCCGGCCAAGCCGGTCCGGGGTTTCCAGCCGCCAGAAGAAGTCCTGCTTGTTCCCCTTCAGATGATGCCGGGCGTAGGTCGCCTCATGATAGGTCTCCTGATAGACCATCACCCCGTCTAAGCCCAGCGCCTTAAGCTCGGCATACTCCCCCTGCGACAAGGGCTGCACCTCCATCTGCAACGAGGCGAACTGGCGGCGAATAGCTGGGAAATGGCGGCGAAAGTAGTCCATTCCCACTTTTGTCTGATGCTCACCGGTCACCAGCAGAAGATGCTCAAACCCCATCTCGCGGAGCGCCGCGCACTCGCGCAGGATCTCCGCTCCGTCCAGGGTCTTGCGTTTGATGCGGTTGCTCATAGAGAAGCCGCAGTAGGTGCAGTCGTTAGCGCACAGGTTAGAGAGATAGAGCGGGACATAGAGACCGACGGCGTTGCCAAAGCGCTGGCGGGTAAGACGCTGCGACCGCTGGGCCAGCGGCTCAAGGTAGTCGCTGGCGGCAGGGGAGAGCAGGGCCATCATGTCATTGCGGGTCAGATGGGTCGCCGCCAACGCTCGCTCAACGTCGGCGCGGGTCTTGCTGTGGATGCGCAGCCGGATATCGTCCCAGTTCAGCTGCCGCCAATGGTCACTGAAGGTCTTCATATACCCGTCTCCAGAAAGCCGGTAAGCGGGCTGGTGGCGCTGGCAACGCTGTTTACCGCCCCCGGTCCCGCCTGGCGCGCCAGGCGTCCGGCTTCAACGGCCAACCTGAACGCACGGGCCATGGCTACCGGATCGTTAGCTACAGCAATGGCGGTATTCACCAGCACCGCGCTGGCCCCCATCTCCAGGGCCTCAGCCGCGTGGCTCGGGGTACCGATCCCGGCGTCGACCACCACCGGCACGCCCGCCTGGGCGATGATAATCTCCAGCATGGCGCGGGTGGCCAAGCCCTGGTTAGATCCTATCGGTGAGCCGAGCGGCATCACGGCGGCGCAGCCTGCCTCCTCCAGCCGTCGGCATAGCACCGGATCGGCGCTGCAATAGGGCAGCACCACAAAGCCCTCTTTGACCAGCATCTCTGCCGCCTTCAGGGTCTCAACCGGATCGGGCAGCAGCCAGCGTGCATCCGGGTGGATCTCCAGCTTCAGCCAGTGGGTGCCCAGCGCCTCGCGCGCCAGCCGGGCGGCAAACACCGCCTCTTCGGCCGTTTTCGCCCCGGAAGTGTTCGGCAGCAGCGTGACGCCCGCCTCCAGCAGCGGAGCGAGGATCGCATCGTTGCGCTGGCGCAGGTCGACGCGTTTCATCGCCAGGGTCACCAGCTGGCTGCCTGAGGCGCGAATGGCATCGGTCATCAGCTGCGATGAGGCAAACTTGCCCGTTCCGGTAAACAGGTGTGATTCAAAGATTTTGTCTGCGATACGTAGCATGTCAGCCTCCGGCGATAACCTGAAAAAGCAGGATCCGATCGCCGTCCCGCAGTTGATGATGATCCCAGCGATCGCGGGGAATAACCTGCTGATTAAGCGCCAGCGCCGTTCCAGGCTTGAGCTGGTTAAGCTGCTTCATCAGCCCGTGCAGGGTTAGTGCCTCTGCACACTGCATAGGCTCGTCATTGAAGAGGATGCGCATTTTGCCCTCCGCAAACGGGGCAGCCCGCCGCCCGCTGGAGTCCAAGCGTGCGCCAGTGGTGCTTGCGCCCGTCAAACAGCCGCAGCTCGCCCTCTGCTACTTCCATGCCGCTGAGTAGCTTTAACGCCTCCAGCGCCTGCAGCGTGCCCATCATCCCGACCACCGGACCTATCACGCCCGCCGTGCGGCAGTTGCGCTGTGGCTCATCGTCGTCCGACCATAGACAGCGATAACAGCCGTGCGCCCACGGTGGGGTAAGCACCATCAGCTGGCCGCCAAACCCCACGGCGCTGGCAGTGATCAGCGGCGTGTTCAGCGCTACGCAGGCGGCGTTAATCGCCTGGCGCGTCGCCATGTTATCGGTGCAGTCGATCACGACGTCAGCCTGTGTCACCTGCTGGCGAAGCGCCTCGCCCTCCAGACGCGTCTTCAGGGTAATCAGCTCAACGTGTGGATTGAGCTGCTGTAAGCGCTGATGGGCCGCGTCGGCTTTGGGCTGGTTGATATCGTCGGAGGTAAACATAATCTGCCGCTGCAGGTTGCTCAGGTGCACCGCGTCATCGTCCGCCAGCACCAGCGTGCCGACGCCAGCCGCCGCCAGATAGAGCGCGGCAGGGGAGCCTAAACCGCCAAGACCGATAATCAACACCCGGCTGGCGAGCAGCCTCCGCTGACCGTCGATGGCAATATCCTCCAGCAGGATCTGCCGGCTGTAGCGCATAAAATCGCTGTCATTCATCGCCCACCCCCGCCAGATCGATAAGCTGCTTGGTGGCATGATGCCAGTCTATGGCCTGGGTGATGGCGCTCACCACCGCAATGCTGCCGACGCCGGTTGCCAGCACCTGCGGCGCACGCGCGAGGCTAATGCCGCCGATGGCGACCGTTGGGTAATCCTGCAGCCGGGCTACGTGGCGCGCCAGCTGCGCCAGGCCCTGCGGCGCGGAGGGCATCTGCTTGGTCTGGGTCGGGAAGACGTGACCAAGGGCGATATAGGAGGGGCGAGCGGCCAGCGCAACGTCAATCTCCATATCATCATGGGTGGAGACGCCCAGGCGCAGACCCGCATTGCGGATCGCGCTGAGGTCGGTTGTCTCCAGATCCTCCTGTCCCA
Source organism: Pseudescherichia vulneris (assembly GCF_902164725.1). Lineage (NCBI taxonomy): Bacteria > Pseudomonadati > Pseudomonadota > Gammaproteobacteria > Enterobacterales > Enterobacteriaceae > Pseudescherichia > Pseudescherichia vulneris. The sequence goes on along the minus strand of NZ_LR607338.1, from coordinate 196,760 downwards.
GATGCACGCCGTAAGCATCATGTTTAATCGCCAGTTGCCAGTAGTCGTTGATAAACAGCCGGGCCGCGTAGCGCTTGCCCAGCGCAATGGCCGCCACGACGTCGGCCTCTACCTCATGGTCCTGCTTATCTTTGATCCGCAGCTGGAGGGTGCGCACGCCCGCCTCCAGCAGGCGTTCAATCCACATCACGCTGTCGACAACCGGATAGAGTCCGAGGCGGAAGGGCACCGGTGGGAAATCAGGCTGGTACATCAGACCTCCTCCTTTTTGAGATAGATCTCGCCGCCGCGGGCGCGGAAGTCGTTCGACATATCGTTCATGCCCACTTCAATCGCCTGAGCCGCGGCGTAGTCCCGCACCTCCTGGCTGATCTTCATTGAGCAGAACTTGGGTCCGCACATAGAGCAGAAGTGGGCCACCTTGCCGGACTCCTGGGGTAGGGTCTCATCGTGGTAGGCGCGGGCGGTGAAGGGGTCGAGAGCGAGGTTAAACTGATCCTCCCAGCGGAACTCGAAGCGGGCTTTTGACATGGCGTTATCGCGGATCTGCGCCCCAGGATGGCCTTTGGCCAGGTCGGCGGCGTGAGCGGCAATCTTGTAGGTAATCAGCCCCTGTTTCACATCTTCTTTGTTCGGCAGGCCGAGGTGCTCTTTTGGCGTGACGTAGCAGAGCATGGCGCAGCCAAACCAGCCAATCATCGCCGCGCCAATGCCGGAGGTGAAATGGTCATAGCCCGGCGCGATGTCGGTGGTCAACGGCCCGAGGGTATAGAACGGCGCTTCATGGCAGTGCTCCAGCTCTTCGGTCATGTTGCGACGGATCATCTGCATCGGCACGTGGCCCGGACCTTCGATCATCACCTGCACATCGTACTCCCAGGCGATTTTGGTCAGCTCGCCCAGGGTATGCAGCTCGGCAAACTGCGCTTCGTCGTTGGCATCCTGAATTGAGCCTGGGCGCAGACCATCGCCTAACGACAGAGAGACGTCGTAGGCGGCGCAGATTTCGCAGATCTCGCGAAAGTGCTGATACAGGAAGTTCTCCTGATGGTGGGAGAGGCACCACTTGGCCATGATCGAGCCGCCGCGTGAGACGATGCCGGTAAGGCGGTTGGCGGTCATCGGCACGTAGCGCAGTAGCACGCCAGCGTGAATGGTAAAGTAGTCCACGCCCTGCTCAGCCTGCTCAAGTAGCGTCTCGCGGAAGGTCTCCCAGGAGAGATTCTCGGCGATGCCGTTGACCTTCTCCAGCGCCTGGTAGATAGGGACGGTACCAATCGGGACCGGGCTGTTACGCAGGATCCACTCCCGCGTCTCGTGGATATTGCGGCCGGTGGAGAGATCCATCACCGTGTCCGCGCCCCAGCGGGTGGCCCACACCAGCTTCTCCACCTCCTCTTCAATGGAGGAGGTCACCGCCGAGTTGCCGATGTTGGCGTTGACCTTCACCAGGAAGTTACGACCGATGATCATCGGTTCGGACTCGGGATGGTTGATGTTGGCAGGAATAATGGCGCGCCCGGCGGCCACTTCGTCGCGGACAAATTCCGGGGTGATATTCTCCGGCAGGCGTGCGCCAAAGCCTTCGCCCGGATGCTGGCGGCGCAGCACCTCGCCACGAATGCGCTCCCGGCCCATATTTTCACGTAGGGCGATGAACTCCATCTCCGGGGTGACGATCCCCTGCCGAGCATAGTGCAGCTGAGTGACGCACTTCCCGGCGCGGGCGGCGATCCATGCGGATCGGATCCTGGCGATCCCTTTCTCGACGTCGATCGCAACCGCCGGATCGCCATAGGGGCCAGAGGTGTCGTACACCGGGATCGCCTCGTTCGCTTCAAACTGCGGGTCTGCTTTGCTGCCGCCGATAAGCGTCGGGCTAAGCTGGATCTCACGCATCGGCACGCGGATGTCGTCCCGGGAGCCCTGAAGATAGATACGCGTTGAGTTAGGGAAGGTGGTGCCCTCCAGCGTGTTGATAAAGCGCTGGGCGGCGGCGCGCTGTTCGCGGCGGGTAGGTTTCGTTGCAGACTCAGACATAGCTCATTCCATAAAAAGTTAAGGACGTGGCTTGTCAGAACGACGGATGAAGCAAGAGGATGCGTGCAGCCCGGAGAGGCGCACGCCAGCAGATTGACTCTTGTTCCCTTCGCAGGTTTTAACCTGATCAGGTTCCGCGGATCCCGAATTAACGGTCTCAGCCGGTGCTTACGCACTCGGCACTCCGACAAGAAAAACCCCCGTGTTGCAGGGGGCAGGTAAATTAAATTACGCGTTAATGCTTAAGAACTCAAGCAGGGCGAGCGATGTTGCTGTCGTCGTTAGCGCTCTCTGCCAGGTTGAAATCGAACGCCAGCACGATCAGCTGATCCTCCAGCGTAAAGCGTGCGGCCAGCGCTTCGCCAATGCCGGACAGCGCTTCCTGGAACTCAACCCATTTGTCATCTTCGATGGCGTTTTCAAGGCTTGAGTCGTAATAGTTCATGATCTGCTGGGTATTGGCTTCCAGCTGCGGATAGATTTGCGTGGCCGCTAAAAGTGGGCTGCTACCTTCCATTTCGCTGATAATCTGTTCATAAATACTAAAGTGTCCAGCGGACAAATAGTCGACCAGATTATGGCAAAAATCGTCCAGGGCCTTCTCATCCAGCTCTGAATAGGACTCCTTGCCCGGCTTAATGCCCACCAGGTTATAGTACGATACCAGCAAATGCTTGCGCACCTGAAGCCAGTGATCGACTAGTTTATTAGTTCCGCCTACGCGCGCCGTCAGGCTTTCCAGGTGGTTTAGCATGAATAACTCCGTGGTTTAAGAAAAAAAGTGTTCACCCAAAATATGTAAAAATGATGTAACCAACATGCCAGTGTCGCTAAGGTAGTGCAACAGATTATGGAACGTGTCATCGAATTAACCGATCAGGGCTGGTGGATCGTCAGCCATGAACAAAAATTATGGTTGCCCGCTGGAGAATTACCACACGGCGAGGCAGTAAATTTTGATCTTGTGGGCCAGCGCGGGTTAATTATCGGCGAGTGGCAAGGAGAGTCCGTGTGGCTGGTTCGTCAGCCCCGACGCCAGGATATGGGCTCGGTACGCCAGCTAATGGATCAGGACGTCGGTCTGTTCCAGCTTGCCGGACGCGGCGTACAGCTGGCGGAGTTCTACCGTTCGCATATGTTCTGCGGCTACTGCGGGCACACCATGCATCCCAGCAAAACCGAGTGGGCAATGCTGTGCGGCGGCTGTCGCGAGCGCTACTACCCGCAGATTGCTCCCTGTATCATCGTCGCGATCCGCCGCGATGACCATATTCTACTGGCCCAGCATACCCGCCATCGCAACGGGATCTACACCGTGCTCGCGGGTTTCGTTGAGGTGGGTGAGACCCTGGAGCAGACCGTGGCCCGTGAAGTGATGGAGGAGAGCGGTATCCGGGTGAAAAATCTGCGCTATGTGACCTCCCAGCCGTGGCCGTTCCCGCAGTCATTGATGACCGCCTTTATGGCCGAGTATGAGAGCGGCGACATCACCATCGATCCTAACGAGCTGCTGGACGCGGGCTGGTATCGCTATGACCAGCTGCCGCTCCTGCCACCGCCGGGCACCGTGGCGCGTCGGCTGATTGAGGACACGGTCGCCCTATGCCGTGGAGAATATGAGGGTCGGGCAGAGTATGAGTGAAGCATAGAGCGGCGTGTTACAATAACGGTCTGACGCATTGAGGAATTGCAAAATGACCGAATTGAAAAACGATCGTTACCTGCGCGCGCTGCTGCGCCAGCCCGTGGATATCACGCCGGTATGGATGATGAGACAGGCCGGGCGCTATCTGCCGGAGTACAAAGCCACGCGTGCTCAGGCAGGCGATTTTATGTCGCTGTGCAAAAACGCCGAGCTGGCCTGTGAGGTTACGCTGCAGCCGCTGCGTCGCTATCCCCTTGATGCCGCCATTCTGTTCTCCGATATTTTGACCATCCCGGATGCCATGGGGCTGGGACTCTACTTTGAAGCCGGGGAAGGCCCGCGCTTTAGCCTGCCGATCACCGGCAAAGCCGACGTTGAGCGGCTGCCTATTCCCGATCCGGAGCAGGAGCTGGGCTACGTGATGAACGCCGTGCGCACCATCCGCCGCGAACTGAAGGGTGAGGTGCCGCTGATTGGCTTTTCCGGCAGCCCATGGACGCTGGCGACCTATATGGTCGAGGGCGGCAGCAGCAAGGCCTTCACCAGGATCAAGAAGATGATGTATGCCGAGCCGCAAACCCTGCACATGCTGCTGGAGAAGCTGGCGAAAAGCGTCACGCTCTATCTCAACGCGCAGATTAAAGCCGGTGCGCAATCAGTGATGATTTTCGATACCTGGGGCGGGGTGCTGACCGGACGCGACTATCAGCAGTTCTCGCTCTACTACATGCATAAGATTGTCGACGGCCTGCTGCGGGAGAACGAAGGTCGCCGCGTGCCGGTGACCCTGTTTACCAAAGGCGGTGGACAGTGGCTGGAGGCAATGGCGGAGACAGGCTGTGACGCGCTGGGCCTCGACTGGACCATCGATATCGCCGACGCCCGCCGTCGCGTAGGGCACAAGGTGGCGCTGCAGGGTAATATGGATCCGTCGATGCTCTATGCACCTCCGGCCCGCATCGAAGAAGAAGTAGCGACTATACTTTCTGGTTTCGGCCAGGGCGAAGGCCATGTCTTTAACCTCGGTCACGGTATTCATCAGGATGTGCCGCCTGAACATGCGGGCGCATTTGTAGAAGCGGTGCATCGTCTCTCGGAGCAATATCACCGCTAAGGAGCATATATGGATCTCGCGTCGCTACGCGCCCAGCAAATCGAACTTGCCTCATCGGTGATCCGCGAGGATCGGTTTATCAACGATCCCCCGGCGTTTATCGGCGGCGCGGACGTCGGCTTTGAGCAGGGTGGCGAAGTGACCCGGGCGGCGATGGTACTGCTGAAGTACCCGTCGCTGGAGCTGGTGGAGTACCAGGTTGCGCGTATTGCCACCACCATGCCCTATATCCCCGGCTTTCTCTCCTTCCGTGAGTATCCTGCGCTGATGGCAGCGTGGGATATGCTGTCGCAAAAACCCGATCTGCTGTTCGTTGATGGGCACGGTATCTCGCACCCGCGCCGCCTTGGCGTGGCCAGTCACTTCGGCCTGCTGGTGGACGTGCCGACCATTGGCGTGGCGAAGAAACGCCTGTGCGGCAAGTTTGAGCCGCTCTCGCCTGAGCCAGGCGCGCTTGCGCCGCTGATGGACAAAGGCGAGCAGCTTGCGTGGGTGTGGCGCAGTAAAGCGCGCTGTAATCCGCTGTTTGTCGCTACCGGCCACCGGGTGAGCGTGGACAGCGCGTTGGCGTGGGTTCAGCGCTGCACTCAAGGCTACCGTCTGCCGGAGCCGACCCGCTGGGCCGATGCCGTTGCGTCGCGGCGTCCGGCATTTATGCGATGGCAGGAAATTCAGCCCTGATTCAGGTACACTGCGGCTAATTTCCGATAGCGAGAATTCACCATGTTACAAAACCCTATTCACCTGCGCCTGGAGAAGCTGGAGAGCTGGCAGCACGTCACCTTTATGGCCTGCCTGTGCGAGCGCATGTATCCGAACTACGCCATGTTCTGCCAGCAGACCGGCTTCGGTGACGCGCAGCTTTATCGCCGCATTGTTGACCTGATTTGGGAGACGCTGACGGTGAAAGACGCGAAGGTGAATTTCGACAGCCAGCTAGAGAAGCTGGAAGAGGCGATCCCGGCGGCAGAGGATTACGATCTCTACGGCGTCTATCCGGCTATCGACGCCTGTGTTGCCTTAAGCGAATTGGTGCACTCACGCCTGAGCGGTGAAACCCTGGAGCACACCATTGAGGTGAGCAAGACCTCTATCACCACGGTAGCGATGCTGGAGATGACCCATGCAGGTCGTGAAATGACCGATGAAGAGCTGAAAGCGAACCCGGCCGTAGAGCAGGAGTGGGATATTCAGTGGGAAATATTCCGACTTTTGGCTGACTGCGAAGAACGCGATATTGAGCTGATTAAAGGGCTACGCGCGGACTTACGCGAGGCGGGTGAGAGTAATATCGGTATACTTTTGCAGCAATGAGACAACAAAACGTGATTTAACGCCTGTTTTGTCTCACTGGAAGGCTTCCCATTGGCCCCCCGTCTGGTCTACATTTGGAGGGCGAAAAAAAGTGGCTATCGGTGCGTGTATGCAGGAGAGTGCTTTTCTGGCATTTTCGTCGCACTCGATGCTTAGCAAGCGATAAACACATTGTAAGGATAACTTATGAACAAGACTCAACTGATTGATGTAATTGCAGACAAGGCTGACCTGTCTAAAGTACAGGCTAAAGCTGCCCTGGAATCCACCCTGGCTGCTATTACTGAGTCTCTGAAAGAAGGCGATGCTGTACAACTGGTTGGTTTCGGAACCTTCAAAGTGAACCACCGCGCTGAGCGTACTGGCCGCAACCCGCAGACCGGTAATGAAATCAAAATCGCCGCAGCTAACGTGCCGGCATTTGTTTCTGGCAAAGCTCTGAAAGACGCAGTTAAATAAGACCGCGTGACAGCGAACAGTTTTGATAAGGGGGCGTTTACGCCCCTTTTGTCTGTCTGGCGTCGCCCCCTGACGCTGGCTGGCCTGTTGTTGCTGACGGCCTGCAGCCATAATGATTCGCTGCCGCCCTTTACCGCCAGCGGCTACGCGGGCGACCACGGCGCAGTGCGCATATGGCGTAAGGACGATGGAGACGCTGTTCATCTCCTGACGGCGTTTAGCCCGTGGCGCAGCGGAGATACCTCTATCAGCGAATACCGCTGGCAGGGCGATCGGCTGGCGCTGATCGAACTCAACGTCTACGGCACCCCACCGGAACATATTCGTGCCCGCTTTGACGAGCGCGGCGAACTCAGCTTTATGCAGCGAGAAGTCAACGGCCAGAAGCAGCAGCTCTCCAGCGACCAGATCGCCCTCTACCGCTATCGTGCCCACCAGATCCGCCAGACCAGCGATGCCCTACGTCAGGGCCACGTGATGCTGCGTCAGGGGCGTTGGCACCGCGACGGCTCGGTCACGACCTGTGAAGGCCAAACCATCAAGCCCGATTTTGAACCGCAGGCGCTAAGCCATATTCAACGTCGTCAGCAGCACTCCTCAGCGGACGTGAGTTTGGCGTGGCTGGAAGCGCCAGAAGGGACGCAGCTGTTGCTGGTGGCAAACGAGGATTTTTGTACCTGGCAACCGCAGGCGAAGCGTTTCTGAAGGTGCTGAGACAGGGCGGATAAGCGCAAGCGCCTGGCCGCCCTGAAGAGATTTACTGCTGCTCTTCCCGCGCAATAGCGCGATAGCCAATATCCTGGCGGCTGAAGCTGCCCTCCCAGTGAATATCTGCCATCAGCGCATAGGCGTTCTTCTGCGCTTCAGCGACGGTGTTACCCAGCGCGGTGGCACAGAGCACGCGTCCGCCGCTGGTGAGCACCTGGTCGTCGTCAGCAAGCGTGGTACCGGCATGGAACACCTTACCGCCGACGTTCTCCAGCGGCAGGCCGTGGATAACGTCGCCGGTGCGGTAGTTGCCCGGATAGCCGCCTGCGGCAATGACTACGCCGAGCGAGGCACGATCGTCCCACTCTGAGGTTTTCTCATCGAGCTTGCCTTCACAGGCTGCCAGACAGAGCTCTACCAGGTCAGACTTCATGCGTAGCATGATTGGCTGGGTTTCTGGATCGCCAAAGCGACAGTTGAACTCGATCACTTTCGGGTTACCCTGCTGATCGATCATCAGCCCCGCATAGAGGAAGCCCACGTAGGTGTTGCCTTCCGCCGCCATGCCTTTCACGGTTGGCCAGATCACGCGATCCATTGCACGCTGATGCACCTCGCTGGTGACGACCGGCGCAGGAGAGTAAGCCCCCATCCCGCCGGTGTTCGGCCCGGTATCACCGTTGCCGACGCGCTTATGATCCTGACTGGTCGCCATCGGCAGCACGTGCTCGCCGTCGACCATAACAATAAAGCTCGCCTCTTCACCGTCGAGGAACTCTTCGATAACGATGCGGTGTCCGGCGTCGCCAAAGGCGTTGCCTGCCAGCATGTCGTGCACCGCCGCTTCTGCCTCTTCCAGAGTCATGGCTACAATGACGCCTTTACCCGCGGCCAAACCGTCGGCTTTAATGACGATTGGCGCGCCTTTCTCACGCAGGTAGGCCAGGGCAGGCTCTACCTCGGTAAAGTTCTCATACTCTGCGGTGGGAATATGGTGGCGAGCGAGGAAGTCCTTGGTAAACGCTTTAGAGCCTTCAAGCTGCGCGGCACCCTGCGTTGGGCCAAAAATCTTCAGTCCCGCCGCCTGGAATGCATCTACCACGCCAATCACCAGCGGCGCTTCCGGGCCAACGATAGTCAGATCGATCTTCTCGTTCTGGGCGAAGCTCAGCAGGGCAGGAATATCCGTCGCGCTCACGGCGACGTTCTGCAGGGTGGGCTCCAGCGCCGTACCGGCGTTGCCGGGCGCAACAAAAACGGTGCTAACCAGCGGGGACTGGGCCGCTTTCCACGCCAGAGCATGTTCGCGTCCGCCGTTACCAATAACTAATACTTTCATTCTCTGCTCCGTGAATTAATGGCGGAAGTGACGCATGTCGGTGAAGATCATCGCAATGCCGTGCTCGTCGGCGGCGGCAATGACTTCATCATCGCGAATAGAGCCACCCGGCTGGATCACGCAGGTCACACCCACGGCTGCCGCAGCATCAATACCGTCGCGGAACGGGAAGAAGGCGTCAGAGGCCATCGCGGAACCTTTCACTTCCAGCCCTTCGTCACCGGCTTTGATACCGGCAATTTTCGCGGAGTAGACGCGGCTCATCTGGCCTGCGCCGATACCGATGGTCATCTTGTCTTTGGCATAAACAATGGCGTTGGATTTAACAAATTTGGCCACTTTCCAGCAGAAGAGGGCGTCGCGCATCTCCTCTTCGGTGGGCAGGCGCTTGCTGACGACGCGCAGATCCTTGTTGGTCACCATGCCAAGATCGCGATCCTGAACCAGTAGGCCGCCGTTAACACGTTTGAAATCGAGGCCCGCCACACGCTCAGCCCACTTGCCGCAGGTCAGGACGCGCACGTTCTGCTTGGCAGCGGTAATCTGCAATGCCTCTTCCGTCGCGGAGGGGGCAATGATCACCTCAACAAACTGGCGAGAGATGATTGCCTGGGCGGTATCGGCATCCAGTTCACGGTTAAAGGCAATGATGCCGCCAAAGGCCGAGGTCGGATCGGTTTTATAGGCGCGATCGTACGCGCTGAGAATAGAGTCGCCTACCGCCACGCCGCACGGGTTCGCATGCTTAACGATGACACAGGCCGGCTCGTTGAACTCTTTCACGCACTCCAGCGCCGCATCGGTGTCAGCGATATTGTTATAGGAGAGCGCTTTGCCCTGAACCTGGGTAGCCGTCGCCACGGAAGCCTCTTTAACGCCTTCTTCTATATAGAAGGCAGCCTGCTGGTGGCTGTTTTCGCCGTAGCGCATATCCTGCTTCTTAATAAAGTTCAGGTTAAGGGTACGTGGGAAGCGGCCAGCCGGCTCTTTGGTTTCACCGTGGTACGCCGGAACCAGACTGCCAAAGTAGTTGGCGATCATGCTGTCATAGGCGGCGGTGTGCTCGAAGGCTTTAATTGCGAGGTCGAAACGGGTCTCAAGGGTCAGCGAGCCGTCGTGGGTATCCATCTCTTTAATAATGGCGTCGTAGTCACTGCTCTTTACTACAATCGCCACGTCTTTATGGTTCTTGGCAGCGGAGCGCACCATGGTAGGGCCACCGATATCGATATTCTCTACGGCGTCTTCCAGCGAGCAGCCTTCGCGGGCAACGGTCGCGGCAAAGGGATAAAGGTTAACAACCACCATATCGATAGGATCGATGCCATGCTGAGCCATGATCCCGTCATCCTGGCCGCGACGGCCAAGAATGCCGCCGTGCACTTTCGGGTGCAGGGTCTTTACGCGTCCATCCATCATTTCCGGGAAGCCGGTGTAATCAGAAACTTCGGTTACCGGCAGGCCTTTATCTGCCAGCAGGCGGGCAGTACCGCCGGTGGAGAGCAGCTCCACGCCGCGCTGGGAGAGTGCCTGAGCGAATTCGATGATACCGGCCTTATCAGAAACACTGAGCAGAGCGCGGCGGATTGGACGTTGTTGCATGGTATAAATCCCCGGGATTTGAACATTACAGAGAGCGTTAGCTGAATTTTTCTCTAAAAACTCAGCTAACGCCCCATAAGGGGCCGCCTTTAATAAGCGAAGGCATTTTAACGAAAACGTTTGCGCATCGCTCGTAAATTTTCAATTTTTCGCAGCTATGTGGATAACTCTGTGCGTAAAAAGGTATAAGGCCGCCTTTTGCTGTGGAATGCAGCAGTCAGTCATTTTTCTGTCATTTAACTATTGCGGGCGCTCGAGAACTCCCTATAATGCGCCTCCATCGACACGGCGGATGTGAATCACTTCACACGATGAGCCGGGTTGATTGAAGAGAAAAAATTCTGAAATTAAGGATTGACTCTGAAAGAGGAAAACGTATTA
>NZ_LR607338.1:185107-185830 GCF_902164725.1 Pseudescherichia vulneris | reverse complement strand
AGCGGTAATCGAAGTCGCCGGTCCCACCGCTGGGACTACGACTACCGCAATAACCCCGTGCGCGAGGAGCGCGACGACTATCCGTTCAGCGGGTATCACTGGCAGTACGACAGCGCCGGGCGGCTGCTGTCTCAGGACGGCACGCTGCCGGGCCGGGAGCAGTGGCGGTGGGATGCAGCGGGCAACCCGCTGGACAATATCGGGGAGAAGATAACCCACAACCGCGTCACGCAACTGAACGGCATCCGCTGGCGCTATGACATTCACGGCCGCACGGTGGAGAAGGACGACGGCCGGACCCGCTGGCACTACCGCTACGACGGCGAGCACCGTCTGACGGAGGCCATCAGCCAGCCGCGCGACCGTAACAGACCACAGGTGGCGGTCAGCTTTCGCTACGATCCGCTCGGCCGCCGCATCAGCAAGACCCGCCGCCGGACGCTGGCAGGGCAGCCGTACGGCAAAACGGTCACCACCCGCTTTGTCTGGGAGGGATTCCGGCTGCTGCAGGAGATCCGGGATGAGGTCCCGCTGACCTACGTTTACAGCGACCAGGCTAGTCATGAGCCGCTGGCACGTATTGACGGCGTGAATGCCCCGGACATCTTCTGGTTTCATATCCAGCCCAACGGCACGCCGGAGCGCCACACTGATGCCAAAGGCCGGGTGTGCTGGGAAGCACAGAACAGTGCCTGGGGCAAGCTGCTGAGTGAAAGAGAGGTG
>NZ_LR607338.1:181609-182697 GCF_902164725.1 Pseudescherichia vulneris | reverse complement strand
AAAGAGAGGTGCAGCTGGCAGGCAGTGCGCAGAACCTGCGCATGCAGGGCCAGTACCTGGAATTTGTCAGGAACAAACTTGAATGCATGTAGCACGACCCCGGAGGGAAGTGGCGAGTAAACCAGATTTTATTGTATAGTTAATGTTAGGAAACCGCCAAGCTCAACGGTCATTAGAACAGATAAGATGAATTTTTGAGGTTGTCATGAATAAAACAAAAGCCATAGAATTATTGACTGATATCATATCTTGTTCTGATCGAGAAAATAAATTACAGGGTAAGGAATTTTATAAATCGGCACTTAAGATATTACAGGATGAAAGAACATCGGAAAATGAGTTGAAAAATTTATATAGAAGTTTTTGTGGTTATTTTGCTCACGGTGACTTCACTAACGTAGAGTATGCAAAAATCAATCTCTTAATTAATTATCTTGAAAGTTAATTGTTTTTTAAACCTCAGGTTGCACTGGTTTTATAATCAGACCGACGGCACACTAGAAGTATGCATCGTCAATACGCGGGTCGGGTCAAATTAGCATAATCAAATTGCATAGTTTAGGTCATCCTAACGCTACCCTAACTCATGGCGCTGAGCCTCATTTCGATGTAACATTACTCCAAAGCCTGAATGCTAGTAGTATGTCAGGGACTCATGGGTTTGATAACTTTGAGGTTTTTAAATGTGGTTTGATAATGCGTTAGGGAAAGAAAAAATAAGATTTATGTTTGGTGGGGAGTTAAACCTTCAATCTATTGAAGTAAGTAGCTTTTCATTTGAACGTTTTTCAGATGTGACATTTCAATTTTATAGCAGAAATATCCCTTCATCTTATCCGGAGAAATGGACCAAGAGCCAATTCAATGCCCTTAGTGTGATACTCACATTTGGAGGTGTAATAGAGTTGGATGTTAAAGGCAATGGGATAGGTTTTATCTGCTCGCCAGAAATATTTTCTGGCGAAAGTTATAGCGCAATAAAAATATGTAGCAAGGAGTTGAATATAAATTGCAAGTCAAATTTTCTCACAATCGAAAGTGTTACTCCATACCTGGATGAACGGTGGGATTAAAAATAAAATATGGTA
>NZ_LR607338.1:177049-181594 GCF_902164725.1 Pseudescherichia vulneris | reverse complement strand
CGAGAGAGGTTGCCATTCTGGGGAGCATTCATTTATGAAGAAAATGATTTTAGATGAACGTGATGGCAATGTGACCATTGATAACTATTCAATTAATTTGCAGACCCAGGAGCAGTTTGTTAGTAGTTGCTTTTATAGAGAAAATGACGATATAAAAGAGTTCGGTCGTTATGGTTACTATGTGGAAAGCGTCTCATGGCTTGGGAGAGAGTATTTTTTAGAATTTTGGCCAGCGATGGAGCAGTTCCAAAAAAAGATACGTATGGTTGAGAAAGGAACGGAGTTTTATTCTTCCCTACATGATTGGGAGCTAAGGGCGAATGTAGACCTACTCTTAAGGGAAGAGGCGAGAGTAAAGGAGTTTTTGGAAGGTACCTTAAATTTTGCATCAAAGCGTGACATATCCCAGCCACCTTATGGTGTGGTTTTTGAATATGTGTGGGGTGAGATTGCTGTGCAGTCTAATAAGAATGATTTTAATTGCGGCCTGTATATAAGCTGGAATGACTAGCAAATGATTAATGATTTGGTTTTTGATCACGAAACATGTGCTCTAAGCTGGGTATACGATGCGCGCCAGATCACTGGTCATATAGATAATTTGGATTTGGCAATGTTAGATGAAAGGCGTGAGTTGGTTTTTATATTAAGCCAGCCCTCGCCGCTGCCAACCTTACTGACTGTCTTAAATAGGGAGGGAGGCTTGATTTCAGCATTTCCACCACCGGAGGGTGCATCTTTTTATTACTTAACGTTGAGTGCTGCCAAAGAGGTATTGGTCGTTTGTTCTTTTCATGAAAAGAGAGAGGGCTGGTATGACTGGCATTATGCTCTGGATGTTGAAAATAAAAGGTTGATGAAAATGACACCTTCTTATTAGAGTTTTGAAACAGTGAATACAGAGAGCGCTTGCGAGCCGCAGGGAAGCAGCCAATGACCGCTCCCATCCAGCCCATTACGCACCCGTCTCCGCTTACTCCTCGCTGAACCAGTCGCTGTTCTCCTGGCGGATCAGCTGGACCGTCTCGCCAATCTCTTCCAGATGCGCGGTCATCGCCTTATCTACGCCCTCTACGTCATGCTTAGCCAGCGCATCAAAGATATCCTGATGCTGACGCAGCAGCTTCTCCGGCGGAGAAACGTGATCGAGGCTCATATAGCGCACCCGGTCAATGGTCGCCTTGATGTTCTCCACCGTATCCCACGCCAATTGGCAGTCGGCAATCAGCGCCAGCTTCTGGTGAAACTCATCGTCAAGCTGGAAGAAATCATCAAGCTGCTTGTGGTCGATAGCGATCCGCTGCTGATGCAGGTTCTGCTCCAGCTGATAACGCTGGCTATCGGTGATCAGCGTCGCGGCCCGGCGGGCGACGGCGCACTCAATCGCCTGACGCACAAAGCAGCCGTTGCGTACCTGCGTCATGGAGATCTTATTGACGTAGCTGCCGCGCTGGGGACGGATCTGAATCAGTCCATTCTCAGCCAGTTTGATAAAGGCTTCACGAACCGGCTGGCGCGAGACGTTAAACCGCACCGATACCTCTTTCTCCGACAGCGGCGTGCCGGGGGGGATCAGGCAATGTACGATATCCTGGCGCAGGATACGGTAAATTTGCTGATTAACGGGCAATACAGGATTAAGGTGGGTTTCGACGGCCATGCGCTCTTACTTAATAGAATAGTGACCCGCCTACCATACCATCTATTTGATCTGCATCCCATACCCGGCCCGCAGGCCGGGTAGGAAATATCAGCTGCGATGCACGCTTAGGCCAGCCCAGGTCTGGCTAACCGGCATCATCTCAAGGGTGTTGATGTTAACGTGCTTCGGCAGGGTCGCTACCCACCAGACGGCCTCGCACACATCCTCTGCGCTAAGGGCGTTGGTGTTCTCATAGGTTTTGCCCGCTTTATCGTCATCGCCTTTGAAGCGAACGTTAGAGAACTCGGTTCCGCCTACCAGACCCGGCTCGATGTTGGTCACGCGCACCGCCGTACCGTGCAGATCGGTACGCAGGTTGAGGCTGAACTGCTGTACAAAGGCCTTGGTTGCGCCATAGACGTTGCCGCCCGCATAAGGCCAGCTGCCCGCGGTAGAGCCGATATTGATGATGTGCCCACGGTTGCGCTCTACCATTCCCGGCAGCACGGCGCGGGTCATATAGATCAGCCCCTTGTTGTTGGTATCGATCATTGTCTCCCAGTCTTCAACGTTGGCCTTATGCGCAGGCTCCAGGCCCAACGCCAGACCGGCGTTGTTGACCAGCACGTCAATGTCGCGCCACTCGGCGGGGAGAGAGTCCAGCGCCTGTTCGATAGCGGCGCGGTTGCGTACGTCCAGTTGCAGGGTGAGAACGCTATCGCCCAGCTCATCTTTCAGGGTCTGCAAACGTTCCTGACGACGGCCGGTAGCAATCACTTTATGACCGTTTTCAACGAAACGGCGGGTGATGCTTTCGCCAAACCCTGCCGTTGCCCCGGTGACTAAAATAATCATCATTCTGTTCCTCAACGCTTTTTGTGTGTTATTACGATAGCATGGGTTAAGAGCCTGAGGTAAACGACAATGTTTAAGGAGTTGAAATGTCGCTAACGAATCCTTTACTGAGTGAAAGCACGCTGCCTTACCTGGCGCCGCGCTTCGATATGATTGAAGATAGCCACTATCGTCCGGCCTTTGATGAAGGCGTTCGGCTAAAGCGTGATGAGGTCAGCGCCATCGCTCAGGCAACAACGCCAGCGGATTTTAACAACACCATCCTGGCGATGGAGCAGAGCGGGCAGCTTCTTAACCGGGTCACCAGCCTCTTTTTTGCTATGACCGCTGCCCACACCAATGATTACCTTCAGCAGCTTGATGAAGCCTTCTCCGCAGAGCTGGCCGAGCTGGCAAATGATATCTATCTGGATAGTGCGCTTTTCTACCGTATTGATGCCGTCTGGCAGCAGCGCCACGCGCTCGGGCTGGACGCGGAATCCCTGCGTCTGACGGAGGTCGTCCACCAGCGCTTTATTCTGGCAGGGGCGACCCTGGGCAGTGCCGAAAAGCAGGCGCTAAAAAGCCTCAATACCGAAGCGGCAACCCTCACCAGCCAGTTTAACCAGCACCTGCTGGCAGCAGGCAAGGCGGGTGGGTTGATCGTCGAGAGTGAGCAGCAGCTTGATGGCCTGAGCGAAAGCGAAAAAGCGCAGGCGCGAGCGGCAGCAGAGGAGCGGGGACTCTCCGGACGCTGGCTTATCCCTCTCCTGAATACGACTCAGCAGCCTGCGCTGGCGGGACTACGCGATCGCCAGACCCGGGAACAGCTCTTTAAAGCAGGTTGGTCGCGTACGGAAAAAGGCGATAAAAACGATACCCGCGCCGTCGTGCTGCGCCTGGCAAAAATCCGCGCGGAACAAGCCGCGCTGCTGGGATTCCCGGACTATGCCGCCTGGAAAACTGCCGACCATATGGCACAAAATCCTGCCGCCGCGCTGACCTTTATGCGCAATATCGTTCCGGCGGCGCGCGCCCGTGCCGAGCAAGAGCTGGCAGATATTCAGCGGGTAATCGATGAGCAGCAGGGTGGATTCCGGGCCGAGGCCTGGGACTGGGCGTGGTATGCCGAGCAGGTGCGCCGGGAGAAATTCGCTCTTGATGAGGCACAGATCAAACCCTACTTTGCCCTCAACACCGTACTGGTTGACGGCGTATTCTGGACCGCCAGCCAGCTGTTCGGCCTGAGCTTCATCGAGCGGTTTGATCTGCCGGTTTACCATCCTGACGTCCGCGTCTGGGAGATCGTTGATGCTGACGGCACCGGCATGGCGCTCTTCTACGGCGACTTCTACGCCCGTGACAGCAAAAGCGGCGGGGCGTGGATGGGTAATTTCGTGGAGCAATCTACATTGCAGGGAACCCGGCCGGTTATCTATAACGTCTGCAACTATCAGAAACCTTCCGCAGGCGGACCCGCGCTCATTTCCTGGGATGACGTGATCACGCTGTTCCATGAGTTTGGTCATACCCTGCACGGGCTTTTTGCCACCCAGCGCTACGCGACGCTCTCCGGCACCAATACGCCGCGTGATTTTGTCGAGTTCCCATCGCAGATCAACGAGCACTGGGCCAGCCATCCTGATGTTTTCGCCCGCTATGCCCGGCACTACCAGACCGGGGAGCCTATGCCGAAGGCACTGCAGGAGAAGATGCATCGGGCGGCATTGTTCAACAAGGGTTATGACATGACGGAGCTATTGAGCGCCGCGCTGCTGGATATGAACTGGCATAGCCTCGCATCACGTACTGCCGTCAGCGATGTTGCAGCTTTTGAAGCCGAGGTGCTCAAGCGGGAAAATCTCGATCTTGCCGCCGTGCCGCCGCGCTATCGCAGCAGCTATTTCGCGCATATCTTCGGTGGCGGTTACGCAGCGGGCTACTATGCCTACATCTGGACGCAAATGCTGGCTGACGACGGCTACCAGTGGTTTGTAGAGCAGGGCGGATTGACCCGGGAGAACGGGCAGAAATTCCGCGAGGCGATTTTGTCACGAGGCAATAGCACG
>NZ_LR607338.1:169710-170348 GCF_902164725.1 Pseudescherichia vulneris | reverse complement strand
TTCACCCAGGGTGTAACGATCGCACCAGGTGTCATCCAGCACACCTTCTTCCGGCAGATCGTCAGCGACATGCCAGTCGGTGCGCTGCGGCAGCTGGTATTCAGCGCCACGGCCAACAGCGATATCAGCGTCATCGAGAATGTTGAGGATCTCGCGTTCTGCGCGAGAGTCGGATTTGGCAGATAACCAGCAGAAGAGGTTTTTCTTCTCTGATTTTGCTTTAGCTTTAATCACAAACGCGTAGGTGTTCATTGCGTCTAAGCTCCTTTGGGTTGTAAGATCCCCGGCGCTGTATAAGCCGCCTGACTTTGGTGGTTGTAATTTCCGGTGTGCTTTGGTCGGCCTACACCGGAGGGAGAGCCCGCTTCGGCGGGTTTTTTCGTTACAGGGTCACGGCGGGCTGTTCGCCGTTACGGACAATGCGCTCAATTTCGAAACTTTCGCCCGCAACATGCTGCTCAACAGCTGCCGCTTCACACTGGCGCTGGTCTTCATACACACCCAGCACCACATCCTGAAAATCGCCGTTGGTCATACCCACGGTCAGCACTAGCGCGAATAGCGTATTCATTTAGTGCGTCCCCGCCGGTACCAGATGCGGCTGAATGCTGGGAGCGGAGAACGGCTGGCGGATATGA
>NZ_LR607338.1:164535-166146 GCF_902164725.1 Pseudescherichia vulneris | reverse complement strand
CATCCCTGAAAACGGGGATGGTTATCCCCGAAAACAGGGAAAGGTATCCCCGAAAACAGGGAACACCAAAGACATTCTTTCAAAGACAAATATAAAAGATCTAACCCCCTATAGTCCCCCAGGGGGGAATGGGAAGTTTGATCCGCTCAGCATCCCTGTTCCTGAGTGGCTGAATACGGCCACGTGGAATGAGTGGGTCGCGTATCGCCGCCAGTCTGGTAAGCCCATCAAAACCGAGCTGACCGTCACTAAGGCTTTCAGCCTCCTGAAGCAGTGCCTGGACGAGGGACACGATCCGGCGGACGTGATTAACGCCAGCATCGCCAACGGGTACCAGGGTTTGTTCAAGCCAAAATTCAGCCTCAGTGGTCGCAAGGCGGGCCGGGATGTGAATCAAATTTCTCAGCCAGGTAGTGACATTCCAGATGGGTTCAGGGGGTAAACGTGAAAAATATTATTGGCACTGGCAGCGCCCTTGAGCGCCTGAAAAAAATCATTCCGGCTAACGTGCAGCCGAAATTCAGCAATGCCCAGGAGTGGCAGGCATGGCAGGAATCCGAGGGCCGGAAGCGCTCCGAGGAAATCGACAGGATGAATCAGCGCGCACGCTCAGAGAAGATTTTTGGCAGAGCTGGCATTCAGGCCCTGCACCGCAGCTGCTCGTTTGCAAACTACGAAGTGTCAGGTGCTGAACAGCGTCAGGCATACAGCATGGCGAAAAGCTACGCCCAGAACTTTGGCGGCAGCGGGTTCGCAAGCTTTGTGTTCAGCGGCGCGCCTGGTACCGGAAAGAATCATCTGGCAGCGGCAATCGGTAACCATCTGCTTGCTGCTGGCCACTCCGTTCTGGTGGTGACCATACCTGACCTGATGCTCCGGGTCCGTGAGTGCTATGACGACGGCCAGTCTGAAGCTTCGTTGCTTAACGACCTCTGCAACGTCGATCTCCTGATACTGGACGAAGTAGGTATTCAGCGTGGCTCCAGCGGCGAGAAGGTGATCATCAACCAGGTAATCGACCGCCGCCTATCATCCATGCGGCCAGTTGGCATCCTGACCAACCTGAACCACGGCGAGCTCGTTACCACCCTGGGCGCACGTGTTATGGACCGCCTGCAGATGGACGGTGGTATCTGGGTCAATTTTGGCTGGGCGAGTTATCGCAAAAACGTCAGCCATCTGCGCATCGCGAAGTGAGGTGACCATGTGCAATCGCTTAAAACCGAAGCAAAAGGCCATCGTGGAGTTCATCGAGGCAAACGGACCGGCGACACCCCGCCAGATCCGCACGCTGCTCGGCTGCGACATCCGTGAGGCCTACGACCGGCTCAAGCGCCTGGGTATGGCCGGGATCGTCAAAAATATCGGCAAACCGAAGCATCCGGAATACCAGCTGGTGCAGCGCTGGCAGGAAAAGATCAAACGAACCAGGCCAGCACCTGCAGCGCCAGCAGCGAAGGCGAAAACGCCAGCGAAAGCAGTGACACCAGCACCAGCAGCGCTGTCCATTGCGGACGTTTGCCGCCAGAACTGGCAGGGCTACAAAATTCATAAAATTTTTGGGAGTGCACGGGCATGAGTGAATTACAGAACAACAAAGAGCTGGTGGCC
>NZ_LR607338.1:161635-163074 GCF_902164725.1 Pseudescherichia vulneris | reverse complement strand
ATCCGCTCCTGCAATACGCCACCAGCCGCATCATCGAGCTGGAGCGCCTGCTGCTGGTGGATGTGCCGGAAACAGTTTGGCCTGCCGAAGTCGGACTGGTTTACGCACAGGTTGAAAGCGCCGGGGATCTCCCGGCGCACCACCAGCGCCGCCTGAAGCATCACATCAACCGGATGTGGCTCGAAAAAATGCCGGTACCGGCGATCGTAACCGCCGCCCGTTCGCTGGCCACTGCCATGGAGAAATACGCGTGAATTTACAGGAAATCATCGTTGATAACTTTGCCGGGGGCGGCGGGGCCAGTACCGGGATCGAGCTGGCTATCGGTCGCAGTGTGGATATTGCGATCAACCACGACCCCAACGCAGTGGCAATGCACAGCACCAACCATCCGGACACGCTGCATTACTGCGAGAGCGTGTACGAGGTTAAGCCAAAAGTAGCGACCGCCGGCCGCCCGGTAGCGCTGGCATGGTTTAGCCCAGATTGCAGGCACTTCTCCAAGGCAAAAGGCGCGAAACCCGTAGAGAAAGCCATCCGTGGTCTCGCCTGGGTTGTTTTGCGTTGGGGGCTTGATGTAGAGCCGCGCGTAATGAAATTAGAGAATGTCGAGGAGTTCAAGACCTGGGGTCCGCTGCTTGCAGGAGAGATGCGACCGGATCCTGCCAGGGTTGGTGAAACCTTCCAGGCGTTTATCGGCATGCTGACTACCGGTATTGATCCGAACCATCCTGCCCTGGCCGAATGCTGTGAGTTCTTAAATATCCCGCTGGATAGTGAGGATGCGGCAAGGCTGGTTAGAGGGCTGGGGTATGTTGTCGAATTTCGTGAACTCAGAGCATGCGACTACGGCGCGCCGACTATCCGCAAACGGCTGTTTGTCGTTATGCGCAGAGACGGGAAGCCTATCGTCTGGCCAGAGCCGACACATGGGGATCCGAAAACGCCAGCGGTGCAGAGTGGCAAGCTCAAACCATGGCGCACCGCGGCGGAGTGCATCGACTGGTCTATCCCTGCGCCGTCCATATTCGACCGCAAAAAGGCCCTGGCAGAAAATACCCTCAAACGCATAGCGCGCGGCATTCAGCGGTTCGTGTTGGATAGCGCCTCGCCGTTCATCGTGAAGTGCAACCACACTACCACGAAGGGCAAATACGACTGCTTCCGGGGCCAGGCGCTGGCGGAGCCGCTGCAGACAATCACTAAAACGCACGGCTATGCGATCGCCACGCCGGTAATGGCTCCGCTGTTTGCCGGGACCGGCGGATCCACATTCCAGATGAAGCCGCGCCCGGTAGATAAGCCGTTCTTCACTCTGTTGACGCAGAACCGGACGAATGTCATCGCGCCCGTACTGGCCCCTTTAATCGCCCGGCAGTTCGGTGCCAGTGTCGGCCATCGCGCTGACGAGCCGAGCGCGACGGTTACTGCGGGCGGCG
>NZ_LR607338.1:160513-161351 GCF_902164725.1 Pseudescherichia vulneris | reverse complement strand
CAGCGCACAGATGAACCAATGCCGACAGTAACGGCAGGCGGCCTGCATGTGGGGGAGGTAAAAACCACCCTGGCGGTTGAGTCGTACGACCAGCAGCGTGCGGATCAGACGCTGTCTTTCCTGCAGGAGTATTGCGGCGCAGACTGCGACGGGCTGGTGACGATCAGCGGCGTGGTTTATCGCATCGTTGATATCGGTATGCGCATGCTCCAGCCGCGCGAGCTCTATGCTGCCCAGGGCTTCCCGGAGTGGTACATCATCGACCGCGACTACATGGGCACCCGCTACGCCAAAGACAAACAGGTTGCCAGATGCGGCAACGCGGTACCGCCGCCGTTTGCTGAAGCTCTGGTGCGGGCCAACCTGCCGGAGATGTGCCAGCAGCAGGGGCAAGCGGCATGATGTACGACAAATACACTATTAATCGCTGTGATGCGATGGAGTGGCTTGCAGAGCATTACCCAACCTTTCCCGACAAGATGCCAAATGTGCCTCTAAAGGCTGACTGGTGTAGTGCCAGTTTGTTTATGGGGTGGTGCTTCATTATTTTGCTCGATGGTTCGCTGGTATTTGCTAACTGCTTATCGCCTCCGATCCGGGCTGAAGACATGGCGGGCTTCAAGCTTCCTGAGCTTATCTAACTGCCATACAAGCGATATGGGGATTCCCATATCGACAGCCAGGGCCTCTCCGGAGGCCTTTTTCACGCCCAGCGGCAGGGCGATTTATACATGATCGATATTACCGATCGATAGCATCTAATTGATCTATTAAATCGATTAATTAATAGGCGTGCCGCAGCAATAAATTACCAACCTCTGGCGCATTAAATACGACA
>NZ_LR607338.1:156266-157957 GCF_902164725.1 Pseudescherichia vulneris | reverse complement strand
GCCACCAGCCCGGTGGGAATAAGGCTGATCGGCGGAATGTCCAGCCGCGCATTATTATCCACGGCATCGTATTTCGAGGTGTTGTACTCAGCGCCGGTAATGGTAAAGGTGTTTTCCTCGTCGTTGTACCTGAGGTTAGTCACCCGAAAATATTGCAGCCGCAGCTGCCCTGCATCGATGACAAAGACCGCATCCGGCGCTGGCGCCGCAACAAACGGCGTGGCCACAATCAGCTGGCTGCCGTTTACCGCCTGGATGATGCGACTCTCCACGGTGCCGCCCTGCGTGCGGATCATCAGCGTATCACCGGGTACCGCGCTGGTGCCCCGGTCAGTGGTGACCGCCCGGATGGAGGCGTCATAATCCGTTATGCGCCCGCCGTATACCCGACCGGACACGCGTTCATCTGCAAAGGCGAACACGGTACCGGGCATGTAGGCAACGCCGTCCAGCCCCGTCTGAACGGTGATGATGCGGTCAAGATAATTGGAATACACCGCCCAGCCACCGCGCCGCTGCGCCTCGCTCTCGCGTGTGCAGCCTATGGCCGTTATCTGCGTCTGCTTAAACTTGAACTGCTTCACCAGGTCAGGGAACATCACCGCCGTGGTGCGGTCCTGATAGTGGTTATCCGGGTCGCTGAAGTTAATCAGTGCGCTGGAATAACGGTTCTTCTCGCTGCCGCTGGAGTACGTGGGTTTATCCACCACCGAGGCGCGGGTGAGGATCTGCAGCTTCGAGGTATCGACTGGCATATCGGAGACAACATTGAACATGTTGTTGCCCCAGAACGTCATGCCATTGAAGCCGGCGGCGATATCTTTGATCACCTGCCATGCATCGGCCTGCGACTGGATGTAGACGTCGAACATGAAGCGCGGCTCTGTGCCGCTGCCCCCTTTACCGTCCGGAACCAGCTGATCGCAACGCTGTGCGATGCGGTAAAGCTCCCATTTATCCAGCATGTCCGGCGTGACGCGGCGGCCGAGGCCAAAGCGCGGCTCGGTCAGGACATCAAACCAGATCCACGCCGGATTATTCGACCACCCCCACTTAAACGTGCCATCCCATGTGCCGGAGTAGGTTCGCGCTATAGGATCGTAATTTGAGGGAATGCGAATAATGCGGCCCTTCGGCTTACAGGAGATTTTCGGGATGCTGTTGAACGATTTAGCGTTAAAGGAGACGTACAGCAGAGCAGTGTGCGGATAGCGCAGACGGGCGTCGATCACCTCGGTAATGGCCTGCACCTGCGTTTTGTTCTGCAGCAGCTGGCTGGTGCTGTCGGCGGTGTCACGCACGACGCGGATCTGCCAGCCCGTACTGGCCTTAGGCAGGTTGATGCGGTGCGTGAGCTCGTAAAGGGAGCTGAGCTTTTCGGTCACCGTCTTGGTCATGATCGTTTCATAAGAGCCACCATCAGTGGCCACATCGATATGATACGTCACGGAGGTGCCGACAATATCGCCGTCGTTTTCCTGCTGCTGCAGGCCGGAGATACCGATCCGGACCAGCACGGCATCAATCTGCGTATTGCTTAATGCGCGCGTCCAGGGCGTGGCGTTCGTCAGTGATACGCCGATGGTGGTTTCGTTCTCCACCGCCGGGAAACCGGGGATAGGATCCTGCATCTGTGTACCCGGGCGAAAGTCCCAGGTGAAGTTTTCAAAATTCTTTGTCCCGTCAGCGTT
>NZ_LR607338.1:137845-138440 GCF_902164725.1 Pseudescherichia vulneris | reverse complement strand
AGGGGAACTCCTGGCCGTGATAATCCCAGTAGTCTCCCTCTTCTTTTCCGAAGCGAAACAGCAACTCTTCTCCCGTCGGCCACACCCAGCGCAGTTCAGAGGCTGACGCCAGATACCGGGCGCCATCGTTAAACAGGCGATACATACGCTTCGACTGGGTGATAATGTCGGTGAGGTTTTTATACTCGGTATCGAATATCACGCCCCGCCAGAACGAGCCATAACCCAGACCAACGAGACGACGAAAGCGCGCCAGCTGCGCAGCGGTTTTACCGGGCCCGCGTGTTCCCTCGTAGAGGATTTCGTTACACGGGCAGCTCAAGGAGAGCGACTGCGATCCCGGCAAAGGTTTCCAGACGGCTTTGTAATTCATCCACCCAGAACCTCGCTCTGTTGCTTCTGCGCTGCTGCTTCCCAGTCGTCTACGTTATCGCAAGACGGTACCGGCATGATGCTGTGGGTTGCGATGACCTTCTGCTCCACCTGCTCTTTGAATGCCTGCACACGTACATGCTTACCGAGCAGCTCGAGGTTCTTAACTTTGTCAGGCCACTTAATCTTTTTGAGAATGGTCTCGGCTGTCTCTTCGTCGAAG
>NZ_LR607338.1:134272-134798 GCF_902164725.1 Pseudescherichia vulneris | reverse complement strand
GCTCCACCCAGGCCAGCGCTTTGTTGCGTTCTACGGCATTAACCTGATCGCATTTGGCCTGCGTCAGCTTCATGCCCTGGCGAACCGGTTTACCATCCACCAGCGTGGCGCCACGGCAAATTGTCCAGATGCCGGAGCCGTCACGGTAGGCGTTCAGACTGTTGCCTTCTTTCTCGTTCAGGAACTGGTCGAGAATAACGGGAGCCGACGCACCGGCGAGAACAAGTCCCAGTACCGCAGCGCTAAGCTTTGATCTGTTTGCCACTATTCCCCCCTGGCGGCTTTGCGCCGGTCCTCTTTGATTTTGAAATACAGGTTCGTCAGATAAGTCAGCAGTCCGAACACCAAGCTGCCGAGCACACCAATGGCCGCCCACTGCGATGGTGATACCTGGTCGAGCAGCTGGAGACTCCAATAACCAGCGTTGGTCGCTGAGGCTCCGTAGGCGATGCCAGTGGTTAATTTTTCCATGCGTAACATGCTCTCACCTCCGATTTGGTCGGGGTGCTGTATGTAGTAAGGGATC
>NZ_LR607338.1:133090-133875 GCF_902164725.1 Pseudescherichia vulneris | reverse complement strand
CTCAGTAGATGGGATCCGCCCATAACCACGCCCACTACAGCGCTTGCAGTCCGCAAGAACTGGTACGCCCTGCTCTTCAGTGAGTTCCTGATTAACGGCTTTTCCACGTCCATGGCAATCGCTGCACGCTGCGCTGACCTGACCGGTACCACTACACTTTTTGCAGAGAACATTAACGGTTTCTTTGACCTTGACCATCCCGGATACAGTAATCTTCCCTTCCGGCTTGCGAAACTTGTTGGTGAACACGTCAGCCTGAATGAACCCTTCTCCATTGCAGCAATCGCACTGCTTCACGCTGGCGGCGCTGCGCGAATAGTCCTCAAAAGCGAAGATGGCCAGCTGGCGCATCACCAGTGGTTTAACCTCTGAGGCCAGCTTGCGCAGCGCAGCCACCTTGTCGCATTTGGTCAGCGCGTACTCGGCAAGCAGCGTGATCGCCCTCTCCCGGTCGTTTTGGCTGATCCCCATTTTGCCCAGGAAGGCGCTGTAACCCATCGCGGCGCGTTCCTGCGTCATGCCCATGGCGGCCATGATATCTGTGCCGGTAAGCGAGTCTGAGCCAGTGGCGCGCGGGGAGTCGCTGATCATCGTCGATTTGGCGAAGTGGTATTTCACGGTGTTTTCGAGGTTCATGCCCTTGTCCCTGCCATCTGGTAAATGCGAATAAAGTTGCGAAGGATGCGATAGTCCACCAGCACCGAACCTGGGTGGCGATAAATGCGAAGGCGCTGCCAGCGCATGCGGAGAGATTCGATCAGTTCTGGTTTCATGCTGCCGCCTTG
>NZ_LR607338.1:118611-124974 GCF_902164725.1 Pseudescherichia vulneris | reverse complement strand
GGAACGATAGTCCGCGAAACCCAGAAGGTATTTAACCCACAGACCGAGCGCGAAGAGGATGTAACGCTTACCCGTGTGGCTATACATGGTTCGTTCAAAGAAAACCCGTATCTGGATCCGCAGTACATTGCGACCCTGATGGCTATCAAAGACCCGAACCGGCGCAAAGCCTGGGTAGAGGGCTCATGGGATGTCACCAGCGGCGGGCGCTTTGATCATCTATGGAATGCCTCGCATCATGTCATTAAGCCATTCCGCATCCCGGATAGCTGGACCGTTGACCGCTCCCATGACTGGGGCGAGTCTAAGCCGTTTTCTAACCTCTGGTGGGCGCGCGCCGACGGCACCGCCGCCGAGCTGCCTGATGGTCGCCAGTTCTGCCCGCCTGCCGGGTCGCTGATCCTTATTGGCGAGTGGTACGGCTGCCCACCGGTCGAGCTGAACAAAGGCCTGAATATGTCGTCCACAAACGTCGCTAAGGGCGTGGCCTGGGTAGATAAGCGGCTGGTGGGAGAAGAGCTTGCTGAGCCTGAGGAGATAAAACTCAATGGGGTGACGCAGGGGCAACTGAACATCATGCCCGGTATCTGCAAGAAGGTGGTTCCCGGCCCTGCTGATGGTGCCATCTACAACACTGGCGATGATGAGCTATCTATCGCTCAGAAGATGGAGTCGCAGGGCGTTAAATGGGTGCCATCCAATAAGAAGCCGGGATCACGGGTGAACGGCGCGGCTCTGTTTGCTGACATGCTTGAGGCGGTTGTCGAAGGTAAGAAACTGGAGTCAGGCATGCCTGAGAAACCAGCGTTCTACGTGTTTGACTACTGCCGGGGCTGGATAAGCCGTGTGCCGGTGCTCGTTCGCGACAGTAAGAACCCCGATGATGTAGATACTCAACAGGAAGATCACGACTGGGACGGCACGCGATATGCCGTCCTGCACTCTCCGCCGAAGACAGTCGGCAAAGTAACTAAACTTCGGATGTGACCATGCCAGATATTTCAACACCCAATCTCGAC
Organism: Pseudescherichia vulneris; assembly: GCF_902164725.1. Classification (NCBI taxonomy): domain Bacteria; kingdom Pseudomonadati; phylum Pseudomonadota; class Gammaproteobacteria; order Enterobacterales; family Enterobacteriaceae; genus Pseudescherichia; species Pseudescherichia vulneris. The sequence continues at coordinate 123,955 of NZ_LR607338.1, read as the reverse complement.
TACAACAACATGGTCGAGGCGTGGGACATCAACGATGCGCTGATGGGCGGCACGCTCTATATGCGCCAGCTCGGCGAATCCCATATGCCGCGCTGGCCGAACGAAGATAAAGAGGACTACAAAAAGCGCCTCGCCGTCGCGACGCTGCTGCCTGCCTACGAAGAGACCATTAACCAGAACATAGGTCGTGTATTCGCACAGCCAGTAGTACTGAGCGAAACCACGCCCGAGCAGGTTAAGGCACTCGCCCCCAATATTGACCTGGAGGGGATGCGGCTTGATGTCTGGGCGCAGGCGTTCTTTGGCATCGCATTTCAGTACGGGCTGGCACATGCGCTGGTGGATTATCCCCGCGTGGATGCGGAACAGGTCAGAACGAAGGCCGACGAACAAGCCAGTGGCGCGCGCCCCTATGTCACGATGCTAAACCCCCGGCAGGTTATCGGCTGGAAATCCAAAACTGCTGGTGGCAAGGTGGTGCTGACCAATCTGCGTATTAAAGAGGTGGTGGTCGTTGATGGCGACGACTTCGGCCAGACTAAGGTAGAGCAGATACGCCATATCCTGCCCGGCAAAGTTGAGATCTACCGTCGCAAAAAAAGCGAAGGCGCAGAGGAGACCTGGCAGATCCATGAAGAGTGGGCCACTTCCCGCAATGATATCCCGCTGGTGACGCTCTATACGAAGCGCACCGGCTTTATGCGAGGTTCTCCGCCGCTGCTTAATCTCGCGTTACTGAACATCAAGCACTGGCAGAGTCAGAGCGAGCAGGACAACATTCTGCACGTTGCCCGCGTACCGCTGCTGGTGGTGTATGGTCTGGAAGGCGGGCAGGAGCTGACGATTGGTTCATCCTCGGCTACCCAGTTTACTGACCGTACCAAGCAGGGGCTGGAATACGTCGAGCATACCGGCTCGGCAATAGGCGCCGGGAAAACGTCTCTGGAAGACCTCGAAAACCAGATGCGCCAGGCGGGGGCCAAACTGCTTCGCCCGGAAAATACCTCCACCAAATCCGTTGAGCAAACCAGCGAAGAGCGTATGCAGGAGCACTCGCCGCTCTACACCATGGCTAACTCCCTTGAGGACGCTCTGGATAATATCCTGCAGATCATGGCCGAATGGCTCGGGTTGAATGACGGTGGCAACGTTGACGTCCGCACTGAGCTGGATGTTTCAGAACAGTCCATCAACGCACCTGCAGCGCTGGCTGTCCAGTCACTGCGCCAGGGCGGTGATATCCGTCGTATTGATGCGGTACGTGCACTGCAGTCGCTCAAAATCATCGATCCGGATGCGAAGCCCGAAGAAATCATCGACGAGCTGAACAACCAGGGCCCGACGTTTACAGGTAACGGCAATGGCAACGGTCAATGACAGGCTGCGCGATGAAGCGATAGCCCATACCCTCTGGATCAGCCGCTACAGCACGGGCGTCGCAAACCGCATTGTAAAGCTGCTGAACGACAGCGACGCAGAGCTTACCGCACGGCTGCTGGTGGCGATGGACAGCCTGCCCACCAGCCGGTTCACTGTAGGCCGTCTTGAAAGCCTGCTTGGCAGCGTACGCGAGCTTAACCAGCAGGCCATTGCGGGTATGCAGACCAGCCTGGCGGATGAACTCCTGCAGCTGGCCGGGCAGCAGACAGGCTATCAGCTGAGCCTGTTTGACTCATTGCTGCCGCAGCTGGTCAAGGAGCGGTACCCGCTTCAGGGCATCTCGCCGGAGATGGTGCACGCAGCAGCCATGGCACAACCCTTTCAGGGGCGCCTGCTGAGTGAGTGGGGCGACAATCTGGAAGCCGACCGTATGGCGCGTATCACCAACACGGTGCGCCGGGGTTATCTGCTGGGTGATACCACCGAGGCGATCGCCCGGAAGGTGCGCGGGCACGCCAACAAAGGTTTTCAGGATGGCGCCCTGCAGGTCAGCCGGGCCAATGCTTCCAGCATTACCAAAACGGCGGTTAACCACCTGGCGGCCACGGCGCGGGCCAGCTTTGCAGATGCCAACGGCGATATTCTGAAGGGAAAGCAGTGGCTCTCCACGCTGGATAATAAAACCACGCATACCTGCATCATTCGCGATCGCCTTCGCTATACCCTGGATAACAAGCCCATCGGCCACAAGGTACCGTACCTGCAGGGACCGGGCCGCATTCACTTCTGCTGCCGCTCAACGGAGACGCTGATCACCAAATCGTGGCGTGAGCTCGGGATCGACATCGATGAGATGACGCCGGGCACCCGCGCCAGCATGGATGGTCAGGTGCCGGAAGACACAACCTATCTTGACTGGCTGGCACGACAGCCTCCCCACAGACAGGACGAGATACTCGGCCCCGAACGGGCAGGGCTTTACCGCGCCGGGAAGGTACAACTCAGCGAGATGTATACGGACCGGGGCGAATGGATAAGCCTGGCGCAACTTAAAGCGCTCAGCTGATACAAACCTCTTAACTATGGCTGCCTTCGGGTGGCCTTTTTTATGCCTGCCGTTTAGCGGATGCGACACGGCGCCGGATCGGATGATCCATTAACCAGCGGCCGGAAGGCCCGGAGAAAACCATGAAATTGAAGCTTGATGCGAACGGTCACGTTGTCGTTGAAAACGGTATGCCGGTTTATATCCATGATGACGGCAAAGAAATCGCATTCGACGCAGCGCAGGCCGTCAGCAAAATTACCTCGCTGAACGGCGAGGCCCGGTCTCATCGTGAAGCCAAAGAAGCCGCAGAGACTAAGCTTGCGGCGTTCGCCAATATCAGCGATCCGGCAAAAGCACTCGAGGCGCTGGAGATGATGACCAAAATCGACCAGAAGAAGCTGATCGACGCGGGCGCGGTTGACCAGGTTAAAGCCGAGATCACCAAGTCATTCCAGGCGCAGCTGGACGAGGCCACTGGTAAAAACCAGCAGCTGGAGCAGCAGCTCTATGGCGAGATGATCGGCGGCCGCTTTGCCGGGTCGAAGTTCATCAACGACAAGATGGCGATCCCTTCTGACTTCGTGCAGGCGCGCTTCGGCCAGGCGTTCAAAATCGAAGACGGCAAGGTTGTCGCGTATGACGGGCAGGGCAACAAGGTCTACTCCCGGGCCAAACCCGGCGAGCTGGCCGAGTTTGATGAAGCGCTTGAGTTCCTCGTTGAGCAGTACCCCCAGAAGGATCACATCCTGAAGGCGTCCGGCAACAGCGGTGGCGGCTCTCATCAGTCCCAGCACCAGGCCGGGCAGAAAACCATGAAGCGTGCAGCGTTTGATGCGCTGGATCAGACCGGCAAACAGGGCGCGCTCAAAGACGGTATCACTATCGTCGATTAACCCCTTTGCCGCGTTCCGGATGGTGCGCGGCGCCAGAGCTGGATAGCTCACTATCACCCCTAATTAACTCCCTTCAAGGAATAACGAAATGTCCAACACCCTTACTGGGTTGATCCCGACTATCTACACCGCTCTGGATGTGGTTTCCCGCGAACAGGTGGGCTTCATTCCCGCCGTCGCGCGCAATGCCAAGGCTGATGCAGCGGCGAAAGGCCAGACGGTTACCGCGCCGGTGGCACCGATCGCCACGACCGTTGATATCACTCCGGGTCCTACAGCACCAAACGACGGTGACCAGAACATCGGTAACGTTAACGTCACCATCACCAAGTCAAAGATGGCCCCGGTGAAATGGAACGGCGAAGAGCAGCTGGCAATCGGTCCGTCCGGTACCTACAACACCATTCTGGCCGACCAGTTTAAGCAGGCCTTCCGCGCGCTGACGAACGAAGTTGATTCAGATCTGGGGGCGCTGTACTACGCATCATCCCGCGCCGTCGGCACGGCTGGTACCACGCCTTTTGGTATCAAAGAAGACCTGTCCGATGCTGCGCTGGCACGTCAGGTGCTGGAGGATAACGGCGCGCCGACAACTGACCTGCAGATGGTGCTTGGCTCTTCTGCCACCGCTAATCTGCGCGGTAAGCAAACCGTACTGTTCAAGGCAAATGAAGCCGGTACTGATGCGCTACTGCGCGAGGGCATCATTGGCCGACTGGAAGGCTTCAACCTGCATAACTCTGCAGGCGTTAAGCGCGTCGCTGGTGGCGCAGGCGCAGGTTATCTGGTGAACGGTGCCAAACAGGCGGGTGACATCATCATCGCGATCGATACCGGCACGGGCGGTATTGCTCAGGGCAGCGTGGTGACGTTTGCGGGTGACGACAACAAATACGTTGTGGCCGCAGCGACCACCACCACGATCACCCTGGCGGCACCGGGTCTGCGCCAGAACCTGGCGGATAATACCGCGGTCACCGTTGGCGGCGCATTTACGGCGAACATGGCGTTTGACCGTAACGCTTTCCTGCTGGCGGCGCGTACTCCGGCCATGCCTGAAGGCGGGGACTCTGCGGACGACGTTATGAACGTTACCGATCCGGTTTCAGGCCTCACCTTCCAGGTGGCGCTGTACCGTCAGTACCGTCAGGTGCGTTACGAAGTGGGTCTGGCGTGGGGCGTGGCGTCTGTTAAACCTGCCCACGCAGTGCTGCTGCTGGGTTAATCACACCGGGGCTACGGCCCCGCTTTACCGGAGGTCATTATGGCTGGATTAACTAAAGAGCAGCGGGCGCAGCGTGAGGCGGAACGGCTTGCAGCCGCAGGCGGCGGGCAGAACAATTCTGAGCAGGAGCAGGAGCAGGAGCAGGAGCAGGAGCAGGAGCAGGAGCAGGCGCTTGTTATTATGCGCACGGAGTTCCCGGCATTCCCGGGCGCGCCGGATGAAGCCGATGTGCATCCTGATGAGGTCGAAAACTGGAAAGCAGCAGGCTGGATCGTTAAGGAGTAACCATGCTCACTACTGACCCGGCATCTCCGGAGTTTGACAGCTACGCCAGCGTTTCAGATCTGCAGGCGTTTGCCACCGCGCGCGGGTATGAGGTCCCTGCAGATGCTGCTGAATGTGAAAATCTGCTGGTGCAGGCTATGGATTATCTGGCAGGGATCGACTGGCGCGGCTACCGGGCAGATCCTGCCCAGTCGCAGGCATGGCCCCGGCGAGGGGTGACAGCTGATGGTGTGTCATTGCCTGATAACACCATCCCCCGGCAGCTGGTGCAGGCGCAATGCCGTCTCGCTATTGAGGCGCAGGAGATTGAGCTGATGCCGTCTTTCAATGCAGGCGGCGAGGTAGTGCAGGAGTCGGTCTCCGGCGCGGTGAGCGTGACGTATGCGCAGGGCAGTAGCAGAAGCTCCGCATCTTTCCCGTGGCTCAACAACATGCTGCGTGGGCTGGTGGGCAGTTCAAACCAGGTGCGCCTGGTGAGGGGGTAATTTGGCAGATTTAAAAGTGGTTCCGTTT
>NZ_LR607338.1:115537-118511 GCF_902164725.1 Pseudescherichia vulneris | reverse complement strand
GCCTGTTACCTACACCCGCATGAAAGCCACCAGCGCGCGTCTGCTCACCGAGAACGGCGCGGAGTACCCGGTAAAGCGAAAGGGATCGGTAACGGTCACCGGCGGCGTTGAGCATCGCGAACCGGATAAGACCTTCACTGCCATCGGCGTGCGGACTGACTATAAACCCGGTGAAATAGATGGCACGGTCATCATAAACGGCGATACGCGCATTGTGTTTACTGCTGATACCGAGCTGCGCACCGGTGACATGGTGGAGATGGACGGCAAATGGTACCGCATTGAAAAGCCTAACCCGGTTAAGCCTGGCACAGTGCTGCTGTGCTACCGCGCTCAGCTGAGGGCATAACATGGCAGATAACCAGGCGTTTATGGTGTCCATCAATGCGTTCGTCAGCCAGGCAAAGGCGCGGCAGGAGGAAGTGGTGCGTGTGGTCGGCATCAAAATTCTGGCGCGACTGGTGCAGATGTCGCCTGTCGGCAATCCAGAGCTGTGGGCGGTCAACCAGACGGCGGTGGCCTATAACGCGGCGGTCACGGAGCATAACAGCCTGCTGCGGCAGAACCCGGACAACCTGACTAAGGCAGGGCGGCTGCGGCCGGGTCGTAAGGTAAACGACAGCATGGACCTGAAGGCACCGCCGGGCTATACGGGCGGGCGTTTTCGCGGTAACTGGCAGGTGTCGTTTGACCAGCGGACAACGGGCGAGACAGGGCGCATCGATAAGGCTGGCCACGAGACGATCGCCGCAGGCAACCTGGTGCTGGAGCAGTTCAAAGTCGGTACCACGGCGGTCTATTTCAGTAACAACGTCCCGTATGCCTACCCGCTGGAGATGGGGCATTCCAGCCAGGCCCCTGGCGGCATGGTGCGCATCACCGCCGCCGAGTTCCAGCGGTACTTCAGCGAGGCAGTCAGCGAGGTTAAAAAATGATACCGGACATCACAACGGCGCTTGAGGCGATGCTGGGTCTGTGGGCTGACGGCGAGGGCGTGCCGGTGGCGTGGGATAACATTCAGTTCGACCCGCCAGGCGACGGACTCTATCTGATCTCTCATGACATGCCCGCGCAGCCCTACAGCATTGATATGGCGGGTGGCTGCCGGGTCTATCCCGGCGTGTATCAGGTCACCGTCGTCGCGCCAGCAGGTAGTGGCAAATCACAGGCCAGAGCGCTGGCCCGCCTTGTCGCCGGGTTGTTCCCGGAGAACCAGGAAATCCCCGGCGACGGTTTTACCGCCTGGGTGACATCACCGCCTGCCATCTATCCCGGCATACCGGACGGCGTGTCCTATTCCATTCCCGTCAGCATCAACTACCGGGCTGATATCTCAGCCTGAACATTCCCACCGGCGCTGCCGGTTTTTTATTTCTACATGGAGAATCCCTATGGGCTTCGCATTACCTAATGGCGCCACGGTATTCGTCGGCTCGAAACTCGCCACGCCTGTGGCGGTGACGGGCGTGAGCAATGCCGCAGGTGCTGTCTTTACCGTTGCAAACGGCCACGGCCTCGCTGTGGGAGACGTGGTGCTGGTTTCCAGCGGTTGGGCACTCATCGACAGCCTGGTGGCGCGTGTCACGGCGCAGACGACCACCAGCGTGACGATCGGGGTGATTAACAGCACCGATACCAACTTCTTCCCGGCTGGCTCGGGTGCTGGTTCACTCAGCAAAGTAGCCGAGTGGACTGAAATCCCGCAGATCACCGAGGTTGCACAGTCCGGTGGTGACCAGCAGTACACACAGATCCAGTTCCTTGCCGATGACCGCCAGCGCAACCTGGCGACCTACAAGGCAGCGAAGTCGCAGACCTTCACCATGGCGCATGACTCCACGCTGCCTATCTATGCCGTGCTGTCAGCAGCCGATCGTTCCGGCGATACGCTGCCGCTGCGCATGTACGTACCTAAGGCAAAAGAGATGCGTTACTGGTCCGGGAAAGCGTCTTTCGACCCGCAGCCAACCACCGCCGTAAACAACGTCGAAACGGTACAGCCTGCGTTTGCTATCCAGTCCCGCGATATCACCTTCTACAAAGACGCCGCTCCGCAGGCGGCTGCCTGATTCACCCTTTAACAGGCCCGTCAGCGGGCCTTTCTTTCTGCCGAGGAACACATGGCCACTAAATTTCAGCTTCAGCCCAAACCCGTGTTTAAAGCCGACGTTAAGATCCCGCGCGCGGGTGATGATGACGGCATGCTTACGTTTACTTTTCGCCACAAGCCGCTTAAGGAGCTGGCCGCACTGGAGACGCTGGAAGGTAAGACCGCCATCGATTTTCTGGTGGAGATCACCGAGGGCTGGGCACTGCCGGACGCGTTCAGCCAGGAAAACCTTGAAGTGCTGCTGGACAACTACCCGGGCGCGATGAAAGCGATCGTCAGCACCTATTACCGCGAACTGACGGGTAACCGCGAAAAAAACTGATAGCGGTTGCCTCGGCGTTTTATACGCCTGAACCCTCCACCGAAGACCTGGCCGCGTTCGGCCTGAGTGCTGACGACTACACCGAAGAAGAGCAGACCGTTGAGGTATGGCCCGACATCTGGCCCGCGTTCGCTGTCTTCCAGTCGATGGGCACCCAGTGGCGAACGGGCATGGGCGGCATCACCGGGCTGGATTACAACGTGCTGCCCTGGCTGATGAAGCTGAACGGGGTGGAGGATGAGGCAACCGCGTTAACGGATATCCGCGTAATGGAAAGCGCGGCGCTGAAGATTGTCCATCAGGGGGCGTAATGTCTGATATTGCAACGATTTCGCTCCGGGTGAATACCGCCGAGCTGGAGCGCGGCAACAAGGCGCTGGACGATTTCCAGCAGACAGCCGGCGGCGCGGCGAACAAAGCCGATGATCTGAACTCGGTGTTTCGCGCGGGTGCATCCGATCAGAAAAAGAATACCCAGAGCCTTAAAGAGCAGCAGCAGGAGCTGCAGAACCTGCTGAATAAGATCAGCCCGGTGAACAGGG
>NZ_LR607338.1:112338-113221 GCF_902164725.1 Pseudescherichia vulneris | reverse complement strand
AGGAACAATCCCTGCTGGCCAGCAAAGACCAGGTACTGGCGCTGGCGCGCCAGAAGGCGCTGCTGGGTGACCAGATCACCGCACAGGAGCAGCTGAACAAGCGCATGGACACGGCCAGCAAATATGTCACGCAGATGGCAGAGAAGCGGGCCGGGCTTGAATCAGGCGCAACGATGAGCGACAGGCTGGCAGGCCGCCAGACGGCGCTCTCTCAGCTGCGCAGTGGCTGGATTAATGCTGGCGGCAGCCTTGAGGATGAGGGCTACCAGAAGGAGCTTAAAGCTGCTAACGACTACTACGAAGCGGAGGATAAGCTTCGCGGTGACTGGCGGGCTGGCTTTAAGAAAGGGTGGTCCGAATACCTGGACTCCGCCACAAACGTCTATGCCTCCATGCAGAGCGTTGCGCAGTCAGCACTGGGCGGCATATCCGACATGATGACGAATCTGGTCACCACTGGCACAGCCAGCTTCAAAAGCTTTGCTGCTTCGATGATGAAGATGATCGCTGATGTCGTCAACCGGTTGCTGGTGGCATACGCCGTGCAGTCCGCGTTGGGGTGGGTTACTGGCAGCGTCAGCAGTAGCGGCGGAAGCACGCCATCAGGTGCATACACCAGCGCCGCTAACTCAGGCGTAAGCCTCTATGACTCTGGCGGCTATACCGGACCTGGCGGCAAATTTGAGCCTGCAGGCATCGTTCATAAAGACGAGTTTGTTTTCACCAAAGAGGCCACAGCTGCAATAGGAGTGGACAACCTCTATGCCATGATGCGCAGTGCTCAGGGTTACGCCAGCGGTGGGGTTGTCGGTCGTGCACCCATGTTCGGTCTGGGCAATAACGCAGGGGCACCCAGCTCGGCTCCAGTGATACACACCACCGT
>NZ_LR607338.1:110029-112142 GCF_902164725.1 Pseudescherichia vulneris | reverse complement strand
CAGTTGAAACTTACAAGTGGCCTGTGCAGCTGGGCGGCGGGGCCGTTGAGTATGCCCAGGCGATCCGCTCCGCCCAGTTTGGCGACGGTTATGAGCAGGTTGCTGATAACGGTATTAACTCCACAGCTATACAGGTCCCGATGAAATATGTCGGCCAGGATACTGAGGCTAACGAGATCCGCGCCTTCCTGCTGGCCCACACGGTCAAGGCATTCATTATCACCCCCCCGGGAGAGGAGAAGGGCCTTTATCGCGTCGTGGCTAACTCAGTGCGTAAGAACCTCATCAGCAGCAACGTTGCGGAGCTGACGTTCACTATCAGACGTGCATATGGAGTTTTCGCATAATGGCTCTGGTCGATCAGGCGGCAAAACTGGCACCCGGTGGCAGGGTGCGCTTAATCAAGGTGGATGCGTCAGAATTTAGTGGCGGGATCCACCGTTTCCACTACAGCCCGTTCCCGCACACGCCAGAGGAAATTGACGCGGCGAACGGAGACGAAGATAAGCTCGGGCCCAAGCCCATTATCTGGGACGGAGAGGCCTATGAGTTCTGGCCCTTCCAGATGTCAGGCCTTGAGCTTTCAACAGACCAGGCGGCAGAGCCTGATCTCAGCGTGTCGAACCTAGACGGCCACATCACAGCGCTGTGTCTGCAGTTCCGGGATATGGTTAACGCGAAGGTGAGCATTATCGACACCTATGCCGTCTATCTCGATGCCGTGAACTTTCCGGGGGGTGTTAACCCGACCGCTGACCCGACAATGTTCTCTCTGCAGACCTTCTGGCTTGATACCAAAACCGCTGAGCATGACGAAACAGTGGCATGGGCCATGAGCAGCCCGGCGGACCTGCAGGGGCTGGTAATACCCACCCGGCAGATCACCTCGCTGTGCGAGTGGGCGATGCGCGGCCAGTATCGCAGCGGCGATGGCTGTACCTACAACGGCACGGCGTATTTCGATGCCAAAGGCAATCCAGTTGCAGACCCGGCGCTGGACGCGTGCGGCGGCTGCCTGAGCGACTGCCGTAAGCGGTTTGGTGCTGGCCTGGCTGAACCCAATACCGCCATCCTCGATTTCGGTGGCTACCCCAGCACGGTTCTGATTTCCCGATAAGGTTTCCCCATGAACAGAACGATAATGGCAGCAATCCGGGCGCATGCGCTGGAGGAGTCGCCGCGCGAGTGCTGTGGCTTCGTTATCCAGGCGGGCCGCCGCCAGCGCTACGTCCCGGTACCGAACAGCCACGAAAACCCGACAGAGCATTTCCGCATCGATGGTGAGCACTGGGCGAATGCCGAAGATACCGGCACGATTATCCGCGTCATTCATTCGCACCCGGGCGATGGTGCCCGGCCTATACCCTCAGACCTTGATCGCCAGCAGTGCAACAACTCTGGCGTGGTCTGGGGCATCTATGCGCCCGACTGCGACGAATACGCGGAAATTACACCGGCAGTTGCACCATTACTAGATCGCCCATTCATTCTCGGTTCTGACGACTGCTGGGGTCTGATAATGGACTGGCACGCCACCCAGGGCGTTACGCTTAATGATTTCCGCGTCGATTACCCCTGGTGGGAAAGCCAGTACCCGGACAGCCTCTATTTCGACAACTGGGAGAAAGAGGGGTTCGTTGAGTGTGACCCGGTGCCTGGCTGCATGGTCATCATGCAGGTGCAGGCTGATAAGTGGAATCATGCCGGGATCATTACTGAGGACGGTGAGTTGCTCCATCACCTTTACGGACACCCATCATGCACCACGCCTTACACGCGCGGCTATTTCAAAGAGCGGACAATGATATGCGTCCGCCATAAAAACTTACCGAAGGAAATCAAACCATGGCGCGTTTAACCACTATTCGCCTGTATGGCGCTCTCGGCGCGCGGTTTGGCCGTGTTCACCGTCTGGCGGTCCAGACCTCAGCCGAGGCAGTGAAAGCCCTGTGCGTCAACTTTGATGGATTCGAAAGCTATCTTATGAACGCGAAGAAAAATGGCATGGTCTTCGCCGTGTTTCGGGGTAAACGCAACATTGGGGTAGAGGACTACCAAAACCTTGGTGGCAATAACGATATCCGCATTGCGCCGGTGATGGAGGGCGCTAAAA
>NZ_LR607338.1:79501-105584 GCF_902164725.1 Pseudescherichia vulneris | reverse complement strand
TCAGCGCCACCGGGCATTGCGAGGGTTAAACGTACTCCCGGCTTAGCCATCTGGTTCCCATCTGCTTCATAACCACATGCTGCTGCGGCGTCGGGGGTCTGTCGCTGATCACGTAATCGAAATCCCCCACGCTGCCGTTCTGGCAGATCGCGTTCCGGCCAAACTTAGTGCTGTCCACCACCAACACGCTCACCGCAGCGCTGGCCATCAACGCCCGGCGCGCGGCAACCTCATCATCGTTATAGTCATACAGCTCGCCCGCCTCACCGATCCCTCCTATTGAAACCACGCCAGCGTCGACCCGATAGCGGCTGAAAAAGGTCTGGGCATCGCTGCCGATCACATCCAGATCGCGCTTGCGGACGCGCCCGCCCGCCACCGTCAGTTCGCAGGCGGCAAGACGGCTCAGCGCTTCGGCGGCGTGCAGATTATTGGTGAATACCGCCAGCCGACTCTGTTCCGGCAGCGCCCGAGCCACCATCTCCACGGTGGTGCCGGTACCGAGAAAGCAGCTCTGGTAGTCGCCCAGCAGCACCGCCGTGCGCTCACCGATCCAGCGCTTGCCCGCAATATTGACGATCTCGCGCTGCTGATAACCAATATTTTCGCGGGCGAAAGGGGCAACCATGCCGTGACGCCGCAGCAGCAGTCCGCCCGAGGTGAGCATGCGCAGATCGCTGCGCACGGTTTGCAATGAGACGCCAAAGTGCTGCGCCAGCTGCTCGATGCTGCTTTCACCGTGCGCCGTCACCAGTGCGACTATCGCCGTGCGGCGGGATTCGGGGGTCATTATTCGCTCCTGTTAGCACCCTTTTGCATCATGCTAGCGCGCGAATGTGAAATTATTACTACGAAAAAAGCTGGTCATATTTTTGTCAGATTTCCCTGTTTTAATCGTCACAACGAAAACAGAGGGAAGAGATCATGAGTAAGCACACCGCGCTGGCCGCCATTATCGCAACCGCATTAAGCACGCCGGCTTTCGCCGCCTCCACGCTGACGCTCTATACCAGCCAGCCGAACGAAGATGCTCAGATGACCGTTACCGCCTTCGAAAAGGCGCACCCGGATATTGAGGTCAAATGGATCCGCGACGGAACCACCAAGCTGACGGCGCGCCTGCAGGCCGAGCTGGCGGCGGGCGGTGCCGCACCGGACGTGCTGCTGATCGCCGACAGCGTCACCATGGAGTCGCTGAAAAAGCAGGATCTGCTGGCGGCCTATAAATCGCCTGAAGCTAGCCGCTATGATGCCCAGCTGTACGATCCACAGGGCTACTACTACGGCACCAAGCTGATCACTACCGGGATTGCCTACAACACCCGCGCGCCGGTGAAGCCTGATTCCTGGCAGGATCTGCTCAAGCCTGAACTCAAGAACATGACCACGCTGCCCAGCCCGCTCTACTCCGGCGCGGCGCAGATCCACATGGCCACGCTGATGAACGATCCGCAGCTCGGCTTTGCCTGGTACGAAAAGCTGAAGGCTAACGGCGCGATGCCGCAGAGCGGAAACGGCGCGGTGATGAACGCCATCACCTCCGGCAGCAAGGGCTACGGCGTGCTGGTGGACTATATGGCGATCCGCGAAAAAGCCAAGGGCGCGCCGATTGAGTTCGTGTTTCCGAAAGAGGGGGTCAGCATCGTCACCGAACCGGTAGCGATGCTGAAGAACGCGAAAAATCCGGACGGGGCGAAAGCCTTTATCGACTTTGTGTTATCGGATGCGGGTCAGCGCCTGGTGCTGAAGCAGGGCTACCTGCCTGCCGATACCAACCTCCCGGCCCCGGAAGGCTTCCCGGCGCGAGAAAGCATCAAGCTGATGCCGTATGACCCGGCGAAGGCGCTGGCGGATACCGACGCCAATAAAAAACGCTTCGCCGATCTGTTTGGAAACCGTTAACTGATGACCACCATGACCCTCCGTCAACCGGCCAGCAGCGGCCCGCCGAAGGGGCTGCTCTGGCTGCTGCTCGGCCTGGTGGCGCTATTAAGCCTGCTGCCGAGTCTGCGGCTGCTGGTCTCGGCGCTGCTCGACTGGCAGCAGGGGAGCAGCAGTAGCCTGTGGCGCGTGTTGAGCAACCCGACCACCTGGACCGCGCTCTCCCATAGTCTTTATACCAGCGGCCTGGGCACGCTGCTCTCGCTGCTGCTGGGCGGGCTGTTTGCCTTCTGTCTCGCCCTGACTAACATCCGCCTTAAGCAGGTCTGGGTGTTCTTGTTTATGCTGCCGATGATGATCCCACCCCAGGTGACAGCCCTGAGCTGGCTCCAGCTCTTCGGGCCGAGCAGCATCCTGCTTAATAGCCTCGGCATCGCGCCGTCGTTTGGCAGCGCTAATCCGCTCTACTCCCCCGAGGGGATCGCCCTGCTGCTGGGGATCCAGCACGCGCCGCTGGTCTTTCTGGCTCTACGTACCCAGCTTCAGTGCCTGCCGAAAGAGCAGATCGAGGCGGCGCGGCTGAACGGCGCTTCGCTGTGGCGGGTGTTTATCGACATCGTGCTGCCGCTGTGCCGCACGGCGCTGTGGGCCGGGGCGGCGATAGCCTTCGTCTCCGCGCTGGGCAACTTTGGTATTCCGGCGATGCTGGGCATTCCCATCTCCTATTTTGTGCTGCCGATTCAGATCTACCAGTCGCTGTCCAGCTTCGGGCCGTCGATGCTCAGCGACGTGGCGGCGCTGTCGGTGCTGATGGGCGTGCTGGCGATCGGCATTGTCTCTCTGCAGGGCTATCTCCAGCGCCGTCACGCGCTGCCGCTGATTGGTATGGCCGGGCGGGCCCTCGATTTTCAGCTGGGCAGGTGGCGTCTCGCTACCGAGTTGCTGCTGGGCGCGGTGCTGGCTGCTATTCTGCTGGCTCCGCTGCTGGCGCTGGTTGCGACCTCGCTGGTGCCGACCCTCGGCGTGCCGCTGACGGCCAGGACCCTGACTTTTAACGCCTATCAGGCGATGCTGGAGAGCGGCAGCGCCACCTGGCGCGCGCTGAGTAACAGCCTGCTGCTCTCGGTCTCTGCCGCGCTGGTGCTGATACTGCTGAGCCTGCCGCTGGCGTGGCTGCTGGTGCGGTTTCCGGCGCGCCCGCTGCGCTGGCTGCACAGCGCCATCGATATTCCCTATACCCTGCCGGGGGTGGTGCTGGCTATCGCCTGCATCCTGCTGTTCGCCCGCCCGCTGCCCTTTATCGGCATCAGCCTGAGCGGCACGCTGCTGATCATCTTCTTCGCCTATCTGGCGCGCTTTCTCACCGTCTGCCTGAAGCCGCTGCACAACAGCATGCTCCAGCTCGATCCGGCCATGGAGGAGGCAGCCAGCCTGGCGGGAGCTAACTTCTCCCAGCGGCTGCGGCATATCGTCCTGCCCCTGCTGGCCCCGGCGGCCTTTGCCGGTGCGCTGCTGGTATTCCTGACGGCGGTGAATGAGCTGACCGTCTCTGCCCTGCTGTGGAGCGCGGGCAAGGAGACCCTCGGCGTAGTGATTTTCAACCTTGATGAGAGCGGCGATAAGGTGCTGGCCTCCGCCATCTCGGTGATGGTGGTGGCGCTCGTCGCGCTGGTGATGCTGATGCTGAGCGGCCTTGGCCGCTATCTACCCAAAGGAGTGATCCCATGGCAGAACTGAGCCTGGAGAGCCTGAGTAAAACGTTCGGCGACCAGACCGTGGTGCGCGACCTAAGCCTGACCATTCCCGAAGGCGCATTCACGGCGCTGCTCGGGCCAAGCGGCTGCGGGAAAACCACCACGCTGCGCATTCTGGCCGGACTGGAGCGGCTCTCCAGTGGCCGCCTGACGCTGGGCAACCGGCTGCTGGCCGATGCGGTTACCCATCTGCCGCCGGAGGCGCGCAACATGGGGATGGTCTTTCAATCCTATGCCCTCTGGCCGCATATGACGGTGGCAGAGAACGTTGGCTATCCGCTGAAGCTGAAAAAAGTCAACGGCGCGGCGCGGCATAAACAGGTGCTTGCTGCCCTTGAGGTGGTAGAGCTGGCGGCGTATGCCGATCGATCGCCGCAGGATCTGAGCGGTGGACAGCGTCAACGCGTGGCGCTGGCGCGCTGTCTGGTCTCCGAGCCGCAGGTAGTGCTGCTTGACGAGCCGCTGGCAAATCTCGACCGCCATCTGCGGGCCACCATGGAGCAGACCTTCCGCGAATTTCATCGCCGCACCGGGGCAACCTTTGTCTACGTGACCCACGATCAGGCAGAGGCGATGGCGCTGGCCAGCCATATTGCCGTGATGCATCGGGGCGAGCTGATGCAGTGGGGAACGCCGCAGGAGCTCTATCAGCAGCCGCACAGCGCCTGGGTTGCGGGCTTTATTGGCAAGGGCAGCGTGCTGAACCTGGCGAGCGCGACGCAGGATCGCCATCTGCATGGCATACAGCTCCATCATGGCCTGAGCGTGAGCGACGGCGTACGCCACCCGGTATTGGTACGCCCCGAGCATGTTGAAATAGGCGAGAGTGGCCTGGCCGCCACCGTCGAAAACTGTATTTATCAGGGGGAGCGCTACCTGCTGGCGCTGCGCCTGGCCGACGGTCAGCCGCTCACCGCCTTTCATCACCTGCCGCTGTGCGAGCAGCAGCACACCGCCGTGCGCCTGCATCAGGGCTGGCGGCTGGAGGCGGCGTGACAACGCAGATTGAGATTATTAGTGGGCTGCATGACAAAACGCCCGCCGCCATTCTGGTGACTACCCCTACACAGCGCATTCTGCTGGACGCCGGGGGCTCACTGGAGCCGGGAGCCGACGACTGGCCGGTGCCGGATCGGCTGGATGCCGTGCTGCTCAGTCACGATCATATCGATCATATCGCCGGACTAGCGCGGCTGCCCGCCTCGGTGCCGATCTACTGTAGCGCCGTAACAGCCCGCGCGCTGCCGCCGGGATCGAACGTTCACCCGATCCCAGTGCGCGGTCAGTTCTCGCTTGGTGATGTGACGATAACCACCGGCAGCAGCGGCCATGCCTGGGGTGGGATCTGGTTCCACCTTGATGTGCCGGGGGGCCTGTTCTACAGCGGTGACGTTAGCCTGGAGTCGGCGCTGTTTCATTTCGATCCGCCGCCGCCTGCGGCGCTGGCGCTGATGGATGCCTCGTACGGCCTGTACGACACGCCCCAGCATCAGCAGCTTGAGGCTCTGTGGCTGCACGTGCAGCGGCCTGTGCTCTGTCCGGTCCCGCCTTCTGGGCGGGCGGTGGAGATGGCTCTGCTGCTGGCGCGTCGCGGCATGAATAAGGTGGTAATGGATGATGCCTGCCGGGAGATGCTGACCCTGATGGCGGAACACAACGACGGCAGCCTGATCCCCGGCGTAGAGCATGAGCTTCGGCAGCGGATACGTGACCTGCCGTCGTTTACCGCTGACGCGGCGGTTATTTTGGCCGCCGATCCGGATGGGCAGCACGGCATAGCGGGCGAGCTGCGGCGGCGCGCTGATTTCAGCCACCGCACTCTGTTTACCGGCCATATGAATCACCATGCTCGCGAGCAGCATCGGCAGGGCGAGGTCGATTTCTGCCGCTGGAACGTTCATCCCACGCGTCGCTGTCTGCAAAAGCTGGTGGCGACGCTGGGCTGTCGCCAGCTGGTGCCGCTGTTTACCCCTGTTGATGACGCCGTGCTCTGGCAGCAGACGCTGGGCTGCGACATCCTTACCCAGCCCCGTTTCAGGATAAAACATGACGCTCTTGCCTAAGCCTTTTGTCTTTGTTCGCCACGGCCAGACGCCGCTTAACCGCGATCGCCTAATTGGGGGACGCACCGAAGTCCCGCTCACTGCGACCGGCGAGCAGCAGGCCCGCGACGCCGCACCGCTGCTGGCTAACCACCCGTGGAGCATCGTCGCCGTGAGTCCGCAGCAGCGCGCCCGGCGTACCGCAGAGCTACTGCTGCCAGGGGCATCGCTGAAGCTTGTTCCCGACCTACGCGAGCGGGACTGGGGCGACCTTGAATGTTGTCCCCTTAGCGAGCAAACGCCCTATGAGGAGACGCCGCCGAACGGCGAAGCCTGGCTGCCTTTCTGTACCCGCGTTACCCATGCCTTGAATACCCTGCTGGCGCAGTACGACACCCCGCTGATCGTGGCGCACTCTGGCGTGTTCCGCGTGATCCGCCTGCTGGCAACCGGCACGCCCCATGGCGAGCGGGTCGGCAACGTTGTCCCGCAGTGGATCCTGCCTGGTGCTACCCCTGACGACTGGAAAATTATTCCGCTGGAGAAGATGAATGCTGACTGAACAATGTGTGATTGTGGATATTGACGGTACCCTGGCCGAGTTTGACGCCGAGGCGGTACGCGAGTGGGTATTAGGCCCAGAAAAGCAGTGGCAGCCTTTTTTTGCCCACATGGCGGAGGCGCTGCCGAGCGTAGCTATTAGCCGTCTGGTGGGGCTGTTGAGCGCTCAGCAGCAGAAGATCGTGATCTGCAGTGGACGGCCTGCCAGCTTCCAGCGCCATACCCAGGAGTGGCTGGAGCGGCACTGTATTCCTTTCGATGCGCTCTATCTTCGGCCGGACGGGGAGGATACGCTCCCAGATGAGGTGGTGAAAAAAACGCTGTTGCAGCAGATAAAAGCGGACGGCTACGCCCCCTGGCTGGTGATCGACGATCGTCAGGTGGTGGTGGATTTCTGGCGTGCGGAAGGGCTGACCTGCCTGCAGTGTGCACCGGGCGATTTTTAAGCCGCCCGGCATAGGATTTTAGCCTCGCTTTTCGCCGTACTGGGCAAACCATGCCAGCATGCGCTGCCAGCCATCTTTGGCTGACTCTTCGTGATAGCTCGGACGATAGTCGGCGTTAAAGGCATGTCCGGCATCGGGATAGACCACGATCTCCGCCTCGGCGTTGGCAGCGCGCAGGGCGTGGCGCATGGTTTCTACGGTATCAAGCGGAATGCTGCCATCCTGGGCACCGTATAGACCCAGCACCGGCGCGTTAAGGTCGGTGGCGATATCCACCGGATGCTTCGGTGAGTTCAGGGTTTTATCGCCCACCAGCTTGCCGTACCACGCCACCGCTGCCTTCAGCTGTGGATTATGCGCAGCGTAGAGCCACGCAATACGCCCGCCCCAGCAAAAGCCGGTAAGCAGAAGCCGATGTGCATCGCCACCGTTGCGTGCCGCCCAGTTGGCGACGTGATCGAGGTCGGCTAAGACCTGTGCATCCGGGACCTTTGAAACCAGCTCGCTGAACAGCGTGGGAATATCGCTGTAGTCGTTGGGATCGCCCTGACGGAAGTAGAGCTCAGGCGCGATGGCCAGGTAGCCCTCCTGCGCCAGCCGACGGCAGATATCACGAATATGCTCGTGCACGCCGAAAATCTCCTGCACGACAATGACTACCGGCAGCGGGCCGTTGGCAGCCTGTGGCCGGGCATGCCAGGCGGGCATGTTATCTCCCTGAGTGGGAATTGACGTCTCACCGGTCAGAATGGACTCTTCAGAGGTGCGGACGGCGGTGGAAGCGTGAGGTGAAGCTGCAGGTGCAAAGCCGGGCTGTTTTTCTGTTGTCATGGCAATCTCCGTACCCTTATTTAGCGCATTAGGTAACTATAGCCAGTACGGCAAAATCATCCTGTGCGGAAGAGACTATCTTTAAGACGAACGGGAGAAGGAGAGCGTTATAGTGTGATATAAATCACCTTTTGATGAAAAATTGATGTAAACAGTTTTCTTCAGAGTGATTGGTGTCACGAAAAAATGCGATGGCCTTCTGTAGAGTACCGTTTTACTTCTGCTGATGAATCGACCCACAAAGGAGTCACCTATGTCCAAGTCTGATGTTTTTCACCTCGGTCTTACCAAAAACGATCTGCAGGGGGCAACGCTGGCTATCGTCCCTGGCGATCCGGAGCGAGTGGAAAAGATCGCCGCGCTGATGGATAAGCCGGTCAAGCTGGCATCGCATCGCGAATTTACCTCATGGCGCGCCGAAGTCGATGGCAAGGCCATCATCGTCTGCTCCACCGGTATTGGCGGTCCGTCAACCTCTATCGCCGTTGAAGAGCTGGCGCAACTGGGCATCCGGACTTTCCTGCGCGTGGGCACCACCGGCGCAATCCAGCCGCACATCAACGTTGGTGACGTGCTGGTAACCACGGCTTCCGTGCGTCTCGACGGAGCCAGCCTGCACTTTGCGCCGATGGAGTACCCGGCGGTAGCTGATTTTACCTGTACCACCGCACTGGTCGAGGCTGCTAAAGAGGTGGGCGCAACAACCCACATTGGCGTGACCGCCTCGTCTGACACCTTCTATCCGGGCCAGGAGCGTTACGATACCTTCTCCGGCCGCGTCGTCAGCCGCTATAAAGGCTCGATGGAAGAGTGGCAGTCAATGGGCGTGATGAACTACGAGATGGAGTCCGCGACGCTGCTGACCATGTGCTCTAGCCAGGGCCTGCGCGCTGGCATGGTAGCGGGCGTGATCGTCAACCGCACCCAGCAAGAGATCCCGAACGCAGAGACCATGAAGCAGACCGAAAGCCACGCAATTAAAATCGTGGTGGAAGCGGCGCGCCGTCTGGCTTAATGCGCCTTTCCGGCAGGTCGATCCCCTCGGCCTGCCTGTTTTGCGTAGTACCTCGCAGGAAAATCCTTCCCAACTGGACACCTATCCAGCACACTCTTATTTTGCATCGGTAAGTGGTTTATGCAGGAGGCAGGGTGGATATCTCAATTTTACTCAGCGCGGCGGCGGCGATAGTCGGCTTGCTGATAGGCTGGCTGGCGACAAAATCCCATGCCGATCGTCTGCGGGCCGATCTTACCGAAGAGCGGCGCGAGCTGGATATCGAACTGAGCGCGGCGCGACAGCGGCTGGTACAGAACCAGCACTGGCGCGACGAGTGCGAACTGCTGAATAATGAACTGCGCAGCCTGCGCGAGATCAACACCTCGCTGGAGGCCGATCTGCGTGAGGTCACCACCCGACTGGAGTCCACCCAGCTGCATGCAGAAGATAAAATCCGCCAGATGATCAACAGCGAGCAGCGCCTGAGCGAGCAGTTTGAAAACCTCGCTAACCGCATCTTCGAGCAGAGCAATCGCCGGGTCGAGGAGCAGAACCGGCAGAGTCTCCACGGGCTTCTCTCCCCCCTCCGGGAACAGCTGGACGGCTTCCGTCGCCAGGTGCAGGACAGCTTTGGCAAAGAGGCGCAGGAGCGTCACACGCTCGCCCACGAGATCCGTAACCTACAGCAGCTTAATGCCCAGATGGCGCAGGAAGCGATCAACCTGACCCGCGCCCTGAAGGGCGATAATAAAGCGCAAGGTAACTGGGGCGAGGTGGTGCTGGCCCGCGTGCTGGAGGCGTCCGGCCTGCGGGCGGGCTATGAGTATGAAACCCAGGTTAGCATCGAAACCGAAGCTCGCGCCAGGATGCAGCCTGACGTCATCGTTCGGCTCCCGCAGGGTAAAGATGTGGTTATCGATGCCAAAATGACCCTTGTTGCCTATGAGCGCTACTTCAATGCCGACGATGAGTACACCCGCGAAAGCGCGCTGCAGGAGCACATCGCCTCGGTGCGCAGCCATATTCGCCTGCTCGGGCGTAAAGATTATCAGCAGCTGCCGGGCCTGCGCTCTCTTGACTACGTTCTGATGTTCATCCCCGTTGAGCCAGCCTTTTTAGTGGCCCTCGACCGGCAGCCGGAGCTGATCACCGAGGCGTTAAAAAACAACATCATGCTGGTCAGTCCGACCACGCTGCTGGTGGCCCTGCGCACCATCGCTAACCTCTGGCGCTACGAGCACCAGAGCCGCAACGCGCAGCAGATTGCCGAGCGCGCCAGCCGTCTCTATGACAAGCTGCGGCTGTTTGTTGATGATATGTCGTCGGTAGGGCAGAGCCTGGAGAAAGCGCAGGATAATTACCGCCAGGCGATGAAAAAACTCACCTCCGGGCGGGGGAATCTGCTCGCCCAGGCCGAGGCGTTTCGCGGGCTGGGCGTTGAGATTAAGCGCGAGATTAATCCGGATTTAGCCGATCAGGCCGTGGCGCAGGATGAGGAGTTACGTTTGCGCGCCGGGCAGGAGGGTTGAAACGTAGGGCAATCTCGCCCAATCTGTTACACTTCACGAACAATTTCTTGAATAGCAGGCACTGAGATGGCGGAAGATTCACAAGAAACGACGCATTTTGGTTATCAGACTGTCGCCAAAACGCAAAAGGCCGACATGGTGGCTCACGTATTTCACTCCGTGGCCGCAAAATATGACGTGATGAACGATCTGATGTCCATGGGCATCCATCGTTTGTGGAAGCGTTTCACAATTGACTGCAGCGGCGTACGCCGTGGGCAGAAGGTTCTCGACCTCGCGGGCGGGACCGGTGACCTGACGGCGAAATTCTCCCGTCTGGTGGGTGAAACCGGGCAGGTAGTGCTGGCCGATATCAACGACTCCATGCTGAAAGTCGGGCGCGAAAAGCTGCGCAACCTTGGCGTGGTGGGTAACGTTGAATACGTGCAGGCCAACGCTGAAGCGCTGCCGTTCCCGGACAACACCTTCGACTGCATCACCATCGCCTTCGGCCTGCGTAACGTCACCGATAAAGAGAAGGCGCTGCGCTCCATGTTCCGCGTGCTCAAGCCGGGCGGTCGCCTCTTAGTTCTTGAGTTCTCTAAACCCATTATCGAGCCGCTGAGCAAGGCCTATGACGCCTACTCTTTCCACGTTCTGCCGCGCATCGGCGAGCTGGTAGCGAAGGATGGCGAAAGCTACCGTTACCTGGCGGAGTCTATCCGTATGCATCCCGATCAGGAGACGCTGAAGGCGATGATGCAGGATGCCGGTTTTGAAAACGCCGAGTACTTCAACCTGACGGCGGGTATCGTCGCGCTGCACCGTGGATATAAGTTCTGACAGGAGTGAGTGAATGCCCTTTACGCCTTTAGTGAGCGCTGGAATCGAAGGTGTTCTCAATACATTTTTATATCGCGAAAGGGCATTAAAACCCGCCCGCCAGCGCCTGCAGGGTAAGGTGTTGCGTATCGTCCTCAAAGAGTTCTCTACGCCGCTTATTCTGGCCTTTAGCGAGCGCCAGGTCGACGTACTGAGTGCCTGGGAAGGTGAGGCAGACTGCACCGTTATTACCCAGGCCCGGCTGTTACCGAAGCTGCGCGATCGCCAGCAGCTGACTACGCTTATACGCAGCGGCGAGCTGGAAGTGCAGGGTGATATTCAGGTTGTACAAAACCTTAGCGCGCTTTTCGATCTCGCAGAGTTCGATTTTGCTGAGCTACTTGCCCCTTACACCGGCGATATCGCCGCCGAAGGCATCGCGAAAGTGCTGCGTGGCGGTGCAAAGCGTTTCCAACATGGCCTGCAGCGTCAGCAGCAGTACGTGGGCGAAGCCATAACGGAAGAGTGGCGTCTGGCACCCGGTGGACTGGAAGTTGCCTGGTTTGCCGAGGAGGCCGCCGCCGTCGCGCGCTCGGTTGATGCGTTAACCAAACGGCTGGAAAAACTGGAGGGCAAATGACGCCAGGTGAAATTCGACGCCTGTACTTTATCATTCAAACTTTTTTGAGTTACGGGCTTGATGAGCTCATCCCAAGAATGCGTCTTACCCTGCCGATTCGGCTCTGGCGTCGCACGCTGTTCTGGATGCCAAACCGTCACAAAGATAAAGAGTTAGGTCATCGCCTGCGGCTGGCGCTGCAGGAGCTGGGACCGGTGTGGATCAAGTTCGGGCAGATGCTCTCTACCCGTCGCGATCTTTTTCCGCCCGTGATTGCTGACCAGCTTGCGATGCTCCAGGATCGCGTAGCACCCTTTGACGGCAAGCTGGCTAAGCGCCAGATCGAAAAGGCGATGGGTGATATCCCCGTAGAGACATGGTTTGATGATTTTGACATTACGCCGCTGGCTTCGGCCTCTATCGCCCAGGTCCATACTGCCCGCCTGAAAGAGAACGGCAAGGAAGTGGTGATCAAGGTGATCCGGCCGGATATTCTGCCGATCATCAGAGCCGATATGAGCCTGATCTATCGTCTTGCGCGCTGGGTTCCGCGCCTGCTGCCGGACGGGCGTCGCCTGCGTCCGCTGGAGGTGGTGAAGGAGTATGAGAAGACGCTGATCGACGAGCTGGATCTGCTGCGTGAAGCGGCCAACGCCATCCAGCTGCGGCGTAACTTTGAAAATAGCGCGATGCTCTACGTGCCAGAAGTTTACTCCGATTACTGCAGCCAAAATATGCTTGTCATGGAACGCATCTATGGTATTCCGGTGAACGACGTGGCTGCACTGGAGAAAAACAATACCGACCTGAAACTGCTGGCCGAGCGTGGCGTGCAGGTGTTCTTTACCCAGGTGTTCCGTGACAGCTTTTTCCACGGCGATATGCACCCGGGCAATATCTTTGTCAGCTATGAGCATCCGGAAGATCCACAGTATATCGGTATCGACTGTGGCATCGTCGGCTCGCTGAACAAAGAGGATAAGCGCTACCTGGCAGAGAACTTCATTGCGTTCTTCAACCGCGACTACCGTCGGGTTGCCGAGCTGCACGTTGATTCAGGCTGGGTACCGCCGGATACTAACGTTGAAGAGTTTGAGTTTGCCATCCGTACCGTGTGTGAACCGATTTTTGAGAAGCCGCTGGCGGAGATCTCCTTCGGCCATGTGCTGCTGAACCTGTTCAACACCGCGCGCCGGTTCAATATGGAAGTGCAGCCGCAGCTGGTGCTGCTGCAAAAAACGCTGCTTTATATCGAGGGCGTTGGGCGCCAGCTCTATCCACAGCTCGATTTGTGGAAAACGGCGAAACCTTTCCTCGAAACGTGGATCAAAGATCAGGTAGGCTTCCCAGCGCTGGTTCGTTCCCTTAAAGAGAAGGGACCAATGTGGATTGAGAAAATGCCTGAGCTGCCCGAGCTTATCTACCACAACCTGCGTCAGCATAAGCAGCTGCAGCATAATGTGGATCTGATTGCCCGGGAGATGCGCGTGAACAATGTGCGCCAGGGGCAGTCTCGTTATCTGTTCGGTATTGGGGCAACGTTGATCCTGAGCGGAACGCTCTTTTTGATCAACCGGCCGGAGTGGCAAACGGCGTCCGCCTGGCTTATCGCCGGTGGCGTGGTTGCCTGGCTTATTGGCTGGCGAAAAACCCGCGTGCTGTAGCCGCACGCGTAATGGGCCGGGTAGGCTGTACCGGCCCGCTAATTTCAGCATCTCTCCTTGAGGATTGTGTATGGGTGGTATCAGTATTTGGCAGTTACTTATTATTGCCGTCATCGTTATCCTGCTGTTTGGAACGAAAAAGTTAGGCTCTATCGGTTCCGATCTCGGCGCGTCGATCAAAGGCTTTAAAAAAGCCATGGGCGATGACGATAAGCACGAGAAAAAACCGACGGAGGACGCTGATTTCTCCACTAAAACCCTTGCTGAAAAGCAAGATGAAGTGAAAACCGACGAAGAAAAGCGTCGCGATAAAGAGCAGGTGTAATTCGTGTTCGATATTGGTTTTGGCGAACTGGTACTGGTATTCGTGATCGGCCTGATTGTGCTGGGGCCGCAGCGTTTACCGGTAGCAGTTAAAACGGTGGCCGGCTGGGTGCGTGCGCTGCGCTCGCTGGCAAGCACCGTGCAGAATGAGCTGGCTCAGGAGCTGAAGATCCAGGAGCTTCAAGACAGCCTGAAGAAGGTTGAAAAAGCGAGTATGGATCACCTGACGCCAGAGCTAAAAGAGTCTATGGATGAGCTGCGCCATGCGGCAGAGTCAATGAAGCGCACCTACAACGCCAACGATCCCGAGCGGGCAAGCGACGTAGCGCATACCATTCATAACCCGATTGTGAAAGGCAATGAGGAGCAGCATCAGGGCGTGACGCCTGCCGTTGCGGAGCACCAGGCCAGCGCGCCGGCGCAGGCACCAGAGACGCCCGTCGACATTAAGCCTGCCCAGCCTGCTGCCTCTGCCGCACATTCACCTACATCGACAAGTGATAAACCGTAACCATGGCTGTACAAGATACCCAACCGCTGATTACGCACCTGATCGAGCTGCGAAAACGCCTGATGAACTGCATCATTGCGGTACTCGCCATTTTCGTGGTGCTGGTCTATTTCGCTAATGATATCTACCAGCTGGTTTCTGCGCCGCTGATCAAGCAGATGCCCCAGGGGGCAACGATGATTGCTACCGACGTGGCGTCGCCGTTTTTTACCCCGGTAAAGCTGACCTTTATGGTGTCGCTTATCCTCTCCGCGCCCGTTATTCTTTACCAGGTCTGGGCCTTTGTGGCCCCTGCGCTCTATAAGCACGAACGGCGTCTGGTTGTACCCCTGCTGGTTTCCAGTTCACTGCTGTTCTATATCGGCATGGCCTTCGCCTACTTTGTGGTCTTCCCACTGGCATTTGGCTTTTTGACCCATACCGCGCCGGTGGGCGTGCAGGTATCAACGGATATCGCCAGCTACCTCGACTTCGTCATGGCGCTGTTTATGGCCTTCGGCGTGTCGTTTGAAGTCCCGGTGGCGATTGTCCTGCTCTGCTGGATGGGCGTCACGACGCCAGACGATTTGCGTCGTAAGCGGCCTTACGTGCTGGTCGGCGCGTTTGTTGTCGGTATGCTGCTGACGCCGCCGGACGTTTTCTCCCAAACTCTGCTGGCGATCCCGATGTACTGCCTGTTTGAAGTGGGCGTCTTCTTCTCGCGTTTTTATGTTGGCAAGCGCCGCTTCCGCCAGGAAGAGGACGACGAAAGCGAAGACGATGTTTGATATTGGCGTAAACCTTACGAGTTCACAGTTTGCTGGCGATCGCGAGCAGGTTGTCGCCCGGGCTGCCGCCGCAGGCGTTAACGGCATGCTGCTTACCGGAACCAACCTGCATGAGAGCCAGCAGGCGCAGGAACTGGCAGCACAGTACGCGAATTGCTGGTCCACGGCGGGCGTCCACCCGCATGACAGCAGTCAATGGCAGCCGGATACCGCAGACGCCATTCGCGAACTGGCCAGCCTGCCGCAGGTTGTCGCCATTGGCGAGTGCGGCCTGGATTTTAACCGTAACTTCTCCACGCCGCAGGCGCAGGAGGCGGCGTTCAGCGCCCAGCTGGCACTCGCCGCAGAACTCTCCCTGCCGGTGTTTTTGCACTGCCGCGACGCCCACGAGCGTTTCTTAGCCCTGCTCGATCCGTGGCTGGACAAACTCCCCGGTGCGGTGCTGCACTGCTTTACCGGCTCAGAGCCGGAAGCACGTGACTGTCTGGCGCGTGGGCTCTATCTGGGCATTACCGGCTGGGTCTGCGACGAGCGTCGCGGGCAGGAACTTTGCGAGATCGTACCGCGTATCCCGGCCGACCGTCTGCTGATTGAAACCGATGCTCCCTACCTGCTACCTCGCGATCTCAAGCCAAAGCCAGCGTCACGGCGCAATGAACCCGCCATGCTGGGGCATATCCTGCAACGCGTGGCGCAGCTGCGAAAAGAGGATGCTGACTGGCTGGCAGAGATGACGGATAACAACGTCAGGCGGCTGTTCGGTATCGCGTTTTAAGCTTTACGGAAGTCGGTGTTTCTCACGCTTTGCACTACCTGCTGGTTGAGCAGGTTCAGCAGCAGCATCGAGCGCGCCTCGCCGTCAGGCTCGGTAAAAATAGCCTTTAGCCCCTCAAACGCCCCTTCAGTGATCACCACGTTGTCACCCGGATAGGGTGTCTCGGGGTCGGTCACGCCTTCAGGTTGGTAGTGCACCAGCTGAGCAATCACCGGCGCAGGCACCGTTGCCGGGCTGGCACCAAAGCGAACAAAGTGGCTAACGCCGCGCGTCGCGTTAATGGTGGTGGTGTGGATCACTTCCGGATCGAATTCGACAAACAGATAGTTGGGGAACAGCGGTTCGCTCACCGCGGTGCGCTTGCCACGCACGATTTTTTCAAGCGTGATCATCGGCGTCAGGCAGTTTACCGCCTGGCGTTCAAGGTGTTGCTGGGCGCGTTCGAGCTGGCCCCGCTTGCAGTACAGTAGATACCAGGCTTGCATAATCACTCTGTTTTAGCTAATCGTGTGCAAGCATATCAAAACCCGATAATGATGGCTAAGGTGATTATAGCGGTCATCGCCACATGTTGGCGTAACGATTTACCCTAATTTAACAAAATTACAGCATCACGCCGATGTTCACCATATAATGGAAGGCTGACTCCGAGGCCATGATTAACTGCATGAAATACCACGACCTACGTGATTTTATGGCGCTGCTGGAACAGCAGGGCGAACTCAAACGCATCACGCTGCCTGTTGATCCTCATCTGGAAATAACAGAAATTGCCGACCGCACGCTACGTGCCGGTGGCCCCGCCCTGTTATTTGAAAACCCAACGGGTTACTCAATGCCGGTACTCTGCAACCTCTTTGGCACGCCGAAGCGCGTGGCGCTGGGCATGGGGCAGGAGGATGTGACGGCGCTGCGCGAGGTGGGCAAGCTGCTGGCCTTCCTGAAAGAGCCAGAGCCGCCGAAAGGCTTCCGCGATCTCTTTGATAAGCTGCCGCAGTTTAAGCAGGTCCTTAATATGCCCACCAAACGCCTGCGCGGCGCGCCGTGTCAGCAGAAGGTGGTGCAGGGCGAGGCGGTGGATCTCACCACTATCCCGATCATGCAGTGCTGGCCGGAAGATGCTGCCCCGCTGATCACCTGGGGCCTCACCGTCACCCGCGGTCCGCATAAAGAGCGGCAGAACCTGGGTATCTATCGCCAGCAGCTTATCGGCAAGAACAAACTGATCATGCGCTGGCTGTCGCATCGCGGCGGCGCGCTGGATTATCAGGAGTGGTGCGCGGCGCATCCCGGCGAACGTTTCCCGGTTGCCGTGGCGCTGGGTGCCGATCCCGCCACGATTTTAGGCGCGGTGACGCCCGTCCCGGATACGCTTTCCGAATATGCCTTTGCCGGTCTGCTGCGCGGGACGAAAACCGAGGTGGTTAAGTGCATCTCAAACGATCTGGAAGTCCCTGCCAGCGCGGAGATCGTGCTTGAGGGCTACATTGAGCCGGGTGAGATGGCCCCGGAAGGCCCGTATGGCGACCACACGGGCTACTATAATGAGATTGATAGCTTCCCAGTCTTTACGGTGACGCATATTACCCAGCGCGAAGATGCTATCTACCACTCAACCTACACGGGTCGCCCGCCTGATGAGCCCGCCGTGCTCGGCGTAGCGCTGAACGAAGTCTTTGTGCCGATCCTGCAAAAGCAGTTTCCAGAGATTGTCGATTTCTATCTTCCCCCGGAAGGGTGCTCATACCGCCTGGCGGTAGTGACCATCAAAAAGCAGTATGCCGGTCATGCCAAACGCGTGATGATGGGCGTGTGGTCATTCCTGCGGCAGTTTATGTACACCAAATTTGTTATTGTCTGTGATGATGACGTGAACGCGCGCGACTGGAACGATGTTATCTGGGCGATCACTACCCGTATGGATCCGGCAAGGGATACGGTGCTGGTAGAGAACACGCCGATAGACTACCTGGATTTTGCCTCGCCGGTTTCCGGTCTGGGCTCTAAAATGGGGCTGGATGCTACCAACAAATGGCCTGGTGAAACCCAGCGTGAATGGGGGCGTCCGATTAAAAAGGATCCTGCCGTTACCGCGCGAATTGACGCTATCTGGGATGAGCTGGCCATAATGAGTGACGGTAAAGGCAGCTAATGCGCCGCCGTTTTGCCTTTTGATTCGTAATAAAACGACCCGACAGAGGGAGCGCATGACAACCTTAAGCTGTAAAGTGACTTCGGTAGAAGCTATCACCGATACCGTATATCGAGTTCGTCTTGTACCGGACGCGGCGTTTTCTTTTCGCGCCGGGCAATATTTGATGGTGGTAATGGACGAGCGCGATAAGCGTCCGTTCTCCATGGCATCCACGCCGGATGAGCAGGCGTTCATCGAGCTGCACATCGGTGCTTCCGAGCTGAACCTCTATGCGATGGCGGTGATGGACCGGATCCTGAAAGAGCGCGAAGTTGTTATCGATATTCCGCACGGCGATGCCTGGCTGCGCGATGACGAAGAGCGTCCGCTGATCCTGATTGCAGGCGGGACCGGCTTCTCCTACGTGCGCTCGATTCTGCTGACCGCGCTGGCACGTAACCCGGCACGTGATATCACCATCTACTGGGGCGGACGCGAAGAGAAGCACCTGTACGATCTCTCTGAGCTGCAGGCCTTAGCGGTTAATCACCCTAATCTGAAGGTGGTGCCGGTGGTTGAGCAGCCGGAAGAGGCGTGGCAGGGCCGCAGCGGCACGGTATTGACGGCGGTACTTCAGGATTTCGGCACGCTGGCCGAGCATGATATCTATATTGCCGGACGTTTCGAAATGGCAAAAATCGCCCGGGACCTCTTCTGCAACGAACGCGATGCGCGGGAAGATCGTCTCTTCGGCGACGCTTTCGCCTTTATCTAAGCCTCTGCGCGACTGGCCCGACGGTGTCTCTCCCGCCGGGCCTGCATGACGCGCTTAAACTCGCTCAAACACCGTTGCAATTCCCTGACCCAGCCCAATACACATCGTCGCCAGGCCAAACTGCGCGTCTTTACGCTCCATCAGGTTCAACAGAGTGGTGCTGATCCGCGCGCCAGAGCAGCCGAGCGGATGACCCAAGGCGATCGCGCCGCCGTTGAGGTTGATCTTCTCGTCAATCTGCTCCATCAGACCCAAATTCTTAATGCACGGCAGGATCTGCGCCGCAAAGGCTTCGTTCATCTCAAACAGATCGATGTCGCTCACCGTCAGACCGGCTTTTTTCAACGCCAGCTGCGAGGCCGGAACCGGACCGTAGCCCATGATCGAAGGATCGCAGCCCACGACCGCCATTGAACGCACACGCGCCCGTGGCGTCAGGCCCAGCTCGCGGGCGCGGCTTTCGCTCATCACCAGCATCGCCGCCGCGCCGTCAGAGAGCGCGGAGGAGGTGCCTGCCGTCACCGTGCCGTTAGCCGGATCGAACGCGGGCCGCAGGGTGGAGAGACCTTCAACGCTGGTTTCCGGGCGGATCACCTCGTCGTAATTAAACATTTTCGGCACGCCGTCAGCGTCGTGACCGCCGGTAGGGACAAGCTCATTTTTGAATGCCCCGGTCTGGGTTGCTGCCCATGCGCGGGCGTGGGAGCGGGCGGCAAACTGGTCCTGCATCTCACGACTAATGCCGTGCATGCGCGCCAGCATCTCAGCGGTTAAGCCCATCATGCCTGCCGCTTTAGCCACGTTACGACTGAGGCCGGGATGAAAATCAACGCCGTGGCTCATCGGCACGTGGCCCATGTGCTCAACGCCGCCCACCAGGCATGCCTGCGCGTCGCCGGTCATGATCATGCGTGCCGCGTCGTGTAGCGCCTGCATCGACGAGCCGCACAGGCGGTTAACGGTCACCGCCGGAACGGAGTGGGGGATCTCCGCCAACAGGGCGGCGTTACGGGCGATGTTAAAGCCCTGCTCCAGGGTCTGCTGCACGCAGCCCCAGTAGATATCGTCCAGCGCCGCGGCGTCCAACGCCGGGTTGCGCGCCAGCAGGCTGCGCATCAGGTGCGCGGAGAGATCCTCCGCGCGTACGTTACGGAACGCGCCGCCCTTAGAACGGCCCATCGGGGTACGAATTGCATCGACAATGACTACCTGTTCCATTGTGACTCCTTAAGCCGATTTCAGAACGCCTGCCGGGCGGGCTGGCGCAACGGGAGGATAATAGGGTTCGTTATGGCGCGCTTTCTCACGCAGGCCGTCCGGCACGGCGTAGAGCGGGCCAAGGGCGGCAAACTGCTGCGCCCGATCGAGATAGCTGGCGCTGCCCTGTGTGTCGAGCCAGCGGAACGCGCCGCCGTGGAACGGTGGGAAGCCAAGGCCGTACACCAGGGCCATATCGGCTTCAGCCGGGCTGGCGATAATGCCCTCTTCCAGACAGCGCACCACTTCGTTGACCATCGGGATCATCATGCGGGCAATAATCTCCTCGTCAGAGAAGTCGCGCTTCGGCTGGCTAACTTCTGCCAGCAGGCCGTCAACGGCGGCATCGTCCTCTTTCTTCGGCTTGCCTTTGCTGTCCTCTTTATACCGCCAGAAACCCTGACCGTTTTTCTGTCCAAAGCGGCCCGCATCAAACAGGACGTCAATGGCGTCGCGGTAATCCTTCTGCATCCGCTCCGGGAAGCCAGTGGCCATTACCGCCTGAGCGTGATGCGCCGTATCGATGCCCACCACGTCCAGCAGATAGGCCGGGCCCATTGGCCAGCCAAACTGCTTCTCCATCACCTTATCCACACGGCGGAAGTCCGCGCCGTCGCGCAGGAGCTGACCGAAGGCGGCAAAGTAGGGGAACAGGACGCGGTTGACGAAGAAGCCGGGGCAGTCGTTAACGACGATAGGCGTTTTGCCCATTTTGCTCGCCCAGGCGACCACTTTGGCGAGGGTCTCTTCCGAGGTTTTTTCGCCACGGATCACCTCTACCAGCGGCATGCGGTGGACTGGGTTAAAGAAGTGCATTCCACAGAAGTTCTCCGGGCGTTGCAGAACGCTGGCCAGCTCGCTGATAGGAATAGTCGAGGTGTTTGAGGCCAGCACCGTATCCGGACGTACCTTCTGTTCGGTCTCGGCCAGTACCGCTTTTTTCACCTTTGGATTCTCAACGACCGCTTCCACCACCACGTCGACGCGATCAAAGCCCGTGTAGTCGAGGGTTGGATGGATAGTGGCAATGACGCCCGCCAGTTTCAAACCGTCAATCTTGCCGCGCTCAAGCTGCTTATTGAGCAGCTTGCTGGCCTCGCTGATGCCCAGCGTCAGGGATTTGTCGTTGATATCTTTCATCAGCACCGGCACGCCTTTCCATGCCGACTGGTAAGCGATGCCGCCACCCATAATGCCTGCGCCCAGCACGGCGGCCTGCTTCGGGGTCTCAACATTCTGGGTCAGCTTTTTCGCCTGGCCTTTGACATACTGATCGTTCAGGAAGATGCCTACCAGCGCGCGGGCCTCGTTGGTGTGGGTTAGCGGCACAAAGCTCTGGTTCTCAAGCGCCAGGGCCTCATCACGGCCAAATCTGGCCGCCGCCTCAATGGTTTTCACCGCCGTCAGCGGGGCGGGGTAGTGCTTGCCTGCGGTCTGCATCACCATGCCTTTGGCGATGGTAAAGCTCATGGCGGCTTCAATCTTGCTCAGCTTCAGCGGCTCCAGCTTCGGCTGACGTTTGGCGCGCCAGTCCAGATCGCCATCGATCGCCTGACGCAGAACCGCCAGCGCGCCATCGCGCAGTTTTTCCGCCGTCACGATACCATCGACGAGGCCAATTTTTAGCGCCTGTTCAGCGCCCACGTCTTTGCCAGCAGCGATGATCTCCAACGCGCTGTCAGCCCCCAGCAGGCGCGGCATACGTACCGAGCCGCCAAAGCCTGGCATAATCCCCAGCTTGGTTTCCGGCAGGCCAATGCGCAGGTCCGGCGTCGCTAAACGATAGTCGGTGGCGAGTACACACTCGCAGCCGCCGCCCAGCGCATAGCCGTTAACGGCAGAGATCGTCGGAACAGGCAGATCTTCCAGGCGGTTAAAGACGCTGTTAGCGAAGTGCAGCCACTGGCTAAGCTGCTCTTCGGGAACCTGGAACAGAGAGAGAAATTCGGTAATGTCCGCGCCGACAATAAAGGCGGCTTTGTCGGAGCGCAGCAGCAGCCCGGTGAGGTCGGGGCTTTTTTCCAGCACGTCCAGCGCCTGGCCGAGACTGGCCACCGTCGCCGTATCGAGCTTGTTGACCGAGCCGGGGGCCGCGAACACCAGTTCAGCAATGCCATTTTCCAGCCAGTCGAGGTACAGGGTATCGCCTTTGTAGAGCATGTCAGTCTCCTGAATCCAGCAGGGTTACTGGTCTTACCAGATGAGACGGAGTGTGGTTATTATGTTAATAAAATGCAAATGAGAGTTTAAAAAGTTGCTGAGGCGATCACGCTTAACGGAAAACACGCAGGCGTTACCGGGTATGTTAAGATGCCGAGAATTGACGTCTAAACCAGAAGGGAAAATCATGGACTCACTGGCTGCGCTTTATAAAGATCATATCGTTACCCTACAGGAACGTGCCCGGGACGTACTGACCCGCTTTAAGCTCGACGCACTGCTGATTCACTCCGGCGAGCTGTTCAACATCTTCCTTGATGACCATCCGTATCCTTTTAAGGTCAACCCGCAGTTTAAAGCCTGGGTACCTGTTACTCAGGTTCCCAACTGCTGGTTGCTGGTGGATGGTGTCAACAAGCCAAAGCTGTGGTTCTACCTGCCGGTAGATTACTGGCACAACGTCGAGCCGCTGCCGACCTCGTTCTGGACCGAAGAGATCGAGATCATTGCCCTGCCAAAAGCAGACGGTATCGCCAGCCAGCTGCCTGCGGCACGGGGCAATATTGCCTACATCGGCCCGGTGGCAGAGCGTGCATTGCAGCTGGAGATCAAAGCCGAGAACATCAACCCGAAAGGGGTGATTGACTATCTGCACTACTACCGCGCCTATAAGACAGACTACGAGCTGGCCTGTATGCGGGAGGCACAGAAGACGGCGGTGATGGGCCACCGGGCAGCGCACGAAGCGTTTCTCTCCGGCATGAGCGAGTTTGACATCAACGTGGCCTATCTGACTGCCACTGGCCACCGCGATACCGACGTGCCTTACAGCAATATTGTGGCGCTCAACGAGCACGCTTCCGTGCTGCACTACACCCGGCTGGATCATCGCGCGCCCGCTGAGATGCGCAGCTTCCTGCTGGATGCCGGCGCCGAGTATAACGGCTACGCTGCGGATCTGACCCGGACGTGGGCCGCCAACGGCGACAACGATTTTGCGCAGCTGATTAAAGACGTCAATGATGAACAGCTGGCGCTGATCGGCACCATGAAAGCGGGGGTGAGCTATATCGAGTATCACCTGCAGTTCCATCAGCGCATTGCGAAGTTGCTTCGTCGTCATCAGATCGTTACCGACATCAGCGAAGAGGCGATGGTAGAGAACAATCTCACCGGCCCCTTCATGCCGCACGGTATCGGCCATCCGCTGGGCCTTCAGGTTCATGACGTTGCTGGCTTTATGCAGGATGACACCGGTACGCATTTGGCCGCGCCAGCGAAGTATCCTTACCTGCGCTGCACCCGCGTCATACAGCCGCGCATGGTGCTGACCATTGAGCCGGGTATCTACTTCATCGACTCGCTGCTGAGCGCGTGGCGTGAAGGCGAATTTAGCAAGCACTTCAACTGGCAGAAAATTGAAGCGCTGAAGCCGTTCGGCGGGATCCGCATTGAAGATAACGTAGTGATCCACGAGAACGGCGTAGAGAACATGACCCGGGATCTGAAGCTGGCCTGATGGAGAGCTGGCTGATACCGGCTGCGCCGGTGACCTTCGTTGAGGAGATCAAAAAGAGCCGCTTTATTACGCTGCTGGCCCACACCGACGGCGTTGAGGCGGCGAAAGCCTTCGTCAGCGCCGTGCGGGCAGAACATCCGGAGGCGCGGCACCACTGCGTCGCGTGGGTGGCCGGGCCGCCGGACGACTCGCAGCAGCTGGGCTTTTCTGACGATGGTGAACCCGCAGGCACAGCGGGTAAGCCGATGCTAGCCCAGCTGATGGGCAGCGGCGTCGGTGAGATCACCGCCGTGGTGGTGCGCTACTATGGCGGTATCCTGTTAGGCACCGGTGGGCTGGTCAAAGCCTACGGCGGCGGCGTACAGCGTGCGCTTAATCAGCTCACTACTATCCGCAAATTACCGCTGACCGAATATACTTTGTGTTGTGATTATGCCCAGCTCGCTGGCGTAGAAGCGCTACTGAGTCAGTTCGAGGGGAAGATCGTCACCAGTGATTATCAGGCGGTCGTGCAGCTAAGAGTGGCGCTTCCCCGCCCCAGGCTGAGCGATTTCTCCGCCCGGCTGGCAGATTTTAGTCGTGGTTCATTGCAATTATCAGCCATTAAAGAATAATCCCCACCTCATTTATCTGGATACCTAAGGAAGCGGCAGAGATGCATTTTCGCGCCATTACCCGAATCGTTGGACTGCTGGTGATACTGTTTTCCGGAACGATGATCCTGCCCGGACTGGTTGCGTTGATTTATCGGGACGGCGCGGGGCGTGCATTCACCCAAACCTTCTTTGTGGCGTTGGCGATCGGCTCCCTGCTGTGGTGGCCTAACCGCCGGGAGAAGAGCGAACTGAAGTCGCGAGAAGGCTTCCTGATCGTCGTCCTGTTCTGGACGGTGCTGGGCAGCGTGGGGGCCTTGCCGTTTATCTTCTCCGAGCGTCCCAACCTGACGGTGACTGACGCCTTCTTTGAATCCTTTTCCGGCCTGACGACCACAGGGGCGACCACGCTGGTGGGACTGGATACTTTGCCGCACGGCATTCTTTTCTATCGCCAGATGCTGCAATGGTTTGGCGGGATGGGGATCATCGTCCTGGCCGTGGCTATTCTTCCCATCCTTGGCGTCGGGGGGATGCAGCTTTACCGTGCGGAGATGCCCGGCCCGCTGAAGGATAATAAGATGCGCCCGCGTATTGCCGAGACGGCAAAGACGCTGTGGCTTATCTATGTACTGCTGACGGTGGCCTGCGCACTGGCGCTCTGGTTTGCGGGTATGCCCGCCTTTGACGCCATTGGACACAGCTTTGCTACCATCGCCATTGGTGGGTTCTCAACCCATGATGCCAGCGTGGGCTATTTCGATAGTCCAACGATTAACACCATTATTGCTATCTTCCTGCTGATCTCCGGCTGTAACTATGGCCTGCACTTCTCTCTGCTGAGTGGGCGGAACCTGAAGGTCTACTGGCGCGATCCCGAGTTCAGGATGTTCATTGGCGTGCAGCTGACGCTAGTGGTGATCTGCACCCTGGTACTCTGGTTCCACGATGTCTACAACTCGGCGGTCACCACGCTAAACCAGGCGTTCTTCCAGGTGGTGTCGATGGCAACGACCGCTGGCTTTACTACCGACAGCATTGCGCGCTGGCCGCTGTTCCTGCCGGTGCTCCTGCTCTGCTCGGCGTTTATCGGCGGCATGGCGGGGTCAACCGGCGGGGGGCTGAAGGTCATTCGTATCCTGCTGCTTTTTAAGCAGGGCAACCGCGAGCTGAAACGGCTGGTGCACCCTAACGCGGTATACAGCATCAAGCTGGGGAACCGCGCGCTGCCGGAACGTATCCTTGAGGCGGTGTGGGGTTTCTTCTCTGCTTATGCACTGGTCTTTATCGTAAGCATGCTGGCGATTATCGCCACGGGTGTAGATGACTTCTCTGCCTTTGCCTCCGTGGTCGCGACGCTGAATAACCTTGGGCCAGGTCTTGGGGTAGTGGCGGATAACTTTGCCAGCATGAATCCAGTGGCGAAGTGGATCCTCATCGCCAACATGCTTTTTGGTCGTCTTGAAGTCTTTACGTTGCTGGTGCTCTTTACCCCAACGTTCTGGCGCGAATAAGGGAACACGCTATGAAAACGTTGATTCTATTCTCCACCCGTGACGGGCAAACCCGTGAGATCGCCTCCAGTATCGCCTCCGAGCTGAGCGAGCTGGGCGTCTATGCCGATGTGGTTAACCTTAACCGCACGGAATCTATCGCATGGGAGGAGTATGACCGCGTGGTTATCGGGGCGTCGATTCGCTACGGTCACTTTCATCCTGCCGTGGATCGGTTTGTGAAAAAGCATCTGCAGCATCTTAATGCGCTGCCCAGTGCCTTTTACGCCGTTAACCTTGTGGCGCGCAAACCAGAGAAGAGCTCGCCGCAAACCAATAGCTATACGCGTAAGTTTTTATTGAACTCACCCTGGCAGCCGGATCGCTGTGCCGTGTTTGCCGGTGCCCTGCGCTACCCACGTTACTCCTGGTACGACAGGATCATGATCCGCCTGATTATGAAGATGACCGGGGGAGAAACGGATACGCGTAAAGAGGTGGTCTATACCGACTGGTCACGCGTAAGCGAATTTGCGCGCGAAATCGCACAATTAACCAGCAAATCGGTGGTAAAGCAGGCATAAAGTTTGCAAAGTGAGCGCTTGAAAAGTTTTTTGCATTTAAGTCTTGTCAGCCCGGAATAACTCCCT
>NZ_LR607338.1:53994-79232 GCF_902164725.1 Pseudescherichia vulneris | reverse complement strand
TGAGCTAATAATTTATTATCTCTGAATAAAAAAAGGACGCTTCGGCGTCCTTTTTTACGTTCTGCTTTCAGCTCTCTGCTATTGTAATCATAACTATTCTCATTTACACTCTGCGCATAAATTGAACGGGAGTGATTATGTACGTCTGTCTGTGTAATGGGGTAAGTGATAAAACAATTCGCCAGGCCGTGCGCCAGTTCCGCCCCCAATCCTTTCAGCAGCTGCGTAAGTTTATCCCGGTAGGGAACCAGTGCGGCAAGTGCGTTCGCGCGGCCCGCGAGATTATGCAGAACGAGCTGATGCAAATTCCTGAATACCAGGAGATCGCATAAGCGAAAATCTTTTTTTGACATCCCGGTAGCGCCATCTACGCTTCACTTAGTGGAAGCGGAGGGACTAATAATGAAAGGTGATGTCAGAATCATAAGTTATCTCAATAAATTATTGGGAAATGAGCTTGTCGCAATCAATCAGTATTTTCTTCATGCCCGTATGTTCAAAAACTGGGGCCTTACCCGCCTCAACGACGTCGAATATCACGAATCCATAGATGAGATGAAGCACGCCGATAAGTACATCGAGCGTATTCTCTTTCTCGAAGGCATTCCAAACCTGCAGGACCTCGGCAAGCTGGGGATCGGTGAGGACGTAGAGGAGATGCTGCGCTCTGACCTGAACCTGGAACTTGAGGGTGCTAAAGATCTGCGTGAGGCTATCGCCTATGCCGACAGCGTTCACGACTACGTCAGCCGCGATATGATGATTGAGATCCTCGCGGATGAAGAGGGGCACATCGACTGGCTGGAGACCGAGCTAGACCTGATAGCAAAAATCGGTCTGCAGAACTACCTTCAGTCTCAGCTCAGAGAGCAGGCGAAGTAGCCGCACCATACAACGCATACTCCCGCATAATCGAACCCGCGGCCGGCTAACGGCGGCGGGTTTTTTTCTATCTGGTGCTTATTTTCTACACGACCCTTGCGTTAACGCCAGTTTTACGTATAATGCGCGGGCTTGTCTAATATAGACAGCGGTTCGATATGAACCACCGGTACTGCGTAAGCGATACCAGACAATGTTCCCAATTGGGGAACTCTGTAAGAACGGTTACACTCTCCCATCAATCGTAATGGGTTTGAGGAGTAACTATTTCGTCTATAAATAATTGGAGCTCTGGTCTCATGCAGAACCAAAGAATCCGTATCCGTCTTAAAGCGTTTGATCATCGTCTGATCGATCAATCAACCGCGGAAATCGTCGAGACTGCCAAGCGCACTGGTGCGCAGGTTCGTGGTCCGATCCCGCTGCCGACCCGCAAAGAGCGCTTTACCGTTCTGATCTCTCCGCACGTTAACAAAGACGCGCGCGATCAGTACGAAATTCGCACTCACAAGCGTCTGGTTGACATCGTTGAGCCAACCGAGAAAACCGTTGATGCTCTGATGCGTCTGGACCTGGCTGCCGGTGTAGACGTGCAGATCAGCCTGGGTTAATCAGGTCATCGAGCGATTGAGAGGTTGATACAATGATTGGTTTAGTCGGTAAAAAAGTGGGTATGACCCGCATCTTCACTGAAGATGGCGTTTCTATCCCAGTAACCGTAATCGAAGTTGAAGCAAACCGCGTTACTCAGATCAAAGATCTGGCTAACGACGGCTACCGTGCCGTTCAGGTCACTACCGGTGCTAAAAAAGCTAACCGTGTAACCAAGCCTGAAGCAGGTCACTTTGCTAAAGCTGGCGTTGAAGCTGGCCGTGGTCTGTGGGAATTCCGTCTTGCTGAAGGCGAAGAATACACCGTAGGTCAGGACATTAGCGTTGAGCTGTTTGCTGACGTTAAAAAAGTTGACGTAACCGGTACCTCTAAAGGTAAAGGTTTCGCCGGTACCGTTAAGCGCTGGAACTTCCGTACCCAGGACGCGACTCACGGTAACTCCTTGTCTCACCGCGTTCCGGGTTCTATCGGTCAGAACCAGACTCCGGGCAAAGTGTTCAAAGGCAAGAAGATGGCAGGTCAGCTGGGCAACGAGCGTGTAACTGTTCAGAGCCTGGACGTAGTACGTGTTGACGCTGAGCGCAACCTGCTGCTGGTTAAAGGTGGTGTTCCGGGTGCGACCGGTTGCGACCTGATCGTTAAACCAGCTGTGAAGGCGTAAGGGGATAGCAATGGAATTAGTATTGAAAGACGCGCAAAGCGCGCTGACTGTTTCCGAAACTACCTTCGGTCGTGATTTCAACGAAGCGCTGGTTCACCAGGTTGTTGTTGCTTATGCAGCTGGTGCTCGTCAGGGTACTCGTG
Source organism: Pseudescherichia vulneris (assembly GCF_902164725.1). Classification (NCBI taxonomy): domain Bacteria; kingdom Pseudomonadati; phylum Pseudomonadota; class Gammaproteobacteria; order Enterobacterales; family Enterobacteriaceae; genus Pseudescherichia; species Pseudescherichia vulneris. Next base: position 76,934 of record NZ_LR607338.1, on the reverse strand, counting down.
CTCAGAAGACTCGTGCTGAAGTAACTGGTTCCGGCAAAAAGCCGTGGCGTCAGAAAGGTACCGGCCGTGCGCGTTCAGGTTCTGTTAAGAGCCCGATCTGGCGTTCAGGTGGCGTGACCTTCGCTGCGCGTCCGCAGGACCACAGTCAAAAAGTTAACAAAAAGATGTACCGCGGCGCGCTGAAAAGCATTCTGTCCGAGCTGGTACGTCAGGATCGTCTGATCGTTGTCGAGCAGTTCTCTCTGGAAGCGCCGAAAACCAAGCTTCTGGCTCAGAAACTGAAAGACATGGCTCTGGAAGATGTGCTGATCATCACCGGTGAGCTGGACGAGAACCTGTTCCTGGCCGCACGTAACCTGCACAAGGTTGACGTACGTGACGCAGCAGGTATCGACCCGGTTAGCCTGATCGCCTTCGACAAAGTCGTAATGACTGCTGAGGCTGTTAAGCAAGTTGAGGAGATGCTGGCATGATTCGTGAAGAACGTCTGCTGAAGGTGCTTCGTGCGCCGCACGTTTCTGAAAAAGCGTCTACTGCGATGGAAAAAACCAATACCATCGTGCTCAAAGTTGCTAAAGACGCGACTAAAGCAGAGATCAAAGCTGCTGTGCAGAAACTGTTTGAAGTCGAAGTCGAAGTCGTTAACACCCTGGTTGTTAAAGGGAAAGTTAAACGTCACGGACAGCGTATCGGTCGTCGTAGCGACTGGAAAAAAGCTTACGTCACCCTGAAAGAAGGCCAGAACCTGGACTTCGTTGGCGGCGCTGAGTAAGTCGGAGGAGTAATACAATGGCAGTTGTTAAGTGTAAACCGACATCTCCGGGTCGTCGCCACGTTGTTAAAGTGGTTAACCCTGAGCTGCATAAGGGCAAACCTTTTGCTCCGCTGGTTGAAAAAAACAGCAAATCCGGTGGTCGTAACAACAATGGTCGTATCACCACCCGTCACATCGGTGGTGGCCATAAGCAGGCTTATCGTATTGTTGACTTCAAACGCAACAAAGACGGTATCCCAGCGACTGTTGAACGTCTTGAGTACGATCCGAACCGCTCCGCGAACATCGCGCTGGTTCTGTACAAAGATGGCGAACGCCGTTACATCCTGGCCCCTAAAGGCCTGAAAGCTGGCGACCAGATTCAGTCTGGCGTTGATGCTGCAATCAAAGCGGGTAACACCCTGCCGATGCGCAACATCCCGGTTGGTTCTACCGTTCATAACGTAGAAATGAAACCAGGTAAAGGCGGTCAGCTGGCGCGTTCTGCTGGTACTTACGTTCAGATCGTTGCGCGCGACGGTGCTTATGTCACCCTGCGTCTGCGTTCTGGTGAAATGCGTAAAGTCGAAGCAGACTGCCGCGCTACTCTGGGCGAAGTTGGCAATGCTGAGCATATGCTGCGCGTTCTGGGTAAAGCAGGTGCTGCACGCTGGCGTGGTGTTCGTCCTACCGTTCGCGGTACTGCGATGAACCCAGTCGACCACCCACATGGTGGTGGTGAAGGTCGTAACTTTGGTAAGCACCCGGTAACTCCGTGGGGCGTTCAGACCAAAGGTAAGAAGACCCGCAGCAACAAGCGTACTGATAAATTTATCGTACGTCGCCGTAGCAAATAATTTTAGAGGATAAGCCATGCCACGTTCTCTCAAGAAAGGTCCTTTTATTGACCTGCACTTGCTGAAGAAGGTAGAGAAAGCGGTGGAAAGCGGAGACAAGAAGCCCCTGCGCACTTGGTCCCGTCGTTCAACGATCTTTCCTAACATGATCGGTTTGACCATCGCTGTCCATAATGGTCGTCAGCACGTTCCAGTCTTTGTTTCCGACGAAATGGTTGGTCACAAACTGGGTGAATTCGCACCGACTCGTACTTATCGCGGCCACGCTGCTGATAAAAAAGCGAAGAAGAAATAAGGTAGGAGGAAGAGATGGAAACTTTAGCTCAACATCGCCATGCTCGTTCTTCTGCTCAGAAGGTTCGCCTTGTTGCTGACCTGATTCGCGGTAAGAAAGTGTCGCAGGCCCTGGACATCCTGACCTATACCAACAAGAAAGCTGCGGTATTGGTTAAGAAGGTACTGGAATCTGCCATTGCTAACGCTGAACACAACGATGGCGCTGACATTGACGATCTGAAAGTTGCGAAAATTTTCGTAGACGAAGGCCCGAGCATGAAGCGCATTATGCCGCGTGCGAAAGGTCGTGCAGATCGCATCCTGAAGCGCACCAGCCACATCACTGTGGTTGTGTCCGATCGCTGAGACTCTGGAGACTAGCAATGGGTCAGAAAGTACATCCTAATGGTATTCGCCTGGGTATTGTAAAACCATGGAACTCAACCTGGTTTGCGAACACCAAAGAATTCGCTGACAACCTGGACAGCGATTTTAAAGTACGTCAGTACCTGACTAAGGAACTGGCTAAAGCGTCTGTATCTCGTATCGTTATCGAGCGTCCGGCTAAGAGCATCCGTGTGACCATTCACACCGCTCGCCCGGGTATCGTTATCGGTAAGAAAGGCGAAGACGTAGAAAAACTGCGCAAGGTCGTAGCGGATATCGCTGGCGTTCCTGCACAGATCAACATCGCCGAAGTGCGTAAGCCTGAACTGGACGCAAAACTGGTTGCTGACAGCATCACTTCACAGCTGGAGCGTCGTGTGATGTTCCGCCGTGCAATGAAGCGTGCTGTACAGAACGCAATGCGTCTGGGCGCTAAAGGTATCAAAGTTGAAGTTAGCGGCCGTCTGGGCGGCGCGGAAATCGCACGTACCGAATGGTACCGCGAAGGTCGCGTTCCGCTGCACACGCTGCGTGCGGACATCGACTACAACACCTCTGAAGCGCACACCACCTATGGTGTAATCGGCGTTAAGGTATGGATCTTCAAAGGTGAGATCCTGGGTGGTATGGCTGCTGTTGAACAACCGGAACCGGCTGCTCAACCTAAAAAGCAGCAGCGTAAAGGCCGTAAATAAGGAGCGTCGCTATGTTACAACCAAAGCGTACAAAATTCCGTAAAGTGCACAAAGGCCGCAACCGTGGTCTGGCGCAGGGTACGGATGTTAGCTTCGGCACTTTCGGTCTGAAAGCTGTTGGCCGTGGTCGTCTGACTGCCCGTCAGATCGAAGCAGCACGTCGTGCAATGACCCGTGCAGTTAAGCGTCAAGGTAAGATCTGGATCCGTGTATTCCCGGACAAACCGATCACTGAGAAGCCGCTGGAAGTTCGTATGGGTAAAGGTAAAGGTAACGTGGAGTATTGGGTTGCCTTGATTCAGCCAGGTAAAGTCCTGTATGAAATGGACGGTGTTCCTGAAGAGCTGGCCCGTGAAGCATTCAGCCTGGCAGCAGCGAAACTGCCGATTAAAACCACCTTTGTAACTAAGACGGTGATGTAATGAAAGCAAAAGAGCTGCGTGAGAAGAGTGTTGAAGAGCTGAACACCGAGCTGCTGAATCTGCTGCGTGAGCAGTTCAACCTGCGTATGCAGGCAGCAAGTGGCCAGCTGCAACAGTCTCACCTGTTGAAGCAAGTGCGTCGTGACGTCGCACGCGTTAAGACTTTACTGACTGAGAAGGCGGGTGCGTAATGACCGATAAAATCCGTACTCTGCAAGGTCGCGTCGTTAGCGATAAAATGGAGAAATCCATGGTTGTTGCTATCGAACGTTTTGTGAAACACCCGATCTACGGTAAATTCATCAAGCGTACGACCAAGCTGCACGTACATGACGAGAACAACGAATGTGGTATCGGCGACAAGGTTGAAATCCGTGAATGCCGTCCACTGTCCAAGACTAAGTCCTGGACGCTGGTTCGCGTTGTAGAGAAAGCGGTTCTGTAATACAGTACGCTCTCTCAAGATAGACGGTCCAGCAATGGACCGTTTATTTTTTCTACCCATACGCAGAAAGCGGTGTTATAATGCCGCGCCCTCGATATGGGGCTTTTTAATGACCCGAGATTTTGGGTCCCAAAGTAGTAGTTGACATTAGCGGAGCACTGAAATGATCCAAGAACAGACTATGCTGAACGTCGCCGACAACTCCGGTGCACGTCGCGTAATGTGTATCAAGGTTCTGGGTGGCTCGCACCGTCGCTACGCAGGCGTAGGCGACATCATCAAGATCACCATCAAGGAAGCAATTCCGCGTGGTAAGGTCAAAAAAGGTGATGTGCTGAAGGCGGTAGTGGTGCGCACCAAGAAGGGTGTTCGTCGCCCGGACGGTTCTGTCATTCGCTTCGATGGTAATGCATGCGTTATTTTAAACAATAACAGTGAGCAGCCTATCGGTACGCGTATTTTTGGGCCGGTAACTCGTGAACTTCGTAATGAAAAGTTCATGAAAATTATCTCTCTGGCACCAGAAGTACTCTAAGGAGCGAATCATGGCAGCTAAAATCCGTCGTGATGACGAAGTTATCGTGTTAACCGGTAAAGATAAAGGTAAGCGCGGTAAAGTAAAAAATGTTCTGTCTTCCGGCAAAATCGTCGTTGAAGGTATCAACCTGGTCAAGAAACACCAGAAGCCGGTTCCGGCTCTGAACCAGCCAGGTGGCATCGTAGAGAAAGAAGCAGCTATTCAGATCTCTAACGTTGCAATCTTCAATGCGGCAACCGGCAAGGCTGACCGTGTAGGCTTTAGATTCGAAGACGGCAAAAAAGTCCGTTTCTTCAAGTCTAACAGCGAAACTATCAAGTAATTTGGAGTAGTACGATGGCGAAACTGCATGATTACTACAAAGACGAAGTAGTTAACAAACTCATGACTGAGTTTAGCTACAATTCTGTCATGCAAGTCCCTCGGGTCGAGAAGATCACCCTGAACATGGGTGTTGGTGAAGCGATCGCTGACAAGAAGCTGCTGGATAACGCAGTAGCTGACCTGGCAGCAATCTCCGGTCAAAAACCGTTTATCACCAAAGCACGCAAATCTGTTGCAGGCTTCAAAATCCGTCAGGGCTATCCGATCGGCTGTAAAGTAACTCTGCGTGGCGAACGCATGTGGGAGTTCTTTGAGCGCCTGATCACTATTGCTGTACCGCGTATCCGTGACTTCCGTGGCCTGTCCGCTAAGTCATTCGATGGTCGTGGTAACTACAGCATGGGTGTCCGTGAGCAGATCATCTTCCCAGAAATCGATTACGACAAAGTCGATCGTGTACGTGGTTTGGATATTACCATCACCACTACCGCGAATTCTGATGAAGAAGGCCGTGCTCTGCTGGCTGCCTTTGACTTCCCGTTCCGCAAGTAAGGTAGGGTTACTTAATGGCTAAGCAATCAATGAAAGCACGCGAAGTAAAGCGCGTAGCTTTAGCTGATAAATTCTTCGCTAAACGCGCTGAACTGAAAGCTATCATCTCTGATGTGAACGCTTCCGACGAAGATCGTTGGAATGCAGTTCTGAAGCTGCAGACTCTGCCGCGTGATTCCAGCCCGTCTCGTCAGCGTAACCGCTGCCGTCAAACTGGTCGTCCGCACGCTTTCCTGCGGAAGTTCGGGTTGAGCCGTATTAAGGTCCGTGAAGCCGCTATGCGCGGTGAAATCCCGGGTCTTAAAAAGGCTAGCTGGTAATTGTCACCAATTGAATCACGGGAGTAAAGACAGATGAGCATGCAAGATCCGATCGCGGATATGCTGACCCGTATCCGTAACGGTCAGGCCGCGAACAAAGCTGCGGTCACCATGCCTTCCTCCAAGCTGAAAGTGGCAATTGCCAACGTGCTGAAGGAAGAAGGTTTTATTGAAGAATTTAAAGTTGAAGGCGACACCAAGCCTGAACTGGAAGTGACACTTAAGTACTTCCAGGGCAAAGCTGTTGTAGAAAGCATTCAGCGTGTCAGCCGCCCAGGTCTGCGCATCTATAAGAAAAAAGATGAGCTGCCGAAAGTTATGGCGGGTCTGGGTATCGCAGTTGTTTCTACCTCTAAAGGTGTTATGACTGATCGTGCAGCGCGCCAAGCTGGTCTTGGTGGCGAAATTATCTGCTACGTAGCCTAATCGGAGGAAAAAATGTCTCGTGTTGCTAAAGCACCGGTCGTTGTTCCTGCCGGCGTTGATGTAAAAATCAACGGTCAGGTTATTACGATCAAAGGTAAAAACGGCGAGCTGACTCGTACTCTCAACGATGCTGTTGAAGTGAATCATGCAGATAATGCACTGACCTTCGGTCCGCGTGATGGTTACGTAGATGGTTGGGCTCAGGCTGGTACCGCGCGTGCCCTGCTGAATTCAATGGTTATCGGTGTTACCGAAGGCTTCACTAAGAAGCTGCAGCTGGTTGGTGTAGGTTATCGTGCAGCAGTCAAAGGGAATGCAGTAAACCTGTCTCTGGGTTTCTCGCATCCTGTTGAGCATCAGCTGCCAGCGGGGATCACCGCAGAATGTCCGACTCAAACTGAAATCGTGCTGAAAGGCGCTGATAAGCAGATGATCGGTCAGGTTGCAGCAGATCTGCGCGCCTACCGTCGTCCTGAGCCTTATAAAGGCAAGGGTGTTCGTTACGCCGACGAAGTCGTGCGTACCAAAGAGGCTAAGAAGAAGTAAGGTAACACTATGGATAAGAAATCTGCTCGTATCCGTCGTGCGACCCGCGCACGCCGCAAGCTCCAGGAGCTGGGTGCAACTCGCCTGGTGGTACATCGTACCCCGCGTCATATTTACGCACAGGTAATTGCTCCGAATGGTTCTGAAGTTCTGGTAGCTGCTTCTACTGTAGAAAAAGCTATCGCTGAACAACTGAAGTTCACCGGAAACAAAGACGCCGCTGCAGCTGTGGGTAAAGCTGTTGCAGAACGCGCTCTGGAAAAAGGCATCAAAGATGTTTCTTTTGACCGTTCCGGGTTCCAATATCATGGTCGTGTCCAGGCACTGGCAGATGCTGCCCGTGAAGCTGGCCTTCAGTTCTAAGGTAGAGGTGTAAGATGTCTCACATCGAAAAACAAGCTGGCGAACTGCAGGAAAAGCTGATCGCGGTTAACCGCGTATCTAAAACCGTAAAAGGTGGTCGTATTTTCTCCTTCACAGCTCTGACTGTAGTAGGTGATGGTAACGGTCGCGTTGGTTTTGGTTACGGTAAAGCGCGTGAAGTTCCAGCAGCGATCCAGAAAGCGATGGAAAAAGCCCGTCGCAACATGATTAACGTCGCGCTGAACCACGGCACCCTGCAGCACCCGGTTAAAGGTGTGCACACGGGTTCTCGTGTATTCATGCAGCCGGCTTCAGAAGGTACCGGTATCATCGCCGGTGGTGCAATGCGCGCCGTTCTGGAAGTCGCTGGGGTTCATAACGTTCTGGCTAAAGCCTATGGTTCCACCAACCCGATCAACGTGGTTCGTGCAACTATCGACGGCCTGGAAAATATGAATTCTCCAGAAATGGTCGCTGCCAAGCGTGGTAAATCCGTTGAAGAAATTCTGGGGAAATAAGCCATGGCAAAGACTATTAAAATTACTCAAACCCGCAGTGCAATCGGTCGTCTGCCGAAACACAAGGCAACGCTGCTTGGCCTGGGTCTGCGTCGTATTGGCCACACCGTAGAACGCGAGGATACTCCCGCTGTTCGTGGTATGGTTAACGCGATTTCCTTCATGGTTAAAGTTGAGGAGTAAGAGATGCGTTTAAATACTCTGTCTCCGGCCGAAGGCTCTAAAAAGGCGGGTAAACGCCTGGGTCGTGGTATCGGTTCTGGCCTCGGTAAAACCGGTGGTCGTGGTCACAAAGGTCAGAACTCTCGTTCTGGCGGTGGCGTACGTCGCGGTTTCGAGGGTGGTCAGATGCCTCTGTACCGTCGTCTGCCGAAATTCGGTTTCACTTCGCGTAAAGCAATGATCACGGCAGAAGTTCGTCTGTCCGATCTGGCTAAAGTAGAAGGCGACGTAGTTGACCTGAACACGCTGAAAGCGGCAAACATTATCGGTATCCAGATCGAGTTCGCGAAAGTGATCCTGTCTGGTGAAGTTTCTACTCCGGTAACTGTTCGTGGCCTGCGTGTTACTAAAGGCGCTCGTGCTGCTATCGAAGCTGCTGGCGGTAAAATCGAGGAATAAGTAGCAGATGGCTAAACAACCGGGATTAGATTTTCAAAGTGCCAAAGGTGGCTTAGGCGAGCTGAAACGCAGACTGCTGTTTGTAATCGGTGCGCTGATTGTGTTCCGTATTGGCTCTTTTATTCCGATCCCTGGTATTGATGCCGCTGTACTTGCCAAACTGCTTGAGCAACAGCGAGGCACCATCATTGAGATGTTTAACATGTTCTCTGGTGGTGCTCTCAGCCGAGCTTCAATCTTTGCGTTGGGCATTATGCCGTATATTTCGGCCTCTATTATTGTCCAGCTGCTGACGGTGGTTTACCCACCGCTGGCAGAGCTGAAGAAAGAAGGGGAGTCTGGTCGTCGTAAGATCAGCCAGTACACCCGTTACGGCACTCTGGTGCTGGCAATATTCCAGTCGATCGGTATTGCTACCGGTCTACCGAATATGCCTGGTATGCAGGGCCTGGTAATGAATCCAGGCTTTGCATTCTATTTCACCGCTGTTGTAAGTCTGGTCACAGGAACTATGTTCCTGATGTGGCTCGGCGAACAGATTACTGAACGTGGTATCGGTAACGGTATCTCGATCATTATCTTCGCTGGTATCGTTGCGGGACTCCCGCCAGCCATTGCCCATACGATCGAGCAAGCGCGTCAAGGCGACCTGCACTTCCTCCTGTTGCTGTTGGTTGCAGTATTAGTATTTGCAGTGACGTTCTTTGTTGTGTTTGTTGAACGTGGTCAACGCCGCATTGTGGTAAACTACGCGAAACGCCAGCAGGGTCGTCGTGTCTATGCTGCACAGAGCACACATTTACCGCTGAAAGTGAATATGGCGGGGGTAATCCCGGCAATCTTCGCTTCCAGTATTATTCTGTTCCCAGCGACCATCGCGTCATGGTTCGGAAATGGTACTGGTTGGAACTGGCTGACAACAATTTCGCTGTATTTGCAGCCTGGGCAACCGCTTTATGTGTTACTCTATGCGACTGCAATCATCTTCTTCTGTTTCTTCTACACGGCGTTGGTTTTCAACCCGCGTGAAACAGCAGATAACCTGAAGAAGTCCGGTGCATTTGTACCAGGAATTCGTCCGGGAGAACAGACGGCGAAGTACATCGATAAAGTAATGACCCGCCTGACTCTGGTCGGTGCGCTCTACATTACCTTTATCTGCCTGATCCCGGAGTTCATGCGTGATGCAATGAAAGTACCGTTCTACTTCGGTGGAACCTCACTGCTCATCGTTGTTGTCGTGATTATGGACTTTATGGCTCAAGTGCAAACTCTGATGATGTCGAGTCAGTATGAGTCTGCATTGAAGAAGGCGAACCTGAAAGGCTATAGCCGCTAAAGGTCGCTCGAGAAGTTACGGAGAGTAAAAATGAAAGTTCGTGCTTCCGTCAAGAAATTATGCCGTAACTGCAAAATCGTTAAGCGTGATGGCGTCATCCGTGTGATTTGCAGTGCCGAGCCGAAGCATAAACAGCGCCAAGGCTGATTATTTCGCATATTTTTCTTGCAAAGTTGGGTTGAGCTGGCTAGATTAGCCAGCCAATCTTTTGTATGTCTGTACGTTTCCATTTGAGTATCCTGAAAACGGGCTTTTCAGCATGGGGCGTACATATTAAATAGTAGGAGTGCATAGTGGCCCGTATAGCAGGCATTAACATTCCTGATCAGAAACACGCCGTAATCGCATTAACGTCGATCTACGGTGTCGGCAAGACCCGTTCTAAAGCCATTCTGGCTTCTGCGGGTATCGCTGAAGATGTTAAGATCAGTGAGCTGTCTGAAGAACAAATCGACACGCTGCGTGACGAAGTTGCCAAATTTGTCGTTGAAGGTGATCTGCGCCGTGAAGTTAGCATGAGCATCAAGCGCCTTATGGATCTTGGTTGCTACCGCGGTTTGCGTCATCGTCGTGGTCTGCCAGTGCGCGGTCAGCGTACTAAGACCAACGCACGTACCCGTAAGGGTCCGCGCAAACCGATCAAGAAATAATCGGGGTGATTGAATAAAATGGCAAAGGCACCAGTTCGTGCACGTAAGCGTGTAAGAAAACAAGTCTCTGACGGCGTGGCTCATGTCCATGCTTCTTTTAACAACACCATCGTAACTATTACCGATCGTCAGGGTAATGCGCTGGGTTGGGCAACAGCCGGTGGTTCCGGTTTCCGTGGTTCTCGCAAATCTACTCCGTTCGCAGCTCAGGTTGCAGCAGAGCGTTGCGCTGACGCCGTAAAAGAATACGGTATCAAGAATCTGGAAGTTATGGTTAAAGGTCCGGGTCCAGGCCGCGAATCTACTATTCGTGCTCTGAACGCCGCTGGTTTCCGCATCACTAATATTACTGATGTGACTCCGATCCCTCATAACGGTTGTCGTCCGCCGAAAAAACGCCGCGTATAACGCTGTCGTTTCCAGGTTTGTTGGAGAAAGAAAATGGCAAGATATTTGGGTCCTAAGCTCAAGCTGAGCCGTCGTGAGGGCACCGACTTATTCCTTAAGTCTGGCGTTCGCGCGATCGATACCAAGTGTAAAATTGAACAAGCTCCTGGCCAGCACGGTGCGCGTAAACCGCGTCTGTCTGACTATGGTGTACAGTTGCGTGAAAAGCAGAAAGTTCGCCGTATGTACGGTGTTCTGGAGCGTCAGTTCCGTAACTACTATAAAGAAGCAGCTCGTCTGAAAGGCAACACGGGTGAAAACCTGCTGGCTCTGCTCGAAGGTCGTCTGGACAACGTAGTATACCGTATGGGCTTTGGCGCAACTCGCGCGGAAGCACGTCAGCTCGTTAGCCATAAAGCAATCATGGTAAACGGCCGCGTTGTTAACATCGCTTCTTATCAGGTAACTCCGAATGACGTAGTTAGCATCCGTGAGAAAGCCAAAAAGCAATCTCGCGTGAAGGCCGCTCTGGAGTTGGCTGAGCAGCGTGAAAAGCCAACCTGGCTGGAAGTTGATGCTGGCAAGATGGAAGGTACGTACAAGCGCAAGCCTGAGCGTTCTGATCTGTCTGCGGACATTAACGAACACCTGATCGTCGAGCTTTACTCCAAGTAAAGCTTAGTACCAAAGAGAGGACACAATGCAGGGTTCTGTGACAGAGTTTCTAAAACCGCGCCTGGTAGATATCGAGCAAGTGAGTTCGACGCACGCCAAGGTGACCCTTGAGCCTTTAGAGCGTGGCTTTGGCCATACTCTGGGTAACGCACTGCGCCGTATTCTGCTCTCATCGATGCCGGGTTGTGCGGTGACCGAGGTTGAGATTGATGGTGTACTACATGAGTACAGCACCAAAGAAGGCGTTCAGGAAGATATCCTGGAGATCCTGCTCAACCTGAAAGGGCTGGCGGTGAGAGTTCAAGGTAAAGATGATGTTATTCTTACCCTGAATAAATCTGGCATTGGCCCTGTGACTGCAGCCGACATCACCCACGACGGTGATGTCGAAATCGTCAAGCCGCAGCACGTGATCTGCCACCTGACCGATGAGAACGCATCTATTAGCATGCGTATCAAAGTTCAGCGCGGTCGTGGTTATGTGCCGGCTTCTGCCCGAATTCATTCGGAAGAAGATGAGCGCCCAATTGGCCGTCTGCTGGTTGACGCATGCTATAGCCCTGTAGAGCGTATTGCCTACAATGTTGAAGCAGCGCGTGTAGAGCAGCGTACCGACCTGGACAAGCTGGTCATCGAAATGGAAACCAACGGCACAATCGATCCTGAAGAGGCGATTCGTCGTGCGGCAACCATCCTGGCAGAACAACTGGAAGCTTTCGTTGACTTACGTGATGTACGTCAGCCGGAAGTGAAAGAAGAGAAACCAGAATTCGATCCGATCCTGCTGCGCCCTGTTGACGATCTGGAATTGACTGTCCGCTCTGCTAACTGCCTTAAAGCAGAAGCTATCCACTATATCGGTGATCTGGTACAGCGTACCGAGGTTGAGCTACTTAAAACGCCTAACCTGGGTAAAAAATCTCTTACCGAGATTAAAGACGTGCTGGCCTCACGTGGTCTGTCTCTGGGCATGCGCCTGGAAAACTGGCCGCCGGCAAGCATTGCTGACGAGTAACCGGATCACAGGTTAAGGTTTTACTGAGAAGGATAAGGTCATGCGCCATCGTAAGAGTGGTCGTCAACTGAACCGCAACAGCAGCCATCGCCAGGCTATGTTCCGCAATATGGCAGGTTCACTGGTTCGTCATGAGATCATCAAGACGACCCTGCCTAAAGCGAAAGAGCTGCGCCGCGTAGTTGAGCCGCTGATTACTCTTGCCAAGACTGATAGCGTAGCTAATCGTCGTCTGGCATTCGCCCGTACTCGTGATAACGAGATCGTGGCAAAACTGTTTAACGAACTGGGCCCGCGTTTCGCGAGCCGTGCCGGTGGTTACACTCGCATTCTGAAGTGTGGCTTCCGTGCAGGCGACAACGCTCCGATGGCTTACATCGAGCTGGTTGATCGTTCTGAATCGCAAGCAGAAGCTGCTGCAGAGTAATCTGTAGCAACATAAAAAGACCCGCTTCGGCGGGTTTTTTTATTTCTCTCATCTCTCCCTCCTCGTCCTGCTAAAATAGCCCTGAACCTACGTTCATCCCCCGGAGTCGACTATGTGGTTACTCGATCAGTGGGCAGAACGCCATATCCGTGATGCCCAGCAACAAGGTGAGTTTGATAATCTTCCCGGTAGCGGTGAGCCGCTGCGTCTTGACGATGACGCGCATGTCCCCCCTGAGCTGCGGGCGGGTTACCGGCTCCTGAAGAATGCCGGTTGTTTACCCCCGGAGCTGGCCCAGCGTAAAGAGGCCATGGCGCTAGCCGATCTGTTAAAAACGGTACAGCGGGATCATCCTGACTACCACGAGCTCAGCCGTAGATTAGCCCTGCTTGAACTCCAGCTGCGCCAGGCTGGCTTAAGCACTGACTTTTTGCGCGGTGAGTATGCCGACAAGCTGATGAAAAAAATGGGCGAGGAGTAGCGATGTATCGAATTGGAGAGCTGGCAAAGCTCGCGGAAGTGACGCCTGATACCGTTCGCTATTATGAAAAGCAGCAGATGATGGATCATGAGGTGCGAACCCAGGGCGGTTTCCGTCTGTATACCGACGGCGATCTTCAGCGGCTGAAGTTTATTCGTCATGCGCGGCAGCTAGGGTTTACCCTGGAATCGATCCGCGAGCTGCTGTCGATCCGTATCGATCCCGAGCACCATACCTGTCAGGAGTCAAAAAGCATTGTTCAGTCTCGTCTAAGCGAGGTTGAAGCCCGCATTGAAGAGTTGCAGGTGATGCGCCGCTCCCTTCAGCGACTTAATGACGCCTGCTGCGGCACGGCTCATAGCAGCGTTTACTGTTCGATTTTGGAAGCGCTGGAGCAGGGCGGAATAAAGTGTGCAGGCGAGAAAGGGTGTTAATACTGTTAAAGGCCAGCGGCAAAAGCGTTATTCACCTTTGCCGCTGACTTTCTGTTAAGGACGGCCGTTCTGCTCTTTAAGCAGATCGCGGATCTCGGTCAGCAGCAACTCCTCTTTAGAGGGTGCCGGTGGCGCTTTGGGTTCTTCTTTTTTCTTCTGATGAAGCCGGTTAATCAGCTTAATCGCCATAAAGATCGCAAACGCCACGATCAGAAAATCGAAAATGTTCTGAATGAACACGCCGTAGTGCATAACAACAGCCGGAAGGTCACCCTGAGCTGGACGCAGCGTCCACGCGAACTGTTTAAAATCGACGCCGCCGATCAGCAGGCCGAGGGGAGGCATAATGATATCGGCAACCAGTGACGAGACAATTTTACCGAACGCCGCACCAATGATGACCCCGACGGCCAGATCGATAACGTTGCCGCGCATGGCGAAAGCGCGAAACTCTTTTAACAAACTCATTTGATTCTCCTTATGCCAAAGACCCACTAAGTCTAACAAAGGTCTCTTTAATTTCCATTTCCTGGACTATTACAGGAAGAACGGGCTGGGTTGGAACAACCGTTCTACATCGGTAATAAACTTTTTATCCGTCAGGAACATAATGACGTGATCGCCCTGCTCAATACGTAAATTATCGTTAGCAATCATGACGTCGTTCCCGCGCACAACCGCCCCGATGATCGTTCCCGGCGGCAGCTTGATCTCATCAATCACTCGACCTACCACGCGGGAGGTGCTCTCATCACCGTGCGCCACGGCCTCGATCGCCTCGGCAACGCCCCGGCGTAGAGAGGATACGCCCACGATATCTGCCTTGCGCACGTGGCTCAGTAGTGCAGAGATCGTCGCCTCCTGCGGTGAGATGGCGATATCAATGACGCTGCCCTGCACGAGGTCAACATAGGCGCGGCGCTGGATCAGCACCATCACTTTTTTCGCCCCCATACGCTTGGCCAGCATGGCGGACATAATGTTGGCTTCATCGTCGTTGGTGACGGCAATGAAAAGATCCACCTGATCAATATGCTCTTCCGCCAGCAGCTCCTGATCCGACGCATCACCGTAGAAGACGATCGTATTTTGCAGCTTCTCGGCGAGATCCGCCGCCCGGCGCTGATCGCGTTCGATCAACTTAACGCTGTAGTCTTTCTCCAGCCGGCTTGCCAGCCCTGCGCCAATGTTGCCGCCGCCCACCAGCATAATGCGCTTGTAGGGTTTTTCCAGACGCTGGAGCTCGCTCATGACTGCACGAATATGCTGTGATGCGGCGATGAAAAATACCTCATCGCCAGCTTCAACAATGGTCGATCCCTGCGGGCGGATCGGCCTGTCGTGACGGAAGATGGCCGCAACCCGGGTGTCGATATGCGGCATATGCTCGCGCATAATCGAAAGGGCGTTACCTACCAGCGGACCGCCGTAGTAGGCTTTCACTACCGCAAGGCTCACTTTACCTTCGGCAAAGTTAACGACCTGCAATGCACCAGGGTACTCAATCAGGCGATAGATGCTATCGATGACCAACTGCTCGGGCGCGATCAGATGATCGATAGGTACGGCATCAGTATTAAATAGCTTATCTGCATCGCGTACGTAGTCAGGCGCGCGAATACGCGCGATGCGGTTCGGCGTATTAAACAGCGAGTAGGCGACCTGGCAGGCAACCATGTTGGTTTCATCGGAGCTAGTGACGGCAACGAGCATATCCGCATCGTCAGCTCCCGCCTCGCGCAAAACGCGAGGGTGCGAACCGTGACCCTGAACAACTCGCAGGTCAAATTTATCCTGCAACATGTGCAGGCGATCGCCATTGATATCAACAACGGTAATGTCATTGTTTTCACCGACCAGGTTTTCGGCCAGCGTGCCGCCAACCTGTCCTGCACCCAGAATGATTATCTTCATCAGCTGCGACCCGTCATCTCAATCACTGTTTGATTAGCTTAGCGTAATAGAAGCCGTCACCTTCTTCCGCGCCGGGAAGATTTTGCTGACCCGGCTGCGCTGGCGTACCCGTACCGCTCAGCTGCGCATCCGGTGTACGCTTGAGGAACTCGGCAATCTGCAGGCTGTTCTCCTCCGGGAGAACGGAGCAGGTGGCATACACCAGGGTACCGCCCGGTTTCAGGTGCGGCCAGATGGCATCCAGAATAGCGGACTGCAGCTGGACCAGCTCCGGGATATCACGATCGCGGCGCAGCCACTTGATATCCGGATGGCGGCGGATCACCCCGGTCGCCGAGCAGGGGGCATCAAGGAGAATACTATCGAACTGCTGGTCACCGCACCACTGGGCAGGGAAACGACCGTCGCCCTGCTTAACCTGCGCCTTCATCCCCAAGCGCTTCAGGTTATCGTAGACGCGGGAGAGGCGCTGCTCGTCAACGTCAACCGCCAGCACGTTGGCTTCAGGAGCCACTTCCAGGATATGGGTTGTTTTACCCCCCGGTGCGGCACAGAGATCGAGGATCTGCTCGCCGTTCTGCGGCTGCAGAAAATTCATGCAGCCCTGGGCTGAGGCGTCCTGTACCGTCACCCAGCCCTGATCGAAGCCAGGCAGGGCCTGCACCGGGGCAGGGGAGGCGAGACGCACGGCATCGGGATAGACGCTATGAGGAAAACCCTGCTGACCGGAGGCCTCCAGCAGCGCCAGCCAGGCATCGCGAGAGTGGTGGTTGCGGTTCACGCGTAGCCACATCGGCGGACGCAGGTTGTTAGCCTCAACGATACTCTCCCACTGCTGCGGGTAGGCTTTTTGCAGACGCTTAAGCAGCCAGCCAGGGTGTAAAAAACGGCTTTCGCTAGTGGCAAATTCCGCCAGCAGCGGCTCCTGTTGACGCTGGAACTGGCGCAGCACGCCGTTGATCAGGCCTTTGAGCTGCGGACGCTTAATCGCTACCGCCCCCTCTACCGTTTCTGCTAATGCAGCGTGCGGCGGAACACGGGTATAGAGCAGCTGATAAAACCCAACCATGATCAGATAGTGAAGGGTGCGCTGCTTGCCGGTCATCGGACGGGACATCAGCTTATTGATGAGCCATTCCATTTGGGAGAGCGTGCGCAGCACGCCGAAGCACAGCTCCTGGAGCAGTGCTTTATCTTTATCCGATACTTTCTGTTGCAGGGCAGGGAGGACGTTACTTAGCGACTGCCCCTGCTCAACAACCTGTTCGATGGCCTGCGCTGCCATGCTGCGTAAATTGATTGTTTTTTTCATAACCGCAAAAATAAAAATGCCCGGCAACACCGGGCGTTAAAGGTAGGGGCCGTCAGGCCAGACGGTGGCCGGGAATAAACCATTCGCGACGGGAGTTCAGGAGATCCTGCGCGCTCATCGCTTTTTTACCTGCCGGCTGCAGCGACTCCAGATTCAGAATGCCGTCGGCGGTCGCAACCTGAATACCCTGTTTATTAGCATCAACAATCGTGCCAGGCTCGGCGTGGGTCTGCTGGTTAATCACCGATGCCTTCCAGACTTTCACCGGCTGCTCGTCGATCTCCAGCCAGCTCATCGGCCATGGATTAAAGGCCCGGATGCAACGCTCAAGCTGCGCCGCAGAGAGCGACCAGTCGATGCGCGCTTCCTCTTTGCTGAGCTTTTCAGCGTAGGTAACGAGCGCCTCATCCTGTACCTGTGGCTGGGCACTGCCCTGCTTCAACTGGGCCAGGGTTTCGATTAATCCCTGCGGGCCAAGCCCGGCAAGCTTATCGTAGAGCGAGGCGCTGGTATCGTCGGCGGTAATCGGACAGGCAAGCTTGTAAAGCATATCGCCGGTGTCCAGCCCCACGTCCATCTGCATAATGGTAACGCCCGTTTCGGCATCGCCTGCCCACAGCGAACGCTGGATGGGAGCCGCCCCGCGCCAGCGCGGCAGCAGCGAACCATGAACGTTAATGCAGCCGAGGCGCGGCATATCAAGTACCGCCTTCGGCAGAATTAAGCCATAGGCAACGACGACCATGACGTCAGCGTTGAGATCGGCAACCAGCTGCTGATTTTCCTGCGGGCGCAGAGAGACGGGCTGAAAGACAGGTAAGCCTTTCGCTTCAGCCAGCACCTTTACCGGACCCGGCATCAGTTTTTTACCACGTCCGGCGGGCCTGTCTGGCTGGGTAAAGACGCCAACCACCTGGTGTCCAGATGACAGCAGCGCGTCGAGATGACGCGCGGCAAAGTCAGGCGTACCGGCAAAAATAATACGTAATGAATCCGACACGTTGATCCTTTTGGCTTCGGTTATGCACGCCCGTTCAGGCGGTCCAGTTTTTCCACTTTCTGGCGAATGCGCTGACGCTTCATCGGCGACAGGTAGTCGATAAACAGTTTGCCGACCAGGTGATCCATTTCATGCTGAATGCAGATAGCCAGCAGGCCATCGGCTTCCAGCTCAAAAGATTTACCTTCGCGATCGAGGGCGCGAATTTTTACTTTTTCCGCCCGTGGAACCAGCGCGCGCTGCTCGGGGATTGACAGACAACCCTCTTCAATACCGGTCTCACCGCTCTTTTCCAGCAGTTCTGGGTTAATGAGCACCAGCTGCTCGTCGCGGTTTTCAGAGACGTCGATAACAATAATACGCTGGTGGATATCAACCTGCGTGGCGGCAAGGCCAATACCCTCTTCGGCGTACATCGTTTCAAACATATCATCAACGATGCGCTGAATTTCTGCATTTACTTCTTTTACCGGCGCAGCGACTTTGCGAAGCCGCTCGTCCGGAATATGTAACACGTGCAAAACTGACATAAATACCCAGGAGTTGTGTTCAGGAGTTGAAAAGATCGTTACCTCTATTCTAGACAAATCCCCCTCCGATTGACAGCATCAGTGACCAATCGTAAAGATTGCAACCGCCCCGTGTGGCAAGGGACAAGGATGACTTTGACAGAGATTTGGCTGCGTCTGATCCACCTTGGCGAGCTCTACGGCGAACGGATGCTGGAGGTCGCACAATTTTTAGCATCTCACCCCCATCCCGACGCAAAAGTGCTTTCGCTCGCGGGGCTGACGGCAAAACAGAGCGTGCGGTTTTTCGCTGTCTCTACCCGTGATATCGATAGCACGCTTGCGTGGCTGGCGCTGCCTGGGCATCACCTGCTGCTGGCAAGCGATGCGGGTTACCCGCCAGCGCTGCGCGCCGTTGCCGATTTTCCCGGGGCGCTATTTGTGAAGGGGGATGTCAACCTGCTCACCACCCCGCAGCTGGCCGTGGTGGGTAGCCGAGCAAACTCATGGTATGGCGAGCGCTGGGGACGCCATTTTTGCGAACACCTCGCGGCATACGGCTTAACGATTACCAGCGGACTGGCGTTAGGCATTGACGGGATTGCCCATCGCAGCGCGCTGCGCGGCAGCGGCAAGAGCCTTGCGGTGCTGGGTAACGGTCTGCAACAGGTCTATCCCCGGCGACATGCTGCCCTGGCGGCGCAGCTTATTGATGCCGGTGGCGCGCTGGTGTCAGAGTTTCCGCTGGCAGCGCTGCCCAGACCGGGTAACTTTCCCCGGCGTAACCGCATTATCAGCGGTCTTAGCCAGGGCGTGCTGGTGGTGGAGGCTGCTCTGCGTAGCGGCTCCCTGGTGACCGCCCGCTGCGCAATGGATCAGGGGCGGGACGTCTTTGCGCTGCCCGGCGCGTTGGGTAGCCCCGGTAGCGAAGGCCCTCACTGGCTGATTCAGCAGGGTGCGACGCTGGTCACCACCCCGGAGGAGATCCTCGAAAATCTACACCCTGGTTTACGCTGGCTACAAAATGCACGCGAAAAACCAATTTATTCGTCAGAACACCAAGCGGCGGCATTGCCATTTCCTGAGCTCCTGGCTAACGTAGGAGATGAGGTAACACCTGTTGACGTCGTCGCTGAACGTGCCGGCCAACCTGTGCCAGTGATTGTGGCCCAGCTACTCGAACTGGAGTTAGCAGGATGGATCGCAGCTGTACCCGGCGGCTATGTCCGATTAAGGAGGGCAAGCCATGTTCGACGTACTAATGTATTTGTTTGAGACTTATATCCACAATGAAGCAGAACTGCGTGTGGATCAGGACAAACTTGAACGGGACCTCACTGACGCCGGTTTTGACCGTGAGGATATCTACAACGCGCTACTGTGGCTGGAGAAGCTTGCTGACTATCAGGAAGGCCTCGCCGAACCGATGCAGCTTGCCTCAGACCCTCTCTCCCTGCGTATTTATACTGCAGAAGAGTGTGAACGGCTGGATGCCAGCTGCCGGGGTTTCCTGTTATTCCTCGAGCAGATTCAGGTGCTAAACCTCGAAACACGAGAAATGGTGATTGAGCGCGTGCTGGCGCTGGATACGGCAGAGTTCGAGCTGGAGGATCTCAAGTGGGTCATCCTGATGGTGCTCTTCAATATCCCAGGGTGTGAAAATGCCTATCAGCAGATGGAAGAATTACTCTTTGAAGTGAATGAAGGTATGCTGCACTAATTATCGTCGCAGCATCAAGAGTTGTTATGGCCAAATCAGCACTGTTTTCGGTGTCTAATCAAGAGCCCTGCCCGCAGTGCGGGGCTCCGCTTGTTATTCGGACCGGGAAACGCGGGCCGTTTCTCGGTTGTTCCCACTATCCTGAATGTGATTATGTCCGCTCCCTGAAAAGCCAGGCCGACGGACATATCGTCAAGGTTCTGGAGGGGCAGCTGTGCCCGCTTTGCCAGTCGGTGCTGGTGCTTCGCCAGGGACGCTTCGGTATGTTTATTGGCTGTAGCCAATACCCGGAATGCGCACATACGGAAACAATCGATAAACCCGACGACACTGCCATTACCTGTCCCCAGTGTAAGCAGGGCACCCTCGTCCAGCGACGTTCACGCTATGGCAAAACCTTCCACTCCTGCGATCGCTATCCGGAGTGCCAGTTCGTGATCAATTTTAAACCGGTAGCAGGCGAGTGCCCGACGTGTCACTACCCGCTACTTATAGAGAAGAAAACCGCGCAGGGCGTTAAATGCTTCTGTGCCAGTAAACAATGTGGAAAGCCGGTCACGGCGGAAAAGAACAGTGAATAAGAACCTGCCTTCAGGCGCTATCGCGGATGCGGTAGCGGTACTGAATAGAGAAGACGTCATCGCCTATCCAACCGAAGCCGTTTTTGGCGTCGGCTGCGACCCCGACAGTGAAACGGCGGTTAACCGCCTGCTTGTATTAAAACAGCGCCCGGTAGAGAAGGGATTGATCCTCATCGCTGCCAGCTTTGAGCAGCTGAAACCTTATATAGATGAGCAGGCGTTGAATGATGCCCAGCGAGAAGCCGTATTTGCCTGCTGGCCTGGGCCGGTGACCTTTGTGTTCCCGGCAAAAACGACAACGCCGCGCTGGCTGACCGGGCGCTTTGACTCCCTGGCCGTACGGGTTACCGATCATCCGCTGGTGGTGGAGCTGTGTAAGACCTACGGCAAACCGCTGGTCTCTACCAGCGCTAATCTCACCGGGCTGCCGCCGTGCCGGACAACCGAGGAGGTGCGCGCGCAGTTTGGCGACGCGTTCCCGGTTCTAGAAGGTGAAACAGGCGGGCGTGAAAATCCGTCTGAAATTCGTGACGCATTGACCGGCGAACGTTTTCGCCAGGGGTGATCTATGGAGACCTATGCCGTTTTTGGTAATCCTATTGCACACAGCAAATCGCCGTTTATTCATCAGCAGTTCGCTCAGCAGCTACAGATTACTCACCCTTACGGGCGCGTTCTGGCTCCCGTTGATGATTTTATTGCGACGCTAAATGCCTTTTTCGCTGCGGGTGGCAAGGGGGCTAACGTTACCGTCCCCTTTAAAGAAGAAGCCTTTGCCCGGGCGGATGAGCTGACGGAGCGCGCGGCGCTGGCCGGTGCGGTTAATACGCTCAAGCGTCTTGATGATGGCCGTCTGCTGGGGGATAACACCGACGGCATTGGCCTGCTCAGCGATCTGCAGCGGCTAGGTTTTATTAAGCCCGGCTTTCGCATCCTGCTGATTGGCGCAGGCGGCGCATCACGCGGCGTGCTGCTGCCGCTGCTCTCTCTCGACTGTGCGGTCACCATAACTAACCGGACGTTCGCACGTGCCGAAGAGCTGGCAACCCTATTCGCCCATACCGGTAGCGTTAGCGCCGTAGCGATGAAGGATCTGGCCGGGCACGAATTTGATCTTATTATCAACGCTACGTCTAGCGGCATCACTGGGGAAACGCCGCAGATCCCTGACTCCCTGATAGATAGCCATAGCCACTGCTATGACATGTTCTACCAGAAGGGAGAGACGCCGTTTCTCCGCTGGTGTGAACAGCATGGTGCAAAACAGCGTGCGGATGGGTTGGGTATGCTGGTGGCACAGGCTGCTCATGCGGTACTGCTTTGGCATGGCGTGCTCCCGGAAACCGCACCGGTGATTGAGCGCCTCAAGCAGGAGCTAGCCGAGTGAACCAGGCGATTCACTTTCCCGATCGGGAAGCGTGGCATGACGAACTGCAGGCCGTCTGCTTCCCGGCGCTGGTTAATGGCATGCAGCTTAGCTGTGCGATTAAAGCCGAAATGCTGGCAAACCGGTTCGGCGGCGAGACGCCAGCCGAGTGGCTGGCGCTTTTTCAGGAGTATCGCTGGGATCTGGAAGAGGAGGCCGAGCAGCTGATCCAACAGCAGCTGGAGGACGATCAGGGCTGGGTGTGGCTCTCATGAGCCTGATCCAGATAGTCGTCTTTCCATTTCACATAGTTATTGGCGGAGTACTTCAGCCCCTCGATCTCCGCCTCCGTCAGGGGGCGGATCTGTTTAACCGGACTGCCTAAATAGAGAAAGCCGCTCGCCAGCCGCTTATTTTGCGGTACCAGGCTACCGGCCCCAATCATGACGTCATCCTCTACCACCACGCCATCCAGTAAAATAGATCCCATACCGACCAGCACTCTGTTACCCACCGTGCAGCCGTGCAGCATCACTTTATGCCCTACCGTCACGTCTTCACCAATAATGAGCGGATTACCGTCCGGGTTATAGGACGATTTATGGGTTACATGCAGCACGCTGCCATCCTGAATATTGCTACGGGCACCAATCTGCACGTAATTCACATCGCCTCGGATCGCAACCAGCGGCCAGATGCCGACGTCATCGGCCACTCTTACATCGCCGATCACGACGCTGGTGGCATCAACCATCACGCGTTGACCTATTTTAGGGTAGAGATCTTTATAAGAACGTAGAGCAGCAGACATAGGTACCTCGTCAAAACAGAAGTTATAGAGATGACTTTGGTAGCTTTAGAGGCCCGGCGCAAGCCCTTTATCCGCCAAAATTTAAGCAGATCGCACAGGATCCCAGCAGAAAGTGTGAAAAATCGACGGTCGGTAAAAAAGATCCAAAAAAGGCTTGTGCAAAAAAATGGGATCCCTATAATGCGCCTCCATCGAAACGGCAAACGTGAATCACTTCACGGAAACAGCCGGTCCGGTTGAAGAGAAAAAATCCTGAAATTGAGGGTTGACTCTGA
>NZ_LR607338.1:51120-53644 GCF_902164725.1 Pseudescherichia vulneris | reverse complement strand
GCGTCACATCAGGCAAATATCGTCATCAGATAGGCGGCAAACAGCGCCAGGTGCGCCGCGCCGTTCAGGACGTTGGTACGCCCGGTAGAGAACGAGATCTGGCACAGCAGCAGCGAGGCCAGCATCACGATCATCTCTGGCCCACCGAGGGCAAACACCAGGTCGTTGCCGGTCGCCCAGGCGATCAGCGTCACCACCGGCACCGTCAGGGAGATGGTCGCCAGCACTGAGCCAAAGAAGAGATTCATCGCGCGCTGGACCTGGTTACTCAGCACCGCCTTCAGCGCGCCCAGACCTTCTGGAGAGAGGATCAGCAGCGCTACCAGGAAGCCGGTAAAGGCCACCGGGGCATTCATCTCCGTCAGCAGCGCCTCCAGCGGATTGGCGTTCATCTTCGTTACCGCAATTACCGCCACCAGATGGATAATCAGCCACACCGCGTGCCAGAGGCTGCTGTGCGCCGACGGCTTGCCGTGATGCGGATCGCTGTCGTCACCTTCATCCTCATGCTCATAGACAAACAGGCTCTGGTGGGTTTTGGTCTGGATAAGCAGGAAGACGCCGTACATGGCCGCTGAGATCAGCGCAACCAGCAGCGCCTGGCGGGTAGTGAAGTTAGCCCCCGGCAGCGCCATCGGGAAGACCAGCACAATCACCGCCAGCGGAAAGAGGGCGATCAGATACTGTTTGATACCGAAGAGGTTCATGTACTGGGTGGCAAACTTCTGCCCGCCCAGCAGCAGCGAGAAGCCTACCAGCCCCCCGGTAACAATCATGATAATGGAGTAGAGGGTGTCGCGCATCAGCGTTGGCGCGGCGTCGCCCGTGGCCATCAGGGCTGAAATCAGGCTAACTTCGAGAATAACAACTGAAAGGCTTAAAATCAGCGAGCCGAAGGGTTCTCCAAGCCGGTGCGCCAGCACGTCCGCATGGCGGACAACGCTAAAGGCGCTGCTGAGAATGCCCACTAATGCGAGCAGGTTGATACCGATGACGGCTGGCAGCGACTGGGTGCTTCCCCAGAAAAAAAGCACTGCCAGCGCCAGTACCGGGAAAATGAGCGTGGTCTCCTTATGGCGGGTTTTAACCGCCTCATGCGTCGCTGTCATTGTGGCTCTCCATAGTGTGCTGTTGCTGATGAGTATAGTTAAGATTTTTTCAGGCCATTAAAATAGCAGAATGGGGGCGAGTTTAGGTCAACTTTTACCTTTTTTTACGGCATTGGCCTTTTTTTAGCGTATGACGTGCGGATTAGAGTGGTTTGTCGAAAATTGTTTTAATAAACAGATTATTACAATAACGCATTCGCAGTTTTACGTCATGGGTGGCGAGGCGCGGCGTTGTCAGCCACACTTAAGTTTTGATAACCAAAAGGAGATGTCACATGCCCTACAAAGCGAAAGCCGATCTGCCAGACAACGTCAAAAACGTGCTTCCTGCTCACGCCCAGGATATCTACAAAGAGGCATTCAACAGCGCCTGGGATCAATACAAAGATAAAGACGACCGACGCGGAGATGATAGCCGGGAAGAGACTGCCCACAAGGTGGCCTGGGCGGCGGTGAAGCATGAATATGAGAAGGGCGACGACGATAAATGGCACAAAAAGAAATAAGCCGCTGAAATCGCTGTCGTTAACGCTAAACACCTTTTTTTGCGCTGCTGCTTTCGTGCGGCATGGCGCGCTGTAGGCTTGCAAGCGGCCCGCGAATTGCATATCGTCTCCACAGGCTGTGCTTTTATTCAGCAGCTAAATGCTCGGAAGGCAACATAACGGTCGCATGGAAGCACGCAGTGGTGGAGGTAGAAGGTGTTAACACGCGACTTTTTAATTCAGGCGGACTGCAAAACCGCCTTTGGTGATATCGAAGCAGCGCTGCTCTGGTCCGCCGAACAACGCGCAGCGTCGCTGGCGGCAACCCTGGCCTGTCGGCCCGACAGTGGCCCGGTGTGGATCTTTGGCTACGGATCGCTGATGTGGAACCCGGCGCTGGAGTTTAACGAATCCTGCACCGGCACGCTGGTGGGCTGGCATCGTGCCTTCTGCCTGCGTCTCACCGCTGGTCGCGGCACGGCCTGCCAGCCTGGACGGATGCTTGCCCTAAAAGAGGGCGGACGCACCACCGGCGTCGCCTACCGCCTGCCTGACGAAACCCTGGAGCAGGAGCTGACCCTGCTGTGGAAGCGAGAGATGATCACCGGCTGCTATCTGCCGACCTGGTGCAAGCTCGACCTTGATGATGGCCGGACGGTAAACGCCCTGGTGTTTATTATGGATCCGCGCCACGCACTCTATGAGTCAGATACCCGCGCCCAGGTCATCGCCCCGCTGATCGCGGCGGCCAGTGGCCCGCTGGGCACTAACGCGCAGTATCTCTTCTCGCTGGAGCAGGAGCTAATCAAGCTCGGCATGCATGACGACTGCCTGAACGATCTGGTCGGGAAGGTGAGAGGACTGCTGAGCGGCGAAGAACCGGGCCCATCGCTGCAGCCCGGTTTTGCCTGAGAAGAGATTAGGCAGCCA
>NZ_LR607338.1:42298-51020 GCF_902164725.1 Pseudescherichia vulneris | reverse complement strand
CAAAAGCGCGCCGGGAGGGGATTAAATGCGGAAATGGCCTGCGGTTTCCGCCAGCTCGCCCGCCTGTGACTGAAGTGCCCCGGCGGCAGCGGCAGACTGCACCACCAGCTCGGCGTTCTGCTGCACCATCCGATCGAGATCGATTACCGCGTGGTTGATCTCCTGGATGCCTTTCATCTGCTCGCTGGTGGCAACGGTGATCTCACGCATAATGACCGAGACGCTGTCGATGCTGGAGACGATATCAGTCATGCTTTCGCCAGCTAAACGAACGTAGCGCGACCCGGTAGCCACGCTATCCGTCGTCGACTCGATCAGGGTTTTGATCTCTTTCGCCGCCTCGGCGCTGCGGCTGGCCAGGGTGCGAACCTCACCCGCGACCACCGCAAAGCCGCGTCCTTGCTCACCGGCACGGGCGGCCTCTACGGCGGCGTTGAGTGCCAGAATATTGGTCTGGAACGCAATCCCGTCAATCACGCTAGTAATATCACCGATTTTAGCCGACGCCTCTTCAATGGCCTGCATGGTCGAGATTGCCTGCGACACCACGCTGCCACCGCGCGACGCCGCTTCAGAGGCAGTATGCGCCTGGCTGTTCGCCAGGGCAGCGGAGTCGGTTGACTGGGCCACCGAGGCGGTGATTTGCTCTACGGCGCTGGCGGTTTCCCGCAGGCTGGAGGCCGCCTGCTCGGTACGGCCGGAGAGATCCTGGTTACCGGCGGCAATCTCCTGCGCCGCATGCTGTACCGAAGTGCTGGAGTCCCGCAGCTTCACCATCACCATCGCCAGCTTATCGCTGAAGATGTTAAAGGCATGGGCAATCTGCGCCACCTCATCATTACCGCTCTCCGGCAGGCGCTGGGAGAGATCGTCCGTGCCGTCGCCAATGGCCAGCATCGCATCGCGGATCGTCACCAGGCGTTTCAGCATCGTCGTTACCAGCAGCAGCATTACCGCTACGCCAATCAGCACCAGCACGATCAGCGACAGGGCCGACGCTTTCAGCAGGGCACGCATGCCGCTGGTGGCATCGTTGGTGTCAAGGGCGACCACCAGCAGCCAGCTGGTCCCCTTGATCGGTTTCGCCATCAGCGCCTTCTGCGCCCCGGCAAACTCGCCGTCTACTGGACTACCTGCCTGAAGTGCACTGAAATCCGCCCCGGCGATCGCCTCACCGAACGGCTTCAGAGTCAGATCGGCATTGCTGGCGGCAATCACCGTTCCGTCGCTGTTGATCAGCAGACCGCTGCTCTGCGGCGTCGGCTGAATGGTGCGCACGTTCGCGACCACGCTGTCCATGGCCACGTCGCCTGCCACCACCGCAGTCAGCGTGCCGTTCTCTTTCACCGGTACGGCGAAGGTCACTACCAGCTTGCCGGAGGCGGCATCAACATAGGGGGCGGTGACGATCGGCGCGTCGGCTTTCGCTGCCTGCTGATACCAGGGACGAATGGTCGGATCGTAGTCGACCGGGATGCCGTTAGAATCGGAGAACTTCGCCGTTTTGCTGGCATAGCCGGCATAGACGTTGATAAACCCGCCCGCCTGGGCAATCTGAGCGAAGTTAGGAACCGGATCCGCCGTCAGCGCAGCGCTTTGCAGCGAAGCGATCATCGTCATCTTGTTGTTAACCCAGTCGGCAATTGCGCCGCTGTGGCTGATGCTGGTGCTGGAGAGGATATCCCGCTGGGACTGCTGGTTATCCTGGCGTGTTACCTGGTAGTTGATCACGGTGTTGATCAGTAAAGCGACAGCCAGACAGCCTGCGGTGGCTGCGGTAATGCGTGCGCGGATCGTCTTGAACATAGTTGTTATACCTGCTGTGTTGTTTAAAAGCCTATCGGCAACGCAGCAGGTAAACTTGATGTCCAGCGAGGAACTATAAGAAAAATATATTTCAGTTAGGGTATTATTAGAAAGTTAATACTTTATCCGCCGCCAGCGTCCACTGCGCCAGCTCGACAAGCGTACCAATTTCAACGCCGTCGATCAGCGGCAGCTCGGTGATGCCGCGCCCGTCGGTGCAGGTTTTACACAGCTTCACCGCCACGTTTTGCACCGTCAGGATCTCCAGCATCTGCTGAATATTGTAGCCCTCGGCAGGCTTCTGACCGCGCAGCCCGGCGGTGACCGCATCGGACATCAGAAACAGGCGCAGGTCCAGCTCCTCGGCCTGCTCGCGCAGGGCGATCGCCAGGCGCAGGCTGTTAAACAGGGATTCACTGCCGTAGGCCGCGCCGTTGGCGACAATCACGATCTTTTGCATTTTTCTTCCTTATAAAAGCTACTGCCCGAAGCGGCCAATCAGGCCGGTGGCGGCCAGAGCTTTACCTTTCAGCTTCTCTAACAGCGCTTCACGGGTCAGACCGGCGGGAAGATCCGGTGTCTGGCTGGTAGCAATAAGCGTAAAGGTATAGTGATGCGCGCCGCTGCCAGGCGGCGGGCAGGGACCAAACCAGCGATCGGTGCCGGGGCTATTTTTGCCGCCGGTAAACTCTTTGCCATCGCGCAGAGCGTTAGCCGGAAAACCGGTGGCGGACGGAGAGATATTGTACGCCACCAGATGCGTGACGCCGAGACCTTTTGCCCCCTCTGGATCGTGGACAATCAGGGCAAAGCTTTTAGTCTCTGCCGGGGGATTATTCCAGATTAATACCGGAGACTGATTTTCACCGGTGCAGTTAGGGTTATCCTTGGCGTTACCTGCGAATTTTTTATCCAGCGGGCCATTATCGGCAAACGCCGGCGACTGCAGGGTAAACAGCGCGCTGGCCTGCGAAGCCGCGCCGTAAAACATCAGTGAACTCCACAGAGCCCATTTTAACGTTTTGCTTATAGTGACCATTCGACATACCTTGCAATAAATAGACGCATTAAGAGATAAATTAACTGTAGACCTGACGAGACGGGAGCCGTTAAGGTTTTTCCTGAAATTGTGCTTAAGACTGAAAAACGTCGTAAAAAACGATAAAATAACGCTTTTACCGTGGGCCACACCGGAGGCGCAACCGCTGAATTTACGCTCAAACGCGCTGATGAAAACTCGACTTCTTCTACTCTTGCTGCTGACAGGAGGCGTAACCGATGCCTGCGCCATCGCACAGCAGACGCCGCATAACCCTTTTGATAACGATAGCCTGCCCGATCTGGGGTTAACCTCCACCGGTGACGCGAGCATAAAGAGCGTGGCCGAGGTGGCGAAAGCCTTTGGTGAAGCCAGCCAGACCGATAACGGCCTTACCGCCGGGCAGCAGGCCCGTCAGTTTGCCTTTGGCCAGTTCCGCGACGCCGTCAGCGAAAACGTGAATGAGCGGCTGGAGTCGTGGCTTTCACCCTGGGGTAATGCCAGCGTTAACGTGTTGGTTAACGATGACGGACGCTTTACCGGCAGCCAGGGGAGCTGGTTTATTCCATGGCAGGATAACAACCGCTATCTGAGCTGGAGCCAGCTGGGGTTAACCCAGCAGGATCAAGGCCTGGTGAGCAATGCCGGTATTGGCCAGCGCTGGGTCGCCGGGCACTGGCTGCTGGGCTACAACACCTTCTACGATAATCTGCTGGATGAGAATTTGCAGCGGGCCGGACTCGGCGCGGAGGCCTGGGGCGAGTACTTGCGCTTCTCGGCCAACTACTATCAGCCGCTTTCAGGCTGGGACTACTCCGGGGCTGCGGTTCAGCAGCGGCTGGCGCGGGGGTATGACGTTACCGCCCAGGCGCGTCTGCCGTTCTATGAACATATCAATACCAGCCTGAGTCTGGAGCAGTACTTTGGCGACAATGTCGATCTCTTCGACTCCGGCTCGGGCTACCACAACCCTGTCGCGGTGAACGTTGGCGTGAACTATACCCCGGTGCCGCTGGTTACCGTCACCGCCCAGCATAAGCAGGGGGAGAGCGGAGAGACCCAGAACAACCTTGGCCTGAATCTGAACTATCGCTTCGGCGTACCGCTTAAAAAGCAGCTCAGCGCCAGCGAGGTGGCCGAGAGCCGCTCCCTGCGGGGTAGCCGCTATGACAGCCCGACGCGCAATAATCTGCCGGTGGTGGAGTATCGTCAGCGGAAAACCCTGTCGGTATTTCTCGCCACGCCGCCGTGGGATCTGAAACCAGGCGAAACGGTACAGATGGTGGTTCAGGTTCGCAGCCGCTACGGCATCCGATCTATTACCTGGCAGGGGGATACCCAGGCCCTGAGCCTGACCCCGCCGGTGAACGCCAACAGCAGTGAAGGCTGGAGCATTATTATGCCTGCCTGGAACAGTCAGGAGGGGGCGAATAATACGTGGCGTCTGTCGGTAACGGTGGAGGATGAGCAGGGGCAGCGCGTCTCTTCCAATGAGATCGCGCTCACGCTGGCTGAGCCGCTGGTGAGTGCGCAGAATACCGCTCCGCGCTGGCCGCAGCTGCCGGAGGGCTAATTAGAAAATACGTTCCTGGTGCACCCAGACCGCCGCTTCCACGCGGGATTTGAGCTTCATCTTCTTCAGCATATGCTTAACGTGAACCTTCACCGTGCTTTCGGTGATATCCAGACGGCGAGCGATCATCTTGTTAGGCAGCCCCTGGGCAATGAGCTTCAGGATATCGCGCTCGCGCGGCGTCAGTTGGGTCACGTCCCGGTCAGAGGTGGCGCGGTTGGCGCGCAGGCTGGCAGCCAGCACCGGCGTCAGCGCTTCGCTCAATACCATTTCACCCGCGGCAGCCTGCTGCAACGCCTTCAGCAGATCCTCAGGTTCCATGTCCTTCAGCAGGTAGCCGTCCGCGCCGCGCTTCAGGGCGGTGACCACGTCCTCTTCATGGTTCGAGACGCTGAAAACCACCACGCGCCCGGAGAGGGCCTTCTCCCGCAGCTTGTCCAGCGTCTCCAGACCGTTCATGCCGGGCATGTTCAAATCGAGCAGGATCAGATCGGGATCCAGCGTCTCCGCCAGCTCAATACCCTGTTCCCCGTTGCTGGCTTCGCCGATCACGCGGACGTCGCTTGCCATGCTAATAAGCTGCCGGACGCCGGTACGCAGCATCGGATGATCGTCAATCAGCAGGATCGTCGCGGGTTCCTGATTATTCATGTTTATCTCCTTGTACGGATGAGAGAAGCTTTTCGGGTATAAATGTTACCACCACCTCGGTTCCGCCGGACTCTCGCCGCCGGACCTGACAATCTCCGCGCAGGCTCTGGGCGCGATCGCGCATGATAATTAAGCCATAGTGGTTGGTGCGTTCAGCGTTGTCCGGCACGCCGCAGCCGTTATCGGTAATGCTGACCTTCACCTGCCGCCCCTGCTGCACCGCCGTGACGGTCACCTCACTGGCTCCCGAGTGCTTCAGGGCGTTGCTCAACGCCTCGCGGGCAATTTGCAGCAGATGAATGGCCTGGTGGGAGGGCACGAAGCGCGGCGGCAGCTGGTAGTCCAGCCTGATCGGGAAACCAAAGTGGGCGCTGTACTCCTGGCAGCTCGCCTCCAGCGCCGGACGCAGGCCCGGCTCGTTGAGCTGCAGGCGGAAGGTGGTCAGCAGCTCGCGTAGCTGGGCCCAGGAGGTATTCAGCTCGTTCCGGATCTGCCCCAGCAGCTGCTGGCTGGAGTCGGGCAGGCTTTCGCCCTGCATCTGCAGGCAGCTGACCTGCATCTTCATACAGGAGAGCGACTGAGCGATAGAGTCGTGCAGCTCGCGGGCAATGGTGGCGCGCTCCTCCATCACCATCAGCTGCTGCTGGCGCTCCTGATGGCGATCCAGCGCCAGGGTAGCGGTAAGCTGCTCTACCAGGGTATCGACCAGCTGCTGTTGATCGTGGCTCAGATGCCGCCCGGCAGGCAGGGTCGCCAGCAGCAGGCCGTACTGCATATGGTTATCCGCCAGCCGCCACTTCAGCGTTGTGCCGCCGCCGCCCGTAGGCAGGATGCCGCGCGGGCAGAGGTGACAGCCGATATCATCGCAGGTCATGTCCGGCTGGCAGGTAAACTCCTGGCGATTATCCTCATCTTCCAGATCGTAGACCCGCAGCTCAATGTCGTGCAGCAGGGTGAGATTTTGCAGGCCGTTAAGCACTGGTGAGAGGCGCTCGCACAGCGGAACCTGCATGTGCAGGCGGCGGTTGGCCTGCCAGAGGAAAGAGAGGATCTCATTTTTTTGCTCAAGACCGGCGGTCTTCTCTTTAACGCGCTGCTCCAGCACCGCATAGCTCTGGGCCAGCTCGCTGGACATATTGTTCAGCGCCATGCCGAGCTTAGCCATCTCGTTACGTCCGCTGATGTGCGCCCGCTGGGTAAAATCGCGCTGGCTGACGGCGTGGGCCATGCTCAGCAGCTGCCGCCACGGTTGAAGCAGCCGCGCCCGGAGCCAGATCACGGTAAAGACCAGCAGCAGGGCCATAAATACTGCCATGCCGCGCTGCACCAGCAGAACGCGATCGATCCGCTGCTCGGTGCGGCGATCGAAGCTGCTCACCAGACGATCGAGGCGGTTAACAAAGGTGGCAACCTCGCCCGAGACGGCTGCTGGATCCCGCGCCTGCACCAGGGCCGGAATAAGGTTGCGCTGCCAGTAACGCTGGAGCCCCTCAAGCTGCGGAAGCTGGCCGTCGCGCAGCGCGGCCTGGGTCAGCTCCGGGCTGAAGGCCGTACGGGTCATCTCGTCGATCAGCGGCTGGTCGGCTTCCGTGAGCGGCATAGCGGCCAGTAGGCGATAGCTCTGCATCCGCAGCGAGCCCGCTTTGTTAATGGCATGGGCGCTGCCCTGGACGCCCTGTACCAGCCAGCCAGAGATAGCCATCCCGGTTACGCCAATGGCGGTAGAGAGCAGAACGATCAGCGCCAGTTGGTTAACCAGCGTCAACGGTGAAAAGAGGCGTTTTAGCATATACGGCAAGACTCCTGACCCGGCAGGTCACCGGGAGTGGGGCTATTTTCGGCTATACCCTGGAGTATACCCATACCCCAAAAGAGTTACTCCTTTATTGTCGCGTCAGACACGGGCTGGAGCGAGGCTGGCGCTAAAGGCGTCACCGGCGTGAAAAACCACAGTTTTTCTGGCGTTTTCAGCTGCTCATTTAGGGGTAGTCCGGTTTAAGCGCGGCTTAAATGACATCTTTTCCTTTGATTTATATCAACTTAAGCGCTGGCGTAAACCCTATGGTGGCAGGGGTTAAAATCCCTTATCAGAGGTGTCTATGAGTCACTCTTCAATACCTGAAAGGACCACCGGAGCCGTCATTACCGACTGGCGACCGGAGGATCCTGCTTTCTGGCAGCAGCGTGGCCAGGCCGTGGCGAACCGCAATCTGTGGATCTCCGTGCCCTGTTTGCTGCTGGCGTTTTGCGTCTGGATGCTGTTCAGCGCCGTGGCGGTTAATCTTAATAAAGTTGGCTTTAATTTTACGACCGATCAGCTGTTTATGCTGACCGCGCTGCCCTCGGTTTCCGGGGCGCTGCTGCGAGTGCCGTACTCGTTTATGGTGCCTATCTTCGGCGGTCGCCGCTGGACCGCGTTCAGTACCGGGATCATGATTGTTCCCTGTGTCTGGCTGGGCATTGCCGTTCAGGACACTAACACCTCATTTAGCACCTTTATCATCATCTCTCTGCTCTGCGGTTTTGCCGGAGCAAACTTCGCCTCCAGCATGGCTAACATCAGCTTCTTCTTTCCCAAGCAGAAGCAGGGTAGCGCCCTGGGGATCAACGGCGGGCTGGGTAACCTCGGCGTAAGCGTGATGCAGCTGCTGGCTCCGCTGGCGATCACCTTCTCGCTGTTTGCCTTTTTCGGCGCGACCGGCGTGCAGCAGGAAGATGGCTCCATGCTCTACCTGGAGAACGCCGCCTGGATCTGGGTGCCTTTCCTGATTGTCTTTACCCTCGCGGCCTGGTTTGGCATGAACGAGCTGGCGACCTCTAAAGCCTCGCTGCGTTCGCAGCTGCCGGTGCTGAAGCGGGCGCATCTGTGGATCCTCGGCTTCCTCTATCTGGCAACCTTTGGCTCGTTTATTGGTTTTTCGGCAGGCTTCGCCATGCTGTCCAAAACCCAGTTCCCTGACGTCAATGTCCTGCACTTCGCCTTCTTTGGCCCGCTGGTAGGTGCACTGGCCCGTTCGGCGGGTGGGGCGCTCTCTGACCGCCTCGGCGGCGTTCGCGTCACGCTGGTGAACTTTGTAGCCATGGCGATCTTCAGCGCGCTGCTGTTCCTGACCCTGCCGTCAGCGGGAAGCGAGGGCAACTTTAGCGCCTTCTTCGCCGTTTTCCTGATGCTGTTTCTCACTGCCGGGCTGGGCAGCGGATCCAGCTTCCAGATGATCTCGGTGATCTTCCGCAAGATGACCATGGAGCGAGTGAAGGCCGAGGGCGGCAGCGAGGAGCAGGCGCTGCGTGAGGCGGCAACCGATACGGCGGCGGCGCTCGGGTTTATCTCGGCCATCGGCGCGATTGGCGGCTTCTTTATTCCGAAAGCCTTTGGTACTTCGCTGGCGCTTACCGGCTCCCCGGCCGGGGCAATGAAAGTCTTTCTCGTGTTCTATATTGCCTGCGTGTTTATCACCTGGGCGGTGTACGGACGTAAAGCTAAAACAAAATAAAGCACTGTTGATTATCCTTGCGCGGCGCAATGCCGCGCTTTTTTTACCTTGCTTATAGTTACAACATACTTAAATCGGTGAACGTGTTCAGCAACCTGGTCCGCAGCGTAGAAGCGGCCTGACAGAAGATCTACCCCCTAATACCTCCGGTACAGAAAT
>NZ_LR607338.1:35057-42263 GCF_902164725.1 Pseudescherichia vulneris | reverse complement strand
GCGGATTAACTCATAAATAACAGTAAAATCAATAAGATAAAAATTAAGCTTTTCTGCCACTTTGGGGGTAGATGAAAAATACAGCGCTTTTGCTATGCCAGCCTGCCTTGATCGCCATCAATTCTCACGTCCTTTCAGCGCGTTAACGTCGCCCCATTCGCAGCAATGTCGCTTTTTCAGAGAGCCAGCAGGCTCCACACAGGAGAAACCCGATGAGTAAATTCCTGGACCGGTTTCGCTACTTCAAACAGAAGGGCGAAACCTTTGCCGATGGGCATGGCCAGATCCATGAAACAAACCGGGACTGGGAGGATGGATACCGCAGCCGCTGGTCGCACGATAAAATTGTGCGCTCTACCCATGGCGTAAACTGCACCGGCTCCTGCAGCTGGAAGATCTACGTTAAAAACGGGCTGGTTACCTGGGAGACCCAGCAGACCGACTACCCGCGTACCCGCCCGGATATGCCTAACCATGAGCCGCGCGGCTGCCCGCGTGGGGCCAGCTACTCCTGGTATCTCTACAGCGCAAACCGCCTGAAATACCCTCTGATGCGTAAACGCCTGATGAAAATGTGGCGTGAAGCGAAAGTCCAGCACAGCGATCCGGTTGCGGCATGGGCTTCTATTATTGAAGACGCCGACAAAGCGAAAAGCTTCAAGCAGGCGCGTGGTCGCGGCGGCTTTGTTCGCTCTTCCTGGCAGGAGGTCAACGAGCTGATCGCCGCCTCTAACGTCTACACCGTGAAAACCTACGGCCCGGACCGCGTGGCGGGCTTCTCGCCGATCCCGGCCATGTCAATGGTTTCCTATGCCTCCGGCGCGCGCTACCTGTCGCTGATCGGCGGTACCTGCCTGAGCTTCTACGACTGGTACTGCGACCTGCCGCCGGCCTCCCCGCAAACCTGGGGTGAGCAGACCGACGTGCCGGAATCCGCCGACTGGTACAACTCCAGCTACATTATCGCCTGGGGCTCTAACGTTCCGCAGACTCGTACCCCGGACGCCCACTTCTTTACCGAAGTCCGCTATAAAGGCACCAAAACCGTTGCCGTCACCCCGGACTATGCCGAGATCGCCAAGCTGTGCGACCTGTGGCTGGCACCGAAGCAGGGCACCGACGCCGCGATGGCGATGGCGATGGGTCACGTCATGCTGCGTGAGTTCCATCTCGACAAGCCGAGCCAGTACTTTACCGACTACGTGCGTCGCTATACCGATATGCCGATGCTGGTGATGCTCGAAGAGCGCGACGGCTACTATGCGGCAGGCCGCATGCTGCGTGCCGCCGATCTGGTGGACGCCCTCGGTCAGGAGAACAATCCCGAGTGGAAAACCGTGGCCTGCAACGACAGCGGCGAGCTGATTGCACCTAACGGCTCCATCGGTTTCCGCTGGGGCGAAAAAGGGAAGTAGAACCTTGAGCAGCGCGACGGCACCAGCGGGGCAGACGCCGAGCTGCGCCTGAGCCTGCTGGGTGGTCACGATGATATTGCCGAGGTGGGCTTCCCATACTTTGGTAACGAAGGATCTGAACACTTCAACCGCGTGGAGTTGCAAAATATCCTTCTGCACAAGCTGCCGGTAAAACGCCTGCAGCTGGCGGATGGCAGCACCGCGCTGGTCACTACCGTCTACGATCTGACCATGGCGAACTACGGCCTCGACCGGGGTCTGGGTGACGCCAACGCCGCTGCCAGCTATGACGAAGTAAAAGCGTATACTCCGGCGTGGGCGGAAAAAATCACCGGCGTGCCGCGGGCGCATATCATTCGTACCGCCCGGGAATTTGCTGATAACGCCGATAAGACCCATGGCCGATCGATGATCATCGTGGGTGCTGGTCTGAACCACTGGTTCCACATGGACATGAACTACCGGGGCCTGATCAACATGCTGGTGTTCTGCGGCTGTGTCGGGCAGAGCGGCGGCGGCTGGGCGCACTACGTGGGCCAGGAGAAACTGCGTCCGCAGACAGGCTGGCAGCCGCTGGCGTTTGCCCTCGACTGGCAGCGTCCGCCTCGCCATATGAACGGCACCTCCTTCTTCTATAACCACTCCGGCCAGTGGCGCTATGAAACCCTGACCGCACAGGAGCTGCTCTCTCCGCTGGCGGATAAGTCCCGCTACAGCGGCCATCTGCTCGACTTTAACGTCCGCGCCGAGCGCATGGGCTGGCTGCCTTCCGCGCCACAGCTGGGCACTAACCCACTGCGCATCGCTGCGGAAGCTGAAAAGGCAGGCATGTCGGCGGTGGATTACACCGTTAAGGCGCTGAAAGAGGGATCGATTCGCTTTGCGGCCGAGCAGCCGGAGAACGGCAAAAATCATCCGCGAAACCTCTTCATCTGGCGCTCTAACCTGCTTGGCTCCTCCGGGAAAGGCCATGAATATATGCTGAAGTACCTGCTGGGTACCGAAAACGGCATTCAGGGTAAAGATCTGGGCGAGCAGGGCGGCGTGAAGCCGGAAGAGGTGGAGTGGCATGATAACGGCCTCGACGGCAAGCTGGATCTGGTAGTCACCCTCGATTTCCGCCTGTCGAGCACCTGTCTCTACTCCGATATCGTCCTGCCGACCGCGACCTGGTATGAGAAAGACGACATGAATACCTCGGATATGCATCCGTTTATTCATCCGCTCTCTGCCGCCGTCGATCCGGCCTGGGAGTCCAAAAGCGACTGGGAGATCTATAAAGGCATCGCTAAGAAATTCTCCGAGGTGTGTGTCGGCCACCTGGGCGTTGAAACTGACGTGGTCACTCTGCCTATCCAGCACGACTCCGCCGCCGAGCTGGCGCAGCCGCTGGACGTTAAGGATTGGAAAAAGGGCGAGTGCGACCTGATCCCTGGTAAAACCGCGCCGCATATCATTCCGGTTGAGCGCGACTACCCGGCGACCTACGAGCGCTTTACCTCCATCGGTCCGCTGCTGGATAAAGTGGGCAACGGCGGCAAGGGCATCGCGTGGAACACCGAAAGCGAGATGGATCTGCTACGCAAGCTGAACTACACCAAGGCGGAAGGCCCGGCGAAAGGCCAGCCGATGCTTAATACCGCCATCGATGCGGCGGAGATGATCCTGACCCTCGCGCCAGAGACCAACGGTCACGTGGCGGTTAAAGCCTGGGCGGCGCTGAGCGAGTTTACCGGCCGCGACCATACCCATCTGGCGACCAATAAAGAAGAGGAGAAGATCCGCTTCCGGGATATTCAGGCCCAGCCGCGCAAAATTATCTCCAGCCCGACCTGGTCCGGCCTTGAAGATGAGCATGTCTCCTATAACGCAGGCTATACCAACGTGCACGAGTTGATCCCGTGGCGCACGCTCTCGGGTCGCCAGCAGCTTTATCAGGATCACCCGTGGATGCGCGACTTCGGCGAGAGCCTGCTGGTCTATCGTCCACCGATTGACACCCGCACGGTGAAAGCGGTGATGGGCGAGAAGTCCAACGGCAATCCAGAGAAGGCGCTGAACTTCATTACCCCGCACCAGAAGTGGGGGATCCACTCGACCTACAGCGACAACCTGCTGATGCTGACCCTGTCACGCGGCGGCCCAATCGTCTGGATGAGCGAGGTGGATGCCAAAGAGCTGGGCATTGAGGATAACGACTGGATCGAAGCCTTCAACAGCAACGGTGCGCTTACCGCCCGTGCGGTAGTGAGCCAGCGCGTGCCGGCCGGGATGACCATGATGTACCACGCCCAGGAGCGTATCGTGAATATTCCTGGCTCGGAGATCACCGGCCAGCGCGGGGGGATCCACAACTCGGTCACCCGTATCAGCCCGAAACCGACCCACATGATTGGCGGCTACGCCCAGCTGGCGTACGGCTTTAACTACTACGGC
Organism: Pseudescherichia vulneris; assembly: GCF_902164725.1. Classification (NCBI taxonomy): domain Bacteria; kingdom Pseudomonadati; phylum Pseudomonadota; class Gammaproteobacteria; order Enterobacterales; family Enterobacteriaceae; genus Pseudescherichia; species Pseudescherichia vulneris. The sequence continues at coordinate 38,412 of NZ_LR607338.1, read as the reverse complement.
ACGGTCGGTTCTAACCGCGATGAGTTTGTGGTGGTCCGTAAGATGAAGAACATTAACTGGTTAGATGGCGAAAACAACGACCAGGTACAGGAGAGCGCAAAATGAAAATTCGTTCACAGGTAGGCATGGTGCTGAACCTTGACAAGTGCATCGGCTGCCATACCTGCTCGGTCACCTGTAAAAATGTCTGGACCAGCCGGGAAGGGATGGAGTACGCCTGGTTCAACAACGTTGAGAGCAAGCCTGGCGTAGGTTTCCCGGACGACTGGGAGAACCAGGAGAAGTGGAAGGGCGGCTGGATCCGCAAAGTAAACGGCAAGCTGCAGCCGCGCATGGGGAACCGTGCCACGCTGCTGGGTAAAATCTTCGCCAACCCGCATCTGCCGGGCATCGATGACTACTACGAGCCGTTCGACTACGACTATCAGCATCTGCACACTGCGCCGGAGGGCAAGCACCAGCCCATCGCCCGTCCGCGGTCGAAAATCAGCGGTCAGCGGATGGATAAGATCGTCAGCGGCCCGAACTGGGAGGAGATCCTCGGCGGCGAATTTGAGAAGCGCAGCCAGGATCAGAACTTCGAGAACATGCAGAAGGCGATGTACGGGCAGTTTGAAAACACCTTCATGATGTACCTGCCGCGCCTGTGCGAGCACTGCCTGAACCCGGCCTGCGTCGCGACCTGCCCGAGCGGGGCGATCTACAAGCGTGAAGAGGATGGCATTGTGCTGATCGATCAGGACAAGTGCCGCGGCTGGCGGATGTGCGTCACCGGCTGCCCCTACAAAAAGATCTACTTCAACTGGAAGAGCGGCAAGTCCGAGAAGTGCATCTTCTGTTATCCGCGTATTGAGGCGGGGATGCCAACCGTCTGCTCCGAGACCTGCGTGGGCCGTATCCGTTACCTGGGCGTGCTGCTGTATGACGCGGACGCCATTGAAAACGCGGCGGCAGTTGAGAGCGAAAAAGATCTCTACCAGCGTCAGCTGGACGTCTTCCTCGACCCGAACGATCCGGCGGTTATCGAGCAGGCGCTGAAGGACGGCGTGCCGCAGAGCGTGATTGATGCCGCGCAGAAGTCACCTGTCTGGAAACTGGCGATGGACTGGAAGCTGGCCCTGCCGCTGCACCCGGAGTACCGCACGCTGCCGATGGTCTGGTACGTGCCGCCGCTGTCACCGATCCAGTCAGCGGCCGACGCGGGCGAGCTGGGCAGCAACGGCATTCTGCCGGACGTCGAGAGCCTGCGTATCCCGGTACAGTATCTCGCTAACCTGCTGACGGCGGGCGATACCCAGCCGGTGCTGCTGGCACTGAAACGCATGCTGGCGATGCGTCACTACAAGCGTGCCGAGACCGTGGATAACGTTAACGATATTCGCGCGCTGGAAGAGGTGGGCTTAAGCGAAGCTCAGGCGCAGGAGATGTATCGTTACCTGGCGATTGCCAACTACGAAGACCGTTTCGTTATTCCTACCAGCCACCGCGAGCTGGCTCGGGATGCGTTCCCGGAACGTAACGGTTGCGGCTTTAGCTTCGGTGACGGCTGCCACGGCAGCGACACCAAGTTCAACCTGTTTAACAGCCGCCGTATTGATGCCGTTGATGTGACCAAGAAAACGGAGCCACGCCCATGATTGAACTCGTCGTGATTTCCCGCCTGCTGGAGTATCCGGATGCTGCCCTGTGGCAGCATCAGCAGGAGCTGTTCGATGCCCTGGCAGAGAGCGAGCACCTGTCGCTTAAGGATGCCCATCAGCTGGTGGTCTTTATTCGTGACCTGATGAGTCAGGATCTGCTTGATGCGCAGGCGGCCTACAGCGAGCTTTTTGATCGCGGTCGCGCTACCTCGCTGCTGTTGTTTGAGCATGTGCATGGCGAATCCCGCGATCGCGGCCAGGCGATGGTAGATCTGCTGGCGCAGTATGAGCGCCAGGGCCTGGTTATCGACCGTCGTGAGCTGCCGGATCATCTCCCGCTCTATCTGGAGTATCTGGCGCAGCTGCCGGTGAGCGACGCGCTGGAGGGGCTGGAGGATATCGCTCCGATTCTGGCTCTGCTAAACGCCCGTCTGCAACAGCGCGAGAGTTGCTATGCCAGCCTGTTTGAACTGCTGCTGCGGCTAGCCAAAACCGACGTCGATCGGCAGAAGGTCGGCGAGAAAATTGCCGGTGAAGCCCGGGATGATACTCCCCAGGCGCTGGATGCCGTCTGGGAAGAGGAGCAGGTGAAGTTCTTTGCCGATCAGGGCTGCGGTGAGTCCGAGATCGCTTCCCATCAGCGCCGGTTCGCCGGGGCGGTGGCCCCGCAATATTTGAATATCTCAACCGGAGGACAGCAATAATGCAGTTCCTTAATATGTTCTTCTATGACATCTATCCCTATATTGCCGGTACGGTATTTCTCGTCGGCAGCTGGCTGCGCTATGACTATGGGCAGTATACCTGGCGAGCAGGCTCCAGCCAGATGCTGGATCGCAAAGGGATGAACCTGGCCTCGAATCTGTTTCACGTTGGGATTATTGGGATCTTTGCCGGTCACCTGGTGGGGATGCTCACGCCGCACTGGATGTATGAATCTTTTCTGCCGATTGACGTTAAACAGAAGCTGGCCATGATCGCCGGGGGGGTGTTTGGCATCATGACGCTGGTGGGCGGCCTGCTGCTGCTTAAGCGCCGTCTGTTCAGCCCGCGCGTGCGCGCCACCACCACCACGGCAGATATTCTGATCCTGACCCTGCTGATGGTGCAGTGCACGCTGGGCCTGCTGACGATCCCGTTTTCAGCGCAGCATATGGACGGGAGCGAAATGATGAAGCTGGTGGGCTGGGCGCAGTCAATTGTGACCTTCCACGGCGGCGCATCGGCAAATCTTGATGGCGTGGCGTTCATTTTCCGCGTGCATCTGGTGCTGGGGATGACGCTGTTCCTGCTTTTCCCGTTCTCACGGCTTGTGCATGTCTGGAGCGCGCCGGTGGAGTACATGACGCGCAAATACCAGGTGGTACGCGCCCGTCGCTAATTAGCTCTCTGTTCCATCTCAACCTCGCTACGGCGAGGTTTTTTTTCGCCCCAGCCAAGATTGTTTCCTGCCGCTGCGAGAAGGATCAGCACTCCGCCCGCCAGCTGGGTGATGCTGAGCGTGTGGCCAAAGACCAGGTTATCTACCACGATCGCTACCACCGGATAGATAAACGACAGCGATCCAATAATCGGGGTGGGGAGTTTCTGAATTGCGCTATAGAGCAGCTGGTACATAACGCCGGTGTGCACGATGCCGAGGGTCAGCAGGATCCCCCAGGGGAACTCGCGGGAGAAAACCGGCATGTGCGCCAGCGGCAGCAGCTGGATGAGCT
>NZ_LR607338.1:19100-33432 GCF_902164725.1 Pseudescherichia vulneris | reverse complement strand
TTTTAAAGCCCCAGCACTAACTGCCTTTCAAGCTGCGGATCGAGCAGCGTCACATGCAGCCCCACCAGCCGCACCCCGCGTTCGCCGCGCCGCTCATCCCACACGTTGCGGGCAGTGGCAATCAGATCCTCTTTATTCAGCTGCGGCCAGACGTGCTCCTGCGTCGTCTGCTGGAAATCATTAAACTTAAGCTTCACCCCCTGGCGAGCGATCAGCAGATCCGGCTTAACGGCCGCCAGCCGCCGCTCCAGCTCCGGGTAGAGGCGCTCGATAATCGCCACGCACTCCTCCCACTCGTGAATATCCTCTGCCAGCGTGCGCTCCACGCCCACCGACTTACGCAGCCGCTCGCCGGTGATCTCCCGCTCGTCGATCCCCTGGCTGCGCTCCCAGAGCACGCGGCCAAATTTGCCGAAGCGCTTGAGGAGCATGGCGAGATCGCTCTTCTGCACGTCCTCGCAGGTGCGCAGGCCGAGATCCTCCAGCTTTGCTGCCGAGACTTTACCTACGCCTGGGATCTTCGCCAGCGGCAGCGTCTTGAGAAAGGCGGGCACCTCGTCCGGGGTAATGACGTACTGGCCGTTGGGCTTGTTCAGGTCGGAGGCGATCTTGGCCAAAAACTTAACCGGCGCAACGCCCGCTGAGGCGGTGAGCTGCAGCTCGTTGAAGATACTCTGGCGGATCTCCTGGGCCATCAGGGTGGCGGAGCCGTGACAGTGCACGCTGTCGGTCACGTCGAGAAAGGCTTCATCCAGCGAGAGAGGTTCAATGCGCGAGGTGTAGCGGGAGAAGATGGCCTGAATATGGCGCGAGGCCTCTTTATAGGCATCGAAGCGCCCCGGCAGCAGAGTGAGATGCGGGCAGAGCTTAAGTGCCATTCCAGTAGGCATCGCGCTGCGTACGCCAAACTTGCGCGCCGGGTAGTTCGCGGTGCTGATGACGCCCCGCCGCTCGCGGCTTCCGCCGATAGCGATAGGGATATCTCGCAGGGCGGGATTGTCGCGCATCTCAACCGCTGCGAAAAAGCAGTCCATATCAACATGTATTATTTTTCGCATCTGCTTAGTTTGCCTGGGAAGTCTCTGCCCTCACTGGATAAGTATACAGCCTTTGCCGATAAAATGAGAAGCACCGCTTATGCACAAGCTTAGCCAACGCTCTTGAATAGCGGTATGATGAGGCCTGAGCAAAACAATTTGTAAACTCCGCATGGCGGGCTTGCGAAAAAATACGGGGGTGATAATGTGAGCGCTCCTAATACAGATTAGTCTGATTTCGGATCTCTTTTGCCGTCCTGGCAATATGGTAACCGCTTTATCAAGGAACAAGTAGTATGCGCATAATCGCATTATTCATTGCGATGCTTACAATACCGTGCATCTCGTTTGCCGGCCTGCTCAGCAGCAACAGCTCAACAACACCCGTTAGTAAAGAATATAAGCAGCAGTTAATGGGTTCCCCGGTCTATATCCAGATCTTCAAGGAAGAGCGCACGCTTGAGCTGTACGTCAAGATGGGCGAGCAGTACCAGCTGATGGATAGCTACAAGATCTGTAACTACTCCGGCGGCCTCGGTCCGAAACAGCGTCAGGGCGATTTCAAAAGTCCGGAAGGGTTCTATACCGTTCAGCGCAGCCAGCTTAAGCCAGATAGCCGCTTCTATAAGGCGATCAACATCGGCTTCCCTAATGCCTACGATCGCTCGCACGGCTATGAAGGAAAATACCTGATGATCCACGGGGCCTGTGTTTCGGTGGGCTGCTACGCCATGACCGATAACGGCATCGATGAGATCTTCCAGTTCGTCACCGGCGCACTGGTCTTTGGCCAACAAGGCGTGCAGGTCAGCATCTATCCGTTCCGCATGACCGACGCCAACATGGCGCGTCACAAGAACTCATACTATGCAGACTTCTGGAAGCAGCTGAAGCCTGGCTATGACTACTTTAATACCCTCCACCAGCCGCCGGTCGTCTCGGTGGTGGATGGTCGTTACGTGGTGAGCAAGCCGCTTAACAACAGCGGCGCGATCCAGCCTCAGCTGGCATCAAACTACACGCTCCCCGAGACAAAATAGCACCCACTCTCCCGGCATGATCTTGTGCCAGGTTTCATTGCCGGTCAGCGGCTGAGTAGCAATCACAGAGACCACGTCATTCGGCGTGGTTTCTTTTTGAAAGTCGATCTCAACATCCTGATCCAGCAGCTTGGCTACGCCAAACGGCGCTCTACGGGTGATCCAGAACAGATTCGTTGAGCAGAACGCCATCACGTAGCGTCCGTCCGACAGCAGCATATTGAACACGCCCTTCTCGCGCAGTTCCCCCGCCAACGAGGCAATGTACTTAAACACCGCCGCCATATTGCCCGGCGTACGCGGATAGCGCGCAGTAAGCTTATGCAGTAGCCAGCAAAACGCCTTCTCGCTGTCGGTCTCGCCCACCGGGCGGAAGTTGCCGGTCTCCAGCGTTTTGTACCCCGTCAGTTGCCCGTTATGGGCGTAGGTCCAGTTGCGTCCCCACAGCTCGCGGGTAAAGGGGTGGGTATTCTCCAGCGACACCTCTCCCCGGTTGGCCTGGCGAATATGGGCCACCACCGAACACGATTTGATTGGGTAGTCCTGAACCAGTTTCGCTATCGGAGAGTTGTAGCTGGGCTGTGGATCTTTGAACGTGCGACAGCCTTTGCCTTCGTAAAAGGTGATGCCCCAGCCGTCTTTGTGCGGCCCGGTTCCCCCACCCCGCTGAACCAGCCCGGTAAAACTAAAGCAAATATCGGTAGGCACATTGGCGCTCATCCCGAGCAGTTCGCACATACAACACCTCCACAGCTTATCGGGGGCCGCGCCCCCGTACGACGTCTTAAGCCTTCACCATCTCTTTTTCAATCAGCTGAATCAAGATGTGGATCACTTTGATATGAATTTCCTGAATGCGGTCGGCATAGCCAAAGTGCGGAACACGGATCTCAATGTCGGCGCTGCCGGCCATTTTGCCGCCGTCTTTGCCGGTCAGGGTGATCACCTTCATGCCTTTCGCGCGCGCCGCGTCGATCGCTTTGATGACGTTGCCGGAGTTGCCGGAGGTGGAGATGCCCAGCAGCACGTCGCCTTCACGGCCTACCGCTTCTACATAGCGGGAGAAGATGTAGTCGTAACCGAAGTCGTTACCGACGCAGGAGATATGGCTGACGTCAGAGATAGCAATAGCCGGGTAGCCCGGACGGTTCTCGCGGTAGCGACCGGTCAGCTCTTCGGCAAAATGCATCGCATCACAGTGTGAACCGCCGTTGCCGCAGGAGAGCACTTTGCCACCGGCTTTGAAACTGTCGGCCAGCAGCACCGCGGCGCGCTGGATAGCGTGAATATTGGCGTCATCCTGCAGAAAGTTAGCCAGCGTCTCCGCCGCTTCATTCAGTTCGTTACGAATCAGATCCTGGTACATAAGATGTCCTTCGAATAGATGAATTTTACGTGCGCAGTTTACCGGATAGCACCACACGCGAGAAGCTAAAGCCATACATATCACCGGGCGTTTTAGGTATCCGTGCTCTCATCATCATCAACAATGTGAACCAGGTTGTAATTACTTTGTAAACACATTGCTAAATATAGTGGCATCCACTACAACAATAACATCCAAAGTGGTCAGACCTCCTACAAGCCAGGGAGCAATTGTTTATGATGATTTTGAGTCTTATCGCAACAGTCGTATTGATTGGCGCGCTGTTCTACCACCGCGTCAGCCTGTTTTTAAGTAGCCTGATCCTGCTGGCCTGGACCGCCGCGCTCGGCGTCTCCGGCCTGTGGTCCATCTGGGTGCTGGTACCGCTCGCCATTATCCTCGTACCGTTTAATCTGCCCGCCATGCGTAAATCGATGATCTCCGCTCCGGCGTTTCGTGGCTTCCGCAAGGTGATGCCGCCGATGTCGCGCACCGAGAAAGAGGCCATTGATGCCGGAACCACCTGGTGGGAAGGCGATCTGTTCCGTGGCAATCCGGACTGGAAAAAGCTGCATAGTTACCCGCAGCCGCGCCTGACGGCCGAAGAGCAGGCGTTTATCGACGGGCCGGTGGAAGAAGCCTGCCGCATGGCAAATGATTTTCAGATCACCCATGAGATGGCCGACCTGCCTCCCGAACTGTGGGCGTATCTGAAAGAGCATCGCTTCTTTGCGATGATCATCAAAAAAGAGTACGGCGGCCTTGAGTTCTCGGCCTATGCCCAGTCTCGCGTGCTGCAGAAGCTCTCCGGCGTCTCCGGTATTCTGGCCATCACCGTCGGCGTGCCTAACTCTTTAGGCCCGGGCGAACTGCTGCAACACTACGGTACCGAAGAGCAGAAAAACCATTATCTGCCGCGTCTGGCCCGTGGGGACGAGATCCCTTGCTTTGCGCTGACCAGCCCGGAAGCGGGTTCCGATGCCGGTGCTATCCCAGATACCGGCGTGGTATGCATGGGCGAGTGGCAGGGTGAGCAAGTACTCGGTATGCGCCTGACCTGGAACAAACGCTATATCACGCTGGCCCCCATCGCGACCGTGCTGGGTCTGGCATTTAAACTCTCCGACCCGGAAAAACTGCTGGGCGGCGAAAAAGAGCTGGGCATTACCTGTGCGCTGATCCCTACCAGCACGCCTGGCGTGGAGATTGGCCGTCGCCACTTCCCGCTTAACGTTCCTTTCCAGAACGGTCCGACCCGTGGTCAGGATATCTTTGTGCCGATTGACTACATCATCGGCGGGCCCAAAATGGCCGGTCAGGGCTGGCGGATGCTGGTTGAGTGCCTGTCAGTGGGTCGCGGCATTACCCTGCCGTCTAACTCTACCGGTGGCCTGAAGTCCGCTGCGATGGGTATCGGTGCTTACGCGCATATTCGCCGCCAGTTCCGCATTGCTATCGGCAAGATGGAGGGGATCGAAGAGCCGCTGGCGCGCATTGCCGGTAACGCCTATGTGATGGATGCCGCTGCCTCGCTGATCACCTACGCTATCGTACTCGGTGAAAAACCGGCGGTACTTTCTGCTATCGTCAAATATCACTGTACCCACCGTGGTCAGCAGTCGATTATTGATGCTATGGATATCGCCGGCGGCAAAGGCATTATGCTCGGCGAGGGCAACTTCCTTGCCCGCAACTACCAGGGCTCACCGATCGCGATTACCGTGGAAGGGGCCAACATCCTTACCCGTAGCATGATGATCTTCGGCCAGGGGGCGATCCGCTGCCACCCTTACGTACTGGATGAGATGGCCGCTGCCCAGAGCAACGATCTTAACGCCTTCGATAAGCTGCTGTTCAAACACATCGGCCACGTGGGCAGCAACACGGTGCGTAGCTTCTGGCTTGGCCTGACTCGCGGCCTGACCAGCAGCACGCCAACCGGAGATGCAACCCGCCGCTACTATCAGCATCTTAACCGCCTGAGCGCCAACCTGGCGATGCTGTCGGATGTCTCGATGGCGGTGCTGGGCGGCAGCCTGAAACGTCGGGAGCGTATCTCGGCGCGTCTGGGGGATATTCTGAGCCAGATCTTCCTCGCCAGCGCGACGCTGAAACGCTACGACGATGAAGGCCGTCACGAAGCCGATCTGCCGCTGGTTCACTGGGGCGTGCAGGATGCGATCTATAAAGCAGAGCAGGCGATGGACGACCTGCTGGCGAACTTCCCGAACCGTGGCGTTGCCGCCCTGCTCCGCGCAACCATCTTCCCTACCGGGCGTCACTATCTTGCCCCGTCGGACAAGCTGGACCATGCCGTGGCGAAGATCCTGCAAACGCCATGTGCCACTCGCTCCCGCATTGGCCGCGGTCAGTACCTGACCGCCAGCGAGCATAACCCGGTTGGCTTGCTGGAAGAGGCCCTGCTGGACGTGATGGCTGCGGATCCGATCCACCAGCGCATCTGTAAAGAGTTCGGTAAGAACCTGCCGTTTACCCGTCTTGACGCGCTGGCCAACGAGGCGCTGGATAAAGGGATCATCAGTGCTGACGAAGCGCGGATCCTGACCAAAGCCGAAGAGAGCCGCCTGCGCAGTATCAACGTGGATGATTTTGAGGCAGACGCGCTGGCTACCCAGCCGGTCAAGCCCCTGCTCCCTATGCTGCCGGAAAAAGTGCGTAAAATCGAAGCCGCGTAACCTTATCTATGCTGCATCCGACCCTGCCTCCGGGCAGGGTTTTTTATTGGCACACATTCGCGTTTTGCCGTGGTAGAGTGTTCGGACGCTACAAAAATGGGGAGACTCATCGTGCCTGGTTTTAAAATTACGCTGTTGCAACAGCCGCTGGTCTGGATGGATGGTCCGGCTAATCTGCGGCACTTCGATCGCCAACTGGAAACGATTATCGGGCGCGACGTTATCGTTCTACCGGAGATGTTCACGACGGGTTTTGCTATGCAGGCCGCGCAGCAGTCACTGCCGCAAAGTGAAGTCGTTGCATGGATGCAGGCCAAAGCGCAGCAGACAAATGCTCTGGTGGCCGGTAGCGCAGCGCTGCAGAGCGAGCGCGGGCCGGTAAATCGCTTCCTGCTGGTTGAGCCAGAGGGAAAGGTGCACAGCTACGATAAGCGTCATCTATTTCGCATGGCCGATGAGCATCACCACTACGAGGCCGGTACCGAGCGCGTAGTCTTTGAGTGGCGCGGCTGGCGCATTCTGCCTCTGGTCTGCTATGACCTGCGCTTCCCGGTCTGGTCACGCAACCGCAACGACTACGACCTGGCCCTGTACGTGGCTAACTGGCCTGCGCCGCGTTCGCTGCACTGGCAGGCGCTGCTGGTGGCACGCGCCATTGAGAACCAGGCCTACGTTGCAGGCTGTAACCGCGTTGGCACCGATGGCAATGGGCATCACTACCGCGGCGACAGTCGCATTGTTAGCCCGCAGGGTGAGATCCTCGCGACCGCCGAGCCGCATCAGGCTACGCGTATCGATGCCGAGCTGTCGCTGGCCGCGCTGAACGATTATCGCGAAAAGTTTCCGGCCTGGCAGGATGCCGATCCCTTTACGCTGGAGAAGTGATGTCACTCACGGGTGCGAAATCGCCCGTTTGAAAAGCGAAAACGACGAAGGCCTGAATCATTGCTGACTCAGGCCTTCTGAATAGTGGCGGAACGGACGGGACTCGAACCCGCGACCCCCTGCGTGACAGGCAGGTATTCTAACCGACTGAACTACCGCTCCGCGTTGTGTTCCCTGGGGAACGAGGCGAATATTACGTATTGCCTTGCACGCCGTCAACGCTTTTTCACGGCTTTTGAATCGTTTGCTGCAAAAATCGCCCAGGCGCTGTTTTTATCCACAAAACAAGAGGTTTCAGGCCCGCCACAGGCACGAACCGCCCTTCTTCTGCACCAGATCGAGACGCGACTCATGCGCCATCACTTCTTCATCACTGGCTAGCACCACGCGGAGCGAATTGGCCCGGCGTACAACGCGCTGAATAGTGGCCTCGCCCTGCGCCTGCTGGTTTTCACCCTCAACGGAGAACGCCATTGCGGTCTGCCCACCCGTCATCATTAAGAAGACGTCAGCGAGGATCTGGGCATCGAGCAGCGCCCCGTGCAGCGTTCGCTTGCTGTTATCTATCTCATAGCGCGAGCAGAGTGCATCCAGGCTGTTACGCTTGCCGGGGAACATCTTCCTGGCCATCGCCAGGCTATCGGTCACCTTACAGAAGGTGTCCGTTTTAGGAATGCCCCGGTTCAGCTTGCTGAACTCATAGTCCATAAAGCCAATATCAAACGAGGCGTTGTGGATCACCAGCTCAGCGCCGCGAATATAGTCGATAAACTCATCGGCGACGTCGCTGAACAGCGGCTTATCCAGCAAAAATTCATCTGCAATCCCGTGCACGCCAAAGGCTTCCGGATCCACCAGCCGATCCGGCTTGAGGTAGACGTGGAAGTTATTGCCGGTTAGACGACGGTTGATTACCTCTACCGCGCCGATTTCAATAATCTTATGTCCTTCATAGTGGGCACCGATCTGGTTCATACCGGTGGTTTCCGTATCAAGGACGATCTGTCGTGTAATTGCAGTGCTCATAGCGGTCATTTATGTCAGACTTGTCGTTTTACGTCGATTTCAACTACAGGAAGTCTACCAGAGATGCTCAAACAGGTAGAAATTTTCACCGATGGATCTTGCTTAGGTAACCCAGGACCAGGCGGCTACGGCGCTATTTTACGCTATCAACAGCATGAAAGAACCTTCAGTGAAGGATATCGTCTTACGACCAACAACCGGATGGAGCTGATGGCGGCCATCGTCTCTCTTGAGGCGCTGAAAGAGCACTGCGAAGTGGTGCTAAGCACTGATAGCCAGTACGTCCGCCAGGGGATCACCCAGTGGATCCACAACTGGAAAAAGCGCGGCTGGAAAACAGCCGAGAAGAAACCGGTAAAGAATGTCGATCTCTGGAAGCGGCTGGATGCGGCACTCAGCCAGCACCAGATCCGCTGGGAGTGGGTTAAAGGCCACGCGGGCCATCCGGAAAACGAACGCTGCGACGAGCTGGCCCGCAGTGCAGCGATGAATCCAACCCAGGAAGATGTGGGCTATCAGCCCGAGAGCTAATCAGGGTTTGCGGTACTGGCGCGTTGCGCCAACCGCCTGAGGCACGCGTGCTTTTGCTTTGCTCTGCTTCATGGGGTTGAGCGTCAGAGGGATAGTCCGCTTGCGGGCAACAATAAGCTGCATACAGCCCAGCGCCGGCAGATGGGTGGTCAGTACTTTCCCCCCCTGCCGGGTCCAGGGCAGCACCTGAAAACCGCTATGGTGCACGACTTCGAAGTTGAGCAGCGATAGCCAGTCGAGCTGGCGCATCATGGTAAACATCCGGCTGCGGTAGACCGCTGACTGACGCTTGATGGGCAGCGCCTTGCGGAGTCCAAGCAGGCTTACAGGATTAAACCCGCTCAGTATCAGCCAGCCATCGTCAATCAATACGCGGTCGGCCTCATTTAACAGGCGATGGGGATCCTGGCACCAGCTCAGAGTATGGGCCAACAGGCAGGCATCCACGGATTTATTCTCAAAAGGAAGATGCAGCGGATCGGCTCTGACCTGCGCAGGCTCGCCCTGCAATGAGACATTAACCTGATGCGAGATAGCGCAGCTTTCGGCATTGATTTCCGCGCTGAGATTGCCAATCTTAAGCAGGTGAAATCCGTAGATTTTTGCGAACCAAGGCTTAAGCTGCTGTTCCAGCGCCTCGCGGTAGTATTCGCCACGGGAAAACTCAGCCCAGTGGGCGGGTGCTGAGAACGTTCGAGGTATCCTTGCCGGTTTCATCACAACCTTCCGCTACGCTTTGAGAGGTATTATATGAATCTTAACAGTATTCCCGCATTTCAGGATAACTACATCTGGGTGTTAAGCAATGACGAAGGTCACTGTGTGATTGTCGATCCGGGCGAAGCGGCTCCGGTACTTAAGGCAATTCAGGAAAACCAGTGGCAGCCTACAGCAATTCTGCTCACCCACCACCACCACGATCACGTTGGCGGCGTGAAAGAACTCTGCCAGCACTTCCCGGACGTAGTGGTATATGGGCCGGAAGAGACACGAGATAAAGGGGCAACGAAATGCGTAGTCGAGGGTGATAAGCTCATTCTTTTGGGCTACGAATTTTCTGTTTTTGCGACACCGGGTCATACGGTAGGCCACATCTCTTACTACACAATTCCTTACCTTTTTTGCGGCGACACGCTGTTCTCAGGCGGCTGCGGCAGACTTTTCGAAGGTACCGCAGAGCAGATGTATCAATCTTTTCAGAAAATTAACGCGCTTCCCGGCGAAACAGTTATATGTTGCGCGCATGAATATACATTAGCGAATATGAAGTTTGCCCAGCATATTCTGCCCGGTGATGCGGCTATTGAGGATTATCTTAATAAAGTGAAGCAGTTACGGGCAAAAAACCACCCAACGCTGCCCGTTACGCTGCAAAATGAGCGCCGGATTAATGTTTTTCTACGCACTGAAGATCCTGATTTGATTAGCGTTATCGACAAAGAAACAAATTTGCAACAGCCTAATAGGCGTTTTGCATGGTTGAGGTCAAAGAAAGACGCTTTCTGAAATTTCATACTTGTCATCTGGATCCTTCGCCGTTATGATTGCTCGTCTTTTAAGCAACTATTGACTCACACACATGAAGGCACAAGCGATATTACTCGCCTCTGTCCTGCTTGTGGGTTGCCAGGCGTCTAATCACGACGGCAACGTACAACAGCACGCACAGAGCCTTTCTGCAGCTAGTCAAGGGGAAGCAGGGACGTTTACAAGTCAGGCGCGGTGGATGGACGATGGAACATCCCTCGCGCAGGATCAGGACTTGTGGGCTTCCATTGGCGACGAGCTAAAGATGGGAATTCCGGAAAACGACCGGATTCGCGAACAGAAACAGAAGTATTTAAGCAACAAGAGCTATCTCCACGATGTAACTTTACGGGCAGAGCCGTATATGTACTGGATAGCAGGGCAAGTTAAGAAACGTAACATGCCCATGGAACTGGTACTACTACCCATAGTGGAGAGCGCTTTTAACCCGCACGCGACGTCTGGTGCCAATGCCGCAGGCATTTGGCAGATCATTCCGAGCACGGGGCGCAACTACGGTTTGAAACAGACTCGCACTTACGATGCGCGTCGTGACGTTGTGGCATCGACTACGGCCGCACTCGACATGATGCAGCGTCTTAACCGCATGTTTGACGGCGACTGGCTGTTGACAGTAGCTGCCTATAACAGCGGCGAAGGGCGTGTGATGAAGGCAATAAAAGCGAATAAATCGCGCGGGAAACCTACCGATTTCTGGTCGCTGTCACTGCCTCAGGAAACGAAAATTTACGTGCCAAAAATGCTGGCCTTGAGCGATATTCTCAAGAACAGCAAGCGCTACGGTGTTCGTCTGCCTACGCCTGACGACAGCCGCGCCCTGGCTCGCGTTCGGCTAAACAGTCCGGTTGGCATGAACCAACTGGCGGATATGGCTGGCATGCCGGTAAGCAAGCTGAAAACCTTTAACGCTGGCGTTAAGGGCTCGACGTTGGGTGCCAGTGGACCACAGTATGTGATGGTGCCGCAGAAGCACGCCAATCAGCTGCGTGAATCGCTGGCCTCGGGTGAAATCGCTGCCGTACAGCCGACGCTGATGGCGGATAACACCCCGCTGACCAGCCGCAGCTATAAGGTACGTTCTGGCGATACGCTTTCTGGTATTGCTTCACGCCTCGGCGTGAGCGCTAAGGATCTCCAGCAATGGAATAGCCTGCGCGGTTCAACCCTGAAGGTTGGCCAGAGCCTGACCGTTGGTGCAGGCAGCAGCGCACAGCGTCTTGCCAGCAACAGCGATAGCGTTAAGTATCGCGTGCGTAAAGGCGATTCGCTCTCCAGTATTGCGAAAGATTACGGCGTAAATATCAAAGATGTTATGCGCTGGAATGACGGTACGGATAACCTGCAGCCGGGCGATCAGCTCACGCTGTTTGTGAAAGATAGCGCCACGCCAGACTCCTGATCATCGAACCGTTTCACATAAAAAAGCACCGCTTCCCCGGTGCTTTTTTTATTGCTGTTTGCGTAAATTAGCGTTTTTTCGCCTCAATAAACACCGTATCGCTGGTAAAAGAGCCGTCGTCCCGCAGCTCGAAGTAGGCTTTTACCGCCTGCGATGCATTATCCTGATAGAGCCGAATTGCTTTGCTCAGCGCATCAGGCGTCCGCATCCGGGCGATCCAGGAGGAGAACTCCAGCACCAGCCGATCGGTAACCAAATCACAGGTCGTGAGCCCTACCTCGTTAATCTGCGCCAGCCACTGGCCGCTAGAGTAGTTGCGCACGTGAGAGGTATCGCGCAGCGCTTCAACCGTTTGCAACCAGATATCACGTACCGGCTCGCCAGGCGACATCACATCCATCATGAATACCGTTCCGCCAGGTTTCAGGACGCGCTTAATCTCGCGCAGGGCCTGGCCGAGATCCTGCCAGTGGTGCGCTGAATAGCGGCTAATCACCACATCAAAGGTCTCATCGGCGAAGGGTAAATGCTCCGCATAGCCCTGCTGAGTGCGGATATTGCTCAAGCCTTTCTCTTGTGCCGCAGAGGCCACCACCCCCAGCATATCGCTGGAGAGATCGTATGCCGTTACCTGCCCTACTACAGTCGCGGCGGTAAAGCTGGCGTGCCCTCCGCCACAGCCAACGTCTAATACGTGAGCCTGTGGGAAGCGCTGGAGGCGATCGCGCAGCCGCTCTAAATCACGGCCTGCGGCATGTACGGCGCTGGTTAAGTAGGCGCTGGCCTGGGAGCCAAACTGATCTTCGACGTTATCATGATGGGATTTTGCTGCCATTGTGCTGTCCTTTTAGTTAAGTGAAAAAGAGGGCAGCACCTGTTTAGGCCTGCCCTACGGCAGACCTGACGCACCACTATTTATCAGGCTTGCCGGGACTGAATTCAACGAGTAGCGGGTTGTGATCGGAGGCGCGCGTGACCAGCACTGAAGCTTCGCTCACGTTCAGACCACGATAGAAGATAAAATCGAGCGGACGACCAAACGCCCGGCGGCGATTATCATCCGTAAAGCGTACCTGACGCAGGGACATCTCCCGGGAGAAGCGATAGAGCGCGTTCATACGCGGGCGACTCCAGGCATTGAAATCGCCAGCCATGATCACTGGGCCATTATGCTGGGCGATCTGATCCCCAATAGGCAGCAGCTGCTTGCTATAAACATCAACCCCCAGACTGAAATTAACCGCGTGGACGTTGACGACCATCAGCAGCCGTCCGTCAGGAAGAGGATAGACGGTCACCAGGGCCGACTTTGCCAGCCGCAGGATCGGCTCACGTTCGCGTAACGGGCAGCAGTAAACCGGATGGGCCGACGCCAGCGTCATGACCCCAGAGGGATGCTGAGGCAGTACAAAGGCCGGTACCTGATCCGCTGCCAGATAGTTGGTAGTAGCAAAGCGAATAAGCTCAGGCGTGGTTTGCGCCTCCTGCAGCAGCACGAGGTGGGCATCTTTACCGAAGTTCTGCAACACCGACTGCCACTCTGCACGCTGCTGCTTGAAGATGTTCCACACCAGGACGCGGATGTTCTCTTCCTGGCTCAGCGGCGCGCCTGGGGGCGATGCCTGGCCAATAGTCGCGAATGACCCGGGCGGCAGGATCCGCTCGGCGGGTTGTCCCGCGATATAGCGCATGGCATGGGTATGTTTTCGCACTTTGGGCTTCTTACCTCTGTAACCTGTTTACCCTGGATACCAGGGCCACTCTCTCTGTTATAGGGATTTTAGCGCACACTTTCAACGCTGCATGTAAAAACAGATGTTTTGCTGAGGGAGTGACACTTCATGCAGGCGCGTGGTTAAATAACAAAAATCGATAAAATGCGGATATAATTTTGCTATGGGGGCAAAAATGAAGGCAACATCAGAAGAGCTGGCTATATTTGTCGCCGTGGTGGAGAGCGGAAGCTTTAGCCGTGCCGCTGAGCAGCTTGGGCAGGCCAATTCGGCTGTTAGCCGGGCGGTTAAGAAGCTGGAGACCAAGCTGGGCGTGAGCTTGCTTAACCGCACGACGCGCCAGCTAAGCCTGACCGAGGAGGGGGAGCGCTATTTCCGTCGCGTGCAGCTCATTCTTCAGGAGATGGCGGCGGCAGAAAATGAGGTGATGGAGCATCAGCAGATCCCGCGCGGCCTGCTGCGCATCGATGCCGCAACGCCTGTCGTACTGCATTTTCTCATGCCGATGATTAAGCCCTTTCGAGAGCGTTACCCGGAAGTGACGCTCTCGCTGGTTTCTTCAGAGACCTTTATTAACCTGATCGAGCGGAAAGTGGACGTTGCTATTCGCGTTGGCACGCTAACCGACTCCAGCCTACGCGCTCGGCCCCTGTTTAAAAGCTCTCGCAGAATGATCGCCTCCCCTGCTTATCTGGCTAAATACGGTACACCGCAGAACGTTGAGGATCTTGAACATCATATCTGCATGGGTTTTACCGAGCCTGTTTCGCTCAATACCTGGCCAATTGCCTGTGAAGATGGACAGCTGTACGAAATCAACAGCGGTATCACCTCTAACAGCGGCGAAACGCTGAAATATCTTTGTCTTTCCGGAAACGGTATTGCCTGTCTGTCTGACTATATGACGGATAAGGAGATTGCCAGCGGCGAGTTGATTGAAGTGCTGGCGGATAAGCGTCTGCCGGTTGAGATGCCGTTCAGCGCGGTTTACTACAGTGACAGAGCGGTCAGCACGCGTATCCGTGCCTTCATCGACTTTCTCAGCGAGTACGTGAAGCAGCGTCTGATGTA
>NZ_LR607338.1:8920-10455 GCF_902164725.1 Pseudescherichia vulneris | reverse complement strand
GACACGACGATGTTTTACGAAACATCTTCGGGTTGTGAGGTTAAGCGACTAAGCGTACACGGTGGATGCCCTGGCAGTCAGAGGCGATGAAGGACGTGCTAATCTGCGATAAGCGTCGGTAAGGTGATATGAACCGTTATACCCGACGATTTCCGAATGGGGAAACCCAGTGTGTTTCGACACACTATCATTACGTGAATACATAGCGTAATGAAGCGAACCGGGGGAACTGAAACATCTAAGTACCCCGAGGAAAAGAAATCAACCGAGATTCCCCCAGTAGCGGCGAGCGAACGGGGAACAGCCCAGAGTCTGAATCAGCGTGTGTGTTAGTGGAAGCGTCTGGAAAGTCGCACGATACAGGGTGAAAGTCCCGTACACAAAAATGCACACGTTGTGAACTCGAAGAGTAGGGCGGGACACGTGGTATCCTGTCTGAATATGGGGGGACCATCCTCCAAGGCTAAATACTCCTGACTGACCGATAGTGAACCAGTACCGTGAGGGAAAGGCGAAAAGAACCCCGGCGAGGGGAGTGAAACAGAACCTGAAACCGTGTACGTACAAGCAGTGGGAGCCTACTAGTTGGGTGACTGCGTACCTTTTGTATAATGGGTCAGCGACTTATATTCTGTAGCAAGGTTAACCGTATAGGGGAGCCGAAGGGAAACCGAGTCTTAACTGGGCGTTAAGTTGCAGGGTATAGACCCGAAACCCGGTGATCTAGCCATGGGCAGGTTGAAGGTTGGGTAACACTAACTGGAGGACCGAACCGACTAATGTTGAAAAATTAGCGGATGACCTGTGGCTGGGGGTGAAAGGCCAATCAAACCGGGAGATAGCTGGTTCTCCCCGAAAGCTATTTAGGTAGCGCCTCGTGAACTCATCTTCGGGGGTAGAGCACTGTTTCGGCTAGGGGGCCATCCCGGCTTACCAACCCGATGCAAACTGCGAATACCGAAGAATGTTATCACGGGAGACACACGGCGGGTGCTAACGTCCGTCGTGAAGAGGGAAACAACCCAGACCGCCAGCTAAGGTCCCAAAGTCATGGTTAAGTGGGAAACGATGTGGGAAGGCACAGACAGCCAGGATGTTGGCTTAGAAGCAGCCATCATTTAAAGAAAGCGTAATAGCTCACTGGTCGAGTCGGCCTGCGCGGAAGATGTAACGGGGCTAAACCATGCACCGAAGCTGCGGCAGCGACGCTTAGGCGTTGTTGGGTAGGGGAGCGTTCTGTAAGCCGTCGAAGGTGTGCTGTGAGGCATGCTGGAGGTATCAGAAGTGCGAATGCTGACATAAGTAACGATAAAGCGGGTGAAAAACCCGCTCGCCGGAAGACCAAGGGTTCCTGTCCAACGTTAATCGGGGCAGGGTGAGTCGACCCCTAAGGCGAGGCCGAAAGGCGTAGTCGATGGGAAACAGGTTAATATTCCTGTACTTGGTGTTACTGCGAAGGGGGGACGGAGAAGGCTATGTTGGCCGGGCGACGGTTGTCCCGGTTTAAGCATGTAGGCGGAACAATTAGGTAAATC
>NZ_LR607338.1:0-1305 GCF_902164725.1 Pseudescherichia vulneris | reverse complement strand
AGGGATCGCTGGATTGACCACAGGCGTTACGGCCAGCTGCGTGGCGCTGTTGACCGCGGTGATCTGAAGCACCTGCGCCGGGGTGGTCATAACAATGACGGTACAGCCGTTACGGATCAGCGTGCCCGCTGCTGTGAAATTAGTGCCGGTGCCGGTGAGCGTGTTGCCGTTGCCGGCGATCGTGCCAGTGGTGTAAATCATGTTTTCTCCGGGCAATAAAAAACCCGCTCGCGGCGGGTCTGATGTGGAATGAGTGTTTTTTCAGGCTGGCTAAACCAGCCCGAGCGCATAGGGGTAATACTGATCGTAAATGCTGCAGTCGATATAACCGACGTAGCCGCTAATCGCCCACGGCTTAAACGCAGCGGCCTCACCGGACGAAATAATCCGGCTGGAATAGACCACCGCCGAGGACGCTTTCCAGACGCCACCAGAAATACCCGCGCTGGAACAGTTCATGTTCAGGTAGCCACCGTATTGTGGGTTCGATGGGTCTTGTGGAATATAAATTCCGGAGGTGATCCCGGGAGTGACTGCCATTGGGGCTGCAGACGTTGCATCCCCCGCCAAAAGTCGCATGTTCAACGGCAGACAATTGCTGTGCCATACCATAGCGCCGTCCCGGTAAACGAAAAATCCCCAGTCGGGAATGTTCACCAGGTAGTTAGAGAATATGTACAGGCGGCAACCTGTTTGCGTCATGCCGCCCGTCTGTACGAACGAGAATCCGTAATTGCCTCCTGCATTGTACTGCTGGTAAAAGGACGTCGGCATCCGTGCATCGCCGTCGCGCGCACGGATAAACGTCACGATTTTCTGACCCAACGGGACTGATGAGGCAATGTTCTGGCTACCCGGCGGAACATCAATCACGCTGACCAGGCAAAACGGGGTGAAGTCAGGCGCAAGTTTAATTGTCCTGTTGCCGTTGCCGTCGTAGGAGTAGAGAGAGAATCCGTAATAATCCGACTCCCGCCCCGTATTGGGCGAGGCGAACACTACCAGCCGGATCGGCGTCGCCACGTTCCATGAGACGACATTCCCGGAAACAGTTACCTGATACGGGTTATTAGTCGGCATCACCTGGATAACCGACTCGATAAGAAGTGATGCCTGGTAGGTACATCCGGCCGGGTAGGATTTGCTACCCGAACCGGATATATCCAGCACATCCATCACGTAGTTAACCGCCATCGAGTTGATAGCGTCAAACGAGGTTCCCTGGATAAATGTCTGCATTACAACCTCTGCCCCATGACCGCAGCCGGACGTCCATACTGGTCATACGAAACGATCCGGTTATTG